>CAVTXW010000001.1:0-70489 GCA_963738815.1 uncultured Solirubrobacteraceae bacterium
CGCCTGTTACTTCTCGGGCTTCGCAGTCGCCGGTGAGTAACCGGCCCGCGGGCCGTCCGCGCCCTACAGCGAGGCGATGAAGTCGTCGATCGGGATCGCCGCCAGCGTCTCGTAGCGCCCCGTCCCGCGCGAGCCGAGCTCCAGCGAGACACGCGCCATCGTGCCCTCGTCGGGCGCCTCGATGATCGAGATGAAGTCGACGTGCCCAAGGGTCGCCCACTGCGCCTTGACCTTCGCGCCCAGCTGCTCGACCTCGTTGTTGACCTCACGGATCCGCTGCGGGTTGTTCTTGACTGTCTGGACGCCCTCCGGGGTGAGGGTCGAGAGCATGATGTACGTGGGCATCGGGTGTCCTCCGCGCGGTCGGTGTGGATGCTGTCGTGCTGGTTCTACCCGATCGCGAAGCCCACGGGCAGACGGCCCAGAACGTCGCTCCTCGAAGACGATCCGGCGGCTGCGTCGGACCTCACGGGTCGGCCCGCCGATTCGAGCCGACCCGCAGGTGTCCGACTAGGGTGCCGTGACGCTCCAGACACCGTCCGCGAAGCCGCCCGCGCCGAGCACTTTGAAGTACACGACGAAGCCGTACTTCCCCGTCGCTTCGTCTTCGTAGATTTTCCCGGGGAAGGCTGGGAAGTTGAGCGTGAGGTCGTAAGAGAGCGATTGGATCTCGCCTGCGTACAGGCACATGAACCCGGCGTCGGCGCGACCGATGCCCGGACAGTGTGTAGAGGTCGTTTCCGGCTGGTTGAACACGACGTGGTTTTCGGTCAGTCCGGCCGCGAGCGGCTGGCTGAACGAGACGCCCTCGCCGACTTCGCCGCTGGTGCTCGAGCCGCCGCCGACGCCGAAGAAGCCTGACTCGGTCTGGCCGCTGGGGAGCGGTGTGTGGCTCGTCAGGTCCTGTCCGTTGACGCCGTTGGTCCCGTTGGTCCCGTTGACACTGTTGCCGTTCGCGCCGTTCTTCCCGGCCGGTCCGGACGTGTTCCAGGAGAGGAGCTTTTCCTTCTTCTTGCATTTCGGCTTCTTCGAGAAGTAGAGATGCGCGGTACCACCCTTGGTCACGCACGCATACAGCGTCGAGGCATCGGCCGGGGACGCCGCGGCAAACGAGCTGAGCATCAGGGCGCCCGCCGTTGCGAGCGCCATCAGCACTCGCCGGAGAGTGAATCTGGACATAGGGAAATGCCTCCCGTGGGTGACGCAGGGGCGAGCTGCTCGCTGCGCCCCCATAGGTGCCCTGTCAGCGCTCCGAAGGGCCTGGTGTGAGCATCGTCTCAGCCGCCTCGGACCTCATACGCCGTCCTCGGCAGATGTAGGGGCTGGGAAGAAATCGGCCTCAGCGGGCTCCTCTTTGGCAGGCGCACCTCCGAAGTGAGGGTCGGGCGGGTCCGCCAAGAGAGACAGCCCATACGTCCCGCCAGGGGCGACCGACCCGAAAACGGAGGCCAGATGCGAAGGCATCTCAGCTTCGCCAACGTCGCCGCGACGCTTGCGCTCGTGCTCGCGATGAGCGGCGGCGCCTACGCGGCGAAGCACTACCTGATCACCTCGACCAAGCAGATCAAGCCGAGCGTGCTCGCTTCGCTGCGCGGCAGGCCGGGACCGAGCGGCGCGATCGGGGCCCAGGGCGCGCCTGGCGCCAAGGGCGACCGCGGGTCCCAGGGCCCGGAAGGCGCCTACCCGACCGTGCTCCCCTCCGGGCAGACTGAGACGGGCGTATGGGGAGGCGGCTACACGGCGCCGGGGACGGCGGAGCCGTACCGCGCGACCGCGACGTTCGCGATCCCCCTCACAACTCCGGTCCCGGTCGGACGCGCGATCTACGTCGCCGGCGCCTCCGGGGCCCATTGCCCGGGACGCGGGCAGGCTGAGCAGGGCTTTCTCTGCGTCTACCAGGGGTTCGCCGAAGACGCCGAACCCCCGAGCGACGAAAACATCTTCGACCCCGAAGCGCAGGCCGGCACCGACGAAGCCGCGGGCGCGCGCGGGTTCGCGATCTTCCTGCGATCAAAGAAAGCCGGTCTGACGACGATCACGGGCAGCTACGCGGTGACCGCGCCATGACGATCCGCCGATCCAAAACCCATGCCCGGCCTGTGCGCAGGCGCCGCCTCTCCTACGCGCACGTCGCAGCGGCGCTTGCGCTCTTCCTCTCGCTGAGCTCGGGCGCGCTCGCCGCTCACAGCTTTCTGATCATCTCGACGCATCAGGTCAAGCCGAGGGCGCTGTCCGCGCTGCGGGCGAGGGGCGGCCCGGTCGGGCTGACGGGCGTGCCCGGCCCATCGGGCGCAAAGGGCCCGGTCGGGGACGCAGGTCTTCGAGGACCGATCGGGACGGCGCCCACCGTCCTGGCGCCAGGTCAGACCGAGACTGGTGTGTGGGGTGGTGGCTACGAAATCAACGAAGGGCGAGACCGCTATCGCCTCACAGCCTCGTTCCCGATCGCGCTCGCGTCGCCGTTGCCGGAGGGCTCCGTCGGATACGTCGCCAGGGGCACTCCGCCGACGGCGGCATGCCCCGGCGCAGGACAGGCGGCGCCGGGCATCCTCTGCGTCTACGAAGGCTTCAGCGAAAACCTCCAGACGCCCTCCCAAGCAGCCGTCTTCGATCCCGAACAGCTCGCAGGACCATCGCAGGCGACCGGGCGCAGCGGCTTCGCGATCGAACTGACCGCCAAAGGCGAAGACCCGTCCTCCGTCAGCGGCACGTTCGCCGTCACGGCCCCTCGGACGCCGACGGGCGTGATCGGATTCGCCGCGCGCAGGCAGACCGAGCCCCGCCGATGAGACGCACGGCGAGACCCCTCTCCTACGCGAACGTGGCGGCGACGCTCGCGCTCGTCGTGTCGATGAGCGGCGGCGCGCTGGCGGCGAAGCACTACCTGATCAACTCCACAGGCCAGATCAACCCCAAGGTTCTCAAGAGCCTGAGGGGAGCGTCAGGCGCCCGCGGAGCACAGGGCACGCCCGGCGGCGTCGGGGCACCCGGACCAGAAGGCCGGGAGGGACACGAGGGCAGAGAAGGGAGAACGGCCACCCTCCCTGCCGTCGTCTGGACGCCCCTGACGCTCGAAAACAGATGGGAACCGTTCGACCCCGCGTTCGGCGGTCCCGAAGTCACGAAGGACGCGCAGGGCTTCGTGCACCTGAAAGGGGCGATCACCGGCGAAACGAGCACGTCGATGCAGTTCGCGGTCCTGTCCGCGGGGTTCAGGCCCGCGACCCCAGGCGTGCTCGTCCACGCCGCGGGGACCAACGCGGTATCGGCAGAGGACGTCGTCGACGTCTTCATCGAAGAGGACGGCGCGATGTTCGCCGAGCCCAGGCCCGGCAACAACGGCCACCTCGTGAGCCTCGAAGGGGTGACGTTCTTCGCGGGGTGAACATGCCGAGACGGCAAGGCGGCCATTTCGCCGAGCGCGCCTCGACCGCGTCAAAACGCCGCTGTAGGCTCGGACAAAGCCTCAACCAACAAGGGGGGAAGCATGCGCAAGCATCTGACTTACGCCAACGTCGCTGCGACGATGGCCTTGGTCTTCGCGATGAGCGGTGGCGCGATCGCGGCCAACCACTACTTGATCAACTCGACCAAGCAGATCAACCCGAAGGTGCTGAAGAAGCTCAGGGGAGTGAGGGGCAAGACCGGAGCCCAAGGTGCAGCGGGTCTCACAGGAAAAGCCGGCGCCGCCGGCAAAGAAGGCGCCGCCGGCAAAGAAGGCAAACAGGGCGTCCCCGGCCCGCTCCTCGAAACCTTGCCGTCCGGCAAGACGGAGCGCGGCGCCTTCGGATTCGCAAGCACCCGCGCCGCAGGAAGCAGCTTCGAGCCGGGAACGGAGACGTCCTATCCGATTCCGCTGTCGTTCGAACCGACGATCAACGTCGTGAAACAGGGCGGCTCGCCGACACCGGCCTGTCCAGGCACGGCGGCCAGCCCGGCGGCGACATCGGGGAACCTGTGCGTATATCTCGAACGCGAAGACGTCGCGTTGGAACCGATCAATCTGCCCGAAAAGGGCCACTTCGGCTTCCTGGCGTTCTTCGCTGCAACGGCGGGGAGCAACTATGAGGATTACGGCAGCTGGGCTGTCACCGCCCCCTGAGTAGGAGGCCTCGGTAGTGGCGGGCGCAGGAGCTCGTGCCCGCCACTCCGAACCTGGGTCCGTTTGTTTGACGGGCGGCGGGCTCTGCGCTCCCACGACGCGTGGCGCGGGAGTACATTGGCGCCGAGGAGGTCCGACTCCAGAAAGGGGGCATCGCCGTGCGCAGACACCTCACGTACGCGAACGTCGTCGCGACGCTCGCGCTCGTGTTCGCGATGACCGGCGGCGCGCTCGCCGCCAAGCACTACCTGATCAACTCGACCAGCCAGATCAACCCGAAGGTGCTTCACAAGCTCACGGGCAGCGACCGGCAGGACCGGAGCGCGACCGGGCAAACCGGGCTCGACGGGGGTGACCGGCTCGCCGGGCGTGGAAGGAAGACAGGGACCGCTCGGCCCGAGCAACGCCTACTACGCCGTTCGAAGTCGGTGTCATCAACCTGCAGTTCACAGGAGAACGTGACGGTCGCTGTCGGTCGGCCGTGCCCGCGGGAAGCTACGTCGTCACCGGCGGATGCAGGCATCAACGTGACGGAACGAACGCAGAAGGTCGATTGCGAACTGGTGAACAACGTCAACGAAGCCGCGGACGAATCGATCGGTCACTGTCGAACCGAAGTCGAAGGCACGACGAGGCACATCGACGGGCAGGCTGTGCCGGTCGTCGAGGTGGCCGCCACGCTTGCGACCGCCGGCCACTGGGAACTCGAATGCGCCGGTTCCGCCAACTCGGAAATGCTGATCGGAAGGACACCCGAGCTCACGGCACAGCAGGTGGGCGCCGTGTCGCGCACCGGCTCCTAGCTGACAGGAAACCCCCGCACCGGAGTCTGAACTCCGGCGTGCGTCCCTCGGGCAGCGCTTCCCGGCTGCCGCTGCCCGAGGGTCGCCCGATCAGGCGCCGAAGGCCGGCTCGATCACGCTCGCGATGGCGCCAGGGTATGTGTCGGCGTCCGGCCGGTTCCACGTGCCGTTGGACGACCTTCGGAGCGTTTCGGAGGCGGCGACTCACGCGCCCCGAGCGCGGCCCGAGCCGGCCGAGCGGAGCGCCCTACCCGGCCAGGAGTACGCTCCGCCCGCACAGCTCGATCGAACAAGGGGGAAGCATGCGCAGGCACCTGACCTACGCCAACGTCGCCGCCACGCTCGCGCTCGTCTTCGCGATGACCGGCGGCGCGCTCGCAGCCAAGCACTACCTGGTCAACTCGACCAGCCAGATCAACCCGAAGGTGCTCAAGAAGCTCAAGGGCAGAACCGGGAAGACGGGGGCGACCGGCAGAGCCGGGTCAACGGGCGCAACCGGCGCACCGGGCAAAGACGGGGCGTCCGGCAAGGAAGGACCACGCGGGCCGAGCGCGGCGTTCGCCGGCGAAGCAGCGACCGTCGGGTTCCCCACCGCCGCGGGCGCCGCCGAGGCCGTGACAGAAGTGACGCTCGAGCCGGGCGACTACACGTTCGTCGCGACCGTCATGCCGCACAACGAATCCGGCGCGGCGAGCGAAGCCGAATGCGTCCTGCTCGAACAGCCCGTCGGCGAAGGGACAAAACGCCGTGTTCGACGAAGCCTCGACCGCGCTGGAAGCGAAAGGCAAAGCCGGCGCGCGCCAGGGGCTCGTCGCTGTCGGGAGCCCGGGCAATCGCCCACGAAGCGCAGGTCTCGATCGCCTGCAAAACGCCGACTCTACGGAAGGCAAGTACGAAGCAGCGCGGCGGACGGCCACCCAGGTCGGCGGCCTCGGCTGAGCGGCGGCGCAGGCCGCCGCGTGCAGGCCGCCGCGGCCTCCGCAAGGCTGTCAGCGGCTGATGGCGCCGCAGCCGTCCACACGAACGAGGGGCTGCGGCGGGGCGGCGCGCGGAGCCGCCGGCCTGACCTTACGCCACGACAGCGAGCCGCTCGCCGGCCTTCTCGAGCACGAGTTCCCCGTCGGCCGCGTCCACGTCGACCGAATCGCCCTCGCGGATGTCGCCTTTCAGCAGCGCCAGCGCAAGCTTGTCGGTGAGCTGCTTCTGGATCACCCGCCGCAGCGGCCGGGCGCCGTAGGCGGGGTCGTAGCCGAGGTTGCCGAGCAGCGTCCGCGCGTCATCGGTCAGCGTCACCGAGACACCGCGCTCAGCCACGCGCGCCAGCACGAGCCGGACCTGCAGGTCCACGATCTCGGAGATCTGCTCGCGGCGCAGCGCCATGAACCGGACGATGTCGTCCAGCCGGTTGATGAACTCGGGTTTGAAGTGCTGCAGCAGCACCTCCCGGGCTTCCGAGTCGGAGGCGCCCTCGGGCACGGGGATGTTCGAGGTCATGATCAGCACCGTGTTCTTGAAGTCCACGGTCCGCCCCTGGCCGTCGGTCAGGCGCCCGTCGTCGAACACCTGCAGAAGGATGTTGAAGACGTCGCCGCTGGCCTTCTCGATCTCGTCGAGCAGCACCACCGAGTAGGGGCGGCGGCGCACCGCCTCGGTGAGCTGGCCGCCCTCCTCGTAGCCGACGTAGCCGGGGGGCGCGCCGACGAGGCGCGACACGGAGTGTTTCTCCATGTACTCCGACATGTCGATGCGGATCATCGCCTCCTCGGAGTCGAACATGAACTCGGCCAGGGCACGAGCAAGCTCGGTCTTGCCGACGCCGGTCGGGCCGAGGAACAGGAACGTGCCGATCGGCCGGTCGGGGTCCTGCAGGCCTGCGCGTGAGCGCCGCAGCGCCGTCGCGACCGCCTCCACGGCCTCGTCCTGGCCGATGACCCTTTCGTGCAGGCGGTCCTCCATGTGGATCAGCTTCTCGGTCTCGCCCTCCAGCAGGCGGCTGACGGGGATGCCCGTCCAGCGCGCGACCACCTCGGCGACGTCGTCGGCGTCGACCTCCTCCTTCAGGAACACCGGCTTCGCGACGTCGCGCTCCTCGTCCTCGCGCTCCTCGTGCTCGGCGAGCTGGCGCTCGAGCTCAGGGATCTCCTGGTAGAGCAGCTGGGACGCGCGCTCGTAGTCGGACTCGCGCTGCGCGCGCTCAACCTCCACGCGCGAGGACTCGAGGCGCTCTTTCAGCTCGGAGACCTCGTCGATCGAGTGCTTCTCGTTCTGCCAGCGGGCCTTCATCTCCGAAGAGCGCTCCTTGAGCTCGGCGAGCTCGCGCTCCAGCGCCTCGCGGCGTTCGGCGGAGGCGGCGTCGGTCTCCTTCTCGAGCGAGGTCAGCTCGATCTCGAGCTGCATCACACGCCGGTCGACCTCGTCGATCTCGACCGGGACCGAGTCGATCTCGATCCGGATGCCCGACGCGGCCTCGTCGATCAGGTCGATCGCCTTGTCGGGCAGGAAGCGGTCGGCGATGTAGCGCGCGGACAGCGTCGCGGCCGCGATCAGCGCGTTGTCCTGGATCCGGACTCTGTGGTGCTCTTCGTAGCGGCCCTTCAGGCCACGCAGGATCGCGATCGAGTCCTCGACCGAGGGCTCCCCGACCATCACCGGCTGGAAGCGCCGCTCGAGCGCGGCGTCCTTCTCGATGTGCTTGCGGTACTCGTCGAGCGTGGTCGCGCCGACGGCGCGCAGTTCGCCTCGGGCGAGCATCGGCTTGAGCAGGTTGGCGGCGTCGACGGCTCCTTCGGCCGCGCCGGCGCCGACGATCGTGTGGAGCTCGTCGAGGAACAGGATGATCGTCCCCTGGGCCTCGGAGACCTCTTTGAGCACGGCCTTCAGGCGGTCCTCGAACTCGCCGCGGTACTTCGCGCCGGCCACGAGCGCGCCGATGTCCAGGGCGATCACGCGGCGGTCGCGCAGCGACTCCGGCACGTCCCCGGAGACGATCCGCTGCGCGAGGCCCTCGACGATCGCCGTCTTGCCGACGCCGGGCTCGCCGATCAGCACAGGGTTGTTCTTGGTGCGGCGGGAGAGCACCTGGATCACGCGCCGGATCTCCTCGTCGCGCCCGATCACCGGGTCGAGCGCGCCCTGTTCGGCAACCTCGGTCAGGTCGCGCCCGAAGCGCTCGAGCGCCTCGTATTTCTCCTCGGGACTGGGGTCGGTCACGCGATTGGAGCCCCGCACCTCGCCGATCGCCTTCAGGACCTGGTCGCGCTCGGCGCCGTAGGAGCGCAGCAGCTCGCCCGGCTGGCCGGCCGTGCTCGCGAGAGCCAACAGCAGGTGCTCGGTCGAGACGTAGTCGTCGCCGAGTTTGCGCGCCTCGTCATCGGCGCCCCGCAGCGTCCGCGTGAGGTCCTCGGAGGGCTGGGTGCCCTCGCCCGGGACGCCCTCGCTGAATTTCGGCAGCCGCCCCAGCTCGCCGTCGAGCTGGTCGGTGAAGGCTTTGAGGTTGACCCCGAGCTTGGCGAGCACACCCGGGACGACGCCGCCCGGCGAATCGACGGCGACCGTCGAGCCGTCCCCGAGCAGGACCCGCATCAGGTGCGCGGGGACCACCTGCGGGTTGCGTGCGTCCTGCGCGAATCGCGCGGCCGACGAGAGCGCTTCCTGGGACTTGATCGTGAAGCGATCAGGCTGCATCTTTGCCTCCGGGGCCGTTGTTGTTCTCCTTGCGGCGCAGGTTCGGGAACGGGGAGCGCGCGTCGGCGGCCCGCACCAGCTCGAGCTTCGCCCGGCCGCTCGGGACGAGCTCGGCGCGGAACGCGCGCCTCACGCGCTCGAGTTCCTCGGCCATCTGGACCTGGGCCTGCAGCGCCTCGACTTCGAGCTTCTCCATCCGCGCGTGCATCTCATCGATCTCGTGCTCGAGGTCGAGCACGCGCTCGACGCCGGCGAGGTTGAGGCCGAGATCGGCCGTCATCCCCTGGATGCGGCGCAGCTTCTCGACGTCCTCCTGGGAGTAGAGCCGCGTGCCCTTCGGCGAGCGCTGTGGCTCGATCAGGCCGCGCGCCTCGTACATGCGCAGTGTCTGCGGGTGCATGTTGGCGAGCTGCGCCGCGACCGAGATCATGAACACGCCGCGGTCGGTCTCGACTTCCACGCGGGTCACGGTCGGGACCGAGCGGCGCCGCCGCGCGGGCCTGCTCGGACCGCCGTCGTTCGGCGCGCTCATCGCTCGCTCCCCGCACCGGCGTCGCCGGCCCGCTCGGAGGACCCGCCCGCGCCGTTGTTGAACAGGCTCGCCCGCGGGTCCTCGCCGAACGTCCGCGACAGCTCATCGACGGCCTTCTGCTGCTCGTCGCTGAGGTGGTCGGGAACGTCGATCACGAACCGGTAGTGGATGTCGCCGTTGCCGGAGCCGCTCAGCTTCGGCGGTCCCTCGCCTCGCAGCCTCTGGACCGTCCCGCTCGGGGTCCCCGGCGGCACGCGCAGCGTCTTGGTGCCGTGCAGGGTCGGGACTTTGATGTCCGCCCCGCGCAGCGCCTCCGGGATCGTCAGCGGCACCTCGACCTCGAGGTTGTCGCCCTTGCGCTTGAAGGTCGGCGACTCGCTGACGCGGGTGATGAGGTACAGGTCGCCGTTGGGGCCGCCGCCGCGTCCGGGCTCGCCCTTGCCGGCCAGGCGGATGCGGCTGCCGTCCTTGACGCCGGCGGGGATGTTGACGCGAAGTTTCTTGACCGTGCGGATCGCGCCCGCGCCGTGGCAGGTCGGACATGGGTCCTCGATCACCGTTCCGGCGCCACCACACAGCGAGCACGGCTGGGAGATCGAGAACATCCCTTGTCCCTGCGTCTCGATGCCGCGGCCCTCGCAGCGCGGGCAGACCTTCGGGGTCGTGCCGGGCTTCGCGCCCGTGCCGTGACAGGTCGGGCAGGTCGCGTGCATCGGCACCTGGAGCGGCACCTGCGCACCCGCCACCGCCTGGTCGAACGTGATCGACACCTGCGCCTCCAGGTCGGCGCCCCTTTCGGCGCGCGGCTTCGTGCGCACGCGGCGCCCGCTCGTCGAGCCGCCGAAGAGGTTGGACAGGATGTCGCCCATCGACGCGCCGTCGAAGTCGAAGTTGCCGAACCCGCCGAAGCCGCCGCCGGGCCCGGCGCCGGTGCTGAACGGGCCCGTGCCACTGTCGTACTGCTTGCGCTTCTCGGGGTCGCCCAGCACGTCGTGGGCCTGTGAGATCTCCTTGAAGCGCGCCTCGGCGTCCTTGTCGCCGGGGTTGCGGTCCGGGTGGTAGGTGCGCGCCAGCTTGCGGTAGGCCTTCTTGATCTCCTCCGCGCTCGCGCGCTTGTCGACGCCGAGCGTCTTGTAGTAGTCGGGTCGAGCAGCCATCGGCTCCTAGGCCCCCACCACCACGCGCGCCGGGCGGATGATGCTGTCGCCGAGCCTGTAGCCGTCCTGGTAGACCTCGACGACGTTGCCCGCGCCACCGTTCGGGGCGGGCACAGTCGCCACGGCCTCGTGCAGATTCGGGTCGAACGCTTCGCCGAGCGGGCTGAACGCCTCGATGCCCGCGCGTGCGAGCGCAGCCGCGATCTCGGTGCGCACGAGCTTCACGCCTTCGAGCAGCGGATCGTCGGCCTGCGCCGCCTCCAGCGCGCGGTCCAGGTTGTCGAGCGCGGGCAGCAGCTCCTTCGCGAGCCCCGTCGCGCCTCGCTCCTGCGCGGCGGCGGCGTCGCGCGCCACGCGCTTGCGGTAGTTCTCGAAGTCCGCCTGCGTGCGCTGCGCGAGCGCGAGGTACTCATCGCGCTGCGCGGCCACCTTCACGAGCTCGTGGAGATCGCCCGCGAGCTCCGCGGCGCCGTCGGTCTGCGCGTGAAGATCGGCGCCGGGCACGGACGACTCCCCCGGCGCCGGAGCGCCGGGGGTGTTCTCAGCCGCGTTCGGAGCGGGCTGCTCGCGATCCGTGATCGTGCGGTCGATGTCGTCCATCTGCGCCTACGCCTTCGGCTCGTCGACGACCTCGGCATCCACGACGTCCTCCTCCTCGGAGGTGGCATCGCCCGCCGCGCCGTCGCCCGCGGCGCCGTTTCCGGACGTCGCGGCCTCCTCCTGCGCGCGCTGGTACATCGACTCTGACACCGCGTGGAACGCGCTCTGCAGCGCCTCCGCACGGGCGTTGATCGTCGCCGGGTCGTCGGAGTCGAGAACCTCGCGGACCTCCTTGATGGCCTCTTCGATCCGCGTCTTGGAGTCCGCGTCCACCTGGTCGCCCAGCTCGTTCAGCTGGCGCTCGGCCTGGTAGGCCGCGTTCTCCGCGTTGTTGCGGGCCTCGGCCAGCTCGCGCGCATGACGGTCCTCCTCGGCGTGAGACTCGGCGTCGGAGACCATGTTTTTGATTTCGTCGTCCGAGAGGCCGGAACCGGCCTTGATCTCGATCTTCTGCTCCTTGCCTGTGCCGAGATCCTTCGCCGACACGTTGAGGATGCCGTTCGCGTCGATGTCGAACGCGACCTCGATCTGGGGGATGCCGCGCGGGGCCGGCGGGATGCCGGTCAGCTGGAACTTGCCCAGCGACTTGTTGTACTGAGCCATCTCGCGCTCGCCCTGCAGGACGTGGATCTCGACCGATGGCTGGTTGTCCTCCGCAGTCGAGAAGACCTCGCCCTTGCGCGTCGGGATCGTCGTGTTGCGCTCGATCAGCTTCGTCATCACGCCGCCCTTGGTCTCGATGCCCAGCGTCAGCGGGGTCACGTCGAGCAGCAGCACGTCCTTGACGTCGCCGGCGAGCACGCCCGCCTGGATCGCGGCGCCGACCGCCACCACCTCGTCGGGGTTGACCCCGCGGTGGGGCTCCTTGCCGGTGAGGTCTTTGACCTTCTCCTGCACAGCCGGCATACGAGTCATGCCGCCGACCAGCACCACGTGTTCGATCTCCTTGACGCCCTTGCCTTTGGCGTCGTCGAGCGCCTGGCGGACCGGCTTGACGACGCGGTCGAGCAGGTCGGAGGTGAGTTCGCTCAGCTTCGCGCGGGTCAACCTCGTGTCGAGGTGCTTCGGGCCGGAGGCGTCGGCCGTGATGAACGGCAGGTTGATCTGCGTCTCCTGGGTGGTGGAGAGCTCGATCTTCGCCTTCTCCGCCGCCTCGTACAGGCGCTGCAGGGCCATCGGGTCCGCCGAAAGGTCGATGCCCTGCGACTTCTTGAACTCAGAGACGAGCCAGTCGACGATCGCCTTGTCGAAGTTGTCGCCGCCGAGGTGGTTGTCACCCGCCGTCGACTTGACCTCGAAGACGCCGTCGCCGATCTCCAGCACCGACACGTCGAAGGTGCCGCCGCCGAGGTCGAAGACGAGGATCGTCTGGTCGTTTTCCTTGTCGAGCCCGTAGGCGAGCGAGGCCGCCGTCGGCTCGTTGATGATGCGCTTCACGTCCAGCCCGGCGACCGTGCCTGCGTCCTTGGTGGCCTGGCGCTGGTCGTCGTTGAAGTACGCCGGGACGGTGATGACGGCCGAGTCGACCGCTTCACCGAGATACGCCTCCGCGTCCGCCTTCAGCTTCTGCAGGATCATCGCCGAGATCTCCGGCGGTGAGAACTGCTCGCCGTTGGCTTCGACGCGCGCGTCGCCGTTGGGGCCGGCGACGACCTTGTAGGGGACGATCGACTCCTCCTCGCGGACTTCGGCCTCCTTGCGGCCCATGAAGCGCTTGATGGAGAAGATCGTGTTCTGGGGGTTGGTTACGGCCTGGCGCTTGGCGACGGTGCCGACAAGACGCTCGCCCGAGCTCGTGAAGGCCACGACCGACGGGGTCGTGCGGCCGCCCTCGGCGTTCTCGATGACGGTCGGCTCGCCGCCCTCGAGCACCGCCATGCACGAGTTCGTCGTGCCCAGGTCGATGCCTATGGTCTTGGCCATGGGGTTGTTTGTCTCCTTGCGTGGGGCTTTACAAATCTGAGTGAGATTATGGCAGATTTACTGATGGTGGTCAAGGGAGGAAAAGCCCTGGAAACAGGCCTTTTCCCGGAGTCGCGGCACGCGGCGGGCGAGATAGGCTGCGCGATATGAGGCGCTCCACAGCAGCGCTGCTCGCGGCGACGGCGGCGTGTCTCGCCGCCACCGCGGGGGCGGCCTCCGCGCGAGTGCCTGCGCGCACCGCTGCACGCCCTTGCGTTCCCACGGGCGCGACCGTGCTGGCCCGCAACCGCTATGTGTGGGTCTACCGGACGCGGGCGCGGCGGGCGGGGGAACCGGCGGCGACGATGGCCTGCCTGGCCGGGCACACCGGCCACATCACGCTGCTCGCCCCGACGCGTCTGAACCGGCGCAGCTCACTCGGTCCCTTCGAGCTGGCGGGCCGGGTGGCCGCCTACCTCGAGACCGAGTTCGGCGTCGACTCCGGCACGACCCAGCTGGTCGTGGTCGACGTCGGCGCGCGGCGCGTGCTGCGCTCGACGGGCGTCGGGCAGTACGTCGACGCCGGCATCATCAGCAGCGAGCAGGTGATCCGGTTCGTCGTGACCCCGCGCGGCTCCGTCGCCTGGTCGGCGGTGCAGAGCGAGCACCGCGAACGGGTCGGAGTGTCGATCTACGCCGCGCCGCGCGAAGGCGCGCCGGCACTCGTCGAAGCGGGCGCCGACATCGACCCGGCCTCGCTGAGCCTCGCCGGCACGACGCTGCGGTGGACGCGGGCGGGCACAGCCCACACAGCGGCGATGCCGTGAGCCGCTAGCCCCGCAGCGCCATCTCCAGCGCGAAGCGCTGCTCGGGATCATCGAGCGCGTCGCCCATCAGATCGCGCAGCCGTGCCATCCGGTAGCGCACCGTCTGGGGGTGCACGCCGAGCTCCGCCGCGATCGCGCCCTGGGCGCCGCGGTGCCGCAGCCACTGCAGCAGCGTTGCTTCCAGCCGCGCGCGGCTGGCGGGCGTCTGGCCCTCCAGCGGAGCGAGCAGGCGGCGGCGCAGCGCAGCGATCTCGGGGGCTCCCCGCAGCGCGATCTCCGCGAGCCGTTGCTCGGCGAGGACGGGCGGACCGCCCGGCGTCGCCAGCGCAAGCGCCCGGCGCGCGAGTCGCATCGACGCCTGCGTCTCGGCAAGCGCGACCACCGGGCCGACCGCCACGCGCAGCTCGAGCCGCTCGGCCAGCCGCTCGGCCTCGCGTCCGAGGGCCACCGGGTGAGGCACCACGATCCCCACCGTCTCACCGACGCGCACGCCCAGGGTCTCGCCGCTGAGCAGCCGCCGGGCTCGGTCCGCCCGTTCGCCGGACACCGCCAGGCAGGCGACGGTCCGCGGCACCGGCCAGCGCGCGGTCTCGGCGATCCGGGCCAGCTCGGCGTCGTCCCCCGCGACTCCGGCAAGCAGCATCTCGGCCAGCTCGGAGCGGCGGCGGTCGAGGTCGCCGGCGTCCCGCAGCTGGGCCTCGGCATAGCCCTCGACCGACTCGCCCGCGATGCGGTCGATGTAGGCGAACATCGCCTCGGCGAGGTTGCGCTGCGCCCGCGCCGAGGCGCCGGCCGCGGCGGCGGCGTCACTGATCTCGCGCCACGCCACGCGCGCGCCGACGCGGTAGGCGGACTGCAGCGCGTCGAGCCCGCGCCCGGCCCGGTACTCCCCGGCACCCAGCCTGCGGTAGACGTCGTCTGAGGCGGCGTCCTGCTCATCGCCGACGAAGCGGCGCAGCGCGACCTCGGTCCCCATCCTGATACCTCTGCCGAAGTTCCCCTCCAGAGGCCGGGCATAGGAGGGGACCTCGCGCTGGATCGCCTCCACCACCGCGTCGGCGATCGGACGCAAAGCGCCGCGGATGGCCCGGAGTGCGTCCTCGTCGAGCCACTCATCTGTGCCCTCGACATAGTTTTTCCATGTCTCGTTGACGCTCAACGCGGAAGAAACATACCCGCTCCCACACATATCGTCGCTCCGGTGGACAGCCCGGCCCGCACCGCCCCGCCCGCGTCGACCGCGCGGGCCGCACCGGCGCAGGGATCGTTGTGCTTCCCGGAGACCGAAGGGCGCCGCTCGACGACCGCGACGACCCGCGCGATCCTGGCGGACGCGGCGCGTGCGGCAGATCCCGCGCTCGCCACCCGCATCGCCGCCTGCGAGAAGTGGCGCAGCGACTACGCGCAGCACCTGCGGGCCCTGACGACACTCGCCGCCGAACCGCGCGATGCGCGCGCGATCGCGCGCGCGGGCCTCGACTCGATGCGCAAGCGCCTCGTGCTCGACAGCGGCGGCGCCCAGGTCGCGCTCGCCGACGCGCTGGGCGCGGCCGGGGCAAGGCTCGGCAGCGGCGAGATCCGCGGCACCGGCGCCCCGGCCGGGAGGCTCGAGGTTCCCTACGCGGGCCGCACACTGCATGGCAGCGCGCTGCGCGAGCAGCTCCAGCTGTGGGCCGACACAGGCATCGTCGAGCCTTCGTTCGCGGAGTCGGTGGCGCTCGTCTCAGAGCATCCCGAGTGGCTGTCGCTTCCGGGCCGCACGGTGGCCGTGGTCGGAGCCGGTTCGGAGATCGGCCCGTTCGGCCCCCTCTGCTCGTGGGGTGCCGATCTGCTCGCGATCGACGTGCCCGACGCCACCGTCTTCGCGCGCGTGCAGGAGACCGCCCGGCGCGGCAGCGGGCGCGTGCGCATGCCCGTCGCGCAGGACGGCACGGCCGGCGTCGACGTGGTCGCCGACCTCCCCGCGGCGTACGCGTGGCTCACCGACGCGCTGCACGCCGGTGAGGGCAGCCCCGTGCTCGGGATGTACGCGTACGCGGACGGCGGCGCGCACGTCCTTCTGAGCGGGGCGTTCGACGCGCTCGCCGTCGGGATCGCTGAGGGCGAGCCCTCCACCGCGCTCGCGTATCTCGCCACGCCGACCGACGCCTACGTGGTCCCGACCGCGACGGCCGAACGCGCGCGCGCCGCCTATGACGCGCGCCGCGGACGGCGGCTCGCGCAGGCGCCGTTCAAGCTGGCCTCGGGCGGGCGGCTGTATCGCCCGGCGTACGCCGAGCCGGTGCCCGTGGCCGATGCGCTGATCGAGCAGCAGGGTCCGAACTACGCGATCGCCAAGCGCCTGCAGCGCTGGCGCGGCGTCTGTGCCGCAGACGCCGGGCAGCCCGTCTCGTTCAACGTCGCGCCGGCGACGTGGACGCGCTCGGTCACGAAGAACCGCGTGCTCGCCGCGGCATACGCGGGCGCAGGGCACTTCGGCATCGAGATCTTCGAGCCCGACACGACGCGCGTGCTGATGGCGGCGCTGCTCGTGCACGACCTGAGCACTGCGCCCGCGAGCGGGCGGGCGCCGGAGGAGCTGTTCAGCGACGGCGCTGCGCACGGCGGGCTCTGGACGGCCGCATATGAACCGCGCTCGGCGCTCGTGCTCGCGGCGCTCGCCGGATTCCCGGCGAGCCTCATCAAACGAAAGGGTCAGCGGTGACACGTCTGGAGCGCAACGCCAACATCGCCGCCGTGGTGATCCCGTTCGCGGGCGTGCTCGCGGCCGCGGTGCTGCTGTGGAACCGCTTCCTCGGACCGCGGGACCTCGCGATCTTCGCCGTGATGTACCTGCTCAGCGCGACCGGCGTGACGGTCGGCTACCACCGCCTGCTGACCCATCGCGCCTTCCAGACCCGTGCGTGGCTGCGCTACACGCTCGCGGTGATGGGCTCGCTCTCGCTGCAGGGCGGCGTGATCGACTGGGTCGCCGACCACCGCAAGCACCACACGTTCACCGACGAAGAGGGCGACCCGCACAGCCCACACGCGGGCGCCGGGGCCGGACTGCGGGGAATGGTGAGCGGGCTGTGGCACGCGCACGTGGGCTGGCTGTTCGAGACCCACGGCCAGGCCTCCTCGAAACGGTTCGCGCCCGATCTCGTGAAGGACCCAACCATGCGACGGATCAACCGGGGCTTCCCGCTGATCGCGCTCGGGAGCCTGCTCGTGCCGTTCCTGGCCGGGCTCGCGCTGAGCGGCGGATCGCTTGTCGCGGGCGGCCTCTCGGCGCTGCTGTGGGCGGGGCTCGTACGGATCTTCCTCGTGCACCACGTGACGTGGAGCATCAACTCGATCTGCCACTTCTTCGGGCGGCGGCGCTTCGAGACCGACGATCACTCGACGAACGTGTTCTGGCTCGCGCTGCCGTCGCTCGGCGAGGCCTGGCACCACAACCACCACGCGTTCCCGCAGTCGGCCTTCCACGGACTGCGCTGGTACGAGCTGGACCCGTCGGGCTGGCTGATCCTCGGGATGGAGCGCGTGGGCCTGGCCTGGGACGTGGTGAAGGTCTCCCCCGAGCGGGCGCGCGCGAAGCTGGCCGACCCTTCCGTGTCTTTTTAGTTTGGATATGGAGAAGGACGCGCAGCGGGCGACGGACGCGGATGGCGCCCGTGGGTGCTCCGAGGGATACCGTTAGTGGCATGACCACGGCAGGGGTGCGGGAGGGTGGCGTCGCGAACGTCAAGCCGCGCCTGCGGGGCGTCTCCCACGAGTACGCGTTCTTCGTCTCGATCGCCACCGGCATCGCCCTGGTCCTCGCCGCATCCGACGCCCGCTCGCGAGTGGCCGTCTCGATCTACGCAGTCGCGCTGACCGCGCTGCTCGGCACGAGCGCGCTCTACCACCGGGTCACCTGGCGCCCGCGCGCGCGGCGCTGGATGCGCAGGCTCGATCACTCGATGATCTTCGTGCTGATCGCCGGCACCTACACGCCGGTCTGCCTGCTGGCCCTGCACGGCGGGTTGTCGAAGACGATCCTGATCGTGATCTGGGCCGGCGCGCTCGGCGGCGTCGTCTTCAAGCTCGTGTGGATCGATGCCCCCAAGTGGCTGCTGGCGCTCGTCTACGTCGCGCTCGGCTCCGTGTCGGCGGCCCTGTTCGGCGAGCTGCCCGCGGCCGTCGGCTGGCTGGGCGTCGCCGGGCTTGCGACCGGCGGGCTGCTCTACATGGTGGGCGCCGTCGTCTACGCCTCAGGCCGGCCCAATCCGTGGCCGAAGGTGTTCGGCTATCACGAGGTCTTCCACGCGCTCGTGATCGCGGCCGCCGCGCTGCACTACGCCGTGATCGCCTTCGCGGTCCTGCCGCGCGGCTGAGGTCCCGGGCCTCACACGAACAGGTGGCGGCTCGGGCACATGCGCGCGAGCGCGCATTCCCGGCAGGCGGGCCGGCGCGCGTGGCAGGTCCGCCGGCCGTGGCGCAGCAGGTTCACGTGCAGCTCCAGCTCTTCGCCCGGCGGGGTCAGCGCGAGCATCTGGTCGTGGAGCTCCTCGAACGGCGCGCCCTCCCGCAGCAGGGCGAGCCGGCCGCCGACGCGCGAGACGTGCGTGTCGACCGGAACATCGTGCAGGCCATACGCGAACAGCAGCACGCACGCGGCCGTCTTGCGTCCGACCCCGGGCAGGGCGACGAGATAGTCGCGGGCCTCCTCGAGCGGCACGCGCGGCAACCAGTCGAGGGAGAGCTCGTGGGCGGTGTCTCTGGGGTCGTCGGTGATCGCGCGCAGGATCGCCTGGATGCGTCCCGACTTGACCTTGGAGATCCCGCCGGGGCGGATCGCCTCCTCCACCGCGGCCACCGGCGCGTCGCGCACGGCCTCCCAGTCCGGGAAGCGCCTTCGCAACCGCAGGTAGGCGACATCGCGGTTGCGGTCGTTGGTCGATTGCGACAGGACCGTAAGGACGAGCTCGGCGATCGGGTGGCCGTGCGGGGCCATCAGCGGAACGCCGTAGACCTCGCGCAGCCGGTCGCGCACGCGACGAACGCGCGCGGATGTCGGCGCGCTCCACGCGCGGGCTCGGCGGCGGCTCGTTCGCACGGCGCTCACGCCGAGCACCGTACTGGCTGTATTTTTGCCGCGTGGCCGAGATCGCCGAGCACCAGGACGAGATCGCGATCCCCTCGACGATGGGCGGTCCGATTCCGGTGTTCTGGCGCAGCGCGCCGGTGACGGGCGCCGGCGCCACGCCGCTCTACGTGCACGGTGTTCCGACCAGCTCGGACGACTGGATCCCGTTCCTGCAGCGCACCGGCGGCATCGCGCCCGACCTGCCGGGCTTCGGGCGCTCGGGCAAGCCGGGCTACCTCGGATACACGATGGAGGAGTACGACCGCTTCCTCGAGCGCTTCCTCGATGAGCGCGGTCTCGACCGCGTCAGCCTCGTCGTGCACGACTGGGGAGCGGTCGGCCTGCTGCTCGCGCAGCGGATGCCCGAGCGGATCGCGCGCGTGGTCATCATCAACGCCGTCCCGTTCCTGCCGGGCTACCGCTGGCATCGCACCGCGCGCATCTGGCGGACCTGGCTCCTGGGCGAGTTCTCGATGGGGATGACGTTCAAGTTCACGCTGCGCCAGCTCACGCGCGAGTCCAACGCCAACCCGGGGCCGCTCCCGGAGGAGTGGATCGACAGCACGTGGGAGCACTTCGACCAGGGCACCCAGCGCGCGATCCTGCGCCTCTACAGGAGCTCCCCGCCGGCGAAGCTCGCCGCGGCCGGCGCCCACCTCGCCGAGCTCGACGTGCCGGCGCTCGTCGTCTGGGGCACGCGCGACCCCTACATCCCCGAGCACTTCGGGCGGGACTACGCCGCGGCGCTTCCGCAGGGCGAGCTGGCGGAGTACCCGGACGCCGGGCACTGGGGGTGGCTCGACCGGCCGGACATGGTCGACCGCGTCGCCGCCTTCCTGAGCGAAGGGTGAGCGCGCACCCTGAAGGGCACATGCAGGCTCGAGGCGCGCCCGCGGCGCCCCGCGGCCGCCAGGCGGTCCTCCACAGGGCACCCGCGTGGACGCTCACCGCGCTGCTCGCGATCGCCTACCTGATCCTCGCTCCCCAGAGCCCCGACCTCGCCGCCGCCAGCTATCGCAGCCACCTGTTCTCGAGCTTCGGCTTCACGCTCTGGGACAACAGCTGGTACGGCGGCCATCACCTGCCGGCGTACTCCGTCCTCGCGCCCGCGCTCGGCGCCCTGCTCGGCCCGGCGTTGCTCGCCGCCCTCTCGATGACCGCGGCCGCCGCGCTGTTCGAGCTCGCGAGCGCGGGGCGCTTCCCGCCGCGCGCTGCGCGCGCCGGAGCGTTCTTCTTCGCCTTCGGCGCGGGCATCTCCCTGCTCTCCAGCCGCGTGCCGTTCGACCTCGGCCTCGCGATCGGGCTCGGCTCGATCGTGCTCGCCCAGCGCGGGCGCTGGGCCGCCGCCCTCGCCGCTGCGGTCGTCACGGCGGTGGCGAGCCCGGTGGCGGGGGCGTTTCTCGCACTGTGCGCCGTCGCGTGGGGGGTGGCCCTGCCCGCCGAGCGGCTGCGCTGCGCCGCGCTGGCCGTCTGTGCCCTCGTCCCGATCGCGGTGCTGACCGTCGCCTTCCCGGAAGGGGGCACGCAGCCGTTCGTGGCCTCCGCCTTCTGGCCCGCGCTCGCCGCCGTCGCCGTGATCGGGCTCGCGCTTCCGGGCGAGCAGCGCGTGCTCCGGATCGGCGCGCTGCTCTACGCGCTCGCGCTGCTCGGCGCCTATGTGGTGCCGAGCGCGGTGGGTGGGAACGTCGATCGGCTGGGCGCCCTCGCCGCCGGACCGCTCGCGGTGTGCGCGCTGCTGGACGCCGACCCGCGCTGGCGCCACGTCGCGGCGCTCGTGCTCGTCGCGCCGCTGCTCTACTGGCAGGTCAACGCCCCGTTGACCGACTACGTCTCAACGGTCGGGAACCCGGCGGTCAACGAGTCCTACTACCGCCCGCTGCTCGCCGAGCTGCGCGCGCTCGGGGTCGGCTACGGCGCTCGGCCCGTACGGATCGAGGTCGTCCCGACCGTCGACCACTGGGAGGCGCGCTACGTCGCGCCCGCCGCGATGATCGCGCGGGGCTGGGAGCGCCAGCTCGACCGCTACCGCAACCCGCTCTTCTACGAAGACGGCCCCGTCACGGCGCAGGCCTACCGCTCGTGGCTCGCCGCGCAGGCGATCTCCTTCGTGGCGCTTCCCGATGCCCCGCTCGACTACTCGGGCAAGGGCGAGGCGAGGATCGTGCGCTCGCCTCAGAGCTTCCTGCACGAGATCTGGCACTCGCGCCACTGGCGCCTGTTCGCGGTCGCGGGCCCCAGCCCGCTGGCGACCCCGCCGGCGCGCCTGCAGGGAACGGGCACCGACTCCTTCGAGCTGGCCGCGCCGTCAGCCGGCACCTTCGAGGTCCGGCTCCGCTTCAGCCCGTACTGGTCGCTCACCAGCGGGCGCGGCTGCGTCGAGGAAGACCGGCAGGGCTGGACCGCGGTTCGCGTCGCGGAGCCGGAGACCGTGCGCGTCGGGATCAGCTTCTCCCTCGCGCGCGTCTTCGACCACGGCCCGCGCTGTCGCTGAGGAGATCGGGCCCGCCGTCCTGCAACCGATCATCTAGGCTAGGTCGCGATGGTCGCCCGCGCTCGCGAGCTGCAAGCGCGCGTTCTCCCTCACGGCTGGATCGACGCGCTGCGGCAGGTCACCCTGTTCGGCCTCGCGTACCTCGCCTACCGGCTGGTGCGCGGTCTCGTCGAGGGCGATGCGAACGAGGCGTTCGCGCACGCCCGCGACCTGATCTCGCTGGAGCGCGGGATGCATCTCTTCGTGGAGCCCTCGATCCAGGCGTGGGCTTCGGGCAGCCACGCCGTGATGGTGATCTCGAGCTGGATCTACGTCAACGCCCAGACCTCCGTGACGATCGGCGCGCTCCTCTACCTGTACCTGCGCCACAACAGGAACTTCTACTTCGTGCGCAACATGTTCATGATCGCGATGGCGATCGCGCTGATCGGCTACACGGCCTTCCCCACCGCGCCCCCGCGCTTCATGCCCGAGTGGGGCTTCGTGGACAGCGTCTCGGACTTCACGGGCGTGCACGTCGACGGGCACAGCGCGTCGATCAGCGCCGTCACGAACCTGTATGCGGCGGTGCCCTCGATGCACGTCGCCTTCGCGCTGATGATCGGCTGGTCGCTCACGCGGCTCGTCCGCAGCAGCGTCGCGCGCGTGGCGTGGTTCCTGTACCCGTTCATGATGACGTTCGTGATCGTGGTCACCGCCAACCACTTCCTCGTCGACGCGATGCTGGGCGCGTTGACCGCCGGCGCCTCCGCGTACGGCGCGACGTGGCTCGCGCGGGCGCGACCAGCGGTCTGGCGCTTCTCGTCCGTCTCCCCGCGGCTGACGGCGAGCGGGTAGCAACCGGATGCCGCCGCGGCAGCACGCCCCGACCCGCCGGGCACGGCGCAACGCCGCGCGCGCGGCGCGCGCGAACCGCGCCCCGATCGGCCAGGGCCAGCGGCGCGAGCTGGTCCGCAACCGCCTGATCGAGTCCAGGCTCACGCCCAACGCGATCTCCCTCACCGGCCTGTTCCTGAACGTGGTCGCCGCCGTGCTCGTTTGGGAACAGCTCTTTTTCCTCGGCGGCGTCGCGTTCATCGTCGGCTCGATCATGGACACGCTCGACGGCCGCTACTCGCGGATGTCCGGCAAGGGCACCCCGTTCGGAGCGTTCCTGGATTCGACGCTCGACCGCATCGAGGAGGGGATCGTGCTGACCGGCGTGGTCGGCTACTTCGCCCTGGAAGGGAACCGCGTCGCCGCGGCCGGCGTGGTCGTGGCCGTGCTCGCCTCGCTGATGGTCAGCTACACACGCGCCCGCGCCGAGGCGCTCGGCGTCGAGTGCAAGGTCGGGATCGCGACGAGGCCGGTCCGCGTGGTGATCCTCTCGATCGGTCTGCTGTTCGCCAAGGGCGCCTCGCTCGGGAACTTCGAACTGCTCGAGCCGGCCGTCTACGTGCTCGCCGCGCTCAGCGTGATCACCGTCGGGCAGCGGATCTGGCACGTGCGCCGCGAGCTGACGGTGTGACCTTCCCCCGGGCCGGGGGTAGTCTCCTGCGAGCGGCCGTCACCCCACACGGCCCAACGGCAAGCCAGGGAGCCCGCGACGGCGCGGCCCCTCGACCGGGCCATCGCGCCCCGCAAAGGACATCGCACTCGTGAGCAAGCAGGACAGCAACGGCCGCGCCAACGGTAACGGCGCCGCCTCCATCAACGGCGCCGCGCGCTACCAGTCCGACAAGGTCCGCGTCGCCATCGTCGGCGTCGGCAACTGCGCCTCGGCCTTCGTGCAGGGCGTCCAGTACTACAAAGACGCCGACCCAACCCAGCGGGTACCCGGCCTGATGCATGTCGACCTCGGCGGCTACCACATCTCGGACATCGAATTCACGGCCGCCTTCGACATCGACGCGACCAAGGTCGGCAAGGACCTCGGCGAAGCGATCTGGGCCGGCCAGAACAACACCATGAAGTTCGCCAAGGTGCCGAAGAAGCTGGGCGTCCCCGTCTACCGCGGGATGACCCACGACGGGCTCGGCAAGTACCTCAAAGAGAAGATCAAGAAGGCGCCCGGCGAGACCGCCGACATCGTCAAGATCCTCAAGGACACGCACACCGATGTAGTGGTGTCCTACCTCCCGGTCGGATCAGAGCAGGCGACCAAGTGGTACGTCGAGCAGGTGCTCGAGGCGGGCTGCGGCTTCGTCAACTGCATCCCGGTGTTCATCGCCCGCGAGGACTACTGGGACAGGCGCTTCAAACAGGCGCGCCTGCCGATCGTCGGCGACGACATCAAGTCGCAGGTCGGCGCGACGATCGTGCACCGCACGCTCGCGCGGCTGTTCGCCGAGCGTGGCGTCGAGATCGAGCGCACCTCGCAGCTGAACGTCGGCGGCAACATGGACTTCTACAACATGCTCGAGCGCGAGCGGCTGGAGTCCAAGAAGATCTCGAAGACCAACGCGGTCACCTCGATCATGGACCACGAGCTGCCCGCCAGCGACATCCACGTCGGCCCCTCGGACTACGTGCCCTGGCTCACCGACCGCAAGTGGGCGCACATCCGCGTCGAGGGGCAGGCCTTCGGCGACGTGCCGCTGAACCTCGAGCTGAAGCTCGAGGTGTGGGACTCGCCGAACTCGGCCGGGATCGTGATCGACGCGGTGCGCTGCTGCAAGCTCGCGCTGAACCACGGACTCGGCGGCCAGCTCGACGGGCCGTCCTCCTACCTGATGAAGTCGCCCCACAACCAGCGTCCGGACGAGCAGGCGCGACAGGACACCGAGGCCTTCATCGCCAAGTACTCGCGGAAGCTCGGCACGCGCCCGAAGGGCCGCAAAGCACCCGCGCGCAGGAAGGCCGCGTCGAGCCGCTAGGAGCAAGGCCGGGCCGGCGCGCCATGCCGGCCCGGAGCGCCGCGCTCGTGCGCCGGCCACTGGCGGCCGGGGCACGACGCGGTTAACCTCGTGGGGTCGATGCCCGAGACCTTCGCGATCGCCCACGTCACGCCCCATCCGTGGGAGGCCGAGGACAGCGAGGTCAACGCGCACATCCGCCGCGTCTCGTCCGAGCTCTCGCGCCGCGGCCATCGCGTCCTGATCGTCGCGCCGTCGCGCTCGCAGGAGCGCGTGCGCGGCTCGCGCCGCGCGCTGCGCGCGGCGCGCGGCAACCCGGCGGCGCTGCTGGCCGGCACCGACGAGGGGGAGCCGCGCGTCTTCGCCGTCGGCGAGGTCCTGGACGTCGTCCCCAGCGCGAGGCGGCGACCGCTGTCGCTGCCGATCGACGTCGCCCGCACGATCGAGGAACTGCTCGGCGTCGTCGACCTCGACGTCGTCCACGTGCACGAGCCCTTCGCCCCGAGCACCTCCAACGCCGCGCTGCGCCACTCGCGTGCCCTGAACGTCGGCTCGTTCCACTCCTCCGCGGAGCGCCTGGTCTCGACGCTGCTCGCGCGCCGCTTCGTCGAGAGCTTCTTCGGCCGGCTGGACGCGCGCATCGCGAGCACCCCGGCGAGCGCCGAGCTGATGGCGCGCCACTTCCCGGGCGAGTACCGCCTGATCGCCGACGAGGACCCGGACGCCGCCGGCGAGCTCGAGCGCGTGTACCGCGAGCTCGCCGCCCGACGCCACAGCCCCGCGGGCGACCAGGAGCTGGGGCGCGTGCTCGCGCAGCGCCCGCTGATCGATGTCGACCTGCACATGCACACAGACCACTCGCCGGACTGCGCGACGCCCGTCGAGGTGCTGCTCGCCACCGCGCGCGAACGCGGCCTGGGCGCGATCGCCGTCACCGACCACAACGAGATCTCCGGGGCGCTCGACGCACGCGAGAAGGCGGCCGCGGCGGGCGTGAAGGTGATCGTCGGCGAGGAGATCAAGACCGCGAGCCAGGGCGAGGTGATCGGGCTGTTCCTCGAGGAGAAGATCCCGCGCGGGCTGAGCCTCCACGAGACGATCGCGGCGATCCGCGACCAGCAGGGCGTCGTGTACGTCCCCCACCCGTTCGACCGCATGCACGCGGTCCCCGACTACGAGCACCTGCTCTCGCACCTCGAGGAGATCGACGCGATCGAGGTCTTCAACCCGCGCGTGGCGATCGGCGCCTTCAACGACGAGGCTGCCCGCTTCGCCGCCAAGTACCGCATCGTCGCCGGGGCAGGCTCGGACTCGCACGTCGCGCAGGGTCTCGGCTCGGTGCGGATCCGGATGCGGGACTTCGACGGGCCCGCCGAGTTCCTCCAGTCCCTGCGCGACGCCGACATCCTCACGCGGCCGTCTTCGCTGCTCTACGTGCAGGCGCTGAAGTTCCTGCAGACGCGCGCCACGCCGCGCGCCGCGCGCCGCGCCAGCAAGGCGAGGAGGCTGAAGCGGGTGCGCCATGGCAGCCGCAGGTAGCGAAAGCGCGGCGCAACCGATGATGCACCGTCAAGGACAAGCGGAGCGCTCGTCAAATCCGTCCGGACCGATGCCCGTGACCGACGACGAGATCCGCGAGAAGTACCTCGAGCGCGCCATCCGCGAGCTCAACTCGCTGACGCGCGAGCTGCAGGCCTGCCCGCACTGCCCCCGCGGCAACCTCATGCCGGTCCTCGGCTCCGGGCACCCGCAGGCCGACATCATGCTCCTCAAGTACGCGCCGGTGCCCTCGGAGATCGAGGAGGGCGTCGCCTTCTACGGCCGCGCAGGCGGCGCGATCATGAAGTCGCTGAAGCGCCTGCAGATCGACCCGCTGGCGGTCTACGGGACGTTGTGCGTGAAGTGCCCGCTGAGCGACGCGTCGCTCGCCGACTTCGCGTGCATCTCGCGCGTGGTCGAAGAGATCGCGATCGTCCAGCCGAAGATCGTCGTCGTGATGGGCGAGGAGGCGCTCGTCGCGCTCAACGAGATGGAGATCCCGCTCGCGCGCCCGCTCGACACCGCACCGGGGCAGGTTCAGCAGCTGACGCCGACGATCGACGCGCTCCACGTGCCGGACATCGACGACTCGCTCGACGAGCAGGCGGCCAAGAGCGAGTTCTGGGCGGCGTTCCGTGTGCTCGGCGACTGGTACGACGCGCAGCCGCCGTACTAGCCGAGCGACGCGAAGAACGACGCCGGTTCGAGCGGCAGGCGCCGTTCGCGCTTCAGGGCAGGCGTCGCAAGCGGTTCGATTGCGCAGGGCGACGCCGAGTTGCAGTAGGGCCCGTCGGTGAGGGTCCACGACAGGCCGGGCGGCGGAACCGACGCCTCGCTCCGAGGCGCGACCAGGCCGTAGAGCTGACCTTCGTCCTCGGCGACCGCGAGCGGGACGCCTTCGAGCTTGCCGCTGCGCCCGTACCCCGGAGCCGCCCCGTGCGAAGCCAGCACGCCGGCGAAACCCGTGAAGCAGCCGAACGTGTCGAGCTCGCCGAACGACGCGTTGCTCCCGGAGACGAACGGCGGCTCGAAGGTGACCCTTTCGAGCACGTGCTGACCGGCGGCCGCGCCCGTGCACGCCTCCCCGCCGACTTCTCCCGCCGCGAGGGTGGCACCGCGACCGTTCGCGCGGTCGATACGCAGTTCTTGGTCGCCCTCGGGCCCGGGCAGCCCGCCGAAAACGCTCCAGACGAACGCGACGATCGAGCCGTCGCTGGCGAGCGCCCTGACTTCGCCCTGCACCGGGCTCGGCCGGCAGCCCGGCCGGTGGCTCGCGCATTGCACGGGGATCACGCCATGGGGGAGCGTCCGCAGCTTTCGGGGCGCGTTCGGCGACCACGAGAGCACCTGCATCACGTTCCCGTGCCCCGGCGCGCGGCTGGCGAAGCTCACGACTCCCCGCCAGATCGACGGCGTCGTGTCGGAGGCCCGGGCGGGGGTGGGGATCGGCAGGGCCCGCTCGGCACCGCCGCCCAGAAGCAGCACGTGGATGCGGCAGCCGCTCCCGGTCAGCGGTAGGACCAGCTCGCCGCCCTGCGTGTCGCCGCCGGTGCCGGCCATCCCCGGAGAGCTCGCGCAGCGCGAGAAGACAACCGCCGGTGCGCCCGATGCCGCTGTCCCGACGTTCGCATCGAACGGCTGCCGGCGCAACGCGACCGGTAGCCGTTCGACCTTCCCGGCGTGGTAGCCCATCAGCGCCCATCCTCCCGGCACCTCCTCGCTCCACACGAGCCAGCCGTCGCCTCCCGAGAGCGGCGTCGCCGCAGACACTTCCGCGATCGGCATGCCGGCCGCATGCGCGTTCGTTTCCAGCACGCCGATCACCGCCACCAGCGCGATCGCCGCGAACACCGACCGGACCGCCGTTCGCCCCCTCATGTCACCCAGAAACATATTCCGGATGCCGGAAGTTGCGCCGATCCCTACTCAAACGTCAGAACGACCTTGCCGAGCTTCCCGCCTGCGGCGAAGCGCTCGTAGGCCGCGGCGGCGTCGTCCAGCCGGAACGTGTCGGCGACCGGCACGGAGACCTCGCCGCGCTCGAACAGCGGCAGCACCTCCGCTTCGACGAGCCGCGCGTTGATCGCTTTCTCCTCCAGCGGGCGCGCCCGCAGCGTCGAGCCGTGGATGCGCGCGCGCTTGCCCATCAGCGCCAGCAGGTTGAGCTCGCTCTTGGCGCCCGCCGAGACGCCGATCACGCAGATGCGCCCACCCGTCGCCAGCGCCATCAGGTTCTCGGGCATGTTCGGGCCGCCGACGAGCTCGAGGATCACGTCGAAGGGCCCGCGCTCGGCGAAGCCCTCGCAGGGCACCGCCATCGCGCCCAGCGCGGCGACCTGGTCGCGAAGCTCATCGCTTCGCACCGTCGCGGTCACGCGCGCGCCCGCCGCCCGCGCCAGTTGGATCGCGGCGGTCCCGACCCCGCCCGCGCCGCCGTGCACCAGCAGGTGCTCGCCGGGCCGCAGCCCAGCCTGGACGAAGACGGCGTCGTGTGCGGTCGTGAAGACCTCCGCCAGCCCCCCGGCCTCGGGCCAGCCGAGCCCTGCGGGGACCGGCATCAGCAGCCGCTCGTGCACGGCCGCCAGCTCGGCCTGGGCGCCGCCGCCGACGATCGCCATCACGCGCGCGCCGGGCTCGAAGCGGCTCGCTTTCGGCCCCAGCGCGAGCACCTCGCCCGCCAGCTCCATGCCGGGGATGTCCGCCGGGTAGCCCGGGGGCGCCGGGTAGAGCCCGCGCTTCTGCATCATGTCGCCGCCGTTCAGACCCGCGGCGCGCACCCGCACCAGCACCTCTTCCCCGAGCGGCTCGGGGTCGGGATGCTGCTCGATCACGATCTCCTGGTCGCGGATCGTCGCGGCGCGCACCGCTGCAGCCTAGACGCTTAGACTTGAGCGTCCAACAGGAGGGGGAACGTGGTTCTGAGGATCGTCGACCGGGGCATGGATCGCAGCACCTACGAGGAGTTGCGCGCGCGGCTGGACATCGACCACCACCATCCGCTCGGGCTGATCCTGCACGGCGCGACGGAGGTCGAAGGGACCATGCGCGTCGCGCAGATCTGGGAGTCCGACTGGTACGCGAAGCGCTTCGACGAGGAGGTCCTGGGGCCCGCCCTGAAGGACCTCGGACTCGGGGGCGACGCCAATGTCGCCACCTACCAGTTGGAGCATCTCGTCACGCCCTAGCGGGCGGGACTCGCGAAGCCGAGCGCCCCGGTCAGCGCGCCGGCGCGCCCAGCACCACGCCGACCGCGGCGCCATCGCGCAGGCTCGTGCCACGCCGGACGTCCTGCCGTACGACGACCAGGGCGCCGTGGCCGGTCTGGGCGCGCCGCACCTTTCCCAGCGAGCAGCGCGCTCGCCCGAGAGCCCGCCGCGTCCACGCCAGCGAGTGGCCGCGCAGTGCCGGGACCACGCAGTGAACCGCCGCGGGTGCGGCCACCGGAGCGGGTTCGCCGGGGGGCGCCTGCAAGGTGCCGATGGCCCGCAGCGCGGCGGCTTCCCGTTCTTCGCGTTCGGCGCGTTCTTTCGCGGCCGCGCGTTCTTCTTCCAGTTCCCGTTCCCTCTCTTCGGCGAGGCGTTTGAGTTCTTCGCTCGCTTCTTTGATCAGTTCCGGAGCTTCGACCGGGCCCGAGGGAACCGTGAAGCGGCCTTCGACGGCCGCGTCGGCGACCCCTGCGGGCAGGGCGTCGAGATAGCCGCAGACGCTGTAGAGCGCTTCTTCGGGCGGCGCGAACACGCTCGTGGTGCTCACGAAGGGCCCCGCCGCGAGAGCGACGCCTTCGGCGCCGAACACCGGTATCGAATCGGAGAACTTGATCGCCTCTTCGTGCGGGCTCGCAGCGCAGGCGGCACCGCCGGGCTCGACGTAGACGAACAGACGGTGCGAGCCGTCCGCGGTCCCTTCGGCGGTGATCGCGTAGAACTTGTTCACGGCCGCCGACGTCGGCAGCGAGAGGTTCAGCGACTCCCCGTCCGCGGATGCCACAGCCCCCAGGTACGCGACCAGCGCGACCGTGGCGATCCCGACTGTCGCAAGCCCCCTCCGCACCGGAAAAGCGTATCCGACGGTGAGCCGCTCGGCACCCGGCGCTAGGCCCGCTCGAGCACCGCCACGCACTCGATGTGGTGCGTCTGCGGGAACATGTCGACCGGGCGCACCCGCTTCAGCGACCAGCCCGCCTCGACCAGTTCGGCGGCGTTCGGAGCGAGCGTCGTCGGGTTGCAGGAGACGTAGACGATGCGCCTGGGCGCCGCGTCGATGATCCGGTGCACGACCTTCTTGGAGAGCCCGGCGCGCGGCGGGTCCACCACGACCACGTCCGGACGTCCTGCGCGCTCCACCAGCTCTCCGAGCGCGAGCCGCGTGTCGCCGGCGAAGAAGCTCACGTTCGTGATCTCGTTGCGCCGCGCGCCGGCGATCGCGTCGGCGACGGCCGCTTCGAGGAGCTCGATCCCCCACACCTGTCCCGCGCGTGGCGCGAGCGTCAGCGCGATCGACCCGATCCCGCAGTAGAGGTCATACACGCGCTCCCAGCCCTCGAGCGCGGCGTACTCGGAGGCCACCCCGTAGAGAACCTCGGCCATCTCGGTGTTGGTCTGGAAGAACGCTTCGGGGGAGATGCGCAGGTCCAGCTCCCCGAGGCGCTCGGGCAGCTCTTCCTCGCCCCACACCAGCTCCGTTTCGCCGCCCTGCGTGGTCTCCGCCGGCCGGTCCGAGCGCGTCCACAGCACGCCGCTGAGCTGCTCGCCGAGACCCTCGGCGAGCGCGGCCGCGAACGCGCCGGCCTCCAGCTCCCCGCCGCTGCTGACGAGCCGCACCTGCACCCGGCCGGTCCGCCGCCCCTCGCGGACGACGAGGTTCCGCAGCCGCACGCGCCCGTCCGGAGCGGGCTCGACCGGCGCGCCGCGTCCCCGCCCGTCGCCGCGGCCACGCTCCCACGCGCCCAGGCCCTGCTCGCGGCACCATGCCGCCGCGAGCTCGCGCGCGCGGTTGCCGAGCTCCGAGGCGAGCAGGCAGTCCTCCATCGGCACCACCGCGTTCCCGCCGGCGGGCGCATGAAAGCCGCACTGCAGCGAGCCGTCCTCGGCGTTGCCGAAGGAGTACTCGAGCTTGTTGCGGTAGCGCCACTGCTCGAGCGCGGGCACGATCTCCTCGAGCGCGAAGCCCGTCAGGCCACCGATCCGCTCGAGCGCTTCGCCCACCTGGCCGTGCTTGATCTCGAGCTGGCGCTCGTAGGGGATCACCTGCCACGGGACGCCCGGATGGTCGGCGCGCGGCGCGATCCGCTCCGGGCTCGGCGTGAGCACCTCCAGGGTCCGCGCGTGCGCGTAGGAGCGCTTGCGCTTGTGAACCACGGCGCGCACGCGGTCGCCGGGGATCGCGCCCGCCACGAACACCACGTAGCCCGAGTCCCCGAGGCGCGCCACCCCCTCGCCGCCGAACGCCAGCGAGTCGATCGACAGCTCGAGCTCGTCGCCGCGCTGTGGCCGGGCCTGCGCGGGCGCGGCGGTCATCCTGCGCCGACCAGCAGCTCGAGCAGCGCCTTCTGCGCGTGGCGCCGGTTCTCCGCCTGGTCCCAGATGCGCTGGCGCGTGCCGTAGAGCACCTCGGCGGTGATCTCCTCACCCGGGTGCGCCGGCAGGTCGTGCATCGCGAACGCTCCCGGGGCGCCCGCGTCGAGCAGCGCGTCGTCGACGCGGTAAGCAGCCAGGTCGCGGCGCCTGGCCTCGGCGGTCTCCTCGTCGCCCATGCTGACCCAGACGTCGGTGTAGACGGCGGCCGCGCCGGCAACGGCCTCGCGCGGGTCCGTGTGCAGGCTGATCTCCCCGGTGGCCCCCGGCGCCGGCGCGAGGTCGTCCTCGAGCGCGTAGCCGGGCGGCGAGGCGACCGCTACGTGCAGGCCGGCGAGCGAGCCGAGGATCGCCAGCGAGCGCGCGACGTTGTTGCCGTCGCCGACGTAGGCCAGGCGCAGCCCTGCGAGCGCGCCGTAGGCCTGGCGCAGCGTCAGCAGGTCGGCGAGCGCCTGGCAGGGATGGTGGCGGGCGCTCAGCATGTTGATGACGGGCACCGAGCTGTAGCGGGCCAGCTCCTCGAGCGCCTCGTCCGGCCCCGTCCGCAGGCCGATCGCCGCGACGTGCCGGGAGAGCACCAGCGCCGTGTCGCGCAGCGCCTCGCCGCGGGAGAGCTGCAGCTCGTCCGAGCGCAGCACGACCGCGTGGCCGCCGAGCTCGTCGATGCCGACCTCGAAAGAGACACGCGTGCGCGTCGAGGGCTTCTGGAAGATCAGCGCGACGCTGCGCGCCTCGAGCGCGCGGCTCGACAGCGGCGCCACGGCAAGCTCCTGTGCCCGCTCGAGCAGCGCACCGAGCTCATCGTGGCTCAGCTCGGCTCCTGTCAGAAGATGGCGGGTCATAGAAGCGGCCAGTGTAGGGGCTCGGAGAAGGCGGACCTGCACGAGCCGCCGTGGCGATATGGGATCGTGCGGGCATGAGCTTTCGCCGGCCGTTCCCCTCCGTCGCCCTGCTCGGCGCATCCGCGCTCCTGGCGGGAGCGCTGACGGCCGGGTGCGGCTCCTCCGGCGCGACGACGAGCGCCCCGCCGACGACGAGGCAGGGCAGCTCGCCGACGCCGCAGACGAGCACCTCGGGGAGCAGCCTGAAGGTGATCGGCCGCCCGAAGTTCGCCGCGCCCCCGAAGTCCGAACCGGTCCAGAAGCGGGACCGTCCAGATCGCCTACCGCAACGTCACGGCACGGCCCGTGACGCTGCGCGTCGAAGCGGGCACGACCGTGCGCTTCACCAACTACGACCCGATCGAGCACAACGCGACGAGCGTCGGCGGGCCGCAGCACTTCCAGTCCAAGAACTTCGGCGAAGGCGCGAGCTTCGAAGTGAAGCTCACGCACCCCGGCCTCGTGCACTTCGAGTGCACGATCCACCCCGCGACGATCAACGGGACGATCGAAGTCCTCTAGAACTCCGCGAGGCCCTCGTCGCTGGTCGAGGCGTTCGCGTAGCGCCGTCGCGGGATCCGTCCGGCACCGCGCGCGAGACGCCCGGCCTCCACGGCCCGGCGGATCGCGAGCGCCATCGCAGCGGGGTCCTGCGCGCGCGAGATCGCCGAGGCGGCCAGCACCGCGTCGCATCCGAGCTCCATCGCGAGCGCCGCATCCGATGCCGTGCCGATGCCGGCATCCAGCACCACCGGCACCTCGACCGCTTCCCGGATCAGGGCGATGTTGTAGGGGTTGCGGATCCCCATGCCGCTGCCGATCGGCGAGCCGAGCGGCATCACCACCGCGCAGCCGACGTCCGCGAGCCGCCGCGCGAGCACGGGGTCGTCGGTCGTGTAGGGGAGCACGACGAAGCCGTCTCCGACGAGCTGCTCGGCCGCCTTCAGCAGCTCCGGCGCATCCGGCAGCAGCGTGTCCTCGTCGCCGATCACCTCCAGCTTCACCCAGTCGGTCTCGAACGCCTCGCGCGCCATCTGCGCCGTCAGCACGGCATCGCGCGCGGTGTGGCAGCCGGCCGTGTTGGGCAGAACCTGCACGCCCGCGCGTTCGAGCACGGCCAGCAGCGAGCCGCGCTCTTGTCCCTGCACGCGCCGCAGGGCGACGGTGACCAGCTCCGTCCCGCTGAGCGCGACCGCCTCGGCCAGGAGCTCCAGCGACGGGAACCCGCCGGTCCCCAGCAGCAGCCGCGAGCGCAGCTCGCGGCCCGCGATCACCAGCGGATCCTCGACCGGGTTCTCGAGGCGAGCGTCGGCCGGCGCTCCGTGCCGGCCTCCCGCGATGTGCGTCTCACGCGTCCCCATTCAGCCTCCCTGCATCGCGGTCAGCACCTCGACGCGCGCCCCGTCGTCCAGCTGCAGCTCGCTCCACCGCGCGCGCGGGATCACCTCGCCGTCGACCGCGACCGCGACGCCGCGCGCGTCGGGCGAGACGTCGAGCTCGGCGAGCGCCGCCGCGAGCGTGGGCGATGCCGGCAGCTCGCGCGCGCGGCCGTTCAGCACGATCATCGCAGCGCCTCAGCACGACGGGATCGCGCCGCCGGGCCGGGTTCGCCGGCGAGCGCGAAGCGGGCGGGGTCGCACCACTCGAGCAGCTCCGTGGGGGGATCGCCGCAGAGCGCGCCGGTCAGCAGCTCGGCGGTCAGGGGCGCGAGCAGGATCCCGTTGCGGTAGTGACCGGTGGCCCACCACAGACCGGCGAGCCGCGCCGGGCCGATGACGGGGAGGTTGTCGGGCGTCCCCGGCCGCATCCCCACCGAGAGCTCTTCGATCTCCATCTCGGTGACGCCGGGCAGCAGCTCGCGCGCCTCGCGCAGCAGCTCGTACACGGCACCGGCCGTGGGGCTCGTGTCGAACCCGCGCTCCTCGACGGTCCCGCCGAGCACGTAGCGCCCGTCGCCACGCGGGACGACGTACCCGCCCTGGTAGCGAATCACCCGTTCGAGCAGGCCCGGCCCTGCGGGATCGCGCAGTCGGAGGATCTGACCCTTGACGGGCCGCACCGGGACGCCCGCGCCGTCCGGCCAGCCGGCGAGCCGCCCGCTCCACGGGCCGGCGGCGAGCACGACGGCATCGGCGGACAGCCGCTCGCCGTCCGCGAGCAGGACCGCGCGCAACCGGCTGCCGTCGTGGTCGAGCCCGGCGAGCGGCGTGCGCTCGCGAATCCGCACGCCGGCGGCGGCGCAGGCGTCGCGCAGCGCGCGCAGGACCGGCCGCGGGTCGAGCGAGTGGTCGCCGGGGGCCTCCAGCGCCGCGCGCAGCGTCGGCGCGAGCGCCGGCTCCAGCTCCCGGGCGGCGCTGGGGCGCAGCCGCCGCACGTCCAGGCCGAGCGAGCGGCGGAACTCGAGCTGGCGCTCGAGCTCGGCCTCCTCGTCGGCGTCGCGGGCGAGCAGCAGGGTGCCGGTGGGCCGCAGCACGATCTCCGCGCCCGTGGCGCCCGCCAGCTCCTCGGCGAAGCCCGGCCACAGCTGGGCGGAGCGCGTCGCCAGCTCCAGCATCCGGCGCCCCGCGCCGCCGAACTCGACCTCGGCAACCGGGGCGAGCATGCCCGCGGCGACGCGCGAGGTGCCTTCACCGACGCCGTCGCGCTCGATCAGCGTGACCGTCATGCCGCGGCCGGCGGCCCGCCAGGCGGTGGCGAGGCCGATCACGCCGCCGCCGACGACGAGCACCTCTCGTGCGCCTTCGCTGCCCATGGGGTTGATGCTAGTCCGCGCCCGCCGCCGGGAGCGACGCCCGGGCGCCGGGCGCGCTCGCCGCCGCGCCGCTCAGCGCCCGAACGCCCGCCTCGGCCGTGCGAGACTCTTGCGGCGATGCCAGGAGACCGAGCCGGAGCCGATCGGCGCGCGCGCCTGCAGGCGAGCCGTCTGTACCTCGTCTGCGGCGTGCCGGGGGAGCCGCCCGACGCCGGGCGCCTGCCCGACCTGCTGCGCGCCGCCGTCGCGGGGGGAACGGACATCGTCCAGCTTCGCGAGAAGCGTCTTGCCGATGACGAGCTGGCGGCGGTCGCGCACGCCATGCGCGCCCTCTGCGAGCGGATCGGGGCGCTGTTCATCGTCAACGATCGTCCGGCGGTCGCGGCGGAGGTCCAGGCCGACGGTGTCCACGTCGGGCAGGACGACATGCCCGTGGAGGCGGTTCGCGAGCTCGTCGGGCCCGAGATGCTGATCGGCCTGTCGACCCACGCCGAGGCCGAGATCGACGCGGTGGACCCGGCGCTCGTCGACTACATCGGGGTGGGACCGGTGCACGAGACGCCGACCAAGGAGGGCCGTCCCGCGGTCGGCCTGGAGCTGGTCCGCTATGCCGCGGCCCATGCGCGCGTGCCGTTCTTCGCGATCGGCGGCCTGGACGCCGGCAACATCGCCGAGGTCACCGAGGCAGGCGCCGGACGGGTGGTCGTGCTGCGCGCGATCGCCGACGCCGCGGACCCGGAGGCCGCGGCGCGGGAGCTGAGCGAGAAGCTCGGCGGGGCGCGCACGTGACGATGAGCGGCGCGAGCGGTCCCCCCGCCGATCGCGCCCCCGTCCAGGAGCCGCCCGCGCCGGAGGGCGGGCGTCCTACTCGCGGCGCACGCGAGCAGGCTGCGCGCGCGGCGCTCGAGCCCCTCGCCCCCGGCGAGCGGCCGGCGCCGCTGCTCGTGGCGATTGCGCTCTGCGCGGTGCTGGCGGCGGCGGTGATCGCCGGCGCGCTCTCGGTCCACGACCTCAGCCGCCACGGCGGCTCGGTCCCCGGCGCGATCCTGATCGCGGTCGTGCTCGCCGCGCTGGCCCAGGGGATGTGGAAAGGGCGCTACTGGGCGGTGCTGTCCTTCGAGGCGCTGCTCGCCTTCCAGATCATCGTCACCGCGCTCGCGCTCGTGGTGGCCTCGACGATCGTGGCCGCGCTCGTCTGCACCGTCGCGATCGGCCTCGGCGGCTGGCTGTTCTGGAAGCTCGTGCGCGTGATGGGCCGGATCCAGGCCGGCGAGCGGCGCGACGCCTCCTAGCCGCCGTTCGCGAGTCAGCCGGCGCTCCGTGCCGGCCTCGGGGGCGCGATAGGGTGGGCCCCGCATGGCAGAGAGCTCTTACGAGGTGATCGTGATCGGCTCGGGCCCCGGCGGCTACGTGGCCGCGATCAGGGCCGCGCAGCTCGGCAAGAAGACAGCCGTTGTCGAGCGCGACAAGGTCGGCGGGCGCTGCCTGAACTACGCGTGCATCCCCGCCAAGGCGGTGCTGCGCTCGGCCGACCTGCTGAGCGAGGTGCGCGAGGCCGGCGACTTCGGCGTGCAGGTCGGCTCGGTCGAGGTGGACTACGCGGCGATCCAGGCGCGCCGCGCCAAGGTCGTCGAAACGCTCACGTCGGGCGTGTCGGGGCTGTTCAAGAAGAACGGCATCGACATGATCGCGGGCGACGCCGCGCTCACGGCCGAAGGCGACGTGCGCGTGCTCGCCGCCGACGGCGCCGAGCAGGTGATCGGCGCGGGCAGCGTGATCCTCGCGACGGGCTCCGTCCCGCTCGGCGTTCCCGGCGTCGAGCTCGGCGGCCGCGTGCTCGGCACCGAGGAGGCGTGGGCGCTGCAGGAGCTCCCCGCGCGCCTCGCGGTGGTCGGCTGCGGCGCCTCCGGCGCCGAGATCGCATCCGGCTTCGTCCGTCTGGGGAGCGAGGTGATCCTGCTCGAGGCGGCCGACAGCGCGCTGCCTGCCGAGGACAAGGACATCTCGCGCCTCGTCGAGCGCGGTCTCAAGCGCCAGGGGATCGACATCCGCACGAAAACGCCGATCGGCGACGTGCAGGCGAGCGACGGCGGGGTGTCGTTCTCATACGGCGAGGAGCGCGCGGAGGTCGACTACGTCGTGATCGCCGCGGGGCGCGCGGCCGACGTCGAGGGACTCGGCCTCGCCGAGGCGGGGATCGAACTCGATGGGCGCCTGGTCAAAGTGGACGGCGCGCAGCGCACTTCGCGCGCGGGCATCTACGCGATCGGCGACCTCGTCCACGGGCCCGCGCTCGCACACAAGGCCTCCGATGAGGGCATCATCGCGGCGGAGGACATCGCCGGGCTTCAGACGCACCCGATCCCCTACGTGGACATCCCGCGTGCGACCTTCTGCACGCCGAACGTCGGCTCCTTCGGCCTCACCGAGGAGCAGGCGCGCGAGCAGGGACATGACGTGGTCGTCGGCAAGGTTCCCTACGGGGCGGTCGGCGGCGGCACCGTCTACGGCGACCGCACCGGCCTGGTCAAGGTCGTGGGCGAGAAGCGCTACGGCGAGCTGCTCGGCGGCCACATCGTCGGCTCGCGCGCGACCGAGCTGATCCAGGAGCTCGTCAACGTGCGAGCGCTCGAGGGCGGCTTCCCCGAGCTCGGCCGCATCATCCACGGCCACCCGACGCTGTCCGAGGCGGTGATGGAAGCCGGCCGCGCCGCCGACGGCTGGCTGATCCACGGCTGAGAGGCTCCGGTCGATGCCGGCTGGCTCCGCCTTCTACTTCGACCTCGCGAGCCCGCTCGCCTATCTGGCGGCGGAGCAGGCGCTCGCGGTCTTCGCAGGCGCGGGTGTGCCTGTCGAGTGGATCCCGGTCCGCGCCGCGGCGCTGCCGGGCGGCGAGACCTTCGAAGCCTCGCGCTGCCGCACCGAGCAGGACGCGTTCCGCGAGGAGGTCGAGCGCCGCGCCCGCGAGCTCTCCCTGCAGCCGCTTCGCTGGCCCGAGCCGTTCCCGTTCGACAGCGCGCTCGCGATGCGCGTCGCGACCTACGCGAAGTCGATCGGGCGCGCCGTGCCGTTCGCGCAGGCGGCGTTCCGCCAGGCCTTCGCGGGCGGGCGCTCCCTCGCCGATGAGGACTCGGTGCTGATCGCCGCGGCGGCGTGCGAGATGCATCCCGCGGCCGTGCTGCGGGGCGCCGCGCTGCGCTCGGTCGCCGAGCAGCTCGAGACGGCGACCGCCGAGGCGGCGCGGGCCGGCGTCCGCGACGTGCCGGCGGTCCTCGCGGGCGGGCGCGTGTTCCACGGCGAGCGCGCCCTTCCAGAGGCCGCGGCCGCGCTCGGCAGCGCCGCGCCCGCCGCTGCCGGGCTCACGATCCATCACAGCCGATGAGGGCGAAGGACGCCTACCGGCTGATCCTGACGCGCGGCGGGCGCGCGCCCGCGCTGCTGGCCGACCCGAACAGGGTCGACCACATCGAGCTCGTCGAGATCTCCAGCGGCGAAGCGATCGTGCTCCTGGACCGTCCCCCGCACGCTGCCTCCAAGCTCGCGCGCGAGATGCGTTCGGACCTGAACAGCCTCGACGCCGAGGAGTTCAGGGCCCGCTGGGGTACGGTGGAGTCCTGATGGCAGCCACCTCGACGCGAGCCCTCCCCCCGCCCGAGAAGGCCCGCGAGTGGCTGGAGACGATGACGCTGATCCGCCGCTTCGAGGAGCGAGCGGGCGAGCAGTACGCCCGCGCGAAGATCGGCGGCTTCCTTCATCTCTCGATCGGCGAGGAGGCGACGATCGTCGGCAGCGCGCGAGCGCTGCGCGACAGCGACTACCTGATCTCCACCTACCGCTCGCATGGCCATGCGCTCGTGCGGGGCACGCCGCCGGAGAACGTGATGGCCGAGCTGTTCGGTCGCAAGGACGGCGTCTGCCACGGGCGCGGCGGCTCGATGCACATGTTCGACCTCGGCCGGCGCTTCATGGGCGGCTACGGCATCGTCGGCGGCAACCTGCCGATCGCGGCCGGGATCGCGATGTGCAGCGACTACTCAGGGCGTGACGAGGTGACGCTCTGCCAGTTCGGCGACGGCGCCTCCAACCAGGGGACGTTCGGCGAGACGCTCAACCTCGCGGCGCTGTGGCGGCTGCCCGTGGTCTTCATGGTGACCAACAACCAGTTCGGCATGGGCACCGCGCTCGGGCGCCACTCTGCGGTCACAGACCTGCAGCGCAAGGGCGAGAGCCTGGGCGTCCCGGGGATGCGCTGCGACGGGATGGACGTGCTGGACACGCACGCGGTCGTCGCCGAAGCGGTGGAGCGGGTGCGCGAGGAGCGCCGGCCGCTGTTGATCGAGGCCGTGACGTACCGCTTCCGCGGCCACTCGATGGCCGACCCCGAGCAGTACCGCACCAAGGACGAGGTGGAATCCTGGCGGCGACGGGATCCGATCCCGTCCTTCGGCGAGCGGCTGGTGGCCGAGGGCGTGCTGGACGGGGGCGAGCTCGAGGCGATCGACGCCGCGGCGATCGCGCGCGTGGACGCCGCGGTCGAGTTCGCCGACGCCTCGCCGTTCCCCGAGCCGGGCGAGCTGTTCGACGACGTCTACGTGATCGGGGACTCCGCACAGGGCTGGTACTCGGTCGAGACGACCGAGGAGCGCGCGGCCGGACCCGGCGCGACCGACGGGCTCGACGCCGCCAACGACGAGATCCCCCAGCAGCTGACCAGCGCGCTCGCCGCCGGCGAAGAGGGCGGGGAGCCGGGCGCCGAGGACCAGCGCCGGGCGGCGGGCGGCTGATGGCGGGCGCGGCGAGCGAGATCCGCTATCGCGAGGCGCTCGGGGCGGCGCTGCGAGAGGAGCTGCGGCGCGACGAGCGGGTGATGTTGATGGGCGAGGACATCGGTGTCTTCGGCGGCGCGTTCAAGGTCACCGACGGGCTGCTCGAGGAGTTCGGCGAGCGTCGCGTGCGCGACACGCCGATCTCCGAGAACACGATCGTCGGCATGGGGGTCGGCGCGGCGATGGCCGGCCTGCGCCCGGTGGTCGAGCTGATGACGATCAACTTCTCGCTGCTGGCGTTCGACCAGATCGTCAACCACGCCGCGCACATCCACTACATGTTCGGCGGCCAGGCGCGAGTGCCGCTGGTGGTGCGGATGCCGCAGGGCGCCGGCCACCAGCTCGGGCCCACGCACTCGCACTGCTTCGAGGCTCTGTACCTGCAGGTGCCGGGACTCCTGGTGGCGGTCCCGGCGACGCCCGCGGACGCGAAGGGGCTGCTCAAGACCGCGATCCGCGACGAGAACCCGGTCGTCTTCATCGAGCACGAGTCGCTGTACGGGATGCGCGGCGAGGTCCCCGACGACGAGGAGCACCTCGTCCGCTTCGGCGAGGCGCGGGTCGCGCGCGAGGGCTCGGACGTGACGATCGTCGGCATCTCGCGGATGGCGCTGACGGCCGAGCGCGCGGCTGCGACGCTGTCGGCCGAGCACGGCATCGAGGCGGAGGTGATCGACCCGCGCACGCTGCGTCCGCTCGACCTCGACACGATCCTCGGCTCGGTGCGGCGCACCAACCGCTGTGTGATCGTCGAGGAGGGCTGGCCCCACGGCGGGGTCGGTGCCAACCTCGCGGCGCTGATCGGCGAACAGGCCTTCGACGACCTCGACGCGCCGGTGCAGCGGGTCACGGGCGCGGACGTCCCGATGCCGTACTCCAAGCCCCTCGAGGACATCGCCTACCCGCACGAGCCGCAGGTCGTCGCGGCTGTGCTGGCCACGCTCGGCCGGGACGGAGCCGCCCGGTGAGCGAGATCGTGATGCCGCGCCTCTCGGACACGATGGAGGAGGGCACGATCCTGCGCTGGCTGAAGGCCGACGGCGAGGAGGTGGCGCGCGGCGAGGAGCTGGTCGAGATCGAGACCGACAAGGCGACGATGGTCTACGAGTCCGACCAGGCGGGGACGCTGAAGCTGCTCGCAGGCGAGGGAGACACCCTCCCGGTCGGCGCGACGATCGCGCGTGTGGGTGACGCGGCGGGCGGCGATGGGGAAGGGGGATCGGCCGCTGCGACGCCCACTGCCGTGGGCGATGACACGCCCGCGGCTGCGCCCGCGCCCGGAGTGACGGCGCCGAGCGCGCCGCCCGCGCCCGACGACGAGGGCGCGGGCCGCGTGAAGGCCTCGCCGCTCGCGCGGAGGATCGCCACCGAGCGGGGCCTCGATCTCGCCTCGGTGTCCGGCACGGGCCCGGGCGGGCGCATCGTGAAGGCCGACGTCGAGGGGGACGCTGCGCCGGCGCCCGGAGCCGCCGCCCCGATGGCGGAGGCCGTCGCCACAGCCAAGGGCACCACCACCGAGGTCGAGCTGACGAAGCTGCAGCAGACCGTCGCACGGCGGATGGCCGAGTCGAAGGCCACGGTCCCCGACTTCAGCGTCCAGATCGAGGTCGGCATGGACGAGTGTGTGCGCCTCCGTGAGCAGCTCAAGCAGATCGCCCGCGAGGGCGCCGAGGTCGCGCCCACCTACAACGACATGGTCGTCAAGGCGTGCGCGCTCGCGCTGCGCGAGCACCCGGCCGCCAACGGCAGCTACCGCGACGGCCGCGTGCTGCTGCACTCGCGCGTGAACGTCGGCGTCGCGGTCGCGGCCGACGACGCGCTCGTGGTGCCGACCGTGTTCGACGCCGACACCAAGGCGCTCGGCGAGATCGCGCGCGAAACCCGCTCGCTGGCCGAGCGCGTGCGCTCCAAAGCGATCACGCCGCCCGAGCTCGGCGGGGGCACCTTCACCGTCTCGAACCTCGGCATGTTCGGGGTCAGCGCCTTCGCGGCGATCATCAACCCGCCCCAGGCCGCGATCATGTCCGTCGGCGCGTTGGCTCGCCGCGCGGTCGTCGACGACGCGGGCGAGATCGTCGCGCGCTCGATGCTCACGCTCACGCTCGTGTGCGATCACCGCATCCTCTACGGCGCCGAAGCGGCGCTGTTCCTGGCGCGCGTGCGCGAGCTGCTGCAGGCGCCCGCGGCGCTTACGCTCTAGGGCCTTCGGGGCAGCCTCCCACCGGCGGGACGCGCGGGCCGCCGGTCCTTGCCGGCATCGGATGCACGAACGGCCACGCCCACAGCCCGACTCCGGGCGGCCGCTAGGCTGGATGCGAGCAGATGAGCGAGACGCGCGCTTCGTCGGGACACGAGATCTGGGTCTGTCACCTGGGCACTGTCCCCTACGCACAGGGCATCGCGATCCAGGAGCGCCTGCGCGCGGAGCGCCAGGCCGGCGAGCTGCCCGACCTCCTGCTCCTCCTGGAGCACCCCCCGACCTACACCGTCGGACGCCGCGCCGCCGCCGAGGAGCTGCCATTCCCGCGCGGGTTCTACGCCGCGAAAGGGATCGAGGTGCATGCCACCGATCGCGGCGGGCGCGTCACCTACCACGGCCCGGGCCAGCTCGTCGGCTATCCGATCATGGCCGCGCCCGACGTGATCGAGCACCTGCGCACGATGGAGCGGGCGATCGTCGCCGCGCTCGCCCAGACGGGCGTGCAGGCGCGCGGGCGCGTCGAGGACGGCCCCGACTACACGGGCGTCTGGACCGGTGAGCGCAAGATCGCCTCGCTCGGCGTGCACGTCTCGCGCGGGATCTCGACGCACGGCTTCGCGGTCAACGTCGAGAACGACCTCGAGCCGTTCTCATGGGTGGTCGCCTGCGGGCTCCCGGACGTGCAGATGACCTCGCTCGCCGTCGAGTCCGAAGGAGCGGGCGAGGGCATCGCGTGCTTCCGCAAGCGGATGGCGTTCGCGTTCTGCTCCGGGCACGGCGCGCGGCAGCGCATCGTCACCCCAGCCAGGCTCGGTCTCCCCGCCGCGATAAACCACAGCGGAGGCCCGCCAGGGCCGGAGCCCAGCAGAAAGAACCCCGAGGCGGTGCCCGCGTGAGCGCGACACGCTCCCGCGCCAACCCCGGCGGGATCGACCCGCTGACGGTCCTCGGGCCCGACGTGCGTCCGCTTCGCGAGCGCAAGCCGCCCTGGTTCAAGGTCCCGCCTCCCGGCGGCGAGCGCTACCGCGAGCTGACCGAGCTGATCCGCTCCGAGAACCTGCACACCGTCTGCCAGGAGGCCGCCTGCCCCAACGTCGGCGAGTGCTGGGAGCGCGGCACCGCCACGTTCATGATCCTCGGCGACACCTGCACGCGCCGCTGCGGCTTCTGCAACGTCAAGACGGGCAAGCCGACCTGGAACGACCCGCTCGAGCCCGCGCGCGTAGCCCGCTCGATCGCGCGCATGGGGCTCCGTCACGCGGTCATCACCTCCGTCGATCGCGACGACCTGCCCGACAAGGGCGCCTCTGCGTTCGTAGGCGTGATCCGCCAGGTCCGCCGCCAGGCCCCGGACTGCCAGGTCGAGGTGCTCACGCCCGACTTCCAGGGCCAGGAGATGCCGCTCGCGAAGGTGATCGCCGAGCGCCCCGACGTCTTCAACCACAACGTCGAGGTGGTGCCGCGCCTGTATCCCCTGGCCCGCCGCGGTTCGCAGTTCAAGCGCTCGTGCCGCGTGCTGCGGATGGCGGGGCAGATGGGAGAGGGCGAGGTCGTCACCAAGTCGGGCCTGATGGTGGGCCTCGGCGAGACCCACGATGAGATGGTCGAGACCTTCGCGGCGCTGCGCGAGGCGGGCGTCCGCGTCCTCACCGTCGGCCAGTACCTGCGCCCCTCCGAGCGCCACCTGCCCGTCGTCCGCTACTGGCACCCGGACGAGTTCGCCGCGCTCGAGGCGGCCGCCTACGCCCTCGGCTTCGACCACGTCGCGGCCGGGCCACTGGTGCGCTCCAGCTACCACGCCGACCAGCACGTGCCGCAGCGCGCGGAGGGCGTCGGGCCGCTGGCGGCGAGCGCCTAGCGTCAGCCCTGCCCGGGCAGCGCGACCGTCGCCAGGTTCTCTTGCCCGCGACGACGAGCACGTCCGGGTCGGCGGTTGCGAGCCGGTGGGCGCCCGGCTCTTCGATCGCAGACGCGATCAACACCGAATCGGCGAGTGAGATCGGCCTCCTCGTGCCCACCGGCCTTCGCGAACCTGCCCCCCACTAAGCTCGCGCGATCTTCCCCCTGAGAGACAACATCCCGCTCTCGCGGGTGCCGGTCGTGACAATCGCGATCGTCGTCATCAACGTGATCGTCTACCTGCTGGAGATCCGTCACGGCGGGAGCTTCTTCGGGGGCCCGACCGAGCGGACCGCGGTGCGATGGGGCGCGATCCCCTACGAGCTCACGCACCCCGGCGACCACTGCGAACTGATCACGCACACGCTGCCGGGCGGCAGCGCGAGCACCGTCGCCTGCCAGGGACAGCCGGGCGTCAGCGGCACGCCGGCTCCGCAGCCCGCGACCTGGATCACGGCGTTCAGCTCGATGTTCCTGCACGGCGGCTTCCTGCACATCTTCGGCAACATGCTGTTCCTTGCCGTCTTCGGACCCAACGTCGAGGACGCGATGAGCCGGCCTCGCTTTGCCTGCTTCTACGTCCTCGGCGGGATCGTCGCGCTCGCCGCGCAGGTCGCCGCCGGACCGAGCTCGACCGACCCGACGCTCGGCGCCTCCGGTGCGATCGCGGCCGTCCTCGGCGGCTACATCCTGCTCTATCCCCGTGCGCGCGTGACCACGCTGATCTTCATCATCTTCTTCTTCACGATCGTCGAGATCCCGGCATTCGTCCTGCTCGGCGTCTGGTTCGTCCTCGACGGGATCGCCGGCGCGATCAACTCAGCGGGCAGCGAAGGCGTCGCCTACTTCGCCCACATCGGCGGCTTCCTGTTCGGGCTCGCCACGATCCGCGCGTTCGCGAAGCGCGTGCCCCCGCGCGGCGGCAGTCCTGCGGTCGGCCTCGCATGAGCGCTGTGTCGCCTCGCGGGGCGACACGATGAGGACGGCGGTTCTGGCGGCCGCGCTGGTGTTCATCTCCGGCTTCGCCTTCCTGACCGTGGTCGCCGCGACCGAACAGGGCGTCACCGTCGCAACCGTCCTCTCGGTCTTCATCCTCGTCCTGTTGGCGGTGGGAATCGTCGGCGCGCTGCGCAATCCTCCGGGGCGATGAGCACCGCTCCCTTCATGACCCCCGACCAGAGCCGGCTGCGTCGCCAGGAGGCGGCGCGCCGCCGCCGGCGGCGGCGGATCGGCGCGTTGGTGCTGCTGGTCGCGATCTGTGTCGGCGCCGCGGTCGTGATCGCCCTGCGCCAGGGCTCCTCCCACCACCCCGCTCCGGCCTCGCACGGCGCGGGGCACGGCGGCGGCGCGACGGCGAAGGCGCCGAGCCGCTCGCCGTCCGGGCTCGCGCTCGGCCCGCCGGCGCTGGCGTTGCGGGGGATCTCCGACCCGGCGTCAGACCCGATCCAGGTCAGCTTCCGCCATCCCCCGCGTGCCGGCATCCTCTTCAACCTCGAAACGGGCCAGGTGCTCTGGCAGCACAACGTCTACGAACGCGTGCGCATCGCAAGCCTGACGAAGATGATGACGGCGCTGCATCGCCGTCGAGTCGGCGCCGCCCGGGGCGAAGGTCCTCGTCACCAAGGCGGCGGTCGCGGCGGCGGGCTCGAAGGTCGGCGTGCTGCCGCTGCACAAGCACGTGCGCCTGGAGACGATGCTGTACGGCCTGCTGCTGCCGTCCGGCAACGACGCGGCGATCGCCCTCTCCCAGCACATCTCTGGCAGCGAGCGCGCGTTCGTGCAGCGCATGAACGCGGAAGCCGCGCGGCTCGGGATGGGCTGCACGCGCTACTCCTCGCCCTCGGGCTACGTCGATCAGGGCAACTTCTCGTGCGCGGCCGACCTGGCGATGCTGGCCCATGTCGACCTCGCCCAGCCGCGGATCGCGCGCGTCACGCACACGCTCTCGGCGGTGCTGCCGTTCCCGATCAAGGGCGGCAAGCTCTACCTCTACAACAACAACCCGCTGCTGATCTACCACTACCCCGGCACGACCGGGCTGAAGACCGGCTTCACCGACGCCGCCGGGCGCTGTCTGGTCGCGACCGCCGAGCGCGGCGGCGTGAAGCTCGGCGTGGTGGTGCTCAACTCGATGGCACCGGGGACACAGGCCAAACAGCTGCTCGACCGCGGCTTCGAGCACGTCTACCACGAGCGCATCCCCACCGAGCCGCCGATGCCGCCGGGCGCCTGAGCATCGCGCTGGGCCTCGCGGCCGGCGCCAGGGTGCGTCGCGCAGCGGGCCGGGGGCGCCCGTCTCGAGGGCCGCGAGGGGGTGGCGCCGCCCTTGCCCGCGGTCGGCTACCGTTCTCTGTTGCAAAGTTGACTGGCCAGTCAGCCAAAGGAGGAGGCCCCGCCGTGGATCTCGACGACACACCAGAGCAGGCCGCGTTCCGCGCCCAGGTGCGCAGCTGGCTCGAGGAGCACAAAGCTGAAGCCCCCGTCATCTCGGGCCCCGACGCCATCAAGGACGAGGACGAGATCATCGCCGCTCGCCGCGTCTGGCAGGGCAAGCTCGCCGAGGGCGGGCTCGCCGGCCTGACATGGCCGAAGGAGTACGGCGGCCAGGGCCTCGGGCCGATCGAGCAGGTGACCGCCAACCAGGAGATCGCCCGCGCCAAAGTCCCCGGGATCCTCGACGCGATCGGCGTCGGGATGCTCGGCCCGACGATCATCGCCCACGGCAACGACGAGCAGAAGAGCCGCTACCTCGCGCCGCTGCTGCACGGCGATGAGGTCTGGTGCCAGATGTTCTCCGAGCCCGCCGCGGGCTCGGACCTCGCGGCCGTGCAGACCCGCGCGCGCCAGCAGGAGGACGGCAGCTGGCGCCTGTCGGGCCAGAAGGTCTGGACCACGAACGCGCAGTTCGCCTCCTACGGCCTGCTGCTCGCCCGCACGGACGCCGATGTCCCGAAGCACAAGGGCCTGACGATGTTCATCGTGCCGATGGACGCCGAGGGCGTGACCGTGCGCGGCCTGCGCCAGATCTCCGGCGAGGCCGAGTTCAACGAGGTCTTCTTCGACGACGTCGCGCTGGACGAGGGTGCGGCCGTCGGCGGCGTCGGCAACGGCTGGGGCACGGCGCTCACGACGCTCATGTTCGAGCGCGTCACGATCGGGCTCGGCAGCGAGGGCATGGGCTACAACTCGACGCGCTTCGCTTCGGCGCTGGCGGCCGACGAGGGCGCGCGCCGCGACCCGGAGGTCCGCCACCGGCTCGGCGAGATCGCGGCCGAACTGCTCGCGATCCGCTTCACCGGCTACCGCACTCTGACGGCGCTTCAGAAAGGCCAGGTGCCGGGCCCCGAGGCGGGCCTCGCCAAGGTCACGATCGTCAGCGGCGCGATCAAGGCCGGCGACCTGATCGCCGACGTGCTGGGTCCCGACGCGCTCAAAGAGGACAGCGAGTGGGCGTACATGATCTCGTTCCTGCCCGGCCTGAAGTCGGCCGGCGGGACCGAAGAGATCCTTCGCAACACGATCGGCGAGCGCGTCCTCGGGCTGCCGCCCGAGCCGCGCCTGGACAAGGGCATCCCGTTCTCGGAGCTGCGCAGCAAGGAAGGGGCGGCGGCATGAACCTGGCACTCTCCGACGAGCAGGTGTTCCTGCGCGAGGCCGCCCGTGGCGCGCTCTCGCGCTTCAAGACGCTGGAGGCCGCCCGCGAGGCGCTCGACGGCGACGAGCAGGCGCTGCCGGACCTCTGGCCGACCGCCTGTGAGGCCGGCTGGCCGGGCCTGTTGATCTCCGAGGACCACGGCGGCGCCGGGCTCGACGCCTTCGACGCGATGCTGGTGCTCGGCGAGTGCGGCCGCGTGATCGCGGGCGTTCCGCTGCTCGGCCACCTGCCGGCCAGCGCGATCCTCGACGCATCGGCGGGCGAGAAGCCCATGATCGACGAGCTCGCCACCGGCGACAAGCGCGCGGCGTTCCTCCCGGTCTCCCCGCCCGGCGACGTGGTCGCAGGCTGGACCGTGGACCCCGCGAGCGGGATCGAGCGGGGCGCGGCGCCGACGCTGAGCGGCGGCACTGTCAGCGGCACGCTGTACTTCGTCCCGGACGCTCCGGGCGCGGACCTGCTGGTGGGCGTGGCGCTCGACGGCGGCAAGCCCGTCGGCGTCGCGATCGAGACCGGGCGCGCAGGGCGTCAGCATCGAGGCCGTCGAGCGCTACGACTCGACCCGCTCGCTCGGCCACGTGACGCTCTCCGGCGCTCCGGCGACGGTGCTCGACACGCCCGAGGAGACGCTCGCGGCCGCCTGGCACCTCGCGCAGTCGCTGATCGCCGCCGAGTCGCTCGGCAGCGTCGAGACGGCGCTGGACGTGTCGGTCGCCTACGCGAAGGAGCGCTTCACCTTCGGGCGCGCGATCGGCTCCTACCAGGCCGTCAAGCACTCGCTCACCGAGGTGCTGCGCGAGCTGGAGAACGGCCGCTCGCTGCTCTACTACGCGGGCTGGGCGCGCCACGGCTCTCCCGGCGAGTTCCCGCTGGCCGCGAGCGCGGCACGCTCGGTCGCCGGCAAAGCGCTCGACGACGCCGCGCGCACGATGATCTCGGTGCACGGAGGCATCGGTGCCACCTGGGAGCACGACGCCCCGCTGTACTTCCGCCGCGCGCAGCTCTCGCGGCGACTGCTCGGCGGCACCGCCGGCGCGACGGACCGCGTCGCCGGCGAGCTGCTCGCGCAGGCCTAGACCGGCGAGGAGGGAGGAGGGCCATCGCGGCGGCTAGCCGCGGTGGCTCCCCGTCTTCCCCGGGCCGGCATGGAGCGCCGGCCCGGCCTTCCCCTGCTTCCGGCGCGCCGGATGACGCGCGGGCGCCGGCGCTTCGAGCGCCGCCTGCACCGGCGCGCCGTAGGCGGCGTGCACGGCGGCCACGAGCGACGCGCTCACGCCGCAGTTGATGCAGAAGCCGTGCTGCGACCAGCCGATCGCGCGCGCGAGCACGCGGTCCGCGTAGGCCACGCCGGTCGCGTCGTGCCCGTAGTAGTCGTAGGCGGCCGCCCAAGCCGAGCCGTCGAGCGCCATCCCGGCCCCGTCCGCCGACAGCAGGCGTCCGGCCGCCATCACCGCGTCGAAATCGTCGTAGATCGACGGGTGCCGGGCGGTCATGTGGTCGTAGCGAGCGGGCCGGTGCCCGTAGATGTAGCTGTCCTTGACCAGATCCCACGTCGTCACCGGACCGTTGGTGACGTTGAACTGCATCGGCCCGCCGCAGCAGCCGGCGAAGTTGAGCCCGGCGTAGGTCCCGGGAGCAGTGGAGAACGCCGACTCCTGCATGTGGATCGAGGCGAGCAGCAGCCAGTCGACCTTGAACGTCGCCTGCGCCGTCCCGTAGATCGGATAGAAGCCTTCCATCCAGCGCCGTTCGATGTGCACCTGCGGAGCCCCGGCGGCGCCGGGCCGTGGCGTCGCGAGCCGTCGCGCGGCCGCGCGCTGCTGCGCGGTGCTCGGACGGGCCACGATCGCTGCGGCGTTCGCGCCCGCCGCCGCGCTCGCCGCGGCCACGCCCACCTGGGGCGTCGCGGCAACGGTCGGCACCGGCGGGGGCGCCGCGCTCGCACGGCGCCCGACGGCGCCGATGAGCACAGCCACGAGCACGGCCAGGCCGGTCGCCGCGACGCACGAGGCGAGCGCCCAGGCGCGCCATTCCGAGGGCGGGGTCGGCACCGCCGCACGGTCGAGCGCCGTGGCTTGGCTGTCTCCATGGGACATCGGTCCGGTCACGGTAGCTGCGACCGCGACGTATGCCCCCCGGTTGGGTTGTGGGTGGGAATGAGAAGGAAGTTCATCGCCCTGCTCGGCGGATTCGCGCTCGTGTGCGCCTGCGCCTCCTCGGCCACGGCCGCCCGGGCGCCGCTGAGCGCCGCCCAGCAGCGCTATCTGGGCCTGGCCGAACACGGCGTGGCCGTCGCGCAGGCGCGCTGGCGCGACCGGCGCCTGGGCTGGTACGACTCGCGCCTCGGCGACCGCGACCGCTACCCGCTGGCGACGATCTGGGACATCGTGCCGCTGTTCCAGTCGCTGGACGCGATCGCGATCGCCTCGCCGACGCCGGCGCACCGTGCCGCCGTGCGGCGCTTCGCCGCGGGCGCCGAGCGCTACCTGAACCGCGGCCTGCGCCCGGTGCCCGGCTACTCCCCCTACCCCGGCGACCGCACCGCGAACACCGAGACCTGGTTCGACGACAACGGCTGGTGGGGGCTCGCGTTCCTGGAGGCCTATCGCGCGACGGGCAGCCGGCGCCTGCTCGCAGACGCCGAACGGGCACTGCGCTACGTCGCCGCCGCGGGCTGGGCGCCCGCCACGGGGGGCATCTGGTGGAACACCGAGCACCCGTTCAAGTCCGGCCCTGCGATCGCCGCCGACACGCTGCTCGCGGTTCTGCTCTACCAGCAGACCCACTCGGCATTCGCGCTCTCGGAGGCCCGCCGCTTCCTGGGGTGGGCGAGCACCGCGGGCATGAACGCGGCCAGCGGCCTGCACGCGGACAGCTCGGTCAACCCGACGCCGGTGGACTACATCGAGGGGCCGCTGATCTACGCGCAGGCGACGTTCTGCCGCCTGACCGCGAGCCCCGGGGAATGCGCCTTCGCACACCAGCTGAAGGAAAGGTCGCTGTCGCGGTTCGGCTACCTGCTCGACTTCTCGCCCCAGTACGACGCGATCTATCTGCAGTGGATGCTCGCCCTGTACGCACTGGAAGGCGACCCGACTCTCTACCGGATGGCTGCCGACAACGCCCGCGACGCGCAGGCACGCGCGCTCGACGCCAACGGGCTCTACCTCAGGGGCTGGAGCGGGGAGACGCTGTCCGCCGCCAACGCCCCGAAGCCGGGCATGATCCAGACGCAGGCCGCGACCACCAGCCTGTTCGCGTGGCTGGCGGTGTACCAGCCGCCGTCCTGACGATCGGCAGCGGACGCGAGCTCGGCAGCCAGGGCGTCCGCGAGAAGGCCGGCCCGGCGGCCCGGGAGCTCAGAGGCCGAGCCGGGAGCGGACGATGCGGTCGAAGACGCGGTCGGGGAGCACGCGCCTGAGGGCAAGCATCATCTTCGCGTCCCTGCCCACCAGCACCCGTGAGGGCATCCGCGACGCCGTCAGCGCCTTCTCGATCGTCTCGGCGACCGCCTCGGGCGGGATGCCCCGCTTGCCGGTCTCCTCGAGCACCTTGTCGAGCTTCGCGGCCACGCTCCCGTACTGCTGCTGGAGATCCGGCGGGATCGTCAGCCGCTCGGCCTCGCCCCGGCTCTTGTCCCAGATCGGCGTCGCAACCGAGCCCGGCTCGATCAGCGCGACCTGGACGCCGGAGTTGTGCAGCTCGACGCGCAGCGCGTCGCCGACGGCCTCGATCGCGTGCTTGGAGGCCGCGTACGGACCGTTGAAGCCCATCGCCACGCGGCCGCCGATCGAGGAGATGAAGACGATCCGTCCACGCGCCCGGCGCAGCGCCGGCAGCAGCGCCCGCGTGACCGCGATCTGACCGAAGAAGTTGACGTCGAACTGACGGCGCCATTCCTCGTCGGTGAGCACCTCCAGTGGCCCGCCGATTCCCATGCCGGCGTTGTTGACGAGCGCGTCGAGACCGCCCTCCCCCACGCGCGCGGCCGCCGCCGCGATCTGCGCAGCGTCGGTGACGTCCAGCTGCAACGGCTCGATCCGCCCGTCGGGCCCTTCGGCCGCCAGCCGCTGCCCGTCCTCGCTCTTTCGGACCCCCGCGAGCACCGTCCAGCCCGCGCGCGCCAGCCGCAGCGAGGTCGCCTGGCCGATCCCAGTCGAAGCGCCTGTGATCAGGACCGTGGGCACGGGCTCCAACCTATCTGAGAACCCTGGGCCGGGGCGCGCCCGGGACGGAACGGCGCGGGCGGGCAGCCGCCGAGGCCGGATCGGAGCGACGCGGGAGCCGAGGGCTGCATGGCGCGCCGGCGCGGCCGCGCATCTTAGGATTGACAGCTGTGAGATCGATCGCCGGGGGGCGGAACCCCCGAAAGGGGCTGACGCGGGGGCGGGCCCTGCTCCTGCTCATGCTGCTGGTGGCGCTGGCGGGCTGCGGCTCGGAGGTGGCGGCAGGCACCCGCGCCCGCGCCGCGCAGGCCGAGACCTGTCCCGAAACGGTCATGTCGACACTCGCGAGCGTGCTCGGGCGCGTCTACCGCGAGGGCATCTCGAGCGAACGGACGGCGAGCGCCGAACACATGATCGAGCGCTCGGCAGCGCTGCGCCAAGGCGATCGAAGCCGAAGACGGCAAGGGAGCGTCCGCGGCGGTGCGCGCGCTGATCGCCACGGGCCACATGACCGACGTGCAGGTCACGACCGTCTCCGGACGCCGGCTCGCCGACGTCGGCGGCGAGGCGCTCGCGCCGCTCCACGGGACGATCGACGGGGCATCCGGCCGGCCGATCGCGACCTACGTGGCGAGCGTCTGGTCTGCGCACGGCTTCGTCGCTGAGGGCACCGGCGTCGCCGAAGGCCTGATCGCGCTGCGCAAGGGCAGCCGCAGCCTGGGCGGCTCGCTCGAGCTGCCGCCCGGCTCGCTGCCGCCGCACGGCACCCTCACACGGCGAGGGACCGTCTACCAGTACGACTCGTTGCCCGCCACCGCCTACCCCGCGGGGACGCCGGTGCAGGTCTACCTTCTGAAGACGATCCCCGCGACGGAAGCTTTCTGCGGCGCGAGCGCCGAAGACACGCAGGTCAACACGCTGGGGCGGATCGCCAATCTGATCTACCAGGGCGAGCGCGGCCCACGGACGCTCGTCCAGGTGCGCCGCGTCCAGCGCAACCAGGCGCTGTTGCAGGCGGTCGCCGGGCACGACCCGAAAGCGGTCAAGGCGGCCTCGGAAGTGCTGCTCCACCACCACCTCGTGCGGCTGCGGGTGAGCTCGGGCGGCAAGCTGCTCTACGACCTCGGCGGCCCGTTCGTGCTCGCGCCCGTGCGCGCCGACCTGCGCCTGCACGGCCGGACGATCGGCAGCATCGTGATCTCGATCCAGGACGACGAGGGCTACCTGCGCCTGACGCGCCGGCTCGTCGGGCTCAGCGTGCTGATGTACATGCGCGGTGCGGACGGGCGCATGCAGCTCGTCAAGAACAGCCTCGGACCCGGCGTCGGGAGCCTGCAGTCGGTGCCCGCGAGCGGGCCGTACACCTACAAGAGCAGGCGCTTCCGCGTGTTCACCGTCGACGCCGAGGCGTTCCCGAGCGGGCCGCTGACGATCCGCGTGCTGGTGCCGACGCCGTACGTCTGAGCCGGCCGGCCCTCAGGCGGTGACGAGCGACTCGCGCTTGCCGGCCAGGGCGCTCACGAGCTCTTCGAAGGCGGCGGAGAATTTCTCGACGCCCTCGCGCTCGAGGGTGTCGGTGACGTCCTCGTAGTCGACGCCCGCCTGCTCGAGCTGCTCGAACACGCGCCGCGCCCCGTCGAGGTCGCGCTCCAGCCGCGCCTCGGGCTTGCCGTGGTCGTCGAAGTCCTTGACGGTCTCCTCGGGCATCGTGTTGACGGTGTCCTTCCCGAGCAGCTCTTCGACGTAGAGCACGTCGGGGTAGTCGGGGTTCTTGGTCGAGGTCGAGGCCCACAGCACGCGCTGCGGCGTGGCGCCCTTGCCGACGAGGTACTCCCACCGCTCGCCGGCGAACACCTCCTTGTAGTGCTGGTAGGCGAGCTTGGCGTTCGCGATCGCGAGCTTGCCCTGCAGCTCCTTCGGCGCGCCGGCCTCCTCGAGGCGGCGGTCGGCCTCGGTGTCGATGCGCGAGACGAAGAAGCTCGCGACCGATGCGACCTTCGTGGGGTCGCCACCCTCGGCGACGAGGCGCTCGAGGCCGCGCACGTAGGACTCCGCCACCTCCGCGTAGCGCTGCAGCGAGAAGATCAGCGTGACGTTGATCGAGCGGCCCTTCGCGATCGCGTCCTCGATCGCCGCGAGCCCCGGCCTGGTCGCGGGGATCTTGACCATCAGGTTCGGCTTGTCGATCGCCTCGTGCAGGCGCATCGCCTCGCGGAAGGTCGTGAGCGTGTCGTAGGCGAGTCCGGGATCGACCTCGATCGAGACGTAGCCGTCGCGGTGCGCGGTGGCGTCGAACACCGGCGCGAACAGGTCGCAGGCCTCGCGGATGTCCTGCTCGGCCAGCGCCCAGAAGCACTCCTCCGGGCTGGCGCCGTCTTTGATGAGCTCGGCGAGCTGCTCGTCGTAGGCGTCACCGCCGGTCATCGCCTTCTGGAAGATCGACGGGTTCGAGGTCGCGCCGACGACCTCGTAGTCGTCGATCAGCTCCTGCAGGTGCCCGCCGCGGATCGACTCGCGCGAGAGGAAGTCGATCCAGACGCTCTGGCCGAGCGCGGAGAGGCGCGCGAGAGGCTTGGATGAGTCGGAGGGCATGGCGTCTCCTTTGTCGTTCGCGTTTACAGCAGAGCTCGCGCGCGCTCGGCGATGTTCTCGGCGGTGAAGCCGAGCTTCTCGAGGACCGTGGTGCCGGGCGCCGACGCGCCGAAGCGGTCGAGCCCGAGCACGTCGCCACGGTCACCGACCCAGCGCCACCAGCTCATCCGCGCCCCCGGCTCGACCGCGAGCCGTGCTGTGATCGACGCGGGCAGGACCTCCTCGCGGTAGTCCCCGCCCTGCTCTTCGAACAGCTCCATGCAGGGCATCGAGACGACCCGCGGCCGCCGGCCCTCCTCTGCGAGCGTTTTGGCCGCCTTGAGCGTTTCGCCGACCTCGGCTCCGGTCGAGATCAGGATCAGCTCCGGGTCGCCGCCGGGCGCGTCCCACAGCACGTAGCCGCCGCGCAGGACGCCCTCGGCGGATGCAACCTCGCCGCGGTCGAGCGTCTCGATGTTCTGGCGCGAGAGCAGCAGCGCGACCGGCCCGTCCTCGCGTTCGAGCGCGATCCGCCAGGCGAGCGCGGTCTCGTTCGCGTCGGCCGGGCGGATCACCCACAGGTGCGGGATCGCGCGCAGCGCCGCGTAGTGCTCGACCGGCTGGTGCGTCGGGCCGTCCTCGCCGAGGCCGACCGAGTCGTGCGTCCAGACCCACAGCACCGGCAGGCCCATCAGCGCGGACAGCCTGCATCGACGCCGCGCATGTAGTCGGAGAAGACAGGAACGTCGAGCCGTAGGGCTTGACGATGCCGCCGTGGGCGGCCGCGCCGTTGACGATCGCCCCCATGCCGTGCTCGCGGATCCCGAACGGGATGTTGCGCCCCGAGTGCACGGCGGAGAACTGCCCGGCGCCTTCGAAGACGGTCTTGGTCGACTCGACCAGATCGGCGGCGCCGCCGATCATCGTCGGCGCGTACTCCGCGAAGCCCTGCCATCACCTTCTGGCCGGCCGAGCGCGTCGCGATCTTCTCGCCCGCCTCGAAGCTCGGCAGAGCCTCGCGCCAGCCGTCGCGCAGCCGCCCGGACCAGGCGCGGTCCCAGTCGGCGGCCATCTCAGGGTTGGCCTCGCGCCAGGTCCGGAAGCGCCCGGTCCAGCGCTCCTGCTCCTCGCCGCCCGCGTGCCGCCAGCGACATGTGCTCATAGACGCGCTCGTCGACCCAGAAGTGCTCGTCGGGGTCGAAGCCCATCGCTTCCTTGGTGCGGCGGACTTCCTCCTCGCCGAGCGCCGAGCCGTGCGCCTTGGCGGTGTCGATCGCGTTCGGCGCCGGGTAGGCGATGTGCGAGCGGATCTGGATGAAGGAGGGCCGCTCGCCTTCCTCACGCGCCGCGGTCAGCGCCGCCTCGATCTCCTCGACGTTCTCGGAGTCCGCGACGTGCTGCACGTGCCAGCCGTCGGCCTCGTAGCGCGCGCCGTGGTTCTCGCCGTCGAACGAAAGGGCGGTCGTCCCGTCGATCGTGATGCGGTTGTCGTCGTAGCAGACGATCAGCTTGCCGAGCGCGAAGTTGCCGGCGATCGAGGACGCTTCCTGGCTGACGCCCTCCATCATGTCGCCGTCGGAGCAGATCACGTAGACGTGGTGGTCGACGATCTCGCTGCCCGGGCGGTTGAAGCGGTCCGCGAGGAAGCGCTCGGCGATCGCCATCCCCACAGCGTTCGAGACTCCCTGGCCCAGTGGGCCGGTCGCCACCTCGACGCCCGGCGTGTGCCCGCGCTCCGGGTGCCCGGGAGTCCGTGAGCCCCACTGGCGGAACTGCTTCAGGTCCTCGATGCCGAGGTCGTAGCCCGTCAGGTGCAGAAGCGCGTACTGCAGCATGCAGGCATGCCCCGCGCTCAGCACGAAGCGGTCGCGGTCGGGCCACTCGGGGTCGTTGGGGTTGGCGCGCAGGAAGCGCTCGAAGATCGTGTAGGCGAGCGGCGCGAGCGACATCGCCGTCCCCGGGTGGCCGGCGTTCGCCTTCTGGACCGCGTCCATCGCGAGCGCGCGGATCGTGTCGATCGACAGCCGGCGCAGCTCGGGGTCCACGCCCGGGGCCGGGCCGGCGGCGCTCCGCGTCTGGCTCGTGGCGGCCATCGATCCGATCCTACCCCCTCGTGCGACGGCGACCCGCGAAACCACCCGGAAAGGCCGGTGAAGATCTGTAACCTGCTCTGATCGTGTCCGAGCAGACCTGCGACGTCGGCAGGGGGATCACCCTCTGCTACGAGACCTTCGGCGACGCCGGCGACCCGCCGGCGCTGCTGGTCATGGGCCTCGGCACCCAGATGATCGCCTGGCACGAGGACTTCTGCCGCGAGCTCGCCTCGCGCGGTCTGTTCGTGGTTCGCTTCGACAACCGCGACATCGGCCACTCGACCCACGTGAGCGGCCCGCCGCCGACGATCGCGCAGCTGCTCACGCGCTCGCGGCGCGCAGCGCGCTACTCGCTGGCGGACATGGCCGAGGACGCGGCAGTGCTGCTGCGCGAGCTCGAACTGTCACCGGCCCACGTGATCGGCGCCTCGATGGGCGGCATGATCGCCCAGACGATCGCCGCGCGCCACCCGCGCTCGGTGCGCTCGCTGGTCTCGATCATGTCGAACACCGGCAGCCTTCTCACCGGCCAGCCCTCACTGCGGGCGTACTCGACGTTCCTGCGCAAGGCTCCGCCGGAGCGCGACGCCTACATCCGCCACATGACAGCGGTCTTCGAGCTGATCGGCTCACCCGCGCCGCGGCGCAACCTCGAGCAGGTGCGCGAGATGATCGCCGCCAGCTACGACCGCGACCACGACCCCGAAGGTCCTGGTCGCCAGCTCGCCGCGATCATCGCCTCGGGCAACCGCACGCCGGAACTGCGCCGCATCCACGCGCCGACGCTCGTCATCCACGGCGCCGCCGACCGCCTCGTGGGGCCGTCGGGCGGGCGCGCGACCGCACGCGCGATCCCCGGCGCCCGCTTGATGATGGTGGAGGGGATGGGGCACGACCTGCCCCTCGATCTGTGGCCGACGATCATCGACGCGATCGCCGGGCACGCCCGCGCGGCCGACACCGCGGCCGGCGTGGCGGCGGTCACCAATGGGCAGCGCGACCCATCCCTGCGGGCCGCCCCCATCTCGTAGAGGCGCCCGCCCACCCGCAGGGACAGGTTCCCCTCGCGCCCCCGCTGGCTCCCTACGGCCGCCGGCTGCAGGCGCGGAGCCCGCTCAGCGTGTGGGTGCGCGCGCTCGCGCACCAGGACTGCTCGCTCTGGACGCGCACGAGCCAGTGGTGATCGTGCCGGCAGTGGGAGCGGCGGTACGGCCAGCGTCCGTGCAGGCTGCGCATCATGCGCGGCTCATGGCAGGCCGAAGCCCTCACCTCCATGTCCCCAGCGCCCCTCCGCGGCGCACCGGGATCGTCCACGATCCCAATCCCATCGAACCAGCCCCTCCTCGTGCTGTGTCCGCCGATCAAGGCGGACATATAAATCACGATTTACGCAGATTGTCAACTTAAAACGATCGACTGACTTAAGTAGACAATCCCGTTCTCCAGAGCGGGAAACAGCGACCTCGAGACGGCCCGTGCCAGACAGCTGCACCGAGCTGACGGCGGAGGCGGCGCGCGGTGCAGATCGGCTGCGCGTCCGGCTCCCCGTCCGGCGCCTCGAGGGGGGGCGTCGGCGGGGGTGAGATGCGCCCGGCGGGAATCGAACCCGCGGCCTGCGGCTTGAAAGACCGCTGCTCTTTGGCTCCCCGAAGAGAACCGTTGACCACTGAGCTACGGGCGCGCGCTCCGGCGACCTTATCGGCCGCGGACGTAATCTAAGCAGGCTCGGCCCGCTCCTTGCAACGAGGCAAGGCGCTGTCACTAGCTTGACACTCCAAGGACACGTCCGTACCGTGGATTGGAGCGCTCTGCTGAGCGCATGGTCCGAGGGAACCAGAGAGGGATGCGCACACAGCGACACAGCGGGACGGCACGCCGCGCCCGCCGGGAGGCCCACCGCCGGGCTCGCTGGACGCCGGCGCTCGCGGCCGCGCTCGTGCTGCTCCTGGTCTCGTTGCCGGCCGCGTCGGCGGACGCCGCGCTGCCCACCAGGCACGCCTGCGACGCCCCCCGCCAGCCGGGACGCGCGAGGTGCCTCGCAGTGCAACTGCTCGTGGAAGGGACCGGTGCCGCCAAGCCGCTGACAGCGTCGCGCGCCGGACGCTCGGCGCTCCCGGACTCGAAACCGGAACCCGGCTTCCAGACACCGCAGAGCCTGCGCGAAATCTATGCGCTGCCCGAAGAAACGGCGGCCGGCTCGGCGCAGACGATCGCGGTCGTGGATGCGTTCGACGATCCGACGATCGAATCCGACCTGGCTGTCTACAGCAAACAGTTCGGGCTCCCGCCGTGCACGAGCGAAAACGGCTGCTTCAGGAAGGTCAACCAGAAAGGCCAGGCCTCGCCGCTGCCGGCGGTCAACAGGGGCTGGGCCAGCGAGATCACGATCGACGTCGAGATGGCCCACGCCGTCTGCCAGACCTGCAGCGTGATGCTGGTCGAGGCCAAAACGGAAGAATTCAGCGACCTCGCCGAAGGTGTGAACGCGGCCGTCGCACTCGGCGCGAACGAGGTCAGCAACTCCTACGGCAGCACCGAGGAAACGGGGCTCAGCGAACTCGAGTCGAGCTCCTACAACCATCCGGGGGTGGTCGTCACCGTCAGCTCCGGCGACTGCGGCTACCTGAACCGTGACTGCCCCGAAGAACTCGCCGAAGGCACCGAATTCCCAGCCGACTCGCCCCACGTCGTCGCCGTCGGTGGCACGTCGGTACACGAAAGCGGCGGCACCTGGACGAGCAGCGTCTGGAAAGAAGGCGGCAGCGGATGCAGCGTGCTCTTCAACGCGCCGCTGTGGGAGAGCGGCGTCGCCGGCTTCGCCGCGACGGGCTGCGCCGGCGGGCGCGCCGTCGCCGACGTCTCCGCCGTGGGAGACCCGAACACCGGCGTGGACACCTACGACACGACCGGTGGCAAAGGCTGGGAAGTGTGGGGCGGCACCTCCGTCGCCTCGCCGATCGTCGCAGCCGAGTTCGGGCTGGCGGGCGGCCCCCAGGGCGTGTCCTACCCTGCCGCGACGCTGTACGGCCACGCCGGCGAAGCCTCGGCGCTGCTTGACGTCGTGAGCGGTGAAAACGGCAAATGCGGAACCGCGACGATCTGCAAAGCGGTCTCGGGCTTCGACGGGCCGACCGGCATCGGCAGCCCGGTCGGGCTCGGCGCGTTCGCCGTGGCGGGGACGCCGAAGAGCACCGGCCGCCCGGCCGTCTCCGGCTACCCCGAGCAGGGGGAGCCGCTGACCGCGCAGCCCGGCAGCTGGACGGGGAGCCCGACGAGCTTCAGCGACCAGTGGGAACGCTGCGGGTTCGACGGCAAGAACTGCCAGCCGCTCGCCGGCGCGACCGGGACCTCCTACACGCCCGTGGCAGAAGACCTCGGCCACCAGATCCGGGTGCGCGAAGGCGCGTTCAACGAAACCGGGAGCGGCTATGAAGACTCGGCGCCCGTCGGCACCGTGGTCTCGAACGTGCCGACGGTCTCCAGCTTCAGCCCGACGAGCGGCTTCACCGGCTCGACGCTGCTCGTGAAAGGGACCGCGCTCGACTCGACGACCCAGGTGCAGCTCGGGTCGCTCTCGGCGGCCTTCACGGTCGTCTCCCCGACGCTGCTCGAAGTCACGGTGCCCAACGGTGCCAAGAAGGCCAAGCTCACCGTGACGACCGCACACGGCGCCGCGACGCCCAAGACGAAGTTCCTACCGACGTTCGGCATCACGTCGTTCGCCCCGCTCTCGGCCGCGGCCGGCGCCAGGGTCACGATCAAGGGCGAGGGCTTCACGCCGTCCTCATCGGTGCAGTTCGACGGCGTCCCCGCGGCGAGCGTCAGCTACCTCTCCGCCAAGAAGCTGAGGGCGATCGTGCCGGCCGGAGCGGGCACCGGGCCGATCACCGTGACCAACGAAACGCCGCCCGGGAGCGTGTCCTCGGCGCTCTCCTTCACGCCTTAGCCGGACGGCTGGGCGGCGCTGAGCCGCTGCTCCGGCGCAGACGCCGCAGCCAGGCCGAACACGCGGCGTGCGTTCTCGTGCAGGTAGAGCCTCGTCGCGGTCTCGTCGAGCTCCAGCCGCTCCAGGTCCTCGAGCGCGGCGGCCGGGGCGATCATCGGCCAGTTGCTCCCGAACAGCACCTTGCGCGCGCCACCGGCGGTGCGCATGTAGGCGATCAGCTCGGCCGGCAGGCGCCGGATCGTGTACGCAGAGGTGTCGATGTAGACGTTCTCGTGCTTGCGGGCGACCGCGACCATCTCCTCCGTCCACGGGTAGCCGACATGGCCCCCAACGATCACCAGCTCCGGGAAGTCGATCGCGATCTGGTCGATGTAGGGGATCGGCCGTCCTGGCTCTGAGGGGCGCAAGGGACCGGTATGGCCGACCTGGGTGCAGAACGGGACGCCCAGCTCCACGCACGCCGCGTAGAGCGGGTAGAAGCGCCGGTCGGTGGGCGGCACCTCCCACAGCCACGGCAGCATCCGCAGCCCCGCGAATCCGAGCTCGGTGACACAACGGCGGAGCTCTCGCACGGCCTCCATCGGGCGGTCGAGCGCGACCGAGGCGAGCGCCGCGAAGCGGGTCGGGTGGGCGGCCACGAAGGCGGCCACCTCCTCGTTGGAGATCAACGGGCCTCCAGGACCGTGCCACGCGCACAGCACGCCGAGCTCGACGCCTGCAGCGTCCATCGCCGCAACGGTGGCCTCGATCGGCAGCTCCCCCTCGGGGATCTCGCCCCCGGTCCAACGGCGCAGAGAGGCGAACATCTCCTGCTCGAGGAAACGCCGCGTCGGATGCTGCATCCAGGCGTCGACGATCACGCCGTCAAGACTGCCAGAGTGGATCGCCCGCCGTCACGGAGCTTTCGCGATGATCGCCCCGCGGGGCAGCTGGCTTCGCTGCCGGCCGATCCCGTCGCAGAGCTCGATGCACGGAACGTACACGGGGCGGTAGCCGAGCATTTCCAGCACCGTGGCGATCCGGTACCCCCGCGCGCGCAGCTTTTCGATGATCCCGGGGTAGGCAGCGAGGGTCTGTGCGCGCGAGCCGCCGCCGTCGTGGCTGATGATGATCGAGCCCGGACGCACCTGTGCGAGCACGCGCTGTTCGATGGCCCTGGTCCCCGGTTGGGTGTAGTCGCTGGGATCGACGTTCCAGAGCACGGTCGAGAGCCCGAGCGAGCGCGCCGTGCTGAGCACGGAGGGGTTGTAGTCGCCGTAGGGCGGCCTGAACACGCACGGCGTGTACCCGCTCACGGCCCTGATCCGCTCGATCGTGCGTAGCAGCTGCGAGCGGACTTCACCGCTCGTCGCGAGGTCGGGATGGCTGTAGGTGTGGTCGCCGAGGACGTCGCCGTCGCGCAGCTCGCGCAGCAGCAGCGAGCGATCGGCAGCCGTGATCTGGCGGCCGATCATGAAGAACGTGGCGCGCGCTTTGACGCGCTCGAGCATCGACACGAACGCGGGCGTTTCGGTCCACGGGCCGTCGTCGAAGCCGATCGCCACCTCACGGCGCGGCGGACCTTCGCGATGCGCGGCGGACCCGGAGCTGCGGCAGCCCACCAAGCGGTAGAGCAGCGGCTGGGCGGGCTTCTGCGGCTGCTGGGCGACGGCGGGCTGGACGTCGAGGAGATGCCCCCGGCCCGTCAGCGCGACGATCACGCTCAGCCCCACGAGCAGGAGCGCCGCCGCGAACAGGGCCCGGGCCGAGACCGCCGAGACCGGTGTGGAGCGCCCGCCCACCCGCGAAGGGGGGCGGGGACGCAGCCGGGTCGGCAGGCGGACGTGCACGGCCAGTCAAACTACCGGCACCGGCCGGGAGGCAGCGCCCGCAATCGTCGAACGTCCGGGAACCGGTCGCACGGGCGGCCCGCATAGGGTTCTCCGCATGGCACGCTTCGTCGCCGCGATCGACCAGGGCACGACCAGCACGCGGCTGATCCTCTTCGACCGTGACGGCCGGATCGTGGCGCTCGATCAGCGCGAGCACGAGCAGATCCATCCCCGCGCCGGGTGGGTCGAGCACGACGCGCTCGAGATCTGGCAACGCACGCAGGAGGTGATCGCGGGAGCGCTGACGGCCGCCGGCGCCTCGGCGGCCGACGTGGCCGCGATCGGCATCACCAACCAGCGCGAGACCGCGGTGCTGTGGGACCGGGCCAGCGGCCGGCCGCTGCACAACGCGATCGTCTGGCAGGACACCCGCACCGCGGCGCTCGTCCGCGAGCTGGCCGGCCAGGCGGGGCCCGACCGCCTGCGCGACGCGGTCGGGTTGCCGCTCTCGACCTACTTCTCCGGGCCGAAGGTCGCGTGGATGCTCGACGCGGTTCCCGGCGCCCGCGACCGGGCGCAGGCCGGCGAGCTCGCTTTCGGCACGATCGACAGCTGGCTGCTCTGGAACCTGACCGGCGGCCCCGACGGAGGGCTGCACGCGACGGACGTGACCAACGCGAGCCGCACGATGCTGATGGACCTGCAGACGCTCGACTGGCATCAGCCGAGCCTCGAGCTGATGGGCATCCCCCGGGAGCTCCTGCCCGAGATCCGCTCCTCGAGCGAGCTCTACGGCGAGGCGAGGAGCACCGCGCTGGCGGGCCGCCCCCTGGCGGGGATGATGGGAGACCAGCAGGCGGCGCTGTTCGGCCAGACGTGCTTCCGGGCGGGCGAGGCCAAGAACACCTACGGCACCGGCTCGTTCCTGCTCGTGAACACGGGCGCGGAGATCGTGCGCTGCCCCGAGCTGCTCACGAGCGTCGCCGGCAAGGTCGGCGAGGGCCCGACGAGCTACGTGCTCGAGGGCTCGATCGCGGTCACCGGGGCCGCGGTCCAGTGGCTGCGCGACCAGCTCGGCCTGATCTCGACGGCGGCGGAGGTGGAGACTCTGGCCGCCGGCGTCCCGGACAACGGCGGTGTCTACTTCGTGCCCGCGTTCTCGGGTCTGTTCGCGCCGCGCTGGCGCGAAGATGCCCGCGGCGTGATCGTGGGGCTGACGGCCTTCGCGCGCTCGGGGCACATCGCCCGCGCCGTGCTGGAGGCGACCGCCTGGCAGACCCGCGAGGTGATCGACGCGGTTCGCGAGGTGTCCGACGCGCCGCTGAGAGAGCTGCGCGTTGACGGCGGCATGACCGCCAACGAGCTGCTGATGCAGTTCCAGGCCGACGTGCTCGGGATCCCGGTCGTGCGCCCGGCCGTCGCCGAGACGACGGCGCTCGGGGCCGCGTTCGCGGCGGGTCTGGCGACGAGCTTCTGGAGCGATGAGGAGGAGCTGTGCGAGCGCTGGCAGGAGGACCGGCGCTGGGAGCCCTCAGCCGACGCCGGCGCGGTCGAGCGCGGCCTCGCTCAATGGCGCCGCGCCGTGGAGCGCTCGCTCGATTGGGCTTAGATGCTCAGGGAGTGAGGATGATCTTCAGCGCCTCGCGGCGGTCGTAGACCGCGTACGCCTCGGCCGCATCGTCGAGCGGCATGTGGCGGGTGACGAGCGGCGAGGGGTCGAGGACGCCCTCCGAGAGCATCGCGAGGACCGGGTCCACGTGCGCGATCACGTTCGCCTGCCCTCCGCGCAGCGTGATCGCCTTCAACCACAGCAGGCCCATGTGCACCTCGGCGCGCTCGGCGTACACCCCGATGCACTGCACGCTCCCGCAGGGGCGGGTGAGCCGGATCGCGGTCTCGAGCGCGCGCGGATCGCCGACCGCGTCGATCGCGACGTCCACGCCGCGGCCTTCGGTGGCGGCGCCGACGGCGGCTTTCGGGTCCTGCTCGGTGAGGTGGACCGCCTCGGCGCCGAAGGCTCCGGCGAGCTCGAGTCGTTCGGGGACGGTGTCGACCGCAACGACGTGGGCCGCCCCGCTGGCCCGCGCGGCCTGCACCGCGCAGAGACCGACGGGGCCGAGGCCGAGGACGGCGACGACGTCGCCGGGCCGCATACCGCTCGCCGCGACCGCGTGAAAGCCGGTCCCCATCACGTCGCCGGCGAACAGCGCGACCTCGCCGGGCATCCCGTCGGGGACCTTGCGCAGAACGAGGTCGGCGTTCGGGATCAGCGCCATCTCAGCCTGGGTCCCCTGAAGCGAGCCGAGCGTCGCGCCGTGTCCGAACGTGCGCGAGTGCACGCAGCGATGGAAGAGGCCCCGGCGGCAGAACCAGCATTCGCCGCAGGCGGTGTGGAAGCAGCCCAGCACGCGGTCGCCGACGGCGACGCGCGAGACGCCGTCGCCGGCCGCGACCACCGTGCCGACGTACTCGTGGCCGATCGTGAACCCCTGCTCGATCTGGACGCGGCCGTGGTAGATGTGCAGGTCCGACCCGCAGACGCCGGTCGCCTCGATGCGCACGATCGCGTCGCGGCGGTCGAGCAGCTCGGGCTCGGGGCGCTCCTCTACGGCGACCTCGCCGGGAGCCTGGAAGGTGACGGCGCGCATCGGGGCGGGAGCCTACAGCGCGCGGCCTTCGGCCAGTCCGCGGCTCGCTCGCTAGTGCGCCAACTCGCGGCTGACCGCGATCCGCTCGCGCCCGCCGCCCGCGAGCACCATCCGAACGACCTCGTCGCGGATCCGCTCCCCCTGCAGCTCCGCTTCTGAGGTCAGGGCCTGCGTGGCCAGTCCGGTGAGCAGGGCGTCCACACGCCAGGCCCACGGGATCGCCGGCGGGGGCTCGGGCTCGACCAGCCCCTCGAGCGCGACGTCGACGATGTCGAACCAGTGCCCGAGGCGCTCCTCGATCGTGCGCCGCAGCTCGGGGAGCCGCACCGCCTCCCCGGTCGCGTTGATCCACACGCGCCATGTCTCCATCGCCTCGTCGTCCGCCCCGAGGACGCTGTCGAGCAGTGCTTCCAGCCGCTCGACCCCCGGCGGGATGCCTTCGATCGCGCGTTCGTAGCGCTCCTGGGCGCGTTCGGAGACGTGCACCAGCGCCTGTCTGAGCAGCTCCGCGCGATTGACGAAGTAGTGGTTGAGCATCCCGGTGCTCACGCCCGCCTCGTCGGCGACCATGCGCATCGTCGTCCCGGTGAAGCCCTCCCGCGCGACGACCGCCGCGGCGGCACGGCAGATCTGCTGGCGCCGTATCGGGCCCATACCGAGCTTTGGCACGACTCTCCCTTCCTGACCCCTGGGGGCCTCTCTCGTCCTCCAGTCCCCTCTGCAGCGATGATCGTCGCAAACACGGAGGGCGCATTTCAATACCCGCGGCCCGGCGACGCCGTGCGAGCCGGACGTGGCGGCGTCCCCGCGGGGGCTCAGGCGTCCCCGCCGGCGGCGCGCTCTGCGGCCGCCCGGCCGGCGCGCAGAGCATCGGCGAGACCTTGGTCGCGGCGCTCGCGCAGGGCGGCGGCACGCTCCGGCTCGACCTCCTCGGCGAGCGCGGCCAGCGACTCGAGAGCACGCTGGTCCGGACCTTCGCCGGCGAGGGCGCCCAGCTCCTCGCGGGAGGCGATCGCGCCCGACTCCACCGGGCCGGCCAGCACCCAGCGCCGCGCGAGCGAGTCGCGCACCAGCGTGTCGAGATCCCCGGCGTCGACCGCCCCGCGCTCGAGCAGCCAGGACGCCTCGCGCAGCAGCGCCAGTTCCAGCCGCCCGGAGATGAGACCCGGCACCTCCCGGCGCACCACGACGGGGCGCTTCCCGAGCGCGCGGAGCAGCTGGGAGACGCGGTCGAGCAGGCGGCCCGGCGTGTCGCGCGCGGCCAGCACCTCGACCACCGGGGACAGCAGCGGCGGCTCGCTGTAGCGGGTGCTCAGCATCCGCTCCCCGACGTCGGCGGCCTCGCCGATGTCGGTCGGACCCGGCAGGAGCGAGGCCGTCACGACGAGCGCCTCGGGGTGGCGCCCCGCGATCTCGGCGATCGCGGCCGCGCGCTGCGCGAGCGGGGCGGACTGGGCGTCGACGATCAGGGCCAGCCGTTCCGCGGAGGAGATCGTGGGGTCGCCGCGTGCCATCAACGAGCGGGCACGCTCCAGGTCCGGCGGGTCGGCCAGGCCGTTCGCGGCAGCGAAGCGCAGCGCCTCCTCGACGCGCTGGTCGGCCCCCTCCTCCTCGCTGCTCCACAGCACCGAGCAGCCACCCAGCGCGTACTCGCAGCCGATCTGCGCCGCGACCGTGCCCGTGCCCAGCACGGCCACGCGCGTCACAGCAGTCCTCGCTTCGCGCCCTCGGCCACCACCGGCATCAAACATAGACCCCGGGCAGGCGGCGGGATGACGGCTGCCGGCCCGTCCGGGCTAGTCGCTGCTCAGCTCGCGCAGCCGGCCGCTCTCGGGGTCGAAGACGAGGCCGCGGATGCGCCCCCGCGCCGTCAGCTCCGGCGCCGCACGCAGCCGCTGCAGGCTGTCGCGCAGCGCGTCCTCGACGTTCTCGAAGGCACCCAGCCGCCAGCTCGGCCGCGCGCCGTCGGCCGCCAGCGCGCGCGCGTAGTCGTCCTCGGAGGCGCCCAGCAGCCCGCAGCCGTCGTGCATCACCACGACCACCTCCTCTGTGCCGAGCAGGCGCTGCGAGACCGACAGCGAGCGGATCGCATCCTCGGTCGCGAGCCCACCGGCGTTGCGGATGATGTGCGCGTCGCCGCGCTCGATGCCCAGCATCGGGAACAGGTCGATGCGCGTGTCCATGCATGAGAGCACCGCCACCTTGCGGCGGGGACGCGGGCTCAGCCCGGGCGCCGCCAGCTCCTCGGTGCGCCCGGAGGCGACCGCGAGCATCCGCTCTGTGTTGCTCTCGGCCATCGGGAGCGAAGGCTAATAGAGTGCCGGTCCGTGGAGCTGGCGGGCAAGCATGTGGTCGTCACGGGCGCGGCCGGGGGGATCGGGCGAGCGCTCGCGCGGCGCTTCCGCGAGGAGGCGCCCTCGGCGCTGACACTGGCCGACCGCGATTTCGAGGGCGTCCGTGCGATCGCCGAGCAGGTGGACGGGCTGGCGGTCGAGCTCGACGCGGGCAGCGAGCCGAGCGTGCTCGCGCTGATCGAGACTGCGACGGAGGCCAACGGCCCGATCGACGTGTTCGTCTCGAACGCGGGCGTGCCCGGCGCGCTCGGCGGCCCGGAGTCGCCCGACGAGGCCTGGGATGAGGCCTGGCGCGTCAACGTGATGGCCCACGTGTGGGCGTCTCGCGCGCTGCTGCCCGAGATGCTCGAGCGCGGCGAGGGCTACCTCATCAACACGGCCTCCGCCGCCGGCCTGCTGACCCAGGTGTCCTCGCTCGTATACAGCGTCACCAAGCACGCGGCGGTCGCGCTCGCCGAGTGGATGTCGATCGAATACGCCGAACGCGGCGTTCGCATCTCGTGCATCTGCCCCCAGGGAGTACGCACGCCGATGCTCGACCTCGCGATGACCGACGCCGCGGGCGCGGCGGCCCTGACCTCGGGCGGGCTGATCGAACCCGAGGACGCGGCCGACGCGGTCGTCGAGGGGATCCGCGCTGAGCAGACGCTGATCCTCACGCACGAGAACGTCGCCGGCTTCATGGCGTTCAAGGCCGCGGAGCCCGAGCGCTGGCTGCGCGGCATGCGCCGCATCGTGCGCGAGGCGCGCGCCGAGGAGCCCGGCTGACGCTCAGCGGCCGGCTACGAGCCGCACGCTCGCGAGGCGCTGCGTGCGGCGTTTGGATTCGAGCTGGAGGCTCGCCGGGAGCACGCCGGGGCCGGCGGCGCGCAGCGCGCGCTTGGCGCGTGAGCTGAGCCGCAGGGTCAGGACGCGCTCCGATCCCGAGGAGACGTGAGCGCTCGTGTGGGCGAGCGTCTCGCGCTTGCCCCCGATCGCCGCCGTCAGCGTCAGCTTGCCCCGGCAGCCGCCGTGCAGGCCGCAGACGAGGGCGACGGCGGCGCGCGAGCCCGTCACGGGGACTTCGCGCAGGCCCGTGCCGAGCGCGGCGAGCGAGGACGGCGCCGGCACACACCCGGGTTCGCCCGCGACGACGATCGCGGGCTGCGGCAGCGACCCCGCGCCGAGCCGGCGCGGGCCGCAGACGGCCGCGCTGGAGACGGGGTATTCGGGACTCGCGTAGCTCGCCGTCGTGGGAGCCGACGCGGGCCCGTCATCCGCTCCCGCCACGCATCGCAGCCGGGCGCCGAGGTCGGCGCCCGTCAGCGTGTAGGTGAGCTGGAAGGAGCGCGCGGCGCCCGGGGCGCCCGTGACCCCGTACGCGAGGATGCCGCCGCCAGGAGCGAACCAGTTGGGATGGCCGGCGGCGCCCGGGAAGAGGACGCTCCAGAGTTCCCCGGCCACGAACGGCTGGGCGCCGAACGGGGCGACGATCGCCCCGGCGAACGGAGTGGGGCTGCCGTCGAGCAGGTCGCGCGCGGCGCCGAGTTCGCCCACTTCCTGCGAGGCCACGGTCACGACACCGGCCGGGCTCACACGCTGCAGCGAGATCCGAACCGTGTGGGCTTCGGCGAGCGCGCGGACGGCGGGCTGGGCGGAGGACCCGACCGCGCTCGTCCATGGCGCCGAGACGCACCGCACCTGCTGCGAGCCCCACCAGGAACCTTCCTGCTGGTAGGCCTGGCCGACGGCGCCGGGCGCCGCGCCCTGCTCCATGCAGACGGCGCTCGCGCAGTGCAGCGAGGCGGCCGAGATCGGCCACGAGGGCTGCGGCGGCTGCTCGTGGATCATGCGCACAGCGCTGGTGAGGGTGGTCGAGACGCCGTTAGCGGTCGCGGTCTGCCGGCAGGAGATCGCGTGGCCGTCATCGCTGCGCGGCGGCACGAAGGTGCCGCTCCCCGCCCCGGCGATCGGCGCCCCGTCGAGCAGCCACTGCGTGGCGATCGCGCCTCCGCTCCAGCCGGCGCTGTTGCAGGTGGCGCGCGCGGCGGAGAACACCACGCCGGGCGAGACGCTCGGCGGTCCCGGCGCGCTCGGGCCGTGCGGCGTCACCCGCCATGCGAACTTCACTTCGAAGGTCTGGCCTTCGGGGTTCTTCGCCCTCAACGTCACGGTCGGCGTTTCGGCGTGCGAGGGCGTGCCCGCGATCACGGCTTCGGTCAACGAGACGAGTTCGATCGCGAGGCCGGCCGGGAGCCCTTCTGAGGTGAGCGTGGCGATGTTGGCGCCGCTGATGTGCAGCGGCGCGATCGCCGTGCCTTCCACACTCGCCTGATCGGGTGGTTTCGTGATCGTGGCGGCGCCTTCGGGCTGGACGGTCAGGCTGAAGGATGCTTCGGCCGTCGCTTTTTCAGCGTCTTCCGCTTCCAGCGTGACCGTGGTCGAGGGTTTCGCCGCCGTCGGCGTACCCGAGATTTCCCATTCCTTTTCTTCGCTGCCCGGAACTTCTTTCAGCGCCAGTTCCGCAGGTAGACCCGACTTGCCACGCAGCACGTGCAACCCCGTGCCTTTGACCTTCATCGAGAACGGCTGCCCCACCGTCGCTGTCTGAGGAGAAATCGGTTCGATCGACGGAGCCGCTTCGAGGACGGTCAGGCTGAAGGATGCTTCGGCCGTCGCTTTTTCAGCGTCTTCCGCTTCCAGCGTGACCGTCGTCGAGGGTTTCGCCGCCGTCGGCGTACCCGAGATTTCCCATTCCTTTTCTTCGCTGCCCGGAACTTCTTTCAGCGCCAGTTCCGCAGGTAGACCCGACTTGCCACGCAGCACGTGCAACCCCGTGCCTTTGACCTTCATCGAGAACGGCTGCCCCACCGTCGCTGTCTGAGGAGAAATCGGTTCGATCGACGGAGCCGCTTCGAGGACGGTCAGGCTGAAGGATGCTTCGGCCGTCGCTTTTTCAGCGTCTTCCGCTTCCAGCGTGACCGTGGTCGAGGGTTTCGCCGCCGTCGGCGTACCCGAGATTTCCCATTCCTTTTCTTCGCTGCCCGGAACTTCTTTCAGCGCCAGTTCCGCAGGTAGACCCGACTTGCCACGCAGCACGTGCAGCCCCGTGCCTTTGACCTTCATCGAGAACGGCTGCCCCACCGTCGCTGTCTGAGGAGAAATCGGTTCGATCGACGGAGCCGCTTCGAGTGCCGGCGTGACTTCCCCTACCCGCGCCGGGAACCGTTCCGCCGCCAGCGCCCCGGGCGCCATCACCCCTATGAGGGAGGCGAGCACGAGAAACGCAGCCAGCAGGCCGAAACCGCGGGATGCGCGCCTGCCGTGCAGCGGGCGCGGGGTAGCCGAGGACACGCGGAGATTGTGTCGCATATTCGTCTAGACCCTTGAAAGTCCCCGTCGTTGCGGCGTCTTTGGAGTCGATAGCCGTTCCGGTATGAGTTTTAGAAGGGGACCGACCCTGATGCCGCTCTCCGCCGGGCTCTCGCCCGCGGCCAAGCGCACCCTCCGTGGGGCCGGGCTCCTGCTCGGCGCGCTGGTGATCGCGCTCGGCC
>CAVTXW010000002.1:0-8138 GCA_963738815.1 uncultured Solirubrobacteraceae bacterium
GCTGCCCCAGGCCCCTCCGAGCAGCAAGCGGCCGAGCGGGCACCCACACGGTCGCCCGGCTGGGTCTACGTCCGGGTCCCGCTGATCCTGAGCGGACTGCTTCTGCTGGTCTTCGGCGCGGAGATCCTTCGCGAAGGGAACGCGACCTTCCACGTTGCCAGCGGGCACAGCCAGGACGTCTACCTCTCGCGCTACCTGGTGGTCGTGGCGGCGCTGTTTCTGATCTCCGGGCTCGCCTACCTGCTCAGCTCGGCCCGGGCCAGCTCGCGCATTCCCTGAGCGAAGTCCTCGACCGCGCCGAACCCGAGCATCGCCCGCGCCCGCTCCGGCGAGGCGAACACGTGGCGGACGTCGCCGAGCCGGTACTGGCCGGTGATGCGGGGCGGCGGAGCGTCGGCGCCCACGGCGTCGACCAGCGCCCGCGCCAGCTCTCCGACGCTGCGCGGCCGGCCGCTGGCGACGTTGAGCGCGCCCGTGACCGGTTCCGTCGACTCCAATGCTGCGAGGTTTGCAAGTGCGACGTCGCGGACGTGAACGAAGTCGCGCCGCTGGGCGCCGTCCTCGAACACCCGCGGCCCTTCGCCTGCCGCGAGCGCGCTCGCGAACAGCGAGGCGACGCCGGCGTAAGGGGTATCGCGCGGCATCCGCGGGCCGTACACGTTGTGGTATCGCAACGCCGTGACCGGCACCCCGGCCTCGCGTTCGAGGGCAGCTGCCAGATGCTCCTGGTGGAGCTTCGTGGCGGCGTAGACGTTGCGCGGATCGGGCTCGGCGTCCTCTGGTATCGGACGCGCCTCGAGCTCGCGCCCGCAGCGCGGGCAGCCGGGCTCGAAACGGCCCGCATCGAGGTCCTCGGCCAGCCGCGGCGCCGGGCGCACGACGCCATGGTCGGGGCACGCGTAGCGTCCCTCGCCGTAGACGACCATGCTCGATGCCAACACGAGGCGCCCGGCGAAACCAGATGCTGCGAGTGCGCGCAGCAGGACGGCCGTGCCGGTGTCGTTGTTGCTCACGTAGTCGGCGATGTCCCCGAAGTCTGAGCCGAGGCCGACCATCCCGGCCTGGTGGCAGACGTGCTCGACCCCGACGAGAGCGGCCTCGACGGTCGCCGGGTCGCGGATGTCCCCCTCGATGAAATCCGCCTCGGGCGCGAGATAGCCGGGGACAGCGGCATGGGCGAGGAGCGAGTCGAGCACCCGCACCTCGCGCCCTTCGGCGAGCAGCGCGTCGACGATATGGGAGCCGATGAAGCCGGCGCCTCCGGTGACGAGGATCATCGCGGTCCTGCCACGGCAAGGACGCGCGTCATGTCGCGGATCGCCCGTACCGTGCCGCGCACGGTACCGGTGACCTTTGAGCGCCCGGTCCGCGGGAGATATACGACCGCGAGCTCGCGCACCCGCCAGCCGGCGGCGCCGGCGCGAACGACCATCTCCAGCGGATAGCCGAAGGCGCGGTCGGCGAGGCCGAGCCCGAGCAGCTCGGTGCGGCGCGCCGCCCTCATCGGGCCGAGGTCGCGCAACGCGAGGCCGGTGCGCCGGCGTAGAAGTGCCGTGAGCGCAATGTTCGCGAGACGCGCGTGCAGGGGCCATGCACCCCTTCTCGGCCGGCGCCGGCCGAGAACGAGGTCGGCCTCGCCGCTCTCCAGCAGCGCGACCAGCGCCGGCAGATCGCCCGGATCGAGCGACCCGTCGCAGTCCATCACACAGACGATCTCCTGCTCGGCCGCCTCGAGGCCCGCTTGGCAGGCCGCCCCGAAGCCGCGGCGGGGTTCGCTCACGACCCTCGCCCCCAGCCGCGCCGCCAGCTCGCCAGAGCCGTCGGTCGAGCCGTTGTCGACGACGATCGCAAGATAGCCGTCCGGTAGCGCCGCGAGCACCCCCGGAATCGCGGCGGCCTCGTCGAGCACGGGCAGGATCACCTCGGGCATCGTGGCCCCCTCCGATCATGACCAGCTGATGTGGGTGCCCGTGATGGGGACGGCACCCGGAACGATCAGCGCCAGCGCCCCGGCGATGCTCCCGGCGAGGGCCGCTGTGCTCCGGGCCATCAGCTCGGTCAGCTGCGCGACCGGCGTCGCCTCCGCCATGACCCCGTTGGCGTAGTCGGTGACATAGCCGATCAGCGCGTAGGGCAGCCCTGCCTCGCCGCACAGGACCGTCTCGGGACCTGCTGTCTGGCTCACGGCGCCGACCCCGCAGGAGGCGAGCATGCGGATCTCCGCGCGCGTGTTGAACCGGGGCCCGTCGACGTGCCCGTAACAGCCCCCGTCGTGCGCGCGGAGACCGGCCGAGATCGCGCCGCCGAGCAGCGCGCGCCGCAGCGACTCGGAGAAGGGACCCTCGTAGATCCAGTGGCCGCGACCGCGAAGGCCCGGGCGATCATAGAGAGAGCAGAGTGACCCGTCGGGCAGCCGGTTCGCCGGGAAGTAGAGGTCGTCGAAGACGACCAGTTCGCCCAGCTCGAGACCGGCGATCGACGGCGCCGCAGATCGTCGCCGCAAGCACGACCTCGGCACCGGCCTCGCGCAGCGCAAGCACGTTGGCACGGTGGTTGACGTGGCTAGAGAGCCGCAGGTGACCTTCGCCGTGCCGTGAGACGTGGACGACCTCGGCATCGTGCCAGCGGCCGATCGTGAGCTCGACAGGGCCGAAGCGGGTCTTCACCGTGCTGATCGAGGAGCGTTCCAGGTCCGGGAGAGAATGGGTGCCCGAACCCGTGATGATGCCGACGCTCACCCGCGCATCCTACGTACCCCGCTAGTGCAGCAGGGCTTCCACCTGGCGCCGGTGCACGACGCCGAGGCCGGTGGACTGGGGCGCGAAGCGGATGTCTCGCGCGAGCAGATAAGCAGCCGGCATGAAGGCGATCAGGAAGTACGCGCCGAGCACGGCGACTGTCGCCCGGATTCGCTTTGCCGGCGAGAGCGCGGCGAAGGGCAGCACCCACAACAGGTACCAGGGAACCGCCCAGCTGAGCGAGACGGCCAGGGCCCCCAGCCCGACAGCCGCCGCAGTCAGCCAGTTCAGCCGACCCCGCGCGACAGCAGCGGCGCAGCCGCCCACGACCACCACGAGGCCCAGCTCCAGGGCGAGGTGCAACGCCGGCGTCTCCCCGCCCTGACCCAGCGCCAGGCCGAGCAGGTTCGGCAGGCCGATCGCCGTCACGAGTCGGCTCTGGGCCGCGAGGTCCGGAGCGTGCGGGCCGAACGCGACCGCCGAGGCCGCACCGAGGACGACCGCGGCGGCGAGCCCGCCGCGGATCAGGCCGCGACGTTGACCGGAGGCGAGGAAGACCGGCAACAGCACCGCCGCGGAGGCCTTGGTGAAAACGGCCAGCACCAAGGCCGCTCCGGCCGCCCTCGGAGCCGCCGGGCTTCGGAGCTTGAAGTAGACGGCAAGCATCACGAAGAAAAGCATGAGGCTGTCGTTGTGGTCGGCCCCGAGGCCCCACACCAGCACAACCGGGTTCAACCCGACGAAGGCGACAGCCGACGCCGGCGAGCGCCCCAGCAGTTGTGCGCAGCGCCACACCAGCGCGAGCGAGCCGAGGCTTGCCAGGGCGACGGCCAGCTTGATCGCCCAGAAGGAGCCGGCCACCCCCAGCGGCACGAGCGCGTAGCTGAACAGCGTGAACGCGGGGCCGTAGGGGCTGAGCAGGTGGCGCCAGTTGCTCAACGCGAAGCTGGCGTCGGCGTGGCGGCCGAGCGCCGGAATCACCGTGTACGGGTTCAGGCCCTGCAGGACGCCCATCCGTCCGTAGTGGATGTAGTTGAAGACGTCCGTGTACTGCAACGGCGGCGAGAGCAGGAACACGACGTGGATCGCCAGCAACGCGGCGACGGTCCACCGAGCCCGAAGCCGCCCGGCGAACCGGAAGGCGATCACATAGAGGACATACATCGCGATCATCAGCCCGCTCAGCAGCCAGGCAAGCCGGTCCTGGTTGCGTGTCAAACCAGGAAGCAGGCCGTGCAGCGGTCCCGCCATCCAGGCGGGGAAGTAGCCGCCGGCACTCGTCGGGGTGAAGGTGCTGGGCCGCTCCGCGGCCATCAGCACGATCAGGACGCTGCCGGCCGTCAGCCCGGCCAGCGAGACCGCTGCGAGCAGCGCCGGGGCTGAGCGCGTCAGCGAGGAGAGGGCGGCGCCGCGAGCAGCGCCTGAACGCACCTCCGCTGGGAGCGTCTCGGTGCTCATCGGCTCATCGTGCGCATGGTGGCCCGGTGAGACCGGGCACCAGGGCGCTCAACCCTGCCGGACCGGCGGCGTAGGAGAGCACGGCGTCGTCGGTCAACGAGGAGTACAGGACCTGCGTCGCGCCCGCCGCCGGGCGCGGATCCGGGATCACCGTCCGGCCCGGAGCCAGCGTGAGCCGCTCGCTCACGGTGACAGGCGAGCTGCCCGCCTGTTCGCTGACACGGCCGTCGGGGAAGGCGACGGCCGGGAGTTCGTGGACCGTCGGCGGGTGGGCAAGGCGCACTCGCAGGGTCGCCGCGACGGGCGCGCTGCTCGGGTTCACGAGCTCCAGCCCTCCTCCGTGGCACTCGCTCAGGAGGGGATCCAGCGATCGCTCCCTCAGCAGGGCCGCTTCGCCCGCCGTGTGCGAGCGGGCCAGGCGTGCGAGATACGGGCGCATGTCGAAGAACCAGAGGTCGCCGTCGGGGCTCTCGAGACCGCGCTCTCCGAGCGTCGCCCGCAGCGCCGCGCGCAATCGCGCCGACTTCGCCGGCTCGAAGCCCGCGGGGTCGACCCAGAGGCCCGTCATGCCCGCCGCCCCAGCGGCGGCGAGCACGTAGCGCAGCGGCTGCGCGGAGAGCGCGGCTGGCCAATCGGCCGGCCTACCCTTGATCGCCCCGTAGCTCCAGCGCAGGTGCTCGGAGTGCAGGTAGCCGCGCAGCGGCTCGTACTTCGTCGCGTACGTCGCGACCTGGTCGCTGACGGGCGTTTCCGGATACCCCTCGGGAAACGGCACGTAGGGGAGCTCGAAGACGCCGGCTCCGGCAGGAAGCCTGGCTTCGATCTCGCGGACGAGATCCTGATCGCTTCTCCATTGACGGGCGGTGGACCGGTAGGACGGGATGTAGGAGTCGCTCGTCTGGTCATAGACGCCGAAGAGCAGGACCGCGGCAAGCGCGATCAGGCCGAGGGCGCCGCCGTGGCGCCGACGGCCGAGGCGCCGACGGAGGGCGTCGAGCAGCACGCCGACGGAGAGCAGCGAGAAAAAGGCGATCAGGATGGAGATCCTGTTCCACGCGCGCACGTCGGGCGTGAAGAGCAGCTCGAGCAGGCTCGCCAGACCGCCGACCGCCCCGACCGCAATCGCAAGCCAGGCGCCGATCGCCGCATCGCGCAGCAGCCGGCCCCCGGCCGTGAGCACCGAGAGACCCGTGATCGCGAGCAGCGCGAAAAGCGTCAGCCAGAGGAAGCCGACGTCGCCGACCGTGCCGAGGCTCGCGTAGCAGGCCTCGCAGTAGCCGGGCGCGATCGCATGGTCATATTCTTCGGTCGGCTCTCGCAGCGCCGCGATCCGCGCGCCCGGTGCCGGCAGCAGCAGGTTCGAGAGCCGCAGCCCGAAGGCCTCGTTGGAGCTCTCGTTACCCGCCAGCGACCGTTCGAGCGCGACGTTGGTGCCGTGTCTGGCCCGGTAGGCGAGGCTGGGAGCAAGGTTCGCACCGACGGTCGCCACGACGATGAGAATCACCAGAAGCCCCTGGACCGCGGACGCGCGGCGGCGCATCGCCGCCCCGATCACGGTGGCCCCCGCGAGCATCACGACCGCGAACGTCGCGTAGTAGAGGTTGTCCGAGCCGATCACGACGCAGATCGCCAGCGTCAGCAGCGTCCGGCCCGACGCCCACGCGACGAATCGGTGCCCGCCCGCAGGCCTGCGGGCAAACAGCGTTCCGCCGCCCAGCACGCGCAGGAACAGGTACGCAGTCAGCGGCACCGCGTAGTAGGCGGACAGGAACAGGTGCGACTCGCCCCGGAAGAAGTGGTAGGCAAGGAGCGAGAAGAGGACGGCGCAAAGGCCCGACGAGAGGGCGCTGATACCCAGCACCCGCAGGACCAGGTGGGCCGTGAAGGCGCACAGCCCGAAGGTCCCCAGGAAGAACAGGTTGATGAGCAGTCCCGGATTTGATGAAAACAGCGCAAGGAGCCGGATCTGCAGCAGATTGAGGCTGTCCGCTCCCTGCGGATAATCGACCAGTTGCTGGCCGAATGGCGCACCCAGGCTCGGGTTCGACGAGTACCAGCCGTGGTCGGCGATCCCCTTGACGAGCATCAGATAGAACTTCGCGTCGTCGACGGGCGAGTAGCGCAGCGGGATGCCGATGTCGCCCGCGCCACAAGCGCAGCACCCATGCGGCGAACAGCACGCTCACCGCCGCGGCCAGCACCCCCTCGAGCAGGAGCGTTCGCGACGAGACCACGGCGCCGGCCGCGGCCGGGCTGCGGTTCGGGCGCTGGCCGGGCCTCATCGCGTCAAGCTAGGTGATCGCACGCGCCGCCGGACGGGCCCGATCGCCGAGTTTCGCTCTACGTAACCTTTTCCCCCGTACCCTCCCCGTAGGTGCTTCCCGTGCCATCGCCGGCCACCGAGGAACTCGAGCGCGGCCCGCGGTCGATCGCCCCGGACGGGGTCGCTTCGCCGACCGTCGAGCGCACCGGTGCGGCGACTGAGACCGAGCGCTCCACGCCCCGCCGAGCGACCGCTGTGCTCGGTCTGGCGGCGCTCGTCGCTGTCGTCTGCGGCTCGCTCTATCTGGCGGTCGGCGCGGCCACCGGGAGCTACCTGCTCGAGCTGCCCACCTCCGGAAGGCCGCCCTGGATCGCGGGCCTGCTCGGAGATATCGGGGGCCACGGCAACTGGCTTCAGCCACCGCAGCTGAGCGCCGCGCTGATCGTCCTCGTGCTCGGCTACCTCGTGGCACTGGTCTGCGCAGGGTCGATCTCGACAAGGGTCGCCCTCGGGGCTGTCGTGCTCGCGAACCTCGCCTTCACGCTCGGTCCGACGATCGTCTCGACCGACGTCTTCGGCTACATCGCGTACGGCCGCGAGCTGGCCCTGCACGGACTCGATCCTTACGTCTCCCCCCCGCTGTCCCTGCGCCACGACTCGATTCTCAGCTTCGTCTACTGGAAGCACCAGCCGAGTCCCTACGGTCCGCTCTTCACTTTCCTCAGCGTCCCCCTCGCCTTCGTCTCGGGCGCGGTGGCGCTGTGGGCCTACAAGCTCGCAGCCGGCGCCGCAGCGATCGCGATCGCCTCGATCGTCTCCTCGGTCGCGCGTGAGCGGGGTCTCGACCCGGCGCGGGCGGCGATCTTCGTTGGGCTCAACCCGGCCGTCCTCTTCTACGCGGTGAGCGGCGCCCACAACGATCTGCTCGCGATCTGCCTGGTCGTGATCGGCCTGGCCCTGGTGCTCCGCGGGATGGAGGGACGTGGCGCCGGGGCCGCTGTCGCCGGGGCCGCGATCAAGCTGACCGTCGGCCTCGCCCTCCCGTTCCTCGTGATCGCCGCGCGTCGGCGCGGCCGTGCGCTCCGGGGCGCGGCGATCGTGACGGTTCTGCTCGGTGTGCCGACACTCCTTCTGTTCGGCTCGCACTTCTTCGACCAGCTCCACCGGATCGCGACCGATCCCCTGTTCGACACGATGTTCAGCGGCCCCGACCGCCTCGCCGCCGCTCTCGGTACGCACATCACGCCGGCGATCCGGACGCTCGCCACCGCGGTCGCGGGGACCATCGTGATCGCCGCGCTGGTCGCTGCCTGGCGGGGCAGCGACGCGATCACGGCCGCGGGCTGGGCTTTCCTCGCCCTGATCGCCTCGATCGCGTCCTTCGCGCCCTGGTATCTCGTCTGGCTGCTTCCCTTCGCCGCGCTCGGACGCAGCCGCGGACTGCGGGTCGCCACCCTGCTGGTGACGCTCTACGTCATGGCCGTCCACATCCCGGCCCTCGGCGGGGTTCCCTGGCTCTCCCAGGCCGCCGGATCGACGACCGGGACACGGACAATCGCCGGGACGGAGGCAAGCCCGCCGAACGCGGCCGGACCGCACAACGTGCCGAGACTGTCCGTGTCGGGAGGAGCCTAGCTCGCTATCTCGGAAGATGCGCGCGAGTCACGTGAGCTGCGAGC
>CAVTXW010000003.1:0-13978 GCA_963738815.1 uncultured Solirubrobacteraceae bacterium
CAAGGTTGAGGGCCTTGTGGGTTAACGCCCCGTGGTGGTTCGAGTCCACTCGAGCGCATGGAGATGTGGCAGTAGGCAGCCCCCAAGGAGGTGGCGCGCGCGTCAAGCAGGCCGACCGTGGCAACGGCGTCGCAAGGCGCGCGCCGTGCCGGAAAGCGGCCTATCACGACCAGCTCGCTCCGGCGAGGCGCGCCGAACCGGAACGTGCCCCATCACGACGCCCTCGCTCCGGCTAGGCCCGGGGGAGGGCTGTGTTCGGCGAGGAACGGCAGGAGGGCGTCGGCGACTTGCTGCGGGTACTGCGCGTGGGGATCATGGCCCGCGCCCGCCCCAGGAGCCATTGCGGCGCGGGCGTTGTGGCCTCATCGGTGATAAGGTGTCCACATGCGCGAGATCGGTGTCCGAGAGCTCAAGCAGTCTCTCAGCAAGACATTGCGGTCTGTGAGTCGTGGTGAGCAGGTTCGCGTGACCCTCCGCGGCCGGCCGATGGCCGACCTGGTGCCGGCGGTGGCCGCCACAAAGGACGATCAGCTGCGCCAGCTGGTGGCCGATGGACGCCTCGTAGCACCCACTGGCGCCCGTCCGAGGAAGGCGCCCCCGCTCGTTGAGAGCGACGTCAGCGCCTCGTCGCTTGTGCTCTCCGAGCGAGAAGCAGAGCACTGAACCTGTACCTGGACGCGAGCGCGCTGGTGAAGCGCTACGTCGCCGAGGAGGGAAGCGACACGATCCGGGACGCCATGGCCCAAGCCAGCGGCTGGTTCATCTGCCGCATCGGGTTCGTCGAGACCGTCCGAGCGACCACACTGGCGGCGGGCGAGACAGCAGCTTCTCATTTTCGGGACGAGTGGCCAGCGTTCGGCGTCATCGAGCTGGACCAGCCGCTGGCCGAAGAGGCGTCACGACTCACGGTCGACCACGACCTACGAAGCCTCGACGCCCTGCACCTGGCTGCCGCGCTCGTCCTCCCCCGCGACGCGCTGACGGTCGCGACATGGGATCACCGCCTTCACGTAGCGGCCGCCGCTTCCGGGCTGCGCCTGACTCCGCCGGCGCTCACCTGAGTTCAAGCAAGACGCGGAGTGCGTGTCCGCGCTGGCGGGACCCCGGCGCCGGCGTGGCAACACCGTGGCAACACTCGCTGCTCCATATGCTTCCGATGCGTCCGCGGAAGCGCGCCATTTGGACGATCTGAACGCTCCTGTAAGCATCTTGCGGGCATACACGAGGTTGAGGGCCTTATTGGGTTAACGCCCCGTGGTGGTTCGAGTCGACTCGAGCGCGTGAGTTCGGCTGGAAACCGGTGGCGTGCAGTTTGCGAGGCGGAGCACGAGCTCCGGCAGGCGAGCCGTGGCAACCTCCGGTTTGGACACGGGCCGGCCTCGCCACCCGGCCAACGCACCGCCGGTCAGGGGGAACGCACCGTGATGCCCGCTGCATGTCGTCGTGGCCGAGGACAAGTGGTTCGCCTGTGCTCAGACGCTGCGTAGCGCCGCCGCCGGCGCGAGCCTGGCCGCGCGCAGCGCCGGATACAGCCCGGCGAGCGCTCCTAGCGCGATCGCCAGGAGGACGGCACCGCCGACGGCGAGCGTCGGCACGACAAGTGCCCAGTTCTGAAAGGAGGCGTAGGCCGCGGTCGCGGTGGCGCCGAGCGCGATCCCTGCGCAGCCGCCGATCAGCGAGAGCAGCACAGACTCGCCGAGGAACTGTACGGCGACGTGCACCCGGCGCGCCCCGAGCGCGCGGCGCAGGCCGATCTCCGGGCGCCGCTCGAGCACCGATATGACCATCACGTTCGCGATGCCCACGCCTCCCACGAGCAGCGCGACCGCCCCCAGCCCGAGGAACACAGCGGTGAGCGTGCTCTGAGCGTCCGCGCGGGCCTGCAGCGCTTCGGAGGGCCGGCTGACCTGCGTGTCTTCGGGGCTGGCCGGGTAGGCCGTGGCGCCGAGCAGCGCGTCCGCCTCGCGCACCTTCTCGGGGTTCGCGCGCACGTAGACGATGCTCGCATGGCGGCTCGTACGGAAGAGCCGATGAGCGACCGGGTAGCCGATCAGCGCCGCCCGTTCGATTTCCGGGGCGAGCGGCACCGGACCCATGATCCCCGCCACCGTGAACCACGTTTCGCCGATGTAGACCTGCACGGGACGTCCGTCGACCTCCAGGCGCCGCACGCCGAGCCGGCGTGCCGCCACGTCGCCGAGCACCACGAGCGGGAAGTGCACAGTCGCCGCATCGAGAAAGCGTCCCGCGAGCATGCGCCCGCCGAGCGTGGCGAGCAGCTGAGGTTCACTCGCCTGCACACTCAGGCCGCTGGTTTCGGCCGCTTCGATGAACGGGCTGCGTCGCACGGTCCGTTCTGAGACGGTGCTCGCCGCAGCCGCCCGGCGCACCGTCCCGAGATGGCGCACGGCGCCCACCGCCGCTTCGGGCAGCGAGGCTGTTTCGCCGGAGAAGTTCTGCCCGGGCGCAACCGTCAAGAGGTTCGTCCCCAGCTCGTTCAGCTCGGCTACCAGCCCGGCTTTGCTCGAATCGGAGATGCCGAGCACTGCGACCATCGCCGCGATCCCGATCGCCACGCCGAGCGCCGAGAGGGCGGCGCGCAGGCGGCGCGTGCGCAGGCCCACGCTCGCCACCCGCAGCGCGTCCGCCAGGAGCAGCCGGCTTTCCGGGATCCGCAGCTGCGGCCGCGATCGCGCGCCGCGACCGCGGCGGGGCATGCGCGAGAACGCTGCGGCGCCGTCTCGCACGACAGCCGCGGCGGGTCTCACGCTGCACTCTCCTCGTGGATCAGGCGCCCGTCGCGCAGCTCCACCCGCCGGGGCAGCGTCGCCGCGATCTCGCGGTCGTGGGTGATAACCACGACGGTCGTGCCCTGCGCGTTCAGCCGTTGCAGGAGCTCGAGGATCTCGCGGCCGTTGCGCGTGTCGAGATTGCCCGTCGGCTCGTCCGCGAGCACGATCGCGGGTGAGCTCACGAGCGCTCGCGCGATCGCCACGCGCTGGCGCTCGCCGCCCGAGAGCAGCGCAGAGGTCTGCCCCACGCGGTGGCTGAGACCCACCCTCTCGAGCGCAGCGGCCGCGGCACGCCGCCGCTCGCGAGCGGCCGTGCCGGTGTAGAGCAGGCCAGTTGCCACGTTCTCCAGCGCGCTGTCGGACTCGATCAGGTGAAACTGCTGGAAGACGAACCCGATCCGCCGCGCACGCAGCGCCGCGAGCTGGCGGTCCGAGGCCTCTGCGACATCGAACCCCGCGATTCGCACCAGCCCGCTCGTGGCGCGTTCCAGCGTGCCCATCACATGCAGCAGCGTCGACTTGCCCGAGCCGGACGGCCCCACGATCGCGCACAACTCGCCATCGCCGACGAGCAGGCTCACGCCACGCAGGGCCTGGACGTCGCCGGCGTAGCGCTTGACCACGTCGCGAAGCTCGAGGACCGCGCTCATTCGGACTCGATCACACTCATGCCCGCGTGGATCTGCGGCCCTTCGACCTGCACGTAGCCGCCCGAGAACATCCCCGGTGTCACAGCGACCGGCGTCGGGCTCCCCGCGCGGAGCGTTTCGATCGCGTAGCCGCCCCCCGCCGTCGCGATCAAGGCCGTCGCCGGCACCGTCAGCACATTGCGACGAATGCTCTTCACCAGTTCTACGCTCACCGGCGCCTCGTCGAGATGGCTCACCGCATGGTCGAGCGTGATCGTCACCGTGATCGTCGCTTCGCTGTCCCCGCCGCTGCCCTGTTCGGAGTCCGAGGAGGGGGCGCTCGCGACCGTGCCCACGCCCGTGATCCGACCCGGCGCGGTCGCTTCGCCCGGCAGCAGCACCCGGACCCGCTCGCCGAGGTGGGCGAGGCGCTGCTGTTCGGGCTTGACCTTGAGCTCGACGATCTGCTGCGTGGAGGTTGTCGAGAGGGCGGGCTCGCCGCCGCCCGCCGCCTGGTCTTCGCCGGTCGCCCCGCTGTTTTCGGATTTCGGGGTTTTGCTCGATTTCGGGGTCGAGCTCCCTTCGTGCGGGTCGCCTTCCGAGGCCTGTTTCGGTTCGTCCTTCTTCTTCTTCTTCTTCGGTTTGTTCTTCTTGGCCGGTTCGTGTTTGTCCGATTTCGGGTCTTCGCCCTGGCCCGAGGTCGGCTTGTCGCCTTCTTCAGCCGGCGGGGCGGCACTCGCCGGCCCGGCCGCGGACGGCGGGTCCTGGCCGAGAGACACCTTCAGCGCGGTCACGCGCTGGGCGCTCGGCGCGAAGACGATCCGGCCCAGTTCGACGCGGCCCGTCTCACTAAGACCCTCGGCGTGCTGCCAGCGACGCACGGCTGCCGCCGTCGCTTCGCTGTAGGCGTCCTCGTCGGTGATCGCCCCTGAGGGGTCGTAGCCGAGCTCGATCAGGTTCGCGTTGAGCTCCCTCACGTCCGGCCCTTCCGAGACTCCCTCCTTCAGCGCCCGGTAGGCGGGCACTGACCCGTACATCAGGCAGACGGGCAGGTTGTCGATCCGGAACAACACGCCGCCACGCGCCCACGTCGGCGCCGACCGAGGGCAGCCAGGTGAAGGTTCCCGCGAGCCGGTCGTAGACCACTCGTTCGCCGCCGTAGCCGAGCGTGCCTTCCACCGTCGCGCTTTCCGAGAGCGTCCTGTGCCGAACGAGTGCGAGCGTCTCCCCGGCGGGGACCCCGTTACCAGAGCGCTTCGGCCGCGAGGAACCGGAGGCGAGCACGATCGCCGCGAGCACCGCGAGCGCCACGAGTGCGACCGCCGCCGCGGCCACGAATCGACCGCGTCGCCTCGGGGTGCGCTCCGGAAGCGCCTCGGACGCGTCGCCCGCCGCCACTGTTCAGCCTTCGCTCGAGAGCGAGGCGCCGGCGCCGCTTTCGCCTTCACTCGAGTGGCTCGTGCTCGCGCCCGGCCCGTGAGGCAGCTTCAGCTTCGCCATGAACTTCTGACAGGTGTTCTGGGCCTTTTGGAAGCCGGGGCTTTCGGGGTTCGGGCCGCTCCCCGGGTGACCATGGATCTGGACCTGGATGCCTCCCCCGCTCGCGCTCGCGTGCACTTCGATGCCGTGTTCGCGCATGCAGCGTGCGAACTTCTGCACGGCTTCTTCGCGTTCGACCTTCTCCTGCGGGCTGAGGTCGACCTTCTTCGGCTGCGGCTGGTACTTCTTGCAGGCCGCCTGCGCCGCGTTCATCTTTTCCTTGCCCACCGGGCCTTTCGCGCCGAGCTTGATCGCCTGCCCTCCGCCCGGGGGCGTTCCGATCTGCGCTTCAACGCCGTGTTCGCGCAGGCAGCGCGCGAAGTCGGCGAGCTTCGCGGAGCCTTCGCGTTCGCCTTCCTGTTCGGCCCCCGCTGAGGCACTCGGCGAGGACCCTCCGCAGGCCGCGAGGGGGATCGCCACGGCGAGGCTCGTCAGCGCGAGGATCAGATGCGCCGCCCGTGGACGGGAAGGGTGCGATGTGGAGGTGGGCGCGGACATGGAGCTCCTTTTGCCGGGTGGAGCCCGCGAGCCGATGCTGCGGGCGCTCTACATCAAGCGCCCCGTGCCTGAGAATCGCCTTAGAGGATTCGAGGAGCTTCGTGAAGCGGCTCGGCGCCCTTCAGCTCGGCCTCCGTCATCGCCAGGGCCGGGAGCTCGAGCGTCAGCCGCGCGCCGCCGCCGGGATCGTTCGCCGCACGGACCGCACCCCCGTGCGTCTCCGCGAACTGCCGGACGATCGCGAGGCCGAGACCTGAGCCGGGTCGCGCGCGCGCCGCGGCGGCGCGGTAGAAGCGGTCGAACACCCGTGGCAGGTCGTCGGGGTCGATCCCCGGGCCGTGGTCGCGCACGTCGAGGCGTCCCTGACGCACGCTCACCTCGACCGTCCCCTGCGGATCCCATTTGCACGCGTTGTCGAGCAGGTTCGCGATCGCTCGGTCGAGCCGCGACGGCGACGCACGCACCAGGCAGGGCTGAGCGTCGAGCTCGATCGAGCAACCCGGCGAGTGCAGCCGGGCGCGCGTGACCGCGCCCTCCGCCGCGCGGTCGAGGCGCACGTCCTCGAGCTCCGCCTGCTCGACCTCCGTGCGCGAGAGGTCGGTGAGGTCGCCCACGAGCACGGTCAGCTCGCGAAGCTGAGCCTGTGCCGCCGCGACCACGCGCGCGCGCTCGGCGGGTGCGAGCCTCTCGCCCACCGCCAGCGCGTCGAGGTTCGCCTGCACGCTCGTCAGGGGCGTGCGCAGCTCGTGCGAGGCGTCGGAGATCAGCTGCCGTTGCGCGGATCGCGAGCGCTCGAGCGCGCCGAGCATCGTGTTCAGGCTCTGCGCGAGGCGGCCGAGCTCATCGTCTCCGCCCTCCTCGATGCGATGGCCGAGGTCCTGCGTGCGCGCGACCTGTTCGGCCGCGCCGGTGAGGCGGCGCACGGGACGCAGCGCCGCGCGCGAGACGATCAGTCCGAAGGCGGCTGCGAGCGCGATGCCACCGAGACAGACGATCGCGAGCACGAGACGCAGCCGAGACAGCGTGCCCTCCACGTCCGCGAGCGGCACCGCCGCCTGCCACACGCCGCCGCCCGCCGCCCGCGCGGTGAAGGTCCGCGCGCGTGCTCCCGCCAGCGTGATCGTGCTGAAGAACGGCTGTTCCTTGCCCGCCGCGACCTCGAGCGCCTTCGAGGTCACCGGAAGCGCGAGGCGCGGCGCAGACTGCAGCACGCTGCCGTTCGCCCGGAACAGCTGCACGTAACCCACCGGGCCGCTCAGTTTCTGCTTCGGCAGGATCAGCGAAGGCGCAGCGCGCGGCACCCCCTTCGCCGCGAGCGCCTTCTCGATCGCTTGGTGGGAGCCTTCGATCGTTTCGCGGCGGACGGTCACGATTTCGCCGTGCGGGCCCCGGTGGCGTTCGGTGTGGATCGCGAGGTTGCGCACGGCGCTCTTGCCCGTCTGGACGCCTTCGTCGGGCACCGCGCTCACGGTCGTTCCGGCGGCCGCGCCCGCAGCCGAGGATTCGCCCCCAGCTGCGCCGGGCTTCACCGCGACGGGGCCGGCGCTGATGCGAACGGACTGCGACCCGCCCGGAGTCACCATCGCCTCGAGGTTCCGGTCGACCTGACCGAGCAGCTCGCCGCGCGTGACGAAGTAGACGACCACCGAGGCGATCACGATCGCCGCAGCCACCGCGGCCGCCGCGAGCACGACGGTGCGGCGCCGGAAGCTCATGCTCCACCTCCGCCGCCCACGCCTACGCCACCTTCAGGACGTAGCCCACCCCGCGCACGGTGTGCAGGAGGCGCTGCTCGCCCTCCGCCTCGGTCTTGCGCCGCAGGTAGCCGATGTAGACCTCGAGCGAGTTCGATGCCGGGCCGAAGTCATAGCCCCAGACGCGTTCGAAGATCGTCTCGCGCGTGAGTACCTGGCGGGGATGGTTCATCAGCAGCTCGAGCAATAGGAACTCCGTGCGCGTAAGCTCGAGCACGCGCTCGCCGCGGCGGGTTTCGTGCGCAACCGGATCGAGCTCGAGGTCGTCGAAGCGCAGGGTGGTGTCATCGCCCTCCCAGCCGGTGCGGCGCAGCAGCGCGCGCAGCCGCGCGATCAGCTCCTCGCGCGCGAACGGCTTGACGAGGTAGTCGTCGGCGCCCGCCTCAAGGCCGGCGACGCGGTCGCCGACCTCGGTGCGCGCGGTGAGCATCAGCACCGGGGTATGGTCGCCGACCGCGCGGATCCGGCGGCAGACCTCGATCCCGTCGAGGCCGGGCATCAGCACGTCGAGGATCACCGCGTCAGGCGAGGCGACGGCAATCGCCCGGATCGCATCGCGACCGTCCTTTGCCGTGTCGACGTCGAATCCGTTCAGATCGAGCAGCAGCGCGAGCGCTTCACGAACGGCGGGGTCGTCGTCGACGACGAGCAGGCGCATCGGCCATCATCCTGACGGCGCGACCTGAAAAGAAGCTGAACGCCGGCGTCCGCGAACCGGCAGGTAGGCGCCCGCCCGGGATCTCCGATGCAGAACTGACTGTCGTAGCTGATCACGTAGGTGCCGGTCGCGTTTACGACCTTCGTGATCAGGCAGGGCGCAGCAACTGGTCCTTGGTGATGCGGGCCGTCTCGGATCTCGTCAACGCCCGCTCTCGCCTGGTTACGAGACGGTGCGAACCTCAGCTGAGCCAGAGCGCCGTAGGGCTCGCGCATAGCGATTGCCACCGCGCGTGAATCGATGAGAGGGAAGGAGAATCAGATCAAAGCCCTGCTCGAGCGCCCAAGGTCCGAGCGGCGGGTCGGGACACCCGGCCAGCACCGTAAAGCTCGCTCGCCGGGCCGTAGCTCCTAGGAGCTCCGCGGAATGGCGCAACTCGATCCTGGCTTCGTCACGCAGCGCGATGTTGTACGGGCCGGTTCCGCCCTTGCTGCAACACCGAGACTGGCCCGCCTGCGGTGCCAGCGTCACAACGGTCAAGGCGCAACCAGCTTCAGCGAGTTCAGCCGCCTCACGTAGCGTCGCTTCCCCAGAGTCGCCCGGCTCAAAGACAGCTAGAACGCGTCGGCGCGCCCCGGGAGGCCGCGAGCGGATCCAACTCCCGGTTCTGTGAGCGACCTTCGATGCTGGCCCTACCCACACAGAGGAGAGGTTACCGCTGAAAGGTGGCAGCTCATCGAGGCCTCGGGCTGAGCAACCGCACCGTGCAGATACCTCGGTCTCTACCATCGGCTCGGATGTCACCGCCGCGCATCACCGGCCCGGTCACCTGGCTGTGCGGTGCGGCGCTGCTGTTGACCGGGTGCGGCGGCGCGAATACCCACTCCACCGCGAGTCAGCGCGATGCGTCGAGTGCGTCCGCCGCCAGGAGCGGCGGGGGCCGCTCCCTGCCCCTCCCCCCTACCAAGGCCGCACCCGCAATCGATCGGCGGGAGGTGACGGGCAAGGTCGGCAGCGCAGACACGCTGCCGGCGGCCGCTTCGTCCTCCCAGGTGGCGGCGGGGGCGGCGTCTGACGCCGAAATCAAGGCTGAGATCGCACGAGCCCGCAAAGCCGGGATCATCCTCCCCAAGGGCGACTCGTCGCAGGCGTTCGAACAGGGCGCCACCTACGTCGGCGGCGGGGGCGGCGCGAACTGGGCCTTCCCGATCCAACCGCCGTCGGTCGTTCTCGGGCCCGAAACGTGGAGCGATGACCAGGGTGTGGACATCTCTACGCTGGGCGCCGCGTGCGGCCCGGCTGCGCCCGAGGTCGCGATCACGGCCGGGACGATCGTGCGCGAGGGGATCCCCGGCTTCGGACCCTACGCCCCGATCGAGCGCATCGACGCCGGTCCCTACGCCGGCTGGTACGTCTACTACGGACACGCGGCTCCGGCGCTGGTCCCGGTGGGCAGCCATGTGCTTGCAGGTCAGCCGATCGCGGAGGTCGGCTGCGGCGACGTCGGGCTCTCTTCGGGCCCGCACCTGGAGATCGGCCTCACCCCTCCGGGCGGCGCAACCTGCTGTCCTGCGTTCGGCGAGACCGCGCCCGAGGCGGACGCACTGATGCGCCAGCTCCTCGCAGGTTCGGGACGGACCTGACGTCTGAACCGAGGTCTCGAGGCGAGCGCCGGGCATGCCCCCTGACGCGTACCGCCGCGGTCCAGCTGGCGCCGGGCGCCGCCCCCGGCCGCTCAGGCCGCCGCGCAGTCCTCGCAGGCACCGTGTAGCACGATCTCGTGCTCGGCGACCTGCATCGGCACCCGGCCACTCAGCTTGCGGATCGCGCTCTCGAGTCCCTCGTCGGTGAACGGCGTGACCGTGCCGCAGTTGTCGCAGACGAGGTGGTGATGATGACCGTCGCCGGTGCGGATCGGCTCGTAGCGCGCCATGTCCTGCCCGACCTGGACTTTCTGAACGAGGCGTAGCTGCTCGAGCTCGTCCAGTATCCGGTAGATGCTGGCACGGGCGACGGGACGCCCGCTCGCGCGCAGGGCGTCTTCGATCTCGATGACCGAACGTGCGCACGTCTGCGAGTCGAGCTGCGCTACGAGCGCCCGCCGAGCCTGCCCCGACCGGTGGCCGCTGTCCGCCAGCACACTCTCGGCCTGGGCGGCCCAGCTCTCGATCTGCCTCTTGGCCATCGTCATGCGAGTCTAGCCTTCGCCCCCCAGGGGCTCGCGAGCATCCGCCCGCGCTAGAGAGAAGCGCGAGGGCCGGCTCGTGAGCAGGAAGGCGAGCAGGTACGTCAACGTCGCGATACCGACTACTGACGTGCTCGGCGGCAGGCTGGGGACCGCGTAGCTGAGCGCGAGACCGAGCCACATGGCAGCCACGGCGATCGCCGCCGAGATCCCGAGAGCGAGGTACGGGTTGGCCGTGAGCCGTTGCGCGGCGCCGGCCGGCGCTGCGAGCAGACCGAGCAGCAGCAGCGCGCCGACCGCCTGCGTGGCCTCCGCGGCGGTCGCGCCGACGAGCACGAGGAATGCGAGACCGAGCGCGCCCACAGGCACGCTCCGGGCCGCTGCGACGCCGGGATCGACGCTCGCGAAGAGCAGTGGCCTGGCGATCAGCAGGATCGAGACCGAGATCGCGGCGGCGACCAAAGCCGCGATCCTCGCGTCGGTCGCGCTCAGCCCGAAGATCGACCCGAACAGCTCGCGCGCCCCGAGCAGCCCGTTGCCGCCGCCCGACCCGGAGCTGAAGATGGCGAGAAAGAGCACCCCGAGGCCGAGCACCCAGGCGAAGACGATGCCGATCGTGACGTCGTCGGCCGCTGCTCGCGGTCCGATCGCGCCCAGGACGATCGCGACGCCGATCGTCGCGGCGAACAGGCCGACGCGGGTGTCGATACCGGCTGCGGCCGCACCGAGCGCACCCGTGAAGGCGACATGGCTGAGCGCGTCGCCGGCGAACACCTGCGCGCGCAGCACCACGAAGTAGCCCACCAGGCCGCAGGCCAGCGCGATCAACGTCCCCGCGAGCAGCGCGTTGCGGAAGAACTCTTGGGCGAACATCACGCACCGGCCCCCGCCGGGTGAGCGCGGGCGCGTAGCCGTGTCGGGCGATCGGCTGCGGCGCGCCCGATCCGCGCGAGGACATAGAGGGCGAACGCCACGGTCGTGACGTAGAAGCCGACGGGGTACCCGTAGAAGTACGCCAGCGCCAAGCCGAGCCAGACGGTCAGCACGCCGAGGAGAACGCTCAGCACGAGGCTGGCGCCGACGCGCGAGGTGATCAGCTGGGCTGTCGCGGGGGGCGCGACCAGCAGCGCGAACACCAGCAGCGCGCCGGTGATCTGGGCGGTCTCCGCGACCGCGAGCCCCAGCACCAGCAGGAAGCTGAGGCCGAGGGCACGCGTGGGAACCCCGCGGGCCCGCGCTACGCCCTCGTCGAGCGAGGCGAACAGCAGCGGTCGTCCGATCACCGCGATCAGGCCGAGGGCGAGCGCGGCGACAACAGCGAGGGCGAGCACCTGGCCGCGCGTGATCCCGAGGAAGCTGCCGAACAGCAGGCTCTCGTAGTTGGCAAGCACCCCGCTGTAGAGGCTGAGGAAGAGGAAGCCGCAGGCCAGCCCGAACGCCTGCACGGAACCCGTGATCGCCGACTCCTGGCCGCGGTTGCGGGCGCCCTCGCCGCCGGCCGAGACGCCGATGAGGAGCGCCGCCAGCCCGGTGAAGACGAAGTAGCCGGTCGCGGCCGACAGCCCGATCAGCAGCGCCCCGGTGGCGCCTGGGAACGCCATCACCGACAGCGTGTGCCCGGCGAAGGTCTGTTTGCGCAGCACCATGAACCAACCGACGACGCCCGCCATCACGGCCACGATCGTGCCCGCCTCCAGAGCGTTGACCATGAACGGGTAGGCGGTCAGCTGGTTCAGGTCTGACACTGGGTCCAGCGACGGGCCGGCTTGGGCCAGCAGGCTAGCGATCGGCATGGCGGTCGCTGTGGTGTGAGGGAGCTTCGGGAAGGCCTACTACGACAAGCCTGCCATCGGCTGTTTCAAGGACTTCGACGGGCACGCCGTAGAGGCGGCTCAGCGTCGCTGCGGTGATCACCTCCCGCGGCTCGCCGACGACGGCCTGTCCCCCGCCGAAGTAGACGACTCGGTCCAGATAGCCGAGCAACGGGTTCACGTCGTGGGCGACCAGCAGCACGGCGACGCCCTGCTCGCGGCAGATGCGCTCGAGCAGCGCCGCGACCGCGCGCTGGTTGGGCAGGTCGAGGCTGTCCAAAGGCTCGTCGAGGATCAGCAGCTGCGGACGGCTGACGAGAGCCTGCGCGATCAGCAGCCGCTGCTGCTCGCCGCCCGACAGCGACCCGATCGGGCGCTTGGCGTAGGAGCCGGCGCCCACCAGGTCGATCACACGGTCCACCTGCTCGCTCGAACGGCGCAGCGGCAACCCCCATCGTGCGCCGTCCAGCCCCAGCCGGACGAGGTCGACGCCGCGAATCCGCGTGCCGGCGTCGAAGTGCCGGCGTTGGGGCAGGTAGCCGATCTCGGCCTTCAGCGCGCCCGCGGGCCTGCCGAGCACCATTGCCGTCCCGCCGGCGAGGGGCAGCTCGCCGAGCAGCACGCGAAGCAGCGTCGTCTTGCCGGAGCCGTTCGGCCCCAGGATCGCGGCGAACTCGCCGCGCTCGATCTCGATGCTCACATCGCTCCAGATGACCCGACCGGCGATCTGGGCCTGGGCGTTCTCGAGCCGTATCGCCTCTACGTCGGGCGAGCCGGCGCCCGAGACCGAGGCCGTAGCTCGCCGGACCCGCTGCTCGCTTCCACGCGCCGGGGCGTGAGCGCTCATCGGCCGGTCGCCTGGTGGAGCGCTGCCATCAGGCTCCTCAGCTGGGCGCTCTGCCATTGCTGGAAGCTAGCCGAGGCGGGCGAGAGCGTCTCTGTGATGGTCGTGATCGGGATGTGCGCAGCGCGCGCGAGCTGATTGACGCGCTGGACGTCCGGCGTCGCGTTCTGGCTGTTGTAGATCCACACCTTGATGGCGCCGTCTTCGGCCTGTGCGTCGACCGTCTGCTTGTCCGCCGCGCTCACGTCGGTGCCCTCGGCGATCGCTTTCGCGAAGCTGTACGGCGTCAGCAGCTTCAGGCCGAGGTCCTGGCCGAGCGGCTGGAAGATGCTCTCCGAGTAGCCGACCGGGACGCCCGCGTAGCGCGAGCGGATCTCACTGCGCAGCCGGTTGTATTCGGCCAGCCCGGTCGTCTCGAACGCGGTGCGCTGCTGGTCGAAGTAGGCGGCGTCCTTCGGGTCGAGCCGCTTGTATTCGGAGACGATCGCCTCGATCACGCGTTGCACGCTGGACGGCGAGTACCACTGGTGCGGGTTGTCGCCCTCCTTCAGGCCGAGCAGCTTCCCGACTTCGACCTCGGCGCGCCCGCTGGAAGGGTTTGCCGCCAGCAGCCTCGAGGCCCACGTGTCATAGCCGATTCCGTTGACGATCGCCATCTGCGAGCGCGCGATCGTGACCCCGTCGGCGGCCGTCGGTTCGTAGTCGTGCGGGTCGGTGTCCGGGTTGACGATGATGCTGGTGACCGTCACCTTGCTGCCGCCGAGCTGCGAGGCGATGCTGCCCCAGAAGTTCTCCGCCGCAGCCACCTGGATCTTCCCCGAAGAGGTCGCCGCCGGCGAGGACGTCGACCCGCCGCACCCGGCGACGAGCGCTGCAATACAGGCCGCCAGCGCCACCGCGGCGCAAAGTTGCACTCTTCTCACAAAGGTCTCCAGTCGTCCGAGGCGCGAATGAACTCCGGGGACCATAACATGGATGGGAATCAGTCTTATTCCCATGCCTCGTTTCGACCAGGTTGAGGCCCCGTGGGTTGACGCCCCGTGGTGGTTCGAGTCCACTCGAGCGCATAGGGCCTTCTGGGCGGTGGGGTGTAGCGCCTCTGTGAGGCGGCGCGTTGGTTCGGTCTGGCGAATCGTTCCTATTCGCGCCGTGCGGCCCCGCGCGGTCAGAACATGATCCCCGCACCGGCGATGTCTTCCACTGCTGCCGATGCCCGTCATCCTCACCAGGCAGGCTGTGTCGCCGCCCGCGCTCCGCTCCTCACAACC
>CAVTXW010000004.1:0-468554 GCA_963738815.1 uncultured Solirubrobacteraceae bacterium
AACGCCTGCAGGACATCGGCTCCTACCGCGGCCTGCGCCACCGCCGCGGGCTGCCGGTTCGCGGCCAGAAGACGAAGACCAACGCGCGCACCCGCAAGGGGCCCAAGCGCATGCAGGTCGCCGGCAAGAAGAAAGCCGGCAAGAAGTAATGCCCCCTGCTCCCAAACGCGCGCGCGGAAGGCGCAAGCCGAAAAAGAACATCCCGGTCGGCCAGGCCCACATCAAGACCTCGTTCAACAACACGATCGTCTCGCTGACCGACACGACGGGCAACGTGATCGCGTGGGAGTCCGCCGGCGGCGCCGGCTTCAAGGGCTCGCGCAAGTCGACGCCGTTCGCCGCACAGGTGACCGCCGACGCCGCGGCCCGCAAGGGACTCGAGCAGGGCCTCCAGAAGGTCGAGGTCTACGTCAAGGGCCCGGGCTCCGGGCGCGAGACGGCGATCCGCTCGCTGCAGGCCGCGGGCCTCGAGGTGACCGGCGTCAAGGACGTGACGCCGCAGGCCCACAACGGTTGCCGCCCCCGCAAGCGGCGGAGGGTCTGAGATGGCTCGCGACACCGGCCCGCAGTGCAAGCAGTGCCGCCGCGAGGGGCAGAAGCTGTTCCTGAAGGGCGAGCGCTGCCTGACCGACAAGTGCGGGGTCGAGCGCCGCTCCTACCCGCCCGGCGAGCACGGCCGCGGGCGCATGAAACAGAGCGAGTACCGGGTCCAGCTGCGCGAGAAGCAGAAGGCCCGCCGCTACTACGGGGTGCTCGAGCGCCAGTTCCGCGGCTACTACGACAAGGCCTCGCGCCAGCCCGGGATCACCGGCGAGAACCTGCTCGCGCTGCTGGAGTGCCGGCTCGACAACGTCCTGGTGCGGCTCGGCTTCGCCGCTTCGCGCCGCCAGGCCCGCCAGCTGATCCGCCACGGCCATTGGACGGTCAACGGCCGGCGGGTCAACATCCCCAGCTACCAGGTGCGCCCGGGCGACGTGATCGCGATCAAGGCGAACACGCCCGCCACGCAGGTGGTCCGGGACGCGACCGAGCTGACCGGGCAGATCCCGGCATGGCTGCAGGCCGATCACGAGTCGCTGACGGCCAAGGTGCTGCGCAAGCCGGAGCGACGCGAGGTCGCCGCGCCGGTGCAGGAGCAGCTCATCGTCGAGCTGTACTCGAAGTAGAACCGATCTCCCACGCCACCGCGATGGGCGGCGGCGCTTGTGAGCCGGAGTCCGCTCGACGCCGGCACGACAACAAAACGACGTAAGGACCCTCATGCTCGACTTCCAAATCCCCCGGATCACCAGCGAGTCCGTGGAGCAGAACCGAGGCACGTTCACGATCGAGCCGCTCGATCGCGGCTTCGGCTACACGTTCGGCAACTCGCTCCGGCGCGTGCTGCTCTCCTCGCTCGCAGGCGCGGCCGTGACGAGCGTGCGCATCGAGGGGGTCGCGCACGAGTTCTCGACGATCTCGGGCGTCAAGGAGGACGTGACCGACATCGTCCTGAACCTCAAGGGCGTCGTCTGCCGCATGCACTCCGACGCGAGCGAGGTCGAGGCGCCGCTGGTCGTCACCGGCCCCGGCGAGATCACCGCCAAGGACATCGACCTGCCCGCCGGCGTGGAGATCCTCAACCCCGACCTGCACATCGCGACGCTCGAGAAGAAAACCAAGCTCGAGCTGTACATGACGATCGGCCGCGGCCGCGGCTACCGCCCGGCCGAGGAGAACAAGTCCTCCGACCAGCCGATCGGCGTGATCCCGATCGACTCGATCTTCTCGCCGGTGCGCCGCGTCGCCTACGCGGTCGAGCAGGCGCGCGTCGGCCAGAAGACCGACTTCGACAAGCTCACGCTCGACATCGAGACCGACGGCTCGATCGACCCGCAGGCCGCGCTGCGCGAGGCGGCCGAGCTGCTGATCTCCCAGCTCGCGATCTTCACCGACGCCGACCGCATCCAGGAGCTGCGCGCCACGCCCGGCGGCCAGCTCGACGGCCACGGCCTGGCCGTCGGCTGGCGGCCCCGCCGCGCTGCAGGGCGAGGAGTACGGGATCCTGATCGAGGAGCTCGAGCTCGGCGTGCGCTCGTACAACTGCCTCAAGCGCGCCGGCATCCAGACGGTCGGCGACCTGATCTCCAAGTCCGAGGCCGAGCTGAACGCGATCCCCAACTTCGGCAAGAAGTCGATCGACGAGGTCATCGAAACGCTGCACGCGCGCGGCCTGAACCTCCGCCAGGACTAGGGAGCGAGGGCGCGGCGGCTCCGCTGCGCCCTCTCGCAACCCGTAGAATTCCCGACCCATGCGCCACCAGAAGACCCGCAACAAGCTCAGCCGCGACAGCGCCCACCGCAAGGCGCTGCTGATGAACCTGTCCAAGGAGCTGATCGAGCACGAGCGGATCAAGACGACCGAGGCGAAGGCGAAGGCCGTCAAGCCGGAGGTCGAGAAGCTGATCACGCTCGCCAAGCGCGGCGACCTGCACGCCCGCCGCCAGGCGCTCTCGACGCTCGCGCAGGACAAGTTCGCGGTCCACAAGCTGTTCGAGGAGGTCGCGCCGCGCTACGCCGAGCGCCCGGGCGGCTACACGCGCATCCTGAAGCTCGGTCCGCGCCGGCGACTCGACCGAGATGGTCTTCATCGAGCTCGTCTGAGCTGCGGCGCCGGCCGAGACCGGTACGGAGCGCCGGGCGAGCCGCCGAGGTTCCGTGAAGACGAAGCTGACGATCGAGTACGACGGCACGGCCTTCGCCGGCTGGGCGCGCCAGCCCGGCGAGCGCACCGTCCAGGAGGAGCTCGAGCGGGCTCTGCAGACGGTCCTCGGCCCGGAGGCACGACGGCCGCCCGCTGCGTCTGACGGTCGCCGGGCGCACCGACCGCGGCGTCCACGCCTGGGGACAGGTCGCCAGCTACGCCCACGAGGCGGTCGACCCGCTGCGCCTGAACGGGCTGTTGCCGCCCGATCTCGCGGTGCTGCGGAGCGAACCGACGGCGGAGGACTTCGACGCCCGCCGCGACGCCCGCACACGCACCTACTGCTACCGCGTGCTCGCGCGCCGCACGCGCAGCGTCTTCGAGCGCGAGCGGTCGTTCTGGTGGCCGGCGCCGCTCGACCGCGAGCTGCTCGCGGCCTGCGCGGCGGCGCTCGTCGGGCGGCACGACTTCACCGCCTTCACGCCGACCGAGACCGAGCACACGTGCTTCAACTGCGACGTCGCCCGCGCGGAATGGCGCGACGACGGCGACCTGCTCGAGTTCTGGATCGAGGCCGACATGTTCCTGCGCCACATGAACCGGGTGCTCGTCGGCACGATGCTCGACGTGGCTCGGGGCGGACGGACTTCGAGGAGTTCGCCGAGCTGCTGGAGGGCAGGCCGCGCTCGGAGGCCGGGCCGACCGCGCCGGCGCACGGGCTGGCGCTCGCGAGCGTGCGCTACGGCGCGTGAGCCGCGCGCAGGTCGCGTCCGGGCCTGCGCCGGATCCTCTGCGAGCATCTCGCCGACCCTGCGAATTCCAGCGCGCCGGGCGCCGCACATCTCGGCACGCTGCGCAGGGGCCGAACGGCGGCCCCTATGCTGGTCGAGCGCGATGCTCAACGTGCTGCTGACCAACGACGACGGGATCGAGGCCGACGGCCTGCAGGCGATGCGCCGCGCGCTGGTCGGCGCTCGACGGCGTGCGCCTGGCGGTGATCGCGCCCGACGGCAACCGCTCGGCGATGGCGCGCTCGATCACGACCCGCCGGCCGCTGTGGGTCGAGGAGGTGCCGTTCGCCGACGGCACGGTCGGCTACGCCACCGACGGCACGCCGGTCGACTGCGTGCGCCTCGCGAGCCTCGGCCTGGTCGAGGGCTTCGCAGCCGACCTCGTCGTCTCGGGCATCAACCACGGCGCCAACCTCGGCGACGACATCACCTACTCGGGCACCGTGGCGGCGGCGCTCGAGGGCGTCGTGCTCGGGCTGCCGGCGATCGCCGTCTCCCAGCAGTCCGGCGCGCGGCGAGCTCGACTACCGCTTCGACGGCGGCTTCGGCTTCGAGGTCGCGGCCGGCGTTCGTCGCGCGGCTGGTCGGAGCGCATCGAGGACGTGCCGCTGCCGCGAGCGGACGCTGCTCAACGTCAACGTCCCGGCGGGCGAGCCCGACGGGCGTCGAGGTGACGAGCCTCGGCAAGCGCATCTACCGCGACGAGCTGAAGCTCGAGCGCGAGGAGGAGAACCGCCGGCGCTACTGGATCTACGGCGCCGACCCGGGCTTCCACGACGAGCCCGGCACCGACCTGGCGGCCGTCGCCGCCGGGCGCATCGCGGTCACGCCGATCCACTTCGACCTGACCGACCGCCCCAGCCTCGAGGCGCTGCGGCGCTTCGACCTCGAGGGGCTGCTCGCGCCGCTGGCGTCCGACCCGGCTCCGTGAGCGCGGACTGCAGGCGCTCCCCGCCGAAGCTCGCCGCGCGCGCGCCGCGGAGCTGCGCGAGCAGCTCGAACACCACTCGCACCGCTACTACGTCCTCGACGACCCGGAGATCGGCGACGACGAGTACGACCGCTGCTCGACGAGCTGCGCGCGATCGAGGCGCGAGCATCCCGAGCTCGCTGACGCCCGACTCGCCCACGCAGCGCGTCGGCGGCGAGCCGGTCGGCCGCCTGGAGAAGGTCACGCACCTCGAGCCGATGCTGTCGCTCGCCAACGTCGCGCTCGCGAGGAGGAGCTGCGCGCGTGGGTCGAGCGGATGCGCAACCACCTCGCGCGCGAGGGGATCGAGGACGCCGACGTTCGAGTTCGTCGTCGAGCCGAAGATCGACGGCCTGGCGATCAGCCTGCTCTACCGCGACGGCGTGCTCGAGCGCGGCGCGACGCGCGGCAACGGCGAGATCGGCGAGGACGTCACGCACAACCTGCGCACGATCGGCGCGATCCCGCTGCGGATCGAGGACGCGCCGCCGCTGGTCGAGGTGCGCGGCGAGGTCTACATGTCGCTGCCGGACTTCACGGCGCTCAACGAGCGCCGCGCCGAAGCCGGCGAGTCGACGTTCATGAACCCGCGCAACTCGGCCGCCGGCACGATCCGCCAGCTCGACCCGGCCGACGCCGCCAAGCGCCCGCTGTCGATCTGGTGCTACCAGGTCGGCGTCACCGAGGGGCTCTCCTTCGAGCGCCACTCGGAGGCGCTCGAGTGGCTGCGCGAGCACGGCTTCCGCGTCAACCCGGACATCCGGCTGCTCGACGAGCGAGGACGAGGTGATCGCGCAGTGCCTCGACTGGGAGCAGCGCCGCGGCGAGCTCGACTTCGAGATCGACGGCGTCGTCGTGAAGGTCGACGACCTCGAGCTGCAGCGCCGGCTCGGCGCGGTCGGGCGCGACCCGCGCTGGGCGATCGCCTGGAAGTTCCCGCCGACGACGGCCGTGACGCGGCTCGAGCAGGTGATGTGGAACGTCGGCAAGTTCGGCGACCTGCACCCGTACGCGGTGCTCGAGCCGGTGTCGCGTCGGCGGCGTGACGATCAAGCTCGCGACGCTGCACAACGAGGAGGACCTCGTGCGCAAGGACATCCGCGCGGGCGAGGAGGTGATCGTGCTGCGCGCCGGCGACGTGATCCCGCAGGTCGTCTCGCCGGCGCCGCACGTGGTCGAGCGCGCCGACCGCCCGCCCGCCCGCAGCCGCCGGCGCGCTGCCCGTTCTGCGACACGCCGACGGTCAAGCCCGAGGAGGGCGTCTTCACGCAAGTGCCCGAACCGCGACTGCCCGGCGCGCGCCTGGCAGCTGCTCAAGCACTTCGTCTCGCGCGGCGCGATGGACATCGACGGGCTCGGCGAGAAGCAGGTCGCGATGCTGCAGGAGCGCGGGCTGGTCGCGCACGGCGGCCGACTTCTACCGCCTGACGCGAGGAGCAGCTGCTCGAGCTCGAGGGCTTCGGCGAGCTCTCGGCGCGCAACCTGCTGGCGGCGATCGAGGCCTCGAAGGAGCGGCCGTTCGCGCGCGTGCTGTTCGCGCTCGGGATCGAGGAGGTCGGCGAGGTCACCGGGCGCAACCTCGCGCAGCGCTTCCGCGACATCGACGCGCTGCTGGCGGCGACGCCCGAGGAGATCGCGGAGACCCCGGGCGTCGGCGAGAAGATGGCGGTCTCGATCCACGACGCAGCTCGACGACGAGCGCATGCGCGCGCTGATCGAGGAGCTGCGCGAGCTCGGGCTGCGCTTCGCAGGAGGAGGGCCCGCCGCCGTCGGAGGGGCCGCTGGCGGGCAAGACGCTCGTGCTCACCGGCACGCTGCCGGAGCTGTCGCGCGAGCAGGCCACCGAGCGGATCATGGCCGCCGGCGGGCGCGTGACGGGCTCGGTGTCGAAGAAGACCGACTACCTGGTCGCCGGCGAGAGCCCCGGCTCGAAGCTCGAGAAGGCCGAGCGGCTGGGCGTGCGGTGCTCGACGAGGCCGGGCTGCTGCGCGCTGCTCGGCGCCTGACGGCGCGGCGGCTCAGCTTTCCGCGGCGTCGACGGCTTCGCCGTCTTCGCCGTATTCGCGGTTCTTCTTCGCGCTTCGCCTTCGCCGGCGCTTCGGCTTCGGCCGTCTGTCGCCGCTCACGCCGATTCGTGTTCTTGCGGCCTTCCGCGCGTATTCGACTTCTTCGGTGCAGGCGCCGTCGGCTTCGTCGGCCGGCTTCGAGTTCCTGGCGGTGCTCGCGCAGGTAGGCGACGCCGGCCGGCGTGTCTGCGCTCTGTTCGCACCATGCGCGGCGATTGCTTCGCCCGAGGCGACGGGCCGCCTCCGGCTTCGCCGGCGCCGCAGCTCCGCGAGCGCCGCAGCGCGCCAGCGCGAGCAGGCGAGCGGCGAGGCGTGCCCGAGGGCACGCAGGTTCTTCGGCAGGGCTGCGCGACCGAGCTTGAGGGCCTCGGGGTCGCTCTTCGCGCGAGCGCGCCGCGGCGCTGCGCTGCAGCGCGTCCCCGCGCGGCTGCGCGGTCTCAGAGCTCGGCGATCGAGATCGTCATGTGGTCCTGGAACACGTGTGCGGCGGTCGTCGAGATGCCGTCGTTGAAGATCGCGAACGCGAGCAGGTGTCCGCCCGCGGACTGGCAGTAGCCGACCAGGTTCGAGACGCCGGTCAGGGTGCCGGTCTTGCCCTGGCAGCGCCCGGCCGCGGCGGTGCCGCGCATGCGTTTTTCGAGCGTCCCGGTCTGGCCGGCGACCGCGAGGCTCGAGCGCAGCACCTGGCCGGTGGGGGTCCCAGCCAGGCCCACCAGCAGTCGAGACGACCTGGTAGGGGGAGGTGTGATCCGAGCGTGACAGCCCTGAGCCGTCGACGATTCGCGGCGTGAAGCCGAGCAGCGCGGAGATCGTCTTTGACACCACCGCAGCGCCGCGCGGCGGTGGTCCCGCCGCCGCCGTAGCGCGCGCCCAGGTCCTTGACGAGCGTCTCGGCGAAGAAGTTGTCCGACGGCGGCAGCATCAGCTCCAGCAGCTGGGCGACGGTGGGGGACGGGACCGAGGCGAGCGGAAGCGCGCCCGCCGGCGTGCTCGCCGCGCCGCTGCCGCCGCGGATGCTGACTCCGTCGGCCTTCAGCGCCGCCCACAGCGCGTGCGCGGCGTAGGCCGCGGGCGCGTGTGCCCCGTGCCCCAGTTCGGCGCCGCGGTTGTAGGCGAGGCCGCTGAGGGTGCCTTCCAGGAACGGGTCGAAGCCGTAGCCGCTCGACGGCTCGCCGCGGAGCGAGTCGAAGAAGCTCTCGTCGCCGTAGACCGAGCCGGTGATGTGGTGGATGCCGGTCGTGCGCACGAGCTCGGCGACGAGCGTGCTGACGCTCGCGCCCGTGCCGCCGTAGTGGGCGGAGATGAAGCTGCCGCTCCCGAACGTCGGGTCGCCGCCGCCGCGCAGGTAGAGGTTGCCTTCCCAGACGCCGCCGGGCAGCAGCTGGCCGATCCCGTAGACCGTCGTCGACAGGCGCGCGTCGGGCCCCATCCGGGCCAGCACCGCCGTGGCCGTGTAGAGCTTCTCGACCGAGGCCGGCGCGCGCATCGTGGTCGCCCGCTCGGAGAACAGAGCCTGCTTGGTCGTGAGGTCGTAGACGTAGGCGCCGTCGTGCGGTCCCCCGAGGGCGAGCTGGTGATGTAGGTCAGATTGCAGACCGGCAAGGCCGTTCTGGGCCTGGGCGGTCGCGGTTCCCCCCGCACCCAGGGCCAAAGCGGCGCAGAGCCCGAAAAACAGCATCCAGCTCGGCGCAGGTCGTTTCGGGGCCACGCAGCACTAGAATGTTGACGATGGGCAAGGTTGTCAAGCTGGAACCGAGCCTCAAGAAGAGCGCGGGTTCCAAAGCCAAGGAACGGCGGCAGCGAAGCCTGGCGCCACGGGGGGTCGGCCGCGCGGAGGCGCATCGACCGCCGCCGGCGCCCGCGCCGCGACAAGACCGCGCTCGTGCTCGGCGGCGGCGGCTTCACCGGCGGCGTCTACGAGATCGGCGCCCTGCGTGCGCTGGACCTGCTCGCGGTCAACAGCACCGTCAACAACTTCGACGTCTACGTCGGCACCTCCGCGGGCTCGTTCATCGCCTCGCTGTGCGCCAACGGCGTCACGCCCGAGGAGATGATGCGGGTCGTCACGCGCAAGGGCAAACCGCCGTTCAAAGACATCGACATCGGCGACCTGCTGCGCCCGAACCTGCTCGAGTTCGCGCTGAAGGGCGCCTCCGTGCCGTTCAAAGCGCTCTCGGCGCTCAAGCAGTTCGCGGGCACCCGCGGCGGCGTCTCGGCGATGGATCTTGCGATGGGGCTCGCCGACGTGTTGCCGTCGGGCCTCTACACAGGCGCGGGCATCGAGAACTACCTGCGCGAGGTGCTCGCGGAACCGGGGCGCACCGACGACTTCCGCAAGCTCGACTGCGAGCTCTACCTGACCGCCACGGACCTCGACACCTGCGAGCGGGTGGTGTTCGGCGTCGAGGGCATGGACGACGTGCCGATCTCGACCGCGGTGCGGGCCTCGGGCGCGCTGCCGATGGTCTACGCGCCGGTCGAAGTGGGCGAGCGCGAGCTGATCGACGGCGGCATCGTCTCGACGACGAACCTCGACCTGGCGGTCCAGGCGGGCTGCAAGCTCGTGATCGTGATCAACCCGATCGTCCCGTTCGTCAACGACTTCGAGAGCACCGTCAAGACGCTGCGCGGCGAGCGCCCGCGGCGCGTCTCGGACATGGGCTTCGCGCAGATCGGCTACCAGGTCTTCAAGCTCGTCGCCCACCAGCGCCTGCACGAACTCGCCAAGGGCTGGGAGGCCCGCTACCCGGGCGTGGACATCGTGCTGATCGAGCCCGAGCCGACCGACGAACTGATGTTCCAGACCTCGATGATGAGCTTCACCTCGCGCGTGGAGATCGCCCGCCACGGCTTCGAGTCGGTGACGCGCCAGCTCGCGGGCGAATACGACCGCTACCAGGAGGTCGCCGAGCGCCACGGCCTCGACATCTCCGGCAAGCGCGTGCGCCAGGTGGTCGCGCACTTCGACAAGGAGACCGAGGAGGTCGGCGGCTGGCGCAAGATCCTCGAAGGAACCACCGGCGCGCTGCTGCGCCAGGCCGGCTCGGGCTGAGGGATTTAGGATCGGCCGCCACGCGCTGTGGGGGGCGGCTGCGCAGCGCCCCGGTGGATGCGCTTCTCACGTGGAGTGTCTGCTCTCGGGATACCGCGGCAGGCCGTCGTCGGGGAGCGGCTCCCAGGGGGCCGCGTAGCGGACGAACTGCCGGACGCTCGGTCGCACGCCGGGATCGGAGTCGAAGGCGCCCATCCTGATGCCGATCGGGTCCGGGTGGGACGGATTGCGGCTGAAGAGCGAGCATCCGCACGTCCCGCAGAACCACTTCTCGCCGCCGCCGTCGGGTTTCCAGAGGCAGAGCGCGCCTGCGCCGCTGACGATCCGGAAGGCTCCGGAGGGGGGATGTGCCTGCGCGGAGGCCGCCGTGCCGGTGCGCCGCTGGCAGCGGCGGCAGTGGCAGTAGCTCGCGCGCAGGAGCGCCGCCGAGACCTCGAAGCGGATGGCACCGCAGTTGCAGCCGCCCGTGAGCGGCAGGAGGGGTGGGCTCCCCATGGCCGCTCAGCTCCTCTCGGTGACCGGCTCACGGCCCTCGCGGCCGGTGAGCTCGGCCGCAACGTGCCGCCGGCCGCGGTGGACGCGCGTCGCGATCGTCTTCTCCTGGGTCCGGAAGGCCTTCGCGGCCTCGCGGTATGAGAGGCCGAGAACGTCGACCGCGATCACCGCGTCCCTGTAGAGAGGCGGCGCTGTCGCGACCGCTTTCATCAGCTCGCCGGCGCTGATCGCGTCCGGTTCGCTCGCGGGAAGCATGTCGTCGTCGGGCAGAGGAGCGGTCTGCGGACGGCGCGACTGCGTCCGGTAGCTGCTCGCGTGGACGTTCCGCAGTGCGCGCAGCAGGTAGGCGCGCTCGTTGCCCGCACGCACCATCCGCGGCCGGCGCAGCACCTGTGCGAACGTCGATTGCACCAGGTCCTCGGCGTCGTGCGGGGAGCCGCACATCGCCCAGGCGGCGCGATAGAGCGCATCGAGGTGCTCGGGCAGAACGGCCGGGTCGAGCACGCGCGGCAGCCCGGCTCCGCTGCGATCGGCGGAGCGGGCCTCGCGCTCACCTGTCTCCTGGGCAGGCTCGCTCATGCCGCCGTCGCCCGTGCGAGGGCCTCGCGCGCGGTGCGCTGCAGGGCGCGCAGGTAGTGAAGGTGCGCGAGCCACTCCAGGTGTGTGGACGGCGCGCTCATCAGCTGCTCGGTGTCGAGGTGGGCGTCCAGGAGCTCGTAGACGAGGCCGCTCAACACCGAGGCCGGGTCCGCGACCCCGGCCGGGGCCGGCTTGTGCTCGGGTCTCATCGCTCAGCCGCCGCCCTCTGTGCCCCGTGCCATCGCCCGCACGTCGTCGAGCGCCACCGTCTCGCCGCCGACGCCCCACTCGCTCTCGGGGATCTCCTCGAGCAGGCACCACGTGTCGCGGCGCATGTGCTCGCCCGCGGTCGAGACGAGGGCGTCGGTCAGGCGGGCGACGAGCTCCTGCTTCTGCGGGCTGGTGAGCAGCCCCTCGATGAGGGTGACCTGGATCAGGAACATCGTGCGTCTCCTTGCGAGTGCGTTTTGGCTCGTCCCATATTCAGCGCGAGGAGGGGATCGCACATCGGGCACACCCCCTGACATCGATCCCCGATATTTCGCTGGGCGGCCGGCCCGGTAGCATGCGGACGGGGATGGACCGGTACGCCAATGTCCGGTCGGCGCTGCTGGAGCGCGACCACGAGGTGGACCGCCTGCAGGCCATGGTGAGGGGGGCGGGCCGGCGCTCCGGCGAGGCGCTGGTGATCGAAGGCGCCGCCGGAATCGGCAAGTCGCGGCTCCTCGACAGGGCCCGCGCAGACGCCGCGGAGCTCGGCCTCCGCGTCCTTGAGGCGCGCGCGACGGAGCTCGAGCGGGGGTTCCCGTTCGGGGTCATGCGCCAGCTCTTCGAGCGGCTGCTGGTCGAAGCGGACGCGGGCGAGCGCGAGCGCTGGCTGGCCGGCGCCGCCGGGCTGGCCTCGGAGGTTCTCGCCGGGCCGGTCGCGACGAGCCCGGGACCGTCCGCGGGCGATTCCCCCTACGCCTGGCAGCACGGCCTCTACTGGCTCGCCTCGAACGTGGCCTCCGACACCCCGCTCCTGCTCCTCGTCGACGATCTGCAGTGGTGCGACATGCCCTCGCTGCGGGCGTTGACGTTCATCGCCCGGCGCCTCGAGGGGCAGCCGCTCGCGCTCGTGATGGCGACGCGCCCGCCCGAGGGCGTCTCGAGCGCGGAGACGGCGGCGCTGCTCGCCGACCCGGCAGTCGAGGTGCTGCGCCCCTCGCCGCTGACCGAGGGTGCGGTCTCCGAGCTGGTCGCGACGCGCCTGTTCGAGCAGCCCGGAGATCGCTTCGTGCGCGAGTGCCGGGAGGTGACCGGCGGCAACCCCTTCTACCTCGGCGAGCTGCTCGGCGAGCTGGCGGCTCGCGGGGTCGACCGCACGTCGGCAGCTGACGCCGACCTCGGCGCGATCGTCCCGCGCGGCGTCGCGAACGCGGTGCTGCTGCGCCTCGCGCGCCTCGAGCCGCCGTCCGTGGCGCTGGCCCGCGCGCTGAGCGTGCTCGGCGACGGGGCGCTGAGCGGCGACGCTGCGATGCTCGCCGGCATCGCGCCGGAGCAGGCCGCGCATGCGACCGGCGAGCTCATCGCCGCCGAGATCGTGGAGCCGGGCGCGACCGTCCGCTTCGCCCACCCGATCCTTCGCGCCGCGATCTACGGGGACCTCTCAGCCGCCGAACGCGAGCGGCTGCACCACAGCGCGGCGAGGATCCTGCGCGAGCGCGACGCTCCGGTCGGGAGCGTGGCGGCACAGGTCATGCAGACCGGCCCTGCCGCAGACGCCGAGGTCGTCGCCCTGCTCCGGGCCGCCGCACGCGAGGCGCTGGGGCTCGGGGACGCGGCCGGCGCGGCGGTTCTGCTGCAGCGGGCGCTCGATGAGCCTCCTGCCGACAGCGAGCGTGGCGAGTTGCTGCTGGAGCTCGGCCAGGCCTACGCGCGCGCCGGTGCCGCCGAGGCCGTGGGGCCGCTGTCGGAGATCGTCGAGCACGGCGAGCGCCCGGACGCGATCGCGGCGGCCGCGATCGAGCTGAGCGGGGTGCTGTTCTTCGCCGGGCGCGCCGCCGAGGGGGCGGCGGTGCTGCGCCGCGCCCAGGCGCGGCTGCCGGCTGGGGAACCGGCCCGCGCGGCGCTCGAGGTCGCGCTTCTCGGCGTCAGCTCGACGTCGGCGTCCGCGCGGCGGGAGGCCGATGCCGCGATCTCCGCGCTGAAAGATCCCGGAGGGCCCGGCGGGCAACGTGCTGGAGGCGACGACGCTCGCCACGCTCGCGATCGACGATGCCGTCAACCTGGGATCGGCAGCGAGGGTGCGCGATCTCGCGGAACGAGCGATGGCAAAGGGCCTCCCGGTCGAGCCGCATCGCGGGGAGAACTGGGCGCTGCTCGTGCTCGGGGTGCTCGGGGTCGCCGACGGCCTCGACGAGGCGCTGCGCGGCGCGGATGACATCCTCGGTCGCGCGCGCCTCCGGGGCGCCGCGCTGACGGTGGTGACCGTCTCCTCGCTGCGTGCGCTGATCGCCTTCCGCCTCGGCGACCTGAACGCCGCCGAGGCCGACGCCCAGGCTGCGATCGAGCTGGCGCCCACTGTGCTCGGGGTGCGGTTCCTCGTGATGGCGGTGGCGGCGGCGGTGCTGACGGGGCTCGAGCGCGAGGAGAGCCCCGAGTCCCTGCGCCGTCTCATCGAGCGCACGGGCGTCTCGTACGACGACGACTTCACCTCGGGCTCTCAGCTGCGGTATGCCTCGGGGGTGCTTCGGGCCGCCGCGGGAAACCATCCGGCGGCGATCGAGGAGCTGCTCGGCACCGGCGAGCTGGAGACGGCCTTCGGGGGAGAGAACCCGGCGCTGCTGCCGTGGCGCTCGGCCGCCGCGCTGTCGCTCGCGGAGCTCGACCGGCACGAGGAGGCGCTCGCGCTGACCGCTGAGGAGGTGGACCGCGCGGAGTCCTTCGGCGCAGCGCGGGCGATCGGGATCGCGCGTCGCGCGCACGCGCTGGTCGGCCCTCCGGGGCAGCGGGCGCGTGGGCTGGAGGCGGCGGTCGAGGTGCTCGCGCCCTCGCCGGCGCGCCTCGAGCACGCCCGCGCGCTCGTCGATCTCGGCGCGACGCTGCGAGCGGCCGGCAAGCGCACGGCGGCGCGCGAGCCGCTGCTCGAAGGGCTCGCGCAGGCGGCGCGCTGCGGTGGCAGGGCGCTCGAACGCCGGGCGCGCTCGGAGCTCGCGGCGATCGGGGTGCGGGCGGCGCCGACGGGGCGGACGGGCACCGACTCGCTGACTCCCAGCGAGCTGCGCGTCGCCCGGCTCGCCGCCGAGGGCGGGACGAACCGCGAGATCGCCCAAGCGCTGTTCGTGACCGAGAAGACGGTCGAGACACACCTCGGGCGCGCGTTCCGCAAGCTCGACATCTCCTCGCGGCGCCAGCTCCGCGATGTCCTGGCCGCGGCCGAGGACGCGTAGGGGCCGAGCGCACCGCGCCGGCCCGGGAGGGCGCCGGCGCCGCAGTTGGTCTGGAAGGAACGCGGGGGTCGGCCTGTCTGCACTCGTGAGCCAATGCGCATCCCCGAACAGCTAGGAGGCCCCATGCCTGCTCCCTTCCCCTCCCGCCGCGCGACCCCGGTCGCCGAGCGGGACGCCCCGCCCGGCGCTGAACGCCGGATCCCCGTCCTCAGACGCACGCTCCTCAGAGGCGGTCTCGCCGCTGCGGTCGTCCTGCTGGCGAGCAGCGCCTCGGTGCTGGCGTTCCAGCCGCTGCCCGCGGGCGTGCAGGTCAACGACGACCTGACCGCCGGCATCGACAAGACCCTCAGCGTCAGCACCGAGGGCCCGGCCAACGCCGATGTCGTGGGCGGCTCGCTCGCGGGCGGCAAACCCGCCGTGCCGTGGGCGATCTTCCGCCAGCGCGAGTCGAACGCGACGGTGATCCCGCGCGATCAGGTCTTCGCGCGCTCGTTCGCCAAAGGCGCATGGACGACGCGAGGCAGCGGCACGGTCGGTGGTCGCTCGAGCGCCGCGCCGACGTTCCCCGGCTCGCTCAACTTCGACCAGAGCGCGGACGGCGAGGTCCCTTCGATCGACTTCGCGGGCAGCGAACGCACCGTGCCCTGGGCCACGTGGTACGAGAACACCAGCGGCGTCGGCTTCGAGAACAACAACATCTTCGCGAGCCGCTTCGACAACACCGGCGACGCGAACCAGGGCAAGTGGATCTTCGGCGGCCAGGCCCGCGGCACCGGCGGCGGCACCGTGCAGGTCCCGTCGCTGAACATCGACCCGAACCAGTCGGCCACGAACCCGTCGGTCGCCGGGGGCTCGGCGGTCGACCCGTCCAAGCCCGCGCCGTGGGTCGCCTTCCAGGAGTTCTCGGGGCTCGAAGGCGTCGACCAGATCTTCGTCGAGCGGCCGATCGGGCCGGGCGCGGCGAACTGCGACGGCGTGACGCCCGAAGGCGTGACGGTCAACGGGCACGTGCCCGCGATCGGCGGCTTCTGCTGGCAGCAGACGGGCATTCCGCGCGTCGGCACCGAACCCGGCCTGAACGTCGATCCCACGCGGGCGGGCGAAGAGCCCGACATCGCGTTCGCCGGGATGAACGACGGCGTGCCGTGGGTCGTCTGGTACGAGGTCGGCCAGAGCGGCAGCGGCCTGGACAACAACGAACAGGTCTTCGCGGCCAAGGCCGTGAGCGACGGCGAAGGCGCCAACGGCGGCTTCCACTGGGTCGTGGTCGGCAGCGGGCTGAGCGGAACGCTCGACACGACCGGCACCCACTCGTTCGGCAAGTGCGGCGAATCGCAGATGAACGAGCAGCAGTGCTCGCTGAACCACGACCCGACCGCGAACGCCGAGAAACCGCAGGTCGCGGCCGGCACGATGAACCCGGCGAACCCGACGGTCCCGTGGGTCGCCTGGGACGAGGAAGTCGCGGGCATGAAGCAGGTGTTCGTCTCCCACCTAGTCGGCTCGGGTGCCACCGCGCACTTCGAACCGGCGAACGGCGGCAGGCCCCTGTCGGCCGGCCGCGGGGACGCGACGCAGCCCGCGATCACGTTCTCGGGCAACACGCCCTACGTGACCTTCCGTGAAGACGTCGGCGGCTCGACGGATGCCGTCGTCGGGCACTTCGCGAGCCCGGCGAGCTTCGTCACCGACAGCAGCGAAACCGCGATCACGCCGACGGCCAACGCGGACATCCGCCAGCCGATCTCCTCGGGCTGCATCGCGACGCCGTTCAACGGCGACGGGGCGGCCTGCCAGGGCGGGTCGCTCGGGACGCCGTTCTTCCTGACGACGCAGGGCACGACCACGCGGGGGCTGTTCGCCACCGCGTATGAACCGGAAGCCCCGATGAGCGGAGCCGCCACAGGCATCGGCACATCGCAGGCGACGGTCTCGGCCAGCGTGAACCCCCGCGGCGCGTCCGTGGCGGTCTCGTTCCAGTTCGGTACGAGCACCGCCTACGGGCAGAGCACCGCAGCCCAGCGGATCGGCCCGGCGAGCACGGCGACGCCGTTCTCGGCGCAGCTGGCCGGATTGCCGGCAGGCACGACGATCCACTACCGGGCGGTCGCGGTGAGCGACTTCGGGACCTTCACAGGTGCCGATCAGACGCTCGTGACCGCCGCGGCTCCCGCCGCGCCCCCGGTCGCAGTGGCCGCCGGTCGCGCCTCGGTCGTGCACGTCAGCACCTCGGGCGCGCTCGCGAGGGCGCGCGTGCGGTGCTCAGGACAGACCGGCGCCACCTGCCGGCTGGTCCTGCGGCTGACCGTGACCGAGACGCGTCACGGCAGCAAGGCGGCGCGCCACCACAGCAGGCGCGTGGTCCTCGTCGGGCGCACGAGCGTGGTCCTGGCGGCCGGCCAGAGCCGGACCGTGACGGTCGCGCTCAACCGCGCCGGCAAGCGACTGCTCGGACACCGGCGCGCGCTGCGGGCGCGCCTCAGCGTCCAGCAGCTCGGCGCCGTCGAGGCGGCGGTCCCCTCTGCCGTCGTCACGTTCCACAGGCACGGCCGCTGAGCGATCCCCCAGGACCCGGGCCCCGTCGTTCGCGGCGGGGCCCGGCGTCTGGGCGTGCTGTTCGGTCCCCGCATGCGGGGACCGCAGACCCGCACATGTGCGGGTCTGTAGGGGCGGCACATGTGCCGCCCCTTGCATCGGCGCATGCGCCGATGCACAGGCCCGCGCATGCGCGGGCCTGGAGGGCGAAGCCCTCCTACAGGGATTTGCCGACGGCGTCCAGCAGGCGGTCGCTCGCCTGCTCGGAGCGCAGCGCGATCCGCACGTGGTGCGGCTCGCCGAGCGCGTCGCCCGCCGCCACCAGCACGCCCGTCTGGGCCAGCCGCGCCGCCAGCTCCGCGCCGCTCAGCGACGGGTGCGCGGCCCACACGAAGTTCGCCTGGCTCGGGTCCACCTCGAAGCCCATCTCGATCAGCGCCGCTGTCACCCGCGGGCGCTGCGCGCTGATCGCCGCGACGCGCTCCGCGATGATCCCGGTGCAGCTGTGCAGGGCCTCGAGCGCGCCGGCCTGCGAGAGCTCGGAGACGCCGAGGTCCGGCTCGAGCTCGGCCAGCAGCTCGCCTGCGCCGGGCGCGCCGATCACGTACCCGACGCGCAGGCCCGCGAGGCCCCACGCCTTCGAGAAGCTGCGGAACACGAGCAGGCGCGGGTGGCGCTCGAGCAGCGCCAGCGAGGCGTCGGCCGGCTGCGCGTCGGCGAAGTCGACGAGCGCCTCGTCGAGCAGCACCACGACGCCGTCGGGCAGGCCCGTGAGCAGGCGTTCCAGCTCGGCGGTGCTCGTCAGCTCGCCGGTCGGGTCGTTCGGGCTCGCGACCGCGACGGCGCGGATGTCGTGGTCCTGATGCGCGGCCGCCAGCACGGCGTCCACGCCGCCGTCCACCGGCACCGCCTGGCCGTGCGCGCGGCGCGCCATCAGCGGGTAGAGCGGGTAGGAGGGCCAGCGCGCGAGCAGCTTCTGGCCGGGCGCGATCAGAGCCCGCGTGGCCGCGCTCAGCAGTTCGGCGGCGCCGTTGCCGAGAACGAGCCTGCTCTCGTCGATGCCGTGGCGCTCGGCCAGCGCGGTGCGCAGGTCGGTCCCGCGCAGGTAGGGGTAGTGGTGCAGCCCGCGGCGCGCCACGAAGGTGATCGCGTTGACGATACGCGGGTGGGGCAGCTCGGGCCAGGTCGTGTGCGAGAGGTCGAGCGTCTCGACTTTCGTCAGCGCTTTGCGGCGGCGCTCGGCGGCCTCCTCGCGCAGGCCGGCGTTGACCTCCTCCTCGGACATCGCTTCGAACTGCTTGTAGTAGTCGAGCAGCCCCACAAGGCCTCGTTCTAGCAGCGCGCGCGGGTGTCAGGGCGCTGCGCGGGCCGCGAGCGCTGCGCGCGCGGGCGGCTCACTGCCCGGCGTGGCTGCCGCCGGAGATCGTCGTCGATCCGGGGCCGTGGATGATCAGGAACCAGAAGGCGAAGACGATGGCGCAGACGAACGCGGTGATGCCGAAGATGCGGCCCATCACGCCGGTGCGCTGGTCATACCCGGCGGCGCGGCGCACGAGGATCCAGGCGTTGTCCATGCGCTTGAGCAGCGCGAGCGCGCCGAACAGGAGCGCGAACAGTGCGCCGAACGCCGCCAGGATGCCGAAGCTGACGCTGCCGGTCAGGTAGTTGACCTCCGAGCCGACCCAGAGGCAGGCGACCGGGATCGGCCCCCAGCAGAGCAGGCTCAGGAAGATCATGCCCGCGAGCAGGAAGCCCGCGAGCGAGCCGTCGACGCGCTGGCGCTTCTCGCTGCCGCGCTCGGGGTTGTCGCGGTAGTGGACGGGCCCTGTGCCCGGACGGCGCCCGACGAACAGGCCGCCGTTGTCGGCTGGGTCAGATGCGCACGCTGTTTCGCTCCTGGCTGGCCGGAGTGCCGGGACTCAGCCGGCATAGAGGGCGTCGAACATCGCGGCGTACTTCTCGTTGACGACGTTGCGCTTCACCTTCAGCGTCGGCGTCAGCTCGCCGGTCGGCTGCGAGAGGTCGTGGTCGAGGATGCAGAACTTCTTGACCTGCTCGACCTGGGCGTATTTCGCGTTCGCCTTGTCGATTTCGCCCTGGATCAGCTCGAGCACGGCCGGCTCCCTGCAGAGCGTGGGGATGTCCTCGGGCAGCCCGTGCTCCTTCGCGAAGACGGGCATCTCTTCCTCGTCGAGCGTGATCAGCACGACCGGGTAGGGGCGCGCGTCGCCGTACATGACCGCCTGGGAGATCCAGCGGCTCTGCTTGAGGTCGTTCTCGATGTTGGCCGGGGTCAGGTTCTTGCCGCCCGCGGTGATGATGATGTCCTTCTTGCGCCCGGTGATCGAGAGGTAGCCGTCCGCGTCGATCGAGCCGAGGTCGCCCGTGTGCAGCCAGCCGTCCACGACGGTGCCGAAGCTGGCGTCCGCGCGGTTGTGGTAGCCGTTGAAGATGTTCGGGCCTTTGACGAGGATCTCGCCGTCCTCGGCGATCTTCAGCTCGACGCCGGGCAGCGCGCGCCCGACGGTGCCGAACTTGTGGTTTTCGACGGTCGAGGTGGTGGCCGCGGTCGCCGTCTCGGTCATGCCGTAGCCCTCGAGCACCGGCACGCCGCAGGCCCAGAAGAATTCGAGGATCTCTTTGGCGATCGGGGCGGCGCCGCTGGTGGCGTGGCGCACGCGCCCGCCGAAGATCGCGCGGACGTTGGCGAAGAAGCGCTCGTCGGCCTCGTCGAAGGCCTTCTGCATGTCCGCCGGGATCGGCTTGCCCTCGACCTCCATGTTGCGCACCTGCACGCCGAGCGCGATCGCGTCCTCGGCTTCCTTGCGCTCCTCCGGGCCCATGGCCTGGATCGCGCCGTGCGCCAGCGTGTAGATCTTCTCGAACACGCGCGGCACGGAGGGCAGGTAGGTCGGTTTGACCTCCTGCAGCTCCGGGATGATCTCTTTGGTGTCGCCGCCGAAGTAGGCGAGCGTGCCGCCGAGGTCGAAGACGGCGAGCTGGATCAGCAGGGCGAAGGAGTGCGCGAGCGGCAGGTACAGGTAGATCACCTCGTCGCCCTGGATCTCGCCCGCCTCGCCGACCATGTCGACGATCGCGGCGTAGTTGCCGTGGGTGAGCACGCAGCCCTTGGGCGGGCCGGTCGTGCCGGAGGTGTAGATGAAGGTGAAGGGGTCGGTGGGCTTCACCGCCGCGCGGCGTGCCTCCAGCTCATCGGCCGGCTTGCCCTTGCCTTTGGCACGGACCTCGTCGAGGGGGATGGCTTTGAGCGGAAGCTCCGTCGGCGTCGCGCCGTTGCCGTTGCCGCCCGCTGCGGCGGGGGCACCCGGCCCGGAGGGTTGGGTCGGGTCCATGATGATCACGGTGCGGAGGTTCGGCACCTGGTCTTTGATGGCGACGATCTTCTCGAGCTGGGACTCGTCCTCGACGACGATCGCTGTCGCTTCGGAATCCGAGATCACCCACAGGCACTCCTCCGGGGAGTTGGTCTGGTAGATCGGCACGACGACGAGGCCCGCCGAGGTGGCGGCCATGTCGGCGTAGGTCCACTCTGGGCGCGTGTTGCCGAGGATGCAGATGCGTTCGCCGGCCTGGAGGCCGAGCTCGATCAGGCCGTTGCCGATCTCCTGGACGATCTCGCCCAGCTCGGTGTAGTTGACGTCGTGCCAGGCGCCGTCGCGCTTGTAGCGGATCGCGACGTTCGCGCCATGGGCGGCGACCGCGCGCGGGATCAGTCCGGCGATCGTCTTCGACCCCGTCTGTGTCGCTGCCTCCATTGCCCTACCCCTCTCCGTGTCTCCTCGGAAATTGCTCTCTTGATAGTAGACGTTGCATGGACTTTTTTGGCTGGGCGGCTAGGGGGTCTCAGCCGGTCTTCAGGTGGGGGGGATCGCGTGGCCGGGGGGGCGGCCGCGTCAGACCGGGTTCGGCACGTCAATGAAGACGTGCTCGAGCCCGAAGCGGGTCGCGAGCAGCTCGCCCAGGGCTTTGATGCCGAGGATCTCGGTGGCGTGGTGCCCGGCGGCGATCACATGGATGCCCAGCTCGGCGGCGGTCGCCGTCACGCGCTCGGCCGGCTCGCCCGTGAGGAGGGCCTCAGCGCCCGCGGCCGCGGCCTCCTGGGCGTAGTCGGAGCCGGCGCCCGAGACGATCGCCAGGCGTTCGACGCTGTCTGGACCGTCGCCGAGGAGCAGCGGTGGGCGGCTCGTGATCTCCGCCAGTCGCGCGACGAGCTGCCCGGCGTGCAGGCCGCCGTCCGGAAGCGTGGCGAGGAAGCCGATCGTCTGGCCGTGGTGCGTCTCCGAACGGAACCATGTGCTCGGCGCCGAGGGCGTGCGCGAGCAGGGCGTTGTTGCCGAGCTCGGGGTGGGCGTCGAGGGGGAGGTGGTAGGCCGCGAGCGCCATGTCCGCCTCGAAGAGGAGCTTCAGGCGCGTGGCCAGCGTGTCGTCGATGGTTCGCACGCCGGATCCCCAGAAGAGGCCGTGGTGGACCAGCAGGAGGTCCGCTTGTTGCTGGGCTGCGCGTTCGAAGAGCTCTGCGTTCGCGGAAACGCCGGTGGCGAGCTTGCCGGCTTCAGGCGGGCCCGGGACTTGAAGGCCATTGACGCAGTAGTCGTCGAAGCGGGCCGGTTCCAGGAGGCGGTCAGCCTCGGCGAGGATCGCGGCTACCGGGGTGGGCATGGGGCGAGGGTAACGGGGCGGACGCGGTCACGGGTGGCACTCCCTGACGAGGTGCATGAGCTGGGGTCTCGCGGCTCGTGGCCTCACCTCCCGAGGAGCCGGGCGCTGAGGCCCGGCTCCTCGGCGGTGTGACCCGGGTCGCGTTCAGTGGATCGCGAGTACCAGCGGCAGCGACCCTCCCGCCGGCGGCGAGGCGAAGAACCGCCAGCTCGTTTCGAGGGTGCCCTTCGCCGGGCATTTCGCTGAGTTCGACGCTTCTGTGTCGAGCGCGAACGGTCCGGCCGGGGTGGTTCCCCCGATCGCTTCTTTCGGAGCCCAGGCCCAGGTGCCCTTGACGGACTTGGCCTGGAACGTGCACGTCACGGTCGGGATGCCCGGCTCCGTGTAGACCGCCGTGAAGCGAAGCAGCGAGCCGGCGGGCGGCTTCAGCTGGTCGGTCACGAGGTACTGGCCAGGTCCCTGTTCCTTGACCGAGAGGCTGAACTGCCAGCCGGAGGCGTCTGCGCTGATCTGGGCGGCACCCATCACCGTCCTGCACGCGGCGCCCGCTTCGGTCCCCTGGAACGTCGCCGTAGGCGTCGACAGCAGGAGCCCGCCGCCCGTGAAGCCGGCCACCGAGCCGTTGAAGACGACGTCTTTGCAGAGGAACGAGTAGCGGCCCGCGTTGAAGTACGAGCCGCGGCCCCACCATTCCGCCTCGACGGTCTGTCCTGCGGCGATCGGTTCGGGTTCGGCCCCCGGGGTCGTTTCGATCCCGAAGACGCACCTCGACACGCCTTTGACCGGTTTGCAGGGATTTCCGGCCAAGGCGGCCGGAGCACTCGCGATACCGATCGCGACCACCGCCGCCGAGCAGGAGAGCAATACCTTCGCGCGCGACATACGCCGCTCCTTTCCCCCAAGCGAGCCGGCAACCATCAGGACGCTCGCGCCGTGACGTCCCGGCCTGACCCGGATGACCTTACTCCGGGGCGTCGGGGCGTGCTCGGCGGCGCGGGAGCGTGACCGCATGCGTCCAGCGGCGTCACACAGTCGCCGCGAGTGCGCCGAATGCGCGTCGCCCGAGATCCTCGTCTTCGCAGACGTCGCGCAGCGTCAAGCGCCGGCGACCCGGTGGGCGTCGGCGGAGCGTTCCTGCAGGAACTCCTCGAACGCGCGGTCCTCGTGAACCTCGCTGAACACCGAGCCGCTCACGCTGACAGCGCGCAGGACCGGGAGCAGGACGTCGAGGTAGCCCCGTGCGGTGGGGGCCGAGGCCCATGCGTAGATGCCGGCGTAGCTTCTCGTCTCGGGATCGACCATCCAGAGCTTCGTGCCGAAGCCCTCGAAGCCGCTCCAGAAGGGGGTGGTGAGGATGCACGCGCGTTGAAACAACCGATGCGGGAAGGTTGCCGACCCGATCAGCCGCAGCCTGAAGCCGACCTCGATCACACACCGCGGTTCGCGGTCCAGACGCCTCGTCGTCTCCCTGAAGACCCTGTATCCGTGGCCGTCGATCAGCCGGTAGCTGTGACCGAGGCGTTGGTCGCAGAGGCTGAGCTCATGCGCCGTCGCGAGACGCCCGAAGCGGACGAGGGAGCGGAGCACGCGCCCCACACGGCGACCGAGGATTGTCAGGCGGGGCGGTATGTGGCGAGCATGCCGGGTGACGACCAGCGCGTCCTCCGCAGAAAGCCGTGCCGCCACCGTGGACTCACCGCATCTGGTGGGGCGGCGGCCACGGGCATGCGATACTGCCCGATGCGTCGGGGCGTGGCGCAGCCTGGTAGCGCGCACCGTTCGGGTCGGTGAGGTCCCCGGTTCAAATCCGGGCGCCCCGATATTCCCTCACACCTGCTGCGGCCGCCGCGCTGCCCGCGCAGGCTCCGCCTCTCGCTCCCGCGGACCCGCCTGACAAACTCACCCGATGCTCACCCAAGTAGCGGACGGCGTCTGGGTCCGCCAAAGCGACTGGGTGTGGACAAACTCCACTGTGCTCCGCGCGGATGACGGCCTGGTCCTGGTAGATCCCGGCATCCACGGCTCCGAGCTCAACGAGCTAGCTGACGACCTCGACCGCCTCGACATCCCTGTGGTAGCCGGGTTCTCAACCCACCCCCACTGGGACCACCTGCTCTGGCATGCCCGATTCGGCGACGTTCCGCGCTACGCCACCGCAGCCTGCGCGAACCGCGCCGGTGAAGCCCGAGAGCGGGCGCAGGCGATGGCAGCGGAGAGCGCGTCGGACATCCCCCTTGACCTCGTCGCGCTCGTCACCCCGCGGCCCGCGGGCGGCGGACCCGTGCCGGGTGAGATCATCGAGCATCAGGCGCACGCCGTCGGCCACGCCGCGGTCCTCCTCGCAGACCGCGGCGTCCTGCTCGCCGGCGACATGCTCTCAGACGTCTTGATCCCGCTCCTCGACTCTGGCCAACCCGATCAGGTGGGCGCCTACGAGACAGCACTCGTCCGCTTGGGCGAGGCCGCCAGGCACGTCGATGTCGTGGTCCCCGGCCACGGCGCCGTTGCCGAGGGTCCGGAGGTCGCGGCTCGCCTGGCCGCGGACAACGCCTACATCGGAGCCCTCCGGCGAGGAGAGGACCCGGTGGACCCGCGTTTGCAGGATGGGGACTGGCTCTCCGGCCCCCACCGGTCGAACCTCGAGCAGGCCCGAGGACGGTAGGGGCCTGCGAGCCCGAAGCCCAGCTCCACCGCCAAGCCCGATCAGCCGCACTACTCCTCGGACCGCGGGAACCTGACGGTCACAGCCAGCCCGCCGCCCTCCCGCGGCCTCGCCTCCACCTCCGCGTGGTGCGCGTTGGCGATCGAGCGCACGATCGACAACCCAAGCCCATGATGCTCCCCGGCCTCGGCCCGCCGAAGCTCCTCGACCCGCCCGAAAGGCTCAAACAACCGCTGCAGCGCCCAAGCAGGCACAACCGGCCCGGTGTTCGAGACGGTCAGGTAGGCCCACTCGCAGATCGACGCCCGTCGAGACCTCGACCACCTCTCGCGAGTCGTTGTGCCGAACAGCGTTGTCAAGCAAGTTCCCGATCAGCCGTTCAACAAGCGCAGGGTCCCCGCTCGTGGGCGCCGAGGAGAGCGCCACTCGAACGCGCCCCGCCGCGTCCCCGGCAGCAGCCCGTCCAACGAGCACCGCGAGATCAAGCGGTTCGCTGCGCTCGACGCCCGCGCTCACTCGAAGCCAGCGTGAGCAACGCCTCCAGCAACCGCTCCTGCTCGCGCCCGGACGCGAGCAACTCCTCGCAGGTAGCCCGAAGCCGCGCAGCATCCGCATCGGGATCGGCCAGCGCAACCTGAAGCAAAGTCCGGTCAACCGTGAGCGGAGTCCGCAGCTCATGCGCCGCGTTGGCCACGAACCGCCGCTGCGCCTCGAAAGCCCTCTGCAGCCGTCCGAGCAGCTCGTCCAATGTGTCCCCGAGCCGCTTGAACTCATCATCGGGCCCGGCCAGGGCAAGCCGCTCCCCAAGGTTCCGAGCGGAGATCGTGTGCGCCGTCTCGGTCATCTGTCGCAGCGGGCGCAGGACGCGCCCGGCGATGAACCATCCGAGCACGGTTGAGCCGATCGCCGTCAAGATCAGAACCAGCCACGACGCGGTCAGCAGCCGCCCCTGATCGATCGAGTGCTGTTGGCCGCCGAGGTCCGGAACGATCAGCTTCCCGGCGGGACCCACCGCGCCGCCGCTCGGACCGGGCTTCGCGACCACGACGCTGCTGCTGTGCACCACTGTCCCGACTGAGGTGAACAGGAAGATGACCACCACGACGAGGGTCCCGAGCAGCAGGAACATCCCGCTGTAGAGCAGTGTCAGCCGCAGACGCGCGCTCCCGCGCGAGACTCCGGGCCAAGGCAGGCGCAGTGCCATCAGATCCGGTAGCCCCCCTCGCGCACGGTCTCGATCAGCGGCGGATCGCCCAGCTTGCTCCGCAGCCGCCCGATCGTCGTCTTGACCGTGGTCGTGAACGGGTTGGTCGCCTCGTCCCACACGCGCGCAAGCATCTCCTCGGCAGACAGCACGCGCCCGTCCGCTGCGAGCAGACATTCGAGCACCGCGAACTCCTTCGGGCTCAGCTCGAGTCGGCGTTCCCCGCGGTAGGCGACGTGACGCGAGGGGTCGAGGCTCAGGTCCTCGCGAACGTACACCGGGGGCAACGGCGCCACGGCGCGACGCGCGAGCGCCCGCACACGAGCCACGAGCTCGGGGAACTCGAAGGGCTTGCTGAGGTAGTCGTCTGCGCCGAGATCGAGGCCCCCCACGCGGTCGCGGATCGTGCTGGCTGCCGTGAGCATCAGCACGCGCGAATGGCCGCCGCCCTCCACCAACGCCCGGCAGACCTGGTCCCCGTGGACGCCGGGAAGATCGCGGTCGAGCACGACGACGTCGTAGCTGTTCACGGCAGAGCGCGACAGCGCCTCCCGGCCGTCGAAGGCGAGGTCGACCGCGATCCCCTCGCGGCGCAGCCCCTCGGCCAACGCGGTCGCCAGACGGTGGTGATCCTCGACGACGAGCACTCTCATCTCGCGACGAAGGATCGCGCACCGGCGGTGCCAGCCAGGTCACAGCGGCAGGCACCGTCCTGACACCACCCGCTCCGTACAACTGCGCCCATGACCACCAGCGCGCACGACACCACCAGGACCAGGCCGTTCCTCCTCGCCGCGGGCGCGGCCCTGCTGCTCGCCGGACTCACCGGCTGCGGCGGAGCCAACAACAACAACAACACCCACCGGCAACGCCGGGGCTGCCTCCTCCCAGAACTTCGTCGCCGACGCCTACCGCTACTCAGCGTGCATGCGCAGTCACGGCGTGCCGAGCTTCCCCGACCCCCACGTCGTTGCGAACACGCCGGGACACCAGGCGATCGGGATTCATCCCATGAGCAAGGCCTTCGTCAACACGCCTCAGTTCAAGGTCGCACGCGAAGCCTGCAAAGGCATCATGCCGGGCCCGGAAAACGGCAACCCCAAAGAAGCGACGGAACACGAACACGCTCGCGCTCGCTACATGCTCGCGTTCGCGCAGTGCCTGCGCACGCATGGAGTCGCCGGCTTCCCGGACCCGACCGCCCAGGGGGAGCTGACGCCTGAGGCGGTCCGCGCCGCGGGCGTCGATCTGCAAGCGCCTTCCGTCCTCGTCGCGGCCAAGGCCTGCGTCGGCGTCACGCACGGCGCGCTCACCGTCGCGCAGATCGAACAGGCGATCCACCATCCGTCCGGCTCGCAATCGGGAGGTGGCGGCGCAGGAACCAACTCGAGCGGTGGCGGCCATTGACGTGACGCCCCGACCCGGACGCCAGATCACGCTCCGCCGACCCGCCGCGGCCCTGGCGCTCCTCGCCGCCGCGGGCGCCGCGACAGCGTTGATACTGGCCGGCGACGCACCCTCCAAGAAGCCGCCGCCGGCCGGCGACCCGGCTGCGGGCGCCACCGCGACCGTCGAACGCCGCAACCTCGTCGCGACCGACACCGAGTCGGGGACGCTCAGCCACTCGGCCCCGCAGACGGTCTACAACCGGCTGAGCGGCACGATCACATGGTTGCCCCGAGTGGGCCAGACGATCAAGGCGGGAGGCCTGCTCTTCAGAGTCGACGGCCGGCCCGTGATCCTCATGGACGGCACGACTCCGGCCTATCGCGCGCTGGCGGCAGGGGTCAACCACGGAGAAGACGTGCTTCAGCTCAACCGTGACCTGGTCGCGCTCGGCTTCGACCCGGGCGCGATCGCGATCGACGACGAATGGCAGGCGGCCACGACCGCCGGCGTCGAGCAGCTACAGCGCTCGCTGGGGGAGGCCGAGACGGGCGCTCTCGCGTTCGGGCAGGTGGTGTTCCTCCCGGGCACCCAGCTGGTCTCGACGGTGGACGCGACGCTCGGCGGCGACGGCGGCGGGTCGGGGACCGGCAGCCCCTCGACCGGTAGCGCGAGCGACCTCGGCGGCGCCGGACGACGCGAGTACGCGACACTGGAAGAGCCGGCAGGCGCCCCGACCTCGGCAGTCCCTCCCGCGCCGACGACCACAACGCCGCCTGGCGCGGCAACCGGCACGGGAGCTCCGACAGAAAGCCCCCGCAGGGTGCGAGCCCTCGAAGCCCAGCTGGCCCGCCTGAAAGCCGAGCTCAACCGGCTCAAACAGCAGGGACCGCGCAGCCCGAGCGGATCGGAAAAACCACCGAACAGCGGATCGCCGAGCTCTGCCGGCAGCCCCCGTGAACCGGAAGGAGCTTCAACAGGCACAACCCCGACCGCGATCCTCGCGACCACCTCGACCCGGATCGTCGTCAAGGTGGCCCTGGAAGCGAGCAAGCAGAGCGAGGCCAGGCTCGGGGAGGCGGTGACCGTCGCGCTCCCCGACGGCGAAGAAGTCCGGGGGACCGTCACCGCGGTCAGCGCCGTCGCCCAGACCACCACGGGCAGCCAATCCACCGAAACGACCGGCGGGACGTCGGGCTCCACGGTCCCGGTCACAATCACCCTCCACGGGCGGCACCCCGGGGCCGCTCTCGACCAGGCCCAGGTCAGCGTCAACTTCGTCCAAGCGGTCGCCCGCAACGTCCTCTCGGTCCCGGTGACGGCGCTGCTGGCAACGGGTGGCGCCCACTACGCCCTGCAGGAAGCGGCGTCGCCTCACCGGGTGATCCCGGTGAGGACAGGCCTGTTCGCTGCCGGCGACGTGCAGGTGTCCGGCGCCGGCATCCATCCGGGGCTGCAGGTCAGCGACTCCCAAGGATGAGCGCGCTCCGGCTCGACACAGTCAGCAAGCGCTACCCCGGCGGGGTGGTCGCGCTCGACGCGGTCGATGTGCACATAGACGCCGGCGAGCGTGTGGCGATCGTCGGCCCCTCGGGCTCCGGCAAGACGACGCTGCTGACGATCATGGGCACGCTCGAGCGTCCCAGTGCCGGTCACGTCGAGCTGGCCGGCCGCGACTTGGGCAGCGCCTCTGACGCGCAGCTGGCGGCGCTGCGCGCGTATCGCCTCGGCTTCGTGTTCCAGGGCTTCCACCTCCAGGACTCCCTGAACGCACTCGACAACGTCGCGACGGGGCTGCTCTACACGGGCCTGCCGGCGCGTACGCGGCGCGAAGCTGCAAGAGAGGCGCTTGTCAGGGTCGGTCTCGAGGACCGTCTCTCACATCGCCCGACGCAGCTCTCCGGCGGCGAGCGCCAACGCGTCGCGATCGCCCGAGCGATCGTCAAGCATCCGCTGCTGCTGCTCGCCGACGAGCCAACAGGCAACCTGGACTCAGCCTCCGGAACGCAGGTCATCGAGCTGCTCCACGAGCTGGCCCACGACGGCGCGACCCTCGTCCTGATCACCCACGACCAGCACGTGGCCGCCTCGTTCCCACGCCGCCTGCACATGCGCGACGGCCGCGTCCTCGCGGACGAACGCACGTGAGCGCGACAGCACGACGCAGCAACGCCTGAGCGGGCCCGCCTGCCGCCCAGGGAGCTCGCGGGCCTCGCCCTCCAAGGCCTCAGAGGCCATCGCCTGAGAGCGGCGCTCTCGGCGCTTGGCGTCGCGATCGGCATCGGCGCGATGGTCGCCGTTGTGGGCGTCTCCTCCTCCTCGCAGGCGAGCCTGCTCGCCGAGATCGACCGGCTCGGCACGAACCTCCTGACCGTGACCCCGGGCCAGAACTTCGGGGGCCAGAACGAGGCGCTGCCGAGCACCGCTCCGGCGATGATCGGCCACATGCCCGAGGTCAAAGGCGCGGCCGCGGTCTACCAGGTCCAGAACGCGGGCGTGTACCGAACGCCCTTCATACCCGCGGCGGAGGGAGGGGGGATCACGGTCGACGCGACAGGGGAGGGCCTTGCTGAGGTCCTGCAGACGCCGATGTCCTCGGGTCACTTCCTCGGCGCCACCGCGCAGCACTTTCCCGAGGCGGTCCTCGGAGCCGCCGCCGCCGAAACGCTGCAGATCAGACGCGCTTCCGGCCACGTGCTCGTTTACATCGCGGGGAGCTGGTTCACGGTCACCGGCGTCCTCGACCCGGTCGTGCTCGACCCCTCGCTCGACTCCGATGTCTTCGTCTCGCTGCCCGTCGCGGAGCGGACGTTTCGCCTGAAACCGAATCCCACCGAGGTCTACGTGCGCGCCAACGTCAGCGCCGTGAACCGCGTCTCGACGCTGCTGGCCCCGACCGCCGACCCCCAGAACGCGGACGGGGTGCGGATCGATCGGCCAACTGATGCGCTCGAAGCACGCGCGGCGGCAAAGGGCCAGTTCACGACGCTCCTGCTCGGCCTCGGCGCCGTCGCACTGCTCGTCGGCGCCATCGGGATTGCGAACATCATGGTGATCTCGGTGCTGGAGCGCCGCGGCGAGATCGGGCTGCGCCGGGCGCTCGGTGCGACGCGGCGTCACGTCGCGGCGCAGTTCCTCGCGGAGTCTGCGCTGCTCGCGCTGATCGGCGGCGCGGCCGGGCTGGCGTTCGGTGTCGCGGCGACCCTCGTCTATGACGAAATCAAGAGCGTGCCGTTCGTCGTTCCAACCTACGCGCTGCTCGCCGCGCCGGCCGCAGGCGTGCTGATCGGGACGCTCGCGGGGCTCTATCCCGCGGCCAGGGCCGCGCGGCTCAGCCCGGCCGAAGCGCTGCGCAGCTGAACAGAGCCCCGCAAGAACGCGTGGCGACGCCCTGACCGGGCGCCGCCACGTTACGTCGAAACGACCCGTCAGGGCAGGCTGGGCAGGCCCAGCCCCGAGAGGCCCGGCGTGCTCGGCAACCCCGGAAGCGGCGGAAGCAGTTCTTTCAATTTCGCCACTGCTTCTTCCAGCTGCGCCGGGCCCGGGCCGCCGCTGGGCGGCGCCGGAAGCTGTTCTTTCAGTTTCGAGACGGCTTCTTCGAGCTGTTTCTGGCCGCCTGCGAGCTGTTCGGTGAGCTTCGCCTCGAGGCCGGCGATCGTTTCTTCGAGTTTCGCCTGGCCACCGCTGAGCGCTTCTTCGAGTTGCTTGTGGCCGTTTTCGAGCGCTTCTTCGACCTGCTTGCTGTTGCCGGCTTCCTGCAACTGCTTCTGGCCGTTCGCGAGCGCTTCTTCAAGCTGCTTCTTCCCACCGGCGAGCGCTTCTTCGAGCTGCTGCTTGCCCTTTTCGATTTCTTCCTGGGGCGCTCCCGAGGGCAGCCCGCCCTGCAGGCCTTCCAGCGCCTTCTGACCCGAAGCGGCTTCCTTCTGCAACTGCTTCTGGCCCTTCACGAGCTGGTGCTTGAGCTGCTTTTCGCCCTTCTTGGCCTGCTTGGCGAGCGGGCTGAGCGGGGATGCGGACTTGCTCGCGTGCCGGCTCCGTGCCGAAGCGGCTTCGCTGCCGAGCGCGCCGATGCCTGCGGTCATCGCCAGCGCCGTGCACGCCAGGGCGCACAGCCTTGCCCTTGTGAGGCGTCGGGGTCTACCCATCTCGATGGTCCTCTCTGTCGGTGGTGGCCCTCTGGGCCGGCAGCGGGCAGCTGGCGGCGGACGCCTTGACGACGCGTTCACATCACGCGTGGCGGCGCCCGGCCCGGCTGTCTACGACCGGCGTCGCCGCTACTACCCGGGCACTGCCGCGCCAAACGGAGGCACGGTCATGTGTCCAACCGATGGACACATGTAGGTCTCACGAGGGCGCGCCTGTGGGCGCTGCGCTCGCGCGGGCCGCACGCGCCTGCCCGACGGCGTCCGCAAAGGTCAGTCCCCGCCCCGCAACAGCGCCCTGAAATCCCCCACTGGACCCAAGTGCCCCAACTTCTCCGGGTTGACGATCGAGCTGATCGCCCGGATCTCGCCGTCGGCGATGTCGAGCGCCACCACGCTGATGACGCGCTGCTGCGCGTCCTGGAACATCGCGCCCGCGCCGCCGTTGACCTCAACGGCGTGCCACGAGGCGCCCGGCAGGCGCGCTGCCAAGCGCGACCACACGAGCAGGGTGTGCGCGACGCGGGAGCGCCCATCCAGCGAGCGCGCGAGCGCAGGCACCTTGCCGCCCCCGTCGCCGGTCAGCCGCACATCGGCCGCGAGCATGGACTCCAGCCCGGCAAGATCGCCCTGCTCCGCCGCGGCGACGAACCGCCGCGCAAGCTCGTCGCGCTGCTCGCGCGTCGTCTGGAACCGCGGCCGGTGCTCCTCGACGTGGCGGCGCGCGCGCGTCCCGAGCTGGCGCACGTTGTCCTCGCTCTTGCCGACGATCTCCGCGATCTCCGCGTAGCGGTAGTCGAACACGTCATGGAGCAACAGCACGGCCCGCTGCTCGGGGGAGAGGCGCTCCAGCAGCGCCAGCATCGCGACCGAGAGCGAGTCGGCGGTCTCGGCGTGGCGCGCCGGATCGTCCTCGCCGTCGGTGAGGATCGGCTCGGGCAGCCATTCGCCGAAGTAGCGCTCGCGCCGGGCACGCGCGGAGCGCAGCGCGTTGATCGACAGCCGCGTCGTCACCGTCGCGGTGAAGGCGGGTGGGTTCTCGATCTCCTCCCCGGACTCCAGCGTCTGGTGCACGCGCAGGAGCGCCTCCTGCACCACTTCTTCGGCCTCGGAGACGGTGCCGAGCATCCGGTAGGCGATCGCGAAGGCGACCGGCCGCAGCTCGTCGAGCAACTGCTCTCGCTCAGTCATGTCGCTGCCCGGCGCCTTCGCGGGATCGAGCTCGCGTATGTCACGCACGCTCCCATCATCGCCCACCGTCTCCGTCACGCCGCCTGCGCGGACCGCTCGACGATCTGGGAGACCCAGCCGCCGGTCATCTGCCGGGTCGCCGCGTTCAGACGGTTGAACGCGTTGATACCCGCGATCGCGATCACGAGCGCTGCGAGCTCCTCTTCGCTGTAGTGGCGGGCGGCCTCGTCCCAGACCTCGTCCGACACCGGGTCGGGGCTGTCCGCGAGCCGCGTGGCGGCTTCGGTCAGCGCCAGGGCGGCGCGCTCGGCGTCGGTGAAGTACGGCGCCTCGCGCCAGGCCGCGACCATGTGGATGCGCTCGCTGCTCTCGCCCGCGAACTCGAGCTCGCGTGAGTGGATGTCCACGCACACGCTGCAGCCGTTGATCTGGCTGGCGCGCAGGTGCACGAGGTAGAGCGTGGTCTCGGGGATCCCGGCCGTCGTCGCGGCGTTGCCGAGCTGTTCGAGCCCTTCGAGGGCTCCGGGGACGCTCAGCGCCGGGTTCTTGATCCTTGCCTGCATGGTGGGTTCCTCCTTCGGGGGGTTCTGCCGGAGGCCCGACTCACGGGCTTTCCGATCCAACTGCCCTTAAGACAGGACACGAAGCGCGAACGTGACACCGGCCGTGCCGAAACCGCGCGGCGCGTACGGCGCCCAGCCCCACACCAAGCCCCGGCGAGGGCGCCGCAAGCGCCCGCGCCGCCGGCCCCGGCACCAACCCCGGACCGGCGCTCGGCAAGCGCCCGCGCCGGCGGCCGCGGCACCAAGACCCGCCGGCCCTCCGCAAGACCGCCCGCGCCGCGCGCCACCGGCGGCGGCACCAAACCCGGACCCGCGCTCCGCAAGCGCGCCCGCGCCCAGCCGGCCTCGGCACCAAGCCCGCTCCGGGCCACCACGCCGACCCGCAGCACGAGGCCAACCCGCGCGCCCGGCACTCGCCCGCGGCCCCGACCCCGCCCGCTACAGTCGCGCGATGCCCCACGTCCTGATCGAGACCCGTTGCGAGCGCCCGGATCAAGACGAGACCGTCCTCATCGAGGCGGTCCACGGAGCCCTGGTCCGCGCCTTCAAGATCCCGAAGACCGACCGCCATGTCCGGCTCATCGCCCACGCGCCGCACCGCTTCGCCTGCCCGCCCGGGAAGGCCCAGCCCGATCGCTTCACGCAGATCACGATCGACGCCTTCGCGGGGCGCTCAACGGACGCGAAGCGGACGCTCTACCGGGAGATCGTGGAGAGCCTCGAGCCCCTCGGCATCCCACGCGACCACGTCTCGGTTCTGGTGCGCGACGCCCCCCGGGAGAACTGGGGAATTCGCGGCGGCCAAGCCGCCTGCGACGTAGATCTGGGTTTCGACGTCAACGTCTGAGGGGCCTCGCGCAGCCACGCCGCCCCGGAAGGAACTCCCGCACGGCGGAGTCTCTAAGAGCGGCCGGAAAGAACTGACCTCCGGGCCGTTCGACCCATCAGATCGGAAGTGAACAAATGCGGTTCCTCGCCAAGCTGACCCTCCCGTCCCTCGCCGCCGCGTCGCTGCTGTTCGCAGCGTGCGGCAGCAGCTCGAGCTCCAGCACGAGCACGACCACGGCCTCGAACGCGAAACCCGCGTCCCAGACCACGAGCGTGTCGGCCACGACCGTGAAGACCGGTTCGACCTCACTCGGCCCGACCCTCACCAACGCCCAGGGCATGACCCTGTACCGGCTGACCGGCGAGACCGGCGGCAAATTCATCTGCACGACTTCTGCGTGCACCGCCATCTGGCACCCGCTCACCGTCGCCGCCGGCACCACCCCCGGCGGCGCCGCGGCGATCGCGACCGTCAAACGCCCGGACGGTACGACTCAGGTCGCCTACAAAGGCGCCCCGCTCTACACGTTCGCCCAGGACCAGCAGCCCGGTGAAGACAAGGGCCAGGGCCTGAAGGACGTCGGCACCTGGACCGTGGTCACCGTCGGCACCGCGGCGCCCGCCGCGAGCACCACCAACACCACGACGAGCACGCAGAGCGAAAGCGAAAGCTCCTCCTCCGGCGGCGGGGGCGGCGGCGGCGCCTACGGCTACTGACACCGCAAGCGGAGCATGAGCGCCGGCGCGCCTGGGTGCGGCTCGCCGGCGCCCTGCTCGCCGCGCTCGCGCTGGCCGCACTGAGCGGCTGCGGCGGAGGCACAGAGAGCAACGCCGTCCCGAGGGCGGCGATCGAGCGCTATCTCGGTGAAGTCGAGCCGATCAGGCGGGCGGTGAACACGCTGCTCGAAGGCGCCGACCCGATCCTCCACGCCGACCACGCCGACCAGGACCGGCCGGCACGAGGCGGCGGCGCGGATGGGCAAGCTCGAGCGCCGCTTCGCCGCGTATGCGGTGCAGATCGCGGCCGTCGATCCTCCCGACGCCCGGCTGCGCGCGCTGAACGTGCCCTACGCCGAAACCTACGTCCTCGAGGATGCCTATTTGAGCGCGCTGACAACGGGACTCGCCGAGGGCAGCCTCGACGATCTGCCCGACACCCAGGACGCCCAGCGCGCCGCCATCATCCGCTGGCGCACCCACCTCACGGTCCTCGCCGGAGCCGTCCACGCCCCGCTGCCGGCTGACCTCCAGCAGGCCGGCCGGGGCGAGATCGCGCCCTCGCCGAGCGGCAGCTGAGCGCCCCAGCGGTCTGACACCCTGGCGCAAGACCGGTTTCAGGGCGCATGGCCGCAAATGCCGCTGCCGAAGCCGGGACCATGAGCACTAGGCAGACGAGGCGCAGGGCGATTGCGATCGCCGCGATCAGCGCTCTGTTCATGCTCGCGCTCCCCAGCCCCGGCGTCGCCGCCAAGCGCGCGTCGCACGGCCTCGGCCCCGTCGAACACGTCTCGGCCAACGGCCTGAGCATCGGCTACCGCACGGGCGGACGCGGTCCCTGGCTGATCATGGTCATGGGCCGCAGCGGCACGATGGCGGAGTGGGACCCGCAGCTCGTGAGGCGGCTCCTCCTCACCCACCGCGTGCTGGTGTTCGACAACCGCGGCATGGGCACCACGGACAGCTCGGTGCCCGCGAGCGAAGTGACCGTGCCGTTGATGGCCCAGGACACGCTGGCGCTCGCGAGCGCGCTGCACATCGAACGCTTCAACGTCATGGGCTGGTCGATGGGGGGCGAGATCGCCCAGCAGGTCACGGTCGACGCCCCGAGCCGCGTGATGAAGCTCGTGCTCTGCGCGACCTCCGCGGGCGGCCCCACCGAGCAGGCCCCGAGCGAACCGATCGAGAAGGTCATGAGCGATCCGGACCTGCCCACCTGGACGCTGTTCGGGCTGAGCTTCCCGCCGACGGCGGCCGGCGTTAAAGGCGCGTTCTCATACGCCGCCCGCGTCGCGGCGCAGTACTCCTACGCACACCTGCCCTCGGACAGCTTCACCGAGACGACCGCCGGCATGGAAGGCCAGCGTCACGCGCGTGAACAATGGGTCTCCGCCGAAGGCGGCGTCTACAACGAGCTGCCGTCGCTCACGAACCACGCGCTGGTGATGTGGGGCGACCTCGACGTCGTCGACCCGCCCGCCAACGACCGCACGATCGTCGGACGGCTCAGCCACGTCGAGCACAGGGTCTTCAAGGGCGCCGGACACGCCTTCCTCTTCCAGGACGCGAAGGAAGTGGGACGCACGATCGACGCCTTCCTGCGCTGAGGCGCCGCCCTACTGCAGATAGCCCTCGACGGTGCCGGCGTCGCGCGCCTGGGCGTCGTCGGGGTTGCCGCCGGTCTCCCGCAGCGCGCGGCGCTGGCGCAGCAGGTCCCAGCAGCGGTCGAGCTCGACCTCGACGTCGGCCAGGCGGCCCGCGTCGTCCTGGAGCCGCTCCACGTCGGTGCTGTCCTGCTGCTCGCGCTGCCGGAGCGTCTTCTCCTCGGCGACCAGCCGCTCGATGCGGTCGACGATGCTCTCGTCGCTCATGGAGGTGATCCTACCCGCCGCGGAGCGAAGCTCACATCGGCACGGTCAGCCAGGGCACCTGCGCGGGCGCGAACGCAACGCCCAGCGCCAGCGCCGCGACGACCGCCGCCGTGCCGAAGACCGCGAGGTCCCGGCGGGGAAGGAGCTTCTCGATCGCGACCAGCGCCGCGACGGCGAGCATCCACGCCACGTTCATCACCCCGACCGCGAACAGCGCGCCCATCAGCGCCCAGCTGGCGCCGACGCAGAGGCCACCGTGCTCGAGCCCGGTGCGGACCGCGCCCGAGGCGCCGGCCCGCCAGCGTCTCGCGAGCAGCGCCGGCTGGCGGCAGTGCCGCAGGCACCTCGCTTTCAGCGGGGTCAGCTCATACAACGCCGCCGCCAGGATCACGCCTCCCGCCACGTACGGCCCGCCGCGATCCCACGCCAGCCAACCGAGCGAGAGCGACCCAACACCCTTGATCAGCGCGAACGCGAGAACCCCTACGCCGAGCCAGGCCAGCAGGTAGCCGGCTGCGAACAACACCGCCCCCGCGGCCGGGCGCGCGGCGCCCGCGTCGCGGCTCACACGTGCATGAGCCTGGGCCATCGGCACGAGCGACGGCAGCATCATCGCGGCCATCATCGTCACCCAGATGCCGGCGAACCAGCCGAGCCCGCCGAGATCCGTCCCCGGCCCCATATCCATGCCCTGCATCCGGTGTGCCGTCACCGCCCAGCAAGCACCCGCGACGGCGATCAGCAGCGCCCCCGGCGCGAGCCGCCGCGCGAGCTCTGTCGTGCCCTCACCGGAAGCAAGCGTTTCCACGCGCCCGCGCATCACGCGGTGAGCGCCCGTTCGAGCTGATCCAGGCATCCGTTCCATCCCTGGTCCTGGCTCTGCCGGCGCTCCTCGCCGGCGATGCCGGTGTTCACCAGCAGCACGGTCGTGGCGCCGTCGGCTTCGGAGAACGAGAGCTGCATCAGCTGCTCGTTCGACGGGTCTTCGTCGAAGGTCCAGATCATCTCGAGCCGGTTCGGGCGATCGATCACCGTGTACTCGCCGCGCGCGCCGCCTTCGCCGCCGCCGGGGCTGCGCATCACGATGCGGACCGCGCCGCCGACCCTGAGATCGACCTCGGCGACGGGGGTCTCCCAGTCGGGACCGACGTGGAACCAGCGCCGCATGACCTCCGGGTCCGTCCACGCGTCGAACACGTCCTCGGCGCGGGCCGCGAACGTCCGCTCGATCCGCACCGTCTTGCCGGCTTCCTTCACGGCTGCTCCTTTCGCTCCTCGAGGTACTCGCCGACCACGTCGAACATGCGCTCCCAGCGCTCGCGCTGCCGGTCGATCCAGTCCGCCGTCTCGGCGAGCGCCTCCGAGCGCAGCGACAGCCTGTGCGTCCTGCCGTCGATCGCCCGGCTGACGACGCCCGCCTCCTCGAGCGTCTTCAGATGGCGGGAGATCGTGGGCTTTGAGACCCGGAACTCGCGCGTTACTTCGCCCACCGTCGCGGGCCCGCTGCTGAGCCTTTCGACGATGTCGCGGCGGAGCGGGTGGGCGAGGGCTCGGAACGGATCGTTAGCCATTCTGCTAACTATATACGAGACCGGAAACGAACGGAACGGAGGTGGCGGCGATGGCGGCACACAAGGTCGGGACGCAGCAGGAATGGAAGGCTCAGCGGGACGAGCTCCTGCGCGAGGAGAAGGAGCTGACACGACGCGGCGACGAGCTGGCCCGCAAGCGGCGCGAGCTGCCGTGGGTCGCGGTCGAGGAGCCCTACCCCTTCGAGACCGCGGAGGGAACACGCTCGCTCGCCGATCTCTTCGACGGCCGCTCCCAGCTGATCGTCTACCACTTCATGTTCGGGCCGCCGTACACGGCCGGCTGCCCGGTCTGCACCTCGATCGCCGACACGCTCTCGCCGCAGGTGCCCCACCTGCGTGCCCGCGACACGAACCTGATCCTTGCCTCGCGCGCGCCGCTCGAGAGGCTGCTCGCCTACAAAGAGCGCATGGGGTGGGGGATCGACTGGGTCTCGACCGGCGACGATTTCAACTGCGAGCTGGGCTTCCTCAACAGCCCCGAGGACCTCGCGGGCTTCCTGGCGGGGGATGTGCCTCCGACGGTCGTGCTCAACGCCGAGCTGTGCGGCACCGACCCGGTCGGCTACGTCACCGAGGGGCCCGGGCTGAGCGTCTACGCGCTCGAGGACGGCCGCGTGTACCGCACGTACGTGAGCACCAGCCGCGGCCTGGAGGTCGGCATGGCCTACTACGGCCTCTTGGACCGCACCCCGAAGGGCCGCGACGAGAGCCGGACCGAGCCGCTCTGGATCCGCCGCCACGACGAATACACGGCGGCGTAGCCCCCGGCGCTTCCGGCCCTACCCGTCGAGCCCGAGCGCCCGCAGCGCCTCCGCGCGCGTCTGGTGGACGCGAAGCCCGGCGATCATCCCGTCCGCGAGCGTGACCACCGCCGCCGCGAGCGCCTGGATCTGCAGCCCGCTCGCCGGGCCGCGGCCGCGCATGTGGGCGACGAGCAGGACCGTGTCCGGCGCGACCTCGCGGAGCTCGGTCGCGTCGAAGGTGACCTCGCCGAGCCCCTCCCAGCGCCCGGCGATCCAGCGACCCCATTCCTCGGGGCCTTCATAGCGGCCGCTGTCGGGCGCGTCCGAGCCGGTCCAGTCCAGCTCGGCGCCCGGAGCGACACGCGCGAGGGCCGCCGGGAGGTCGTGGTCGTTGACGTCCGCGATGAACCGCCGCACGATCTCCACGCTCTCCTGCGCCATTCCGGCCCAGTATCCCGCAGCGGCTCGGCGTGGCGCCGATCGAGGAGAATCCGGGCGTGGGGAAGACGTCCCCGCGGCGGCCAACGGCGACGCCCACCGTCTCGTGGCCGACGTGCTGGAGTCGCCGCCGGCCGATGCTCAGTGAGCGCTGCGGGTAGACAGGGGGGAGGTTCACGACCCGAGGAGGCCCGACATGCAGATCGAGTTCCTGTCGACCGTCAGCGTGATCGCCGCCGATCCGCCCGCGACGCGCGAGCTCTACGCCGGCAAGCTGGGGGTGAGCCTGGAGGGCGGCGACGGCGGCTACCGCTACACCCACGAGCTACGGGGTGTCGAGCATTTCGGCGTGTGGCCGCTCTCGCAGGCCGCCGAAGCCTGCTTCGGGACGCCGGAGTGGCCCTCGGACCGGCCGCTGCCGCAGGTCAGCATCGAGTTCGATCTCCCCGATGCCGACGCGGTGGCGGCGGCAGCCGAGGAGCTGCGCGCCGCGGGCTGTGAGCTGCTCCATCCGGTGCGGACCGAGCCGTGGGGTCAGACGATCATGCGCCTCGTCTCTCCGGAGGGATCGATCGTCGGCATCTCCTACATCCCGTCGATGCACGGCGAGGAGGGCGAAGCCGCCCCGGCGCAGTCCTGCGGAGGCGGACCTGGGTGAGCGCTAGCGCCGCTGCCCGCAGCGGCTGCACTCATACCAGCAGGAGCACGTGTTCTTGCGCCACTCCCACCGGTGTCCGAACAAGTTGCAAACCCTCATACCCACAGCGTGGCAGCCGGGGCGGCTGTCCTGAATCCCACGATTGGGTGAACCTCGAAGGGCCTGGAAAAGCGCGCAGATCGGGGCCAGGAGGGCGGGACTAAACGGCTGGACTACTCCGCGCCGGTTTGCTTCTTTAGGTAGGTCAGAACGCCGACAGCAGCCGTGCATGAAGGTGACGGCAGCACTGGGGGCAGTGATCGCGACGGTCGTCCTGGCGGCGCCCGCGAACGCGTCGCTCGTGGGCTGGGGTGCCAACGGACACGGCGAGCTCGGCGGCGGCTTCGAAGGCCCCCCGCACGTCCCGCTTGGGGCGGGAGCCCCGCTCGGCGACGCCGTGCAGGTCGTCTCGACCTACTTCTCGAGCTACGCGCTGATGCCCGACGGCACCGTGTGGGCGTGGGGCGGGAACGTCTGGGGACAGCTCGGCGACGGCGATCGCGTCACCCACGTCGCGCCGGTGCAGGTGCATGGGCTCACCGGCGTCAAGGAAATCGCGGCCGGCGGCGCCCATGCGATCGCGCTGCTCTCAAACGGGCATGTCGCGACGTGGGGGGCGGACGGCTGGGGCACGCTCGGCAACGGCACGAGCGCCCACGGACAGAAGGGGACCGGCAACCAGCCGGGTCTCGTGCCCGTGTTCCTGAACGTGCAGGGCGTCGTCGCGGTCGCCGCCGGCGGCGCTGACGACGCGGCCCTGCTCGCGAACGGGACCGTTCTCGCCTGGGGCGAAAACCGCAACGGCCAGCTGGGTGACGGCACCACCGAAGAAAAAGACGTCCCGACTCCCGTGGCGGGGCTGACGAGCGTGCGCGCGATCGCGCTCGGCGGCGAATCCTCGCTCGGCGGGCACCTGCTCGCGCTGCGCTCGGACGGCACGGTCTGGGCCGCGGGCGGCAACGGCCGCGGCCAGCTCGGCGACGGCACCACCGCCAACCGCAGCGTGCCGGTCCGCGTGGCCGGCCTGTCGGGCGTGAGCACGATCTCGGCGTCTGCCGATCACAACCTCGCGCTGCTCTCCGACGGCAGCGTGATGGCGTGGGGAGGCGATACCTTCGGCCAGCTCGGGGTCAGGCCGACGGCCGTCTGTCACCGGACCGACCTCTGCACGCTGGTTCCCGTCCGCACCGGCCTGAGCGCCACCGCGATCTCGGCCGGCCGCTTGTACAGCCTCGTGGTCTCGCGCGGACAGGTGCTCGCGTTCGGCTACAACCGGCGCCTGCTGCTCGGCCAGGTGGGACCGGCGCGCACCAAGCCGACCCTCGTTCCGGGGCTGAGCGGCGTCAGTGAGATCGCCGCAGGGGAATTCCACTCCCTGGCGCTCGGCGCCCTCGGCTGACCCGCGCGGACCACGCAAACGGGGGATCGGATTCGCCCCTCGATGGCCTAATGTGGAAGGAGCGCAGTGGTGGCCCGGCCGCCGTCCCCCCTGGTGGTCGCACCCTCACCATTGCGCGCCCCGGTCGCAACAGGCTTTCTGACGAGAGAGGCCGCGCGGCCGGGGCTTCTTTTTCCATATCTTCATCGAAGGTGTGAGAAAAGTGAACAGCGTTCGCCTTTCTGGACAAACGCACAAAGGACTCTCATAAAAGTCTGGACCGGAGTCCGATTTGGGTTCGGCTTAGGAGTGGAATCGTGCCCTTCCGAGTAGTGCCCCCCTGCTCCCACTAAGGAAGGATTCCGCGTGATCGCTCCCTCGCTCCGGCGGCTTCTGGCCGCCGTGACACTCGCTAGCTGCTGCCTGTTTGCAGGGCTCGGCGCGCCGCTCGCCTCGGCGGCGCCGCTCGACCTCGAAAACCTGACCGGCGTAGAAGCCGAGAAGCTGATGCAGGAAGGCAAGCTGACCTCGGTCCAGCTGGTCAAGGCCTACGAGGGCCGGATCCAGGCGCTCAACAAGGCGGGCCCGGGACTGAACGCGGTCACGCAGATCAACCCGAACGCGATGGCCGAAGCGAAACTGATGGACAAAGAACGCGCCAAGCATCACAACCTCGGGCCGGCGATGGGCGTGCCGATTCTGCTGAAGGACATCATCGACGCGACGCCGATGTACACCTCAGCCGGGGACTGGGCGCTGCGCGAATCCTTCCCGGAAAAGGACTCAGGCGTGGCGCGCAACCTGCGCGCTCACGGGGTCGTGATCCTCGGCAAGGCCGGCCTGTCCGAGTGGGCGAACAGCTTCGGCAGCCAGCCGTCGGGGTTCAGCAACCTCACGGGCCAGGTCCTCAACGCCAACGACACGATCGCGGGCCCGAGCGGCTCCTCGTCGGGCTCCGGCGCGGCGGAGGCCGCCGGGCTGGCGGCGCTGACGATCGGCACCGAAACGGGTGGCTCGATCATCAGCCCCTCCACCGCGGAGGAGATCGTCGGCCTGAAACCGACGCTCGGGCTCGTGCCCGGCTTCGGCATCGCTCCGATCGACGTCTCGCGTGACACCGCGGGGCCGATGGAGAAGACCGTCGCCGACGTCGCGATCACGCTTCAGTCGCTCGCGGAGATCCCCGGAACCGACAAAGAAAACAACGAAGAGTTCGAAGGCATGGAGGGACCGCACTTCCTCGAAAACCGTGACGTGCTGCCGGCGCCGTTCAGCACGGTGCCCGACTACTCCTCGGCGCTGTCGATGGAATTCGTCAAAGGCAAGCGGATCGGCTTCAACAACGCGACCTGCTCGCCGACCCCATGCACGCCGACGCCGACGCAGGAAGCGATCGCGAAAGCGGTGAAAGCGCTCGAAGAAGCGGGCGCGATCATGGTGCCCGACGCGCAGACGACGGCGGAAAAAACGCGCGCGCTGCCCTCGGGCTACGAGGCGCACGCGACGATCGACGAGTACTACGCGCACCTGGGCCTGGCGGCGCCGGTGAAAAGCCTCGTCCAGGAGATCGAAGTCGACGCGACCAACCCACAGGAGGCCCTGAAGGACGGCAACTCGACGCACGCCAAAGAGGCCGAAGCCGAAGACACGCCGGGCGGGAAAAACCAGAAAGAATTCGAAGAAATCCTGCCTGAACAGAAGAAAGCCACACAGGCCGCGATCGAAAAGATGGTGAACGAACCGAGCGGCGGCGGTGGCCCTGTGATCGCAGTCGTCGGGTCGGTTCCCGGTGCGCCGCAGGCGGGGATGCCGCTGATGGTGGTGCCGGGCGGCTACACCGCGACGCAGCGGCGCCCGATCGGTGTCGGCATCGCCGGCGGCGCCTATGACGAGCTCAACATGATCGGCGTCGGCTATGTGATCGAACAGTCGACGAAACTGCGTCAGGCGCCGGCCATGATCGACCCGTCGATGTACCGGTGCGCACACACCGAACCGGCCGAGCCGTTCGCCTCGCGCGGGCACTGCAACCCCGACTCCAAGTCGGTGGACGCGGAGTTCGACGCGGTGCACAAAACGGTCTCCTTCCCGCTCGAAGCCACCTCGGTGGCGAGCCTGGAGGAAAAGATGAACAGCGGCCAGCTCACCTCGCGGCAGCTCGTCAAGGCCGAGCTGTACCGGATCGAGCTGACCAACGCGGACGGTCCTGCGATCCAGGCCGTTCGCGACCTCAACCCCAACGCGGTCGAAGAAGCGACGGCGAGCGACCGCAAGCGCAACATCTCGAAGAAGACCAGCACGCTCGGACCGCTGGCCGGCATTCCGGTGCTGGTCAACGACTCGATCAACGCGACCGGAATGCCCACCAGCGGCGGCTCGATCGCCCTGGAGGACGACATGCCTGCGAGCGACTCGACGATCGTCGCGAAGCTCAAGGCGGCCGGTGCGATCGTGCTCGGCGACACCAACACCGGCGAGCTCGGGGGCCTGTTCGACCCGAACATGCCGCAGGGCTACTCCTCGCTGGGCGGCCAGGTGCTGCTGCCGTCTGACACCAACAAGTCGATCGCTGGCTCCTCCGCCGGCTCGGCGGCGGCGGTGTCGGTGGGCTACGCGCCGATCGCGATCGGCTCGGAGACCTCGACCGAAGGGGCCCAGCTGATCGCCCCCGCGGGCAACGCGGGTGTGGTCGGGTTGAAGCCCACGGTCGGCCTGGTCGGTCGCACCGGGACGATGCCGCAGGCCTCCTCGCAGGACGCGCCGGGGCCGATCGGGCAGAACGTCTCGGACGTCGCGCTCACCCTCGAAGCGATGGCGGGCCCCGACCCGAGCGATCCGGCCACCGCCGGGCAGCCGAACCCGCTGCCCAGCTACACGGCGGGGCTCTCGCCGACGGCGCTGTCGGGCAAGAAGATCGCGGTCGTCTCGAGCACGACCGTGCCCTACCCGGCGGCCGTCACCGAGCTCGAAACGCTCGGGGCGAAACCGACGACGGTCACGCCTGGCGCGGCAGCGAAAGCGGCGAGCGTGATCCCGTACGAGTTCCACCGCGACCTCGACTCGTTCCTGGCTTCCACGAGCGGGCCGAAAACGCTCCAGGCGATCACCGAATACAACAGCGCCAACGCGGCCGAGGGCCTGAAGTTCGGGCAGGGTTCGCTGCTCGGCTCGCTGGCCGTCGAATACACCAACCCCACGACGACGTCCACCTATGAAGCCAACCTCGCCGCCGGCAAGGCCGAAAGCAAGGCTGTCATCGACAGCGCGCTGAACAACGGCACGCCCGAAGAACCGGCGGATGACTACGCGGCGATGATGGTGCCGAGCGGGAGCCCGCTCGTCGGCATCGCCGACCGTGCCGGCTACCCGGTGCTGAGCGTTCCGGCCGGTTTCGCGGCACAGAACAGCAGCACCGGAGGCGACCCGATCGGGGTCGACTTCATCGCCGGGTCCTACACGGAGGCCGAGCTGCTGGCCGACGGCTATGCCTTCGAACAGGGCATGAAAGCCAGGCAGACCGGCCCCGCCTACATGCAGTCGGCGGGGAACCCCGAACTCTCCGGGGTGCCGAGCGAGACCAACCAGAGCATGTGGCGCTGTGTGCTCGGGAGCTCGTTCTTCAAGCCCTACGAGTGCAACGCGGGCGAACCGGGCTCGCCGTTGCTCGGCCCGATGTGAGCATGCGGGCGATCTAGAGCCGTCCTTGTCCCCGACCGTCTCGACCCCCCCACCGTGGGGGGTCGAGGCGTTTGGGGCCCCCCGCCCGCACGTTGGGAACCTGTGAACAGCGTTTCGCTGCTCCGCTCGCGGGCAATCCCCGGGTTGTGCCGAGCACGATCCCCAACTTCCCCCGGCGGCTCCGGGGAACACCGGCCGGGCGGGCACTGCGGCGTCTCACGCGCAGCGCGCGGCGCCGGCCCCGCTCCGACCGGCCGCGAGTGAGCCCGGCCGTGATCGAGGAGGAAGCCGCGAGCCTCCTCTACGGCCGGCGAAGCGGGATGGTCAACGCCTCACCGGTCGGGCCGCCGCTCGACGAGCCGCTGGAACAACGGCCCTAGGCCGGGCGCTGCGGACGTCTCGGCCACGGCTCCCCGCCGGGGTCGAACAGGCCCGGCAGCGGGACCGGCGGACGCGGGTCGCGAATCTGGCGGCGTCTGGCGCGGGCAGTGCGCGTGACGGACGGGGTGAGGCCCTCCGCGGGCGGCGCGAACGGACGGGCGGTTTCCGGCGGCGGCTCCGAGCGCAGCGCCTCGCGCAGGTCCTCCACCAGGATCTCGGCGCTCGCCATGGCCAAGCGGACGGGAGCCGTCACGAGGCTCACGGTGCCGCGGAGCAGGCGCGTGGTGAGGCACGCGGGCGCGAGCAGGCTCAGGACTGCCATCAACACGTCAGATGCCCGGCCGCCGCCGGGGTGAAACGCCGGCTCTCTAGCGCGGGTCCTCGCGGTCGAGGTTCCAGTGGCGCACGACCGCGCACCGCCACAGCCACGGCTCCTCGTCCGAGCCGAGCTCGCGCGGGGAGAGGAAGAAGCGCGTGATCGTGCGCTGACCGCCCTCGTGGTCGCCGTAGAGCAGGTCCACGCTGATCCCCTCGCGGCGCGCGATCGCCTCTTTCAGCGGACCGTAGAGCGGGTCCTCGGGGTCGCGGATCGCCGCCTGCCAGAAGTTGATGTCGTCCGCGGGAACGTAGAGGTCGCGCATGTGGCGGCGGAACTGCTCGACTGGCTCCGTCGGCGCGTCGCTGCCGGCGCGTTCGGGGTGCAGGTACCAGCCGTGCAACACCGCGATCCCCTGTGCGACATTGCGCAGCGGCATCGCCAGGTAGAGCTTGCCGTCGTCTTCCTGCACCGCCGCGAGCCCGTCGCGGAGCCGCAGCCAGTGGTTGTCGACGAAGCCGACCTTCTGCGGCCGGTCATCCTGGCGCGCGTTGAACAGCACGGGACGTACGCCGACCAGCAGCGCCTCCTCGGAGGCTCGCGCGGCGCGGTTCGCCGAGCGCGTGGAGCCGAAGGTCGCGATCGCGAGGATGAGCGTGCCGCCCGCGGTCCCGAGCGAGGCGATCGTGCTCCATTCGGCCACGAGGGGCAGGGTAGATGGTCGACGCCGCGGCGGCGCGCCGCCGCCGACGATCAGAGCTCGGGCACGCGCGTCGCCTCGTCAGGCGCGATCCCGAAACGGCGCTGGTAGTCCTCGTTGAGCTCGCTCCACCCCTCGGGCAGGTGCTGCGCACTGCCCTTCTCGGGCACCCGGCGCCGTCCAGCAGCGCGCCCAGCGCGGTCAGGCAGACGTGCCAGCCGGCACCGTCGCGGGCGGCCTTGAAGCGGTCGGCGAAGCTGTGCTCGAGCGTCAGCAGGCAGCCCTCGCCTTGCTCGGCGAGCGTGAAGCGCAACTCGTCCTCGCCCCACGTATAGGCGATCACCGCGGGCTCCTCGAACGCGAGCAGCCTGCCCATGCCCATGCCCGGCACGGCCGGCACGGCCAGGAACTCGACCGTGTCGCCCGTGAGGCGGAACGGCGTCGGATGCCACGCCTCGAGCTCGCCGCGCTCGGTCAGCGCGCGCCAGACCCGCTCGCGGGGGTGGGCCAGCTCCCGTTCGAAGCGGAGCACCGAGCGTCCGTCGCGTTCCAGCAGCACCGCGTGCGCGTCAGGCATCGTTCGCCTCCAGATGGGTTTCGAGGGCGTTCAGGCCCTGCCGCCACAGCACGACGTAGGGCGTGAGCCACCGCGCGATGTCGGCGAAGCCCTCGCCGCGCAGGGCGTAGAGGCGCCGCTGGCCGTCCGCGCTGCGCTCGACGAGCCCGGCCTCGCGGAGCAGGCGCAGGTGCCGCGAGGTGTTGGGCTGGCTGAGCCCGGTCGCGCGCGCGAGCTCGCCGACAGGCCGCGGGCCGGCGAGCAGCGCCTCGAGCAAGGAGCGCCGGGCGGGATCGGCGACGACGTCGAAAGCATTGGCGGTGGCCATGTCTATATATAATCATATAAATATATATATAAGGATAAATATCTTGTCGATCTTGGCCTGCGTGCCTCGTCGAAGCTTCGTCAAACTCTTGAAAGGAGCCACCATGGATTACCTGATTCAGATCTTCAGCGAAGGCACTCCGGACGACGTTTCCGAGGAGCAGCGCGCGGCCATCACGCGCGAGTACATGCAGCTCAACGAGACGCCGGGCCTGAAGGGCGGCGCCCAGCTCCAGCCGGCCGAGTCGGCGACGACGGTGCGCGTGCAGAACGGCAGCACGCTGACGACCGACGGCCCGTTCGCCGAGACCAAGGAGGCGCTCGGCGGCTACTGGGTGCTCGAGGCGAGCGACCTCGACGCCGCGATCGAGTTCGCCGCACGCATCCCCGCCGCCCGCATGGGCGGGGCCGTCGAGGTCCGGCCGCTGGTGGCCCTCTGATCGAGCAGGTCTTCCGCGAGCAGTGGGGGCGGGTGCTCGCCGCCATGGTCGGCTTCCTCGGCGACTTCGACCGCGCCGAGGAGGCCGCCCAGGAGGCCTTCGCGATCGCCGCCGAGCGCTGGCCGCGCGACGGGACGCCGACGAACCCCGCTGCGTGGCTGATCGTGACCGCGCGCAACCGCGCGATCGACCGCATCCGGCGCGACCGCAAGGTCCAGCCCCACGGCGAGCTGCCTGAGATCCCCGACGCCGTGCAGGAGCTTCCCGACGAGCACCAGGAGACGGCCTTCCGCGACGAACGGCTCGAGCTGTTCTTCACGTGCGCGCACCCCGCGCTCGCGCTGGACGCCCAGGTCGCGCTGATCCTGCGCTCCCTCGGCGGCCTCTCCACGGCCGAGATCGCGCGCGCCTTCCTCGTCTCCGAGCCCACGATGGCGCAGCGCCTCGTCCGCGCCAAGCGCAAGATCTCGGCCGCCGGCATTCCCTTCCGGGTGCCGCCGGCGCACCTGCTGCCGGACCGCACCGCCGCCGTGCTCACGGTCCTCTATTTGATCTTCAACGAGGGCTATGACGGCCGCGCCGGCCTGGCCGAGGAGGCCATCCGGCTCGGCGCGAGCCTCGCCGAGATGATGCCCGACGAGCCCGAGGTGCACGCGCTGCTGGCGCTGATGCTGCTGACCGAGTCGCGCCGCCCCGCACGGCTGCGCGACGGCGAGCTCGTGCTGCTCGCCGACCAGGACCGCTCGCTCTGGGACGCGCGGCGTCTCGCGGCGGGGATGGACTCGCTCGCCCGCGCCCGCGCGCTGCAGGCCTCGGCTCCGCCCGGCCCCTATCTGCTCCAAGCCGAGATCGCGGCGCTCCACTGCGGTGAAGAGACGAGCTGGGAGCTCGTCGCCGCCCGCTACGACGAGCTGGCAGCTCTGACCGGATCGCCCGTCGTCGCGCTCAACCGCGCCGTCGCGATCGCCGAGTGGCAGGGACCCGACGCGGGCCTCGCCGCCACAGAGGGACTCGACCTGCGCGGCTATCAGTACTTCCACGCCACCCGCGCCGAGCTGCTGCGCCGGCTCGGGCGCTCCGAGGAGGCGCGCGACGCTTACGAGCGCGCGCTCGAGCTGGTCCGCTCGGAGACAGAGCGGCGCTTCCTCGAGCGACGGGTCGCCGAGCTCTGAGCCCCGGTTCTAGGCGAGGACTTCGTCGGCAGAGGCGAGCGTGCGCAGATGCTCGCCGACGCCGGTCACGCTCAGGAGGCGCTGTACCTGCTGGGAGCCGGGCGTGACGGCGAACTCCTGGCCGCGGCGCCAGCACTGCTCGCGCGCCGAGAGGATGATGCGAAGCCCGGTCGAGTCCAGGAACGTCAGGCCCTGCAGGTCGAGCACGACCGTCTTGGTGTCGGCCAACGAGGGCTCGTCGATCGCGCTCTGCAGCAGCGGCGCGTTGGCCATGTCCAGTTCCCCTGTCAGAGACAGGACGACACGGTCGCTCTCCTGGCGCGGCTCGATACGGAGTTGCTCAGGCGCCCCCATGTCTCTGCAATTCTAACCGCACTCGAGTGTCCGGAAAATGACACGGCGCCGTCCCCTCGCGGGCCGCGGTGTGCGCGTCAGTCGAGGCGCTTGTGCATGCGCACCTGGCTGCCGCGCGGCGAGCTGAAGATCTCGACGAGATCGCAGATCTGCTCGGTGATCCAGAGCCCGCGGCTCGCGCTCGCGACCCGCCCCGGCGGGCGGCGGGCGGTGAGCGTGTCGCGGATGTAGCCGGCGTCCTGGATCTCGCAGACCAGCGCGTCGCCGGTTCGCCACAGGCGAAGCATGCCCATGCCGCCGCCGTGACGGACGCTGTTGGTGGCGATCTCGTGGACGGCCAGCACCAGCTCTTCCGTCGGTTCGGTCCCGAGCGCCTCTTTCGTCGCCCAGGCGGTGACCAGCTGGCGCAGCTCGAACAGGTCCTCGGCGGAGAACGGGATCTCCCACACGTCGCCACGCGGGCGCGGCAGCCCCTCTGCCGTCGCCTCGTGGCGCTTGGGCGCCGCGTGGACGCGGCGCCCGTCCTTCAGCGCGTCGGTGCCGCTAGCGGCCATACCACCGCCGCCGGCCACCGTCCACGCCGCCAAGGAAGAAGCCGATCAGCCACAGGATCAGCGCGACGACCAGGATGATCCACAGTGCGTGGACCGCGAAGCCGAGTCCGCCGAAGATCGCAAGTATCAGCAACAGCGCTATGAGAGCTACCACGCTGCACCTCGCTTTCTGTGTAGGAGCGCTTCCGCGCCGTTTGGTGACATGGGAGCGCATCTCAGAAATTCCCGAAAGGGCGGCCCCCCAAACCAAACCTCCGCGCCTGTCGTGCCTTCGGCGCCCGTGGCGGCCGGATCGGGGAGCCCGCGCCGGCGGGCGGTCCGAGGCCGGACTCGAACATTTTGGTTCGGCTGTTTAGAGAACCGCCGTAGGGGCAAGAACGTAATACCGGTGTTGCCCTGTCGACGGATGGCCGCGCGCCCCCTGCGGTCTTCGTCACCACGAGGGTGACAAGGAGTGGCATGTCGGCCGGTCTGCCCCGACGCGGACCGGCCGGCAAGCCACACGGGGCGGTTCGGGGCACGCGGTGAGCCGCTCAGGCGCGCTCCAGCCACACCGGGCGCCCGGACCCTGCTCGCGGGGGCGGGCCCGCCCTCAGCCGCGCTGGGCGAGGTGCAGGTCGAGGATCTCGGCCGAGCCCGCCGGCGAGACCGCGTGGCCGTCGGTGAGGCGCTCGAGCACCGGTCCGAGGCCGTCGATCGCCGCGTCCCCGAACAGCGCCACGGCGTGGCCCGGGCGCAGCGGTCCGACCTTGATCTCGAGGTTGCGGGGGGCCACGCTCACGCCCATGCTCAGATGCCCGGCCAGGACCTCACCGTCGCTGTGCGCGACGAGCGCGTCGGCGAGCATCTGCGTGTCGGAGATGCGGTCCGTCGAGAAGTAGGCGCGCGCGGCGAGCGTTGAGAGCACGCGCGGCACGACCCCGCGCGCGACCGAGGTGGGGCCGACCATCATCAGGGTCTTCTCGCCCGGGCGTGCCGTGGTCGATCGCCTCGAGTGTGGCGCCCTCCTCGCCGGCCGTCTGCTCGGGCGGGTTCGACGCCGCCGCCTCGAAGTGCATCGCGACCTCGGTGCCGCCCGTCGAGAGGTCGCGGAACTCGACGCTCTCGCTGAGCGCCTGGATCACGGGCAGCCCGATGCCGCCGGAGAGCTCCTCGGCGGCCTTGACGCCGGGGCGGATCCCGACGCCGTGGTCGCGGACCACGGCGTCGACGCCGCCCTCGACGATCGAGAGCTCCACCTCCAGCGGGCCCTCGTCGCCGTCGTAGGCGTGCAGGACGACGTTGTTGCTGGCCTCGGTGACGGCGGTGGAGACGTCGTTCAGCGCGACCGCGTCCAGCCCGACGGCCTCGGCGAGCCCGCTCAGCGCCTGTCGAACGAGCAGTACGTTCTCGGGCCTGTTGGTGAGCCTCAGCCGGACGTTGGGGGATCCGGCCATCGTTCCGCTGGCCGGATCCAGTTCAGTGCGCGCTCCAGCTCCAGGCCGGCTCCCGGAAGCGGTACACGCGTGCTCCTCACACCGCGCCGCATTGCAGCCGTAGGCTAGCGCGCCTGTCCAGGCGCGTCCGTGAGGGCGCGGAGCTGCTCGAGCGAGCGGCGCAGCAGGCGAGACACCTGCATCTGGGAGATGCCGACTCGCTCGGCGATCTCGGTCTGGGTGAGGTCCTCGACGAAGCGCAGCTGCAGCACGACGCGGTCGCGGGACGGCAGGTGCGCAAGCGCAGAGCTGACGGTCGCGTCCAGCTCGACGAGCTCGTAGCGCTCGTCGTCTTTGCCGAGCGTGTCGCCGTAGGGGACGACGTCCTCTTCGCCGCCGCCGCGCGGGGCGTCGAGGGAGACGGTCTCGTAAGCACGGATCGCCTGCAGCGCGTCGATGACCTCCTCGACGTCGATCTCGAGGTACACGGCGAGCTGGTTGACGTTCGGGGCCCGGCCGGTCTCGTTCGACAGGCGCTCCTGCGCGTCGCGCACCTTCAGCGCGCGCTCCTGCGCGCCACGGGGCACGTGGATCGCCCAGCCCGAGTCGCGGAAGTAGCGCCGCATCTCGCCGAGGATCGTCGGCACGGCGAAGGACTGGAAGGGATGGCCGCGGTCGGCCTGGTAGCGGTCGATCGCCTTGAGCAGCCCGAGCGAGGCGACCTGGAGCAGGTCTTCGAAGGGCTCGGAGGAGCGGCCGTAGCGGCGCGCGAGGCTGCGTGCGAGCGGGAGGAACTGCGCGACGAGCTGCTCACGGGCGGCCTCGTCGCCGTCCTGCTGCCAGCGCTCGAACAGGCGCGCGGTCTCGGCGTTCTTCGCCGTCTTGCGTGTTCCGATTGTGGGGGTGGCGGTCGTGTCCGTCATCGGCTGCCTCCTTCGCTCGGTTTCGCCATGCATCTACAACCGGCCTTCCCCGCCGGTTGACCTGAGTGTAAGCGATGTGCTCCCGTAAGGCAAACACCCTGGTCAGGATTCATACGCAACTTGGACACATCGGGCAGTTTGTGTCCATTTTGCGGCTGGGAGCTAGGCTGGGGCCATGCCTGAGCGCGGCCACGCCGACGGTGAAGGGCGGGACCAGGGACCGCGCTCAGACGCCCCGGCGCTCCCGGGCGTGGGGGAGATCCTCGCGACGCGCACGGGCGAGGAGCTGGAGCTGAACGACCGCCATCTGAACCCGCAGATGGGCCGGATCCTGCGCACGCTCGGCTTCGACAAGGTCTGGACCGGCGGCGAGGGCCCGTACCTGATCGACAGCGCGGGCGAACGGTATCTGGACCTGTTCGGCGGCTACGGCGTGTTCGCGGTGGGGCGCAACAACCCGGAGGTGATCGCCGCGCTGCACGAGACGCTCGACGCGCGCACGGGGAACCTGCCCCAGCTCGGGGTCACGCTGCTGAGCGGGGTGCTCGCCGAGCAGCTGCTGGCGCGCGTGGGTGGGCGGGGACCACAGAAACTCGATGCGATGGTCCCGGCCAACAGCGGCGCCGAGGCGGTCGAGGCGGCGATCAAGATCGCCCGCGCGGCGACCGGGCGCCCGCGCGTGCTCTACGCCGAGCACGCGTTCCACGGGCTCACGCTCGGGGCGCTCTCGATCAACGGCAACGAGGAGTTCCGCGCCGGCTTCGGACCGCTGCTGGCGGACTGCCGGGCGGTCCCGTTCGGCGACGAGCAGGCGCTCGCGGCAGAGCTGGCGCACGGCGACGTCGCGGCGCTGGTGCTCGAGCCGGTCCAGGGCAAGGGCGTGAACCTGCCCCCGCCCGGCTACCTGCAGGCCGCCCAGCGCCTGTGCCGGGACGCCGGGACGCTGTTCGTGTGCGACGAGGTGCAGACGGGGATCGGGCGCACGGGGCGCTTCCTCGCGCTCGAGCACTGGCAGCTCGAACCGGACATGGTCTGCGTCGCCAAGGCGCTGTCCGGCGGCTATGTCCCGATCGGGGCGGTGCTCGTCTCGCGCCCGGTGTTCGACGCCGTCTTCGACGGCATGGAGCGCGCCGTCAGGCATGGCTCGACCTTCGGCGGCAACGACCTCGCCGCCGCCGCCGCGCTCGCGACGCTGCGGGTGATGGAGGCGGATCAGCTCGTCGCGCGCGCTGAGCGGCTGGGGGAGATGCTGCTCGAACTGACGCGCCCGCTGGCCGAGGAGTTCGAGGTCGTCCGCGAGGTGCGGGGCCTCGGCCTGATGTGGGCGATCGAGTTCGGGCCGCCGTCGGGCGGCGTCGGGCGGCGCCTGTGGGAGCGCGTCGAGCGACGCCAGCCCGGCCTCTTCTCCCAGCTCATCACGGTGCCGCTGTTCCACCGCCACCACATCTTCTGCCAGGTGGCGGGGCACCACATGAACGTCATCAAGGCGCTGCCGGCGCTGACGATCTCAGAGCAGGAGATCGAGCGCTTCGCCGCGGCGCTGCGCGAGACGATCGCCGAAGCGGAGCGCTACCCGGCCGCGCTCGCGCGCTTCGGGCTCAGCACCGGGCTGCGCGCGGTGCGCTCCTAGGGCCGCACACCCCATCTATTTCGCGGCCGTGAAGACGTCCTGGCCGAAGTGCGGTGCGCTCGACGCGTCCGCCAGTGTGGGCAGCCCGAACAGCTGCTCCCAGCTGCCCAGCGAGGAGTAGTGGTTGTAGTCCGTGCTCACGACCGTCCCGGGCGCGATGAAGGGCGAGATCAGCACCGCGCCGACGCGTCCTCCGCCCGGGCCGGTGATGCCCGGCAGCGGCGAGCCCGGGCCGGGTTCCTCCCCGCAGCAAGCCGACGAGTCCGATTCCGGGCCGTCCGACTCGTCGAAGGTGACCTCGATCAGTCCGCCCTTCTCGTAGGCGGGCGAGGCCTCGATCTTCGGGATCCAGGTTTCGAGGAAGCCGTCGATGTCGGCGAGCGCCGAGGCGCCTCCGGTCTGGTTCGTGCAGGGGAAGTCGTGGCCGTCTTCGCACAGGTTCGGCGTGATGAACGAGAACGCCGGGGTACGCCCGGCCCGCGCGAGGTCCGTTGCGAGCCCCGTCTCGCCCTTCAGTGCCGCCGCGGGCATCGCGCCCGAGGGTGAGCCCAGAGCGACGACATGGGCGTCGCAGTAGGACGGTTCGTCGATCACCGAGTGGAAGTAGACGAAGGGGTCGTGCCGCGTGGCATACCCGTCGCCCGCCTCGGCTTTCTGCGTTTCGTCTTTGCCGTTCAGGGCGGGGTGCCCGCAGGCGGCTGTCTCGCGGTTCGGGTCGTTGCCCATGTCCTGCATGTAGCCCTTCCACTTCTTTCCCGCGGCGGAGAGCTGGGTGCCGATGTTCGGCACTTCGGCCGGGTAGACGCAGCCGCTGCCCGCCTCGACGCCGCCCGGGAGCGCCACGCCGCCGGCCCATTCGCTGAAAATCTGACAGTCGGCCTGGTTCTGGACGTTCGGTGGCTGTCCCGAGACGAGCGAGACGTAGTTGTCGTTGCTCTCGTGCCCGGTCGCGTAGTAGTTCTGGAGCAGGGCGCCCTGGGCGGGCAGCGTCTGCGCCAGATAAGGGTCGGCGGCCGGGTCACCGAAGGTCGATTCCCAGCTCTGGTTCTCGAGCACGATCACGAACACGTGCTTGACCTTCGGCAGCTTGAAGGGCTTCGGTTTGGCGCCCTGAGCAGTCGCGGCGGCCGCCAAGCAGCAGGCGAGCGCCGCGAGCGCCGTGGTCGTCGCCCGCCTCATCCGCTCACCGCCGTTCCGGCCGGGACGGGCGGTTCGGCGATCGAGCTAAGCGGCGGTTCCAGGAAGGCCGCCCTGCCGAGGTCCAGGAAGTCCGCAACGGTCTTCGCGTTCGCGTCCCTGTAGGTCAGTGCCGGCAGGTTCCACTTGGCCTCGATCGTCGCCAGCACGGATGTGTGGTCGTGGACGAGGTTCGTGACCCCGTTCGGCTTCGAGTACGGCGACGCGACGACGCCCGGCACGCGCGGCCCGTAGATGTCGTAGCCGCCCGCGACGTCGCCCGGCTTCAGTCGGGGCGGGATCGAGTCGGGCGCGATCGCCGCCGGCGGCGGCACGTGGTCGTAGTAGCCGCCGTGCTCGTCGTAGGTGTAGATCAGCAGCGTGCGCGGCCACGCGGGCGAGTCGAGGACCGCCTTGACCGTCTGGTAGGCCCAGTACTCGCCGTAGGACATGTCCTGCGGGTTCTCCTCGTCGCCGCCGGTCGCGGAGATCTTCGCCCCCAGCGCTTCCAGTCCAGGAACCGTCGTCAGCGGTGAGCCGACTTCGCCGAGCGCCCCGAACTCGGGGTCCACGAAGCTCACGGACGGCAGCGTCCCGGCCGCGCAGTCGATGAGGAACTGCGCGTAGGGCGAGATGTTCGCCGGGTATTTCTCGATCACCGTCGGGATGATCCCTGTCTGTGGGAGGTCGGTGAAGTAGTTCTTCCAGCTCACCCCGTAGGCGTGCAGACGGTCGAAGACCGTGCCGTTCGGGGGCGCCGGGTCCTGGAGACTTTCGCTGTCGGTGGAGATGTTGCCGTACGCCGTCCCCGCCATCAGGAAGCGCCGGTTCGGGTAGGTCTGGCAGGGCGCCGAGGAGAACCAGTTGTTCGCGAGCGTGAACGTGCGCGCGAAGGAGTGGGCGAAGGGCAGGGTGTCCTCCGTCCAGTAGCCCATCGGCTGGGTCGATTCGGTCGACCGGACGAAGCCGTCCATCTTGCCGCCGTCGATCTGCGTGTGCGTGGCGTTCCAGTCCTGGCCGACGCCGTCGCCCTGGGCGGTGTTCGGGAAGGGGAACGCGAAGACGCGTTCGCCCACGGCGTTCGGGTTCCAGTTGCGCGCGAGCCCTCTCGCGTTGACTTTCAGCCCCTTGGCCTTGGGCTGCCCGGAGCGGTGCAGCGTGCCCAGCAGGTTGTCGAAGGAGTGGTTCTCCATCATCACGACGACGATGTGATCGAAGGGGAGCGCCTCGTTCACGGTGCCCGCGGGGAGCTTCGGGTTGGGAAGCGAGTCAGGCAGGCGCACCGGGTGCGCGAACGCGCTCGCGGCCCGCAGCAGCGGGTCAGCCGCCGCGAGCCCCGCGGCGGCGGCGCCGCCGTAGCGCATCAGGGTCCGGCGTGTGATCGGTCGCTGCTCGAACGGCTCGGTCATCTGTCTCCTGTTCTCGCGCGGCTGCTCGCCGCTGGATCGTTCTCGCGGCCGGCCCCCAACCGGTGTCGATCCGGTTTCCCCCGCCGAGCGCTCGACTCGTGAAGATCTCGTTAGCGCGGGCCGGTTCGGGGATGCCAGCGAAGCGAGTGTCTCCCGGTTCGCTGTACCCGGTGCGCGCGATTTCCTCTCGCGCGCGGGCGCGCGCGCGTTACGTGCGGGCCCGATGCGCGGCCGCGTGCCGGGCCTCGGGCCCCGCGCCGCTAGCCTGTCGAGCCGTGCTCAGCACAAGAGATGACATCCGCAACGTCGCGATCGTCGCGCACGTCGATCACGGCAAGACCACGCTCGTGGACGCGATGCTGTGGCAGTCCGGCGCCTTCCGCGAGGGCCAGGAGGTGCTCACGCGCGTGCTCGACTCGATGGACCTCGAGCGCGAGAAGGGCATCACGATCCTCGCCAAGAACACCTCGCTGCGCTACAGCGGCGTGAAGCTCAACATCATCGACACGCCCGGACACGCCGACTTCGGCGGCGAGGTCGAGCGCGGGCTGACGATGGTGGACGGCGTCCTCTTGCTCGTCGACGCCTCCGAGGGCCCGCTGCCCCAGACCCGCTTCGTGCTGCGCAAGGCGCTCGAGGGCGGCCTGCCGGTGATCCTCGTCGTCAACAAGGTGGACCGCCCCGACGCGCGCGTGGCGGAGGTCGTGGACGAGGTCTACGAACTGTTCCTCGACCTCGACGCCAACGAGCACCAGATCGAGTTCCCGATCGTCTACTGCAACGCCAAGGCCGGGGCGGCGTCGCTCTCCTACGAGCCCGGCGAGAAGCTCGAGAGCGGGACCCTCGCGCCGCTGCTCGATCTCCTGCTCGAGCGCATCCCCGCGCCGACCTACGAGGAGGGCCATCCGCTGCAGGCGCTCGTCACCAACCTGGACGCCTCTCCCTACGTCGGGCGGCTCGCGATCTGCCGCGTGCGCAACGGCACGATCCGCAAGGGCCAGCAGGTCGCGTGGTGCCGCGCCGACTCCTCGATCGAGAAAGCGCAGGTCGCCGAGCTCTACGTGACCGACGCGCTCGAGCGCGTGGACGCCGCCGAAGCAGGCCCGGGCGAGATCATCGCGGTCGCCGGGATCGAAGAGGTCACGATCGGCGAGACGCTCGCCGACGCGGCTGATCCCCGCCCGCTGCCGGTGATCACGGTCGATGAGCCCGCGATGTCGATAACGATCGGCGTCAACAGCTCGCCGCTGGCGGGTCTGGAGGGCGACAAGATGACGGCGCGCCAGATCAGGAGCCGACTCGACCAGGAGCTCGTCGGCAACGTCTCGCTGCGCGTAGCGGACACCGAGCGTCCGGACACCTACGAGGTCCAGGGGCGCGGCGAGCTGCAGCTGGCCATCCTGGTCGAGATGATGCGCCGCGAGGGCTTCGAGATGACCGTCGGGCAGCCGCAGGTGCTCGAGCGCGAGATCGACGGGCGCCGCAACGAGCCGGTCGAGCGGCTGTCCGTGGACGTGCCGGAGGAGCACGTCGGCACGATCACGCAGCTGCTCGCCGCTCGCAAAGGCCGGATGGAACACATGACCAATCACGGCACCGGCTGGGTGAGGATGGAGTACCTCGTGCCCGCGCGCGGGCTGATCGGCTTCCGCACCGAGTTCCTGACCGAAACCCGCGGCACCGGGATCATGCACCACGTCTTCGAGGGCTGGGAGCCGTGGGCCGGCGACCTGCTCACCCGTCAGACCGGAGCGCTCGTGGCGGACCGCCGCGGCCAGACCGTCAGCTACTCGCTGATGACCCTGCAGGAGCGCGGCATCCTCTTCATCGGGCCCGGCGAGGAAGTCTACGAGGGCATGATCATCGGCGAGAACGCCCGCTCGGAGGATCTCGACGTCAACCCCACCAAAGAGAAGCACCTGACGAACATGCGCTCGTCGACCTCCGACGTGCTCGTCCGGCTCGACACGCACCACCGCCCGACGCTCGATGAGGCGCTCGAGTTCGTCCGCGAGGACGAGTGCGTCGAGGTCACGCCCGAGTCTGTGCGACCGCGCAAGCTCAACCTCTCAAAGCTCGAACGCCAGAAGGCTCTCAAACAGGGCCGCAAGTGAGCGTCACGAGCCGTTCACACGAGCGACCACAGGCGTGACACGGCCCGCGTATAGCGATTAGGGTACGCACCGTCCACCCCCCGGACGCAGGGGGCGGGGACCGTCGGGGTCCCGCTCCTGCCAATCGACTTCAGGAGAATTGATGTCCGCAACGACGCCGCTGCGCAAGCTGGCCTTTGCCGCAATGCTTGCGCTGTGTCTCGTGCTGGCGACGCCGGCCGCAGGGCTCGCCGAAACCACGACGACGCCGAAATACACCGAAGAGAGCAAGCAGGCCTTTGAACAGCAGCTCGAAAAAGGCGAAATCAAGTCGGCCGAGTTCAACAAGAGGATCCGCAGCCTCCACATCACGACCAAGAACGGGACGCTGTACCTCTACCGGTACGAACGCAAAGGCTCTCCGGCGGTCGAATCGAAACTCAAAGCCCGCCACGTCACGTTCACCGTGCTCGGCCGTTCGGCCGCCGAACAGGAAGCGAAATCGCTTCCGAAATCGACCAAACACAAAATCCGCTACATCGTCGGCGGCGTCGTGCTGCTGCTGATCGTGATCGGTCTGGTCGTGTTCTTCGTGCGCCGCGGGCGCATGCGGGACTGAGCAGGAAGGCTCGCTCGGCCGGGGCGCGGGGGGTGCGCCGGCCGAGCCGAAGGGCCCTGCCGGCGCGGCGCGGACCGCGAAAACGAGACTCAGTCTTGTAAACTCCGAGCCGTGCCGGTGATCGGGCTGTGCACGCTCGCCTACGTGCTGCCCGCGCTCGCACGGTCAGCAGGCGGCGCCCACAGGTAGCTGAGCACACAGCCGAGCGCGAAGACCGCCACAACGAGCAGCACCGGCCCCGAGTCCTCTACGAGCGCCCCGACCACCCCGGCCGCAAGGCCGCCGGAGAGCGTCGCGAGCCACAGCGGATCGCCCTCGACGGGGATCAGCAGGCGTTCGCGCGAGCGGATCGCGAGGGCCGAGCACACGAGCGCGAGGGCCGTGGCGATGGGCATCGCGTGGTTGTGCAGCTCGCCCCACGCCGCCTTGTAGCGGCGCACGAGGATGTCGCGCACGTCACCCGCGGAGCGCGCGTGCAGGACGCTGCCCGTGAAGTGCCCGCTGCCGTGCGCGGTCGCGAGGTCCACTCCGGCGAGCACGACGAGCCCGGCGACGGGGGCGATGATCGCCAGCAGCGCGCGGCGGCGCACGGACGCGTCCGGCGCGAGCAGCACGGCTGCCACGGCCGTGCCGGCACAGACCAGGATCACGCCGCCCACGCCGGCGCCGATCCGGGCCGAGCCCTCGATCACCGCGAGCACGAAGCCGGCGCCGAGGACGCTCGCGAGGACGCGCCGCGGCGAGTGCCGGGCCGACGGGTAGAGCGCCGCCGCGACGGCGCAGAGCACGAGCACCGCCAGCCCGGACTTGAGCTCGTTGCCCACGCCGTAGAAGCGCGCGCCGAGGACCGGGTTCGGACCGAGCACCGAGCGCACGAGCAGCTGGGTGTGCGCGAGCGCGTCGAGGACGATCGCTGCCGGGACCGCGATCGCGGGCGCGATCAGCGCCCGCGGCCAGGGTGCCAGCAGGTCGGTGAGCGCGCCGAGCGCGAGGCACAGCGCGGCAATCAGCGCGTATTCGACGCCGGCTGAGGGCCCAAGCGCCGCGGGCACGAGGACGGCGAGGGGGGCCCACATCACCGCGACGGCGCCGATCCGGACGGCGCGCGCCCGCGTCTCGCGCGCGCTTGTGAACGCGACCGTGCCGATCAGCAGCACCGCCCACGCGAGGAGCAGGAAGCCGAGGGCCGAGAGACGCCGCGGGCCGACCACTCGCAGGCGCGCGTCGAGACGGCGCAACGCCCCACCGTCGAGGTTGCTGTCGGCTTCGAGCGCGCGCCCGCGCATCTCGTCGGGAACGGGGACGCCGAGCCAGCCGAGGACCGTCGGGGCGATATCCACCGAGGAGACGAGGCCGCGCTGCTGGGTCGTGGCGGAGGTCAGATCCTTGCGCCGGGAGCCCGGCCCGGTGCCCGGCAGGCCCGCCGTCCCGATCCAGAGAAGCTGGCCGCGCTTGCCGGCGGGGACGCGCTGGACGGCGATCACCAGCTCGCCGGGGACACGGCGCGCGAGCAGCGCGTGCAGCTGACGGGGGACGCCGGAGACCGTCCTCAGATCGGCGACCACCAGGGAATGACGGCGCAGAAGCGCTGCGACCCGAGCGGGAAGCGTCGCCGGAGCCCCGAGCGAGACGCTACCGATCGCCCCGCCGCGGTCGGCCGCGACCGCGAAGGCCCCTTCCGCGTTGCGCAGGCCCAGGATCAGCACCGGCGGCTTTCCGGGCCGGATGAGTTCGACCCCGCCGTCCTCCGCCGACGCATAGGCGCCACCGCCAGGGATGGTCGCGGCGAGCAGGCCCGGCGTGAGCTCCTGCGGCGCGGCGGCGGCCCGCGCCCGAGCCGCGCCCCACCCGGTGACGTGCTGCCCGCTCAGCGACAGCCGCGGAGGCATCGACGTCGGGTACGCCGATGATGCGATCCGCGCGCCCTGGGTGATGTCGAGCTGCAGTTGCGAAGGACTGTAAGTGCCCTGCGATGCCGACATGATGCCGACCGACATGCCCGCGGCCGCCAGTTCCCGCTCGCCCGCATCGACGAACACGATCAGTGCGGACCGATGGGGAGGGGGCGCAGCGGAGGCGGGCGCGGCGGGGGCGGTGAGTCCCCCAGAACCTGGGCCACCAGCAGCAGGCCGAGCGCGGCCCGCCGGAGCCCTCTGGTCAGTCGTCCGTCTCCCGATCGCCGCCGTTCCACGTGCCCCCGGCCGCTCCGACCGCCACCGGTTCGGCGGCGCGCCCGTCGCCGGCGCCATTCGCCGAGGTGGACGGCGTCTCGTGGTGCGTGCCCTCGATGTTCACGTACGGCAGCAGCCGGTCCAGCCACGACGGGATCCGCCAGGTGACGTCGCCGAGCAGGTGCAGCGTCGCGGGCAGCAGCAGGCAGCGGATCACCAGCGCGTCGAGGAACACGGCGCTCGCGAGGCTGAGCCCGAACTCCTTGATCACGCGGTCTTCGCCGAGCATGAACGAGAGGAACACGCAGACCATGATCGCGGCGGCCGCGGTCACGACGCGTCCGGTGAGGGCCAGACCCTCGTTGACCGCGCGGCGGCTGTCGCGCGTGATCGTCCAGCGTTCGTGGATGCGCGAGATCAGGAACACCTCGTAGTCCATCGAGAGGCCGAACACGATCGCGAACAGCATCACCGGGATGAACGACTCGATCGGCCCGGCGCTCGTGCTGAAGATGCTGCCGCCCCAGCCGGTCCACTGGAAGACGGCGACGATCACGCCGAGCGAGGCGCCGATGCTGAGCAGGTTCATCACGGCCGCCTGGAGCGGGATCACGAGTGAGCGGAACACGATCAGCAGCAGCAGCGCGGAGAGCAGCACGACGACGCCGATGAACAGCGGCAGCTTGTGGCCGAGCACGGTCGCGAAGTCGACCGCGCCCGCCGTCACACCGCCGACGTAGACCTTGGCGCCGGTCGCACGCTCGACCGGCGGCAGCACGCGGTCGCGCAGATCGTGCACGAGCACCGTCGTGTCATAGGCCTGCGGCGAGGACTTCGGGTAGACGGTGATCGCCGCGACGTTCCCCTGGGGGTTCAGCTGCGGCGGCACGACCGATGCGACGCGCGGCGCCGCTGCGATGGCGCTCGACAGCGCCACGGCGGCTTGTCGTCGGGGACCTTGGCGACGACGAGCAGCGGGCCGTTGAAGCCCGGGCCGAAGCCCTCGGCGAGCAGCTCGTAGGCCTTGTGCGTGGTCTGTCCCGGGCGGGTCGTTGGCCGCGTCGCTCGAGCCGAGCCGCAACGCGATCGCGGGCGCTGCGATCGCGAGCATCAGCGACCGTCGAGCCGAGCGCCACCCAGCCTGCGTGCGCGCCCACGAAGCTGGCTCCAGCGAAGCCAGGCGCGTCCGCCGAGCGGCTCGCCCGCGGCGCCGCCGTCGACGGAGGCGCCGTTGCTGCCGTTCGGCGCCGACGGCTCGGCCGTCGGCCGCTTCCTGCCTGCGACGCGCGCGGCGGCTGCCGTAGGCGACTTTCTCGCCGGTGATCGTCAGCAGCGCGGGCAGCAGCGTGAGCGAGGCGAGCATCACGAGCAGCACCCCGATCGACGCTGCGATCGCGACCCCGTAGAGGAAGTTGACGCCGAGCAGCATCATGCCGAGCAGGGCGATCACGACCGTCGTGCCGGCGAACAGCACCGCGCGCCCCGCCGTGTCGATCGAGCGCAGCACCGACGCGCGCACGTCGTGGAACGTCGGGCCGGGCGTGCGGAACGCCTCACGGAAGCGCGTGAGGATGAACAGCGCGTAGTCGATGCCGACGCCGAGGCCGATCATCGCCGCGAGCTCGGAGGAGAAGTCGGCCGTGTCCACGACGTGCGTGAACAGGGCGATCAGGCCGAGGCCCGTGCCGAGGCCGAACAGGGCAGTGACGATCGGCAGCCCCATCGCGATCAGCGAGCCGAACGTGAGCAGCAGCACGACGATCGCGGCCAGCAGGCCGACCGCCGTCGAGATCCCGAACCCCGGCTGCTCGGTCTGCTCGATCGCCTGTCCGCCGAGCTGGACGTCGAGGCCCGGCTTGGCGGCGGCTTTGGCCGTGTTCACGACGGCTTCGGGGGCGCTCTTGGGCAGCAGGTTCGCTTTTTCGTCGAACACGACCGTCGCGAACGCGATCCGTCCGTCGGAGGAGATCGAGCGACCCGAGGCGGCGCCGCCGTACGGGCTGATCACCGCCGCGACGTGGGGCTTCTTCTCGACTTGCTTGAACATCGCTTCCATGTGCGCCTGGACCGCGGGGTCGCGGACGGTGCCGGAGTCGACCTTGAAGACGATCGTGTCGCGGTCGCCCGCCTGCGTCGGGAAGCTGCGCTGCAGCAGGTCGGAGGCGCGCTGTGCGTCCGAGTGGGGCAGCGTGAAGTTGTTGGAGTAGCTCGTGCCGGCCGACTGGGCGAGGACGTTCACGACGAGCAGCAGCACGATCCAGCCCAGCGACGACGTACTTGCGGTGGGTCGTTGACCAGCGGGCGAGTTTCAGCAAGGCCGACTCCTTCTTGGGGGGAAGCAAACCTACGCCCGCTTCTGGGCGCTGTCTTCTCGAAAAGTGCCGCGTTGCGAGCCCACCCCGGGGGAGCGGGCAATGAGGGAAGCGCCCCGGCAGGGCGCCCTCTGAGGGTAGCGTAGTTCAGGCTCGGGTCCGGAGGCATCCGCGCGAGCAGCGCGTACTGGCCGCCCTTGCGCGTCAGGACGCTGCTCCACAGCTGCTCGGGCTCGACGCTGAAGACGTCGTCGGGCAGCGCGTCCTGGGCGATCCAGTCGCCGGACTCGATCTCGGCGTCGAGCTGGCCCTCCGACCAGCCGGCGTACCCCGCGTAGACGCGCCGGCGGGTCGTGGCGGCCGCGAGCTGCTGGAGGCTCGCATCCGGAGCGGGCAGCCCGATCCGGCCCAGCACCAGCAGCCCGGCCGCCGCCGGGTCCTCGAACTCGGCGAGCATCACGACCGCGCTCGACTGGACGGGGCCGCCGACGAACACCGGCTCGTCCGAGTCGACCAGCTCCTCGAGCTCGGGCACCGCCGAGGCGACGCTCGAGTTCGACGGGCGGTTCAGGACGAGCCCGAGCGCGCCCTCCTCGCTGTGGAGCCCGATCAGCACAACCGAGCGGGCGAAGTTCGGATCCTGGAGCGTCGCTGAGGCGACGAGCAGGCGTCCTGCAAGCGTCTCCGGCGTCATCTGCACAGGCTACCCGTGTGACGCGCTTGCACTAGCATCCGCGCGGCCCAGGCCGACCGCTGGCGGCGCCGCCGGCTCAGCGACCCGCCACAAGGAGCCAGCCGCCGTTGGACGCCGAGGAACTCAAGCAGCGGATCGACTCCTTCCCGAGCTGGAACTACCGCTTCGAGCTCCCGGGCGGCCTCAGCACGCCCGTCGCGAGCGCCTGGCGGGTCCGCCGCGCCGAGCAGCGCCGCCGCTACTTCTTCGAGCCGCTGCTCAGCCTCGCCGGGGGGACGCTGCGCGGACGCCGCGTGCTCGACCTGGGCTGCAACGCGGGGTTCTGGTCGCTCGCGGCGATCCAAGCAGGGGCGGACTACGTGCTGGGCGTGGACGGCGCGGCGACGGCGATCGAGCAGGCCGAGCTCGTGTTCGAGGCGACGGAGGTGCCTCGCGAGCGATATCGCTTCGAGCGTGCAAACGTGTTCGACTGGCAGCTGCCCGGCGATTTCGACGTGGTGCTCTGCCTCGGGTTGCTGGACGTCGTCGCCAAGCCGCTCGCGCTGTTCGAGCTGATCGCGGCGGCCGCGCCGGAGCTGGTCGTGATCGACACGGGCATCTCCCGCGCGCGGGGGGCGCTGTTCGAGGTCTCCCGGCTCGGCGAGCCACGCAACGCGGTCGAGCGCGACCTCGTGCTGGTACCGACGCGCGGCGCCGTCGCCGAGCTGGCCGCCCGCTTCGGCTTCGAGGCGGTCCCGCTCGCGCACGATTTCGCCGCCGGCCAGCTCGGCGTCGAGGACTACCTGGCCGCGCGCCGGATCGCGTTCATGTGCGCGGCCGGTGCGCCGCTCGCCGGGCTCCCGCGCGCGCGAGCGCCGCACGCGAATCCGTGGCTCGGCGCGCTCGCCGGCGCCGCGGGCCGGGCGCGGCGGAGGCTCGGAGCGTAGGGCGATGCGCGAGCGCTCGAACCGCACCGAAGGGCAGCGCCGCTACTTCTTCGAGCCGCTGCTCGCGCTCGCGGGAGGCTCGTTTCAAGGCCGCCGCGTGCTCGACGCAGGCTGCGGCGACGGCTTCTGGTCGCTGCAGGCGGCCGGCGCCGGCGCCGAGGCCGTCCTCGGGCCTCGACGAGGACGCCGCGGCGATCGCCGCCGCGCGGCAGCGGGCCGAGGCGGCGGGCGCAGACGGCGCTCGCGTGAGCTTCGAGCGCGCACCGGTTCCGGGCGCGAGGATCGACGGCGGCTACGACGTAGCGCTCTGCATCGGGTTGATGGAGCGCAGCGGAAAGCCGGTCGAGCTGTTCGAGCTGTTCGCGGCCGCCGGGGCCGAGCTGATCGTGATCGACACCGAGATCTCGGGCGCCCCCTCGAGCTTCTTCGAGCTCTCGCTCGAAGCTCCGGCGGGCGAGCACAGAGGGGTCGTCCTGCTGCCCTCGCGCGAGGCGGTCGTCGAGCTGGCCGCCGAGTTCGGCTACGACTGCGTGCCGCTCGCGCACGAGATGGACGGCTACGAGGGTCTGGCCGACTACCGCGCGCAGCGGCGGGTCGCCTTCCTCTGCGCCTCCGCGGCATCGCTCGACGAGCTGGAGTGGGAGGAGGCGCCGCCGGTCACCGCGTGGTGGCGTGCCCTGATCGACCCGTCGCTCCGCGGCTGGCAGCAGCCCACCTGACCTCGGCGCCCGGCGGCGAGGTCTATCCTCCGGCCCGGGCCCGTCGCGGGCCGCGACACGAGCAAAGGGGATTTGGATGGCGAAGAAGCCGCAGGTCGGCGAGCAGGCGCCGGACTTCGAGCTACCGGGGACCGACGGGGACTTCCGTCTCTCCGAGCACCGGGGCGAGCGCGTGGTGCTGCTGTTCTATCCCGGCGACAACACGATGGTCTGCACGAAACAGTTCTGCTCCTACCGCGACAGCCCCGATGCCTTCGGCGCGCTCGGCGCGACCGTCGTGGGGATCTCCGCGCAGGACGTGGACAGCCACCGCGAGTTCACCGCCAAGCACTCGCTGACGGTTCCCCTGCTCGCGGACCGCGGCGGCGAGGTCGCCAAGCAGTACGGGGCCTGGGGCGGTCCGCTCGGCACCAAGCGGGCGGTGATCGTGATCGACGAGCAGGGCGTCGTGCGCCACCGCCACGACCACAGGCTCGGGCTCGACTACCAGTCGGTGGACGAGCTCAAAACGGTCTTGGACGAGCTGCCCGCGCCGGCAGCGAGCTGAGCGCCGAGGGCGACCTCGCCGTCGCTGCGCTCGTGCGCAGCGCGGGCGGCGTGTAGCTCCGCCAGCTCGAGCTGCATGTTGCGCGGGCGTTCCCCGGGGAGCGCCACGCGCCGTGTCCAGCTGCCGTCCCCGTCCAGCTCCCACGAGCTCTGGTTGTCGGCGAAGGCGCGTTCGAGCGTGTCGAGCAGCTCCTCCTGCAGATGGGGCTCGATGATCGGGGCCGCCAGCTCGACGCGGTGGTCGAGGTTGCGCGGCATCAGGTCGGCGGAGGCGATGTAGACGGTCTGCTCGCCGTCGCGCTCGAAGGTGTAGATGCGGGAGTGCTCCAGCAGGCGCCCGACGATCGAGACGACCCGGATGTTCTCGGAGATGCCCGGCAGCCCCGGGCGCAGGCAGCAGATCCCGCGCACGTTGAGATCGACCGGCACACCCGCCTGTGAGGCGGCGTACAGCGCGCGGATGCAGCGCCCGTCGACGAGCGCGTTCATCTTCATCGCGATCCGCGCCGGGCGGCCTTCGCGGTGCGCCTCGGTGGTGCGCTCGATCTCGGCGATGATCCCGTCGCGCAGCATGTTGGGCGCCGTCAGCACCCGCCGGTAGTGCAGCGGACGTCCGTACCCGGTGAGGTAGTTGAACATGTCGGCGACGTCGGCGCCGATCTGCTCGTCGACCGTGAACAGGCCGAAGTCGGTGTAGAGGCGGGCGGTCGCGGAGTGGTAGTTGCCGGTCCCGATGTGGACGTAGTTGCGGACGCCGTCGCCCTCCCGGCGCACGACCAGCACGCACTTGGCGTGGGTCTTCATCGCGGGCTGGCCGTAGACCACGTGCACGCCCGCCTCCTCCAGCGCCTTCGCCCAGTGGATGTTCATGCGCTCGTCGAAGCGCGCTTGCAGCTCGACCAGCGCCACCGCCTGCTTGCCCCGTTCGGTCGCTTCGATCAGCGCCGGCACCAGCGGCGAGTCGTCGCTCGTGCGGTAGACGGTCTGCTTGATCGCGAGCACGTTGGGGTCGGCGACGGCCTGCTCGACGAAGCGCTCGACCGAGGTCGCGAACGAGTCGTAGGGGTGGTGGACGAGGACATCTCCTTCTCGCATCGCCCCGAGGACGTCGGGACGGTCCCCCTCGTGGCGCACCAGCCGCGGGTGCGTCACCGACGGCAGCGCCTCATCGCGCAGCTCCGCGTGCCCGGGCATCTTCACGATCTCCCACAGCGCGCCCATGTCGAGCAGCCCGTCGACCGGGAACACCTCCTCGTCCTCCACGCCGAGCAGGCCCGTGAGCGCGGCCCGAAGCTGCTCGGAGATGCCGGCGCCGAGTTCGACCCGGACGATCTCGCCGAAGCGGCGGCGGCGCAGCTCGTCCTCGACCGCCTGCAGCAGGTCGGCCGCGTCGTCGGAGACCTCGAGGTCGGCGTCGCGCGTCACGCGGAAGACGTCGCAGTCGGCGATCTCCATGCCGGGGAACAGCGCGTCGAGGTGGTTCGCGATGACGTCCTCGAGCGGGACCAGCAGCGGCGCCTGTCCGGGCCGGGCGAGCGTCACGAAGCGCGGCAGGATCTCGGTCGGCACCTTCACGCGCGCGAAGACGGTCTGATCGGTCACCGGATCGCGGACGATCACGGCCAGGCTGAGGGACAGGTTCGAGATGTAGGGGAAGGGCCGGCCGGGGGCGACCGCCAGCGGCGTCAGGGCCGGGAAGATCACCTTCTGGAAGTGGCGCGCCAGCTCGGCGCGATGCTCTTCGTCCAGATCGCCCACGCTGACGATCTCGATGTCGTGGTCGGCGAGCTGCGGGCGCAGCCGCCGTTCGAAGCAGTCGGTCAGCCTCGCGCTCTGCCCTAGCACCTTCTCGCGGATCAGCGAGAGCGTCTCCTCCGGGGTGCGCCCGTCCTGGCCGGGCTTCAGGACGCCGGCGTCGATCTGGTCTCGCAGCCCCGCGACGCGCACCATGTAGTACTCGTCGAGGTTGGTCGTGTAGATGGCGCAGAACTTCACGCGCTCGAGCAGCGGCACCTCGTCGTCTTCGGCCAGCTGCAGCACACGGTCGTTGAAGTCGAGCCACGAGAGCTCGCGGTTGATGTACAGCGAGGGGTGCTCGAGCCCCTCCGGCCCGGGGGGCGCGGAGCCCGGCGTTGTGGCGGGCGCCTCGACGCTGCTCAGCTCGTAGTTGATAGCGCCGTCCATAGGGCATCCACGCTACACGGTGCGACCCTGTGCCGCCGCCCGCGCTCGCAAATTGCGTGCGAGCGGGACCGCTTGCACGGTACTCTGAGCGGCACAGGCATGGCACGTCAGCTCTGGCTACTCCGACACGCAGAGGCCGAGCCGCATGGAAGCCGGGCGGACTCGGCCCGCCGCCTCACGGAGCGGGGCGAGCAGCAGGCGCGCGCGGCGGGTGTCGCGATCGCCCGCATGGGGGTCACGTTCGACGTGATCCTCTACAGCCCGAAGGTGCGCGCGGCCCAGACCGCGGAGCTCGCCGCGGAGGCGTGGGACGAGGAGGAGCGGGAGCGGATGGCGCTCCACGACCCCCTCGCCGGCGGCTTCGAGGCCGCGGAAGCGCTCGACACCTTCGCGGGCACCGGGCTCGACGGCCGTGTGCTGCTCGTCGGCCACGAGCCGGACCTCTCCCAGCTCGCGGCGTCGCTCACCGGAGCGAAGCTGGACCTCAAGAAGGGGGGCGTCGCCGTGTTGCGGCTAGAGGGCGCGAGCGCCGAGCTCGCCGTCCTCATGCGACCCCGCGACCTCGCGCTCGTCGCCGGCGTCCCAGTCGGCCGGTACTGACGAGGGCACGTCGTTCGGGTTCACGACCTCGAGCGATTCGGCGGCGAAGCGGTAGCCGATGCCGAAGTGGGTGTGGATGTAGCGCCAGCTCGGAGATGCCTTCTCGAGCTTCTGGCGCAGCTTGCGCACGAACACGTCCACCGAACGGTCGCCGCGCACCATCGTGTAGCCCCACAGGCGGGAGTAGATCTCCTCGCGCTCGAGCACCCGGCCCTCGGCTGAGGCCAGCAGCTCGATCAGCTCGAACTCGCGGCGCGTGAGGTCGATGCTGCTCTCGCCCACGAAGGCCTGGAAGCGGTCGGAGCGGATCTCGACCTCGCCGGCGACGACCGGGGCGGCCTCCGCGCGGCTGCTGCTGCGTCGGCGGCGACGCACGACGCTCTGGGTGCGCGCGATCACCTCCTCCGGGTGGCACGGCTTGGTGATCCAGTCGTCGGCGCCGAGCCGCAGGCCCCGGACGCGCTGCGCGACGGTGGAAGGACCGGTGCAGACCACGATGCCCAGCTCGGGCAGCGCCTCGCACACGCGCTCGAGCCAGCTCCACGCCTGGGGTCCGAGCACCGCCAGGTCGACGACGAGCGCGCTCAGGCGCATCGAGACGACGGCATCCGCCGGGACGGGGCTCGCGAGCACACGGTGCTCCCAGCCGAGCCGGTCGAGGCGCTTGCTCAGGACCTGGATGAAACCGCTGTCGCGGTCGAGGACTGCGATGCGCAGGGAGCCGTTGGCTGAAGCGGCATCAGTGGCAAGTGAGGAAGCCCCCTTCTCGCCGGCGCGCACGTTGGCCGTCATCGGGGGTGAGTGTAAGCGATGGAGGGGTACCCGAGAGGGTGGCGCAACCGATGTAACAGGATCTTCACACCGATTTGCGCACCCTGCTCGCCCAGGCCGGCGGCCCTTGGCGCGGCCGCGCCCTACGGGTGCTTGATCCGGATCCAGTACTGGTGGTTGCGGATCCGGTAGGGGGTGAGCTGAGCGGTGAGGCCGTGCCGGGCCGCCTCGCCGGCGATCCAGCGGGTCGAGTGGTTGGCGACGCCGCGTTCACTGGACTCGTGACTGCGCCCGAGCCACTCCTCGCCTTCGTAGTCGTGCGAGCGGAAGGGTTTGAGGCGTGCGATCAGCGGGCTCATCTCGACCAATGGCAGCCGCGTGAACAGATCGCGCTCCAGGCGCGGCCAGCGATGCCCGATCCGGAACCAGGCACCGGCGGGGTAGAACGAGGCCATGAACACGGCTCCCGACGCGCCGGTATCGGCAAAGGACTCGAGCATGGCGGCGATCTGCGGCTTGGACGCGTGCGTCCAGACCGAGCGCGCGAACGCGTAGTCGAAGCTCTCGCCGAAGACCGAGAAGTCGAAGTCGGTGTTGTGGTCGAAGTGCGCGTCAGCGCGGGCGACGACGTCGGGCTCCACCATCTCCTCGAGGCCGACCTGGAGCATCTCGCGCTGTGGCTCGATCCCGAAGTAGCAGCCCGGGTCCAGGAAGCGCATCAGCCAGTAGCCGAGTCGCAGCGCCCCGCAGCCGACGTCGATCACGCGCGAGGAGGGGCGCAGCCCCTCTTTCAGCAGCACCTCGAACCCGAGCCGGCCGACCTGCTCGAAGTTGAAGCGCGGCCCCCCGATGAACGTGTCCTCCGAGATCCGTTCGGAGCGGGCCTGTAGCGAGTCCTCTGGCACCGCGCAAGCTTATCCCGATCGGGATGGCGTCGAACGGCGCTCTGGTAGCCTGCCGCGGCGATGATCGGGAGGAAGTTGAGGGGCGGTGTGCTGCCGCGGCTGATGGGCCGCAAGCGCTGGCGGGTGGAGGGAGACCTCGGCGTCGGCATGGTCGGCCACCGCGCCTACATCGGCGGCCGCTGGGAGGAGTACGGCCAGCTCGAGTTCGACTTCCTGATCTCCCGCGGGCTGAAGCCCGAGCACGTCCTGCTCGACATCGCCTGCGGGTCGCTGCGCGCGGGCGTGAAGTTCATCCCCTACCTCGACGCCGGCAACTACCTCGGCATCGAGAAGGAGGACTCGCTGATCAAACAGGGGCTCGCCAAGGAGCTGCCGCCCGAGGTCGCCGCCGAGAAGCGCCCCGAGCTCGTCGTTTCAGGCGACTTCGAGTTCGAGCGCTTCACCAAGCAGCCCGACTACTCGCTCGCCTGGTCGCTGTTCACCCATCTCACGCGCCCGGACCTCGAAAAGTGCCTGGGGAACCTGCGCGCCCAGGTTCCCCAGACCCATCAGTTCTACGCCACGTTCCTGCCCGGCGGCGAAGACGAGAACGAGGCGAAGTCGCACGCGCACGCCGCCTTCTACTACCCGCGCGAGGAGCTCGAAGCGATGGGCGCCAGCAACGGATGGGACTGCGAGTACATCGGCGACATCAGCCGTGAGCGCGAGATGAAGATGCGCATGATGCTGTTCGCCCCCGCGCGGGGCTGAAGCCGCCGGCGCGGGGCGTTCAGGAAGGGCCGACCGGGCGCGAGGAGTCCGAGAACTCCCGGAACAGGCCCGTGACGACGAACGCGACCTGCTCGCCGATGTCCACGGCGTTGTCGCCGACGCGCTCCAGCGCGCGCGCCACGAGCGTCATGTGCATGGCCCACTCGCGGCGGTCGGGGTCGTCCCCGATTTCGATCGCCGCGCGGAAGATGTCGCGGTTCAGGCGGTTGATTTCGCGGTCCTGGCGCACCAGGTCCTCGGCCAGGGCGATGTCACGCCCGGCGAACGCCGCCTTGCACTGAACGACCTCCGAGCGCGCGAACGCGCCCATCTTCAGGATCGCGTCGAGGACGTCGCGGTCCACGGGCGCGTCGTAGCCGGACAGCGGGATCAGCTTCGCGATGTTCACGCACTGGTCGCCCATGCGCTCGATGTGCTTGATCGTGTGCAGCAGCGCGGCGACGAGCCGCAGGTCGCCAGCGACCGGTGCCTGCAGAGCGAGCAGCGACAGGATCCCCTGGTGCACTTCCAGATAGCGGCCGTCCACGCGGTCGTCGTCGGCGATCACCATCTGGGCGAGCTCGACGTCGCGGTGCTGGAGCGCCTCGAGCACGCGGTCGAGCTGCTCGACGATCAGGTCGAGGCCCCCGAGCGCGTGCGTCTCGAGCTGCTGGAGCTGCTCCTGGAAATGGGCTCGCCCACCACCGCCCGTCTCCTCGGCAACGGCGTTGACCGCGGGCTCGTCAGCCGAACTTGCCGGTGACATATTCCTCGGTCCTCGGGTCGCTCGGCTTCGTGAACATGTCCTGGGTCGGGCCGACCTCGACGAGCTCCCCGGCCAGCATGAAGGCCGTCCGGTCGGCGACGCGCGCGGCCTGCTGCATGTTGTGGGTGACGATCACGATCGTGATGCGCTGCTTGAGCTCCTCGATCAGCTCCTCGATCTTCAGCGTCGCGATCGGGTCGAGCGCCGAGCACGGCTCGTCCATCAGCAGGACCTCGGGTTCGACTGCCAGCGAGCGCGCGATGCACAGCCGCTGCTGCTGGCCGCCGGAGAGACCCGCGCCCGGCTCGGAGAGGCGGCCGGAGACCTCCTCCCACAGCCCGGCCCCGCGCAGCGCCCGCTCGACCTTCTCGCTCAGTTCGCCCCGCCGGGCCGTGAGCCGCAGCCCCGCGGCGACGTTGTCGTAGATCGACATCGTGGGGAAGGGGTTCGGTTTCTGGAAGATCATGCCGATCGCCCGGCGCACAGCCACGACGTCCACGCCGGGACCGTAGACGTCGGCGTCGCCGAGCAGCACGCGGCCCTCGGCGTGGGCGCCCGGGATCTCCTCGTGCATGCGGTTGATGCAGCGCACCATCGTGGACTTGCCGCAGCCCGAGGGGCCGATGATCGCCGTCACCTCGTTGGGACCGAACTCGAGGTCGATCCCCTTGACCTGCTCGGCCGCGCCGTAGAACGCGCGCAGCCCGTCGAGCGTCACGGTGACCGCGTCGGCGGTCTTCGCGCCGTCCGCGTGTTGGCGGACCTCGGGTGCGACGACCGTCGCACGGGCGCTCGGCGGCGAGGCCTGCGGCCTGTCGGCGCCGGTCTCCTGGGTGGTGTTCGGGTCGAGGTCGGTCAACTTCTCGTCTGGTCTTGTCGAGCTCATGCTAGGCGGCTCCTTCGCGAGACTAGTCGAGCGATCAGGTTGAGGAGCAGGATCATGAGCACGAGCGTGAGCGCTGCTCCCCAGGCCCGTTCGACCACACGCGCGGTGGGCGAGGTCACGTCGGTGTAGATCTGCACCGGCAGCGAGTTCATGAACGAGCCGAGGTTGGTCGTGGTTTCGTGCGTGTACGCGGCCGTGAACAGCAGCGGCGCGGTCTCGCCCGCGGCGCGGGCCACGGCGAGCAGTACGCCGGTGACCATCCCCGGCAGCGCGGTCGGCAGGACGATCCTCCCCACCACCCGCCAGCGCGGAGCGCCCAGCGCGAGCGCCGACTCGCGCAGCCCGTCCGGCACCAGGTTGAGGATCACCTCGGCGGAGCGGATGACGACCGGGAGCATCAGCAGCGACAGCGCGATCGAGCCCTTCCAGCCGGCGTAGCTCGTGCCGGTGCCGACGATCAGCACGATGTAGACGAACAGCCCGAACACGATCGAGGGCACGCCTGTGAGCACGTCCACGAAGAAGCGGACGACGTTCGCGAACGCGCTGCTGCGGCCGTACTCGACGAGCCACACCGCGACCCCGATGCCGAGCGGCACGGCGATCACCGAGGCCAGCGCGACCATCTCGATCGTGCCGAGGATGGCCGACTTGATTCCGCCGATGTTCGAGTTCTTGAAGAAGGTGTTGCCGGTCGGGTCGGTGGTGAAGAAGTCGCCGCTCCACGCCCCGAGACCCTTTTTGAGCAGGTAGTAGACGATCAGCACGAGCGGGACCAGCGCCAGCAGCGTGGCGGCGAGGACCGCACCGCGGGCCAGCCGATCGCGGCGGCGCCGGCCCGGGCTGACCGCGCAGCGCTCGAGCAGCCCGAGCGACCCGGTGGCGCCGGGCCCGCTCATGCGCCCGCCGCCGTGTCGGCCGTCAGGGCGGCGGTGGTGGCGCCGCTGCGGTGCTCCTCCGCCCGCGGCGGCCCGCTCGCGCGCCCCGCGCGGACGACGAACCCGCGCGCCACGCCGTTGACGACGAGCGTCAGGACGAACAGCACCAGCCCGCAGGCGAACAGGGCAGAGCGGTGGGTGCCGGTCGCCTCGCCGAACTCGTTCGCGATCACCGCCGCAAGGCTGTTGCTCTGCCCGAACAGGTTCTGGACCATCTGCGTCGAGCCGCCGATCAGGATCGTCACGGCGATCGTCTCGCCGATCGCACGGCCGAGCCCGAGCATCGCGCCACCGACGATCCCGGAGCGGCAGTAGGGGAGGACCGCGATGCGGATCATCTCCCAGCGTGTTGCCCCCAGCGCGAGCGCGGCCTCCTTGTGGTCGGACGGGACGGTGTTCATGACCTCGCGGCTGATCGCGCTGACGATCGGCAGGATCATGATCGCGAGCACCAGTCCCGGCGATGAAGCAGTTGGGGATCGTGACGGTGCCACCGCCGACGAACGGGATGAACGAGAAGGTCTTGGCGAACCACTTCTCCGCCGGATACAGCTTCGGCGCCAGGAAGAAGATGCCCCAAAGCCCGTAGACGACCGACGGTACGGCGGCGAGCAACTCGACCAGGATCGTGAGCGGCGCGCGCAGCCGCCGGGATCCGAGCTCGCTGGTGTAGAGCGCCGCCGCGACCGCGACGGGCACACCGATCAGCAACGCGAGCGCCGAGGTGATCAGGGTCCCGACGACGAGCGGGAGCGCCCCGTAGTGCCCGGCACTCGGGTTCCAGTTGTTGTCGAACACGAACCCGAGCACGCCCTGCTGTTCGAAGGCCGGGCGGGACTCATCGAACAGGCGTATGAAGAAGTAGACGATCAGGGCGAGGATCAGCCCCGCGAGGATCGTCAGCCCCCAGCGCAGCGCCCGGTCCGGCAGGCGCGCGAGCGGCGACCGCGTGAGCAATCCGCGGTCGCCGCCTGTGACACTTGCCGCCTCCACGAGACCCTTCTTACCCGGTCGGGTGGGGCCGGCGCTCCATGCCGGCCCTCCTGGTCCGTGGAGGCGGCATCACGCGCTCAGCCGATCGGAGCGCCGTTGCACTGCAGGGACTTCTGCGCTTCCTTGGACTTCGTCAGGATCGGCGGCGGGAGCCGTGCGTAGTCGGCCTGGGCGAGGATCCCCTGGCCGGTCCCGAGCCCGTATTCGATGAATTTCACGACGCCCTTGGCGGCTTCTTCGCCACCGGGTCCGCCGGCCTTGCAGAGGTCCTTGTTGACGACGATGAACGTCTGCGAGGCGATCGGGTAGGCGTTCGGGTTCGGCGAGTTGATCACCTTCACGCCGAGGTCGGCCGGAATCTTGACCCCGACCCCCGCGGCGCTCGTGGAAGCGAGCGTCGGTTCGACGAACTTGCCGGTTTTGTTCTGCACCGAGGCGTAGGTGAAGCCGTTCTGCAGGGCGTAGGCCTGCTCGACGTAGCCGACCGCGCCCACCGTCTGCTTGACCGCGCCCGCGACGCCCGCGTTGCCCTTGCCGCCGGTGCCCGTGGGCCACGGCACTTCCTTGCCTTCCCCGACCTTGCTCTTGAATTCGGGGCTGACGTCCGAGAGGAAGCCGGTGAAGCCGGCGGTGGTCCCGGAGGAGTCAGAGCGGTGCACGACGGTGATCGAGGTGCTGGGCAGGGTCACGCCCGGGTTCAGGCTCTTGATCGCCGCGTCGTTCCAGGTCTTGATCGTGCCCAGGAAGATGTCGGCGAGCGTCTTGCCGTCGAGCTTCAGGCCGCTCTTGACGCCGGGCAGGTTGTAGGAGACCGTGATCGCGCCGAGGAACATCGGGATCTGGACCGCCGGGCTGCCGTTCTTCGCAATCGCTTCAGATTCTTCGGCCTTCAGCGGCGGGTCGCTGCCCGCGAAGTCGACGACCTTGCTCTCGATCGCCGTCAGGCCGGCGCCGGAGCCGACCGCCTGGTAGTTGACCTTCGGGCTGCCGATCGAGGAGCCCCACTGTTCGTAGACGGGAGCGGCGAACGTCGAGCCCGCGCCGGAGATGGTGCCGCTGCTGGCCGCCGGAGTCGTGGCGGTCTTCGAGGCCGCGGCGCCCGTGCTGGCCGTGCTGCCCGTGGTGCTCGATTTGCTCGAGCCGCACGCGGCGACGCCGATGGCGAGCACGAAACAGCCCGCGATGGCGCCTAGGTTTCTCTTGATCACTGCTTCTCCTTGGCTGAGTTGTCGTTTCGGCCGGCTCTCGCCGGGGTTGGGCCGTGGCCGTGCTGCGTCGGCTTTGCGCCTCCAGCGCAGGCCGCGGCCCCCACGCAGCTGTTCTCAGAACAGCTTCCTCGGGAACCGGATGAACAAACGGCGTTCACAGCCCGGAAACAGTCTCCTCAGCCGCCAGGCCCGCTCATGTGAACATTTCGTGAAGGTTGCGGCTGGAACCTGTAGCCGAATCCCGGATGGGTGTGGATGAAGCGCCGGTCCGGCAGCGCGGCCTCCAGCTTGCTGCGGAGCTTGCTGACGTAGACGTCCACCGAGCGGTCGCCGTGGCGCAGCTCGCCCCCCCATACGGTGCGGTAGAGGTCCTCGCGGGTCACGATCGTGCCCTGGCGGCGCGCCATCGCCGAGAGGAGCTCGAACTCCCGCACGGAGAGCGTCAGCGCCTGGCCGGTCGCGAGCACGAGCCCCTCGTCCGGGCGGATCTCGAGCTCGCCCGCATACAGGACGTCCGGGTAGTCAGCGCTCTCCGGATAAACGGCCACGACGGCGCAGCCTGCCAGGCACGCGCGGGGCCGGAGTTGCAAACTCGTGATCTATCCGTGAAAAAAGAGTAAAAGTCCCTCGGCCGCGGGCGCCGAAGAATATGCTCGCCGGATGAGTCTGCTGCGCCGGCCCTCGGACCCCGTGCTGATGGAGCTGGTCGAGGAGTCCGGCCGCAACGTCCAGAAGTCCGGCCTGCTGCTTCGCGACCTGCTCGTCGACTACCCCGAGCACGCCCATCTCGCACGCGACCTGAAGGTCTGCGAGCAGGACGGCGACCGCATCACGCACGACATCATCCACCGCCTCGCCCGCCGCGGGCGGGTGCGCGCGCCGTTCGACGCCGGCGACGGATACGCGCTCGCGAGCGCGCTCGATGACATCGTCGACCACTCCGAGAACACCGCTGCGGAGCTCGTCGCTCTACGGCGTCGAGGCGCCGATGGAGCAGGCCGTCGAGTTCGCGGAGGTACTGGTGGGGGCCGGCGAGCAGATCGCGCAGGCGCTGCGCTGCCTGCGCACGGGGACCGAGCTGGGGCCCCACCTGGTCGAGATCCACCGCCTCGAGAACGAGGGCGACCGCCTGCAGCGCGACGGCGTCGCCTCGCTGTTCGCCGGGGGCATCGACCCGATGGTCGTGATCCGCTGGAAGGACATCTTCGAGTCGCTGGAGGCGGCGGTCGACGCCTGCGAGACCGTCGCCCACGTGCTCGAGGGAATCACGCTCAAGCAGCGCAGGCGCTGAAAGGACCGCGGGCGGGGCGTCGAGCCCCATCTCGACTCTGTCCCACGGACGGCGGGGACCCCCGATCGAGGACCCCTGGAGGCCTCAGCCGAGCGTCGAAGGCGTGACGCCGACCGTGAGCTTCGCGCCGGAGTCGGAGCCCACGAGAAAGATCTGGAACGAACCTGTCCCGCCCGCGGCCAGTTCAGGGATCACCGAGCGGCCTGCCGCGACGGTCTTGCCGCCGCGGTCCGCGATCGCGGTCACGACGAGTTCGCGCTGGGGCACGTTCGAGGGATTCACGACCTTGCCGGCGACGAGGGCGATCCCGCCCGGTTCGCGTTCCAGGTGCGATTCGCTCACCTTCACGGGTGGTGCCGCGCTGTGTGTGGCCTTCCCTTCCCCGACCTCGGTCTTCACCGCCTTTGCGGCCGCCGTCGCCTGGATCTGATCGTTGACCCAGACGACGGTGCCGTGCGCGGGCACGTAGGACGCCGACACCAGTGAGGTCGCGAGGCCCGGCGTGGAGTTCGAGTAGACGCTCGCGCCGTTCGCGCCGGTCACGTCGATCAGCAGAGGCACGACGGACTGGGCCGTGCCCGAGCGGTTGCGCAGCTTCAGAGCGACGGCGGTCGCTTCGCTCGAACGCAGCGCCACGGCGTCGAGCACCTGGATCTGCCGGCTCGGCGTGGCGATCTTCAGGCCCTTCGCCCCGAGAGGCAGGTTCGCCGCCTTCTTCAGCGCGATCTTTTCGAGCCGCGCGCTCTTTTCCTGCGTCGTCTCGCAGGCGCTGAGCAGCACGGCAGCGAGCGCGGCGAGCGCGAGCGCCGCCGCGACCCGCCCGGCGGGTCTCAACCGAACGCCCCGCTGACGTAGTCGCGCGTGCGCTGCTCGCGCGGGCGGTCGAAGACCTGCTCGCTCGGGCCGTACTCGACCAGCTCGCCGAGGTGCATGAACGCGACGTGGTCGGCGACACGGAACGCCTGCTGCAGGTTGTGCGTGACGATCACGACCGCGACGCTCTCGCGCAGGCCGATGATCAGCTCCTCGATCGTCGCGGTGGAGATGGGGTCGAGGGCGGAGCAGGGCTCGTCGAGGAGCAGGACCTCGGGTTCTGCCGCGAGCGCGCGCGCGATGCAGAGCCGCTGCTGCTGGCCGCCGGACAGGCGGAGCGCCGAGCGGTCGAGGTCGCCTTCGACCTCGCCGAGCAGTCCCGCGCGCTCCAGCGCGTCCTCGACGGCGCGGCTGAGCTCGGCGCTGCGGCGCCGGCGGCGGCGCCCGCGCTCGGGTCGCTGCTCGGCGAGCGAGTAGGCGACGTTGTCGTAGATCGACATCGGGAACGGGTTCGGCTGCTGGAAGACCATCGAGACACGGCGGCGGAGGTCGTTGACCTCGAGGTCGTGGATGTCGGTGCCGTCGAGCGTGATGCGCCCGGCGCGCGCGGCGCCGGCCGTGATCTCCGTGAGCCGGTTCAGCGAGCGCAGCAGCGTCGTCTTGCCCGAGCCCGACGCGCCGATCAGCGCCAGCACCTCGCCCTGGCGCACCGGCAGGCTGACGTCGCGCACGACCCAGTTCTCGCCGTAGGCGAGCCATACGCCGTCGATCGACATGCGCTCGCGGGTGACAGCGACCGGAGGCCGTGCGATGCGCTGCGCGACGGCGGTGGCGCCGCCGCCGTTCTGCGAGGGGAGATCGCGGGCCGGCGCGACGGTCGGTTCGCGATCGAGCGCGATCCGGCGGATCGGGCGGCGGCATCAGCGGGTCCATCAGGAGTCCGTCCACGGCAGGTAACGGAACAGGCGTCCGCGGATGCGGGCCCCGCCTTCGCGGGTCCCGTCCGGGCCGGTGATGGTCAGGCGCGTGACGATCCAGTTCAGGCCGAGCACCATCAGCAGCAGGACGAACGCGGCGGCGTAGGCCTTTTCATGCGCGTTGCCCTCGCCGGACGGGGAGTTGTAGTAGACGTAGCTCGTGAGTGTGGAGCCGGTGCCGCGGAGCACGCTCCAGACGGGCACGTGGCCGACGGATTCGGTGAGCTGAGCGTTGCCGCCGAGCAGCAGCTGGATGATCGCGGTGTCGCCGATGATCCTGCCCATGCCGAGCACGACCCCGGCGGCGACGCTCGCTTTGATCGCCGGCAGCAGCACGTAGCGGCTGGTCGTCGCCCGTGTCTTGCCGAGCGCGAACGACGCCTCGCGCACGCGCGGCGGCAGCTGTTCGAGCGACTCGCGGGTGGAGGCGAAGACCAGCGGCAGGGCGATCAGGGAGAGCGTCGCCCCCGCCGCCAGGAACGACTGGCCGAGCGCTCCGGACGCCGCGGGCTGCGAGAGGAAGGCGAGGAAGCCCTGCGAGAAGAACAGCAGCCCGAACAGCGCCAGAACGATGCTGGGGACGCCGGCGAGCATCTCGATCGCGGAGTCGACGACGCGCGCCAGGGCGCGGGGCTGCCCGTACTCGACGAGCCACACCGCGACGCCGATGCCGAGCGGAGTCGCGATCACGGTGCCGATCGCGGTCACCAGGAGCGTCCCCTCGATCGGGTCGAGGATGCCTCCCGCGTGTGTCTGCTGGATTGCGCCGGCGGTCGGCGAGGTCCAGAGGAGGCTCGGGCGGAGGTAGGCGAGGCCCTTGATCAGCATGAAGACGACGATGAAGAGGGCGATCAAGCACAGCCCGATGCCGCTCAGCCAGGAGAGACCGTAGAAGAGGCGATCCGCGAGGGGCCAGCTCGAGATGCGCTCGCGCGGCGGGCGGACGATCGCCGTCGGCGGGGAGGTGGCGGCGGCCATCAGGCGCGGACACCGTGCTTGCCGAGCTGCTGCTTCACGGTCCAGCCGACGAGCGACAGCATCGCCGCGGAGACGAGCAGCACGGCGCCGATCGCGTAGACCGTGTGCGTGATCGCATCGATCGAGAGGCCTTCGGACTCGATGAAGATCTGTGCGGCCAGCGGCCGGACAGGCTCGAACAAGAACGTCAGGCCGTCGAGCGGGTTGGCCAAGAACGCGCTGCCGCCCGTGACCATCGCGAGCATCACCGCCTCGCCCAGCGCCCGCGCTGTCGCGAGCACGGTCCCGGCCGCGACAGCCGGCCACACGGCGCGCAGCGACACGCGGCGGATCGTGCGCCAGCGATTGACGCCGAGCGCTGCCGAGCCCTCACGCCAGGAGGCGGGAACGGTCTCCAGCGCGTTCGCGGTGATCGCCACCATGATCGGCAGGATCATCACCGTCAGGATCAGCGTGCCTGTGGTCAGGTTGTTCCCGTTGAGCTGCACCACGTAGATGACGGACTGCTTGCGCGAGTTGTCGAGCAGGTGTTCGTTGACCCAGGGGGCGATCGCGAGGATGCCGATCAGGCCGTAGATCACAGAGGGGACGCCGGCCAGGAGACGGATCACGGGGTCGAGGGTCCGGCGCACGCGCGCAGGTGCGAACTCGGTCAGGAAGACCGAGGCGAAGATCGAGATGAACAGCGCCAGCACCACGGCGCCGATCGTCGTGAGCAGGGTGGCCCAGATCAGCGGCCAGGCGGTGAAGTAGAGGATGCCGTGGCCGGCCAGCGGCGCCGCGTCGCGCATCGCGCGCAGCTCGGAGTCGACTTCGGAGCCCGAGCCGAACCAGCCGAGGCCGTTGTATTCGAACGAGGGCCAGGCTTTGATGATCACGGTCACGACCATCCCCGCGATCAGCGCGAGGACGATCACGCCGAGCGCGCCGAGCACGAGCTCGGCGCGCCGGTCCGAGGCGGCGCCCGAACGGCTTCGGAAGAGCTGTCGGGCGCCGCTGTTCACGTTCCTAGTGGACCGCGATCCACTGCGAGTTGATGATGTTGTCCACCGGCTTCTTGCCGCCGGTCACCCAGGCCAGGAACTTCAGCACGGCGCCTTTCGGTGCCCCCTTGGTGACCATCCAGAAGTTACGCACGCCGAGGTACTGACCCGAGCGGGCGTTGCGCAGGTTGCATGCGACGCCGTTGTAGCCGACGGCGTTCACGCCTTTCGTGTATGCGAACGACACGAAGCCGATCGCCTGCTTGTCGGTGGCGACCGAGTTTTCCTCGAGGCCGTTGGACGTCTTCTGCGTGGCGCTTTCGGAGATCTTCTCGTTTTCTTCGAGGAAGATGTGCTGGAAGGCGTCCTGCGTACCGGACGCCCCGTCGCGGTCGAACAGATCGATCGGGCCCGAGATCTTCGCGCCGGGCACCTGGCTCCAATCGCGGATCTGGCCGGTGAAGATGTTTTCGACGGTGCTCTGCGAAAGCGTGGTGATCGCGTTGCTCTTGTTGGTGATGACGCAGACGCCGTCGCGGGCGATCTTCGTGAAGACGAGGCCTTTGGGATCGGTCCCGACGATCGGATCGCGCGAGGAGTCGCCGATGTCGAAGCGGCCTTCGTTGACGCCGCTGATGCCGATGTCGGACTGGCCGCCGGTCACTTTGGGCAGCGGCTGGTGCTTTTCCTTGTGGTAGAGCGCGGCGAGTTTCTGTGCGAGGGGAAGGACCGAGGTCGAGCCGCCGATGATGAGGGGGCGGGCGAACGCGGACGCCGGGACCAGAAGCGCGAGCGCGGTCACGGCGGAGAGTACGAGGGTGCGAAGGGCGCGCACTGGTTTCACTCCTTTTCGTGGGAAACGGTGTTGTCCGAGCCGGAGGGCTCGTTCTGGGGAAACAGCAATGCTTGCCCGTCGATGCGCTGTCACGGCGATCGGCGTCACCCCGCGGCGAAGACTCTCGCCCAGCCGATTGGCCGGTGTTTCGTTTTTGTGAACGCCGCGCTCGGCGCGTGTTGAATCGCGGTTATGTGAAATCCCGCGTGGTGTGAACATTTTGTAAAGGGCGATCGCCGTCGCGATGAGCGATGTGTTGTTTTTGTGAACGCGGATTGCAATTCATCACTGCCCGTGTGACGCTCCGGTGGATCGACCGGCGGGCCTCGACACGCTCCGCGCCGGCCGCGGAGGGACGCGCCGATCGGCGCCGGCCCGTGGCCGGCCGGTGGAGTCGCCCGTACGCCCCAAGACCATGAACGACTCTCCCAACCTCCCCGAGCCCCCCGGCGACAACCAGCCGTCGCCGAAGCCCGCCGGGAGCAACGGCGCGTCCGACGGCTCGAACGGTCACGGCACTCCGGCAGGGCGCGCCGCCGTGCGCAGCGGCCTCGCGGACCGGCGCAACCCGGTGCTGGTCAGGCTGGGCGCGTTCGGTGCGGGCGTGCGCCGGGTGCTGTTCCGTGACCCGTTGGGGACGTTCTTGTTCCTGGCTTCGATCGCGCTTGACGGTCACGTTCTTCCTGCTGTTGGGCTCGATCAAGCCGAGCTCGAGCGGCAAGGAGGTGCCGCTGAGCACGGTGCAGAACCTGGCGGACAAGAACCAGGCGGCGAGCGCGGTGCTGCTCGATCACGACGCGCGGGTGGAGGTCACGACGCGGCCTTCCGCGCCGGCACTGAACGCGAACGGATCGGCAGTGACGCAGACCGTCCCCATCCTCTTCGCGAAGGGCAAGCACAAGGGCAAGCCGACGGGCAAAACCGAAACGGTCGAACCGCCGAGCGGGCAGATCCAGGAGCTGTGGGCCGCCTACCCCGCCTCGGGTGCGCAGACGCAGCAGCTCTCGGCCGAACTCCGTCACGGCGGCGCCACGGTGACGGTCGAGCAGCAGCCCAGCAAGGGCACGCGCCAGATCGTGGTGCAGTTCTTGATCCCGATCCTGATCCTGGTGTGCCTGTTCTCGTTGTTCATGAAGGTGATGGGCGACGGCGGCGCGGGCGGGATCGCGGCGTTCTCCGAGTTCACCGGCAAGGGCAAGAAGAAGGGCAAGGGGACGCGCGACAAGATCACCTTCGCCGACGTCGCCGGCGCCGGCGAGGCGGTCGCCGAGCTCAAGGAGATCCGCGACTACCTCGCCGATCCGAGCAAGTACCTGGCGGTGGGCGCGGCCGCGCCGAAGGGCGTGCTCCTGGTCGGGCCCGCCGGGCACCGGCAAGACGCTGCTCGCCAAGGCCGTCGCCGGCGAAGCGGACGCCACGTTCTTCTCCATCTCGGGCTCGGACTTCGTCGAGTCGCTGGTCGGCGTCGGCGCGGCCCGCGTCCGCGACCTGTTCGCCAAAGCGCGCAAGACCGCGCCGGCGATCGTCTTCATCGACGAGTTCGATGCCGCGGGGCGCAAGCGCGGCGCCGGCATCGGCCAGGGCAACGACGAGCGCGAGCAGACGCTGAACCAGATCCTCGTCGAGATGGACGGGTTCTCCGGCGACGGCGGGCTCGTCGTGATGGGCGCGACCAACCGGCCGGACATCCTCGACCCGGCGCTGCTGCGTCCCGGGCGTTTCGACCGACAGGTCGTGGTCGACGTGCCGGACGTGCACGGGCGCCTGGAGATCCTGCGCCTGCACGGGAGCAAGCGGCCACTCGGTCCCGACGCCTCGCTCGAGGAGGTCGCCCGCGAGACGCCCGGCTTCTCGGGTGCCGAGCTCGCGAACGTGATCAACGAGGCCGCTCTACTGAGCGTCCGCGACGGCCGTGCTCAGATCGACCAGGCGACGCTCGAGGAGGCGATCGACCGCGTGGTGGCCGGTCCCGCCAAGAAGCACATCCTGACCGAGCAGGAGCGCTGGCTGATCTCGATCCACGAGGCCTCGCACGCCGTTGTCACCGAGTCGATGGGCCACGCGACCTCCACGCGAAAGCTCTCGATCGTCGCCCGCGGGCGCCAGCTCGGCACGGCCGCCCACATGCTCTCCGACCGCGACCAGACGATCATGTCGCGCGCCGACCTCGAAACGCAGCTGCTCGTGATCATGGCCGGCACCGCCGGCGAGCGGATCGCCTTCGGCTCCACCTCGACCAGCGTCAGCGACGACCTGCACGCCGCGACCAACCTGGCGCGCAGCATGGTCACCTCGTTCGGCATGTCCGACCGGCTCGGCCTCGTCACGATCGGCGAGAAGGGCGGCGAGGTGTTCCTCGGCGCCTCGCTGCAGGATCTGGGATCGGTCGGTCCCGCGACGCTGAACCTGATCGACGAAGAGGTCGAGCGGCTCGTCGGCGACGCCGAGGCGCGCGCCGGCGCGATCCTCGACCGCAACTGGAGCTCCGTCGAGGAGACGGCCGCCGCGCTGCTCGAGCAGGAGACGCTCTCCGGCGTCGCGCTCGACGCGGTGCTCTCGACCGTCTCCGAGACCCGCCTCGAGGATCTCCGCGAGGTGCGGCGCCCGGCGACGGAGGGCAACCAGGGGCTGTGAGCCGCCGCCGCCGTCAGCGACCGGAGCGGCCGCTGCCGCGGCGCAGGCCGAGGGGCGCGGTCCGCGCTGCCTCGACTCCCGACCGGGCTCGGCGCAGGCGCGCGCCTGCCGTCGCCCGCGCTCGCGCTCGCACTGCTCGCGCTCGTCTTCTCGACGACCGGGCTCGCCGACGCGGCGCGCCATGCGGTCGCAGTCCGCGATCGGCGGTCATCCGGTGACCTCGAAGCCGAAGGCGGGGGCGATCCTCGTGCTCGGCAAGAACCACAAGTTCCCGGCCGCGGCGATCCCCACGGTCAACAACGCCAAGCGCGTGGGCGGCCAGACGGCCGAACAGCTCGCCGGCACCTGCCCGCCCGCAACCGTCGACCTCGGTACGTGGTGCATCGACTCCGCGCCCTTCCCGCTCTCCAAGGCCGACGCGGGCAAGAACAACTACGTGTGGGCGAGCAAAGCCTGCGAGGCCGAAGGCGGCTGGCTGCCGACCGCTGCGCAGCTGATCGGCGCGGCAGACCGCGTCAAGCTCGAGTCGACGATCCGCGACTCGCCGCTGACGGCGACCGTCGACCTCGACCCGACCCGCGGGCTCAAAGACGAGCGCGAGATGAGCTCGACGCTCGTCACCACCGAAGCCGGCTCGGCTGCCGCCGGTTCGGAGGGCGTCAGCGAAGGAGCGACCGGCAATCCGCGCCAGGGCCAGCCCAACCCGATCCCGTTGCCGGCGAACCCGTTCCCGGAATCGCTGCAGTACGTGACGGTGTTCGACAACAACAACCAGGGCGGCTTCGCGGGCTCCGAGCCGATCAAGGAACCCCAGAACTTCCGCTGCGCGTTCAACAAGGCACAGGGCGCGCAGAACAACGCGAACTCGTGAATGACGTGCGGTTCTGCCCAGGAGCCGTGCGACCGCCAGTCCGAGCGCTCACCGCGATCGTCCTGGCGGCGATTGCGATCTCCGTTGCGAGCGCCGCGACCGCCGGCGCTGTGATCCTGCCCGCCAAGACGATCGACGGACCGAGCGAGGACATCGTCGGGTTCGGCGGGGCGGCGATGGCCGAAGACGGCACGGGCGGGCTGGTCTACCTCAAGCGCGTCGGCGGGGTCCCGCACGTGTTCGTCTCGCGCTACGCCGGCGGCCACTGGCAGGCGCCGATCCAGGTCGACACCGAAGAGCAGTTCGGCGCGAGCTGGCCGCGGATCGGCGCCGCCGAAGGCGGCGAGCTGATCGTCGTCTGGGCGACGCCGTTCGCGACCGAACACGGTCACCCGGTCTACGAGCTGCTCGGCTCCGAGCTCGCGCCCGGCTCGAGCACGTTCGGACGGGCGGCGATCGTCGACCCCTACATCGGCGAAGCGACGGGCACCAGTCCCGACCTCGCGGTCACCTCGACCGGGCAGGCCGATGTCGTCTACCGCGTCGTGAGCTTCTCCTCGGCCGTGTCGCTGCTGCGACCCACCGACGTCGTCGAGAGCGTCCGAGTCGCCTCGTTCACCGGCGAACGCTGGACCTCGCTCGGCGCCATCAACCGTGAACCCGGCCTTTCGATGCGCCCGCCGACGGAAGCGAACGCGCCGCAGATCGCGCTCGGCCCGAAGGGCAACGGCGTCGTCGTGTGGCAGGAACCCGAAGCGAGCGGCGTCGCGCGCATCTGGGCGCGCCGCATCTTCGGCTCCGCGCTCGACTACGCGATGCCCGTCACCGCGACGAGCTACAACGGCGTCCCGATCTCCAACGACGCGGACGCACCCGCGGTCGCGATCTCGAAGCTCGGTCAGGCCGAGGTCGCCTACCGCCAGCCCTACGCTCCCGGGTCCCCGCTGCCGGGCGCCCGGATCTTCCTCAACACGCTCCCCGACGGGGAATCGGAATCGGGCGCGCAGTTCATCGGCGCGGGCATCGCCGACTCCTCGGTGGGCGGCGGGCCGCCTGGCGTCGGTCGGGCGTCCGAGCATCGATGTCGACGAACGCCGTGAGACGCGGCTCCTCTACGACGCCAACGGCGAGCCGCGCGTCGTCGAACGCACCGGCAGGGGGGTGCTGTCCTCCTCCACGCTCGGGACCCCCTTCACGGGCTCGCTGCTCGGCCCCGCGCCCGAACTCGCCTCGGCCGCCGTCGTGAACCCCGAAGACGGCGGCGTCTCGGCCTGGCCGAGCGCCGACGCGCAGCGGCGCCCCGGCGTGGGCGTCCGCGAGGACTTCCCAGACGGGGCCGTGCAGACGGCGCTGCTGAGCGGCGGGGCCGGGGGGCCGATCGGCGAAATCGCGGTCGGGCGCGTCGGGTCTCGGCGACGGCCTGGTGGCGTTCCAGCAGGGGCCGATCGGCAACGCCGCAATCGTAGGCGCGCAGGTGACCGCTCCGCCGGCGCCGTTCGCCGTCACCCTCCCCAAAACCTGGATCCGGCCCGCGCAGCTGCACGCCGCGTGGGTGCCCGCCGAAAGCGCGAACGGGCCGCTCAGCTACCAGGTCGTGCTCGACGGGAGGCCCGTCGGCTCGCCGCAGACCGGTCTCTCCTACACCTTCCCGCGACACTCGGTGTCGACCGGCACGCACGACGTGCAGCTGCTCGCCCGCGACATCTTCGGCCAGGAGATCCTGACGGCGGAATCGAGCGTGAAAGTCGACGGCACGCCGCCGCGCGTGCGACTCACGCGACAGGGCCGGACGCTCCTCGTCCAGGTCAGCGACAGTGGCTCCGGGCTCGTCCCCTCGTCGGTCCGCGTCTCCTTCGGCGACGGCGCGTCCTCGAGCAAGCGCCGCAACGTGGCCCACCGTTACGCGCGCGCAGGGACGGTCACCCTTCACGTGACGGCGCGCGATCGCGCCGGCAACCGCGTGTCGGTGCGGCGGAAGGTGCGGCTGTGAGCACGCGCTCCCGCCTCGCCGCTCTGTGCGCGCTCGCGCTCGGCGCCCTGACGGGTGCCCCGGCGGCGCACGCCGACGTGTTCGGCGCCGCCTCGATGCTCTCGGCAAACCCCTTCGGCCAGGCCGAATACGCCCACGATCCCGCGCTGTCCGAAGACGGGCGCTACGTCGTGTTCGACGGCTCGATCGCCGGGGTGCATGGGATCTGGCGACGAGAAACCAGGGCGGGCGCGAGCTTCGAACAGGTCGCGGGCGGCGACGCGACTCTGCCCTCGCTCAGCGCCGACGGCCGCTTCGTCAGCTTCACGACCAACGAAGGGGCGAGCCTGCCGGCGATCACCGACGGGAGTCCGGTCGCGACGCCCGTGAGCGAAGCGCCGGGCGTCTACGTCCGTGACATGGCGATCGCGCCCGCGAACCGGGTGCCTTCACGCTCGCGTCCGCCAAAGACCACTCGACGCAGAGCCTGACTTACGAATTCCCCGGTGCCGACGAAGAAGAAGCAGAAGCCGACCGGACGCAGTACGGCGCCCTGGCGGCGGGACGCAGCGCGATCACTGCCGACGGTCGCACGGTCGCGTTCGTCACGACCGCCCAGTCGGATCTCGCGGGGCCCGGGACAGCGGCCATGCAGGTCGCGGTCCGCCGTCTCGACAGCGACGAAACGACGCTCGTGAGCGTCCGGTTCGACCCCGCGACCGGCCGGCCGGCGCTCGACGCTGAAACGGGAGAACCGGAACCGGTGCCCGAGGAAGAAGGGCAGTGGGGAGCGGTCTGGTTCAACGGCAAGGCCGCGGCGTTCACCATCTCCGGGGGGAGCGTCACCCAAACCGTACAAGCCGGCGGAACTCCCCGGCGCCTCGATCAGCGCAGACGGCAGCGCGGTCGCTTGGTACGGCGGGCAGATCTCCGAACAGGCGCGCACGCTCAGCGCCGAACAGCCTGATCAAACAGTACGCGGAACCGCTCTGGCGCCGGATCGCGGGTGGCGCCGCAGAACCGACGAGGCGCGTCACCGGTGGCTCGGACCCGGAAAGCCCGGGCTGCCTTGCGAATCCGGAGCCTCAGCTGCCCCCATCCCCGCAGCCCGGCGACGCGTGCCAAGGCCCCTTCGCCGGTCAACGCACCGGTGTGGGGCTCTTGAACGGCGGCAACGGAGCCGACTACGTGCCGCGTCTGAGCGCCGACGGGGACTACGTCGCGTTCCTGGCCGCGGCGCCGCTGGTCACGGAAGGCGAAGCGTTCGGGCTCAGCGAATTCAACACCGACGCCTACCGCGAGAACATGACCGCGCCCGACCGCACGAGCGGGCTGCGGCGGCTGACGCCAGTACGCGAGCGCCGACATCGCGCACGATCCGACGAACGCGAACATCCGCGACCTCGAGATCTCCCCCGACGGCGAGCAGATCGCGTTCACGACGAGGCGCACCGTGTTCCCGCTTGGAGCGCCCGCGTTCGTGAGCACCCAGGCGGCCGTGCCGGGCCTGCTCGAACTGTACGACGCTGACCTTGGGACCGAGACGCTCACGCGAGTGACCAGCGGGTACGAAGGCGGGCTGCCGGAACACCCCGAAATCGAAAGTGGAAACGAAGATCGCTACACGCGCCCCGCGGATGGCGCGCTGTCGCCGAGCTTTGACGCGAGCGGGACGCTGCTGGCCTTCTCCTCGACGGCGTCCAACCTCGTGTTCGGGGACGGCAACTCGCCACTGAACGCGCAGATCAACAGAGTCGACGGCGCGGATGTCTTCCTCGTGCCGCGGATCGTGTTCGACAACGAACCGACGCCGCAGGAGATCTCGCCCGCCCCGGCCAACCCCCGGCCCGAAGTGCCGTGGCGGCTGGAGGTCAGCGCCTCCTCGCTCGCCAGCGGCGCGGTTCAGCTGAAGGCCCGCGTGCCGGCCGCAGGGATGCTCTCGGCGAGCGCTGCCAGCACGCTCCCTGCGAAGAGCGCCCGCGCGCACGGCGGTCCGCGGCGAACTGTCGCGAAGGCCTCGACGACCGCCCACGGCGCCACCGAGACGGTCGCGCTGAAGCTCCAGCTGGGCGCCCACTACCGCTCGCTGGCCTTCCGTGCAGGCGGTCTTCTCAGCAAGGTCACAGTGACCTTCTCGTCCAAGGGCCACCCGACGCTGCGCAGGACTCTGACGATCCGCTTCATGCGCCGTACGAGCCGCGGACACGCGGGAAGCAGGCGGCACCGATGAGGCGTCTCACAACGGCCGTGCTCCTGTTGGCGCTGCTCGCCGCCGCCGCGGTGCTCGCCCCCGGCGCCGGGGCGGCCCCGCTCGCGGACGAGGGTGGAGCGGAATGGCAGGTCGAACAGCCGCTGCCGCCGGCGCCGCCCGGTACCGAAAGCTCGGAAGGACCGGTCTCGCTGGGTCACATCGGGGACATCGAGTTCTACGAACCGAATCGCGGCGCGCTGATCACCTCCGGCAACGGCGGCAGCGTGAAGCCCGGTGTGTGGTTCTACGACGGCGCGAAGTGGATGGAGCTCGCCGAACAGTGCGGCGCGACCGACGGGCGCATCGCCTGGGTGGGGCCGGACGAGTTCTGGACGGTCTCGGACGGGCGCCCCGGGCAGGCGGTGGCCTCGAGCTCGGAACGCCCGCCGCTTGCCGACAACACGCTCTGCCACTTCGCGCCCGGTCCCTCGGGGGCGCTTGAAATCGTCGGCTCCTACGGATCGGTGCCCTTCCTCGGCACCTCCTATCAGGCGATGCACGCCGCGGGCTGCCTCTCATCCACCGACTGCTGGTTCGGCGGCGATCCGCTTCCCGAACCCCAGATCGGGGCGTTCATGCTGAACTGGAACGGCGCCGGCCTCGCGCCCCAGCCCTACCTCCCCGAAGGCCGTCCCGTCTGGGGCATGGTCTCCTACGAAGGGCGCCTGTACGAGAGCATGCGGCTGGGCAAAGGCGACCGCGCCGTGACGAAAGAACAGTTCCCGCCCCCGCTGCGCTCCATCAAGGCCGGCGTGAGCGGCGAAGAAAGCCCGTTCGAATCGGTCCAGCCCGAAAACCACCTTCTCTACTCCCAGAACGAGTTCGCGACCGCGCTCGACTACCTGCGCCTGAGCACCGCCGACGGCGCGCTGTGGGCGGCCGCGGGTGCGCAGGTCCCAGGGCCGCCGGAAAACCCCCGTGAAGCCGGGGTCACGATCCTGCGCAAACCCTCCGGGGGCGGTGAATTCCAGAGCGTGATCGGCCCGAAACCGGGAGAAGACGAAGAACTGCCGCCGCCGGGGCAGATCGCCTTCCCGGAAGACGTGCTGAACTCGATCGGCGCCGAGCCGGCGACCTCGAGCGCGTGGGTGACGCTCGAAAAGGAAGAACACGTCCTCGCGCCCAACGCGCTGGACCGGGCCTCGCTCGCTCGCGTGAGCGCGGCGGGCGAAGTCACCGACCGGGTTGAACTGCCGCTGCCGGAAGACCCGCACGGGCCGCTCGGCGACGCGCAACGGGTGGTCTGCCCGGCCGAACACGACTGCTGGGCGACAACAGCAGACGGCTGGCTGCTGCACCTCGCGACGCAAGGCGAACGCAGCGAACCGAGCGTGCTCTCGGACCCGGTGTACGCCCGCATCGAGGCGGGCGAACCGATCGCGTTCCGTCCGCCCGACGCAGGCGTTCCGCAGGAAACGCCCGACGAAGTGCCGGAAAACAACTCCGGCGAATCCGTCTTCACCCGCAGCGAAGAACTCGTCAAACCGCCGCGGGCGGAACTGGCGCGGGTGCCTGTGCCGCTGGTGACGCACCTGCGCACGCGGGTGCTCCATCGCACCGAACTCGTCCTCTCGTTCCATCTCGCCGTGAAGGCCAAGGTGCGGTTGAAGGCGCTGCGGCGCGGCAAGGTCGTCGCGCAGACGGCGATGCGCACTCTCCGCGCGGGCAACCGGCAGCTCGCGCTGCGGCTGAACCCGCACCAGTGGCCGCAGCACCTGAAACTCCAGACGCACGCGCTCGCTCCGCTGCCCACGCAGACGTCGGCGTCGCCGAACGTCGGCGCGATCTCGACCTCGTTCGTCGCCCCCGCACGACTGCTCTCCACGGGACTGGAAGGTTGATGCGCTCGCTGCGCCCGCCGGTCCGCCGCCGCGGGTTGATCCTCGGCTGCGCCCTGCTGTTCGCGGCGGCCGGAGCCTGGCTGACGCTGCTCGGACACGGCGCGCCGTCCGCCGCCGGTCTGTCGGGCGCACCCGAACTCGTGGCGCAGACAGACGACTCGCCGCCGGTGGGTCGGATCACGCTGTTCGGCTCCTCGCCGGAAGAGGAAGCCGGCGAGGTCTGGGGACTCGCGCCGACCTCCGAAGGCGGGCGGCCGGTTCAGTACTCGCCGGGCTCGGGTTGGACGCTCTCCGAACCGCTTCAGAACAGCGCCGGCGAACCGCTCAAGGGCTTCGCGCTGGACACCCCGGAAAACTTCCGCGAGCAGACTCCCAGCCCGCTTGCCGCGCAGATCACGCCGGGGGGCGCCGGTGCGATGCTCGGGACGACCGGCTCCGGCGCCACGCTCGAGCAGCGCGTGTTGGTGCGCGATCCGGGCGGCGCCTTCAAAGAAGCGCCGGTGCCGGAAGGCGGCGAAGGGCTGGCCCCCGGCGAGTCGCTGTTCGGCCTGAACAGCGCGCCGGCCGTCGCGGCGCTGCAGGAAGGCGAAGGCAAGGCGGGCGCCTTCGTCGTCCCCTCCACGAGCGGGATCGAGGGCACCGTGCTCCACTGGGACGGGTCGAGCTGGCACCGCGAGGCGATCGAAACGCCGCCCTCGGCGACGGAATTCGAAGTGCTCGCGATCGGCGCGAGCTCCCCGCAGAACGCCTGGTTGCTCGCCCGCGCGGGCGGCCACAGCGGGCCGCTGTCGCTCTACCGGCGTCAGACCGGCGGCAGCTCGCCGGTGTGGGCACCGGTGGTGACTCGCACCGGCGGCGAAGCCGGGGCCCCGATCGAAATCGCCGGTGAAACGCTCGATGAGCCGGGCGGCGACCAGGCGCAGCTCTTGACCGTGACGCCGACGGCAGTCTGGCTCGACGCGCGGCTCCACGGCGCTCGCGCGCCCGCGAGCCTCTACTTCACCCCCGAAGGGGAAACGCGCGGCAGCTTCGCCGGGCTGTGGTGCCAGATCCCGGCCAGCTCTCCGGGCGCCACCGAACAGGCGAGCAAAGAATGCGAACAGCACCCGCTCCCCGAACTTCCGACCGAGTACTCGCTGAGCTTCGCCTGGCCCGGCCCCGGCTACGGGGAACGGGTCCTCACCGGCGGGTTCGACGGACGATTCGTGCGCCTGTCGGGCACCCGCATGGAAGCGGTGAACTCGCTCGGCTCGCAGCAGACCTCGGACCCCGGAGCGACGTTCGGCGCCGCCTTCAGCAGCTCATCCGACGGCTGGCTCGGCAACACGCTGATCCCGGTGCACATCACGACACCGGAAGGCGCGGCGCCGAGCAAGCTCTCGCCGCGGCCGGTCCCGTTCCGGTTCGCACTGACCGCGCTCGCACCGAAGCCCGGGGCCACCGTCGGAGCGGAAAGCAGCGAAGCGATGGCGGTGGGGGATCGCGGCGAGGTGGCGCGCTATCAGCCGGCGAAGGGCTGGCTTCCCGAACCCCTCATCGGCGCCGGCGGGAAACGCGAGACTCCGCGGTTGCGTGCGGTGGCCTGGCCGACCCCGAACCGGATCTTCACGGTGGGGGACAGCGAAAAAGGCGCCGGTGAGATGTGGCTGTGGCGCGGGGAAACCGGGCTGTGGGAAAAAGACCCGGCGATGCCGGTGAACTTCCGCGGCAACCTGCTCGGGATCGCGTTCGACCCGGCCAACAGCTCCCGCGGTTATGCGGTCGGGCAGCAAGGCGTGCTCCTGCGCTACGGCAAGAGCTGGGTCCAGGAAGAAGAACAGAGCATCCCTCCCGCCGCGCGCGGAGCCAACTTCACCTCGGTCGCGTTTGCCGGCTCGGAAGCGATCGTCGGTGTGGCGCAAGCTGATCAGGCAGGGCCAGAACAGCTACGTCGGAGGCGTGATCGTCAACAACGGCTCTGGCTGGCACGAAGACGATGAAGCGGACGCCGTGCTCGGCACGAGCGCGGTGCCGTGGGCGGTCGCCGGCCTGGCCGACGGCGGCGCGGCGTTCACCGCCAAGAGCCCGACGCAGGGCGCGACGATCTACGAGCGCAGCGCGGCGGGGCAGCCCTGGCAGGGCGTCACCTACCCGGGCGGCCTGGCGCCGGGCGCCCTGACGCTGTTCCGCGAAGGCGGCGCGCTGCGCGCGATCGGGACGAGCGCCGAACCGCCGACGTTCTCGGCCGAAGAAGAATCGACGCCGCCGCCCGGGGCGCCGCCGATCCTGGTGAACCCCTATCCGCTGCCCAACTCGCTCATCCGCGGGGTCCTTCGCCAGACGCCCGCCGGCTGGAGCGACGAGGAGCACGAACTGAACGAAGCGCATGAAACGCCGGGCGACTACCGCCTCTGGGACACGCCGAAGATCCCCGACCCCGTCAACGCTGTGCTGGTCGATCCGAGCGGCGGCCAGGGCTGGGCGGTCGGCGGGATCGTGAGCAGCCGCACCGCGCTCCTCGACACGGCGGACATCTACCGCTACCCGAGCACGGCCGCCGCGGCGCCCGAAAGGGCGCCTCAGCAGACGGCGGCGGGCTTCACCTCGGTCGCGATCGGCGGAGGCGCCGCGTGCGGCGCGCCGTGCGCGACGCGCACCGACACCGGGATCGGCCCGGAGGTGTGGTTGCGGCGCGCGATCACGCAGACCGAAGAAATGCGGGCTGGGCGCCTTCGTCTACACGGGGCCGGGTGTGACGTGCCGCCGAACTTGCGGGCCCGCGCCTGTTCCCGGTGCCCTGGGGGGAGGAGGAGGCCGACTACGCCGGGCGGGCCAGCCCCGGCGACGCCTCGAAGCTCGCGGTCTGCACGGCGGCCGCGCCCACCGACCGCGAAGGCTCCGGTGAAGGCAGTCCGGCGTTCTACGAAGCCGCGTTCCGCGAAGTGCCCAACTGCCGGACCGCCGGGTCTGCGGGCAACAGCTACGCGTTCGAGAAGTGCCCGGCGCAGCCGGGCAATCCGCTCGGGGCGTGCGCGACCGCGAGAAGGCCTGCGCGTGATCGTGGTCGACACGAGCTTGGTGCAGGCCGGCGAGCGCCAACTGGCTCCCGGCGTGCTCGAATTCCTGAAGACCGAGCTGGAACAAGCCGGAGGGCACGGAAACGAACCTGCCCACGCAATCGTTGTGGGTAACGCCGACCTGCCGCGCGAATACGCCGAAGGCCGCAGCGCGGCCCGTCAGCTGGTCGCCACGATCGAAGAAGGCAAAGCGGCCGCGTACTTCTTCGACGCGCCCGAACAGGATGTCCAGGAGACGCTGACCGGCGCGAGCTGCGGCACGAAAGCGTACGGCTCGGGCACGCTCGGCTACGTGAACGTCAGCCACGAAGAGCAGTCGAGGGGCTTCATCGGCCAGAGCGGCTTCCTGCTGTCGGAAGTCTCGGCCGCGAAACACGAAGAATGCGAAAAACGCCAGATGCCCCGCTACGAACAGCGCGTCCACCTGATCCCGAACGTCGAAGAACTCGCCGTCGAAGGCGAACAGGGGACGTTGCTGCGCCGTAGCACCGTCGCGTCCTTCGCGGGCCTCGCCAGGCGCCCGCGGTCCGGCAACCTCGTCGTTCCACCAGCAGAGCGAATACGAAGTGGCGCCGTACGTGGCGATCCCGGATATCTGCAAAGGCACGCAATGCGCGTCCGGGATCGTCCCCGAATACAGCTTCGAATCCTCCGACCCGCACTACGGCCAGTTCGTCAAGCGCAACCTCAACTCGAGCAACTCGAAGGCCGTGGCCTACGACCCGCACGGCAAGCCGATCTCCGAAGAAGCGGAAGGCGGCAAAGGCGGACTCTTCTGTGCCTACAACGCGACGCCCGCGGGCGAACCGGTCTACGTGATCCTGAAGACCGGCAACCTGGAGTACAAGTTGCCCGTCACGATCCAGGGAGGCAGCGTCGGTCAGCCCTGCGGGACCGTGCCGCTGGCCGCCAAACCCGCCGTCGCGGAAACGAGCGTGACGCCGCCGCCGGCGCAGCAGCCCCCGCCCGCCAGCAGCGCGCCGCCGGCCAGTCTCAACGTGCCGTTCGCGAGCCCGTCGCCCGCGCCCGTCGCGCCGGCGCCCACGCCGCACGCGCCGGCGGTCACCCAGTTCCTACCGCAGGCGGCGCCCGTCGCCTTCATCCCCGCGTTCGTCCCGGTGCCGCTACCGACGCCCGCCCGGCCGACGCCGCCGAGCGGGACCTCGGCCGTCACCTCTCCGGTCGAGGCAGCGCAGAAAGAAGAGGAAGAGGAGGCCGCGCCCGAGTCGGTCGACGCGTCGGCGGCCGCGTACCACCCGAGCGAACACGAGGTCCCGCCGGCGTACCTCATCGGCCTGGTCGTCCTCGCGGCGTTCGCGGGTGCCTCGCTGCGAGCCCGGCGCGGCCCGCGACGCGGCACGCGCGTCGCTCCGGCGACCCTGAGCACGAGTCGCAGCCAGCGCCGTTACGAGCGCGAAATGGAAAGACGGCGCCGCTGAGCGGATAACGCGGCGTTCACGGTTTGATTACTCGCCCGCCGGTCGCAGCGGCGACCATGGGCCCAGACGGTGGCGGGCCGCAGGCCCCGGGGCGGTGGACTCCCCTCTCCGCACGCCATCAGAAAGCTCGCGCAACCACGAAAGATCGGAGCCCGATGCCGCGTCGTCCCACCCTGCTGCCTCGCCTGCTGACAGTGCTCGTAGTGCTGGCGGGGGTTCTGCTCGGCGGCGCGGCCACGAGCGCTGCGGCTGGGACGCCCTGGGGCGACGTCTCGCATTTCGGCGAACTGCCGGCGGAACTGAACGCACCGCAAGCAGCGTTCGGGGTCAACCCCGAAGACGGCAGCGTGTGGATCGTGGACACGGTCGGGACCGAACCAGAAGAACTGCGGCTCCAGAAGTTCGAGAAGGTCGGCGGCGTCTGGAAAGCGGTCGCCTCGCACCTCCTCGGGCTGAACGAAACGGCCCGAGAAGCAGTCAAGGAAGTCGAGGGCGTCGCCTTCGACACCAAAGAGAAGCGCGCGTACGTGCTCGTGACGGAGGCTCGCCTCCGGGGGAAAAACGAAGAAGAACAGGTCGCCAGCGAACTCTGGGCGTTCTCGACCGAAACGACCGGGACCAACATCGCTCCCGCCCCTGAAACCAAAGAAGGCGTGCTCGTGCCACGTACCGAATCCAGCCTCTCTGGCAGCCCTGTCGGGAAGAAAGAATTCTCGCCGAACTCCGGCGGAAAAAGGCACGACGCTGTTCGCGCCGGGAGGGATCACGGTCAACCCCGGCAACGACCAGGTGCTGATCACCGGGTGGATCGGGAGCCTAGAACACGAAAAACCGCAGGTGTGGGCGGTCTCCGACAAAGGCGAAATCAAGACGGTTTGGGAAGACAAGAACAAGTTCTTCAACGAATGCGGCTGTCTCACGTCGCCCGTCGTGGCCTCAGGGAAAATCCTCGTACTCGGCGACAACCCCGTCGAAATCACCGAACTCCCGGCGGACCTCTCCTCCGAACCGACACCGAAACAGGCCTTCTGGCTCCCGCGCGAAAAGGAATGCATAGAACGGATCACCAACAAAGAACCGCCGTGCCCGTTCGTCGAAAAGGTCGCCGCGATCGAAAGCGGCAACGAAGTCGGCGAGGCGATGTCGGTCGGCAAGGAAGGCAACGTCTTCGTGCACGTCGTGGTCCGGAACGTCGCTGAAGGCGGGCTGAAGGACGGGGCCGTGATGGTGCTGAGCCCGAGCCTGCAGGAGATCGGCTGGACCGGCGGAGGGAGCTGGGGCAGCGCGACCAAAGAATGCGCGGTCAACGAGAGCGACCCGGGCCACCTCGGCACGGCGCTCATCGGGGGATTCGAAGGGCATGTGTTCATGTTCGCGCGCGGCAACCCGGCCGAAGGCACACAAGACGAGCACGCGCCGAAGGTGCTCGAACTCGGCGAAGGCGGAAAAGCCGGCAACTGCCCGCAGGGCGCGGCGACTCCGCCGAGCTGCGGAAGCGGGCGGGTTCAAGCTCTCCTCGTTCCCCGTCGCCGACACCGTCACGCTCTCATCAGAACTCACGCAGGCCAACGCGCTCAGCACCGAATGGGAATTCGGGGACGAAACCCAGAAGACCGTCGAAACCCGCCAGCAGCAGAAGACGGCCGTCCAGCACCAATTCAAGAAGGAAGGCGCGCTCACGGTCACCGAGAAGGTCCACACCGACGACCTCGCCTCGCCGACGATCACCGTGAGCGAAAAAATCACGATCGTGGCGCCGAAGGTCCAGGGCGAACAGGCGACGCCGGAAGGAACCCAGGCGGCGCTCAAAGCCGAAGTCAACCCGATGAAAAGCCCGACCACGTGCGAATTCCAGGTCGCCGAAGCGGCTGAACCCTTCAGCGGCGCCGGCGTCAAAAAACTCGGCTGTCCGACGAGCCCCGGCGAAGGGGACAAAGCCTTCGTAGTCGAGACCGCGACTGCCACCGGGCTGACGGCGGGCAAGCACTATCACTTCAGGCTGCTCGCGAAGGCCGGCGCCTGGGAAAGCAGCCAGGAAGGCACAGAATTCGCCGTCGGTGCGCCCGGCTTCCCGGTCGCTGAAGCAAAGCCGGCGAGCGAAGTCACCCCGACCTCCGCGACGCTGAACGGGACTGTCAACCCCGAAGGCAGCGAAACGAAACTCTGCACGTTCGAATACGGCACCGCGCTCCCGTCGGGCAAAACCGCGCCCTGCTCGGGCTCGCCCGGCAGCGGCAAAACGGCCGTCGCGGTGTCCGCGAAAGTCACGCTGCTCACCGGCAGCACCACCTACAAAGTCAAGTTGATCGCCGAAAACGCGGTGGGGAAGTCGGAAAGCACGCCGGGGTTCTTCACGACCCTCGAACCGCCCGCTGCTCCGTCCGCGGAAACGGGCGCGGCCTCGCCGGTGGCCCAGACCACGGCCACGTTGAAAGGCTTCGTGGACCCGCACGGCGAAGCCACGACCTGCGTTTTCGAATACGGCCCGACGACGGCCTACGGCTCGAGCGCCTCGTGCGCGAGCCCGCCCGGGAGTGGGACCGCGAAAGTCGAAGTCTCGGCCGCGCTCTCGGGGCTGGCCTCGGGGACGATCTACCACTTCCGCCTGACCGCGACGAACCACACCGGGACGACGCAGGGCGCGGACAAGGAATTCAAAACGTCGGCCGGCTCGGGCGGCCCTCCTCCTCCGCCGCCGCGGCGAAAAAACGACTGAAACTCCGCCGCCGTCCAAAGGCGTCGAACACGAAACAACGCAGAAGCCCGTGCCGATCGTGACCGTCTCCGGCTCGGCCGCGAGCGTCGCGCCCAATGGTGCCTTCACGCTGAAGCTGAGCTGCCCGGCCGGCGAGACGACCTGCTCTGGGAGCGTGCAGCTGAAGACGCTCACCGCCGTGGCGGCGAGCTCCGCGCACGCCGCGAAGAAGAAGGCGATCCTGACGCTGGCGTCGGCGTCCTTCTCGATCGCCGGCGGCAAGCTGAAGGTGGTCTCGCTGCACCTGACCGCGAAGGCCAAGGCGCTGCTCGGCAAACTCCACAGCATTCGGGCCAAGCTCACGATCGTCGCGCGCGACCCCGGAGGCGGGGCGCACACGACCACGGCGATCGTGACGCTCAAGGCTGTCAAGAAGAAACACTGACGCGCTGTGAAGCGTGTGTAACGCACCTGTCAATCAGGCGTCACACATCCAGAAGGCCATAGGTTTGCGACGATCGGCGGCTTCACTCGTGCGGTGTGAAGCGACCGTGTATGGCTTGTGAAGCCTCGCTCGGCACTTGTGAACAACCCGAGACGTCACCGGCTGTAAACACTCTGGCCCCCGGCCGCGACCAGACTACGGGGCGCAGACTGATGTGCGGGGCGTCGAGGGATGGCGCGCCGGTGAGGTCGGTCGAGGTGGGGAATGACTCCTGCCATGGTCGGCAACGGAACCTGCTAACCAGGAGGTAGTGGAGTAATGAAGGTCTTTTCTGCGCGCCGGGCTCTCTCGGCGGGCGTAGTTGCAGCGGCCTCCGTGGCCGCGTTCGCGGTGCCGAGTGCCGCGAGCGCCGCGCTGCCGGGTCACTGCAAAGGCACGAGCACCGAAGGCGCCGGCTCGTCGTTCCAGCTTGAAGCCGAGGAACTTTGGAAAAAAGGCTTCAACACCAACAAAGCCGGCTGCACCAAAGCAGGCGAAAACCCGACGATCGGCTACCGCTCGATCGGTTCCGGCGCGGGCTACAAGGAATGGAAAGAAAAAGAGCTGTACGGCACGGTCGGCTTCGTCGGCACGGACAACACGGTCAACCCGGCCGAAAAAACCGCTGTTGAAGAAGAGGCCGACGCGGGCAAAAGCTCGCAGCTGATGACCATCCCGGTCGTGCAGGGCGCCGAGGCGATCGTCGTCAACCTGCCGGCGGGCTGCACAGCCACCTCGACGGTCGCTGCCGGTCGCCTGGCGATCAACCAGGCAACCCTCGAGGGGATCTACAAAGGCAGCGTCACAAAATGGAGTGAAATCGTCGCCGACGAAGGTACCGGCAACGAACTCAAAGGCACGTGCGTCCCGTCTGAAGACACGATCACCCCGGTCGTCCGTCTGGACAGCTCGGGCACGACGCACATCTTCAAGAAGTCGCTGTTCAACAACGACCAGGAAAAACTCGCCAACGAATCGGGCGGCGAAAACACCTGGGGCGAACTCGCCGAAGGCACCAAAGTCGGCGCCACCACGCTGAACCAGTCGTGGCCGACCGCTGCCAAAGTCGTGCACGCCAAAACCAGCACGAACACCGGCGTGCTGAAAGAAGTCGCTGAAACCCCGGGTGCGATCGGCTACGCCGACCTCGCCCAGGCTCGCAACCCCGCCAACGGCGGCTTCACGGGTCAGAGCGCGTCGCGCTTCTGGCTCGAGGTCGAAGCCAGCGACAAAGTCAAAGTGACCTCGAAAGGCACCACGCACAAAAGGAAGTACACGGACCCGTCGACCAACGGCGACACTGCCGCGACGGCTGAATCCAACTGCAAGAAGACCGAATACTCCAACGGGGTCGGCAGCTTCCCGCCGCCGTCGGTCAAGAGCAACTGGAACGAAGTCGCCGCGAAACGCGAATCGAAGTCCTACCCGATTTGCGGTCTGACGTACGTTCTTGCGCTGACGAACTACGAAGCCTACGCCAGCCACGGTGGCAACGCCGCCGAGGCGCAGACGGTGAAGGACTACGTCGGGTTCATCGGCGGCAAGGCCGGCGCCAAGGAAATCAAGGCCCACGACTACAACGCCCTGCCCAAGACGCTGCTCGCTTCGTCCGAAGAAGGCTTCGAAGGGATCGAAGACTGATCCGGGAGTAGCACTCGCGTGACCGCCGGCCAGGACGGCCGGTGCGGAGGATCGACCGGCCCGCCCCAGGATGGGGCGGGCCGGTCGTGTTTTCGGGCTCGAGCCGGCGCGCGTCCGCGCTGAGCGTGCCGGTGTCCGCATACGAGATCCGCGCGTCGCGCTGCTCTCCTCAGCTCTGCCCCCAAAGGCAGTTGACAACATGAGGAACGCTGTTATCGTGCCGACGCTCGGCCGCGGGAGGTGCCGCCGACCGGAGGAGAGGGCCGCCCCACCACGGCCGTACGAGGGACCTGGAGCGAGATGCACATCGACCCATACATCGTGCTGGGGAGCGCGATCATCGGCTTCCTGGTCGGGATGACGGGGGCGGGCGGCGGCGCGCTGATGACGCCGATGCTGATCCTGCTGTTCGGCGTCAAGCCGGCCGCAGCGATCTCGAGCGACCTCGTCGCCGCTGTCATGATGCGCCCGTTCGGGGCCGCGGTGCACCTGCGCAAACGCACCGTCAACCTCGAGCTCGTCAAGTGGATGGTGATCGGCTCGGTGCCGGCTGCGTTCCTCGGGGCCTACTTCCTGCACCTGCTCGGCGGAGACAAGAACGCCCAGACGACGATCGAGCGCGTGCTCGGGGCCGCGCTGCTGGTCGGAGCCGGCGCGATGGTGCTGCGCTACGTCCTCGACCGCCGAACCGGACAGAGCCGGACCGCCGTCGTGCACGAGGTCCAGCCCCACCCGGCCAGGACGATCCTGATCGGCGTGATCGGCGGCGTCGTCGTCGGCATGACCTCGGTCGGGTCAGGCTCGCTGATGATCGTGATGCTCCTGTTCCTGTACCCGATGATCGGTGCCAACCAGCTCGTCGGCACCGACCTGACCCAGGCGGTGCCGCTGACGCTGGCGGCGGCGCTCGGCGCGATCGCCTTCGGGCACGTCGAATTCGGGGTCACGGTCTCGCTGATCCTGGGCAGCGTCCCGGCCGTGCTGATCGGCTCGATGTTCTCCTCGAGCGCGCCGGACCGCTACGTGCGGCCCGTGATCACGTTCGTGATCACGGCCTCGGGGCTGAAGTACGTAGGGCTCGACACCGAAACGCTCGGATGGACGTTGTGCGCGATCCTCGGCGCGGGGGCCGTCTACTGGCTGTGGAGCAAACGGCCGTGGGAATCGGGTGCTTGGGCGGCCCGGCCGCGGAGGCGGTCGAAGACACCACGCCGCTGACGGCGGTGTCCGCCGACGGACGCGTCGCGACGGGAGCGACGGACGTGACGCCGCGCCCCGATTTCGACTGATTCGAGTCTCTCCGGCCGGTTGCGAGGGCCGCTCACCCGAACGGGTGAACCTGCCTTCTGCGGCCTTGCTTTAGGTATCGGCCGTGTTTATGATGCCCAGCCTGAGAGGGATCACCGAATCTCGACATTTGTTGAGGTCAGGTGGTCGACTATCTGCGGGGGCCGGATAGCGAGCAAGGAGGCGGGGAGACGCGATGAGTGTCGAGACGGGGAGTCCATCTGAGGCAAGCGTGCCATGGGGCACGCAGCCCCTGGCACCGCCAGCACGCGGATTTCTTGGTCTCGGACGACGACGCGTCCTGATCCCCGGCATCGCCGAGGTCCGCGGCCCCGCGGCCTCGCTGCGGCGGGACTCGCTGTTCCGCCGCTCGCTGGCTGTCGCTGACCTCCTCGCGCTGGTCGGGGCGTTCCTGCTCACGCTGGAGCTCTCGGCGCGCCCGCTGAAACTGACGTGGGCGGCTCTGATCGAGATCCCGATCCTGCTCGTGGCGGCGAAGCTCACCGGGCTGTATGACCGCGACGAGACGCTGATGCGCAAGACGACGCTGGACGAGGCGCCGAAGCTGTTCCAGCTCGCGACGCTGTGCACCGTGGTGGCCTGGCTGTTCGGCGGGCTGCTGGTCGAGGGGGCGCTCGGGCGCCATCAGGCGCTGATCCTGTGGCTGGCCCTCGCCGTGCTGCTGATCCTGTTCCGCTCGGTCGCCCGCATCCTGGCGCTGGCGATCGCGCCCGCCGAGCGCTGTCTGTTCATCGGCGACGAGATGTCGGCCGCGACGATCCGCTCGAAGCTTGCATGCGGCGGCGGCGTCAAGGCGACGGTCGTCGCGCACCTCGACCTCGACAAGGTCGCGCCCTGGTCGAGCGACTCCTTCTCCGAGTCCCGTCTCGCCGAGATCCGCGATCTCGCCCAGACGCTGGACGTGCACCGCGCGATCATCGCGCCCCGCAGCGCCGACGCCGGCGAGATGCTGAACCTCGTCCGCACGCTGAAGGCCGTCGGGGTGCGCGTGAGCGTCGTTCCGCGACTGCTCGAGGTCGTCGGCTCCTCGGTCGAGTTCGACGACCTGCACGGCGTGACCGTGATGGGCGTGCGGCGCTTCGACCTGACGCGTTCCTCGGCGAAGTTCAAGCGCGCGTTCGACATCACCGGCGCCTCGCTCGGCCTGCTGGCGGTCTCGCCTCTGCTGATCGCGATCGCGATCGCGATCAAGCTCGACAGCCGCGGCCCCGTGTTCTTCCGCCAGCTCCGGGTCGGCAGGCACGGAAAGCGCTTCTACATGCTCAAGTTCCGCACGATGGTGCCCGGGGCCGACGAGATGAAGGATGAACTGCGCCATCGCAACGAGGCGATGGACGGTCTCTTCAAGATCGCCGAGGATCCCCGCGTCACGCGCGTCGGCCGCTGGCTGCGCCGCAGCGCGCTCGACGAGCTGCCCCAGCTCTTCAACATCGTCCGCGGCGAGATGAGCCTCGTCGGCCCGCGGCCGCTCGTGATCGAGGAGGACCAGCGGATCGAGGGCTGGCACCGCCGCCGCCTCGAGCTGATGCCGGGTATGACGGGGCCGTGGCAGATCCTCGGCCCGGCGCGCGTGCCGCTTCGCGAGATGGTGGCGATCGACTACCTCTACGTCGCCAACTGGTCCCCGTGGACCGACATCAAGATCCTGCTGCGCACCGTCCCGCACGTGGTCGGTCGCCGCGGGCTCTGAGCGCCTGCGCTCCGCTCTTTGTGACGGACGGCGCCGCCTGTGCGGGGTCCGCATCGCCTGACGACGCCGAAGCCGGCGGGCGCTGAGCACCTGGGACCTCGAGTTGCCGCCGCGTCGCCGAGACCGGCGCGCTCCGAGCCGCACCACGCCGTCTCCCCGCTACCTGCTCAGCACCGCCTGCGCAACCCGCGCCTTGCGCCCCGCAACGGCCGATCGGACTGACCGGCGCTCCCCACCGCGGGGGCGCGTCCCGCGCCCCTATTTTTCCTTGTTCGCCTGGCGCTTGAATTCGGCGGCTTCGCGCGCTTCTTCGGCTTCGAAGCGCTTGCGGGCTTCCTGTTCGGCGGTCGATTCGTGCTTCTTCGCCGTGCCGGTGCTGCGTTTCTTCGCCGTGCTGCGCTTGCGGTGCCGTTCGGAGCCAGAGGCGTGTTTGCGCTTGTGGCCCGAGCCCTTCGTCTTGTGGTGGGCGGCGACCGCGGCCGCCTGTTCGCGTTCGAGCTGTTCGCGGTGGTGCGCCGCGGCGGCGAGTTCGGCCTTTTCGCGCTTCAGCGAGGCCTGTTCGGCGGCCTTGGCGCTCGCCGTCGGTGCCTGAGCTTCTTCGCCGGCGTGGATGCCGGGCGCGGCTTCGCCTTCGCCCTTGCCTTCCCCGCCACCGCCGCCGCCGCCTTCCGAGCCGCCGCAGCCCGCGAGAACGGCCGCGGCCAGGCAGCCGGCGAGCAGGAGCGACAGCCGGCGGCCGCGCGGCGCCGGGATCTCGACGCGGTCCATCTCAGCCGGACCCTTCCGGCGCCGTCACGGTCGGCGGCGCGCTGATCGATTCTTTGGTTCTGGTCTTCGCCGGTGCGGGTTTCTTGGCCGGCGCCGGCGCGGGCGCCTGCTTGGCCGTCACGGTTTTCTTCTTCGCTTCTTCTTCGAGTTTCTTCTTGGCGGCTTCTTCGGCCTTCTTCTTCGCCGCTTCTTTCTGTTTGCGCTTCGCGGCTTCCGCGGCCTGCTTTTCGCGCTTCTTCGCCTTTGCCCTGGCCCTGGCTTCGGTGCTTTTGGCGGTGGCTTCCGCTTCTTCTTCTTTCTTACGCGATTCGATCACGGACAGCGCTTCCTGATCCTGTGCCACTTCGGAGGCTTCTTCCTTTCGCAGCGCGGCTTCTTCCTGGCTCGCTTCTTCCTGCGCGGCGGCAGCGGAGGCCGGGTTCTTGGCGCTGACGTGGCCGCAGGCTGCAAGCGCGAGCACCGCCGGCACAAGCAGGCAGGCGGTCGCGGTCCTCCTGGCGGCTCTTCCTCTGCGCGACAAGTCGGTCCTTTCGAGCATCTCGGTTGCCGATCCGTGGCGGCGACGGGTTCCCCCGGTTTCCGGGCAGTGCTCCTCCAAGACAGAGGGTAGCCACGATCTCAGCTCGGTACGCCATGCACGAGCGCCTGCAACGCGTCTGAGATCTGGGCGCAGACAGGCCCGGCGGCGAACAGGCGCTCGGCCTCGCTTCGGGCCGTGGCCCGTACCGCGCCGGCGTCCTTTTCGAGCTCGGCGACCAGGCGCTCGACGGCATCGGCCATCGCCGATACGTCGCCTGGCGCGGTCTCGGCCACGACGGCGCGGTCGACGCCCTCGATCGCCCCGACCTCGCTGGTCGCGACCACCGGCAGGCCACAGGCGAGCCCCTCTGCGACCGTGAGCCCGAACGGCTCGTACCACGCCGCCTGCAGCATCAGATCGCAGCGCACCAGGGCAGCCGGCGATCTCGGGCGGCGCGATCCGTCCGGCGAACTCGGAGTTCTCCGCCGGCAGGTCATCGAGCAGCGGGCGGTAGTCCGACCACAGGGTCGGGCCGCCGACGACGCGCACGCGTGCCCGTGAGCCGCGCGAGAGCAGCTCGCGAGCGACCGCGATCACGTCGTCGACCCCCTTCCGGGCCGAGATCCGGCCCAGCACGAGGACGATCGGCTCCTCGGAGAGGCCGCGCTCCAGCTCGGGCGCCGTGAAGCGCTCGAAGCGGATCGGGTTCGGCACGACGACGGTGCGCTCGAGCGGGAAGCCGTAGTCGTTGTGGATGTGGTCGCGGAAGACGCTGCTGATGCAGATCAGCAGGTCCGCGCGGCGCACACGGAAGCGCTGGACGACGGACCGCAGTGCCATCGGGGCGGCCACCGCCGCGAAGCTCCGCTTGGACTGGCAGCGCAGTGCGAGCCGGCGCTCGCGCCAGAGGAACCGCAGCTCGCCGGCGATGTGCGTCTCGGGGTGGATCACGAGCGGGACGTGGCCGCGCAGCCGCGCCGGGACCGCGAGCGACTCGATGTTCGAGAACTGGTAGAGGACGTCGTAGGGGTCGCGGCGGTGGCGGCGCAGCACCTCGCGGCGCAGGCGCAGCGAGCCGAGTGCCCGCGCGAGCAGACCGCTCAGGAAGATCGCGATCGAGCCGCGGCTGTACCAGCGGTCATAGCGCCATTCGCTCGTCCCCTGGACGAAGGTCACGTTCGGGAGCTCGCGCAGGTGCGGCGGCAGCTCCCGGACCGCCGAGGGCAGGAAGCAGTCGATGCGATGGCCCTGCGCGGCGAGGCCTTCTACGAGCTCTCTGGCCACGCCGGGGACGCCGCCTGATTCCTTCGCGCTCGGCCCGGCGCCCAGCCACGCTATGTGCAGGGATCGGCCGGCCATCGGCGGCGCAGCCTACTGGTTTCAGAGGGGCCGCCCGGCGCTCCGGGGCTGCTTCAGCGGCGCGCGGCCAGCGCGGCGGAGACCTGCGTGTCCAAGCCTCGCCTGAAGGCCTCGACCGAGAACCGCTCGGCGTTCCGGACGGCCTCGGCCGGATCGAAGCCGGAGCCGTCCAGCTCCTCGATCGCGGCGCGGAACGCCTCCACGTCGTCGAGCGGCACGAGGCGGCCGGTGCGGCCGTCGAGCACCGTCTCCAGCGCGCCGCCCGCGGCGGCGGCGATCACGGGGCGTCCGGAGGCCTGCGCCTCGACGGCGGTGATCCCGAACTCCTCCATGCTCGGGACGAGCACTGCGCGCGCGCTCGCGTACAGACGCTCGAGCTCGCCGTCGCCGACGCGGCCCAGGAAATCGGCCTCCGGGAAGGCGGCTGCAAGCGCCTCGTGGTCGGGGCCCGAGCCGGCCACCCTGATCGGCGCCCGCGCGCGGCGCGCAGCCTCGAGCGCGATGTCCAGGCGCTTGTGGCGAACGAGCTCGGAGACGATCAGCAGGTGCTCGCCCGGCTCGCCGGGCTGGAAGCGGGCGGTGTCGACCGGCGGGTGGACGACCTCGGACTCGCGGCCGTAGAAGCGCGCGATCCGCTCCTGGGTGAGGCGTGAGTTCGCCACGTAGCGGTCGACGCGGCGGCTGGCGGCCAGGTCCCAGCGGCGCATCGCCGCCAGCAGGCCGCGCAGCGGCAGGACGCAGCGCGCGCGGCGCCTCCGCGAGCGCTCGCGCCTCCTCGTACCAGGCGTAGCGGAAGGGCGCGTGGCAGTAGCAGACGTGCACGGCGCCCGCCGGCGCGCGGAGACCGTGCATGAACGCGCTGCTGCTGCTCAGCAGCACCTCGCAGGCGGGCGGGTGCAACCTGCCGACGGCCCACGGGTAGAGCGGCAGCAGGCGCCTGAAGTTGCTCCTGCGCCGCCGCCCAGCCGCTGCAGCGGCGAGGTGATGACCTCGTGTCCGGCGAAGCGCCCCTCGGTCGCATCGCGGTCGTAGAGCAGCGTCAGCAGCGGCGCCCCGGGATACATGTCCGCCATCTGGGCGAACACGCGCTCGGCGCCGCGCAGGACCAGCAGGTAGTCGTGGGCCAGGACGGCCGCCGGACGGCCGGCGCCCGGCTCCTCCCGGGGCGCCTCGCTCATGCGGGACGCCGCGCGGCAACCACCGCCGAGACCGAGAGCAGCCTCGGCGCACGGGAGCGGATCGCCTCCGGCCAGATGCGCCCTCCGGTCACGGGGATCACGTCCGCGCCCGCGAACGCGGTCGGCTCACACGTCAATCCCTCCTCCTCCAGCACACGCACGGTGACGTGCGGGAGGGCCGGGGAGATGTGCGGGAGGTTGTCCACGCGAAACGGCGTCAGCTCCCCGCGGACGGCGAGCTCGAGGCGGCAGCGCAGCGTCGCGACGTTCGGGGTCGAGACGACGAGCCAGCCGCCGGGCGCGAGGAGGCGGGCCGCCTCGCGCAAGGTGCTCCAGGGTGCCTCGAGATGCTCGATCACCTCGACCAGCAGCACACGGTCCGCGGGCGGCAGCGCTCCCATCTGCTCGCCGGCCACGGTGCTGAACGCCACGTCGTCTCGGAGATCGTCGTCGAGCCAGTCGATCGGGTCGAGCCCGGCCAGCGCGGCGGGGCTCCAACGGTCGCGGACCAGCCGCAGCAGATCGCCGCGCCCGCAGCCGATGTCGAGCCAGCGCAAACCTGCCTCCGGGCGCGCTGCATCGAGCGCGGCCGCGACGATGGGCTCCATCGACGCCCCGGCGGAGGCGAGCTGGTCTGAGTAGGTGCGCGTCTCCTGTTCCATGCGGTCGCCCGGCGGGGCGAGAGCATATTCCAGCGCTCGAGGACGGCATGGAGCGCCGGCCGACCCCGCATTCTCCGGCTACGATCTGACCGTGTCCGAGGGGGTCAGCGCAGCCGCCGGCCGGGCGGGAGGCCTCCGGCGCGAGAGCGCCCCTCCCGCGAGGCATCGCGTGCTCGTGACGATCCCGTGGGGGACGCAGCGCGGGCGGCGCCGAGGCGATGCTCCAGAGCATCCTCGACGGAGCCGCGGAAGGGCCGTTCGAGTTCGAGCTCGTGTTCTTCGACGACGGTCCGTGGGCGCGCGAGCTGGCCGCGGCGGGGTTCGCTGTGACGGTGCTGCCCGTCGGGCGGCTGCGCCAGCTCCATCGCTTCGCGGGCGCGGTGCGGCGGCTCGCGGCGATCATGCGCGCGCGCCGGCCCGCGCTGATCCTCAACTGGTCGGCCAAGACGCAGCTCTACGGCTCGTCGCGCGGCGCTGCTCGCCGGGATGTCCTCGCGCGTCCTGTGGTGGCAGCAGTCGATCCCCGACGGCAGCGCGATCGACCGCCTGGCGACGGCGCTTCCCGCGCGCGCGATCCTCTGCTACTCGCGCGGCGGCAGCCCGCGCCCAGCGGCGGCTGCGGCCGGTGCGCGAGACGTTCCCGATCGCGGCCGGGTCGGCGGTCCCGGCCGCCGACGGGCGAGCCGGCGGCGATCGCGCTGCCCGCCGGCGTGCCCGTGGTCGGGATCGTCGGGCGCCTCCAGCAGTGGAAGGGGCAGGACCGGCTGCTGCGCGCGCAGGCGCTGCTGCGCGCGCGCGGGCGCGAGCTCCACTGCCTGATCGTCGGCGGCGACGCCTACGAGCTCTCTCCCGAGTACGCGGCGTCGCTGCCGCGGCTCGTCGCCGAGCTCGGCCTCGAGGGCCACGTCACGATGACCGGCCAGGTCCCTGACGCCGGGCCCTACATCGAGCGCATGGACGTGCTCGTGAACGCTTCGGACCCCGAGCCGTTCGGGATCGTGCTGCTCGAGGGGATGGCCCGCGGCGTGGCCGTCCTCGCCGTCGACTCCGGCGGCCCCTCGGAGTTCATCGCGAACATGGAGACGGGCGTGCTGGCGCCCACGCGGCGAGCCCGAGGACGCTCGCCGACGCGCTCGAGACGCTCGTCGACTCGCCCGAGCTGCGCTCGCGCCTGGCCGCGGCCGGACGCGAGAGCTTCCTGCGCGACTACACCGACGCCGCGATGCGCGGGCGCGTGTTCGCCCGCCTGCAGTCCCAGCTCCCCTCGTCCGCCGCGGCGCAGCCGGCTTGAGCGCGCCGGCCCGCACCGCGCCCGCCGGCGCCCCGGCGGGCGCATCGAGCGCCGAGCCGCGCCGGCGACGTGCCGGTGACGATCGTCGCCCACGACGTCGGCGCGGTCGGCGGCATGGAGCGTCAGCTCGCGGAGCTCGCGGTCGGGCTGCGCGAGCGCGGCCACCCGGTGACGGTGATCGCGCGCAAATGCGTGCTGCCGGACGGGCAGCGGCGTCGAGTTCCACCGCGTGCGCGGCCCGAGCCGTCCGTTCCTGATCGCCTACCCGTGGTTCGCGCTCGCCGGCTCGCTCGCCGTCCGGCGCCGGCGCCGCGGCGTCGTTCAGAGCACGGGCGCGATCGTGGTGAACCGCGTCGACAGCGTCGCGATCCACTGCTGCCATCAGGCCTACACCGCGAAGCCGGGGCGGCCGGGCGCGCGCGTACGCGCTCGTACGGGCAGGTGGTCGGGGCGGTCAAGCGCGTCTCCGAACGGCTGTGCGTGCGGCGCAACCGCGACGCCTGGTTCGTGTGCGTCTCCGACGGCGTCGCCGAGGAGGTGCGCCGCAGCTTCCCCGCCGTCGCTGCGCGCGTCCGCACGATCCACAACGGCGTCGACACGGCGGAGTTCGCGCCCGGCGCGGCGGCGGCGGAGGGCCGGGCGCTGCGCGCCGAGCTGGGCCTCGACGAGGGGGCGCTCGTCGCGGCGTTCATCGGCGGCGACTGGGAGCACAAGGGGCTGCGCCACCTGATCGAGGCGCTCGCGCTCGCGCCGGGCTGGCAGCTCGCGGTCGCCGGGCGCGGGCAGCCCCGCCACTACCGCGAGCTCGCCGCCGAGCTGGGCGTCGACGAGCGGATCCGGTGGCTCGGCGTGCGCGCCGACGTGCGCCCGGTCTACGCGATGGCGGACGCGTTCGTGCTGCCCTCCAGCTACGAGACGTTCTCGCTGGTCGCCTTCGAGGCCGCGGCGAGCGGGCTGCCGGTGATCGCGAGCGACGTCAACGGCGTGCGCGAGCTGATCACGAGCGGCGAGAGCGGCTACCTCGTCGAGCCGCGCGCCGAGGAGATCGCCGACGCGGCTGCGCGAGCTGGGCGCCGACCCCGGGCTGCGCGCCCGCGTCGGGCGCGGCGGCGCGCGAGTCGGCGCTGCGCTTCCGCTGGGAGCAGATGGTGCGCGAGCACCACGAGCTGTTCGAGCAGCTCGCGCCGCCTGAGAGGCGCCCTCAGGACCGGCCGGCGCCTCGCGGCCGAGCGCGTGCTCGAGCATCTGCTCGAGCGGGTCGGTGGCGGCGGGCACCGAGAACAGCCGCCGCGCGGCCTCGCCGCCCTGCGCGCGCGAGCCGCTCACGCAGCGCCGGGTCCTCGCGCAGCTCCCTGAGCCGTCTCGCGAGCGCGGCCGCGTCGCCCTCGGCGAACACGAGCCCGCCGCCGGTCAGCTCGATCAGCCACGGGATCTCGCCGGAGTCCGAGCCGACGACGGGCACGCCGCACCAGAGCGCCTCGACGATCACGCGGCCGAACTGCTCCTTCCACGTCGGGGTCGTCAGCGAGGGCAGCGCGAGCACGTCGAGCTGGGCGAAGCCCTCCGCCATGCGGTCGTGGCCGAGCCCGTCGAGCACGCGCACGCGCGAGCCGGGGATCTCGGCCCCCTCGAGCTCCGCGCGCATCTCGCCGTTGCCGATCAGCACCAGCTCCACGGGTGCCGCCAGCATGCGCATCGCGGCGAGCAGGTCGCGCAGGCCCTTGCTCTCGACCAGCCGTCCCGCGTAGCCGACTGTGAACGGCCCGCTCGCCGTGGTCGGGCGACGGGCTCCCAGGGCGGCACCGCGTGCGGCGCGAGGCGCACCTCGCCGCGCGCGCCCCAGCTGCGCGCGAGCCGCGCCGCGCTCTCCGAGCGCGCGGCGACGAAGGCCGCGTCGCGCAGGACCCGCGAGCGCAGCCGCCTGATCGGCGCCGGCAGCGCGCGGTCGATGTTCTCGGCCGCCTGGACGCCGAAGGGGATGCCCGCGCCGCACCAGCGGCCGGCGCCACTGCGATGCGACGAGCGAGAACGGCTCCGCCTCCAGGAACGCGACGTCGGGGCGGACGCGCGCGATCAGCCTCCCCGGGCCGCGCGAGGTAGAAGTGGCGCTGCGGGCGCCCGGCGAGCGCGACCGGCGTCGGCCGCAGCGCGCCCTCGAGCCCGGCGATCGGCGCCGGACGCAGCTCGGCCTGCGAGAACTCGCTGCGCCAGCGCGCCGGAACCACGAGCGGTCGGCTCCCAGCCGCGTCTGCGCAGCTCGGCGTAGACCTCTTGGTTGACCCCGACGACGGCGGGGTGGCTGACGACGAGCAGCCGGCGGCTCATGCGCTGTGTCGCGGGGCGCGGCGGCGGGGCTCCGAGCAGGCGTCGGGCGAACCGCGAGAACGCCCCTCTGCGGGGGCGTCAGGAGCGGGCGAAAGGCCCTCTGCACAAGGCCTCGCAGGTGCGAGCGGCATAGGGGTTGCACGCTACTCTTTAGCGGCCGATTACGTAGCTAGCTGAACATGGCCACGCATGGCCCCGCCTGCACGTACTGGACGGATCCTGACCGATGAACGAGACCACCGACGCCAACGCGATCTTCCCTCCGATCTGGAGGCGGAAGTGGTTGATTCTCTTCACCGCGCTGCTGGTCGCGGCCGGTACCTACTTCTACTATAAGAAACAGACGGCGACCTTCCAGGCGTCGACCCAGGTGTACCTCGGCGCCGGGCGCCGAATCCGCGTTCGCCGAAAAAACGAGCTCGCGCAACCCCGTCACGAGCGGCGGCCAACCAGGCGGCCCTGATCAACACGGTCGTGGTCGAAAGCGCCAAGCTGGCCCTGCGCAACTCGACGGTGCAGATCGACAAAGTCGCCGCCAAAGGCAAGGTCAAAGCGAAGTCCGGGGAAAAGAGCCAGTTCGTCAGCGATCACGGCCGAATCCCACAGCCCGCGCGGCGCGGCTCTGCTCGCCAACACGGTCGCCGCCGTGTACGTCAAACGCTGGACCGCGACCCACCAGCGCAACGTGCTGGCCGCGCTCACGCTCGCCCGCCGGCAGCTCAACAGGCTCGAAGCGGCCAAGACCACGAGCGCGCCCACGACCGGCACGGCGAGCGCGAAAGGCAAAGCGGCGCCCGCGCCGAAGCAGCAGAGCGGCTCGTCGGTGATCCAGGCCGCCCAGCTCAGCTCCAAGATCAACCAGCTCGAAGCGCAGCTCGGGATCGTCGGCGTGCGCCAGGTCAAGCCGGCGAAGCCGAGGGCGAGCACCCTCGTCTCGCCCCACCCGCGCAAGAACGCCGAGTTCGCCTTCGTGATCGCGCTCGTGCTCGGCTGCGTTCGCCGCGTTCTTCCTCAGCCGCTTCAACCGCCGGCTGCGCACGCTGGCCGACGTCGAAGGCGACGCTCCACCAGGAGGTGCTGACGTCGATGCCGAAGGTGCGCAGCCCGATCGTGCGGCGTGACGGATGGACCGCCGCCTTCGCGGCATCTGGTCGAGCCGCTGCGGCGGCTGCAGACGACGCTGATGCTCGAGCACCTGCCCGGCGAGGCCCAGCACTCCTCGCCGCGCTCGATCCTGTTCGTCAGCGCCGAGCCCGGCGACGGCAAGTCGACGGTCGCCGCCGATCTCGCGCTCGTGCACAGCGAAGGCGGCGAGCAGGTGATGCTGATCGAGGCCGACTTCCGCCGGCCGGTCCAGGCCCGCGCGCTCGGCGTCGAGCCGGATCGCGGGCTCTCCGACGTGCTCACCGGACGGCTCGTGCTGGCGGACGCGCTGCAGGTGGTGCATTCGGTGGCAGGGCAGGTCGCGGCTCCGCTCTCCAGCAACGGCGCGGTCGCGACCGCCGTCGCGCCCCAGGGCGCCGGCGCGGTCTGGGCGCTGGTCGCGGGCCCGCCGGTGCCGAACCCCCCGGCGCTCCTGGCGGGCGCCGCGATGGCCGAACTGGTCCGCTCGGCGGCTGAGGACTACGACCGCGTGCTGATCGACGCCCCCGGGCCGCTCGCGGTCAGCGACGTGATGCCCCTCCTCGGCATCGTGGAGGCGATCGTGCTCGTCGCAAGGCTCGGTCACACCCGCGAGCAGGCGGCGGTGCAGCTCCACCAGCTGCTCGCTCGCACCCCGACCGCGCCGGTGCTCGGCGTGGTCGCCAACGGCGTCCCCCGTGCCGAAATCTCGAAGTACGGCGCCGGCGCCACCCCCCAACGACGCTGGCCCGGTTCTCTGGTCGGACGATGAGCGCGGCGGCTCGCCCGCTCGTCGCGGGCGGCGGCCACCCGGCGGTCACCAGCCGCAGGGTCCGCGACGGGCTGATGGCGGGCGCCGTCGCGCTCGTGATCGCAGCCGCGGCGATCGGGATCGCGGTCGCGGTCCCGAAGCCGTCGATCCCGCTGGCGCTGGGCGGGTTCGCGGTCGCGCTGCTCGTGGGGTGGATGGCGGCGACGCCCCATCTCGAGCGGTCGGTGACCGCGCTGGTGATCTTCCTCGGCTGCGTGAACGGCCCGCTCAAGCTGGTCGCGAACGCCGGCGCGCTGTCCTCGGGCCTTCAGGACGTCCTGATCCTGGCGATCACGCTCGGCCTGATCTTCCGCATGATCGCCAGCCGCACGCCTGCGCGCATGCCTCCGCTGTCGGGTTGGGTGATCGCGTGGATCGTGTTCGTCCTCGCCGAGTCCTTCAACCCGGCCACGCAGGGGCTGCTGCACGCGCTCGGGGGCTGGCGCCAGCAGCTGCAGTGGGTGCCGTTCTTCTGGTTCGGCTACCTGCTGATCCGCACGCCGCAGCGCTTCCGGCTGATGTTCTGGGTGCTCGGCGTGGTGGCGCTGCTCAATGCGTTCGCCTCGACCGGGCAGACGCAGCTCTCGCCGGAAGAAGTCGCGAGCCTCGGGTCCGGCTACAACAACAAGGTCTACGGACCGGCCTCGCGTAAATACGTGAGCCCGAACGGCGAAGGGCACGTGCGCCCGTTCGGCCTCGGCTCCGACGCGGGCTTCAGCGCCGGCATCGGCCTGGCGGCCCTCCCCGGCGTGATCGCTCTGCTGGCGCTGGCGCGGCGGCGCTGGGAACGCTGGGCGGCGCTGTTGCTCGCCCTCGGCTGTCTCGCGGGGGTGATCACCGGGTTGGGGCGCCTGCAGGTGGTCGGCGGCCGCGTTCGCGATAGCCGGCTTCGTCGGCTACTCGCTGGTGGCGGGCAGACGAATATCCAAGCCCATACTCGCTGTGGTGGCCGTTGCTGCGATTGCGCTGCCCGTCGGCCAGTTCTTCGTGGAAAGCGTCGGCGTCGAACGTGTTCTCGCGCTACACGAGCATCGCGCCTGAAAAGGTCGCCGGCACCGGGGCCGACTACAAGATCAACGATCTGACACAGATCCCGAAATACGTCGCCGCAGAGCCGTTCGGCTTCGGGCTCGGCACAGCGGGGTCCGTGTCGGGCTTCGGCGGCAAGAACAAAGAAGTGTTCGAAGGGCACAACATCAACGCCGAGACGCAGCCCAACCTGCTCGTCAAGGAACTCGGCCTGTTCGGGATCCTGCTCTGGTACGGCTTCCTGTTGCGCCTGATGGTTCTGCCCGCGACGCACCTGAAGAAAGTCCGGGACAACGAACTGCAGCTGCTGCTGGTGGCGCTCGCCGCGCCCCTGGTCGCGGTCTTCTTCATGTCGATCGACGGCCCGGTCTCGACCGGGGTATCGGGCGGCCTCTACCTGTACTTCGCGGCCGGCGTGATGGGCTACTGGTTCCTCGGCGACGGGCGCGCTCGCGCCGCCCGCGCCGACGCTTCTCCCGGTAGCCTGGTCGCGGTATGAGGGGCATGCCGAGGAGGGGTCGGGGGGGCGCGATCTCCCCCGCGAAGATGGGCGCTCGCCTGAGCGTGCTGCTCGGGGAGCGCCGGCGCACGGTCGGGGCGCTGGCGGCCGCCTCTGTGCTCTCCGGCTTCACAGAAGCCGCGATGCTCGCGGTGCTGGCGCAGATCGCGGTCGTGCTCGCCGGGAACAAGTCCCACCACGAGACGAAACTGCAGGGGCTGGACATCCACGTCTCGACCAACACCCTGCTCCTGGCCGCGTTCTGCCTGGCGCGTCTTCCGCCTGCTGATGCAGTTCCCGCTCTCGGTCCTGCCCTCGCGGATCGCCGCGGATGTCCAGTCGAGCTTGCGCAAGCGGCTGTTCACGGCCTTCACGCTCGCCTCATGGGGGGTGCAGTCCTCCGATCGCGAGGGCCAGCTGCAGGAGACGATGTCCGGACAGGTCGTGCAGGCCACGAGTGGCGCGCTGCAGGCGACCTCGCTGATCACCTCGACGCTCAACTTCCTGGTGCTGATGGCGTTCGCGTTCGCGCTCAACGCCGCTCGCCGCGGCCGGCGTGTTCGTCGCGGCGGTCGCGATGTTCGCGGTCCTGCGCCCGCTGCGAAACCTGGCGGTGCGCCGCTCGCGCGCGCTCTCGAAGGCCCAGGTCCGGTACTCCGGCGCCATCGCCGAGTCCAACCGGCTGGCCGAAGAGACGCAGGTGTTCGGCGTCGCGGCGGCGCAGCGCGCGCGCATCGACGGCTACATCGACACCGCGCGCGACCTCTTCTACAGCTCGCAGCTGATCGGCCGGCTCGTCCCGGCCATGTACCAGAGCCTGATCTACGTGCTGCTCGTGCTCGGGCTCGTCGTCCTGAAACTCGCGGGAGGCGGCCACGCGGCGTCGCTCGGGCGCGGTGATCCTGATCCTGGTGCGGGCGGGCTCGAACGGGCAGTCCGTGCAGTCCGCCTACCAGGGCCTCTCGCAGTCGATGCCGTTCATCGAACGCACCCAGAACGCCGCGCAGCGCTACCTGGACAGCGTTCCGCCGGACGGCGAGGAGCACCTCGAGCGGATCGAGATCATGGAGTTCGAGCACGTCGACTTCTCCTACCGGCAGGGGACGCCGACGCTCAAGGACCTCAGCTTCGTCGTGGCGCACAACGAAGCGATCGGCGTGATCGGGCCCTCGGGCGCGGGCAAGTCGACGCTGATCCAGCTGCTGCTGCGGCTGCGCCGCCCCGAAGCCGGGCGCTACCTCGTCAACGGCGAGGAGGTGACGGAGTTCCGCCGCGCGGACTGGCACCGGCTCGTCTCCTACGTGCCCGCAGTCGCCGCGCCTGCTCCACGCCAGCGTCGCGGAGAACATCCGCTACTTCCGCGACATGTCCGACGAGGAGGTCGAACGCGCCGCGAAGCTCGCCAAGATCGACGAGGACGTGGTCGGCTGGCGCAAGGGCTATGACACCCTCGTCGGGCCGCGCGCCGACGCGGTCTCCGGCGGCCAGGCGCAGCGCATCTGCCTCGCCCGCGCGCTCGCGGCGCGCCCCGAGGTGCTCGTGCTCGACGAGCCCACGAGCGCGCTCGACCCCCATTCCGAGACGCTGATCCAGGAGTCGCTGACCGCGCTGCGCAGCAACCTGACGATGTTCATCATCGCCCACAGGATGTCGACGCTCGACATCTGCGATCGCGTGATGGTGATCCAGGAGGGCCGCCTCGCCGCGTTCGACTCGCGCCTGCTGCTCCAGCAGGAGAACCAGTACTACCGCTCGGCGTCGAGGATCGCGGCCGGCGCTCCCGGCGGGGTGCTGCCGTGAGGCTGGGCGGCTCCGAGCCGGCCGTGGCGTCCTGAGGTGGGCGCGATGGCCGCCTCGCCGGTCGAACGGCGCTCCCGCGCGCGCCGGGCGCATACCCGACTTCTTCATCGTCGGGCACGCCAAGAGCGGCACGACCGCGCTCTACGAGATGCTGCGCGAACACCCGCAGCTCTACCTGCCCGAGAGCAAGGAGCCGTGGTTCTTCGCCTCCGAGCTGCACGAACGCACCCCGCCGCGGCCGGAGGGCACGCCCCGCAACCTGGATGAGTACCGCGCCTGGTTCGCAGGCGCTGCGGAGGGCCAGCGGGTGGGCGAGGCCTCGGCGCTCTACCTGTGGTCGCACACGGCTGCCGCGGCGATCGCCGCGGTGCAGCCGCAGGCCCAGATCATCGCGCTCCTGCGCGAGCCGGCGAGCTTCCTGCGCTCGCTGCACCTGCAGCTGATCGAGACCTATGTGGAGACCGAGCACGACTTCGGACGCGCCCTCGCGCTCGAGGAGGAGCGCCGGCAGGGGCGCCGGATCCCGCGTCGCACCTACTGGCCGAAGGCGCTCCTCTACTCCGAGCACGTCCGCTACGCCGAGCAGCTGCGCCGATACCACGAGGCCTTCGGGCGCGACCGCGTGCTCGTGCTCGTCTACGAGGACTTCCGCGCGGACAACGAGGCGGCCGTCAGGCGGGTGCAGCGGTTCCTCGGCGTTGACGACACGGTTCCGGTCGTGCCGAGCCGGGCGAACCCGACCGTCCAGATGCGCTCCCAGCGCCTGCACCGCCTGATGCACGCGGTCTCGGTCGGCAACGGCCGTGGCTCGCTGGCGGTGAAGGGCGCGCTGAAGTCGGTGATGCCGGCGGAGATGCGGCGCGGGCTCGTACGGACCGTCAACGCGCGGCTGCTTCACCAGGCGCCCGCCGAGGCCGACGAGGCGCTGATGGCGGAGCTGCGATCGCGCTTCAAGCCGGAGGTGGTGGCGGTGAGCGAGTATCTGGAAACGGACTTCGTGGCACGCTGGGGGTATGAGCACGTCGACTGACCCGGTGTCGCGGGGGCGCGGAGGCGCGCTCGTGACGGTGCCCGACTTCTTCATCGTCGGGCACGCCAAGTGCGGCACCACCGCGCTCTACGAGATGCTGCGCGGGCACCCGCAGATCTTCATGCCGGAGCTGAAGGAGCCCGCCTACTTCGCGACCGACCTGCGGCGACGCTTCCAGCCACGGGGGTCGGGGCCGCTGCCCGAGACGCTCCCTGACTACCTGTCGTTGTTCGAAGGTGCGCAGGAGGGCCAGCGGGTCGGCGAGGCGTCCTCCCTCTACCTCTGGTCGCACGAGGCCGCGCGGGGCATCGCCGGGCTCTCGCCGCAGGCCTCGATCATCGCGATCCTGCGCGAGCCCGCGAGCTTCCTGCGCTCACTGCACATGCAGCTGCTGCAGAACCACATCGAGAGCGAGAAGAGCCTGCGCCGTGCGGTCGAGCTCGAGCCGGCGCGGCGCGCGGGGCGGAAGATCCCGCGCCGCTCGGTGCGCCCGAAGGCGCTGCTCTACTCCGAGCGCGTCCGCTACGTCGATCAGCTGCGCCGCTACCACGATCTCTTCGGGCGCGACCGCGTGCTGGTGCTGATCTACGACGACTTCCGCGCCGAGAACGAGGGCACCGTACGGCGCGTGCGGCGCTTCCTCGGCGTCGACGACTCGCTGCCCGTCGAGGTGGGCGACGCGAACCCGAGTGTGATGATGCGCTCGCAGCAGCTCGACGGGCTCGTCAACGCGGTCGCCGTCGGTCACGGCCCGGTGTCGCGGACCGTCAAGGGAGCCGTGAAGTCCGTCGTGCCGGCCGGAGTCCGGGCGCGCGCGTTGCGTGCCACCCAGCAGCGCCTCGTGCACGGCGCTCCGAAGCCTCCCGACGAGGAGCTGATGCGCGAGCTGCGCCGCCGCTTCGCGCCCGAGGTCGTGGCGCTCAGCTCATACCTGGGCCGCGACCTCGTGTCCGAGTGGGGCTATGACAGCCTCGACTGAGCGCGGCGAGGCGCCGGCAGGGCTGCGGATCCCGGACTTCTACGTCGTCGGACACCCCAAGAGCGGCACCACGGCGCTGTACGAGATGCTGCGCCGCCACCCCCAGATCTTCATGTCCGAGCTCAAGGAGCCGCGTTTCTTCGCCTCCGACCTGCGCGCCCGCTTCCAGGCCCACGGCGTGGGCGAGCATCCTCAGACGATCGAGGCGTACGCGGCGCTGTTCGCGGACGCAGCGCCCGGCCAGCTGCGCCGGCGACGCCTCGCCCTCCTATCTGCGCTCGCGCGTCGGCCGCGGCCGAGATCGCGCGCGTGCGCCCGGACGCGCGCATCGTCGCCGTCCTGCGCGAGCCGGCGAGCTTCCTGCGCTCGATGCACATGGAGATGGTGCAGAACCGCGTCGAGGAGGAGCTGGACCTGCGCCGCGCGCTCGAAGCCGAGGCGCTCCCGCCCGCCGAGCCGCGTGGCGGACGGTGCCGCGCCGCCCGAGCTCCGGTACACCGACCGCGTCCGCTACGTCGAGCAGCTGCGCCGCTACCACGACGCGTTCGGACGCGAGCAGGTGCTGGTGCTGATCTACGACGACTTCCGCGCCGACAACGAAGGCACGCTCCGGCGCGTCCAGCGGTTCCTCGGCGTGGACGACACGGTCCCGATCGAGCTGGTCGAGGCGAACACGAGCGTGCGCGTGCGGTCCTTGCGCATGGACGACGCGGTCAACTCCCTCCAGGGCGGGCGCGGCGCCGTGCGCACGCACGGTCAGGGCGGCCGGCTCACTGGTGCCCGAGCGAGCCCGAGCGGGCGTTCTCGCCACGCTGCGAAACCGGCTCGTCTACGCCCAGCCGGAGCCGCCCGATCGCCGAGCTCGCAGCCGGAGCTGCGCCGACGCTTCGCGCCCGAGGTCGTGGCGCTCAGCGAGTACCTGGAGCCGCGACCTCGTCGCGCTGTGGGGATATGACGAGCTCGACTGACGGCGCTCGGCGCCCGCCGGACTTCTACGTCGTCGGGCACTCCAAGAGCGGCACCACGGCGCTCTACGAGATGCTGCGCCGCCACCCGCAGGTCTTCATGCCCGCGATGAAGGAGCCGATCTTCTTCGCCGCCGAGCTGCCCCGGGAGGCCCACCGCTACAACCCTCCGGCGACGTTCGAGGAGTACCTCGCGCTGTTCGCGACGGCGGCGCCCGGGCAGCGGACGGGGGAGGCCTCGGCCTCCTACCTGCGCTCGCCCGCAGGCGGCCGCGCTGATCGCCGAGGCGCGCCCGGACGCGCGGATCGTCGCGATCCTGCGCGAGCCGGCGAGCTTCCTGCACTCCTTCCACCTGCAGGCGCTACAGGCCGCACTACGAGGACGAGCGCGACCTCGCCCGCGCGCTCTCGCTCGAGGGCGAACGCCGGCGCGGCCGGCACCTTCCGCGCCGCTCGCTGTGGCCGCAGGAGCTGCTCTACACCGAGCACGTCCGCTATGTCGAGCAGCTGCGCCGCTACCACGACGTGTTCCCCCGCGAGCAGGTGCTGGTGCTGATCTACGACGACTTCCGCGCCGACAACGATGAGACGGTGCGCGAGGTGCTGCGGTTCCTCGCGGTCGACGAGAGCGTGCCCGCCCTGACCGTCGACCCCAACCCGACGCTCGGCATGCGCTCCCAGCGGCTGGACAGCGCGCTGCACGCGGTCTCCCACGGCGAGGGGCCGCTCGGCCGCGTCGCGAAGCGGGCCAGCTCGATCGTCCCGAGCGGCGTGCGCCGCTCGACGCTGCGCGCGGCGCAGCGGCGGCTGGCCTGGGGCGAGCCGCCGGCGCCCGATGAGCGGCTGATGCGCAGCCTGCGCCTGCGGCTGCGGCCCGAGGTCGAGGGGCTGAGCGAGTACCTGGGACGCGATCTGGTCGCGCTCTGGGGCTACGACGAGATCGACGCGGGCTGAGACGGCCGGTCCCGCCGCCGGCTGCGCGGAGCCTCCAGCGGGGCGCGCGAGCCAGTTGATCTCGCCGCCCGGCGCACAGAAGCGCGCGCGGTCGAGCGGCGTGCCGCCCGTCAGCCCGAGGATCTCGTAGCCGAGCTCGGACAGCTCGTCCCAGAGCTCCGCGGAGCTCGCGCCGTAGAGGGCGGCGGCCTCGGCGACGTGCTCGAACAGGATCAGCGGCCGGGCGCCGGCCAGCGTCTCGCGCCCGCCGCGGATCACATCCAGCTCGCCGCCCTCGACGTCGATCTTGATGACATCGGGCGCCTGGCCTCCGGCCAGCTCGCGGTCCAGCGTCGAGACCCGCACCTCGATCTGCTCGGGAGCGCCGCGCTCGTCGCTGATCGCGGGGCTTCGGCGCAGTCCGCTCCAGCCGTCGAGCTTGCGGAAATGGGTGAACTCGGCATCGCCCTCGGTGGCGCCGATCGCGAGCTCCCGGCAGTCGAGCGCCGGGAAGCTCGCGCGCAGCTGCGCCGCCAGCGCCGGCACCGGCTCGAAGGCCGTCAGCCGCGCCCGGGGCGCGACCAGCGCCGCCTCCGCGAGCACCTGCCCGCGGTTGGTGCCGACATCGACGTAGCTCGAGCCCTCGCGCAGCGAGGCGGCGAGCACGGCCCGGATCGCCACCTCCTCCTGCAGCGCCTGCCGGGCATGCCGGTCGAAGGCGGCGAGCAGCTCCGGGCGCCCGAGCCTGCGCGAGGTCCACGCGATCGCTCTGTGAGCCGGCTTCACAGCGGCGCCGATCTCGGGCCGGCGCCGGTACCGTCCAGCGGCCCGCCGCGGTCCTGCTCGCGCGCGCGCCCTGCGCGCGGACCCATTCGCGGTTCCAGGCGGGCGAACACCGCCTCCCACGGCCGCTGCAAGAGGCTCGTCATCCGGGAGGACGCGGGCGGCTTCGCCGTGCCGCGCCGGAAGCCGATCATTTCCGATTTGATCAGGCGGTTGCCCTGCATCGGGAACCCGGTCTCGAGCGCGTCGAGGTCGGGCAGCGGCGCCTCCGCGCCCGTGAGCGCGAACACCTCGCTCAGCACACCATGGGGGTCCGCAAGGAAGTCCTCGTGGCGCAGCAGCGCCCGGCGCCCGCGCGGATGGCCGAGGAACACGAGCGTCGCCAGCAGGTAGGTGAGCGACATGTCCGCGTTGGTCACGAGTGTCCGCCAGCGCCGCTCGGCAAGGGCGTGCCGGTTCACGTTCCTGACGAACGAGTGCACGACCTGCTGCGGATCGCGCACGAGGAAGATCAGGTACAGCTCGATTCCGGGGAGCCTTCTGAGCTCGCGCGCCCGCAGCGGGAAGTGCGAGCTGTCGACGATCTGCTGCGCCCCGGACACGCGCGCGAGCGCGCGGTAGAGCTGTTCGGTGACAGGCCCCCAGCGCTCCCGGGTCGCGCGGCGCTCGGCGCCGCTGCCCGCGCGCAGGGCGGCCGAGGCGCGTTCGAGGTAGCGGTGGCCGTCGCTGCCGAAGGCTCGCTCGGCCCCCGGCACCGCTTCTCGCACCTCGTTCCAGAAACGCGTGCGCTCGGCACCGCCCAGCAGGGGGGCGCCCTTGCGCACGAGCCAGTTGTCGAGCTCGCCCGCGTAGAAGTAGCCCTCGCAGTTGCCGAGCGTGACGCCGAGGATCGTGCTGCCGCTGTGGCCCGAGCCCATCAGGTAGACGACCTTGACCGGCTCGGGACGGGCGCCGTTCGCGCTCGGCGCACCCTCAGCCGAGGCGGTCATAGCCCCAGAGGGCGATCAGGTCGCGCCCGATGTAGTCGCCGAACGCCTGCACCTCTCCCCTGAAGCGGCGGCGCAGCTCGTCCATGAAGCCCGGATCGGGAACCTCCGGCGGACCGTAGACGGCTTTGCGCCAGGCGTTCTGCAGCCGCTCGCTGTGCCAGCTCGAGGGGAGCACCGCGTTGACCGCCCGCAGCAGCGGGCTGGAGGAGTGCGGGTTGCGGCGCGCCACGAGCACGACCCGTTCGAGCTGGTGCAGCGTGAGGGAGCGGACGCTCGGGAGCGTCGGGGTTTCGAGCGGCACGACTTCGCCGATGCTCTCGAGCCCCAGGAAGGAGAACACGCGCTCGACGGTGGCCGCGTTGTCGGCGCGGAAGTCGTCGTAGATCAGCACGAGCACGTGCTCCGGCGGGAAGTGGCTGTGGAAGCGGCGCAGCTGCTCGGTGTAGCGGATGTGGTCCGAGTAGAGCAGCGTCTGCGGCGACTGGGAGAAGCGCGGGATCTTCCTGCCGCGTCGCCGTGCGGGCTCGAGCTCCATCGCGCGCTGGAAGCTCTTGGCGGTCTCGACGTGGTTGTGCACGGACTGCAGATGGAACGAGCGCAGGAAGCTGGCCGGCTCCCGGAAGATCGTCACGATGCGGGCGTCGGGGGCGACGGCGGCGATCCGTTCCGGGGCCTCGTGCGAGCGCAGATAGGAGGGGGAGGCCTCGCCGGCGAGCTGCCCGGGTGCCGCGCCGGCGAACAGGCGCAGGTAGTCCTCGAGGCTCTCGGGGGCGCGCCGCGGTCCGAGCCGGCTCAGTCGCGAGCGCAGCTCGGGGGAGAAGAAGCGCGGCTCCTTCATCGGCATGTAGACCTGCGGATGGCGCTGCAGCATCTGGTGCAGCGCCGTCGTGCCGCTCTTCGGATGCCCGACGATCAGGAAGTCGGGGACCCGCCCGCGCGCGGGACGCCCGGCCTCTTCGGTCTCGGTCGAGGCGGTCATCGGCGGCGCCACTATACCGGCGCCGAATGGCGCCGATCGGGGGCCTCGACGGCCGGGCGCAGGAGCGAGAACAGCGCGGCGAAGGGCAGCTGCATCAGCGCCGTGAGCCGACGCCCGCTCCTGGGCGCCGCGCGCGGCGCGCGGCGAAGGGCGATCGTGTCGCCCGCCAGCAGCCGGTTTCCCTGCAGCGGACAGCCGATCTCCAGCGCGTCGAGATCGGGCACCGCGGCCGGCGAGCCGAGGCGGTCGAGGATGCCGCGCAGCACGCGCTCGGGCTCGGCGAGAAGATCCTCGTGGCGGACGAGCATCCGTCGCGAGGCGGGCTGGCGCAGGAACACGGCGACCGACAGCGCGTAGGTGAGCCACAGATACAGGTTCGTCTTCGCCTCCCCGAAGCGCGGCTCGGGCACGTCGTCGCGATCGAAGGAGGCGACGATCCCCTGCGGATCGCGGACCAGCAGCAGCACGTGAAGCTCGATCCCCTCGAGCCTCTGCAGCTCGCGCGCACGCAGCGGGTAGTGCGAGCTGTCCACGACCACCGACGCTCCGGCGACGGCTGCGATCGCGTCGATACAGGCTCTCGGTGATGCGCAGGTACTCGCCCCGCAGCCGCCGGCGCGCCCTTCCTCCGCGCGCGCGGAACAGCGCGGAGGAGCGCTCCAGGTTGTTGTGGACCTCGCGCCCGAACAGCGCCTCGGGGCGCTCGACGCGCGCCAGCACCTGCTCCCAGAAGCGCAGGCGCTGCGGCTCTCCGCGGCTCGGCAGCCCCTTGCGCGGCAGCCACTTGTCGAGCTCGCCGGCATAGAACACGCCGTCGCAGTTGCCCAGGCACACGCCGAGGATCGAGCTGCCACTGCGCCCGGCGCCCATCACGTACAGGACCTTCGGGCGCGGATGCGCCTCAGTCGAGCTCGTCATAGCCCCACAGGCCGACGAGGTCGCGGCCGAGGAGCTCGCCGGCTGCGGCCACCTCGGGCTTGAACCGGCGCCGGATCTCGAGCATCAGCGCGGGGTCCTCGGCGGGCGCCTCGGCGGTGACGAGGTGACGACGGGTGGCTGTGAACGCCCCCCGGCGCACGCGGCGTGGAGCAACGGTCTTGACGAACGTCCTGGCCGCTGAGCCTGCGCGGCCTTTGCCGAGGGCGACCGCGTCGACGAGGTCGTGGAGGCGGTGTGAGCGGACAGTCCGGCTCGTCACGTTGACGTCCTGCTGCTCGACGTCGGCGTCCTCCTCGACGCCGAGGAACGAGAACACCCTGCGCAACGTGCCGGCGTTGTCGGCGCGGAAGTCGTCGTAGATCAGGACCAGGATCTGGTCATCCGGGAAGACCGCGTGGTAGCGCCCCAGCTGCTCGGCGTAGCGGACGTGGTCGGAATACAGCAGCAGCTGCGGCAGGTGGGAGCGCTTCGGGATCTGCCGCCCCTCGCGGCGCTCGTCCTCGAGCGCGAGCGCGCGGCGCAGGTCCGTCTCGAACTCGACGTGTCCGCGCACGAAGGTCGTGTGCAGCGAGCGCAGGAAGTCCGCCGGCTCGCGCAGGATGGCGATGATCCGCGCGTGCGGGGAGACCTCGGCGATCCGCTGCGCGGCCGTGCGCGACCACAGGTAGGTAGCCGAGGCCTCGCCGACGCGCTGATCGAGCGCGCGCCGGCGCGAACAGGGCGAGGTACTCCTCCTCGCTCTGCGGGTGCGGCTGCTCGCGCTCGTAGCGGAACCGCGAGCGCATGTCGCTGGCCAGGAAGCGCGGCTCCTTGAGGTCGGGCATGAAGATCTGCGGGTGGCGCCGGAGCATCTCGTAGAGGGCGCTCGTGCCGCTCTTGTGGTGCCCGACCACGAAGAAGTCGGGGTATGACTGCGGTCGCGTGCTCCCCGAGGCCGCGTCCTGGAAGCGCCGCGCGGGCTCGGCGGACATGCCTTGAAGTTACCATCCGGCGCCGGGCCGGCCGCGCTCCTCGCGCGGCTCCGGCGAGCGCCACGAGAGGGGTCGTTTGCTCCACATCGCAACGGTTCACTTCGGATCCCCGCGCTGGATCGAGATCCAGCTCGCGCACCTGCGCGCGCACGTCGGCGTTCCGTACGAGACCTGGACCTCGCTGGAGGGAATCGACCCGGTCCACGGCGAGGGCTTCGACCACGTCCTCGAACAGGGAGGCGCCCACGCGGGCAAGCTCAATCACCTCGCCTTCGAGATCGCCGCGCAGGCGCACGGCGAGGACCTGCTCATGTTCCTCGACGGCGACGCCTTCCCGATCGCCGACCCGATGCCCCTGATCGATGAGGGGCTGCAGTCGGCGAGCCTGGTCGCGGTACGCCGCGAGGAGAACCTCGGCGACCGTCAGCCGCACCCCCTGTTCTGCGTGACGACCGTCGGCACCTGGCGTGCGCTCGGCGGCGACTGGTCGGCGGGCTACCGCTGGGAGGACGGACTCGGGCGGCGCGTGAGCGACGTCGGCGGCAACCTGCTGCGCCAGCTCGAGCTGACGGCCACGCCCTGGCGGGAGGTGCTGCGCTCCAACGTCGCACGACATCGACCCCGTGTTCTTCGGCGTGTACGGCGGTGCGATCTACCACCACGGCGCGGGCTTCCGCGACGCGGAGCTGACGAGGCTCCATCACACGCTCGCCCCGCGCCCGGGGCCCCTGCCGCGGTTCGGGCCGGCGCGGGCGCTCGCGCGGCGGCGCAACCAGCTGCGCCGCGCGCGCTGGGAGCGGGAGATGAAACGGCGGCTGCTCACGGAATCCGAGCGCATGTACGAGCGCATCCGAGCAGGGGGGCGGGAGTGGCTCGATGAGCTCCTCTGAAGGCGGCCGCAGCGCCCCGCAGCGTTCTGATCGTGATGCCGCGCTGGGTGCGCGACGGGGGCGTCGGGGCGCACCTGATGCGAAGCGCCGTGGCACTCGCGGAGGCGGGCCTGCGGGTGTCGGTGCTCGTCGCGCGGATCGAAAGCGATGAGCGCTTCGAGGGCGTCGAGCTGCACGCACAGCCCGCACCTCTACAAAACGGCCGCGATGGAGCCGCGGTTCGGCGCAGCGCTCGCCGATGAACCCGACGTCGTCCACCTCAACCAGCTCGACGATCCCGCCGTCGTCGATCACCTCCGCGCGCGCGCGGCGGTCGTCGTCAGCGCGCATGGCTACCTCGCCTGCGCGTCCGGGGTGCACTACTTCAGCCCGGGGAAGGGCTGCGAGCGAGCGCACGGCCCCGGCTGCGTGCCGAATCTCCTGTTCCGGGGCTGCGCGCACCGCTGGGACGTCCGCGCCTACCCCGCCGACTACCGGCAGGCGGGGAGGGCGCTGGAGGCCCTGCGCCGCTCCGACCTCGTGTCGGCTACTCGCATGCGATGGAGCGCCACCTGCGCGCCGCCGGGCTCGAGCGCCGGCGCGTCGTGCCCTACTTCCCGACGCTCGAGGTCGCGCCCGCCCCGGACGAGCCGGCGCGCCGGAAGGTCGTGTTCGCCGGGCGGCTGGTGGCCTCGAAGGGCGGCGCGACGCTGCTCCGCGCCGTGCGGGACCTCGAAGCGGAGGTGGTCGTCTGCGGCGAGGGCCCGGACCGGCCGCGGCTCGAGCGGCTCGCCTCGCGGCTCGGCATCGCGGGTCGCGTGCAGTTCCGCGGCTGGCTCGGAGCTCACGGAGCTGGCCGGCGAGCTGGCCGAGGCCTCGCTCGTGGCGATGCCCTCGCTCTGGCCGGAGCCGTTCGGGCTGGTCGGGATCGAGGGTTTCGCCGCGCGGCGTCCGGCCGTCGCGAGCGCCGTCGGCGGCATCCCCGAGTGGCTCGAGCACGGCCGTTCGGGGCTGACGGTGCCGGCCGGAGACGCCGCAGCGCTCGCCGGGGCGCTGCGCGAGCTGCTCGACGACCCCGAGCGGCGCCGGACGATGGGCGCCAACGGCGAGGCGACGGTCGCCGAGCGCTACTCGCGACGGGCCCATCTCGACGCGCTGCTCACCGCCTACGGAGATGCCCGCGAGCACTGGCTGAGCGAGCGCCCGGGCACGCGAAGGCCCGCCGGGCGGTCCGGCTAGCGGCCGAGCCCGTCCAGCAGCCCGCGCACGGCCTGGGCGGTGCGTCGCCGCGCCCATCTCGCCGTCGGCGAACTCGCGCCCGCGCGCACCGAGCTCGGCGCGCCCCGCCGGATCGGCGAGCGAGGCTCTGCGATCGCGTCCGCCAGGGCGGCGGCCGTCGCGCGGCACGATCCGCGCCGCGCCCGCCCGCGGCCAGCTCGGGCCAGGTGGCGGGGCCGTCGAGCGCGATCAGCGGCGCGCCGGAGGCGAGCGAGCCCGCGAGCGTGCCCTTGCGCGAGGTCGGACCGGGCGGGTCGGCGAACAGCAGCAGATCCGACGCGCGCGAGCGTCGTCCGAGAGCGGCTGGGGCTCCATCACGCCGGTGAAGGACAGCTCGACGCCGAGCTCGCCGGCGCGTGCGGCCCATGCGCGGCCGGCGCGCGAGTCCGGCCCGGGGGAGCCGATCAGCAGCAGCCGCGGGCGAGCGCCCCTGTCCGCCAGCTGCCGCAGCGCGCCCAGCACCACCTCGGCGGAGCCGTCGTAGGAGAAGCCGAACACGCCGAGGACCGGCGGCTCGGCCTGTCGGAGCTGCGAGCCGGACGGCGCGGGCAGGTTCGAGAAGACCGGCGCGAACGCGACCGGCCGCCGCGGCAGCCAGCGCCTGCTCTGCGAGCCACTCGCCGCGCTCCTCGGTGGTGACGAGGAGGCCGCTCGCTCGCGCGCAGCGATCTCGACCAGCGCCGCGCGGTGCGTGAGCGGCCCAGAGCAGGCCCCGCGCACCGTCGCGGCCGAACGGGAACACGAGCTCGTGCATGATCGCCACGACCGGCAGCCCGGCGCGGCGCAGCGCGCGGGCGAGCGGCGGCTCGAGCAGCGGGCACGCCGCGGTAGGCGGACGCGAAGCACGAGTAGTGCAGGACGCACCGCGTCGCGCGCCCTCGATCTCGCGGCCGGCAGCGCCGCGGCCCAGCCGCGTGCCTCGGCCAGCGCGCCGCTCGCGTCGTGTCGGTCCGCTCGAGCCAGTGGCAGCTCGCAGGAGATCCCCTCCCGCTCCAGCTCGTCCGCCAGGAGCCGCCCGTGGTCGCGCATCCCGCACGGCCCCGGCTCGGAGATGCCGACGACCGCCAGCCGCAGCTGTCCGGCCGGACGCGGCGCTTCCTCCTCGGCGCCCGTCGAGCTCCTCAGAGCGGTCATAGCCCCAGAGCTTCACGAGGTCGCGTCCGATGTAGTCGCTGAAGGCGGCGACCTCGGGCTTGTAGCGGCGGCGCAGCTCCAGCATGAACTCCTCGTCCGGCGTCGGCGGGCTTGCGCCGTAGACGAGCTTCCGCTGCAGCGGGTAGTAAGACGGCCTCCCGCATGCGCGCGCGTCGTGAGCGCTCTTGCCGGCGCTCTCGCACGGCTCCGAGCACCGGTCCGCGCCCGGCGTGCAGCGCGCTGCCGGAAGCGGTCGATGCGCGCGCGAGCGGACTTCGATCGTCGGGTTGGCCTCGATCGCGGCGAGCGGCGACCGAGTCGTCGACCTCCAGGAACCGCAGCACCCGCTTGCACCGTCTCCTCGTTGTCCGCGCGGAAGTCGTCGTAGATCAGCGTCAGCACCTGCTCGCGCGAGAAGGCGTCGTGGTAGCGGCGCAGCTGCTCGACGTACTTGACGCGGTCGTCGTAGATCAGCGCGCCCGGGCCAGTAGGAGGTGGCCGGGATCTGCCGGTTCTGGCGGCGCTCGTCGTCGAGTTCGACCGCGGTGCGGAAGTCGCTTCACCACCTCGTGGCGGTTCTGCAGCAGCTGCAGGTGCAGTGAGCGCAGGAAGCTCGCCGGCTCGCGGAAGATCGCGATGATGCGCGCGTCCGGCTGGACCTCCGCGATCCGGCCGCGCGGCGACCGGCGACCACAGGTAGGAGGAGGAGGCCTCGCCGATGCGCTGCCCGGGGCGCGCATGCTCGAACAGCCGCAGGTAGTCCTCGAAGCGTTTCGACCGACGTTGCGGCCCGTGAACTCGATCGAGCGCACGTCGTCGTCCTGCACGCGGGGGTTGCTCGCGGGAGAAGTACCACGGCTCCTTGCCGGCGCCGGCTTTGTACTCCGGCATGCAGATCTGCGGGTGCTGGCGCAGCATCTCGTACAGCGCCGTCGTGCCGCACTTGGCGTGCCCGACGACGAAGAAGTCCGGGATGCGCAGCGCGGCGCCTACGGCCGGCGCGGTGGGCTCGGGCGACGTGCTCATCGAGGGCGGAGTTTAACCCGCCTCCGGCGAGGTTCGGCCGCGCTGTAGCATCGGCACCGCGCGGCCCGCCGGAGCGAGCGCCGGATGGACCGGAGGCCGGCAGCGAGCGCCGGCCGAGCCCCACCCGAGGCCGGCAGGGAGCGCCGGCCGAGCCCTTAGACATGCTCTACATCGCCACCGTTCACTACCGCTCGCCGCGCTGGGTGGAGATCCAGACCGACGCCCTGCGCACGCACATCGGCGTCGAGCACGAGATCTGGACCTCGCTCGAGCGCATCGACCCCGTCCTACGGCACGCGCTTCGACCGCGTGCTCGAGCAGCGCGGCTCGCACGCGGGCAAGCTCAACCATCTCGCCTCGGAGATCTCGCTCGTGGCCGCGCGACGAGGACCTGCTGATGTTCCTCGACGGCGACGCGTTCCCGATCGCCGACCCGATGCCGCTGATCGAGCGCGGGCTCTGCCGAGGCGCCGCTGACCGCCGTGCGCCGCAGCGAGAACGCGGGTGAGCCCCAGCCGCACCCGTGCTTCTGCGTCACGACGGTCGGCACGTGGCGGTCCCTCCCGGGCGACTGGACGGCGGGTCACACCTGGACCGGCCCCTACGGCAAGCCCAACAGCGACGTCGGCGGCAACCTGCTGCGCCGGCTCGAGGCGACGGGGACGCCCTGGACGCCGATCCTGCGCACCAACCGGGTCGACCTCGATCCGCTCTACTTCGCGGTCTACGGCGGCGCCGTCTACCACCACGGAGCGGGGTTCCGGCCCGGCGAGCTCAGCCCGGCCCACCGCGCGCACTCGCCGCGGCCGCTGCCCGTGCCCCGGGCCGCGCCGCTGCGCGCGGCGCGCAACGTGATCAACGGCCTGCGCTGGCGGCGCTGGGAACGCTACCTCGACGCGCGCCCAGCTGCGCGAATCCGAGCGCTTCTACAAGCGCATCGCGGCCGGCGGGGACTGGCTCGCGAGATCGTCTAGGCCGCGGGAGCGGTCGTGACGACGATCGGTGCGCTGCTCGTGCCCTGCACGCCGGGCGCCGCGCGCGATCTGCACGCGGTAGGTGGCCGTGCCTGCGCGCGGCTGCCGGCACGTCGATCGTGTAGGTCGAGCCGGCGAGGCACGCGTCGCGAAGCCGAGCGTTTCGTAGCCCGACGCCCGAGCGGGCCGTGCGCTTCAGGTAGACGCGGGCGCCCGGGCTCGCCGGCGCGACGGTGCCGGTGATCGTGAAGCCTTCGCCTTCGGTCAGCGCGGTCGCCGAGGGAGTCGCCGTGAGCGCGTAGGTGACGTAGACCCGCACCGGCATCGAACGCTCGTCCGTCGCCGGAGACGCGGTAGTCGGTGGTGCCCGTCGGGCTGTCGGTGAAGGTGTAGGAGCCGTCTTCGCCCGTGGTCGCGGTCGACGACAGGCGACGCACGTGCCGCCGCCGCTGCGGGCCGACAGCGTGACGGTGCTGCCGGCCGGTCCCGCGAGCTTGCCGGAGATCGTGACGGCCTGGCCGAAGGCGAGCGAGTGGGGGTCGGCGGCGATCGTCAGCGCCGGGTTCTCGGCCTGGGAGACTTCGTAGCTGAGCGGTTCGGACACCGCCGGGAGGCGGTGTGCGTGGCGATGGACGAACGCGCGGAGCACGAGCGGGCCCGCCGCGCGGAAGGAGTGCAGGAACGCGAAGCTGCCGTCTTCGCCGACGCGTCGAGACGGCGACGCGGCGCCACTGGCCGCTGCCGAGAGGCCGTTCGCGCTGGAGCGTGACCCGAGCTCCGGTGTCGGCAGGGCTGACCGTGCCGGTGAACCGGATCGGCGAGCGCGACGTGGCGCGCGGACATCGGCAGCACGGCGCCGTGCGCGGGGCCGGCGAGCGTCACGAGCGGGCTGACGCGGATCGGACTCGCGGGGGCTGCGGGCGCGGCCGAAGCGGGCGTAGAGGAACGTGTTGGCCTCGACCGGAGCGAGGCGTGGCGGCGAAGCTGCCGTCGGCTTCGGTGAGCGCGGTCGTCGCTTCGCCGAAGCCGCGCCGCCGGCCGCGCGCTCGAAGATCTGCACGGACTGGCCGGCCGCTTCGCTCGCTTCGGCGCAGATCGAGCCGGCCCTTCAGCGGCCGGGGCTTCGCCTGCGCTCAGCGCGGCCGGTGCTTCCAGCGACAGGCTGCAGCTCGTCCGGCGCGCGTGACGCCCGGCGGCAGGAGGTTCGGCGGGCGGCGTTTCCGAGCCGGCGGGCGGCGTTTCCGAGCCGCCGGCCGGCGGAGTTTCGGTGCTGCCGGGCGTTTCGGCGCCTTCGGTGGCGGGGCTGAGGTCGACGTTGCGTCGCGCGGCCGCTGTGCCGGGGCCGAAGCGCGAGCGCGAGCGCGGCGAGCGCGAGCACCGCGGCGAGGCGGCCGAGCAGCGGGTTCCAGGAGCGCGAGGCGGTCATATCTCGGGGCAACGGCGGCGCAGCCCGGTGGCCCGCACCCCGTCCGCGTCCCTATTCGGCAGCTGCGGGCGCCTACTTGAGCCCGACGCCGCCGGCCTCAGCGCCGCGCTCGCAGGACCTGCGCGTAGGCGTCCTCGAAGCGGCGGGCGAGCGCCTGCGGCCGGTAGCCGGCGGCCGCCTCGCGCGCCGCTTCGCCGAGGTGGCGGCGACGGTCGGGATCGGCGGCCAGGGCCCGCATCGCCGCCGCCAGCGCGGTCGCGTCGCCGCGCGCGAACAGCGTGCCGGTGGTCCCGTCGTCGATCACCTCGGCGGGCCCGCCCGCGTCGGGCGCCAGCACGGGCAGCCCGGCGGCCATGCCCTCGAGCACGACCTGGCCGAACGGCTCGGGGATCAGCGAGGCGTGCACGAGCACGTCCAGCGCGCCGAGCTCGCGCCAGATGTCCTCGCGGAAGCCGCGGAACTCGACGCGTCCCGCGAGCCCCAGCTCGCCCGCGAGCGCGTCGAGCTCGCGCTCGAAGTCCTCCTCGCCGAACATCGCGGTGCCGATGATCGACCGCGCGCTCTTCGCCGGAGGGGAAGGCCGCCGCGAAGGCGCGCAGGAACAGGTCCTGGCCCTTCCAGGGCGCGATCCGCCCGAGCATGCCGAAGACCAGCGGGGCGGGTGGGCCCTCCTCACGGGAAGCTGTCCGCGATGGGCTCTCCACCGAGTCCGGGATCACCCAGGCCGGGCAGCGAGCCGATCGCGGCCGAGCGTGTCGAGCGTCGCCTGCGAGTTCGCGACCACGCCGGCGGACAGCCGCGGGACGAATCGCCGCAGCGCCCGCGTCGCCGAGCGGGGAAGGTAGTCCTCGGCGATCCGGTCGCGCAGGTGCCAGACGACCGGCACGCCCGCCAGGCGGGCCGCGAAGGCGCCGTAGACCCCGGACTTCAGCGAGTTGGTGTGGACCAGGTCCGGCGAGATGCGTCGCAGCCTCCGCGCGAGCCTGAGCACGTAGCGCGCCGTCTCCCACGCCGTGCGCAACGGGACGCCGCCGGCGCGCGCAGAGTCGCGGCGCATGTCGCGGGCGGCGGGTGCCAGCGGCAGCACCTCGACCGAGACGCCCGCCTGCTGCAGGCGCGTCGCAAGCGGCCCGTCCTCGCCCAGGATCACGTGGGCCTCGACGCCGCCCAGGTGCGGCAGCAGCCGCAGCAGCGCGATCTCCCCGCCCGACAGGCGCGCGACGTGGTCGAGGTAGACGACCCGCGGCCGCTCGGCGGGCGCGCGGTCGAGCACGCGCCGGTACAGCCGCCGGTGCGCGGCGGCGACGGCCGTCCAGGAGAAGCGCTCGGCGTACTCGCGCGCCGCCGTCGCGAGCCGGCAGCTCGCCCCGTGCCGCCGCCGCCAGGCGCGCGGCCATCGCCTCCGCGTCTCCCGACCGGCACGACCAGCGCTCTCGTCGAGCGGCCGGGCGACCTCCGGCAGCGCGTCGACGTCGGTGACGATGCTCGGCGTCCCGCACGCCGCGGCCTCGAGCACCACCAGCCCGAAGCCCTCGTGGCTGATCGTCGGCACGACCGCCACGTCGGCGGCGCGGTAGGCCGCCAGCAGGTCCTCGTCGCTGAGGCGTCCCGCCATCCGCACCTCGCGCGAGGCGATGGCCGCCGCGCGCGCGCCGAGCTCGCCTGCGAGGGGACCGTCGCCGGCGACGAGCAGGGTCGCGCCCGGGGGCATCTGCCCGGCAGCGAGCTCCCACGCGTCGAGCAGCTCGCCGACACCCGTGCGCGGGACGAGACGCCGCACGGTCAGAGCCAGGAACGCGTCGCCGGGAACGCCCAGGCGCTCGCGCGCAGCCGCGCGGTCGCCGGGGGAGAAGTGCTCGAGCTCGACGCCCGGCCGCAGCACGTGGACGTCCCACGGCCTCACGCCGTAGCGCTCGACGAGCACGCGCCGGAACGCCGCCGACAGGACGACGTACGCCTGCGCGCGGCGCAGCACGGCGCGCTCGAGGGCGCGCCGGGGCCGGTGCAGGCTGCCGCCGCGCTCGACCGAGCTCTCGTCCGCCCACGGCCCCTGGAAGTGAGAGACCGTCGGCATCCTCCGCAGCCGGCTCAGGAGCAGCGGCCCGGCGGCGTACAGCGCGAAGTGAGCGTCGATCAGCTCGGCGCCCTCGGCCGCCCGCAGCGCCGCGCGCCGGAACGCGAGCAGCCGGCGCGCCAGCGGAGCGTCCGCGCGCGAGACGGCCGCCAGCCGCGCGGGCGCGCCGGCGGCTGGTCCGATGACCACGCCGCGAGCCTCGGGCAGCGCCTCGAACAGCGCCCGGAAGTAGCGCTCGAGGCCGCCGACCGTGTCGGGGAACCAGCCGAGCCCGAGCATCGCGACGGCGGGCGCGTCCTCGCCCTCCACGCGGGTGCGCTGTGTCGGTGTGCTCACGTGCTCGCCTGCCTGCCCCCGCCCTGGGGGGTGCTCCTTCGTGGGGTGCTGCGGGGGGATCATAGGCCCGTCTTCCCCGCCCACCCCGGCTCGCCCGGCCCCGCCCGCCCGCGGTAGGGGCCGACCGGCATCCGCGTGTGGTCACCGCGCGGCAACACGGCCGGCCGCAGGCCGCTTGACAATGCCCCGCGTGCACCTAAAGTTGTTGTCCGGCCAGCGGGCCGGCGCAGCCAGCGGAGCAAGGATGCAGACCACCCAGATCTCCCACCTCCGCACGCTCGAGTCCGAGGCGATCCACGTGATGCGCGAGACCGCGGCCGAGTTCGAGCGCCCGGTGCTGCTGTTCAGCGGCGGCAAGGACTCGATCGTGCTGCTGCGTCTCGCCGAGAAGGCGTTCCGCCCGGCGCCGTTCCCGTTCCCGCTGATGCACGTCGACACAGGTCACAACTTCCCGGAGGCGATCGAGTTCCGCGACCGCCGGGTGGCGGAACTGGGCGAGCGCCTGATCGTGGCGAGCGTGCAGGACTCGATCGACGAGGGACGCGTGGTCGAGCAGACCGGGCCCGGCGCTTCTCGCAACGGGCTGCAGACCGTGACGTTGCTCGACGCGATCTCCGCGCACGGCTTCGATGCCGCGTTCGGCGGCGCGCGGCGCGACGAGGAGCGCGCGCGGGCCAAGGAGCGGGTGTTCTCCTTCCGCGACCGCTTCGGTCAGTGGGAGCCGCAACGGCAGCGGCCCGAGCTCTGGAGTCTTTACAATGGCCGCATCCACAAGGGAGAGCATGCTCGGGTCTTTCCGATCTCGAATTGGACCGAGCTCGACGTCTGGCAGTACATCGCGGAGGAGTCGCTGGAGGTGCCGTCCATCTATTTCGCGCACGAACGCGAGGTCTTCTCGCGCGACGGCATGCTGTACGCGGTCAGCCCCTTCGTCGAGAGGACCGACGGGGAGGAGGGGTTCACGGCGAGCGTCCGCTACCGCACGGTCGGCGACATGAGCTGCACCGGCGCGGTGGAATCGGACGCGGCGACGCTCGCCGAGGTCGTGGCCGAGATCGCGGCGACCGAGGTCACCGAGCGAGGCCAGACGCGGGCGGACGACCGCGTGACCGAGGCCGCCATGGAGGATCGCAAGCGGCAGGGATACTTCTAGGGCGATGGCGGAGAGCGGACGAGACCACGCGAGTGAACGGCGCCGGCGGCGCATCGGTCGCGGCTGCCGTCGAGGCGGAGGCCACCGCCGACGTCTTCCGGCGGCTCTCCGACCGCCCGTCCGACCTGCTGCGCTTCGCGACAGCCGGCTCCGTGGACGACGGCAAGAGCACGCTGATCGGGCGCCTGCTCTACGACTCCAAGCAGGTGCTTGCGGACCAGCTCGCGCACGTCGAGGAGGCGAGCCAGAGGCGCGGCGACGGCGACCTCGACCTCTCCCTGCTGACCGACGGCCTGCGCGCAGAGCGCGAGCAGGGCATCACGATCGACGTCGCATACCGCTACTTCGCGACGGCCCAGCGCCGGTTCATCATCGCGGACACCCCGGGGCACGAGCAGTACACGCGCAACATGGTCACCGGGGCATCGACCGCCGACCTGGCGATCGTGCTCGTGGACGCCCGCAAGGGGATCGTCGCGCAGTCCAAGCGCCACGCGTTCATCAGCTCGCTGCTCGGGATCCCGCACGTGGTCGTGTGCGTCAACAAGATGGATCTCGTCGAGTTCAACGAGGAGGTCTTCGACCAGATCGTCGAGGAGTTCGACCGCTTCGCCGCCCGCCTGGAGCTCCCGGACGTGACCTTCATCCCGATCTCGGCGCTCTTGGGCGACAACGTCGTCGAGCGCTCCTCGGAGATGCCCTGGTACCAGGGCCCGCCGCTGCTCTACCACCTCGAGCACGTCCACATCGCCTCCGACCGCAACCTGATCGACGTGCGCTTCCCCGTGCAGTGGGTGATCCGCCCTCAGGCGTCGGGCGCCGGCGACGGGCTCCAGGTCGACTACCGCGGGTACGCCGGGCAGGTCGCCGGCGGGATCATGCGGGCCGGGGACGAGGTCGTCGTGCTGCCCGGCGGCCAGCGCTCGACGATCGCGAGCATCGACACGTTCGACGGCGCAGTCGAGGAGGCGTTCCCGCCGATGTCGGTCGCCGTCCGCCTGCGCGACGACATCGACATCTCGCGGGGCTCGATGCTCGTGCGCGCGCACAACCAGCCGACCGTCTCCAACCGCTTCGAGGCGCTGGTGTGCTGGATGAGCGAGCAGCCGCTGCAACGCGGTCGCCGCTACATCGTCAAGCACACGACCCGCACGGCGATGATCGGGAGCGTCGAGGTGCGCTACCGGATCGACGTCGAGACGCTGCGCCGCGACGAACAGGTGGACACGCTGCAGCTCAACGACCTCGCGCGCGTGCACCTCGAGCTGAGCTCGCCGCTGGTGTTCGACTCCTACCGGCGCAACCGTCTCACGGGCAGCCTGATCGTGATCGACGAGGCCACGAACGACACGGTCGCGGCCGGGGTGATCCTCGACACCGAGGTCGAGGAGGCCGGCGAGCGTCCGAGCGAGCGCAGCCCGAACGTGCGCTGGCAGGGCTCGCGCGTGACGCGCGAACGGCGCTGGCGCGAGCTCGGGCACGGGGGCGCGACGCTGTGGTTCACGGGCCTGCCGGGCGCCGGCAAGTCGACCGTGGCAGCCGCGGTCGAGGAGCGTCTGCTCGAGATGGGCCGGCCCGCGTTCCTGCTCGACGGCGACAACCTGCGCCACGGTCTGAACGGCGACCTCGGCTTCGACGAGTCGGCCCGCACCGAGAACGTGCGGCGCACCGCCCACGTCGCGCGGCTCTTGGCCGAGTCGGGGACGGTGGCGCTCGTGAGCCTCGTCAGCCCCTACGCCGCCGACCGGCGGACCGCCGCCTCGCTGCACGTGGCCGACGAGCTCGACTTCATCGAGGTGTTCGTGGACGCGCCGCTGGAGCTGTGCGAGCAGCGCGACCCGAAGGGTCTCTACGCGCGGGCGCGCGCGGGCGAGCTCTCAGGCCTCACCGGCGTCGGCGCGCCGTACGAGCCGCCGGAGAACGCAGACCTGACGCTCGGCAGCGGTGGCGAAACGGTCGAGCAGGAGGTCGAGCGCGTGCTCGCGCTCCTGCGCGAGCGCGGCATCGTCTGAGCGCCGCCTACCTGCGTTTGCGTTTGGCCGGGCCGGTTGACGCCGGCGCCTTGATGAGCACGTTGGCGCTCTGACCGGACTCGATCGCGCCCTTCGGCAGCTTCACGAACGCGCGGTAGTGCGAGGTGCCGCTCAGGTTGACGATCACGCTGAAGCGCGACACCGTCTTGGTCGCCTTCTTCAGGGTCGTCGAGGCGACCGAGTGCGCGGCCGGCCCGCTGCGTTTGCTCGACGGCTTCTGCGGGACCAGCTGCTGAATCGTCAGCGGCGCGCCCGGGCGCGCGGGAGAGACGGTGCCGTAGAGGCGGTAGAGCCCCGTCTTGCCGGCCGAGCGGACGTGCAGCGTGATCCGCGGCGTCACGTGCACCGTCAGGACCGGGCTGTAGATCGGCCGCAGGTCCGTCGTCACGATTCGCACCTCCATGTTCTGGAGCACGCGAGCGACGCGGAAGACGAAGGTGCCGGTGCGGCTGGAGAGGATGCTCGCGCCGACCGTCGTGAACGGCGCGGTGAAGGGGAACGGCGTCGTCTGCAGCGAGAGCCCGTGGCCGGGGCTCGCTTTGCCGGTGAGGCTGCCCGCCAGTTCGAGCGTGCCGCCGTAGACGACCGAGAGCCGTTCTTCCTTGCCCTTGGGGAGGACGAACTTGAGCACGTTGGCCTTGCTGCCGCCGGTGAACGTGGTGTCTTTCGGGTCGCAGACCGTTTCGGGCCCTTTGGCCGGGTTCGTGAAGGAGGCGCACATCTGGTAGTGCCAGCCCGCGAGCAGGCCGGTGACCGGCTCGCCGATCTTGACCGCTTTAGGCGGCGACGGGGGCGGGACCGTGACGGCTTTGGTCTGGTGCCCGTAGGCGACCGTCGGCCCGTAGCGGAAGAACACGCTGGTGGTGATCCCGGGAGCGGCGACGGTGCCGTTGAACTGCGCCGTTGTGCCGCGGATGTGGGTCGCCTTGCCGGTGTTGACGCGCACGAGCGGCGGCGTCGCGCCGGCCTGCGCGGGGGCCACGGCCGATGCGAGCAGCGCGAGACCTGCGAGCAGCGCCGGCGCTCCGCTCCTCGTGCCTGCCGTGCGACCTGCGTTCATGCTCGTGTCCTCCGTTTTCGTTTGCGGGCGGGATCCGTGCATGCGACGCAACGCCTCTCCGCGCTCCTGCGATTGGAACCCCTCGCGGACGCGATCGGTGCGGTCGGATCTGCCCTTGCGGCCTGCGCGCAGGTTACGCGGCGCGGCGCGGTCCGCCAAGCGGGCCGCGGGGCGGCGCAGCTTCCGTGATCGGTGGAATCTTTTTTGATATAAAAGGTGAGGAATAGGCCTTTTCACTCGACTTGCGGAGAGCGAAGATGCTTCTGGTGCCCCTGATCGTCACGCTTTGGACCGCTGGACTGCTGCTTGTCGCCGGGCTGTGCGCCGCCGCTCGGCGCGGCGACGCGGCGTCCGCCCTCGCCCAGTCGCTGGAGCAGGCCACGCCGGAGCCGCTCGTGACCGCGATCCCGGCCGCGCTCCTCCGAGCCGGCCGCACAGCCCGTGCGCGCCGCCGCGTAGCCCTTCACAAAATCATCACGACGCGCGGCCTCCTGGCCTCGACCATCTAGGGCCGAGCCGCCGCCCCGCGGTGGGCGCCCGTGCCCTGAGCCGGCCGCCCGCGGCGGGCGGGGAGGTGACCACCCTGTCGACCGAATCGATCGCAAGCCCGCAGCCCTCAGCCGGCGGCCCCGCCGCTCCGGCGTGCGCGGCATGCGGATCGCCGCTGGCAGCCGACCAGCGCTACTGCCTGGAGTGCGGCGAGCGCTGCCCCCAGACGAGCGAGTTCCTGCGCTCAGGCGCCCCTGTCGCAGGCTCGCCGCCCACGACGCCGGCGCAGCCGCCGGGGGCGTCGTCCGATTCCCCACACGGTCCGCGGAGCAACACGGTCAGCCTGCTCGCAGGCGTCGGCGTCCTGCTTCTCGCGATGGGAGTGGGGGTCCTGATCGGTCGCTCCGGAGGCTCCTCGAAGCAGGGCCCGGCACCGGTCGAGGTCGTCACGCAGGCCGGCACGCCCACCGGAGCGAGCGCCGAACCGAGCTTCAGCGGCGACTGGCCGAGCGGGACGAGCGGATACACGGTCCAGTTGCAGACGCTGCCCGTCTCGGGGACGACCGTAGCGGCCGTGAACACCGCGAAGTCGGCGGCGAGCGGCAAGGGCGCGTCGGGTGTCGGCGCGCTCAAGTCCGAAGAATTCGCGAGTCTCTCGGGCCAGAACTACGTGATCTACTCGGGGACCTACCACAAGCAGGCCGAAGCCCAGAAAGCTCTGGGCGCTCTGAAGAAGAACTTCCCCGGCGCGAAGGTGATCCACGTCTCCGCAGGCGCTTCCGGCGGATCGGGTGGGACAGGGGCGGGCGGCGGCGCCTCGAGCTCCGGCGGCTCGGGCAGCAAACCGAGCGCCCCCAGCTCACTGTCGAAACCCGCGCCGTCGAACTCGCTGCCGAACCACCACTCCTCCGGCAAGAAATTCGAGGAAGAATCGGCCAAACTTCCCGACGTAGTCGAAACGGGTTGACGGTGCGGATCACGCGCGATCGCTCGGGCATGCCGCCACCGCGCAGCGAGGGGCTGCCGGTGCCCGCCCATTCCGAGGGGGCTTCGTCGCAGCCGCCGGCCGAGCGCTCCGCGCTGCAGCGCCGACGCGACACGCTCGCCGCGGAGGTCACCGAGCTGCACTGGGACCTTGGCGGGCTGGCCTACGAGATGGCGGTCCGCGACCATTTCCGTCTCGACGTGCTGGTCCGCCGGGCCGCGATCCTGCAAGAACGAGACGCGGAGCTCGCCGAGGTCGAGCGGCTGCTGCGCATGGAGAGCGATGGCGTCGCGGGCAGCTGCCCCAGCTGCTCTGCGCCTCACAGCCGCGGCGCCGTCTACTGCTGGCAATGTGGCGCGACCCTGATGAAGCGCGGCGAGGGCGACACGCTTGCCGCGCCGACCGCGGTGATGGACGCGCTGCTCGCCTCATCCGAGGCCGTGCCGGACACTCCGGAGTAGGCCGTGGATCGTGACCGGCGCTGCGCCGAATGCGGCTCGCCGCTTGATGCCGATCAGCGGTACTGCCTGACCTGCGGCGTGCGCGCCGGCGAGCGCAGCCCTCGGCTCAGCGCGCTGCTCGCGCGGATCCCGGGCTCGGCGGCGACCCCCGCCGAGACGGCACCTGAGACCGCCGACGCCGTGGGCCGTGAGCCGCTGCGCCTTCCCGGTCCGCGTATCTCGGGGCTGCTCGTCGCGGTGTTCGTGGTGTTCGGGGCGCTGATCGGCAATGCCGGCGCAGGCGAGAGCGCACCTCCGGCGCGCGCCGTGCGGCTCGTGGTTCCCGGCAGCAACGCGTCGGCGGCGCAATCGCCGACGCCCGGCTCGAGCGAAAGCGGAGCCGCAGAAGGGGCCCCCGAACCGCCCGAACCCGAACCCGAAGCGACTCCGGCTCCCGCCGCGCCGAGCGGCGGCTCCTCCGCGGGCGCCCAGAACAGCGGCTCCGGCTCCGGCGGGGGCAGTGGCGGCGCCGCCGGCGGCGGGTCCTCCACGAAACCGAACCCGCCCCCCGCCGCCCCGGCGCGCAAGCTGACGGCGATCAAGCACGTGTTCCTGATCGTGCTCTCCGACCAGCCGTATGCAGCCGAGTTCGGGGAAGGCGGCGGGCACTACCTCTCGCACGCGCTCGAGGGCAAAGGGGAGGTCCTGCTGCGCTACGACGCTGTCGCACACGAGCAGCTTCCGAATGAGATCGCGCTGCTGAGCGGACAGGGCCCGACCGCGCAGACGGCCGCGAACTGCCCGACGTTCTCGGCGCTCGCGCCGGCCTCCTCGGGTCCCGAGGAACAAGCGCTCGGCGACGGCTGCGTCTACCCAGCCTCGGTCCAGACGCTGCCGGGCCAGCTCGAAGCCAAGCACTTGCGCTGGCGCGCGTATCTCGAAGGGCTCGGCGAAGCCCCGGGGCAGCCGACGCCGTGCCCGCACCCAGCAGTGGGGACTGCGGATCCCTATGCGGCCGGCGGCGCCTACGCAAGCTACCGCAACCCGTTCGTCTACTTCGAAGCCATCACCCAGGCCGCCAGCTGCGAGACGAGCGACGTGGGTCTCACTGGGCTGAAGGCGGACCTCGCCGGCCCCGCGAAGGGTGCGCCGGCGTTCTCCTACATCGTCCCCGACCGCTGCCATGACGGCGGCCCCACGCCGTGCGCCCCGGGGGCCCCGGCAGGGCCGGCGGGCGCGGCGAGCTGGCTGGAAGGCGTGGTGCCCTCGATCCTCGCCTCCAAGGCCTACAAGCAGGGAGGGCTGCTGGTCATCACGAGCGACGAGGCACCCTCGACGGGCGAATTCGCCGACTCGAGCTCGTGCTGCGGGCAGCCGTCCTATCCGAACTACACCTCGCCCGAAATCGACCACGGCGGCGGGGACGTCGGGGCGCTGTTGCTCTCCCCGTTCATCAAGGGCGGCACGAGCACGCAGGACCCGTACGACCACTTCTCGCTGCTGCGCACGATCGAGGACGTCTTCGGCCTGCGCCACCTGGGCTACGCCGGGCTGCCCGCGGTCAAGTCCTTCAGCGCGTCGCTGCTGAACGCGACGGGCCCCGCGAAAGGCTAGGCGCCGGCGAGCTGGCGGTAGGTGACCGCCTCGCGGCCGCGCGAGCGCTGCAGGACCCACTCGAGCGCCATCATGTGGCGGGCGTGGCGCAGGTCGGCGGGATGCAGATCGAGCCGCAGCGTGGCGGTCGGGAGCATCGCCCCGGCGCGGACGAGCGGCGGCGAGAGGATGCGGCCGACGAGCCCGTCTGCGGCCAGGCTGAAGGCGGGCGCGCGGGAGGCCGTCGACGCCGCCTCACCGTCCTCGCCTGCGACGCGATGAACCCGCAGCACGTCGGCCCACCAGTGGAAGCGGCGCCGCAGCGCCCCTCGCAGCGCGGCGGTGTAGGCGTAGGCAGGCGCGACGAAGCCGTCCGGCTCGATCCCTGCGAGCTTCATCACGCGCCAGCCGGCGTGGACGGCGCGGCGCGTCTCCTGCTCGTCGAGGCCTGAGAACTCGCCGAGCCTGTGGGTGAGCAGGCCGCCCCGTCGCAGGCAGACGTGCTGGAAGCCGTGCTGGGCGATCGAGTCCCCGGCGTCGCGGCGCTCGGCCAGCCAGCTCACCATCTCGGGGGAGCGCTCGCCGACGGGGTGCAGGTCGCGGGCCGGGATCACCAGCAAGGTGACGCGGTCCACGCCGTGGTCGCCGAGCCAGTCGCGGATCACCGCGCAGCGCTCGAAGGTCGCCGGCTCGATCCCGTGCAGCGCGACGGCGATCGTGCGCGGCCGTCCTGCCGGGGCGTGAGCGACCCTGCTCATGACGGCTTCCTCCCCGCCCGAGGGCGGGGTGCCGATGGCGGAGCGGTGAAGCTGGGGGATCACGCGGCCCTTCTCGCCTGCTCGGCGGCGGTGCGTTGGAGCGCCCGGGCGTAGCCGTCCGGCGAGCAGCTCGAGCGTCCGCTCCCAGGTCCTGCCGCGGACCGAGCGCAGCGCGGCCGCCGCGAGGGCCTGCCGGCGCAGCGGCGCCGCGGCGAGCTCGACGAGCGCCTCGGCCAGCGCGGGCGCGCTCGCCTCTCGCAGCAGCCCGGTGACGCCGTCCTCGACGAGCGAGAGCGGCCCGCCCTCGGCGACCGCCAGGACGGGCAGCCCGCTGGCCTGCGCCTCGAGGATCACCTGGCCGAAGGTGTCGGTCGAGCTCGGGAACAGGAACACGTCGGCGTCCGCGTATGCCTGAGCCAGCTCGCCGCCGCGCAGCCAGCCCAGGAAGCTCGCGTCCTGTCCGAGCAGCGATGCGAGCCGCTCCTGCTCGGGGCCGCCGCCGGCGACCATCAGGTGCAGGCGCGGGTCGCGGGCGCGCGCCGCCAGGAAGGCCTCGGCGAGCAGCTCGACGCCCTTCTCGCGGGTGATCCGGCCCGAGTAGAGCACGCGCACGGCGCCGTCGTCCTCGCGGCGGCGGCGCAGCGCCGGGTCGAAGCGCCCGGTGTCGACGCCGCGGTCCCAGCGCATCACGCGCTCGTCGGGAATGCCGATCTGAGCCAGGGCCTGGTCGGAGGCTGCGCTCGGCGAGAGCACGATCTCGCAGGCGCTGTAGAACAGGGTCACGGCCCCGTTCATCGCCTCGACGAGCCGCGCCTGGCCGCTGCGCAGGCCGGCGTAGGCGGCCAGCTCGGTGTGGTAGCTGCCGAGCAGGGGAAGCCCGAGCGCGCGCGCCACCAGCGCTCCGGCGATCCCGGCCGGTCCGGGCGAGCAGACGTGCACGGCGTCGTAGCAGCCGTCCGCGAGCGTCCGCACGACGCCCGGCAGGCTCGGCACGCCGATGCGCAGCCCCGGGTAGAACGGGACGTCGATCTCGGTCACGGACGCGAGCCGGCGGTCCACCTCGGCGTCGGTGCCCACGACCTCGATCTCGAAGCCCGGGACACCCCGCTCGCGGATCTCCTGGATCGTGCGGCTGACCCCGTGCGTGGAGCCGATGCCGTCGGCGAGGATCGCCACCCGCGGAGCGTCGTCCCCGCGCGCCTGCGAGGAGCCCGCCGGTGAGATCGCGCGAAGCTTGGTCTGCTCGTTGGCCAGGAAGGCCGCCGCGGGTGCGTAGGGGACCGCGGCGACGCAGGCGTCGAACAGCCCGCGGGCCGCGCTCGCGGCGTCGAGCTCGCCGTGGGCCGCAGCGACCACCATCTCGACGGCGCCGGCGAGGCGCCGCTCGTGGGCCCGGCACGCACGCCGGAACAGGTCGCCGTGGCTGAAGTCGTCGTCCTGCATGCGGGCGATCAGCTGCGCGCCGTCGAGATCGTCGAGGTCAAGTGCCCGCAGCCATGCCGAGAGCAGCGCGCGCGCGTCGCCCGGCGTGACCTCGCCGGCGGCGCTTCCCTCGCGGCGATCGCCCTCGCGCAGCAGCCGCGCCGCCATGTTCAGCACGCGCAGGGGGTCGGGCTCGGCAGCGCTCGCCCTTCGTGGCGCCGAGCGTGCGGATCGCGAGCGCGATCGCTGCGTGCGCCCACTTGGCCGCGCTGCCCTGGGCGCCACGTGCCGTCGCTTCGCCGGCGCGCATCCGCTCGAGGAACGCGGCGGGGTCGGCCACCCGCGGGGTTTCGGTCCAGGTGCGCCCGATGTCCACGCCCGCGTGGTCGTCGCTGCCGCCGATGCCGATGCCGTCACGCGTCGCGACGTACATCTCCGCGGGCCGGTTCAGCTCGGGCGCGCGGGCGCCGTTGCGAACCTCCCAGACCGAGAACAGCTCGGCCAGGCGGCGCCGGTGGCGGGCCGTCAGCGGCGCGGCGACGGTGTAGTAGGGGTGTGCGAGCGCGCAGGCGATCTCGCGCTCGTACATGTAGGCCGCGCACAGCTCCACGTCCGTGCGGTGCGCCTGCAGCCAATCGTGGTCGTCGGGCGTTGATCCCGTAGCAGAGGACGTGAACGGCCTGCGGCTCGCCGCGGAAGCCGGCGGTCAGCTCCTCGGAGACGAACACGTCCGGGCGGTCGGCGATCTGCAGCACGCCGTCGATCGTGTCGTGGTCGGTGATCGTGACGAAGTCCATGCCGCGGCGCTTGGCCAGGGCGTAGACCTCCTCGGGAGGGGTGGCGCACTCCGGCAGGCCGGCGGCGCGCTGGACCCCGAGGCGCGAGCGCTCCGAGGCGTCGGAGTGGCAGTGCATGTCGGCTCGGCTGGCCGGCTCGGCTGCCGGCGTTCTCTTCTCTTTCTCTTTCTCGTTCATGGCATGAAGATTCCCCTGCAAACACAGGTTTTCTGTGACCAGGCGGGAACGATCGTGTGAACTGCCCGTGAAGAGGTGTATGAGAAAAGTCCAACTGCGCCCCGCCGGGCGTCGGTTCGCCTTCCCCTAAGCTCCCCGGCCGTGCCCAGCCTGCTCACAGTTCCCGCCGCCACCCTGATCAGCTACTTCCAGGCCGTGATCCTGGGCCTGACCCAGGGGATCGCCGAGCCGTTCCCGATCTCGAGCCTCGGGCACGCCGTCGTGCTGCCCGCCCTGTTCGGCTGGAACATCCACCAGAACGACAAGTTCTTCCTGACGTTCCTGATCGCCACGCACTTCGCGACCGCGATCGTGTTCCTGATCTTCTTCTTCAAGGACTGGGTGCTGATCGTCAAGGGCATCTTCCGCTCGCTGCGGATGCGCGAGATCCGCGAGGACGACACCTACGCCCGGCTCGGGTGGCTGCTCGTCGCGGGCACGATCCCGGTCGGGATCATCGGCCTGCTGCTCCAGGACCCGATCCGCAAACTGTTCGCCTCGCCCTCGGTCGCGGCCGCCTTCCTGATCGTCAACGGCATCGCGCTGCTGTGCTTCGAGCGCCTGCGCCGCCGCCCGCCGCGCGAGGGCGACTACCTCGGCGACTCCGACGGGCGCCTCGCAAAGCTCTCGTGGCGCCAGACGATCAGCGTCGGCACCTCGCAGGCCTTCGCGCTCATCCCCGGCATCTCGCGCTCGGGCATGACGATGGGAGGGGGCCTGCTGTCGGGGCTCTCGAACGAGGACGCGGCGCGCTTCGGCTTCCTGCTCGCGACCCCCGTGATCTTCGCGGCGGCGGCGCTCAAGCTGCCCGAACTGCTCGGGCACGAAGGCTCCGGCGTGCGCGGCCCGGCGCTCGTGGGCGGCCTCTGCGCGGCGGCGACGACCGTCTTCGCCGTCAAGTTCCTGCTGCGCTTCTTCGAGACCAACCGGCTGACGCCGTTCGGCTACTACTGCATGACCTTCGGCGCCTTCTGCCTGATCGTCTTCGCGCTCCAGTAGGCGAGCGCCCGGCGGCTCAGGCGCTGGGCGCGGCCTGCTCGGAGCTCGGCCCCGACGCGAACCAGGCGAACGCGAAGCAGGCGAACGCGACCACGAGGGCCGCGATGCCGTGCTTGGTGTGGTGGTGGTTCGCTTCGGCGTCGCTCGCCGAGACGTGCCCGGGGAAGAACGAGGGCAGCGAGTGCGCCGGCTCGACGAAGTAGATGATCGCGACGATCACGAGCACGATCCCGACGATCACGGCCGGGATCACGAGCTTGCGGCGGTTGCTCATCGCGGCGAAGGGTAATGCAACGCCCGGACCTGGCCTGCGATGCCGCCATCATGTGAGCGATGCCGATCCCGAAGACGCCGCCGAAGATGTTCGAGACCCGCAGCCAGGCCTGGCAGGAGGTCGGGCTGCTGAAGCAGATCAGCCCGCGCGTGGTCAAGCGGGCGCGGCTCGAGGCGCTCGTCCTGCTGCCGCTGTTCGTGGCGATCGTCACGATCTATCACAACCGGGTCGCGCTGTTCGGCAAGGAAGTGCCGGCGAGCCACGGCCACCCGGCGCACAAGTACCTGGAACCGGCGCTGGAAACCCCGATCACGATCGTCACGATCCTGCTGCTCGTGATCCTCGGCTGGGCGATCGCGCGCGACCTCGGCCGCGGGCTCGGTCCGGCGCTGTTCCGGCGGCTCGACCCCGCCACCGCGGGCACCGTCGGCTTCCTGATCCGCCTGGCGACGGTCATCATCGCGCTGATCGTCGCCCTCGAGGTGGCGGGGATCGAAGCGAAAACGCTGGCGCTCGGCGGCGCCTTCACCGCGGTGATCCTCGGTCTCGCCGCCCAGCAGACGCTCGGCAACCTGTTCGCCGGCACGGTGCTGCTGAGCGCGCGCCCGTTCCGCGTCGGCGAGCGCGTGCGCCTGCAGGGCGGCCGTCTCGCCGGGCAGGTCGAGGGGATCGTGTCCTCGCTCGGGCTGCTCTACACGACCTTCGCCACCGGCGAAGACTCGATCATGGTGCCCAACAGCGTCGTGCTGAACGTCGCGATCCTGCCCCTGCGCGAGCCCGAGGCGGTCAACCTGCGCGCGCGCCTGCGCGCCGGCATGACCCCGGGCGACCTGCAGGAGATCCTCGAGCGCTCGCTGCAGACGCCGCTGCGCGACGCGCCGCGGATCACGCTCGAGGAGCTCGACGGCAACGAGGTGGTGGTGCGGATCGCCGCCACGCCGCGCGTCGCCAGCGAAGGCCGCCAGCTCGCCAGCGAACTGCTCTCGGTGGTCTCGCGCGAGACACGCGCGCGGGCCGAGGTCGAGCGCAGCGAGAACGGCCACGACGGCGCGGCAGGCGGCGGCGCCAGGGCTCGAGCGGAGGCACCATCCCCGGCACGGCCGCGGGCGAGGGCGCCGCCTCTCCCGGCGCCGGCGAGCGCGACTAGCGCTCGACCGCGTAGCGCAGGAACAGGTAGGAGCCGCTGCGCATCGCCTCGAGCAGCTCGAGCCGGACGGGCGGGTCGAGCTCGGCGCCGGCGAGGATGCGCAGGGCCTCGCCGCTGCTCGGCTCGCCGCCCGCCAGCAGCGGCGAGAGCGTCAGGAAGATCTCATCGAGCAGCCCCGCCGCGAGCAGCTCGCGCGCGAGGTGCGGGCCGCCCTCGCACAGCAGGCTCGCGAGCGAGAAGCGCGTCGCGAGCTCGGCGATCGCGGCCGGGAGATCGAGCTGCGGTCCCGGCGTGCGCACGTAGTCGATCTGCGCGCCGAGCTCCGGCAGGCTGGCCTCCGAGGCCGTGAGCACGACGACGCGGGCCTGCGGTTCACGCAGCAGCGGGATGTCGTCCCCGAGCACGAGGCGGCCGGAGACGATGCACGCCAGCGGCTCGGGGGACATGCCGTGGCGCTCGCGCAGCGCCCGCAGCGACTCGTCGCGCAGCATCCGCCCGTAGCGCTCGGCGCGCACCGTGCCCGCCCCCACCAGCACCCCGTCGCAGGACGCCCGCAGCGCGTGGAACAGCTCGCGGTCGGCGGGGCCGCTGACGGCCCCCGAGCGTCCGCCCAGCGTTGCCCGGCCGTCGGCGGTCTCGACCATGTTGAGCAGCACACGCGGGCGCGCGGGCGGCTCGCCGGGACGGTCCCAGAGCCCGAGCCGTTCGGTCAGCGCGGCCGCCGCCAGCGGCTCGCCGGCCGGCTCCAGCACGCGCAGCGCCGCCGCGGCGGGGCCGGCGTCCGGGTGTGCAGGAGGCTCGCCGGAGGCCATCCGCTCACCCTAGCCGCGCGCTCCCGCGCCTACCGCGTTCGGGCTATGACGACAGCCGTCCCGCGGTGACAACATCTCGTCAACACGCCGGTGCCGGGACGTGCTACGGTCGTCCGGTATGGCCGGGCAGAAGGTCCGGTGAAAGTAGTGCAAGCGCTCGCAGGTCGAAGCTCTGAGCAGCATCCTCCGCGTAGCAGCCTCGCACACACCGTGGAGGAGTTCACACAATGCCTACCGGCACAGTCAAGTGGTTCAGTGACGACAAGGGTTTCGGGTTCATCACGCCCGACGACGGCGACAAGGACCTGTTCGTCCACCACACAGGAATCAACGGCGAGGGCTACCGCTCGCTCCAGGAGGGCGCGAAGGTGTCCTACGACCCGGAGCAGGGCGACAAGGGCCCCAAGGCCGTGAACGTCACGACCATCTGATTCCGAGGAGAACGGAACGCTGCTCAGGGCCCGCCTCGGCGGGCCCTCTGCGTTTCTCTGAGGCTCAATGACTTCCGAGGCCAGCACCGTCCCACTTGGCGAAGGCGCGGCGCCGCGCCGCGGCCGCGCCTGGCAGCGCTCGGTCGGAGCCGGCGAGCACGCCGGCGCCTGGCAGCTCGCCGTCGGCATCTCGCTGGCCGCGATCGTGGGCCTGTGCCTGTTCGCGGTCGTGATGGCGGCGGACCGGCCGAGCGTGCTGTCTCCGACCACGCACGGCAACTTCTACCCGCACTGGATGGCCGGACCGCTGGGCGGCCTGTGGCCCGGCCTGAGTGGCAACAGCACCACGCTGAAGTACCTGTTCAGCGGCGCGATCGTGGCGATGTACCTCGCCTACGCGGTCGTGCTGAAGGGCTCCTCGCGCGTGCGAGCGCGCTGGATCGTCGCCTCGATCCTCGCCGTGCACGCGATCTTCATCCTCTCGCCCCCGCTCGCGCTCACCGACGTCTTCAACTACATCAACTACGGCCGCATGGAGTGGGTTCACCACCTGAACCCGTACACGACGATCCCGATCCTCGAGCCGCACGACGACCCGAGCTACGCGCTCAGCAACTGGCACCAGCTGCTGAGCCCGTACGGGCCGGTCTTCACGATGCTGACGTTCGTCGTCGTCCCGCTCGGCGTCGCGGCCTCCTTCTGGGTGCTGAAGGTGGTGCTGGCGGCGGCGAGCCTGCTCACGCTGCTGCTCGTCTACAAGTCGGCGCAGCTGCTCGAGCGCGACCCGGTGTGGGCGGTGGCGCTCGTGGGCCTGAACCCGATCGTGCTCGTGTGGGGGCTCGGGGGCGACCACAACGACTTCCTGATGATGCTCTGCATCGTGCTCGCGTTCTATCTGCTGCTGCGTGCCCGCGAGTCCGAGCGGGAGCGGCCGCACAGGCCGCGGCCGCGCGAATGGCTCGTGCCACTCTCCCCGGCACTGCTCGGGGCCGGCGCCGCGTTCGTCGTCGCCGCCGGGTTGAAGGCCTCGGCGGCGGTGCTGGTCCCGGTCGTGCTCGCGGGCCTGCTCGGCTACCGGCGCGCGCTCTCGCAGGTGCTCGTGGGGATGGTGCTCGGCGGGATCCTGGTGGGGGCGCTCAGCCTGCTCGCCTTCGGCCTGCACATCCCCGACCTCAGCACGCAGAGCCGCCTCGTCACCAGCGAGAGCGTGCCCAACCTGATCGGCCTCGCGGTCGGCGGGGGAGGGGAGACCGAAACGCTGCACAAAGTGATGACGGCAGCGCTGATCGTCTCGGTGCTCGCGTGCTGCTGGTACGCCTGGAGCCCGCGGCGTGCCGAGACAGCGGGCGCGCCAGGGATCGCCGAACGCACGATCACCGCCTGCGGCTGGGCGAGCGTCGCGCTGCTCGTGACGCTGAGCTGGGTGCTGCCGTGGTACGTGCTGTGGGTGCTGCCGCTCGCCGCGCTGTCCACCTCGCGCTGGCTGCGGGGCGCCGCGCTCGCGCTCGGCGTCTACCTCATCATCGCGTGGGCCCCGGCCTCGGGGCAGCTCTGGAACGCGATCGGGTTCCACCCGGAAAAAACCTCGCTCGGGCGCCTGCACCAGCGCTACGTGCGCGAGCTGTTGAACTGAGGCGCGCCGCCCGGCGGGGCTAGCCTTCCGGCGGCGTCCGGCGCTGCTGCTTTCGCTCCGCGTTGCGGCGCTTGGCTGCCAGCCGCCGCTCGCGCGCGGCTCTCGTCGGCTTTGTCGCCGTGCGGCTGCGGGGGACCGCGAGCGCGCCCGCGATCCGCTGCGCGAGCCGCTCGAGCGCGAGCTCGCGGTTGCGGGACTGAGAGCGGGCGTCCTGGGCGACCGCGACGACGCGGGGCCCGAGCTTCGAGAGCAGCCGCTCGCGCTGGGTGGGGGTGAGGGCCTCGGAGGCAGCGACGTCGAACACGGCTTCGACGCGCGAGGCGGTCACGTTCGCGTGCTGTCCGCCGGGTCCCGAGGAGCGGCTCGTGCGCAGGGTGATCTCAGAGAGCGGCAGCGACAGCGAGCGGCGGATCGCCAACCTGCCCGGCGGGGTGTCGCGCTCCTCCACGGTTCCGTCTCGCTGCTGCCCCGCACGGTGGCACGGCGCGGCGGCTAGCCCTCGCCTCTGAGGTCGTGAAGGGCGCGCACGCGACCCTCCTCACCCTCGGGGACGCGCCCGTCGCGGCCGACGTAGCCGCCCTTGCCGCCCACGATCACGTAGATCGCCTCGGCGTCGCCCGGGTTGCGGATCTTGCGCGTCGTGGGGGCGTCCACCCAGACGAAGCTGCCCTCGGAGATCGTCTCCACCGTGCCGTCGCCGAACTCCATCTCGATCGCTCCGCGGTGGACGAAGTAGAGCTCCTCCTGCTCATCGTGGAAGTGGAAGCCGGTCTCGACGCCGGGGGGGAGGATGATCGCGTTCACGCCGAAGGCGCCGACGCCCAGCGCGCTGCGGACCTTGCGAAAGCCCGGGCCGTCGCCGAGGTCGTCGAGGTGCGCCGCCGACCAGCCGTCTCCGTTGCGCACCTGGTGGGAGTCTGTCGAAGCCTCCATCTGGGATCTCCTCTTGTCGGGTCGGCGCCCCCTCGGGCCGCCACGGCGGTTGCCGACCAGTATGAAGCGGCGCGCTCAGGCGCGCGCGACGGCGGGCGACGCCAGGTCCCAGAAGACCTCGTAGCGGTGGATCTCGGGGTCCGCGAGGAGATCGCGCCCGCCGTAGGAGAGCGCGGGCATCTGCGTCGCGTAGCAGCGCATGGCCGCGAGCTTGGCCGCGGCGCCGTCGTCGTCGAGGCGCACGACGCGTGCCGAGCGCAGCGGCGGCAGCTCGGGGATCGCGACGAGGAACGAGCTCCAGAAGGCGTCGATGTCGCGGTAGGGCCCCGCCTCGCTGCCGTCCACCCAGTCGGGCCAGCCGTGCATGACGCAGTAGGGGAGGTCCGCGTACAGGGTCACCGCGAAGCCCCGTCTCAGCAGCAGCCTGGCGTAGCGGCGCACGAGTGCGTGGTCGGGGTGCCCACCGATGGCGGCCGGCGCCAGCACGTGCGCAGTTCCCCCGTCGAGCTGCGCCGCGAGCGCCCGGTCCAGGTCGTGCGGTTCGAGCGGCTCGCCGGGACGGCGGTACTGCGCGTCGAGCAGCGGCAGGTAGGTGGCCTCGCAGCCCGCCCGGGCGAGCGCCTGTGCGTCCTCCTCGACGGCGCTGGCCCACACGCGCCGCGGAGTCCGTGGCGCCCGTGATGCGGTCCCACAGGGGCACGGGCGCGCCGGCCGGGGGGGTCCCCGCGAACACGTTCACGACGTGCGGCGGGGTCTCGCCGGACAGCACGCTCCAGCAGTCGAGCACGGCATCGTCGAGGTGGGGGGAGAGCAGCAGCGGCCGTCCTTCCGCTCGGCGCAGGAGCGGCTCGAAGCGGGCGTCGGCGCGTCCGCGGCGGAGCTCGCGCCAGCGGCCGTGCAGTCCCCGCAGGTGCTGACCCGCCCGTACCATCGGCGCAACCCTAGATGGTCAGGATCTCGCGGCGATACGCCGCGCCGATCGCCTCGGCGAGCGCCGCGCCGTCGCCGGTCGGCACGACGAGCCCCCGCCCCGGTGCGATCAGCTCCTTCATCCCGGTGTCCTCCGTGACGATCGCCGGGACACCGGCCGCGAGCGCCTCGACGGGGGCGTAGCCGAAACCGTCGTCCCAGCTCGGGTGCACACAGAGGCTCGCGGTGCGCAGGCGCTCGAGCGGGTCGCCGAGGCGCACCTGGATGCGCGGGTCGGCCGCGCAGGCGGCCGTGAGGAAGCGGCGCATCCCGCGCGAGCCCCAACCGCCGAGCAGCACCAGCTTCAGCTCCGGTGCGTCCAGGGCGCGCACGCTCTCCACGAGCAGCGGCACGCCCTTCGACACCGACAGGCTGCCGACATAGAGGACCTCGAAGCTGTCCGAGTCGGGCGGACCCTCGCGCGGGGTGTAGCGCGGGTCGGGTGTGAGCGGGAAGGCCCGCAGGCGCTCGGCCGGGACACCCTCGGCGAGGAACGAGTCGCGGATGTGCTCGCTCGCGTAGAAGATCGAGTCCGCCTGCGCGTACTCGGCGAGGTTCCGGTCGAGGACGCGCGGCGCCCACGGGCGCTCGAGCGGGTGGCGGCGGTGCGCCTCGAGCTGGCGCGCGGCGACGTGGCGCATGTGCGCCGTCGCGGACACGAGGGAGGCACCGGCATAGCCGGCCTCGCGCGCCTTTCGAAGCTGAGCCAGCGCCTGGCCGTTGAACGCGAGCAGCTGATCGCCCTCGCCGAGCCGGCGGCGGGCGGCGCGGTCGAAGTCGACGCCCGACTTCCACGTCGCCCAGGCGGGGGAGCCGGCGAAGGGACGGTCGGTGAGCGCCGGAAGGCGCCCGCGGCGCACCTCGATCCGGCCCGGCGGCGGCACCACGCCGCGGCGCTCGGCAGACGGGCCGCATACGAGCCTCCCCTGCCCGCCGCCCGGGCCCAGCGCGCCCCAGATCTCCTGCAGGTGGCGGCCGAGCCCCCCGCCGCCGAACGGCGCGGAGCAGGTCAGCGTGACCCTGCCCTCCGGAACGGCCTGCTGCTGGGCGGCCTCGCGCTCAGCACGCCAGGCGCCGTCGAACGGCTCCATCGCCGCCTAGTGCGCGGCCACCGTGCCGCCGTCCGGCGAGAGCGGCCGGCCCTCGGCGTCCCAGCGCACCAGACCGCCCTCCATCGAGTACGCGTCGTAGCCGGCCGTGCGGAAGGCTTCGGCGGCCATGGTCGAGCGCGAGCCGACGCGGCAGTAGAAGACGACCCGGCGCTCGGGGTCGATGCTCGCGGCCTCCCCGGTGAGGCGCGTCAGCTCGATGTGCCGGGTGCCCGCGATGTGACCGGCCTCGCGCTCGTGGGGCTCGCGCACGTCGATCACCTGCAGCTCCGGCTCCTCGTCCATCCACTCCGCCAGACGGGCGGGATCGATCTGCAGCTCCTCGCGGGTGCTCACGCCGCTGAGCCTAGCGCCAGTGGGGCGCGGCTCTCAGCCGCGGGCGCTTCGCTCTGCGGCTAGTAGGCCGGCGGCTCGCGGTAGGGGTCGCGTTCGACGACGCGCTCGCCGACGGCACGGCGGCGCGGGCTCCAGGTGATCATCCAGAACAGAGACAGCACGAGACCGGCGATCCCGACGATCATCAGGATCAGGCCGACCGTGTGAAGGTTGATCCCCGAGGTGGTCGCAGTGACGGCGTAGCGAAGGATCGCGCCGACCGCGATCAGGAATATCGAGGTTCCAAGGGGCATGCATTCCGGCTACCCGAGGCGCGCCGTGGCGAAACGACGGCAGCCGCCTGTCGTACCGCCGCGGCAGCGCCGCGCCGTGCCCTCGCGGTCACTAGGATCAACCTCTATGGAGGCGGTCAGCGACGTCTACACGATCCCCCAGGAGCACCTCGACTTCTGCGCCACGATCGGCCAGATCGCCCGCGAGAAGATCGCCCCGCGTTCGGCAGAGATAGACGAGAAGGCCGAGTACCCGTGGGACATCCGCAAGCTGCTCGCCGAGCAGGACATCCTCGGCCTGCCCTTCCCGGTCGAGTACGGCGGCACCGGCACCGGCACCCTGATGCTGAACATGGCGGTCGAGGAGATCGCCAAGGTCGACGCCTCCTGCGCACTGATCCTGATGGTTCAGGAGCTCGGGACGCTGCCGATCCAGCTGCACGGCTCCGACGAGCTCAAGGAGCGCTTCCTGCCGCGCTGCGCGACCGGCGAGTGGTCACCGGCGTTCGCGCTCTCCGAGCCCGAGGCGGGGTCCGACCCGGCCGGCATGCAGACCCGCGCCGTGCTCGACGGCGACGAATGGGTCATCGACGGCACCAAGAACTGGATCTCCAACCTCGGCGTCGCCGATTTCTACGTCGTCTTCGCGGTCACCGACCGCGAGAACCGCCGCATGACGGCGTTCGTCGTCGAGGCCGACCGGCCCGGCTTCAGCGTCGGCAAGCTCGAGCACAAGCTCGGGATCCGCGCATCGCCGACCGGGCAGCCGATCTTCGAGGGCGTCCGCGTGCCGCAGGAGAACGTGATCGGCGAGGTCGGGAGGGGGCTGGCGGTCGCGCTCTCGACGCTCGAGCGCACGCGCCTCGGTGCCGCCGCACAGGCCGTCGGGATCGCGCAGGGCGCCACCGACTACGCGGTCGCGTACGCCCGCGAGCGGCGGCAGTTCGGCCGGGCGATCAACGAGTTCCAGGGCATCCAGTTCAAGCTCGCCGACATGGAGACCCGTACCGCGGCTGCGCGCGAGCTGCTCTACAAGGCGTGCGCGATGGCCGACCAGGGCCACCCCGAGGGCGCCAAGTACTCCTCGATGGCGAAGCTGTTCTGCTCGGACACCGCGATGGCCGTGACGGTGGAGGCCGTGCAGGTGCTCGGCGGCTACGGTTACGTCAAGGAGTACCCGGTGGAGCGCATGATGCGGGACGCGAAGATAACCCAGATCTACGAGGGCACGAACGAGATCCAGCGGGTGGTCATCGCCCGCACGCTCAAGTAGGGGAGAACCGAGATGAGGCGCCCCAGCGACCCAGCGCCACACGGATCGCTCCGCCGCGTCGGCGCAGCCGCGCTGGTCGCGATGTCGCTGGGTCTGGTCGTGCTCGTCGTCGGCCAGGGCTTCAGCTCGATCGGCGCCGTGCGGGCGCTGGAGGACGTGGCCCTCGGCGTGATCGTCGCCGCCGTGCTGATGGGTGCCGTCGCGTTCGTCGCGGTCAGGATGGCCGGCTGGCGCGACCCCGAGTCCGAGACCGAGTTCGAAGAGATCGTCCGCCACTCCGAGCGCCTGGCGCGCGAGGGGCTCGCGGTCGAACCGGACGAAAGCGAGTTCCTCGAGCTCGACCCGCTCGACGACGGCGACTTCGAGGAGCTGGTGCGGGAGGCGCTGGATGATCTTCCGGACCTGCTGCGCAACGCGCTCGCCCACGTCGCGGTCGTGATCTCCGACGGCGGCCGGCGCGCAGGGGCCTATGGCCTCTACGAAGGCGGCACGATCGTGCGGGACGACGTCCACGACCGGATCGTGATCTTCCGCGACACGCTGCGCCGCGACTTCGGCCACGACGCCGATCTGCTGCGCGACCAGGTCACGCGGACGGTTCGCCACGAGCTCGCCCACCACGTCGGGTTCGACGAGCTGGGCGTCAGCCGCCTCGACCTCTGACGGCGCGGATCGCATGGCGCGGAGTCAGGAGAACGAGGACCTGGCCCGAGCCGGCTACGACTGGTTCAACCGGGAGCGGGAACCGCCGCCGACCTGGCTCGACGACGGCGAGTTCATCAACGCCGCAGAGGATCCCGACCACGCTGTCTACCGCGGAATCGAGGCGATACGGGCGCAGCACCAGGGCTGGTTCGAGGCGTATCCAGACCTTCGCGTCGAGCCACTCGAGATCCGCTCGAAGGGAGATCTCGTGTTCGTCTGGACCCGGTTCACCGGTCACGGGGCCGACAGCGGCGCGACGATGGAGATGGAACTCGCCCATGTCATCACGGTCGAGGGAGGGCGGACACGTCGCCTCCGGGAGTACCTCGACCGCGGCGAGGCCCTCAGGGCGGCGGGCCTGGAGTAGTCCCGGGCCGGCGCCGGCGCCGAACGCGTGTTTGGGGGCGATCTTCTAGGATCAACCCCCCGCGCCGCGAGGCTCATCCCGCGTCCACCGACCAAGGAGATCGATTCCGAGATGCCCGAAGCAGTGATCGTCGATGCCGTTCGCACCCCCATCGGAAGGGCGGTCAAGGGCTCGCTGAAATCGGTTCGCGCGGACGACCTGGCGGCGGTGCCGCTGAAGGCGCTGATCGAGCGCAACCCCCAGGTCGAGCCCGGCTCGATCGTGGACGTGATGATGGGCTGCGGCTTCGCCGAGGGCGAGTCGGGCTACAACATCGGCCGCAACGCGACGCTGCTCTCGGGCATCGACCACCACGTGCCCGGCACCACCGTCAACCGCTTCTGCGCCTCCTCGCTGCAGACCACGCGCATGGCCTTCCACGCGATCAAGGCGGGCGAGGGCGACACCTACGTCGCCGCCGGCGTCGAGGCCGTCTCGCGCGCGGGCAAAGGCGCCGACTTCCAGTTCCACCCCCAGCTCGACGGCTCGGAGAACTCGCTCTACAACGTCTACATCCCGATGGGACTGACGGCCGAGAACGTCGCCGACCGCTGCAAGGTCAGCCGCGAGGCGCAGGACGAGTGGGCCACGATCTCCCAGAACCGCGCCGTCGACGCGCAGGAGTCGGGCCACTACGACAAAGAGATCGTCCCGGTCACCGCGCCCGCACACACGGTCACCGACAAGGAGGGCAACGAGGTCGAGGTGCCCGAGCAGATCGTCACCAAGGACGACGGCCCCAGGCCCGGGACGACGTTCGAGAAGCTCTCGCAGCTGCCTCCGGCCTTCAGGCCCGACGGCACGGTGACCGCCGGCAACGCCTGCCCGCTCAACGACGGGGCGGCCGCGCTGCTCGTGATGAGCGAGGAACGCGCGAAGGAGCTGGGCCTGACGCCGAAAGTGCGCATCGTGGCCTCGACCGTCGCCGCGATCCGCCCGGAGATCATGGGCCTCGGCCCGATCCCCGCGATCGAGAAACTGCTCGCCGAGACGAAGATGACGATGGACGACATCGACGTCGTCGAGATCAACGAGGCGTTCGCAGCGCAGATCGTGCCGTGCAAGGAAGACCTCGGGATCGACGACGAGAAGCTGAACCCGTTCGGCGGCGCGATCGCGCTCGGCCACCCGTTCGGCATGACCGGCGCGCGCATCATGACCACGCTCATCAACGACCTGGAGACGCTCGACGGCACCTACGGCATCGAGTCGATGTGCGTCGCGGGCGGGATGGGCATGGCGATGCTTGTCGAGCGCCTGAAGTAGTGGACCAGGCACAGCTGAAGCGGGTACAGGCGCCGCTCAAGGAGCGTTACCGCGACGAGCCCGAGGCCGCGCTGGTGACTCTGCGCGCGACGGGGACGCTGGGCGAGGGCGTGAGCTGCTCGGTGAACACGGGCCGGGCGCTCGCCGAGGCCGGCCTGCATCCCGCCAGCGGCGGCGACGGCACGCAGCTCTGCTCTGGCGACATGCTGCTGGAGGCCCTCGTCGCCTGCGCCGGGGTCACGATGCGCGCCGTCGCGACCTCGCTCGGGATCGCGCTGCGCGACGGCACGGTCCGGGCCGAGGGGGACCTCGACTTCCGCGGCACGCTCGGCGTGGACCGGCAGGCGCCGGTCGGCTTCGAGTCGATCCGGCTCTCATTCGACGTGGATGCGGACGCCAGCGAGGAGGAGCTCGCCACGCTGACGAAGCTGACCGAGCGCTACTGCGTGGTGTTGCAGACCATCGCGAGCAGCCCTTCGATCACGACCGAGCTGACCGCCGTCTGAATCAGGCCGGCAGCCCTTCGATCACGACCGAGCTGACCGCCGTCTGAATCAGGCCGAGCGAGCTCGGAAGGGCGTGCTCGCGGAAGATCGCGGTCCAGTCGCTGCGCTCGCCGGAATGCAGCGCCTCGATCAGCGCGTGGATGCGCGGCGTCATCACGAGCAGGTAGCCGGAGGGCTCCGGCCCGGGGTTCCAGTAGGAGTGAGGCGTGCCGCGCTCCACCAGCAGCGAGTCCCCGGCCTCCACGACGCGCTGCTCGTCGCCGATCTGAAATCCCAGCCGGCCGCTCTTGACGATCCAGCACTCGTCGTCCTCGTGGTGGACGTGCAGGCCGGCGATGGGGAGCCCGGGCGGGCTCGGCTGCGCGGTCCAGTCGGCGACGACGAAAGACCGGCTGACGATCATGCTCAGCGCGGCGGCATCCGCAGCGCCCCGTCCAGTCGGATCGTCTCTCCGTTGAGCATCCGGTTCTCGACGATCTGACATGCGAGCTGGGCGTACTCCGCGGGCGCGCCCAGCCGGCGCGGGAACGGCACGCCCGCCCCGAGCGCGGCGCGCGCTTCCTCGGGAAGCGCCGCCAGCAGCGGCGTGTCGAACAGCCCGGGGGCGATCGTGTTGACGCGGATCCCGTACTGGCTGAGGTCGCGGGCCGCGGGCAGCGTCATCCCCACCACGCCGCCCTTGGACGCCGAGTAGGCGATCTGGCCGATCTGCCCGTCGAACGCGGCGATCGAGGCCGTGTTCACGCAGACGCCGCGTTCGCCGTCAGCGTCGGGCTCGGTGCCGATCATGGCGCTCGCGGCGTAGCGCAGCACGTTGAAGGTGCCGATCAGGTTGATCTGGATGATCGTCTCGAACGGGAGCAGGTCGTGCGGCCCCTTCGACCCGGCGACCTTCTGCGCCCAGCCGGTGCCCGCGCAGCAGACGGCGATCCGCAGAGCACCCTGCTCGGCGGCCCGTGAGACCGCCTCCTGGACCTGGGACTCCTCGCGCACGTCGCAGGCGACGAACTCGGCCTCCAGCTCTTCGCCGAGCGCCTGTCCCTTCTCGGCGTTGACGTCCGCGATCGTGACGTTCGCGCCCCGCTCGGCGAGCGCGCGCACCGTCGCCTCGCCGAGCCCGGAGGCTCCGCCGACGACGATCGCTGTCGTACCCTCGATCTGCATCGAGGCGGCAGACTACACAGCTCGTGCGCGCGAGAGCGTGAGGGCGAACAGCCCGTCAGGATCGGTCAGCCAGTGCGCGAGCTCGAGCCCGGCGGCAGCCAGGTCCCCCTGCAGGCGCTCCGGCGTGAACTTGGCGCTGATCTCGGTCCGCAGCTCCTCGCCGGCGTCGAAGCGGACCTCCATGTCCAGGCGCCGGATCCGCGCCGAGACCTCTCGCCGCGCGCGCAGTCGCATCTCGATCCACTCGTGTTCGCGGTCGAACAGCGCCACGTGCTCGAAGTCCTGCGGGTCGAAGTCGGCGTCGAGCTCGCGGTTGAGCACCAGCAGCACGTTGCGGTTGAACTCCGCGGTGACGCCCGCCGCGTCGTCGTAGGCAGCCTCGAGCACGGCCGGGTCCTTGACGAGGTCCGTGCCCATCAGCAGGTGGTCCTCGGGGCCGAGCAGCCGCCCGATCTGGCGCAGGAAGCGGCGGCGGCTACCCGGCGGGAAGTTGCCGATCGTGCCACCCAGGAACGCCACGATGCGGGGTCCCTCGGCGGGAGGGACGAGGTCGAGGTGGCGCTCGAAGTCGCCGATCACCCCGTGGACGCGGAGCCCCGGGTACTCGCTCGTCAGTTCCTCCGCGCAGTCGCGCACCATCGACTCGGTCACATCGAGCGGCACGTAGCGGCGCAGCGTTCCGGCGCTGTGCAGCGCGTCGAGCAGCACGCGCGTCTTGGCCGCGGTCCCCGAGCCCAGCTCGACCAGCTCGACGGCCCCGGTGAGGGCGGCGATCTCCTCCGCCGAGCGCTCGAGGATCGCGCGCTCGGCGCGCGTCGGGTAGTACTCGGGAAGCTCGCAGATGCGATCGAACAGCTCGGCGCCGCGGGCGTCGTAGAAGTGCTTGGGCGGCAGTTCCTTGAACGGGCGCGTGAGCCCGTCCAGGACGTCGTCGGCGAGCGAGCGCTCGGATTGCCCGTCGAGGTGCGAGTCGATCGTGATCGCAGGCGCCGGGGGCGCAGACCACGGGGGAGACCAGGCCATCAGCGGACTCCGTCCCTGGCCAGCCGCAGGCCGGCGAAGATCTGGCGCCGCTCGGGGAGGTCCCAGTTGCGGAACGTGAGCGTCGCGACGCGCGGGTCGGTGGCCCAAGAGCCGCCGCGCAGGACGCGATAGCGATCGCCGAAGAACACCTCCGAGTACTCGCGATAGGGATGTGCTGAGAACCCGGGGTAGGGGAGGAAGTTGGAGGCGGTCCACTCCCAGACCGAGCCGACGGCCGCCGGCTGCTGCTCCGAGGTCGCCGCCCGCTCCCACTCCTGCTCGGTGGGCAGTCGCGCACCCTGCGCGCGGGCGAAGGCGTCGGCCTCGAACCAGCTCACGTGGCAGACGGGCGCCTCCAAGTCACCCGCCGCCACGGATGGATGCACCCCGATGTCGTACTCCTCCTTCCAAGCCCAGCCCTCGTGCGACCACCACTCGCGGCGTTCGTAGCCGCCGCCCTCGGCGAACGTCAGCCAGGTCGCGTTCGTCACCGGGTGGCGGGCGATCGAGAACCCTGCCAGCTCCACCTCGTGACGCGGGCGCTCGTTGTCGTAGGAGAAGCCCTCCTCGCCCGCACCCATCGCGAAGCGGCCGGCCGGCACATCGATCCAGCCGCCCTCGCCGCCCAGCGCTTCGAGCGGCTCGCCGCCGTCGAGCAGCCCGGCCAGCGCCATCGTCTGGAACATCGTCTCGCCGTGCTGGAGCTCGTGGCGCACCACCATCTCGCACAGCACGCCGTCGCCGGTGCCCGCACGCTCGATCACAGCCGCGCTGCGGGCGCGCACGGCCTGCCAGGTACTCGCGCGCGGCGGCCGCGTCGAGCAGCTCGACTTCGCCGCGCACGGCGCGTGGCGTCTCGAAGGCGTCGTAGACGGCCGCGAGGTCCGAGCGCAGCAGCTCCTGGCCGCCGTGGCGGTGGCAGATCCACAGGTCCTCGTAGGCGGCGATGTGCGCGAGATCCCACACCAGCGGGCTCATGATCGGCGAGAGCTGCTCCTCGAGCCGCTCGTCCGAGAGGTGGGCGATCAGCCCGAGCGTGCGGCTGCGCGCCTGGTCCAACGCGGCGAGCACGGACTCGGCGTCGGAGGTGAGGGGATGGGTCGGGGCCGCGCGCACCGCCATCGGAGGCTGCGGGTCACTGTAGCGAGATGGGCGTGTGCGCACCGTGAGCGGCGTCACGCTCCGTTGCCCGCCGGCGCTACGAAGGCTCAGCTCGGCACGTCGTTCCACGAGGCGAGGATCCGCGCGTCGTGCTCCTCGCCGAGCAGCGAGATCGACCCGGGGGACAGCCCCAGACGCGCCCCGCCCGCGGGGGCGAGCTCGATCCAGCGCGCGCCGAGCACGCGCAGGAAGTGCCCGTGCGAGAAGACGGCGACCGGCCCGGCTGCGGCGAGCAGTTCCGCCACGACCCGGTCGGCGCGTGCCCCGACATCGGCGGGCTGCTCGCCGCCGGGGCAGCCGTCGCGCCAGAGGCTCCAGCCCGGGCGGCGCTGCTCGATCTCGGCGCTCGTGAGGCCCTCGTAGTCGCCGTAGTCCCACTCCTGGAGCCCCTCGTCGCGCTGCGCGCGCTCGCCCAGGCCGCACAGCGAGCAGGTTTCCACGGCCCGCCGCAACGGGCTGCAGAGCACGCGCGCGAAGGTCCAGGCCGAGAGCGGGGCAGCCAGCTCCCGCGCCGCCTCGCGGCCGCGGTCTGTGAGCGCGATGTCGGTGCGCCCGGTGTGCTGCCCGCTGAGCGTCCACTCGGTCTCGGCGTGGCGCACGAGCACGGCGTGGGGCTCGCGCGCGCTCACGGCCGCGGCCCCGGCGGCGCGGCGGCGTCGTCGACGATCACCGTCAGGCGCTCGCGCCGCAGCAGGCTGGCCGGGACGTGCGGGGTCGGAGCGCCGAGCATCGCGTCGACCGCGTCGGCCTTGCCCGCGCCGCTCGCGAGCAGCAGGCACCCGCGCGCAGCGTTCAGGGTCGCGAGGCTGAGCGTGATCCGCTGCGGCGGCGGCTTCGGTGAGTCCGAGACGCCGTGGCAGATCGCGCCCTCGCCGGCGCTGAGCGTCGGCGCGCCCGGGAACAGCGAGGCGATGTGGCCGTCGGGGCCGATCCCGAGCACGACGAGGTCGAGGACCGGCGGAACCGGCTCCTCGCCGAGCGCCGACAGCAGCTCCAGCTCGTAGCTCTCGGCGCCGAGGGCGGGCCCCAGCTCGCCGGGCATCCGGTGCACGCGGGCGGACGGGATCGCGGCCGGTTCGAGCAGCGTCTCCCGCGCCAGCCGGTAGTTGCTCTCCTCGTCCTCGGGGGCGACGCAGCGCTCGTCGGCGAACCACACCTCCACGTCGTCGAGGGCGGCCCCGGCGGCGCCGAGCAGCTCGTAGGTGCGCCCGGGCGTCGTGCCGCCGCTGAGCGCCAGGTGCGCGACGCCGCGCTGGTCGCGTGCCTGCGCGAGGGCGCGCTCGACATGCGCGGCCGCGCGCTCGGCGACGCTCTCCGCGTCGGGACACGTGGTCAGCCGCGTCACGCCAGCATCGCCCGCGCCGCCCCGACCGCGGGCAGGTAGGTCGGATCGCGCAGCAGCGCCTGGCGGATGCCCTCGCCGAGCACGCCGGTCTCGCCGCGCGAAGCGCCGGTGATCGTCCACTCGCGATCGGGTTCGCGGGGGCCGCAGAAGCGGGCCCGCAGGCCGCCGGGGCCGCGGTCCAGGCGCACCCGGTGGCCCGCCGCCGTCTCGATGGTGAGGCCCTGCAGGCCCGGCACTTCCAGCTCAGGCGCGACCTGGAGGCGCAGGTCGATGTCCTGGCGGCTGGCGTGGGCTCGACCGGTCAGCTCCCCGCCGGGGCCGGACAGCAAGCGCGCGGGGCGGGCGGGGTCCCATTCCAGGCGCGAGGAGAGCCAGCCCACGAACAGCGCCCCGGCGACCGTCGACGCCGGGTGTTGGCGGACGGTGACCGCCGAGAGCAGCCCGAGCTCCGGACGCAGCCAGGGCGGGTCGAACAACGCGGCCACGCGCTCGCGCCACGGGGTCGAGCGCAGCCAGGCCAGGTCCACTACGTAGGCGCGCTCGCTGAGCGCCGCCGCACGGTCCAGCGCCTCGACGTAGTCGGGTTCCTCGACCGAGTCCAGCAGCACCGCCTGGGCGAGCGGGAGCAGTTCATCGATGATCTCGTGGTGGCCGTGCGGCGACCACAGCAGCGTCGGCAGATCCGTCACGACGAGCGGGTCGGCGATCGTCATCAGGTCGTCGAGGTGGCGGTCGCCCAGTTCGACCACCACGGTCTCGCGTAGCAGCGCGAGGTCGCCGGGCGAGGCGGGGTCGTCGGTCGAGACGGTCACGCGTGCGTCGAGCCGCTCGCGTTTCGGCTCGTATGCGAGCACCACCAGGCGCGAGGCGTGGTAGCGCCCGACGCCGCGCAGCCGGTTGGCGATCTCGCCGGTCCAGTCGAGATCGACGAACGCGATCATGTTGAGCACGCGCGCCGGAACGACCTCTTGGCGTTCGGCGTGGGCTTCGATCAGGAGCTGGCGCAGCGCCCCTTCGATCGCGTCCGGTGTCGTGCCCCGCTCGCTCCAGACCGCGTCTGTGCGCGCCATCAGATCGCGCGCCAGCGATCGCCGTCGCGCAGCAGCGCCCCGGCGTCGTCCGGACCCTGCGAGCCGGCCTCGTACTGCGGCAGCGGCCCCGGCGCCTCTTCCCAGGCTTTCACGATCGGATCGCAGATCCGCCACTGGGCCTCGACCTCGTCGTTACGGGTGAACAGCGTCGGGTCGCCGCGCATCGCGTCGGTGATCAGGCGCTCGTAGGCCTCGGGCGACTGCGACAGGAACGAGGTCCCGTAGAGGAACTCCATGTTGACCGGGCGGATCAGCATGCGGGTGCCGGGGATCTTCGCGCCGAGCCGCAGCGAGACGCCCTCGTTCGGCTGGACCGTCAGCACGAGCTGGTTCGGCTGCACGCCGAGCGAGCCGTCCTGGCTGAACGCGAGGTGCGGAACGGGCTTCAGCGTGACGGCGATCTCGGTCACCTTGCGCGCCAGGCGCTTGCCGGTGCGCAGGTAGAACGGCACGCCGGCCCAGCGCCAGTTGTCGACCTCGAGGCGCAGCGCGGCGTAGGTCTCGGTGTTCGAGTCGGGCGGCACGCCCTCCTCTTCCAGGTAGCCGATGACGTCCTCGCCGCCCGCGTGGCCCGCTCCGTACTGCGCCCGGACAGCCATGTCGCCGATGTCCTGCGGCTTCGGCTCAGGGATCGCCTCCAGCACCTTGACCTTCTCGTTGCGCACTTCTTCGGCCGTGAAGTTGACCGGCGGCTCCATCGCGACCTGGCAGAGCAGCTGCATCATGTGGTTCTGGATCAGGTCGCGCAGCGCGCCCGCCGCGTCGTAGTAGTCGGCGCGCGTGCCGATGCCGATGTCCTCGGCGGCCGTGATCTGCACGTAGTCGACGTAGTTGCGGTTCCAGATCGGCTCGAACATCCCGTTCGCGAAGCGGAACGCCAGCAGGTTCTGGACCGTCTCCTTGCCGAGGTAGTGGTCGATGCGGTAGACCTGGGTCTCCTCGAAGACCGCCAGCACCTCGCGGTTGAGCTCGCGCGCCTCCTCGAGCGAGGTCCCGAACGGCTTCTCGATGATGCAGCGCACCCGTGCGTCCTCGTGGTGGGAGAGCTTGGAGTCGCCGAGCTTGCCGACGATGACCGGGAAGAACGCGGGCGCCGTCGAGAGGTAGAAGGCGCGGTTGAGCGGCTCGCCGGCAGCCTGCTCGAACTCGTCGAGCTGGCCGCCCAGCGCGTGATAGACCGAATCCTCGTCGAACGTGCCCGGGATGTAGCGGACGTTCTCGAGCAGGCCCTTGAGCACGTCCGGGTCGGGCTTGCGGCGCGAGAAGCGCTCGATCGCTTCCTCGCACTCCCTGCGGTAGTCCTCGTGCGCTTTTTCTTTGCGCGCGACGCCGACGAGGTAGAAGCGCTCCGGCAGCGCGCCGTCGTGCGCGAGGTTGTACAGCGCGGGCAGCAGTTTGCGCCGTGCGAGGTCGCCCGTCGCGCCGAAGATCACGAGCGAGGTCGGCGGCACCGGCAGGCGCTCCAGGCCCACGGTGAGCGGGTTCTCCGGCTGCTGGCGCTCCGTCGGCCGTCCGGCCGCTATCGCCATCAGCGCCCCCCGGGCGCTTTGGCGCCGCGCCGGCGCGAGGAGGCGCCGCGCCGTCCGTTGGCGGCCGCGGCGGGCGGTGGGTCTTTCGGCGCGGCCTTGACCGCGTGGCCGCCGAACTGGTTGCGCAGCGCGGCGAGGACGCGGTCGGCGAAGTCACCGTTGCCGCGCGAGCGGAAGCGCGCGTACAGCGACGCCGTGATGACGGGCGTGGGGACGTCGTGGTCGGTCGCGTCCTCGATCGTCCAGCGTCCCTCGCCGGAGTCGGCGGTCTAGCCCTCGATCGCTTCCAGCTCGTTGCCGTCCAGTTCGAACGCGCGCGCGGCCAGTTCGCAGAGCCACGAGCGCACGACCGAGCCCTGCCCCCAGAGGTGGGCGATCTTGGCGTTGTCGAGCTCGTACTCGCAGTTGTCGAAGATGTCGAAGCCCTCGGCGTAGGCCTGCATCAGGCCGTACTCGACGCCGTTGTGGACCATCTTCACGTAGTGCCCCGCGCCGGCCGGGCCGAAGTGCATCCAGCCGCGATCGCCGATCGCGGCGCGGCTCTGCTCGTTGGTCGGCGGCGCCAGCACGTCGAGGATCGGGGCGAGCCGTTTGACGGCCCCTTTGGGCCCGCCGACCATCATGCAGTAGCCGACTTCGAGGCCCCAGACGCCCCCGGAGACACCGACGTCGACGTAGTCGATGCCGGCTTTTTCGAGCGCCGCGGAGCGGCGCTTGTCGTCGGTCCACTTCGAGTTGCCGCCGTCGATGATGGCGTCGCCGCGGTCGAGCAGCTTGGCGAGCTTGTCGACCGTCTCCTGCGTCGGGTCGCCGGCCGGCACCATGATCCAGACCATCCGCGGCGGCTCGAGCTTCTTGACGAGCTCGCGCAGCGAGGAGGCCCCGCCGGCGCCGTATTTGACCGCCTGCTTGACGGCCTTCTCGTCGAAGTCGAACGCGACCACCTCGTGCTCGGAGTCGCGCCGGATGCGGTGCACCATGCCGCCGCCCATCTTCCCCAGTCCGACGAAGCCGATCTGCGTCATGTCCACCCCTTGATCGTTGCGGTCAGCGCGCGCAGCGCGCCCACGGAGTCCACGCCCTCGAGCCGCACGCGCTGGGCGGGCAGGCCGAGCTCGCGCAACGTCTCGACATCGCCGATCGCCTGCGCTTCCTCGAGCGTGCGAAAGCTGTACGGCCGGCCCGGGATCTCGACGTCGCCCGGGCCGTCTCCAAGCAGCTGCAGGAAGCGCCCGACCTTGGGGCCGCCCTTGTGGAACTGCCCGGTCGAGTGCAGGAAGCGCGGGCCGTAGCCGAACGTGGTCGTGGCGCGGGTGGCGGCGCGGAGGGTCTCGCGCAGCTCGGCCATCGCGGCGTCGAACGCCTCGCCCGGCTCGAGGTAGGCCATCACGGCGATGTAGTCGGGCGGCGCCGCGCCGAGCAGCAGCTCGCGCAGCTCCGCGTCGCCGGCGCTCGGCACGTCGGGCAGCTCGCCGCTCGTTTCGAACCCTTCCAGCACGCGGTTGGTGGCGTCCTTGGCCTGCTGCACGTTGGGCTGGTCGAAGGGGTTGATGGCAAGCCCCCATCCGGCGACCGCGACGGCGATCTCGGCCAGCAGGAACACGCGCCCGAGATCTTCCGGCCCGGCGGTCGGGATCGTGATGACCGGATGCCCGGCGGCGGCGAGGGCGGCGAGGCGCTCCTCGCCGGCGGCGTCGGGCGAAGAGGGGTCGGGCAGGTGGGCGAACACGCGGTCGTAGCCGTAGACGCCGGGCTCTCCGAGCGGCTCCTCGGCGACGGGGAGGATGCCGGTGCCCTGCTTGCCGGTGGACTCGGCCACGAGCTGCTCGAGCCACAGCCCGAGGCCGGGCAGCGAGGGGGCGATCGCGAACGTCAGCTTGTCGCGCCCCGAGCGCGCGAGCGCGGCGAGCACGGCCCCGAGCCACACGGCGCCGGGGAGGCCCTCGGCGCCGGGCGCGCCCGCCTGCCAGGCCAGCGGCGCGCGGCGCAGCAGCGCGGCGGTGTCGACGCCCATCAGGGTGGCTGGGACGATCCCGAACGGCGACAGCGCGCTGTAGCGCCCGCCGATGTCGGGGTCGCCGTAGAAGACGTGGCGGAAGCCGTTCTGCGTCGCGAGGTCCGCGAGCCCGGACCCGGGGTCGGTGATCGCGACGAAGTGCGACCCGTCCGCCTGCAGCGAGTGGAAGTGCGCGAACAGCGACAGCGGCTCGATCGTGCCGCCGGACTTCGAGGAGACGACGAACAGCGTGCGCGCGGGGTCGATCGCGCCCTGAACGTCGGAGATCCACGCGGGATCGGTCGAGTCGAGCACGTGCAGGCGCAGCCCGCCCGCCCGCCCGAACGTGCGCCTGAACACCTCCGGCGCCAGCGAGGAGCCGCCCATGCCGAGCAGGACGACGTCTGTGATGCCGTCGCTGCGCACGCCGTCGGCGACGCGTTCGATTTCGAGCAGCTCGTCGAGCATCCGCTCCGCGATCCTCAGCCACGCGAGGCGGTTCGCCACCTCCGGCGTGCCGGGAGGGCCCCACAGCGTGGCGTCGCCTTCCGCGAGCCGGTCCGCCACGCGCTGCTCGCGCGCTGCGGAGAGCATCTGCTCGATCGACGGTCCATCAGCCGGCGGAAGGTGGGCCCGCAGGGTGAGGTCCGGATCGCTCACGCCACGATCGTAGTGGCAGCGGCACTGGTATAGGTTTCCCGCGCCGTGAACGTCGACCCGCAGCTCCCGGACCGGAACCTCGCGCTCGAGCTCGTGCGCGTCACCGAGGCGGCTGCGCTCGCCGCCGCGCCGCTCGTCGGGCGCGGCGACAAGGAGGCCGCCGACCAGGCGGCGGTCGACGGCATGCGCTACATGCTGCACTCGGTCGCGATGGACGGCGTGGTCGTGATCGGCGAGGGTGAGAAGGACGAGGCGCCGATGCTCTACAACGGCGAGCAGATCGGCGACGGCTCGCCGCCGGCGGTCGACATCGCGGTGGACCCGCTCGAGGGCACGACGCTCGCCGCCCACGGGATGCCGAGCGCGCTGTCGGTGATCGCCCTGTCGGCGCGCGGCACGATGTTCAACCCGGGGCCGATCGTGTACATGGAGAAGATGGCGGGCGCGCCGGAGATCGCCGACCTGCTCGACCTCGACCGCCCGCTCGGCGACACGGTCAAGCTGATCGCCGAGCGCACCGGGCGCCCGGTCAGCGACGTGATGGTGGTGGTGCTCGACCGGCCGCGCCACGAGCAGGGGATCGCTGCGATCCGCGAGGCCGGCGCACGCGTGCGGCTGATCGCCCACGGCGACGTCTCGGCGGCGCTGCTGGCTGTCACCGAGCGCTCGCGCGTCGATCTCCTGTGGGGGATCGGCGGCACGCCCGAGGGCGTGATCTCAGCGGCCGCGGTCAAGTGCGTCGGCGGGCAGCTGCTCGGCCGCCTGTGGCCGCGCGACGAGGAGGAGCGCCGCGCGGCGCTCGAGGGGGGCTACGACCTCGACCGCGTGCTCGACCGCGACGATCTCGTGGCCGGGGATGACGTGTTCTTCTCCGCCACCGGTGTGACCGACGGCGACGTGCTGCAGGGCGTGCGCTACCCGAGCGCAGGGGGCGCGACGACCGAATCGCTCGTCACGCGGACGCGCTCGGGCACGGTGCGCCGCGTGATGGCCACGCACGACCGCTCGAAGCTGCGCGCGGTCGGCGGCGAGCGCTTCTAGGAAAGGGCCCGGAGGGCCCCGACCGGCGCATGCGCCGGTCGGCCGACCCGTGCATGCACGGGTCGGAACTCCTCGGCGCATGCGCCGAGGAGCGGCGGGGCGCATGCGCCCCGCCGAACAGCAGGGTCACCGCCTCTTCGACTGCTGCTCGACGACCTTGCCGAACGCCTGCTCGAGCTGGCTGGTCATCCGCAGCTTGAACATCGCCAGCAGCGCCTCCGAGGCGAGCGGGCGCAGGGAGTCGACGACGCCGATCAGCTCGTCCCAGCGCTCCGGGGGCTGGCCCTCGCGCTCGAACGGCTCCCACACCTCTCTCAGGAACAGCTTCGTGAACGAGCGCGCGACCGAGTCGCAATCGCGGCTGACGCGCTCGATCAGCTCGAGCGTCGTGCGCAGCGGGATGCCGAGGGCCATCACCTGCTCGGCGGCCTCGAACAGCGCCGGGCTCGTCACTTCGAAGCGATCCTCCCCGAGCGGCACGAGCACGCGCAGGCGGCGGACCCGCTCGAGGTCCTTCGGGCTCGGCCTCGCCGAAGCGCTGTTCGAGCTCCTGGCGAGTCACGACCTCGGGCCGCTCGGGCTCATACGGCGCGATCACGGCCGCGCGCAGCCCCAAGAGCTTCCCGGCCAGCCCCTCGGAGCCGCTCACGAGTCGCTCGATCGCGGCCAGGTTGAAGCCGTCCGCCTGCAGGTCCTGGATCAGGCGCAGCCGTGCCGCGTGCTCGGCGCTGTAGTAGCCGACGCGGGCGCGCACTTCAGGAGGCGCGAGCAGTCCGCGCGAGTGGTGGTTGCGGATGTTGCGGACCGACATGCCCACCTCGGCGGCGAGCTGCTCGATCGTCATGTCGTGGGGAAGCGGGGCCGGCGCACCGGTGTCCGGCGCGGTCTCGGACGCCCCCTCCGTGTCCGTTGTCACACCCATCTCACTTCAGAGAAGGTTACCATGTTTGACGTTACCTCAAACGAGGTAACATGGATCTGGGTCATGCGAGAGGAGCACGATGGCTGAACGCGGAGCCACCCCGCAGGTACCGACGCTCGGGCGCCGCGCGCTCGCGCTCGCCCAGTCGTTCACCTCGCCGCTGCTGCCCGACGACTACATCGAGCTCATCAACCCCCTGTGGTCGACGCGCGAGCTGCGCGGGCGCGTCGAGCGCGTCGAGGCGGAGACCGACGAGGCCGTGACGATCACGATCAAGCCGGGCTGGGAATGGCCAGGGCACCGCGCCGGCCAGTACATCAGGCTCGGCGTCGAGGTCGACGGGCGCTTCCACTGGCGCGCCTACTCGCTGACCTCCGACCCCGCGCGCGCCGACGGCTGCATCACGATCACCCCGAAGCTCGTGCATGAGGGGACGGTCACGCCGTACCTGTGTGCGGGGCTGCGCCCCGGGACGATCGTGCGCCTCGGCGGCGTCGAAGGAACCTTCGTGCTGCCCGACCCCCTGCCGCAGCGGCTGCTGTTCATCAGCGCGGGCAGCGGCGTCACGCCGATCGCGAGCATGCTCCGCAGCCTCGACAGCGCCCAGGAGCTGCGCGACGTGGTGCACATCCACAGCGCCCGCTACCCGCACACCGCGATCTTCGCCGAGGAGCTCCGGGGCTTCGCGGCGCGGCGCCCCGGCTACCGGCTGATCGCCCGCCACACCGGCGCCGAAGCGCGCCTGCGCCCCGGCGAGCTCGACGAGATCTGCCCCGACTGGCGCGAGCGCGAGACCTTCGTGTGCGGTCCGTCCGGCTTGCTGGCGGCGATCAAAGCCCATTTCGAAGCGGAGGGCGACAGCGCACGACTCCACCACGAGCACTTCCAGCCGGACGCGCTGATCGAAGGCCCCGGGCAGGGCTGCGGCGGGACGATCCAGCTCTGCAGGAGCGGCCTCGAAGCGGCGAGCGACGGTTCGCAGCCGATCCTCCTCGCCGGCGAGCAGGCCGGCGCCGAGATGCCGTTCGGCTGCCGCATGGGCATCTGCCACAGCTGCGTCGGCCGGCTGCGCTCCGGCCAGGTTCGCGACCTGCGCACCGGCCTCGTCTCGGGAGCGCCCGGCGAGATCGTCCGCACCTGCATCAACGCCCCCGAGGGGCCGATCGAGATCGACCTCTGAGGCCGGCACGGAGCGCCGGCCGATCCCTCTCCCTCTCTCTCCCTCACACACAGGAAGGAACAAATGTCAGCCACCATCGAAGAGCCCCGTCCCGTTCCACCCCCCGAGCAGCTGCCGGGTGAGCAGGAGAGCCCCCTGGCGCGCCTGACGCCGGCCCAGATCGAGCAGCTCGGGCGCGAGTTCGACGCGATCCACGACGAGGTCTACGCCGACCTCGGCGAGCGCGACGCGCGCTACATCCGCTCGACGATCGCGCTGCACCGGCGGCTCGTCCTGGCCTCGCGCGTGACGCTGCTGCTCTCGCGCCGCAGGCCGGCGTGGCTGGCCGGGACGACGATGCTCTCGCTGGCCAAGATCCTCGAGAACATGGAGCTGGGCCACAACATCATGCACGGGCAGTGGGACTGGATGAACGATCCGGACATCAACTCCCAGAGCTGGGACTGGGACACCGCCTCGCCGGCCGACGCCTGGAAGCACTCGCACAACTACGAGCACCACACCTACACGAACATCCGCGGCAAGGACCGCGACCTCGGCTACGACATCATGCGGATCGACCCCCACCAGAAGTGGCACCCGGTCTACCTGCTGCAGCCGCTCTACAACCTCGTGCTGATGGGCTTCTTCGAGTGGGGCGTCGCGTTCCACGACATGAACCCCGATGCGATCCGCGCCGGCGAGAAGTCCAAGGCGCAGGCGCTGGCCGAGCTGAAGGCGATCGGCCTCAAGGCTCGCCGTCAGATCGTCAAGGACTACCTCGCGTTCCCGGCGCTGTCGGCGGCGGCGGCGCCCGCCGGCAAGCGCGGGCGGACGTTCTCCTCGACCTTCTGGGCGGACTTCACCGCCAACATCGTGCGCAACGTGTGGGCGCACTCGATCATCTTCTGCGGCCACTTCCCCGACCAGACCTACACGTTCAGCGAGGGCGAGGTGGCTGAGGAGACGCGCGGCGCCTGGTACGTGCGCCAGCTGCTCGGCTCGGCCAACATCGACGGTGGGGCGATGTTCCACCTGCTGAGCGGCAACCTCTCCTTCCAGGTCGAGCACCACCTGTTCCCCGACATGCCCTCGAGCCGCTATGCGGAGATCGCGCCGCGCGTGCGGGAGGTCTGCCGCCGCTACGGCCTGCCGTACAACACCGGTCCGCTGAGCCGTCAGCTCGGCACCGTGCACCGCACGATCCTGCGCCTCGCGTTCCCCGGCGGGCGCGTTCGCCCCAAGCCCGCCGCCTAGGCGCCGGTTCCGCCGCGGCGTGCCCAGGGGGTGCGCCGCCGTGGGACCGACCGCCTGGACGCGGGCGCGGTGGCGCCGGGATAGGATCGGCGGCCGATGGCCCGCATCCCCTACCGCGACCCCGACAACGCCCCGGAGCCGATCCGCGAGGTGATCGCCGACACTCCGCTCGCGCTGCTGCGGATCGTCGCCCATGCCGACACCGCGTTCGAACCGTGGCTGCGCTACAGCAACGCGCTGCTGCGTCGCCTCGAGCTCGACCCGCTGCTGCGCGAGCTCGCGATCCTGCAGGTCGCGCGCCTGTCCGGCTCCGAGTACGAGTGGACCCAGCACGTTCCGATCGCCGAATCCTTCGGCGCGAGCGAGCAGGTGATCGCGGCGATCGAGGCCGGACGCGACGATGACGAGGCGCTCGCCGACGAGCACCGCGCGATCCTCTCCTTCACCAGGGAAGTGGTCGTGGACGGCGCCGCCGGCGAGGAGCCGGTCGCGGCCCTGCGCGAGCGTCTTGGAGAGCGCCAGCTCGTCGAGCTGCTGCTCGTGATCGGCAACTACCTCGGGCTGGCCAGGCTGATCGCGACCGTCGGGCTCGAGCCGCACGAGCCCGTGGTCCGGCTGCCCGGTGGCACCGACGCGCTCGGGCCCTCCTGAGCGCTAGCCGGCGCGAAAGCGTCCCACGCGCGACTCGGCGAGGTCCAGCCGCGCGAGCGAGCGCAGGAAGCTGTACGTGATGATCACGTGGATGCGCGACTGCGTCGCGTTGTAGAGGCGCAGGCTGATGCCTGAGGCGATCGCCGGGTAGAAGTTGACGACGGCCACCTCCACGTCGAGTCGCCCGCGGCCGGGATCGCCGCCCGGCAGACGCCGCACCTCGATCTGCAGGTAGCCCGCGCCGTCGCGCCCGCGTCGCGCGACGAGCACGCCGCGCCTGATGCGCCAGCGCACGAGCCCTCGGGTCCCGTCCATCTCGTACTCGGGCGGCTCGAAGGTGAGCAGCCTGAACGGTTCGGTGAGCAGCACCACCGAGCGGCCGTGCTCGCTGTACTTCACGCGGATCAATCCCAGCGTGACCCTCGTCAGGAAGCGCCAGTACGTGCGCGCGAGCCGCTCCAGGTGCACCGGCGTCCAGATCTCCTCGAGCGCCTCGCGGTCGATCAGGACCTCGGCGCGCTGCACCGAGCGGACCGCGCCGGTCTCGGCGTCGACGGAGGTCTCGTCGGCGAGGTTCGAGATCTCCGCCGGGAGCACGCGCTGGCTGCGAAGGACGAGCCACATCGCGGTCGCCAGAGCGAGGAGCGCGGCGAGCGCTGCGACGGCGATCCAGACCCCGGTCATGTCGTCTTCGCACCGGGCACGGGGGGTGCAGGCTATCCCGCCCCGGGCGCCTCGTGTCCACCTGTGGTGGTATTCAACGCCCATGTCCGATCGCGCCAGGCGAGCAGGAGGCTATGGCCCCGCGGCGGCCGAGCCGCTGCTCGCCGAGCTCGCCTCGCAGCCCCAGGAGCTCGCCAAACGCTGGGCGATCGCGATGATCGAGCTCGCCGGCCCCGACGAGCTCGCGGCCATCGACCTGACCCTGATCGCGAGCGAGGGGCCCGAGCTGATCGACGGCGTCCTCTCCGGAGAGCTGCCCGGAGGCCTGCTCGCGCGGATCGCAGGCACCGACGGCGGCGTGCTCGCGCGTGCGGCCGAGGCGCTGCGCCGGGTGCTCTGGGAGGCGGCCGTCGAAGCGGTCCCGAGGGCTCGCTCGGAGACCCGCGCCGCGCGCCGGCTGCTCGACAGCGCCGACCGCATCGCCGCCGCGTGCGCGGAGCTGCTCGCGGCGGCCCTCGACGAGCTCGCCGCGGAGCCCGCCCCCGGCGCGGCCGTGACGCCGGCGACAGCCACGCCGAGCCCCGGTGCGGGGCCGAGCGCGCAGCCGATCGTGATCGTCGACGAGCGCGAGGGGGCCGTGCGGCCCGCGCCCGAACCGGCCGCGGCGGCGCCTCAGCCGCACCCCGAACCCGCGCTCGCGCCGGCCGCGCCCGAATCGCGCCGCGCGGTCACGGAGCCTCCAGTCGCTCCGTTCGCGCCCTCGATCGCCGCGCGCGACGCAAGGCAGGGGCCGGCCGCGTGGATCGGCTCGATCGGCGCGCAGCTCGCCGCCTTCGAAGAGGACCGCCACCCGTTCGCCGTGCTGCTGATCGAGATGCTCGAGCCCGCCGCGGCGCTGGACGCCCATGAGTCCACGCGCGCGTTGCAGGAGCGCCTCGGGCAGTGGCGCGGGCTCACGCTCACGCGCGAGGGCCCGGGCCGCTACTGGCTGCTCGCGCCCGGCGCCGACCGCGCCGGGGCCGAGAGCCTGCGCGATCTGGTCGAGGTGCCGCGGGGTGAGGCCCGGGGCGGACCGGTCGCTGTCGGGATCGCGCTGTGCCCGGAGGACGGACGGGACGCCGCCGGACTGGCGGCCCACGCCGATCTCGACCTGTACGCGTCGCGCGCGCGCTCTGCGGAGCGCCGCGCCGGCCGCCCCTACTGAGGCCCTCCCACCCGGCGGGCGCTCAGCCCGCGGCTGCTGTGCCGCCGGCTGCGGCCGGGGCGGGCGCTTCGGCTGTTTCGGGCGGCGCGCCGAGCGAGGGTGTGTTGGGGGCGCTGCCGATGACGCGGGTGTGGATGCGGACCGTTTCGGTGACGCCGAGGGCGCGCGCCGCGCCGGCGGTGAGGTCCCAGTCGGCGTGGTTGGCGTAGGGGCCGCGGTCGAGCACCGGCACCGTGATGGCGTGGCCGTTGTAGGCGACGCGGATCAGCGTGCCGCACGGAAGCGTGCGGTTGGCGACGCCCACGACCGCGGGTGTCAGCTTCTGCCCGCAGGCCGTCTTGTGGCCGTAGAAGCCCGGCCCGAACCATGTCGCGATCCCGGTCGGGCGCACGGCGGCGGAAGAGGCAGAGGTAGGTGTGCTCGACGGCGTCGCGGCCGGGGCGCTCGCGCCGCCGGTCGAGGCGAGCGCGGCGGCAGCGCTCAGCGCCGGGAGCGATAGTCCCGCGGCGAGGGCCAGCACGACCCGAGCTGTCTTGAAACGCGAATGCATACGACGCAGCGCCTACGGGGTGAGCTGACGGGCTCGCGCGGCTGAACTTCGAGCGGCGCTACGGACCTTGCGGACCGATTCGCCCCAACGGACCTGACTTCCGGTCCGCAATTGGGTCCCCCGTCTGCCGCGATCTGAGCCGCAGCAGCTCGGCGTGGGCGGCAGTATACATATCCCGCCTCCGGACGCCGGGCCGTCGACGCAAACACTGCGAATCCTGCGCAAATTGCGGCGGAAAGCCTCTGGTGCGGCTCAGCGGCCGAGCCGCGAGAGCACGTCACGCAGCACGCGCTCGCCGCCGGAGATCCCCGCCTTGGCGATCTCGCTGACGATCTCGGCGGCCGTGCCGGCGAACTCGGTCCCGCCGGGAGGCTGCACGGGCCCTGTCGCGCGCTCCTCGACCGACTCGTAGCCCTGCCTCGGGACCTCTTCGGCCTGGCGCTTGCGCGCGGGCTTCGCGCGCGCTGCTTTGGCCCGGCTGGGTTTGGCCGCTGCTGTCCGCTTCGCGGCGCCTCCCGACGGCTTTCCTGCCGCCGCGCGGGGGCTGCGGCCGTTGCCGTTCGCGGAAGCCTGCTCCGCGGCGGCGTTGGCGCTCCGCGCCGCCGTGCGGCGCGCCGTCGCCCGCTGCGGACGGGTACGCGGCAGGTTGGCCAGCACGCCCGCGTCCTCCGGGGGAGTATCGGGTTGGATCGGCCGGCGCTCGGTGCCGGCGTCAGCGCCGCGGCCGTTACCCTCGCCAGGCTCGCTCACGTGCACATCATTGCTTAACGGCGGGTGTTCGAGCAGGCGCGCGGGATTCTCGTTGCAAGCGGGATCGGACGATGGCTAACCGGTCCGTTCTCGCCGGGACGCGTTAGCATGGGAGCCCGGTGAGCCGATAGGGCTGTAACGTCGGCAGGGCTGCGGCCGTAGTGTCGACTGAAGCGCACCACATCAGCCACAGACATACAGATGGGAACCGGCCCCGAAGGGCGGGCGCGTCCCATCTCTGGTAGTCGACCGACGGAAGAAATGGGAACCGAATGTCAGTAGTCGAGCTTCAGGAGCTGGATGAGGTCAAGGGCCTGCTGGCCAAGGGCCAGCAGGTGGGAGTTCTCTCCTACACGGAGATCTCGAAATCGGTGTCCGAGCTCGACCTCGACGAGTCCGACGTCGAAGAGCTGCACGGCTTCCTCGAGCGCTCGGAGATCGAGCTCGTCGAGGACATCGACCCGGCGACCGCCGCCTCCGCCCAGGTCGAGCGCGCGCCCGACAAACGGGGCCGGCGCAAAGCCAAAGCGGCGCTCGATCTGAAGCCGGACATGACGACCGACTCGCTGCAGCTGTTCCTCAAGGACATCGGCAAGGTGCGGCTGCTGACCGCCCAGGAGGAGGTGGACCTCGCCAAGCGCATCGAGCGGGGCGACCTCGACGCCAAGCAGAAGATGGTCGAGTCGAACCTGCGGCTCGTGGTCTCGATCGCCAAGAACTACCGCAACCAGGGCCTGCCCTTCCTCGACCTGATCCAGGAGGGCACGCTCGGCCTCGTGCGCGCGGCGGAGAAGTTCGACTACCGCAAGGGCTTCAAGTTCTCCACGTACGCGACCTGGTGGATCCGCCAGGCGATCGCCCGCGCGCTCGCCGACAAGGCGCGCACGATCCGCATCCCCGTGCACGTCGTCGAGAAGCTCAACAAGATCGGCCGCGCCGAGCGCAAGCTCGTCACCGAGCTGGGCCGCGAGCCCACCGCCGACGAGATCGCCGAGGTCACGGGCATCGACCCGGAGGAGGTCGACTCGATCAAGCGCTCCGCCCAGGCACCGGTCTCGCTCGAGAAGCCGGTCGGCGACGAGGAGGAGTCGGAGTTCGGCCAGTTCATCGCCGACGAGCGCGCCGAGTCGCCGTACGAGCGCGCCGCGGAGATCCTCACCAAGGAGGCGCTCCGCGAGGCACTCGAGAACCTCTCCTACCGCGAACGCCGCGTGCTCGAGCTCCGCTACGGGCTCGGCGGCGAGCACCCCCGCACGCTCGACGAGGTCGGCCGCACGTTCAACGTCACGCGCGAGCGGATCCGCCAGATCGAGAACCAGTCGCTGAAGAAGCTGCAGTCGCTCGCAGAGGCCCAGAAGCTCCGCGACGTCGCCTGAGGGGCGCCTCGGCTCCGCTGCCGGCGTCCTCGCTCGCTCGCGTGCCGGGGCACACTTCGCTCCCTGCGTCCTTGGCAGCGAAGCCGATCCGCGCCCTCGAGGCAGCGCCTGAGGCACGCCTTTGGGTCCGCCGCGGGCGTCCTCGCTCGCTCGTGTGCCGGGGCACACTTCGCTCCCTGCGTCCTTGGCAGCTAAGCCGATCCGCCCCTCAGGAGGCCTGAGGCAGAGGCTGTCCACGTCGCGGCGCACGGCTCAAGGCGTGTCGCCGGCCTGCCGATGCGCTCAGCATGTTCGACGTCATGGCTGCGCTCCGTGAGCTCGTCGCGAAAGAGGGCTCCGATCTCCACCTGAAGGTTGGGTCCTCTCCTCTCTACCGCGTTCACGGCGAGCTGACGCTCGACGCGAGCTCGCCGTCGCTCGAGCGCGCGGACACCGAACAGGCGCTCCGCGACCTGCTCCAGGACGAGAACAAGCTCGAAGAATTCGCGCAGGAGCACGAGGTCGACTTCTCCTACGAAATCGAGGGCGTCGCGCGCTTCCGCATCAACGCCTTCCAGCAGCGCGAGACGACCTCGATGGTCTGCCGCGCGATCCCTCACCGGATCAGCACGATCGAGGAGCTCTCGCTTCCGGTCGTGGTCCGCGAACTGGCCGAAGAGGAGCGCGGGATCGTGCTGCTCACGGGCACCACCGGCTCGGGCAAGTCCACGACCCTGGCCGCGATGATCGACCACATGAACCACACGATGAGCAAGCACATCGTGACGATCGAGGACCCGATCGAGTTCGTGCACACCGACAAGCGCTCGGCGATCAACCAGCGCGAAGTCGGCATGGACACCGCATCGTTCAAGCGCGCCCTGCGCCGCGTCCTGCGCCAGGACCCCGACGTCATCCTGGTCGGCGAGATGCGCGACGAGGAGACGGTCCAGACCGCGCTGTCCGCGGCCGAGACCGGGCACCTCGTGCTCTCGACGATCCACACGGTCGACGCGACCGAGTCGATCAACCGCATGCTCGACTTCTTCCCGCCCCACCAGCACCAGCAGGCGCGCAGCATGATCGCCGGCACGGTCAAGGGCGTGATCTCCCAGCGGCTCGTGCCCGGCGCCGACGGCGGCCGCGTGGCGGTCTGCGAGATCCTGCGCATGACCGGGCGCGTGCGCGACATGATCCTGGACTCCGACCAGACCGGGAAACTGGTCGAGGTCATCACGAGCGGCGGCTACTACGGCATGCAGACCTTCGACCAGGCGCTGTTCGGCCACGTCAAGGCCGGCCGCGTCACCTTCGAGGACGCGATGCGGGTCGCCTCCAGCCCGCACGACTTCAAGCTGCTGATGCAGGCCGACGGCCGCGAAGGCACCACGATGGAGGACGTCGCAGCGGCCGAGAGCCGCCGCGAGGAAGCCGCGCGCCCGGGCTCACCGCTCGGGGTCTAGCACCGACACGCGGCGCCGCGCCACCGCCCGGCTTGCGCAGGGCCCCTTACTTCATTTGGTAAAGTAACGGCGATGGCAGTAGACGAGACATGTCCGGTGTGTCTGACGGCTGAGATCGTGTGCAGCAAGTGGACGCTGCTGCTCGTCCGCGACCTGTCCGAGGGCCACTCGCGCTTCTGCGAGCTGGAACGCTCTCTCGCCGGTATCAGCCCCCGGACGCTGTCGCTGCGCCTGCGAGCGCTCGAGGAGGAGGGCATCGTCGAGCGCCAGACCTTCCCCGAGGTCCCGCCGCGAGTCGAGTACGCGCTCACGGACAAGGGCCGCGCGCTGCTGCCGATCATCGACGACATGCGCGCCTACGGCGAAGACTGGCTCGGCGTCGCCTGCGCCGAGCGCACGAGCCTCGAGATCGCCGCCGTCTAGCGGCACTTCGCTGCAAGCCTCGCTGCGCCGAGCAGGAGCGGGCCGCTGCGCCGAGAACTTCGGCGGATGCGCTCCGTCCAGCTCCAAAGCGCGCTGAGGGAGTTCCTCCAGGACGCCGCCGAGCGGCTCCAGGCGGATCTCGCTGCCGGCGCCGAGATCCCGTTCGAGGTCGACCAGCAGCAAGGCCACGCCGCTCGTGGCGCTCCGGCGCTGTACTGCTACCGGCCGCTGACCGCCGAGTTCATCGCCGAGCGTCGCCGCGAGCTCGAAGCGCTGCCCACGTATGAGCCGGCGCGCAGCGCCCTCGAGGGGTACGAGGGCCTGAACCGCTACCTCGCCGGGCTCGGTGAGGACGTCGTGCGGCTGGAGCCCCCGGCAAGAGTGCGCGTGGCGATCGGTTCGCTGCTCGGCGACGTGTTCTCCGAGCAGTCGGATTTCGAGCTGCGCCCCGAGCGCATGAGCGCCGCCCTCGAGAAGCTGCACAGCACCGCGCTGGCGAGCACCGCCGAGGTCACGATCGTCGCCCTGCTCGAAGGCATGACGATCACCAGCTCCGAGCTGCCGCTGGCCTCCGGCCTGACGATCGCCCAGCCGCAGGCGCTCGACGGCCTGCCGCCCGAGGCGCGCGCCCGCGACGGCGCCGAGCCGGGCCACCTGGTCGTGGCGCTGTCCAGCGCCGACCCCGACCCGCAGCGCGCGACCGAACGCGGCCGCGCCGTGCTCCGTGACCTGCTCCGCGCGCTGCGCCTGTTCGGCGACGGGCGCGTCACGCTCTCGCCCCAGGGCTGGGCGCGGATCGGCGGCGGCTCGTGGACGCCGCTGCCCGTCGGCTCCGGCGGGCGCCCGCACGGGATGCTCCTGGTCACGGTCGAGCAGGAGGACGAGCTGCGCGCGTTCTGCAACCTCGTCTCGCGCCGCTCGCCCGACGGCAACGAGCTCGCATGGGCGCTGCGGCGCTTCGAGATGGGCTGCGAGCGCGCAGACCTGCTCGAGGCGCTGAGCGACAACCTGCTCGCGTTGCGAGCGATGCTCGAGCCCGAGGGGCCCGCGAGCGGCATGCTCGCCGGGCGTCTGGCGGCGCTCTGCGCCACGCCCGAGCGCCGGCTCGCGCTGACCGAGCGCGTCGTGCAGGCGATCGCTCTCGAGCGGGCCACGATCGCCGGCACGGGCCGTGAGCAGCACGGCGCGCGGATGCTCGCCGAAGAGCTCGCCGACCACCTGCGCGCGCTCCTGCGCGACGTGATCTGCGGCCATCTGGACTCCGACCTCGTCGGCCTCGCGGACGAGTTGCTGCTCGCCGACCGCCCGGACCCCGCCGCCATCCAGGTGCCCAGCCCTGCGCCTGAGGGCCCCTCAGAGGCCGAGCTGTTCGGCGACCCGGCTCAGGCCGAGGAGATCCTGGACCTCCTCATCTAGGTGCCCGACGAGCACCGGCGGGCGACCGCCGAGCAGCTCGGAGAGCGCTGAGATCGTCTCCCGGTCGCGCCGCACCAGCACGTCGACGTCAGCCAGGTTACCCGCCACGCGCCGCGCGAGCTCGGCGCCGAGCGCGGGCTCCAGCTCCTCCTCGAGGTCCTCGGCCGAGCGCCCGCCGAGGCCCTCCAGGTGCACCCGGTTGACGACCAGCTGCGGCTCCGGCAGGCGCGTCTCGGCCAGCCGCTGCGCCAAGAACCGGGCCTCCTGAACCGGCTCGGGCTCGGGCGAGGTCACGACCACGAACGCCGTCTCTTTCGAGCGCAGCAGCTCCTGGACCGCCCGCGTACGCTCGCCGAAGCCGTCGAGGATCCCGCTCAGCGAGCGGAAGAACTGCGACAGCTCGGCGAACATGTCGACGCCCGTGACGCGGGCGAAGATCGTGAACACGAGCGCCGTGCCGCGCCCGAACAGCCTCGCGGTGAGCCCGCCGGGAGCGAGGAACACCTGCAGCGCACGCCCTTCGAGGAAGCCGAGCAGCCGTCCCGGCGCCTCGAGGAAGTCGAGCGCGTTGCGCGAGGGCGGGGTATCCAGCACGATCACGTCGAAGTCGTGCTCCTCGTAGAGCTCGTAGAGCTTCGCCACGGCGCTCAGCTCCTGCGAGCCCGCGACCGCGGTCGAGAGCTCGCCGTAGACGGGGTTGGCGAGGATCTCTTCGCGCGCCTCCTCGTCGGATGCGAGGCTCTCGACGACCGCGTCGAAGGTCGCCTTCGCGTCGAGCATCATCGCCCACAGCTCCCCCTTTGCCTCGAGCCCCTGGGCACGCAGCGTCGCGTCGTCGATGCGGTGGGGCTCGCCGGAGAGCTCGTCGAGGCCGAGCGCGGAGGCCAGCCTGCGGGCCGGGTCGATCGTGACGACCGCGACCTTCTGGCCCGCCAGCGCGAGCCCGAGGGCGAGCGCTGCCGAGGTCGTCGTCTTCCCGACTCCGCCCGCGCCGAGGGTGACGATCACCCGCTTGCCGGCCAGCCGGGCCGGCAGGTCGGGCCCGAGGTGGCTGTTGCCGGCGGCCATGCCGGGATCGTAGATACAGAGCGGCCTCGGCCCGGGCTCCATGCCGGCCTTTTCGTGCAGGAATCCACCCCCACCATGCGAATACTCACCGGAAGGCTTTCCAGCAATCGAGCATCGGAGCCACCGTGGAAGGAAAGGCCAAGGTCATCGCGTTCGCCAACCAGAAGGGCGGGGTGGCCAAGACGACGACGACGCTGAACCTGGCAGCCGCCTTCGCCGAGGAGGGGCACCGCGTGCTGTGCGTCGACATGGACCCGCAGGGCAACCTGACGATGTCCCAGGGCATCGACCCGGACTCGCTCGACAAATCCATGTACGACGTGCTCGTCCACAAGACGTCGATCCGGGAGGTGGTCCGCAAGCGCGAGATCGACATCGCCTGCGCCTCGATCGATCTCGCAGGCGCCGAGATCGCGATGTCCACCATGATCGGCCGCGAGCGTGCGCTGCAGAAGGCCTTCGAACCGATCCTCGAGGACTACGACTTCATCTGCATCGACACGCCGCCCAGCCTCGGGCTGCTGACGATCAACGCCCTGACGGCCTCTGACAAGGTGATCGTCCCCGTGCAGTGCGAGTATCTGTCGATGCGCGGGCTGATCCAGCTGCAGAACACCCTCGCGATGATCCGGGAGAACCTCAATCCGGGCGTCGACATCGAGGGTATCCTGCCCACCCTGGTGGACTCGCGGACGATCCACGCGAAGGAGGCGATCGAGATTCTCGAGGAAAACTTCGGCGACCGTGTCTTCGCGTCGCGGATCCGCAAGACCGTGCGCTTCGCAGAGGCGCCCGTGAAGGGGATGTCGGTACTCAAGTACGAGCCTGACGGAGTCGCCGCGCAGTCCTACCGCCAGCTCGCACAGGAGGTGCTCACCCATGGCCAATCCTAAGCGCGCCAGCATGCGCGAAGGGCCGCTCGCCGCGCTCTTTCGCAAGACCGAGGAGGGCGAGGAGGCCGGCGCCGAGCCGGCCCCCGCAGCGCACGAGCAGGACCCCGCTCCGCCACCGCACCCGCGCGAGACCGGCCTGCCGCATCCTGCGCTGCGCGCCGAGGAGCCCGCCGCCGAGCCGGAGGCCCACATCCCCACCCCGCAGGAGCGGCTGCGTCACGCCTTCTCCTCCGAGATCCCCGAGAACGTGATGGACCGCCCGGCGCCCACAGCGCCCGCGCGTGAGTTCGAACCGGCGCCGGCTCGCATGGAGACGCCGGCCGGGCAGCCGGTGATCCGGGTCGTCGGCGTGGGCGGCGGCGGCGTGAACGCCGTCAACCGCATGGTCGAGGCCGAGGTCGAGGGAGTCGAGTTCCTCGCCGTCAACACCGACGTCCAGTCGCTGCAGCAGAGCACCGCAGATCTGACGCTGCACATCGGCGGCGAGCTGACACGCGGGCTGGGCGCGGGCTCCGATCCCGAGACCGGCAGGCAGGCCGCGATGGAGGACTACGACCGCATGAAGGCCCTCCTGAAGGGCTCGGACATGATCTTCATCGCCGCGGGCTCAGGCGGCGGCACCGGCACCGGCGCGGCGCCGGTCGTGGCCCGCATCGCGCGCGAAGTCGGCGCGCTGACCGTCGGCATCGTCACGAGGCCGTTCGGCTTCGAGGGCTCGCGCCGCAGCGAGCAGGGCGAGCGCGGCGTCGCCTCGCTCGCGCAGGAGGTGGACACGCTGATCGTCGTCCCCAACGACCGCCTGCTGTCCGTGCTCGACAAGCAGACCTCGATGGTCGACGCGTTCCGCGTCGCCGACGATGTCCTGCGCCAGGGCGTCCAGGGGATCTCGGATCTGGTCACGCTGCCGGGCCTGATCAACCTCGACTTCGCAGACGTGCGCACGATCATGAACGAGGCGGGCAGCGCGCTGCTCGGCATCGGCATGGGCGTCGGCGAGAACCGCGCGACCGAGGCCGCGATGCAGGCAGTCTCCTCACCGCTGCTCGAAACCTCGATGGAGGGCGCACGCTCGATCCTGCTCTCGATCACCGGCGGCGCCAACCTGTCGCTGTGGGAGGTGAACGAGGCCGCCAAGTCGGTTTCGGAGGCCGCCCACCCCGACGCGAACATCATCTTCGGCGCGATGGTCGACGAGAAGCTCGACGACCAGGTCTGGGTGACGGTCGTGGCCACCGGCTATGGCGACGAGGGGCGGCGCAAGAGCGTCAGCCGCTACAAGGAGCCGGCCGAGGGCGAAGTTCGTGTGCAGCGGCGATCTCAGCCGGCTGAGCCGCGGCGCGGCCGCAGCCTGGATGACCTCGAGATTCCAGAGTTCATCCCGAACCTCTGAGCTGAAGCGTCAGCCTCGCGCCGGCCGGCCCGCCAGCGAGAGCAGTGCGACGATCATCACGAGCGCGCCGGTGAGGACGAGGATCGTCCCGCCGATGTGCGCGAAGTCGTAGGCGGTCCGGGACCAGGGCGGAGCGCCCCCCGGCCTCGTCAGCGTCAGGATGCCGAGCACGTGGGCGCCACCGAACTCCTTGGATATGTCGGGCACCGGCCGGTGGCTGTGCGCCTCGATCAACGCCACGATGCCGGCGACCGCCAGCGTTGCTCCCGCGAGCACCCGCGCCATGTGGCGAGGCTATCGGCCGCCGGCACCGTGTGGTACTAGGTGAGCGATGGCCGGCGCCGCTGAACAGGGGGTGATCGCTGCGGGGCACCCCGTGACCGCCCAGGCCGGCGCGGAGGTGCTGCGCGCCGGAGGCAACGCGGTCGATGGCGCGCTGGCCGCGATGCTGACGTCGTTCGTGACCGAGGCGCTGCTCACCGGCCTCGGCGCGGGCGGCTACATGCTGGTCGCCGGCGGCGGCGCCGACCCGGTGCTGCTCGACTTCTTCGTGCAGGCGCCGACGCGGCGCGGCGACGGCAGCGAGGCTGAGCTGCTCGCGGTGGACGTGTCGTTCGGGGACGCCGTGCAGGTGTTCCACATCGGGCCGGCGTCGTGCGGCGCCTACGGCAACCCGGCCGGGGTGTGTGCGGCCGCTGAGCGATGGGGGAGCGTGCCGCTCAGCGAGCTCGCGGCGCCGGCGGCCCGCCTCGCCGAGGAGGGCGTGCCGCTGAACGCCGGCCAGGCCTACGTCGCCGAGATCCTCGCCGACCTGCTCACATCGACGCCCGAGTGCGCGGCGCTCTGGGCGCCCGAGGGGCGTGTGCTGCGCGAGGGCGAGACGATGCGCAACCCGGAGCTCGCGGAGGCGCTCGTCCGCCTCGGGAGGGAAGGCCCGGCGCCCTTCTACACCGGCGACACCGCGGCCGCCGTGTGCGACTGGCTCGCCGAGCGCGGCGGCTCGCTCGGCCCGGCGGACCTGGCGGGCTACGGCGCGATCGAGCGCGAGCCGGTGCGCGTCCGCTATCGCGACCGCGAGATCCTGACCAACCCGCCGCCCTCGGCCGGGGGCATCCTGCTCGCGTACTCGCTCGGCCTCCTCGGCCGCGGTCCCTCCCCGCCGACGATGCAGGGGCTCGTCGACGCGATGGCCGCCGCGCAGGCCGAGCGCGGGGCGGAGTTCCTCGATGGGCTCGCCGACCCCGGCTTCCTCGCCGGCTTCATGTCGAGCCGGCTGGGGTCGACCACGCACATCTCGGTGATCGACGGCGACGGCATGGCGTGCGCGGTCACCTGCACCAACGGCGAGGGCTCGGGCGTCGTCGTGCCCGGCACCGGCATCCACCTGAACAACGTGATGGGGGAGGAGGACCTCAACCCGCTCGGGTTCCACCTGCATCCAGCCGGGCGGAGGATGCCGAGCATGATGGCGCCGTCGATCGTGCTCCGTGACGGCGAGGTCGAGCTCGTGCTCGGGAGCGCCGGCTCCAATCGCATCCGCTCGGCGCTCCTGCAGACCATCGTGGGCGTCGTGGACCGCGGCCAGGGGGCCGAGGAGGCCGTGCGCGCACCGCGCATGCACTACGAGGACGGCGTCGTCTACGCCGAGCCGGGCATCGACCTCGACGACCTCGACCCCGAGCTCCAGGCGGTGCGCTTCGGGGGGCTCAACCTGTTCTTCGGCGGCGTGCAGGCGGCGCTCCGCCGCGACGGCGCGCTCAGCGGCGCAGGCGACCCCCGGCGGGGCGGCGCCGCGGTGTCGGCGTGAAGGCGGCCGCGCTCGCCGCCACGGCGGCGCTCGTGCTGGCCGGCTGCAGCAACGGCGTGAAGGCCGCCGACCTGTTCCTGATCACGAGGGAAGGCCCGGCCGCCGGCCAGCGCCTGGTGCTGCTGATCGACGAAGAAGGGGGTGTGACGTGCAACGGGCACGCCGCGGGCAAGCTGGACGACGCGAAGATCGTTGAAAGCCGCGGGATCCAGGAAGACCTCAAGGAACCGGCCTCCGAACATCTGCGTCTGGCGCCGGCCGCGGGCTCGGTGGTGCGCTACCACGTGCGCGACGCCGACGGGACCGTCGAATTCTCCGACGATTCCCCCCACCAGCCGCCGGTGCTCCACAAGCTGCAGCTGCTGGTCCTGCAGACGGCGCAGCAGCTCTGCCGGCATTCCGGACTGATCAGCCGAAGCGGACCTTGCCGTTCGATTGCGCTCTCACCTGCGCGCGCTCGAGCAGCTCGAGGCGCTCGATCGCCTCGGCCAGGAGCGTCCCGAGCAGGCGCAGGCGGGCGTTCTCCGAGCGCAGCTCGAGCAGCTGCTGCTTGGCCGGCAGCTCGAACTCGACGGTCGCCCGCCATGCGGTAGGAGTCGAGCTCTGCGAGCTCGTCCGCGCTCAGCTCGCGGTCCGTCGCCTGGGCGACGAGCTCGCCGTAGAGCTCGCGCGCCGAGGCGCCGGCATCGTCGTCGGGCTCCTCTGTCTCCTCGGCCGCGAACTCGACGACACCGGCGGGGTAGGGCAGGTCGTCCTGGCGCTCGAGCAGCGTGAAGGGGCGGGTCCCGCGCGCGAGGATGTCCATCCGGCCGTCGGGCAGCCGCTCGAGCACCTGCTCGACGGTGCAGGCACAGCCGGTCTCCTTGAGCTCCTCGTCGGAGAGCCAGAGGATCCCGAACTCCCTGCCCTCGCCCTCCATGCAGTGCGCGATCATGCGCAGGTAGCGGTGCTCGAAGATGTGCAGCGGCACGCTCTCGCTCGGCAGCGCCACGATCCCCAGCGGGAAAAGGGGAAAGTCGCGGAGCGCCGGCGCCGTCATGCGCCTGAGTCTAGGACCGCGGCGTCACGCGCCGCCGCGCTTTCGCGCGGTCAGCATCAGGTTGTAGAAGATCGCCGGCGGCAGGTGTCCCTCTAGCAGCCGCCGGTCGAGCTCCTGCAGCGCCAGGTAGCCGCGGTAGGCGTACTGGCGCCAGGCCCACGGGACGCCGTCCGGGTCGGCAGTCGCCTCAAGCGTCCGGTTCGTCCATCCGAACCAGTTCGCCACCAGCTCCTCGCCGGTGACCCGCACCTCGGCGAAACCGGCGGCGCGCGCCGCGCTGTGCAGCTCTCCCGGGGCAAAGGCGTGAACGTCGACGACCCGCTCCAGCGCCTCGTCGGGGTTGGCGCCGGACTCGTCGCGAGCGGCGGGCGCGCGCATCGCCATGCGCCAGGCGGGAGCGATCGCGCTCGCGACGCGCTTGGGGACGCGCGCCAGACGGTCTCCGTAGCGCGAAGGCTCGCCCGCGAACAGCACGGTGCCCCCCGGTGCGAGCACGCGCTCGAATTCGCGGAACGCGCGCGGCAGGTCAGGGATGTGATGGAGGACCGCGTGGCCGAGCACGAGATCGAAGCTTCCGTCCTCGAACGGCAGCTGCTCGGCATCCGCGGGCGCGGTGGCGAGGTCGAGCCCGAGCCGGTCGGCGTTCGCGCGCAGCGTGCGCAGCATGCCCGGGGAGATGTCGCTGCACGTCGCTTCGCCGATGACCCCGGCGAGCAGGAGGTTCAGCGTGAAGTAGCCGGTGCCGGCGCCGATCTCCAGCGAGCGCTCCCAGCGCGGCGCCTCGCCGCCGAGGGCCTTGTGGACCTTCGCGAGCACCTGCGCGCGGCCGACGTCCCCGAAGTCGATCCCCCACTTGTGGTCGTAGTGGACCGCCGCCACATCGTGGTAGCGGGTGTTCGCGTCACGGATCTGCTCGGCGCTCAGCGGCACGAGCGCGGACCATATACTCGCGCGCCCCGCTTCGCCGCCGGCGGCGGGTGGCCACGGGACGGCAGAAGCATTCCCATCTGAGACGCCAGTGACGAGGACATACGTACAGCGCGACCAGCCTGAGGGCGTGCCACCGCTCGCGCTGACGGGCGAGCGCACGCTCCCCGACGTCCCCGAGGAGAACTACTGGTATCGCCGCCATCTGGTCGTCTACGAATGGATCGCGGAGCACGTCACCGGGCAGCGGGTGATCGACATGGCGAGCGGCGAGGGCTACGGGTCCGACGTGCTGGCCCGCACGGCCTCGAGCGTGGTCGGCGTGGAGGCGAACCCCGAGGCCTTCGAGCACGCGCAGCTCCGCTACGCCGGCTCCCCGGCCACCCCCAACCTGCGCTTCGAGCGCGCGCTGGTCGAAGAGTTCTCGCAGGACGCGGACGCGGTCGTGTTCCTGCAGACGATCGAGCACCTGCAGGACCCCGACGCGACGCTCGAGCACTTCCGTTCGCTCGTGGGCACGGCGGGCGCCGTGTTCGTCTCCACCCCGAACGTGCTCACGCTCGCGCCGAAGGGAGCCGAGCGCTCGGACAACCCCTGGCACGTGCACGAGTACCGCCCGGAGGAGTTCGAAGCGCTGTGCCGCCGCCACTTCAAGCGGGTCGAGCTGCACGGCCTGTTCCACGCCCGCAAGCTGCGCGTCCACGAGCTGGCGCTGCGCCTGGGCTGGGACCGCGTGCACGCCGCCCTGGGTCTGACCGAGCGCTTCTACGGCTGGTTCACGCCCGCGATCGCGGCCCGCGACTTCGCGCTGCGCCCGGGTCCCGCGCCGCGGCTCGCGGGCGCCCTGGATCTGCTGGCGGTGTGCCGCCCTTGACCGGCAGCCGCGGCCGGCGCGGCGCGCTGGCGATCGTGCTGCACACGCACATGCCCTACGTCGAGGGCTTCGGCACCTGGCCGTTCGGCGAGGAGTGGCTGTGGGAGGCGATCGCGGGCAGCTACCTGCCGCTGCTGGGGCTGCTGGACCGCGATCCGCCGCTGACCCTCTCGCTGACCCCGGTGCTGTGCGACCAGCTCGAAGCGCCCGGCGCGATGTCTCGCTTCGCGCGGTTCGTGAGCGAGACTCGCCGCCAGACTCACGAGGAGGACGCCGCCGGGCTGCGCGCGGGCGGGCACGACCTGCTCGCGGCCGAGCTCGAACGAGCCTGGGGGGACTACGCGAGCGCCGCGGAACGAATGGAGGCGCTCGGGGGCGATCTGCTCGGCGCGCTCGGCGCGCACGCGCGCTGGACCTCCTCGGCGACCCACGCCGTGCTGCCGCTGCTCGCGACGGGTGCGGCCCTGCGCGAGCAGGTTCGCTCGGGCGTGCGCTCGCACCAGCGGCGCTTCGGCGCAAGCTGGGAGGGTGGCTTCTGGCTGCCCGAGTGCGGACACGACCCCTCGATCGAGCCCGCGCTGGTCGAGGCCGGCGTGCGCTCCGTGTGCGTGGAGCTGACGTCCCGGCTCGGCCTCGGCGCGAGCGGCCACCTGCGCCCGATGCTGTCCGAGTCGGGGCTCGTGCTCGCGCCGGTGGACCGCCAGACGATGTCGCTGGTGTGGAGCGATGACGGATATCCGTCGAGCGGCCCCTACCGCGACTACCACCACCACACCGTCCACCACCACAACCCGTGGAACAACTCGGGCGACGCCTACGACCATGCCGCGGCGCTCGCGCTGGCCCGCGAGCACGCCCGCGACTTCGTCGCGCGGACGCAGGCCCGGCTGCGCGAGCACGGCGCCGGGCTCCCGGGCGGGGGGCTCGTCGTCTGCGCACTCGACACGGAGTTGCTCGGGCACTGGTGGTACGAGGGGGTCGCGTGGCTCGAAGCGGTCGTCGAGGAGTGCTCGCGCCAGGGCCTCGAGCTCGTCCCGCTCGACGCGGCGCTCGCCGCCGCCGATCCGGACCCCATCCCGGAGCAGGCGGACTGGAGCCCTAGCAGCTGGGGGGCGGGGGGCGACCTCTCGACGTGGTCGGGCCCCGCCGTCGCCGAGCTGGCCTTTGCGGCGCGCGCCGGCGAGCTCGAGGTGCTGCGCGCGGTGCCGGGCGCCGGTCGCGACGCGATCAGGGCGATGCTCGCCCTTCAGGCCAGCGACTGGGCCTTCATGGTCACGCGCGGAGTCGCAGCGCCGTATGCGCACGAGCGCCACGAGGGCCACCGCCGGCTGCTCGCGCGCGCACTTGCGGGGAACGCGATCGGGGAGGATCTCCGCAACCTCGCGGCGGACGCGCAGGAGATCGACTTCATGGCCCCGCTCTAGGGCTCCTGCCAGCGCAGTTGCTGGGGTTCCGCGCGCATCCTGATGATCTGAGCCGGCACGCCGGCGACGCACGGCGTTGGCCGGGAACGAGCGCGTGAGCACCGCGCTCGTGCCGATGATCGAGTTCTCGCCGACGCTGACGCCGCGCAGGATGCAGGCGCCGTAGCCGATCCAGACGTTGTGAGCGATGTCGACGTCGCGCTTGTAGATGCCCTGGAGGCGGATCGGCCGCTCGACCTCGGTGACGCCGTGGTCGAAGTCGATCAGCATCACGCGGTCGGCGAGGATGCACTCGCGCCCGATCGACACGTGCTGGAAGGCGGAGATCGTGCACTCCTGGCCCATCACGGTCTTGGCGCCGATGCTCACCTCGCCCTCGTGCACGCGGATCTTGCAGCCGTGCCCGATCCAGGCCCAGCGCCCGATCCGCAGCGTCGCGCCGCGCCCGATCTCGAGCTTCACGCCCGGGCAGATGAAGCACAGGCCGTCGGTCTGAAGGCGGCGGCCGAACCGCAGCTTGAGGAACGCCAGGCGCGCCAGCAGCGCGGCGTAGCCGGGACGCAGCATGCCGTTCGCCCGCATGAACCGCAGCAGCACGAGCGGGCCGCCGTGCAAAGGCGCGGGCGGAAGCCGGACGCCGGAGGCCCCGATCTGCTCGGGCGACGGGCGTGGTGCGTCAGCGAGGAGCCCCATCGACTCGGATCGTAACCGCGCGCCGCGACGCGGAGATCGCCCCTGCGATGATGCGCGCTCGATGACCCCGGACTCGCTCGCACGCCGCCTGCTGGACGGCGATCGCCGCGCCCTCGCACGCGCGATCACCCTCGTCGAGGACGACCGGCCGGAGGGCTGGGAGCTCGTCCGCGAGATCTACCCCCACACCGGGAACGCGGAGGTGGTCGGCTTCACCGGCCCGCCCGGCGCCGGCAAGTCGACGCTGATCGGAGCCCTGACGAAGGCGCGCCGGGAAGCCGGCCGCAGCGTCGGGGTGCTCTCGATCGATCCGTCCTCTCCGTTCACCCAGGGGGCGTTGCTCGGCGACCGCATCCGCCTCACCGAGCACTTCCTCGACCAGGGTGTGTTCATCCGCTCGATGGCCAACCGCGGCGCGCTCGGCGGGCTCTCCGAGGCTGCGCTTCAGGCGGCGCTGCTGCTCGACGCCGCAGGGCGTCAGGACGTGTTCATCGAGACCGTCGGCGTGGGCCAGGCCGAGATCGACATCATCGACCACGCCGACACGATCGTGCTCGTCCTGATGCCCGGCTCGGGGGACTCGATCCAGGCGCTGAAGGCGGGGGTGATGGAGATCCCGGACGTGATCGTCATCAACAAGGCCGACCACCCGCTGACCGACACGATGGTCAGGGAGATCCGCGGCGTGCTGTCGCTCGCGAACCTCGACCGCGACCCCGAGGAGGTCAAGGCGAGCTGGCGCGTGCCGATCGTGCGCACCGAGGCCAACCGCGGCGCCGGGATCGACGAGCTCGTCCGCCGCCTCGACGAGCACCGCGCGCACATCGTCAAGGCCGGCACGCTGGCCGAGCGGCGCGCCCGCAACCTCCGCAACGAGGTGCTGGCGATCGCGACCGCGCGCATGCGCCGGCGCCTGGAGGCGGACCTCGCGCAGGACGAGGCGCTTCCAGCAGTTGCTCGAGCAGGTCGTGGAACGGCGGCTCGATCCCGCGAGCGCGGCCGGGACGCTGCTGCACGACGAGGCGGAGAAGGAGCTCGACGCGCCCTGAGCGCCCGCTAGCCGACGCGCGCGGACTGCCCGCCGTCCACCGGCAGCAGCACGCCCGTTATGAAGCGGGCCTCCTCCGAGGCGAGGAACAGGGCGGCGTTGGCGACATCCCAGGCGCTGCCCATGCCGCCCCTCAGCGGCACGGCCTCGTCGCGGCGGGCGGCGTAGCGCTCGCGCTCGATGCCGAGCGCCGCCGCGACCGTATCGACGCCCATCGGGGTGTCGATCAGGCCGGGGAGGATCGCGTTGACCCGGATCCCGTGCTCGGCATAGGACTGCGCCAGCGAGAGCGTCAGCGCGTCCAGGGCCGCCTTCGACATCTTGTAGCCGTGTGGCGGGTTGCTCATCGGCGCGGCGCCCGCCACCAGCGCGGCGATCGACGACACGAACGTGATCGCGCCGCCACCGCGCTCGCGCATCACGGGCAGCGCCGCCTTGGCCATCAGCATCGCGCCGCCCGCGTTGACACGCACGATCCGCTCCCAGGCGGCCACGTCGATCCACTCGGTCCAGCCGTCGCCGCCGCCGATGCCGACGTTGTGGTGGAGCACGTCGAGGCCGCCCAGCCGCTCGACGCACGCGGCGACCGCCGCCGCGCAGTCCTCCTCGCTGGAGACGTCCGCTGCGAAGGTCTCCGCGGTGCCACCGTCGGCCGCGATCGCAGCAGCGGTGTCCTCCGCCGCCGCGGCGTCGCGGTCGAGGAGCATCACCCGCGCTCCCTCACGCGCGAACAGGAGCGCGGTCGCACGGCCGTTGCCGATCTTCTCCCCGGGGGTCTGGCCGGCGCCCGCGACGAGCGCGACCTTGCCGGCGAGGCGTCCCGAGGCAGGCGCCATTCAGGCGCCGAGGGCGCGCGCGATCACCATCTGCTGCACCTCGTCGGTGCCCTCGCCGATCGTGAGGATCTTCGCGTCGCGGTAGAACCGGCACACGGGGTACTCCTCGATGAAGCCGTAGCCGCCGTGGATCTGAACCGCCTCCTCGGCGCAGCGGACCGCCAGGCGCCCCGTCTTCAGCTTCGCCTGCGCGGCGGTCAGCGTGAAGTTGCGTCCCGCGTCCTTCTCGAGCGCCGCCTTGTAGACGAGCAGCCGCGCCGCCTCGATCTCGGTCGACATGTCGGCGAGCTTGGACTGGATGGCCTGGAACTTCGAGATCGGCTTGCCGAAGGCCTTCCGTTCCCGGGCGTATGAGAGCGCCTGGTCGAGCGCCCCCTGCGCGAGCCCGACGCCCATCGCCGCGACGCCGATGCGCCCGATGTCGAGGATGTGGAGGAACTGACGGAAGCCCTGGCCGCGCGGTCCCAGCAGGTTCGCCTCCGGGACGCGGCATTCGGTGAACGTGAGCGGCCTCGTGTCCGACGCGTTCCAGCCCATCTTCCGGTACGGCTCACCCTGCTCGTAGCCGGGCGTGCCGTTGGGGACGATCAGGTTCGAGATCTCTCTGTCGCCGTTCGAGCCGGCGGTCACGGCGGTGATGCAGACCACGCCGGAGATGTCGGTGCCCGCGTTGGTGATGAACTGCTTGGCGCCGTCGACCACCCATTCGCCGTCTTCGAGCCGCGCGCGGGTGCGCGTGTTGCCGGCGTCCGAGCCCGCCTCGGGCTCGGTGAGGCCGAAGGCGCCGAGCGCCTCGCCCGAGCACAGCCGGGGCAGCCACTCGCGCTTCTGCTCCTCGCTGCCGAAGAGGTAGATCGGCTGCGTGCCGAGCGAGGTGTGCGCGCACAGGGTGATCGCCACGGAGGAGTCCACGCGCGTCAGCTCCTCGACCGTCAGCGCATAGGCCAGCGTGTCGCCGCCGCCGCCGCCGTACTCCTCCGGGAACGGGATCCCCATCAGGTTCAGCTCGCCGAGCTTGCGCACGATCTCGTACGGGAACGACTTCGTGCGGTCGAGCTCCTCGGCGACCGGGGCGACCTCGCCCTCGGCGAACTCGCGCACGGTGCGCCGGATCAGCTCGTGGTCGGGGGAGAGGTCGAAGTCCATCGTGGGCGCCATTCTCACACGTCGGCGCGGGCGGCGGGCGGGGGCGCGACTAGGATCGGCCGAGCGTGAACCGCAGCCGTCTCGTCCTCGACTTCCTCACCCGCGGCGAGGTCCATGCCTACGGCCCGCACCGCTCTCAGCGCGCCGACCTCTACCTGCCGCTCGGCGCCGGGCCGCATCCCGTGATGGTCACGATCCACGGCGGCGCATGGCACAAGCGCTACGGGCGATCGCTGATGCGGGGGCTCGCGGGGGATCTCGTGCGCCGCGGCTGGGCGGTCTGGAACATCGAGTACCGCCGGCTGGGCGGTGACGGGGGAGGGTGGCCCGCCACCTTCGAGGACGTGGCCGCCGCCGTCGATCACCTGGCCTCGCTCGAGGCGCCGCTCGACCTCGACGGCGTCTCCTTCCTCGGCCATTCGGCGGGCGGCCATCTCGCGCTGTGGGCCGGCGCCCGCGGCGAGCTGCCCCCCGGAGCTCCCGGTGCGGGTCCGGCGCTGCTGCCCAGGCGCGTCATCGGGCAGGCCGCCGTCTGCGAGCTCGCGGGCGGCTACCGATACTGGCGCGGCGGACCGCTCGAGGAGCTGATGGGTGGCTCCCCGGAGCAGGTGCCGGAGCGCTACGCGCTGGCCGACCCGTCAGAGCTGGCACCGCTCGCGGCCCCCGTGCTCCTCGTCCATGGCACAGCCGACCGGACCATCTCGATCAAGCCCGCGCGCCGTTACGCGAAGCGAGCGCAGGACGCGGGTTGCAGCGTCGAGCTGATCGAGATCGAGGGTTCCGCCGGGTCGCACCGCGCGCACGTCGATCCGCGCAGCCAGGCGTGGACGGCGGTGGCGCGCTGGCTCGGGCTGCCCCCCGAGCGCTGAGTCGCGGCCGCGGGCGAACGACATGGAGAGCGGCCATTCCGAGGACCGGGATCTAAAGCCGGGTGGCGCAGGTGGCGATGAGGGCGATATGAGCCAGGTGAGGATTCATTGCTGGAGCTGCGCCCGCAGCATCGAGGTCGAGCAAGAGGAAGGTGGCCCGCCCACGCGCGGCCTCGCCGCCGCGGGCTGGGCGGTCTCCAAAGGGGAGACCTACTGCCCCCAGTGCGCGGCCGAGCGTCACCTGCCCGCGACGCTCGCGAGCTCGGAGGTCCCGGAGGCGACGGAGGCTCCCGCCGCCGCCGCCGCGGCCGGGCCCGGCGACACGGCCGGCCCTGCGCTCGAGCCCTTCTCCGAACAGCCCGTACGCCAGCGGCGAGGGCCGCTTCGCGCGCTCGGTTCGGATGATGTCGGCGAGCTGGCGGGTGCTGCGCGAGAACCCCGGCCTGATGGCCTTCCCCGTGATCTCGGTCGTGCTCAGCCTGCTCGTCGGGGTCTTCTGCTTCAGCACGTTCGGCAGCTGGGCCGTCCACGGCGGGCACGCGGTCAACGGCGCGCGTGACGGCCTGCTCCTGCCGTCGCTGATCGCCGCCTACCCGCTCACCTTCATCTCGATCTACTCCTCCGTCGCGCTCGCCGAGGTGCTGGCCGGGCGGCTGGACGGCAAGCAGACCACCACTTCGGAAGGCCTCTCCGCGGCCAACAGCCGGATCGGCCTGATCGCGGCGTGGAGCCTGCTCGCATGCACCGTGGGCCTCGCGCTGCGCGCGCTCGAGCAGCGCCTGCCGCTGGCCGGGCGGATCGCCGCGTGGCTGTTCGGGCTGGCGTGGTCGCTGGCGACGATCTTCGCGGTCCCGATCCTCGCCTACGAGGGGCTCGGCCCGTTCGAGACCGTCAAGCGCTCGGCGCAGATCTTCAAGCGCCGCTGGGGCGCCCAGGTCGGCGGGTCGATCGGGATCGGCGCCGCATCGGCCGTGATCGCGATCCCGCTCGTACTGCTGCTGTTCGTCGGCATCGCCCTCCCGGGCGGGGGCGGCGCCGCGATCGTGGTTCTTGCCGGCGGCGCCCTGTTCGCACTCGGCGCGGCCGTCTCGGCGATGGAGCAGATCTACCGCGTGTTCGTGTACCGGAGCGCGGTCGGCATGGATACCTCGGGCGGGCCCTTCTCGCAGGAAGACCTGCAGGCGCCGTTCAGCAAGCGGCGCTAGGCCGCGAGCCGGCGCGCCAGCTCGACCAGCAGCCGCACGCCGAAGCCGGACGCGCCCTTGCCGACGTAGGGCCGGCCGAGATCCCACGCGGTCCCGGCGATGTCGAGGTGCGCCCACGGTGTCTCGCCGACGAAGTTCGAGAGGAACGTGCCGGCGACGATCGCGCCGGCCTTTCGCGCCTCGGGGGCGTTGTCGAGGTCGGCGAAGGCGCCCTTGACCGCCTCGTCGTACTCCTCGTGCAGCGGCAGCCTCCAGACGATCTCGCCGGTGGCGTCGCCGGCGGCGGTGAGCAGCTCGGCGAAGGCGTCGTCGTTGCTGATGAGGCCCGCGTAGGTGCTGCCGAGCGCGATGATCACCGCGCCGGTCAGCGTCGCGAGGTCGACGATCTGCGTCGCGCCCTCGGCGACCGCGTGGCAGAGGCAGTCGGCGAGCACGAGCCGCCCCTCGGCGTCGGTGTTGTTGATCTCGATCGTCTTGCCGTTGGACGCCGTCACGATGTCCCCCGGCTTCACCGCGGAGCCGCTCGGCAGGTTCTCGGTCGCGCCGACGACCGTGAGCAGCCGGATCGGCAGGCCGAGCGCCGCGATCGCCGCGGTCGCCTCGATCGCCGCGGCGCCGCCGGACATGTCGAACTTCATCTCCGACATCTTCGGCGCCGGCTTCAGCGAGAGGCCGCCGCTGTCGAACGTGACCGCCTTGCCCACGAATGAGAGGACCGGCCCCGGCGCGGCCGATCGCGGCTCGTAGCGCATCGTGATCAGCGCCGGCTCCTGCGCCGATCCCTGCGCGACGGCGGAGAACGCGCCCATGCCGCGGGCGCCGATGCCGTCGCGGCCCTCCACCTCGACCGCGAGCTCGGGGATCTCCTCGGCGAGCGCCCGGGCGTGCTCGCCGAGCGCCGTCGGCGTGAGGTCGTTCGCGGGACGGTTCTGGAGATCGCGCGCCCGGTTCACGCGCGCCGCGACGACCGCGGCGTCTCCGACCGCGCCTTCGAGCTCGTCCGGGCAGGCGACGAGCAGCCGCTCCAGGCCCGGTGGCGCGTCCGGCGCGGGCGTGGACTTGAAGCGCTCGAAGCGGTAGTCCGCCAGCACGGTGCCCTCGACCAGCGCCGCGGCGATCGCCTCTCCGGCTCCCTCGGGCAGGAGCCAGCACAGCGCCCGCGCCGAGATCTCGCGCGCCCGCGATGCGGCGGCGGCGGCAGCGACCCGCGCCCGCTCGCCTGTCAGCTCCTCGCGCGGCCCGAGGCCCACCAGCAGCCAGCGCCGCCCGTCGGCGTGGGCCAGGGCGACCGAGCCGGGCCTGCGCCCGCGCCTCGCCCGAGTCGATCAGCTCCGCCGCAGCCGGCGGGCGCGCCCGCCGGTGCTCCCTCGCCCTCGAACAGCGCGACAGCGACGGTGTCGGCGTGCTCGACGGCCTCGTCGGGGCGGCGGGGGAGGACCTCCATCGGGCGCCACCATACCGGCCGGCCGACGCGGCTCCACGCCGCGCGCTGCCCGCCGGGGGTGAGCGGCCGGCCGGCGAGGCACCACGCCCGCGTCCCGGGCTGCGAGTAGCCGTCCACTAGGATTCTCACCCCCCACGGTTCCCAAGCCACGACAGGAGAGACCCGCCCCCATGGCAAAGACAGTGATCCTCGGAGCTGCCCGTACCCCGATCGGCAAGATGGGCGGCGGCCTGTCGACGCTGGAAGCCACGGAGCTGGGCGCGGCCGCGATCGAGGCCGCGCTCGAGCGCGCCGCCGTCGAGCCGGAGCAGGTCGAGCACGTCGTGATGGGTCAGGTGCTGCAGGCCGGCCAGGGGCAGATCCCCTCGCGCCAGGCGCAGATCAAAGCCGGCATCCCGAAGGAGGTCTCCTCCGAGACGATCAACAAGGTCTGCGCCTCGGGCCTGCGCGCCTCGGTCCTGATCGACCAGGCGATCCGCGCCGGCGACCTCCAGGTCGGCGGTCGGCGGCGGCATGGAGTCGATGTCGAAGGCGCCCTACCTGCTGCCGCAGGCGCGCTTCGGCTACCGCATGGGCGACGCCAAGATGCTCGACGCGATGGTCCACGACGGGCTCACGAACCCGTTCTCGGGCAAGCAGATGTTCGTCGAGGCGACCGAGGTCGGGGACGAGCTCGAGATGACGCGGGCCGACCTCGACCGCTGGGCGCTGCGCTCGCACGAACTGGCGCTGAAGGCGATCGACGAGGGCCGCATGGCCGAGGAGATCGTGGCGGTGACCGTCAAGGGCAGGAAGGGCGACACGGTCGTCGAGGTCGACGAGGGCCCGCGCCGCGAATCCTCGCTCGAGGCGCTCGCGAAGCTGCCCGGCCTGGTCGGCAAGGAGGGCTCGCACACGGCGGGCAACTCGCCCGGGGTCAACGACGGCGGCGGCGCGCTCGTGCTGGCCTCCGAGGAGTGGGCCCAGGCCAACGGCAAGGAGGCGCTCGCCGAGATCGTCGCCCACGCGCAGAGCGCCAACGACTTCGCCTACCTCGCCACGACCCCGGCCAGCGCCGCGAAGAAGGCGCTCGAGAAGGCGGGTCTGCAGCCCGGCGACATCGACCTGTGGGAGATCAACGAGGCCTTCGCCTCGGTCACCCTGAACTCGATCCGCATGCTCGGGATCGACGAGGACCGCGTCAACGTGAACGGCGGCGCGGTCGCGCTCGGGCACCCGATCGGCGCCTCCGGCGCGCGGATCCTCGGCAGCCTGGTGCACGAGCTCCGCCGCCGCGGCGGCGGCCTCGGCTGCGCAGCGATCTGCTCCGGCGGCGGGCAGGGCGACGCGCTGATCCTGAAGGTCTGGTAGGCGGCGACGGTGGAGGCCGGGGCTGAACGGCGCGCTCCAGCCCCGCCGCGCGCGGCCGCGTTCTTCGACCTCGACAAGACGCTGATGGCCGGGTCCTCCGGCGTCTTCTTCGCGAGGGCGGCCTACGAGTCGGGGATGATCTCGCGCTCGCGGCTGGTCAAGGACCTCTACGAGAACATCCGCTTCCGGCTGCTCGGTTCGACCGACGATCGCGCCGACAACGTGCGCCGCCGCGTCGGGGAGATGATCGCCGGCGTGCGCGTCCGCGACCTCGAGCGGCTCTCGCCGCGCGTGCTCAGCGGCGTGCTGCCACGGCTCTACCCGCAGATGCTCGAGCGCGCCTACGCCCATCAGGACGCCGGCGTGCCGGTCTACATCCTCACCGCCGCCTCGCAGGAGATGGCCGACCTGCTCGCGCGGGTGCTGGCGTTCGACGGCGGGCTCGGCACGCGCTCGGAGATCGTGGACGGCCACTACACCGGCCGCCCGGCGGGTCCGTTCAACTACCGCGAGGGCAAGGTGATCTCGATGCGCGAGCTCGCCGAACGCGAGCAGATCGACCTCGCCTCCTCGTTCGCCTACTCGGACTCGGAGTCCGACCTGCCGATGCTGCGCGCGGTCGGCCAGGCGGTGGTCGTCAACCCGGACGCGCCGTTGCGCCGGATCGCGAACGAGGAGGGCTGGGAGATCATCGAGCTCGACCGCCTCGGGCGGCGCCTGAAGATGCTCGCGGCGCTCGGGATCGGTACGGCGCTGGCGTCGGCCGGTCGCGCGCTGATCGAGCGCAGCGGCGTGCCGCGCACCGGCGCACGCATCGGCCGCCGCCCCTCCGAGCAGCCGCGCTCGGGGGTCCGGGGCGCGACGCGGGCGCTCGCCGCCCGCAGGCGCGGGTCCTCCTCGGGCGCGGGTCGCTCGCGCAGGTGAGCCGCGCCCGCGCCGGGCCGCCGAGCCGGCGCCCGCAGAGCGCCGGCGGACCCGAAGGGCATAGAGTGTGCGGGCCGAGGAGGCCGGCCGCAGCGCCTGCGCCGGCCGCGAGCGGGCGCTCGGGAGCGCCTTCAGCACGCAGTTCCCACGTCAAGAGCCCGAACCCCTGCCATGAGCACAGACGCATCCAGCCAGAGCAAGATCCGCGTGGTCGTCGCCAAGCCCGGCCTCGACGGCCACGACCGCGGCGCCAAGATCATCGCCCGCGCGCTGCGCGACGCCGGCATGGAGGTCATCTACACCGGGCTGCACCAGACGCCCGAGCAGATCGTCGAGACGGTGATCCAGGAGGACGCCGACGCCGTCGGGCTCTCGATCCTCTCGGGCGCCCACATGACGCTCGTGCCGCGCGTCGTCGAGCTGCTGCGCGAGCAGGGCGTCGACGACGTCGTCATCACCGTCGGCGGGACGATCCCCGCCGAGGACATCCCCGAGCTCAAGAGCCTCGGGCGTCGCGGAGGTCTTCACGCCCGGCGCACCGACGCAGGCGATCGTCGACTTCATCCGCGGCGCCGCGCCCCGGCGCGCGTCGAGCGCTTGATTGACTCGTCAGTCAACCGCTCGGATCAGTACCATCCGTAGGCAACTGACCCCCAAGGAGAACCCCTGAGAATGAAGATATGCGTCCTGGTGAAGGAGGTTCCGGACGCCGCCGTCGAGAAGCGGATCGACCCTTCGACGGGGCGGATGGACCGCAGCGGGGAGAAGAACCTCAACCCGTATGACACGCACGCCATCGAGGCTGCGATGCAGATCAAGGAGGGCGGCGCTGTCCCGGTCGAGGAGATCGTCGCCGTGACGATGGGCCCGGAGAGCGCGGTGCGCGCGCTGCACAAGGCCGTCTCGCTCGGCGCCGACCGCTCGGTGCACCTGACCGACGGCGCCCTCGCCGGCTCCGACGTGGCCGCGACCGGCTACGCGCTCGCGAAGACGCTCGCAGCGCGAGAGCCCCGACCTGGTGCTGCTCGGCCAGCAGTCCGACGACGGCGAGTGCTACACGATCGGCGCGGTCGTCGCCGATCACCTGCGGATGCCCTCGCTCACGCAGGTGATCAAGATGGACGTCGAGAGCGGCGGCCTGCGCTGCGAGCGCCAGGCCGAGTACGGCTACGACACGGTCCAGGTCGAGCTGCCCGGCCGTGATCTCGGTCGGCGACGCGATCAACGAGCCGCGCTACCCGTCGCTGAAGGCGATCATGGGCGCGAAGAAGAAGCCGCTCGACACCGTCTCCTCGGGCGACGTCGGCATCGACGGCTCGATGGTCGGCGAGGACGGCTCCGCGCGTGCAGTGCGGCGAGTTCAAGGACCCGCCGGCGAAGGCCGCCGGCCAGATCATCGAGGACGAGGACACGAACGAGACCGTCGAGAAGATCGTCTCCTGGCTCGAGGAAAGGAAGCTGATCTAGATGGCCGACATCCTTACATACGTGCTGCACAACGACGGCGCGTTCAACAAGAACTCCCTCGGCGCGGTCTCCGAGAGCGCCGCGCGTGCCGGCCGAGATCGGCGGCTCCTGCCACGCCGTCGTGGTCGGCGGAGAGGACCTGTCCGACGACCTGTGCGCCTCGCTCGGCGCCTACGGCGCCACGAAGGTGTTCCGCGCCAAGGGCCCCGAGGGTCTCGCGCAGCCGGTCATCGACGTGATGTCGAAGGCGATCGACGAGGGCGGCCACGGCTACGCCATCTTCGGCGGCGGCCTGCTCGGCTTCGAGATCGGCGCCGGCCTCGCGGCCCGGCGCAAGGGCGGCGTGACGATGGAGGTCACCGCCGTGCGCGCCGAGGACGGCAAGCTCGTCGCCGAGCGCCCGATCCTGGGCGACTCGAAGATCTCGGTGTCCCGCTACAAGGACTTCGGGATCATCATCGGCCGCATCAACGCGTTCGAGATCAAGCAGGACGGCGCGGGCGCGGCCGAGGTCGTCGACGTCGACGTCGAGTACTCGCCGTGGTCGAACAAGGCCACGATGGTCACGCGCGGCGAACAGCGCGGCGCGGACGTCGACATCGAGGGTGCGGACATCCTCGTCGCCGGCGGTCGCGGCCTCGGCAAGGCCGAGGGCTTCGAGCTGTGCGAGGCGCTCGCCCAGGCGTTCGGCGGCAACTCCGCCGTCGCCGCGACGCGCGCGGTGGTCGACGCGGGCTGGTACCCGTACGCGGCGCAGATCGGCCAGACCGGCAAGACCGTCGCGCCGAAGCTGTACCTCGCGGCCGGCATCTCCGGCGCGATCCAGCACAAGGTCGGGATGCAGAGCTCGGAGAACATCGTCGCGATCAACAAGGACGCGAACGCGCCGATCTTCGAATTCTCCGACCTCGGCATCGTCGGCGACCTGAACAAAATCCTGCCGAAGCTGACCGACGCGGTGAAGGCGAAGAAGGGATCCTGAGCATGTCCTCCAACGGCTCCAGCAACGGGAAGGTCGCGCCCGCGGCCTTCCCGCCGCCGGTCGACTCCCAGAAGGAGTTCGTCAAGCGCGGCCTCGACGACGAGGACGAGCTGATCGAGGTCGGCGTCGCGATCGTCGGCGGCGGGACCGCCGGCCTGGCCTGCGCGAACCGGCTGCTGCAGCTGCTGGCGGACGACCCGGAGATGATGGAGCGGCTCGGCGAAGTCCCGGTCGCGGTCGTCGAGAAGGCGAAGACGTGCGGCGGGCACAACCTGTCGGGCGCGGTGATGCGCCCGGGGCCGCTGCAGGAGCTGTTCCCGGACCTGTCGCCGCGAGCAGTGGCGCGAGGAGGGCTTCGCGTTCGGCGAGGTGACGAAGGAGTCGGTCTACATGCTCACCGGCCCGAAGAGCAAGCTGCCGGTCCCGATCCCGGCGGTGCCGAACTTCAAGAACCACGGCAACGAGGTGGTCTCGGTGTCGGCGCTGGCGCGCTACCAGCAGCGCCAGGCCGAGGAGGCCGGCGCCTACATCCTCACCGAGACCTCGGCGACGCAGCTGGTGGTCGAGGACGGGCGCGTGGTCGGCGTGCGCTCCGGCGACAAGGGCCGCGGCAAGGACGGCGAGCCGCTCGGCAACTTCGAGCCCGGCACCGACATCAAGGCGAAGGCGACCGTGCTCGCCGAGGGCTGCTGGGGTCACCTGACCGGCGCCGCGATCAAGGAGTTCGACCTGGCGGAGGGCCGCGAGCCGCAGGTCTGGGAGCTCGGCGTCAAGGAGGTCTGGAAGGTCCCCAAGCCGCTCGACCGCGTGATCCACACGTTCGTGCAGCCCTGGCCGCTGAAGGTCTCCCCGAAGTACGGCCAGCTCGGCGGCACGTGGATCTACCCGATGAAGGACGAGAAGACCGGCGAGGACCTCGTCTCGATCGGCTTCGTGGTCGACCTCAACTACGCGGACGCGACCACCTCGGCCCACGACCTGCTGCAGACGTTCAAGATGCACCCGCTCGTCAAGGACATCCTCGAGGGCGGCGAGCGCGTCGCGTGGGGCGCGAAGGCGCTGCCGGGCGGCGGCTACTGGTCGATGCCGAAGCTGTCGATGCCGGGCGCGGTGCTCGTCGGCGACGCCGGCGGGATGGTCGACACGGCGGCGCTGAAGGGCGTCCACCACTGCATCAAGTCGGGCATGCTCGCGGCCGAGTCGATCTACGCGGCGCTCAAGCGCGGCGAGCAGCGACTTCTCCGACTACGAGGACGCGATCGAGGACTCGACCATCGGCACGGAGCTCTACGAGGTGCGCAACACGCGCCAGGCGTTCCAGAAGGGCTTCCTCGTCGGCAGCCTGCTCGGCCGGTCCGTCGATCATGTCGAAGGGCAAGCTGCCGCCGGGTCGCCAGGAATGGCACCGCGACGACGCCGAGCCGATGTTCGTCGGCAACACCAAGGACCGCTATCCCAAGCCCGACGGCAAGTACACCTTCGACAAGCTCTCGTCGGTGTTCATCACCGGCAACGCGACGCGCGACGACGCGCCCAACCACATCCGGGTCCAGAAGCACGTGCCGCGCGAGATCGCCGAGACGTGGCGCTGGATGTGCCCGGCCGGGGTCTACGAGATCCCCGAGGACGCGCCGGAGCACGGCCCGGTGGACGTGATCGTCAACTACACCAACTGCGTGCAGTGCGGCGCGATCACCGCCAAGGGCGGCCGGCTGACGACCCCCGAGGGCGGCGACGGCCCGCTCTACCAGCTCACCTGAGCGCAGAGTCGCAGGACTCGTGTCCACGGGCGCGAAACCTGCACCACGGCGGTGTGTTAGGGGGGAGTGATGGGCAGTGCACCGGGCACAGGGCGAGGAAGGACCCGGGTGGGAGGACGGCTGGTCGCCGCCCTCGCCGCCGCGCTCGCCGCTGCCTGGATCGTGCTCGCGCCCCACGCGCTGGGCGCCACCAACGGCACCGGGACGACGGGCACCGGCACGGGCAGCACCCCTCCCGCCGGGCAAACCGCCCGTCTCGGCGACCCTCGAGGGGTGCACGACCTCCGAAGAACAGTCCGAACGCACGGCGACGTTCGCCGGCGAAATGTCGATGATCCCCGGCGCCGCGAAGATGGAGATGCGGATCGACGTGCTCGAGCGCGCGCCGAGCGAAGAAGACATTCCACGTCGTCGCCGCCCCCGGCCTCGGCGTCTGGCGCTGGGCGGCTCCCGGGGTCAAGACCTACCGCTACCTGAAAGAGGTCACGAACCTCGCCGCGCCGGCCTACTACCGCGGCGCCGTGCGCTTCCGCTGGGTGAACGCCAAGGGCAAGCTCGTGAAGGCCTACGAGCTGCGCACCTCCGCGCTGCATCCAGATCCCGAAAGGCCAGCCGCCGAGCGAATAGCGCAGGCCGCGCGCCCCGCTCCCGCGCCTCGACCCGGCCGCTAGAATCACCTGACGATGAAGACCGAGATCCATCCCAAGTACGAGCAGGCCCACGTTCGCTGCACCTGCGGCAACGAGTTCATCACGCGCGCGACGCGCGACGAGCTGCACGTCGAGGTGTGCTCGAACTGCCACCCGTTCTACACGGGCCGGCAGAAGCTGATGGACACCGGCGGACGCGTCGAGCGCTTCCAGCGCCGCGTCGCCAAAGGTCGCCTGGCTCAGTCCCGGGCCGCGAAATAGGCGCATGACGCCGCGTCCGGCCGCTGGCTCGCCGAGCGCGCCGGTCGCGACGCAACGCGGCGGTGGCCTCGCCTCCCGCGGCGGCCGCCGACGCGGGCGCGCCGGTCTCCGCGCCGGGACGATGCTGATCGACGGCGAGCTGGAGGCCGCCCGCGACGCGCCGGTCGGCGGCCAGGCCGTGCTCGAGGGCGTGATGATGCGCGGTGTCTCCCACTGGGCCGTCGCCGTGCGCAAGCCGAGCGCCGAGCAGCTCGCCGACGGCGGGCACTCGCCCGAGGAGGCGTCGCTCGGGGAGATCGAAGTCAAGAGCTTCCCGCTCGACTCGGCGCTCAAGCGACACCGCGTCCTGCGCCTGCCGATCATCCGCGGCATCGTCGCGCTCGGCGGCTCGCTGGCGATCGGCTTCCGCGCGCTCGAGTTCTCCGCCAACGCCCAGCTCCCGCCGGAGGAGCCGCCGCCGGCGCGGACGCGGCCGCCGCTGAACGGCGACGGCCCGGCCGAGGAGAGCGAGCCGCAGGAGATCCCGAAGGCCGTCTGGTTCGGGACCGTCGTGGTCGCGCTCGCCCTCGCCGTCGTGCTGTTCTTCCTGATCCCCGTCGGGCTGACCAGCCTGATCAAGGACCAGCTGAACTCCTCGCTGCTGTTCTGGCTGATCGAGGGCGTGCTGCGCACGGCGATCTTCCTCGGCTACCTGCTGCTGCTCTCGCGGCTGCGCGACCTGCGGCGCGTGTTCGAGTACCACGGCGCCGAGCACAAGACGATCTCGTGCTTCGAGGCCGGGCTGCCGCTGACGCCGGCCAACGCCCAGCGCTTCTCGCGCCTGCACCCGCGCTGCGGCACGAGCTTCCTGCTGATCGTCATGATCGTCGCGATCTTCGTCTTCGCCCCGATCGGGCTGCCCGCCTGGTACTGGCTGGTGCTGACGCGGATCCTCGGCGTGCCGCTGATCGCCGGCATCTCCTTCGAGATCATCAAGTTCGCCGGCAAGAACCGCAGGCGCCGCTGGGTGCAGGCGCTGATGTGGCCCGGCCTGAAGCTGCAGCTGCTCACGACCCGCGAGCCCGACCACGACCAGCTCGCCGTCGCGATCGCCTCGCTGGAGGCGGTGCTCGCGCTCGAGAAGCCGGGCGAGCTGACGGCCGAGGATCTGGTCGGCGTAGAGCTCGTCGCCTGAAGGGCCGGGAGCCTTCGGGTAGGCGCCTCGCTCCCTGGCTGCACTGCTCGCGGCGGGGCCGGCCGTCCCGCAGACCGGCCGCTGCGTCCTGCCGATGCGACGCTCACCGCAGCAGGCGGCGCCCTCGCTCAGGCGACGCGACGCCCGGCTCGGCTCGGCTCGGCGTCCCCGCCGGGACGAGCCCGTCCACCTGCCGCCGCCACCCTTCCTTGATGCGCTCGAGGTCGAAGCCGCGCGCGTCGCGGAGGTAGACGAACAGGCCCGCGGAGAGACCCGGCGAGCAGCGTGTCGGCGAGCAGCTCGCCGTCGCAGTCCGGGTCGATCTCGCGCAGCAGGAGCGTGACGTGCAGGCGGCTCGCGGCGTAGGGGGGGGAGTCGAGGTGCGCGCCGGCCACTTCCGCTGCCGCGAGCAGTTCGGCGTGCGCGTCGATCAGGTCGAGGCGCGCTTCGCCGTACGCGATCAGGCGCTCGCGCGCGGGGACCCCCGGCCCGAGCGGCGGCTCGCCTCTGATGAACGCTTCCTGCAGGCGCGCCTCGTCCTCGCTGAGGACTGCGGTCGCGAGCGACGCGCGCGAGCCGAAGCGCCGGAACAGCGTTCCCTTGCCGACCCCGGCCGCTTCGGCGATCTCGTCCATCGAGACGCAGCTCGCGCCCTTCTCAGCGAAGAGGCGGCGCGCCGCGCACAGGATGCGCTCGCGGTTTCGAGCCGCGTCGGCGCGTTCGGCTGTCTGCGGCTGGATCACGGGTAGGTCTTGCATCTCGTGTCTACATCGTATCGCATCGGGGCATAAGCGGACCACGGTCCGATTACGTGCTACACTCTGGACAGAGCAAAACGGACCACGGTCCGCACACTGACGAAACAAGGAGAACAGCACAATGAGCGCCCCAGTCGCAGAGCAGGTTTCAACCGGCACCTGGAGGATCGACCCGATCCACTCGCACGTCGGCTTCGCGGTCAAACACATGGTCGTCGCGAACTTCCGCGGCGGGTTCGATCGCTATGACGGCAGCCTCTCCACCGGCGAGGACGGTCGCCCCGTGCTCCACGGCACGGTGCAGGCCGACTCGATCGCGGTCAAGGACGAGAACCTCGCCGGGCACCTCGCCTCGCCCGATTTCTTCGACACCGCCAACTACCCGCAGATCAGCTTCACCTCGACGGCGATCAACGTCGGCGACGGCGGCGAGCTCGAGGTCGAGGGCGAGCTGACGATCAAGGACCACACGCACCTCGTCACCGGCCGGGGCACCGTGACCGCGCCGCCACACCGACATCGCGCGGCAACGAGAAGATCGGCGTCGAGCTGGAGGCCGTGATCGACCGCCGCGAGTACGGCCTCGAGTGGAACGCGCCGCTGCCGAAGGGCGGCTTCGCGCTCGACAACGACGTCAAGCTCGAGGTCTCGCTCGAGCTCGTGAGGGAGGCGTAGCAGCCATGAAGATCCTCGGACTGTCGGGAAGCCTGCGCAGGGACTCCCACAACACGAGGCTGCTGCGCGGCGCGGGCACGCTGCTGCCGGATGGCGCCGAGCTGGTCGAGTTCGACCGGCTCGGCGCGATCCCGCCGTTCAACGAGGACGAAGAGGCGGCGCCGCCGCAGGCTGTGAAGGAGCTCAAGGAGGCGATCGCCGACGCAGACGGCGCTGCTGATCGCGACCCCCGAGTACAACTCCTCGATTCCCGGCGTGCTCAAGAACGCGCTCGACTGGGCTTCGAGGCCTCGTGCCGGAACCCCGCTGGCCGGCAAGCCGGCGGCCGTGATCGGCGCCAGCACGAGCCTGTTCGGCGCGGTCTGGGCGCAGGCCGAGACGCGCAAGGTGCTCGGCTCGACCGGCGCTCGGGTCGTCGACCGTGAGCTCCCCGATCGCCCAGGCCGAGGAAGCGCTCGACGAGGACGGGCTGCCGCTCGACGGCGATGCCGTCGAGAGCCTCTAGGCGACGCTCGATGAGCTCCTCGAGGCCGCGGGCGAGGCGTCGCGGAAGCCGTTCCCGCCCCGGCTGCGGCGGACTACCGCGCGGCTGCCTGACGCGCCCGCGCGGGGGAGAGCGCCGCGTCCCCTGTCCGTCCCGGACGAGACCAGGGACGCGGCGCTCCCGCTCGGTCGGCGCGCCCCGAGCGGATACGCTCGGCAGCGAGATGATCGAGGACCTCGTCGCGCAGATCGAGAGCCGCTTCGCCGAGCTCGGCGAGCAGATGACCGACCCTGAGGTGATCTCCGACCGGGAGCGCTACGCGGAGGTCGGCCGCGCCTATCGCCAGCTCGAGCCCGCGGCGAAGCTCGCAGCCGAATGGCGCCGTGCCCAGGACGACGCGGCCGGGGCCGAGGAGCTGATCGAGGAGCTCGGCGAGGGCGACGGTATGCGCGAGGAGCTCGAGCAGGCCCGCGCGCGGATCGCCGAGCTCGAGGAGGAGATCCGCCTGGCGATGGTCGAGTCCGACCCCAACGACGAGAAGGACGTGATCGTCGAAGTCCAGGGCGGCGCCGGGGGGGAGGAGGCCGGTCTGTGGGCCGGGGACCTCTACCGGATGCTGAGCCGCTACGCCGAGCGGCGCGGCTGGAAGACCGAGCCGATCGAGATCGGCGACGGCAAGTACACGTTCGCGATCAAGGGCGACGGCGCGTACTCGGTGTTCAAGTTCGAGGGCGGGACCCATCGCGTGCAGCGCGTCCCGGCGACCGAGTCGCAGGGCCGCATCCACACCTCGACGGCCACCGTCGCGGTGCTCCCCGAAGCCGAGGACGTCGACGTCGAGATCGACCCGAACGACCTGCAGATCGACGTCTACCGCTCCTCGGGGCCGGGCGGGCAGTCGGTGAACACCACCGACTCCGCCGTGCGGGTGACGCACAAGCCCTCGGGGATCGTCGTCTCGATGCAGGACGAGAAGTCCCAGCTGCAGAACCGGGAGAAGGCGCTGCGCGTGCTGCGCGCGCGCCTGTACGAGCGCGCGCTCGCCGAACAGCAGGCCGAGCTGGCCGCCGACCGGCGCTCGCAGGTCGGGACCGGCGACCGGGCCGAGAAGATCCGCACCTACAACTACGGCGAGCGGCGGGTCACGGACCACCGCATCAAGCTGACGGTCCACAACCTCGACCAGGTGCTCGAGGGCGAGCTGGGAGAGATCACGGATGCCCTCCAGGCAGACGAGCGGCGCCGGCGCCTGGAGGCCCAGGCCGCGGCGTGAACGGCACGCCGGCGCGTGAGGCGCTCGAGGGCGCCCAGACGGCGATTGCCGCGGCCGGTTGCGAAACACCGCGGCTGGACGCGGAACTGCTGCTCGCCGCTGTGCTCGGCGTGACCAGGGAGCAGCTCGTGACCGACAGCTCCCTACGGGTGCAGGGGCCGGCCGTGCGTGCCTACCAGGACGCCGTGCGGCGGCGTGCCGTCGAGCGCGAGCCCGTCGCTTACATCACGGGTCGCCGCGCGTTCCGCAACATCGAGCTGGCTGTGGACCGCCGGGCGCTCGTGCCCCGTCCTGAGACCGAGCTGCTCGTGGAAGCCGGGCTGTCGCTGCCGCACGGCGCATCGGTGTTGGACGTCTGTACGGGCAGCGGCGCCGTCGCCCTCGCGCTCTCCCAGGAGCGCCCCGACCTCGACGTGTGGGGCAGCGACGTGAGCGAGCCGGCGCTGGCGCTCGCGCGCGAGAACGCTGCGCATCTCGGCCTCGATGTCCGCTGGCTGCACGCCGACCTGCTCGACGGCATCCCCGACAGCTTCGACGCCGTGCTGGCAAATCCGCCCTACGTGGCGGACTCCGCGCGCTCCTCGCTCGCGCCCGAGATCCTCAGGCACGAGCCCGCGGGCGCGCTTTTCGCCGGTCCCGACGGGCTGGCGGTGATCGCGCCCCTGGCCGGCCAGCTCGGCGGCCGCGCGCGTGTCGCGACGGTCGCGGTCGAGGTCGGGGACGGCCAGGCTGACGCCGTCTCGCGGCTATTGCGGGATGCCGGCTTCGCCGACACTGGCGTCGAGGTGGACCTTGGGGGTATAAAGCGTGTGGTGATCGGGAGAAAAGGAAGGGGACGATCGTGACTCTCGACGAAGACGCCGCAGATCGCTTGCGCGAATGTGTCACCGCAGGCGGTGTGGCGGTTTTTCCCAGTGACACGGTGTACGGGGTCTGCTGCGACCCGGACAACGAGGAGGCGGCTCGCCGCCTCTACGCGCTGAAGGGGCGACCCTCGGCGCGCGCCTGTGCGGTGATGTTCTTCTCGCTCGAGGACGCCCTCGAGGAGCTCGACGACCTGCACGACAGCGAGCGCGATGCGCTGGAGGCGCTGCTGCCCGGGCCCGTGACGGTGCTCCTGGCCAATCGCAGCCAGCGGTTCCATCCGGCCTGTCCGGTGGATCCCTCCACGCTCGGGCTGCGAGTGCCCGCGTTCGAGGGCGCTCTCGAGGCCCTCGCCACGGTCGGCGTGCCGGTGCTGCAGTCGAGCGCGAACCTCTCGGGGGAGCCGGACGCCCGCACGCTGGATCAGGTTCCCGAGCGGCTCCGCGAGGGCGCCGATCTCGTCATCGACGGCGGCGAGCTTCCGGGCACGCCGTCAACTGTGGTGGACCTGCGCGACCTCGACGAGGAACACCGCTGGCACGTGCTGCGTGACGGCGCGCTTCCACGCGAACGGGTCGAGCGGGCGCTCGCGGCGCTCGCGTAGCCGTCTCTGCGCGACTTGACGCCGGACGGGGCGCGTCACGCGCGCCCCGCTCGGCGCCGCCTCACACACGTGCACCGGACGGGGTGCTAGCCTCGTGACAGCTGCCGCAACTGGCGCCTCGCAGGTGGAATCGACCACCGGGAAGCGGACAGCTCACACGCCGCGCGCCTGGGCACCAGTCTTCAGTCCCCTGCCAAGGAGAGCGACGTGAGTGAGCTGAGCCCCGACTACTTCAACCGACCCCTCGCAGAGGTCGACCCCGAGCTCTCCGACGCGCTCGCCGGGGAGCTCCACCGCCAGCAGACGACGCTCGAGATGATCGCGTCCGAGAACTTCGTGCCGCGCGCGGTGCTCGAATGCCAGGGCTCGGTGCTCACCAACAAGTACGCCGAGGGCTACCCCGGCCGCCGCTACTACGGCGGGTGCGAGTGGGTGGACGTCTCCGAGCAGCTCGCGATCGACCGCGCGAAGGAGCTGTTCGGCGCCGAGCACGCCAACGTGCAGCCGCACTCCGGTGCGCAGGCGAACACCGCCGTCTACCACGCGCTGCTCGAACCGGGCGACACCATCATGGGGCTCTCGCTGGCCCATGGCGGGCACCTCACGCACGGGATGCGCATCAACGTCTCGGGCCGCCTGTATGAGATCGCCGCTTACGAGGTCGACCGCGAGACCAGCCTGATCGACATGGACGAGGTGGCGCGGATCGCCCGCGAGCGCAAACCGAAGCTGCTGCTGGCCGGCTGGTCGGCCTACCCGCGCGTGCTCGACTTCGTCCGCTTCAGGGAGATCGCGGACGAGGTCGGCGCGCTGCTGATGGTCGACATGGCCCACTTCGCCGGCCTGGTCGCCGCCGGCCTGCACCCAAGCCCGGTCGCGGCGGGCGCCGACGTCGTCACGACCACCACTCACAAGACCCTCGGCGGCCCGCGCGCCGGCATCATCCTCTGCAAGTCCGAGCACGCGAAGAAGATCGACTCGGCGGTGTTCCCCGGCCAGCAGGGCGGCCCGCTCGAGCACGTGATCGCCGCCAAGGCCTTCGCCATGAAGGTGGCGGGCAGCGAGCTCTTCGCCGAGCGCCAGCGCCGTACGATCGCGGGCGCGCAGGCGCTCGCCGCCGAGCTGCTGGACGCCGGTCACGGCGTGAGCGTGCTGACCGGCGGCACCGACGTCCATCTGATCCTCGTGGACCTGCGCGACTGCGAGCCCGAGCTGACGGGCAAGCAGGGGGAGGACCGCCTGCACGAGATCGGGATCACGGTCAACCGCAACGCCGTCCCCTTCGACCCGCGCCCGCCGATGGAGGCCTCCGGGCTGCGGATCGGCACGCCCGCGCTCGCCACGCGCGGGCTTCAGCAGGACGACTTCACCGAGCTCGGCAAGATCCTGGCGGTCGCGCTGACGCCCGAATACGAGTCGCGCGCGGGCGAGCTGAGCGAGCGCGTCCAGGCGATCGTCGAGCGCTACCCGCTGTACGAGAGCCTGGCCGCGGCGACGGTCGCCTAGCCCAGCTCGAGGCGCATGTCGATCCGGTCGAGGCCGGGGCCGTAGCCGTCCGGCGTCTCGGCGACGGCGCGGAAGCCGTGGCGCTCGTAGAAGGGGCGGCTGAGCTGGCTGGTGTCGAGCACGACGGCTCGCACCTGCGCTTCGCGCGCGATCATCGCGAGGCGCTCGGCGAGCAGCAGCGACCCGAGTCCATGACGCTGGCGATCGCGCCTGACCATGCCCCAGGTGAGGCCGGCCTCGCCTCTGGTGTCGTCGATGCGGTAGCCGCCGCACGCGACGATCTCCCCGCCCTCCTCGACGACGAGGAAGGGCGACCGGCCGGCCGAGAGCCAGCCCGCGAACTCGTCCAGCTCGCCCTCGGTGAAGTAGCGCGGCACGTTGCCGCGCATCAGCTCGATACAGGCGTCGATGTCCTCGCTCCGGATCGCCCTCGCCCGCGGTCCGCTCACTGCCGCAGCCTATGGCGCGGGGGAGCGGGCCGCGCGGGCGGCTGCGTGGCGCGCCTATGACCCCCGGCCTGCGATGCTGTGCGGAGCAGATGGCGCATCCGACCGAGCTCGAAGCGCTGTACGCGTTCCTCGTGGCGCTCGCCGTGGCGGCGCTGCTGACGCCCTGGACGATGAAGCTGGCGCGTGCGGTCGGCGCGATCGACGAGCCGCGCGAGCGCGGGCTCTCCGACAGGGCGACGCCGCTGCTCGGCGGCCTTGCGATCTTCGGCGGCACGCTGGCCGCGATGCTGATCTGGCTGCCCGCGGGCTACGGCGAATCGCCGCACCTCTGGTCCGGCGTGCTGCTCGGCGCGGCGGTGATCACGCTCGTCGGCGCCTTCGACGACCGCTTCGAGCTGCACCCGGCGGCGAAGTTCGCCGGCCAGGTGATCGCGGCCGTGATCGTCGTTCACTACGGCGTCGCCGTGAAGGCGATCACGCTGCCGTTCATCGGCAAACTGCACTTCCCGAACGCGGGCGTGACGAACGCCGGGCCGATCCTCACCGTGCTCGGTCTCGTGTTCCTGATGAACGTCGTCAACTTCTCCGACGGCGTCGATGGGCTCGCCGCGGGTGTCTGCGCGATCATCGCCGCAGCGATGGCCGTGATCGCGTTCGACCTCGGGCGCGAGCAGCCGGGTGTGCTCGCGGCGATCACGGCGGGCGCCGCGCTGGGCTTCTTGATCTTCAACTTCCCGCCCGCGTCGAGCTTCATGGGCGACAGCGGCTCGAACCTGCTCGGGCTGCTGATGGGCGTGATCACCGTCGAGGCAGCGGTCAAGACCGCTGCGGTGGTGTCGCTGGTGCTGCCGTTGATCCTGCTCGCGGTGCCCTTCCTCGACACCACCTTCGTCGTGCTCAAGCGGGTGAAGTACAAGCAGCCCGTCTACCGACCCGACAGCGAGCACTTCCATCACCGCATGGCGCGGATCGGCTTCTCGCGGCGGCGCACGATCGCCTACTTCTATGCCTGGACGCTGATGCTCGCGGGCGTCGCGCTGGCGCTGCGCTTCGTTCCCTACAGCGACCACCACGGCCACCTCTACACCGGCTGGACGATCGTGATGGTCGCCATCGGCCTGCTCGCGATCGCCGCGAGCGTCTACCTCGTCTACGTCCTGGAGATCCTCAAGTTCCGTCGCCTGTCGGAGATGCGACTGCGGCGCCTCAGCCCGGAGGCCTCACCAGCGGAGATCGAGGCGGGCGTCGCGCAGGACTTCGAGACCGGCGAATTCCAGGCGGTCGCTGAGGCCGGGCACCGCGACCCCGGCGGGGACGCGGGCGCGGGACCGCGCGTGACCCGGGCTCAACAGCGGGTCGGCCAGCGGAAGGTGGATCAGGACGGCGTAGGCGCAGACCACGAGCGTGGCGGCCAGCAGGCGCCGATCACCGCAGACGGCGGCTAGCGGCAGCGGCCACACGGCGTACCAGGGCAGCAGCCAGGCGGTCGAGCAGAGCAGCGCGATCGTCGTCCATCCGGCCGCGACGCGCCAATCCGCCCCGCGGGCCGTGCGCCACAGGGCGTAGGCCAGCACGACCACGAACGCCACGACCCACGCGTGGCGCCACCACGCCGGGGTGGGCTGGGTGGAGGTGCCGATCCCGAGCAGCCGCGCGGTCTCGGCGGGCACGCTGTGCGTGGCGATCAGCTGCTGCTGCTCGCCGACCGCGCCGAGGAAGCCGAGCGCATGCGGACCGAAGCCCGCGACGCCGACGGCGGCGACGGCCACGAGTCCGCCCGCGCCCGCCAACGCGACGCGCCAGCGCTCGCGCGCGGTGCGCTGGCCGAGCACGAGGAACGGCAGCAAGAGGCCGGCCGTGAGCTTGACCCCCACGCCGCCGGCGAGCGCGAGCGCGGCCGCGCGCGGGCGTGAAGACGCCGCCGGGGCCCCCGCCGCGCGGGGTGCGCTCAGCAGCAGCGCGAAGCCGAGCGCCAGCAGCAGCAGGGTGTCGTTGTGCGCGCCGCCGACCGCCAGCACCAGCAGCACGGGGTTCAGGCCCAGGAAGGCGAGGGCGAACGCGCGCGAGCGCCCGAGCCGGCCGGCCGCCTCGGCCGTGAGCCAGATCGCGCCCAGGCTCGCAAGGGCGGCGAGCGCCTTCAGCGCCCAGAGCCCGCCGGCCAGCCCCAGCGGGGCGGCGGCGTAGCTCACGAGCGTGAACAGCGGGCCGTAGGGCGAGTGCTGGAACGGCCAGCCGATGAAAGCGAACACCTCATCGCCGCCCGCTTCGGCCGGGAAGTGGGTGTACGGGTCGAGCCCGTGCAGCGCCCCCATGCGCCCGAAGGCGAGGTAGCCGAACACGTCCTGGGAGATCAGCGGCGGCCCGAGCAGCAGGATCACGTGGGCCGCGACCACCGCCGCCACGAGGGCCGCGAGCGGAAGCGCGCGAGCCGCCGCGAGCGCCACCAGGTAGCTCGCGCAGATCACCAGCATGAGCGTCTGGAAGCCGCCCTTGCCGAGCTGCGAGCCGAGCCCGTGCAGCGGCCCCGACAACCAGGAAGGCCAGCCGCCGCTGTCGGCGGGCACGTAGCGCGAAGGGGCGGCGGCGGCGTCCACGCACAGCACGGCCAGCGCCGCCACGAGCGCCACGAGCGCGACACCGCCGGCCGCCCGCAGCGCCGCGGACGGGGCCTCGGTGCCGCCTTCGCGTCCCCAGCGCCGGCCGCGCGGGGAGCCCTTCACCGCGCGGCTGGCGTCGTCGGCCTCCCCGGCTCCGGCCGGCGCCGCTCTGCGCGTGGCCTGCATATGGCCATTCTCACGGCTTCCCGTCCGGCAGGCATCCACCCCGCCAGGTACGCTGTAGGCACCTCAAAGCCGGGGACGCCTTGGCTGAAAGACGGGTCCGCACGCTGTAACCCCCCTTGTGCGGGCGTGCTAATTGCCGTGATGCGACGGACCAAACGCAAACGCAACCTGCGCCTGCTCGGCGAGGAGGACCGCCCGCAGCGGGTGCTCGTCCTGTCCGCCGACGTCGGCGAGGGCCATGCCGCGGCGGCCCGCGCGATGGCGGAGCAGATCGAAGCCTCGCCCGAGCGCGCCGAGGTGACGGTGATCGACGGGCTCGACGCGATGGGGCGGCTGCTGCGCCCGGTCGTCGAGGACGGCTACCGCGTGCAGCTGCGTGTGATGCCGTGGAGCTACACGATCGTCTACTGGCTGCTGGAGCACGTGCTGCCCGTGCGCTGGGCCGCGCGACGGCTGCTCTGCACGTTCGGCTCGCGCCCGCTCGCGCGCACGATCCGCGAACACGACCCCGACGTCGTCGTCTCGACCTACCCCGCCGTGACCGTCGTGCTCGCGCGGCTGCGCCGGCGCGGCGAGATCTCGTGCACCACGGTCGCGACGATCACCGACCTGACCGGCCTGTTCTTCTGGGCGCAGCCGGGGATCGACATGCACCTCGTCATGTACGGCGAGTCGATGCCCTCGGTCGAGCGCATCGCCGGCGAGGGCAGCGTGCAGACTCGTGAGCCCGCTGATCTCAGCCGAGTTCCTCGAGCCGCGGTGCGCGACCGACACCCGCCGCGAGCTCGGGCTGCCCGAGGACGGGCGCATGGTGCTGGTCTCGGGCGGCGGCTGGGGCGTCGGCGACATCGCCGGCGCGGTACGCGAGTTCGTGCGGACGCCCGCGGTGACGAGCATCGTCTGCCTCGCCGGTCGCAACGAGCAGGCCGAGCGCAAGCTGCGCGCGATGTTCGCCGGGGAGCCGCGCGTCCACGTCTACGGCTTCACCGACAAGATGCCCGAGCTGCTGGCGGCCGCCGACGTGCTCGTGCACTCGACCGGCGGCGTCACCTGCCTGGAGGCGCGTGCGGCGGGGACCCCGGTCGTCTCCTACGGGCTGCCGGTCGGGCACGCGCGGCTCAACACGCGCGAGATGGCGGCGCTCGACCTGCTGCGGCTGGCCAACGACACCGATGAGCTGCGCGAACACGTCGAGGCGAGCTTCGCCGACGACGCCGGCCAGGGCGCCCCGGAGCCCGCCGCGGCGGACCCGGCTGCCGTCGACGTCGTGCTCTCGGCCCCGCGGCGGGTGCGCCCGATCCCGCGCTGGCGGCTGCGGCTCGTCGCGGTCGCGACCCAGGTCGCGCTGGTCGTCGCGCTCGGGAGCTGGATGCTCTCGACCGACGAGGTCACGAGCCTGGCGGCCAAGGTGCTGCGCGTCAGCCCGCTCGTCGCACGTGCGCACCGACCAGCACGCCGTCGCGGTCGTCGTGCGCGCGCCGTCGAGCAGCGTCTCGATCGTCGCCTACCAGCTCGCCGAACGCGGCATCCACGTCTCCTTCGCCGACGACGCCGGCGTGCCGACACCGGAGCGCGTCGCCGAGCTGACCCAGCTCCACGACGAACTGCTCCCCGAAGTCCCCAGCTCCTCGACCTTCCGCTGGGTCAAAACGCGCTCGGTGCTCCACAAGCAGGCCAAGGCGCTCGGGATCCACCACCGCTTCTACTACATGCAGCCGCCGGGCGGCCTGTCCGTCGGACAGCTCGTCCTGGCCCGCACCGACAACGCGGTGCCGGTCAAGGGCTCGATGCAGCTCAACGCGACGCGCCGCTGCCTCAGCGCCCGATCCGGGCCGGCGACGTGCTCGTCGTCTCCGTGGACGGCTCGGCCGAATCGGTGCTCGGGTTCGAGCGCATCGTCTCGGAACTGTCGGCCCGCGGGCTGGCCACCGAGTCGCTCGAGGCGCTGACGGGCTGAGACTCCATCATCGCGAGCAGCAGCGGCGAGCGCGCGAGCGCGCCGGCGCCCGCGACCAGCACCACCAGCGACGCGACGAGCGGCCAGCCCTGCGAGCGGCGTCGTGTCGAAGTACTCGCCGAACAGCACCGGCGCGACGATCACCGGGATCACCGTCTGGGTCACGAACACGACGGGCGCGACCTGGATCGCCGGGCGCGACTGCAGGCTGCTCATCTCGCTCAGCGTCCCGACGCCCGAGGCGAGCGCGGTGCTCGCTGCCCACAGGACCGCGGTCAGGACGTAGCCGGTCTTGAAGTCGTTGGCTGCGAGCTTGGTGGCGATCCCGCTCCACGCGAACCCGCAGCCGGCGCAGAAGATCGTGAGCCCGGCGACGTTGCGGCCGATCGCGCGCAGGGCGTAGGGCAGCAGGGCGAGGGCGCCGACTGCCACCAGCACGACGGTGATCTTCCAGGGCGCGGCCGTCGCGGTCGTGTTCGCGGGCGCGAACAGCCCGGCGCCGACGACCCCGATCGCGATCGCGCACACGCACAGGTACTCGTAGCGGCCGGGTTTCTCGCCGAGCATGCGCTCGCCGGCGACCATCAGCACGAGCAGCCCGGCGGCGAGCGCCGGCTGCACGACGACGAGCGGCGCGAGGATCAGCGCCACGACCTGGAGCGGGAAGCCGAGGATCGACATGCCCGTGCCGAGCAGCCAGCGGCCCCGGCGCACGAGGCGCCACGCCAGCGCGAGGCGCAGGTGCGTGTCCTCGGGGGCCTCCTTGGCGTCCATCGCCTGGAACGCCACCCCTAGGCTGTAGAGCGTCGACGCGCCGACGGCGGCCGCGATTCCCAGCACGAGTTCACCCATGACCACCGACGATCATCGCAGCCGCACAGCACCGATCGCCGCCGCGGCGGCGGTGGCGTACGCCGCGTACGCGCTGCCGGCCCTGGCCGCGGCCTGGCCGCCGCTGCGCGGTCCGCTCGGGGTCGAGGACCGCACAGCCGCAGGCCGCGGGTACGCGCTCACGTTCGACGACGGGCCGCACCCCCAGGGCACGCCGGCGGTGCTCGAGGTGCTCGCGCGCGAGCGGGTGACGGCGACGTTCTTCCTCGTCGGCGAGCAGGTGCGCCGCAACCCGTCGTTGCCGCGGGAGATCCTCGATGCCGGGCATGCCGATCGCGCTGCACTGCGACCGTCACCGCAACCTGCTGCGCCTCGCGCCCGGCAGGTGCGCGAGGACATCGCGCGCGCCGAGGACACGATCGCGATCGCGACCGGCCTCGCGCCGTCGCTCTACCGGCCGCCGTACGGGGTGCTGAACGCGAGCGCGCTCGCGATCGCGCGCCGGCGCGGATGGCGCACGCTGCTGTGGAGCCACTGGGGGCGCGACTGGGAGCGCGACGCCTCTCCCGAGTCGATCGCGGAGCTCGTCACACGCGGCGCCGGGGAGGGCTCGGTCCTGCTGCTCCACGATGCCGACGACTACTCGGCGCCCGGCTCCTGGCGTCACACGGTCGCCGCGCTGCCCGCCGTGATCGAGACGATGCGCTCGCGCGGCGTCGAGGCCGTGCTGCCGTGATGAGCGCACGTACGCGTTGCAGCAAGCGCGCGTGTCGGCGGTCTGACCATCCCGCTCTCCCGCTAGCATCGAGAGCTTGTCGACCGCCGTCTCCTCGCTCGACAGGAAGCTCGACGCGCCGCCTCGCAGCGTGCCGGTGGCGCCTGTCCGCACGCGGTGGTGGGGCGAGCTGCTCGTGGTCGTCTGGCTGGCGTGGGTCTACGACGCGGTCAACAACCTGGCGCCGCTGCGACTCGGGCCGGCGCTGGCGCACGGGCGCGCGATCCTCAACTTCGAGACCTCGCTCGGGATCGCCCCGGAGCGCGCGCTGGACCGCTGGCTCGCCGCCCATCACGGGCTCGGGCTCGTCGTCTCCGACTACTACGACAACGCCCATTTCGCGGTCACGGTCGGGGTGCTCGCGCTGCTGTGGTGGAAGGGCGCGGAGCGATACCGGCCGATGCGCAACGCGCTCGTGGCGATCAACCTGCTCGCCTTCGTCGTCTTCTGGCTGTTCCCGGTCGCACCGCCGCGCATGCTCGGACGGCTTCACCGACGTCGTCGCCTCGACGCACGCGATCGGCTCCTGGCACACCGGCGCGCTCGCCTCGGATGCGAACCAGCTCGCGGCGATGCCCTCGCTGCACATCGCGTGGGCGCTCTGGGCACGGTCGGGGTCTGGCAGCTCACGCGGCGGCCGCTGCTGCGCGCGCTCGGCCGTCGCTCTACCCGTGCCTGACCAGTTTCGCCGTGCTCGCCACGGGCAACCACTACCTGCTCGACCTGCTCGCGGGGGCGGCGCTCGTGGCGGTCTCGATCGCCTGCGTCGCGTGGGCGCCGCGAGCGCTCGCGCGAGCGAGCGGCCGGGCCGCTGCCCGAGCGCCGCCGAGCGGCTGAGAGCGCGCCCCGGCGCGCCGACGGGTCGCCCGTGGCGCATGTCACAAAGTTGTTACGAAGTTCAAGTTCGGATAAAGTGGGCGCCGCCGCCGCAGACTGTTGAGGGACACCTTCGACGGCCCCCGCCTCGAGAGAGCGCGGGCCCTCGAGCGTCTGTAGGGTGGCCCCATTGACATGCCCGAATTCGACCCCCACGAGGATCCCGCGCGCCTGCCTGCGCGCAGCCCGAGCCGCCGCGCCCGGCCTGCCCGTGCCCTTGAGGGCACGCCGCTCGCGCGCCGGCACGCCAGGCGCCGGTCCTGCCGCCCGCTGACGGCGGCGATCGCATTGGCGCTCGCTCCTCCGGCGCCGCGTCGCGCGCGCTGCCAGCGCTCCCGCGGCAGGCGCCGCGGCCCTCTCTCCTGACGTGGTCTTCCTGAGATACCTCGACGTGTGCCTGGTGCTCGCGACGGCCCCGTTCGTGCTGATCGCAGGCCTGCCGCTGTTCGGCTACCTCGTGGCGACCGTGGCCTGGCTGCTCACGCGCCTCGGCACGGCCTTCGTGCAGGAACGCGCGCTGCGGGTCGGCGACCCGAAGGTGCGCGCCGGCATGCAGGTCGGCAGCATGATGGGCCGGATCTGGATCGTCGTGCTGGCGATCCTGCTCGCGCGCTTCGTCGGCGGCAAGGACGACGGCATCATGGCGGCCGCGCTGCTGCTCGGCGCCTTCACCGTCTACTTCGTGATGTCGTTCTTCACGCGCAACCCGCTGGCCGGACCCAAGCCGCCCGCGCACGGAAGCCCGAGCGCCTCATGAGCGCCCCGACGCAGACCGGAGCCGGCCGGAGCGGCGGTCGCGCCCGTCCGGCCCCGGCGAGCCGGAGCAGAAGAGCCACAAGGTCCGAAACCGGCTGCTGATCGCGTTCGGCATCTACCTCGCCGGCCTGATCGCGCTGATCCTCATCTACGGCTTCAAGGGCACGCGGAACAAAGAGTTCAAGCCGCAGAACGAGTTCAAACTCGAACCCTGGATCTCGATCCACATCGGCGGCATCGACCTGTCGATCAACAAGGCCGTCATGTACCTCGTCATCGCCGGAGCGCTGACCTGCTTCACGATGATCTGGATCTCGCGCCGCATGAAGCAGCGGCCGAACAAGGTGCAGACAGCGGTCGAGGCGATCTTCCAGCTGATGCGCGACAACATCACGGGCAGCGCGATGGACGATCAGATGGCGCGCAAGTGGTTCCCGTTCATCGGCACGTTGTTCCTCTTCATCCTCTTCTCGAACCTGATCGGCTACATCCCGCTGCCGACCAACACCGAGCACGAAATCTCGGTGTTCGGCACGCACATCCCGTCCTTCTCGCTGTACGCAGCGACGGCCAACCTCGCGATCCCGCTCGTTCTGGCGCTGGTCGTGTTCGTCTCGTACACGGCCGAAGGAGTGCGCGCGAAGGGCCCGATCGGCTACCTGAAGGGCCTCATCCCGGGCGGCGTCGAAGGCCCGATCGCCGTGTTCATCTTCGGGCTCGAGCTCCTCTCGAACCTGATGCGCATCCTCTCGCTGACGATCAGGCTCTTCGCGAACATCCTCGCGGGGCACCTGATCATCCTGTTCTTCGCCGGCGCGCTAGCAGTGCTCCTCGGCGTAGCCTGGCTCGGCTGGTTCGCGCTGCCGTTCGGCATCATCCTGTTCGCCTTCGAGGTGAGCCTGGTGGCCGCTCTGCAGGCGTTCATCTTCGCCACCCTCACCGCGATCTACCTCGGCGGCGCGGTCGCCGAGGAGCACTAAAGGAGACAAACGACGTGCACATAGCTCTAATCACCCTGTTTGCTGTCGCCGAAGAAACGGCGAAGGCGGGCAAGTCGATCGGCCTCGGCGTCGGTGGAGGCCTCGGCGCCGTGGGCGCCGGCGTGGGCATCGGCATCATCTTCGGGAAGGCGATCGAAGCGATCACGCGCCAGCCCGAGATGCGCGACGAGATCACGCAGCTGCAGTGGCTCGGGTTCGCCCTCACCGAGGCGTGCTTCTTCTACGGCCTCGTGGCAGGCCTGTTGGCCGCGTTCATCGTCTGAGCGATGCCGATCGTCGCCGACCACAACGCCGTGCTCGCTGCCTCGGAAGGCAGCTTCCTGATCAAGCCGGGCGTCGGCCTGATGATCTGGACGCTGGTCGTCTTCTTCGTCACGTTCCTGCTGCTCAAACGGATCGCGTTCCCGGCCATCAGCAAAGCGCTCGACAGCCGCCAGAAATCGATCGAAGACTCGATCGACACGGCCGAGCGCACGCGCGTGGAGGCCGACAAGCTCCTGGCCGAATACCGCGAGCGGCTGAAGGAGGCGCGCTCGCAGGCGGACGAGATCGTGCAGCGCGCCCGCCAGGCCGCGGAGACGCACGAATCGGAGTCCAAGGAGCAGGGCCAGGAGCTGATCGCCGAGGCGCAGCGGCGCGCCGAACGGGAAATCGGCGCGGCGACCGACCGCGCCCTCTCGGACCTGCGCCGCGAGGTCGCCGACCTGACCGTGACCGCGACGGAGAAGGTGACGCGCAAGGCGCTCAGCGAGGCCGACCAGCGCCGGCTCGTGGACGAGGCGCTCGCGGAGCTCGACTTCTCGACGATCTCGGCGGGGAGCTCCTCGTGAGCGCCCTCGCCACAGACGGTCGTGGGGGGTGTCTCCTAGATGGAGGAGCTGGCCCAGGTCTATGCGCGCGCGCTGTTCGAGGTCGCGCGCGAACAGGGCAAGCTCGATGAGCTGCGCGACCAGCTCGCGCAGTTCGCCGACGCGCTCGAATCCGATCGCCAGCTCGCGATCTTCTTCTTCTCGCCCTACTTCTCGACGGCCGAGAAGGAGCAGGGGCTCGAACGCATGGTGCGAGGGCGCGGACGAGAGCTTCCTGAACTTCCTGCGGCTGCTGATCGAGAAGCACCGCATGCCCGTCCTCTTCCGTATCCGCGTCGAGTACCAGAGCCTCTGGGACGACGCGAACAAGGTCCTGCCGGTCGAGATCACCAGCGCGATCGAGCTCGACCCGGCCACGACAGAGAACCTCGGCACCACGATCGGCGAGCGCACCGGCCGCAAGGTCGCGCTCGCCGCCCGCGTCGACCCGGAGATCATCGGCGGCATCATCGTCAGGGTGGGCAACTCGATCCTCGACGCCTCAATTCGCAATCGACTGGAGCAGCTGCGCAGGCACGTTGCTCAGGGAGCTTCTTAATGCAGATCAACCCGGACGAGATCACAAGCATCCTCAAGAGCCGCATCGAGGGACTCGACGAGGGCACGGCCGAGCTCACCGAGGTGGGCACCGTGCTGTCGGTCGCGGACGGCATCGCGCGCCTGCACGGGCTCGAGAACTGCATGTCCTTCGAGAAACTCGAGTTCCCTCACGGCGTCACCGGCCTGGCGCTGAACCTCGAGTCCGACAACGTCGGCGCCGTGCTGTTCGGCGATTGGGAACGCATCTCCGAGGGTGACACCGTGCGGCGCACGGGCGAACTGCTCGAGATCCCCGTCGGCGAGGCCCTGCTCGGTCGCATCGTCGACCCGCTCGGGCGCCCGCTCGACGGCAAGGGCGACATCAACACGACCGAGACGCGCCCCGCCGAGTTCAAGGCGCCCGGTGTCGTCCAGCGCCAGCCCGTCACCGAACCGATGCAGACAGGCCTGAAGGCGATCGACGCGATGATCCCGATCGGCCGCGGCCAGCGAGAGCTGATCATCGGCGACCGCCAGACCGGCAAGACCGCGATCGGGATCGACACGATCATCAACAACAAGGACACCGGCGTGGTGTCCGTGTACGTCGCGATCGGCCAGCGTATGGCCACCGTCGTGGCGCTCGCGCAGACGCTCGACGAAGCGGGCGCGCTGGAGAACACGATCATCGTCGCCGCGCCCGCCGACGAGGCCGCGCCGATCAAGTTCATGGCCCCCTACGCGGGCTGTGCGATGGGCGAGCACTTCCTCTACAGCGGCCGCCACGCGCTGTGCATCTACGACGACCTGACCAAGCACGCGTACGCGTACCGTCAGATGTCGCTGCTGCTGCGCCGCCCGCCGGGCCGCGAGGCCTACCCGGGCGACGTCTTCTACCTGCACTCGCGTCTGCTCGAGCGTGCGGTGAAGCTCAACGACGAGCTCGGCGGCGGCTCGCTCACCGCGCTGCCCGTGATCGAGACGCAGGCCGGCGACGTCTCCGCCTACATCCCGACGAACGTGATCTCGATCACCGACGGGCAGATCTTCCTGGAGTCGAAACTCTTCAACTCCGGGGTGCGGCCCGCGATCAACGTCGGCATCTCGGTCTCGCGGGTCGGCGGCAACGCGCAGATCGGCCCGATGAAGAAAGTCGCCGGGCGCATCAAGCTCGAGCTCTCGCAGTACCGCGACCTCGAAGCCTTCGCCCAGTTCGGGTCCGATCTCGACGCCGACACCCAGCGCACGCTGGCGCGCGGGGAACGTCTCGTGCAGACGCTCAACCAGGGCGAGCGGGCGCCGCTGGCCGTCGAGGACCAGACGATCCAGATCTACGCCGCCACCAACGGCTTCCTCGACCGCCTGAACGTCGAGCGGGTGCCGGAGTTCCTCGCAGAGCTGACCGAACGCGTGCACTCCCAGGGCAGCGCCGTGCGCGAGAAGATCCGCGGCGGCGACTGGTCGGAGGAGACGCAGAAGCAGGTCCACGACCTGGTCGAGGAGTTCGCCGGCGACTTCGGCTACGACCTCGACGAGGAGGGCCAGCCGCTCGACGACGCGGCGGCTCCGTCGCTGCAGACGCGCGACGCCGCCGAGAGTGCCGCGGACGGCGAGGCCGGCGCGGCCGAGGAGGAGGCTGCCGGCGAGCGCGAGGAGACCATCGCCGCCGCCTGACCGGCGCGGAAGAGAAGCCATGGCCTCACAGCGCGACGTCAAGAACAAGATCAGCTCGGTCAAGAACATCCAGAAGATCACACGCGCTCTGGAGACGGTCGCCGCTGCGCGACTGCGCCGCGCCGAGGAGCGGATCGAGGCGCTGCGGCCGTACGCAGGCGCGATCCGGCGCATGACGCGCCAGGCCGCCCGCGCGGCCGGCGCGGAGGCCGCGCGCCTGCCGCTGCTCTCCGAGCACGAGTCCGAGCGCAACGTCGGGCTGCTGCTCGTCACCGGCGACCGCGGCCTGGCGGGCGGGTTCAACTCTCAGATCATCCGCGCCGGCGTGCGCACGGCCGTTGAGCTGGGCGAGGAGGGCAAACAGACCGTCTGGTACGCGAGCGGCCGCCGCGGCGTCTCCTCGATCACCTTCCGCGGCCACGAGCTGAGCGGCACCTACACCGGCTTCTCCGACCGGCCCGCCTACGCCGACGCCCGTTCGATCGCCGACGACCTGATCGCCGCCTACGTCGACGGCAAGCTCGACGCCGTCGAGATCATCTACAACGCCTACCTCTCGCCTCTCACCCAGCGCGTGACCCGCGAACGGCTGCTGCCGCTCTCCGCGGCCACGATCGTCGGCGAGGACGGCGAGGAGGCCGAGGAGAGCGACGGCCCGCGCGCGCTCGTGGACTACGAGCCGGGGCCCGAGGAGCTGCTGAAGCGCCTGATCCCCGACTACATCGAGATCTCGATCTACCGCGCGCTCGTGGAGTCCACGGCGGGCTTCTTCGGCGCCCAGATGACCGCGATGCGCAGCGCCTCGGACAACGCCGGGGAACTGATCACCGACTACACGCTGCAGATGAACCGCGCCCGCCAGGCCGAGATCACCCAGGAGATCATGGAGGTCGTGGCCGGAGCCGAGGGACTGAGCTAGGCAAGCGACTCCCAGAGACTGAAGGCCGGCGCCCAGCGCCGGCCGGACCGCGAGGCCGGCACGGAGCGCCGGCCGAGCCCGAGATTCAGAAAGAACGAAAGCGAGAGGAACCAGATGGCCAGCACCACAACCGAGCCGAACGCCACCCAGAACGGCGCTCCCAACGTCGGGCGGATCGAGGAGATCCAGGGCGTCGTGATCGAGGCCGTGTTCCCCGACCGCCTTCCCGAGATCAACCACGCGATCACGGTCGTGCGCTCCAAGGAGAACCGCGAGGAGGAGACGCCCGGGGTCAGCGCCGGCGCCGAGGAGGAGCTGCTCGTCTGCGAGGTCCAGCAGCACCTCGGCGACGACCGCGTGCGCGCTGTCGCGATGGACACCACCGACGGCCTCGCGCGCGGCACTGAGGTCACCGACACCGGCGCACCGATCTCGGTGCCCGTCGGAGAGGCCACGCTCGGGACGCATCTTCAACGTGCTCGGCGACCTGATCGACCTCGGCGAGCCGCTCCCCGAGGACGTGGAGCGCCGCGGCATCCACCAGGAGGCGCCGCGCGTCGAGGACCTGACCCCGACGACCGAGATGTTCGAGACCGGGATCAAGGTCATCGACCTGCTCGCGCCCTACGCGAAGGGCGGCAAGGTCGGGCTGTTCGGCGGCGCCGGGGTGGGCAAGACGGTGCTGATCCAGGAGCTCATCCACAACCTCGCCAAGGAGCACGGCGGGCTGTCGGCGTTCTGCGGCGTCGGCGAGCGCTCGCGCGAGGGCAACGACCTGTGGCTGGAGATGAAGGAGTCGGGCGTCCTCGACAAGACGATGCTCGTCTTCGGGCAGATGAACGAGCCGCCCGGCGCCCGCATGCGCGTCGCGCTGTCCGGCCTGACGATGGCCGAATACTTCCGCGACCAGGGCCAGGACGTGCTGCTGTTCATCGACAACATCTTCCGCTTCGTCCAGGCCGGCTCCGAGGTCTCGGCGCTCCTGGGCCGCATGCCCTCGCAGGTCGGCTACCAGCCCACGCTGGAGACGGAGATGGGCGGGCTGCAGGAGCGCATCACCTCGACCAAGCGCGGCTCGGTGACCTCGATCCAGGCGATCTACGTCCCGGCCGACGACTACACCGACCCGGCGCCGGCGTCGGTGTTCGCGCACCTCAACGCCACGACGGCGCTGTCGCGCGCGATCTCCGAAAAAGGCATCTACCCGGCGGTCGACCCGCTGGACTCGACCTCGACGATCCTCAAGGCGGACATCCTCGGCGAGGACCACTTCCGTGTCGCGAACCGCGTCAAGGAGATCCTGCAGCGCTACAAGGAGCTCCAGGACATCATCGCGATCCTCGGCATCGACGAGCTCTCCGACGAGGACAAGCTGACGGTGCAGAGGGCCCGCAAGATCGAGCGTTTCCTCTCGCAGCCGTTCTTCGTCGCCGAACAGTTCACCGGCACCCCCGGCGCGTACGTGCCGATCGCCGAGACGATCCGCGGCTTCGACGAGATCATCGACGGCAAGCACGACGAGGTCCCCGAGAGCGCGTTCTTCCTGAAGGGCACGATCGAGGAGGTCGTTGAGGCCGGGAAGAAAGCGTGAGCGCGAACCGCTGCACATCGTGTCGTTCGGAGGCGCGCATGCGCGCCTCCGCGGGCGGGCGCATGCGCCCGCCCGGGAGCCGGCGCATGCGCCGGCTCCTTCAAGGAGATGAGATCTAGGTCATGGCCCACGCGAAGTTCCAAGCCGAAGTTCTCACCCCGGAGGGCGAGGTCTTCTCGGAGGAGATCGAACTGCTCTCCACGCGCACCGTCGTCGGCTCGATCGGCGTGCTCGCGGGGCACGAGCCGGTGCTCGCGATGCTCGAGCCGACCGAGCTGCGCCTCTACCGCTCCGAGGACGACATCGTCCGCTTCGCCCAGGCCGAGGGCTACCTCCAGTTCTCCGAGAACCGCGCGCTGGTGCTCGTCGAGGAGGCGATCCGCCCCGAGCAGATCGACCGCGCGACGATCGAGACGAAGCTCTCGGAATCGCGCGCGAGCGCCGAGCGCTCTGAGGAGGACAGCGAGGAACGGGCTCGGGCGCTGCGCGACATCCGCCGCTACGAGGCTTTCCTCGCCGTAGGCGAGTAGCGGGCCTCGAACGCCTCTCCTGCGGCTAGCCTTTCCCGCCTGATGAACGCCGCCCGCGAGCCCATCGCAGTGATCGGCACCGGCTACGTCGGTCTCGTGACCGCGGCCGGCTTCGCCGAGCTCGGAAGCGAGGTCTGGTGCGTGGACATCGACGCCGAGAAGATCGAGCGCCTGAAGGCGGGGGAGGTGCCGATCTACGAGCCGGGGCTCGCGGAGCTGCTCGAGCGCAACAGCGAGCGGCTGCACTTCTCGACCGAGCTCTCCGGCGCCCTCGACCACGCCCGGCTGCTGTTCGTGGCAGTCGGCACCCCGCCCACCTACTCGGGCGACGCCGACCTGTCCGCCGTGCACGCGGTCGTGGACGCGATTCCCGCCTCCGATCGTCACGCGCTGGTGATGAAGTCCACGGTGCCGTGCGGCACGGGCGCGACGCTGCAGCGGGTGCTCAACGACGGCGGGCGCGCGGGGCTGCAGTACGTCTCCTGCCCCGAGTTCCTGAAGGAGGGCTCGGCGGTCAAGGACTTCCTGCACCCCGACCGCGTCGTGGTCGGCGACGACGGCGGCTGGGCGGGCGACGCGGTGGTCGGGCTGTACGCGCCTCTGGAGGCGCCGCTCGTGCGCACCGACATCGCGAGCGCGGAGATGGTCAAGCTGGCGTCCAACGCCTTCCTGGCGACGAAGATCTCGTTCATCAACGAGATCGCGAACGTGTGCGAGGAGACCGGCGCGGACGTGGTCGAGGTCGCGCGGGGGATGGGCCTCGACGACCGCATCGGCTCGAAGTTCCTGCAGGCCGGGATCGGGTTCGGCGGCTCGTGCTTCCCCAAGGACGTGGACGCGCTGAAGCAGCTCGCGGGCAACTCCGGGTACCACTTCCAGCTCCTGAACGCGGTGATCCAGGTCAACGACCTGCAGAAGCGCCGTGTGATCGGCAAGCTCCAGCGCCATCTCGGCCCGCTCGCCGGCAAGCGCGTGGCGCTGCTCGGGCTGGCGTTCAAGCCCAACACCGACGACATGCGCGAGGCCTCCTCGCTCGTGCTCGCCGCCCGCCTGCAGGCCGACGGCGCCCAGATCGCCGCGTACGACCCGGTCGCCGAGGAGCAGGCGCGCCCGCTGCTGAGCGGAATCGAGTTCGCGCAGGGGCCGATCGACGCGCTGCGCGGCGCGGACGCCGCGGTGCTCGTCACCGAGTGGCAGCAGCTCCTGGAGATCGACTGGAACGAGGCCGCCGCGGCGATGCGGGGCACGCTCGTCGTCGACGGGCGCAACGCGCTCGACCCGGAGGCCGTGCGTGCGGCCGGGCTCCTCTACGAGGGAATCGGGAGGCGGTGAGGGGAGGCGGGTGGCTGTTAGTCAGGCCGTGATCCTCGTCGGCGGCGAAGGCAAACGCCTGCGCCCGCTGACCTCCACCGTCCAGAAGCCGGTGGTTCAGCTCGTCGACCGGCCGTTCATGGTCTACATGCTCGAGTGGCTGCGCGGGCATGGCATCGACGACGTCATCATGTCCTGCGGGTTCCTCGCCGACAGCGTGCGCGAGGTGCTCGGCGACGGCTCCTCGCTCGGGCTGCGGCTGCGCTTCGTCGAGGAGCCGGAGCCCCGTGGCACCGCGGGGGCGGTGAAGCTGGCCGAGCCGCTGCTCGAGGAGCGCTTCCTGATGCTCAACGGCGACGTGCTGACCGACATCGACCTTCGCGGCCAGATCGCCCAGCACGAGCAGACCGGCGCCCGGGCCACGCTCGCGCTCGTGCCGGTCGCCGACCCGAGCGCTTACGGGCTCGTGCTGCTCGACGAGGACCGGGCGGTGCGCGAGTTCATCGAGAAGCCCGGGCCCGAGCAGAAGGTGGACACGAACCTGATCAGCGCGGGCGCTTACGTGCTCGAGCGCGACATCCTCGAGATGGTGCCCGCCGGCCGCAACGTCTCGATCGAGCGGGAGGTGTGGCCGCAGCTGGTCGGCAACGGCCTCTACGGCTACCCCTCCGACAGCTACTGGATGGACATCGGGACGCCCGAGCGTTACCTGAAGGGCACCTTCGACATCATCGAGGGCAACGTCAAGACCGCCGTGCAGGAGCGGCTCGGCGACAGCTGGCTGGCGATCGAGCCGGACGCCGAGGTGCTCGGCAAGGCGATCCCGCCGGCCGTGCTCGAGAGCGGCGTCAAGGTGGCCGCCGGCGCCCATGTGGGCAGCCTCGTCGTCCTCGGGCGCGACGTCTCGGTGGGCGCCGGCAGCACCGTGGAGCGTTCCGTCGTGCTGGCCGGGAGCCAGATCGGCGCCGGCTGTGAGCTGCGCGACTGCATCATCGGCCCGCGATGCAGGATCGGCGACCGCAGCTCCGTCACGGGTGGCGCGGTGCTCGGCGAAGGCGTCGAGCTGGGGGCGGACAACGTGATAACGCGCGGTGCGCGTATCTTCCCGGAGGTGCGCCTGGGCGACGGAGCGATCAAGTTCTGACGACCGGCCAACCCGGGAAGATCGGCACAGACATGAAGGAAACGACATCCATGGACGAGAAGAGGAGCAGATGAGCGACGGCGCGACCACGACCGGAGCCGCCGAGGACATCTCCCGCGAGCTGATCGGGCGCGTCGACTCGAGCGGCCAGCTTGCTGACGTGCTCGCGATGCCCGAGCACCTTCGCGACGCCGTCTGGCGCGCGGAGTCGGCGATCATGGAGGACTCGGACACGCCCGCCGGGCTCGTCGTCGCCGGCATGGGCGGCTCGGCGATCGGCGGGGCGCTGGCGCGCGCCGCGCTCGGCGACCATGCCTCGCGGCCGATCTTCGTCACGCGCGCCTACGGCCTGCCGACGTGGACGACGCCCGAGACGATGGTGCTGTGCGCGAGCTACTCGGGCGAAACCGAGGAGACGCTGGCCTGCTACGAATCGGCGGACGCGCTCGGCGCCAAGCGCACGGTCGTCACGACCGGCGGGCGTCTCGCCGAGATGGCGCGCGCCGACGGCGTCCCGGTGATCCCGCTGCCGGCGGGCTTCCAGCCGCGCGCCGCGGTCGCCTACATGACCGTGGCGGCCCTCGAGGTCGCAGCCCTGTGCGGCGCCGGCCCGCGGCTGACGCCCGAGATCGATGTCGCGGCGGCCCACGCCGAGCACCTGGTGGAAGAGTGGGGGCCCGACGCGCCCGCCGACTCGCTGGCCAAGGAAGTCGCGCGCGGGCTGCTCGGGACCACGCCGATGATCGCGGGCGCCGGGCTGACGACGCCGATCGCCTACCGCTGGAAGACCCAGATCAACGAGAACGCCAAGCAGCCGGCGTTCTTCGGCGAACTGCCCGAGCTGGACCACAACGAGCTGGCGGGCTGGGAGGGCGCGTCGAGCCTGGGCCGCTTCTCGGCGGTGTTCCTCGACGACTCCGACGCCCATCCGCGCGTCAAGCAGAGGATGGAGCTGACCGAGCAGATGATCGCCGGCGAGGCCGCCGCGAGCTTCCGCCTGGAGACGCGGGGCCAGACGGCGATCGAGCGGGTCGTCTCGCTCGTGCTGCTCGGCGACCTCGTCTCGATCTACCTGGCCGCGCTGCGAGGCGTGGACCCGGGCCCCGTGAAGGCGCTCGACGAGCTCAAGGGCGCGCTGGCGAAGGTCTGAGCCGCGGGCGGCGGGTCGGCTTCAGCGGCGCTGACGCCGCTCGGCTTCCCAGCGGTTAGCAGGGACCTCCATCGCCCCGAGTCCAGGGCGTCAGGACCCCCCTCCGCCCGCGGGCGCCCAGAACAGCGCGTGATACCCTCCGAAACGGCCGAGGAGCGCTGCGACGGGCTCTGGACCCGCCACGCTCGGCCCCCTATGCAGCAAAGGGCGCTCACCTGACCAGACAGGAGAGTACGTATGGCAACGCCTACTGCCACCGGTTCCGACTTCAAGGTCGCCGACCTCTCGCTGGCCGAGTTCGGCCGCAAGGAGATCACGCTCGCCGAGCACGAGATGCCCGGCCTGATGGCGATCCGCCGTGAGTACGCCGACGCCCAGCCGCTGAAGGGCGCGCGCATCACCGGCTCGCTGCACATGACGATCCAGACCGCCGTGCTGATCGAGACGCTGACCGCGCTCGGCGCCGAGGTGCGCTGGTGCAGCTGCAACATCTTCTCGACCCAGGACCACGCCGCGGCGGCCGTCGCCGTCGGCCCCGAGGGCACGATCGAGGAGCCGCGCGGGGTCCCGGTCTTCGCCTGGAAGGGCGAGACGCTCGAGGAGTACTGGTGGTGCACGGAGCAGGTGCTGCGCTGGCCGGAGGGCGACGGCCCGAACATGATCCTCGACGACGGCGGCGACGCCACGCTGCTGGTCCACAAGGGCACCGAGTACGAGGCCGCGGGCGCGGTCCCGGACCCGGCGGGCGCCGAGTCCGAGGAGTTCGGCGTGATCCTCTCGCTGCTGACCCGCTCGCTGGGCGAGGACCCGCAGCGCTGGACGAAGATCGGCGAAGGCATCAAAGGCGTCACCGAGGAGACGACGACCGGCGTGCACCGTCTGTATGAGATGGTCGAGAACGGCGAGCTGCTGTTCCCGGCGATCAACGTCAACGACTCGGTCACGAAGTCGAAGTTCGACAACCTCTACGGCTGCCGGCACTCGCTGATCGACGGCATCAACCGCGCCACCGACGTGATGATCGGCGGCAAGGTGGCGGTCGTCTGCGGCTTCGGCGACGTCGGCAAGGGCTGCGCCGAATCGCTGCGCGGGCAGGGTGCCCGGGTCATCATCACCGAGATCGACCCGATCTGCGCCCTGCAGGCGGCGATGCAGGGCTACGAGGTGAAAACGCTCGAGGAAGTCATCTCGGTCGCGGACATCTTCATCACGACCACCGGCAACAAGGACATCATCACCGCCGATGACATGGCGCGGATGAAGCACCAGGCCGTGGTCGGCAACATCGGGCACTTCGACAACGAGATCGACATCGCGGGCCTCGGGCGCGTGTCAGGCATCGAGAGGATCAACATCAAGCCGCAGGTGGACAAGTGGGTGTTCCCGGACGGCCACGCGATCATCCTGCTCTCGGAGGGCCGGCTGCTGAACCTCGGCAACGCCACGGGTCACCCGAGCTTCGTGATGAGCAACTCGTTCTCCAACCAGACGATCGCCCAGATCGAGCTCTTCACGAAGAACGACGAGTACGAGAAGCGCGTGTACGTGCTGCCCAAGCACCTGGACGAGAAGGTCGCGCGGCTGCACCTCGACGCGCTCGGCGTGAGGCTCACGAGGCTGAGCCCCGAGCAGGCCGCCTACATCGGCGTTCCGGTCGAGGGTCCCTACAAGCCCGACCACTACCGCTACTGATTCAGGAGGGCCCCGGCCGGGCCCCGGGCGCACGCGTCCGACCCCGGCCGGCGGTCCCCCGCGCGCAATTGAAAGGATGAGCCGATGAAGGCGATGGTCCTCGCGGCAGGGCTCGGCACGCGCCTGCGTCCGCTCACCTACGAGATCACGAAGCCGATGGTGCCGGTGCTCGACCGGCCCGTGATGGAGCACATCGTCGAGCTGCTCGCGCGCCACGGCTTCGCGGAGGTGATCGCGAACCTGCACTACTTCCCCGACTCGATCCGCGAGTACTTCGGCGATCGCATCTCCTACCGCTTCGAGGAGGAGCTGCTCGGCACCGCGGGCGGCGTGCGCGCGTGCCGCGAGTTCTTCGGCGACGAACCGTTCCTTGTGATCTCCGGCGATGCCCTGACCGACCTCGACCTGGGCGCGCTCGCGGCGCGTCACCGCGACGCCGGCGGCATCGCGACGCTGACGGTCAAGAAGGTGGCGGACACGCGCGAGTACGGAGTCGTCCTGCACGACAGCGAGGGGCGCATCACCGGCTTCCAGGAGAAGCCGGACCCCGACGAAGCGCTCTCCGACCTCGGCAACTGCGGCATCTACGTCTTCTCGCCGGAGATCTTCGACTACTTCCCGGACCGGCCGTTCGCCGACTGGGCGAACGACGTGTTCCCGTCGCTGCTCGAGAACGACGTCCCGTTCTACATCCACGAGACCGGCGAGTACTGGAACGACGTCGGCTCCCTCGGCGAGCTGCGCCAGGGCACCTTCGACGCGCTGGAGGGCGCGCTGCGCCTGGACATCGACGGCCGAGTCCTCGCGCCGGGGGTGACGGTCGCCGGGGACAGCTCGATCCCGGCCGACGCCGAGGTCGAGGGACCGGTGTGGGTCGGCCCGGGCGTCCGGATCGGGGCCGGCGTCAGGCTCACCGGCCCCGTTGTGCTCGGCGACGGCGCGAGCGTCGGCGACGGCGCCCAGCTGCGCTCCTGCATCGTCTTCCCGGGCACCGAGGTCGCGCCGCAGTCGATCCTGATCGGCGCGATCGCCGGGCACAAGGGCATCCTCGAGAGCCTGCGGCGCCGGGGCTGAGCGCCCGCGCCCGCGGCGCCCGCGGCCGCACTCCCGGGGCGCCTCGCCGCGCGGCCACACGCGCGCGAGCCCTCGCCGCGGAGGAGCGACGATCCGAGTATCACTGTGACCGCGACACGATGAGCACGACCGCCGCAGCCCCCACCGAAGTCCGCGCCGGCACCAAGCGGCTCGGCGTCGTCTTCGCCGGGCTGATGATGGTGCTGCTGCTGGCGGCGCTCGACTCGACGATCGTCGCGACGGCGCTGCCCACGATCGTCGGCGACCTCGGCGGTCTGGACAAACTCGCATGGGTCACGAGCGCCTTCCTGCTCGCCCAGACGGCGGTGACGCCGCTCTACGGGAAGCTCGGCGATCAGCTCGGTCGCAAGCGCGTGCTGCAGGTGGCGATCGTGATCTTCCTGGCCGGCTCGGCGCTCTGCGGGCTCGCCGGCTCGATGACCGAGCTGATCGCGTTCCGGGCGCTGCAGGGGCTCGGCGCAGGCGGGCTGATCGTGCTCGTGCAGGCGAGCGTCGGCGACATCGTGCCGCCGCGCGAACGCGGGCGCTACCAGGGCCTGTTCGGTGCCGTCTTCGGCTTCGCCGCGGTCGCCGGGCCGCTGCTGGGCGGGCTGATCGTCGACCACCTCTCCTGGCAGTGGATCTTCTACGTGAACCTGCCTGTCGGGGCGCTCGCGCTGGTCGTGATCTCCGTGACGCTGCCCGAAGCGCGCGGCCGCACCCGTCCGACGATCGACTACCTCGGCGCGGGCCTGCTCGCCGCCGGTCTCAGCGCGATCGTATTGGTCGCGAGTCTCGGCGGCACGACCTGGGAATGGGGGTCGGCGCAGACCGTGCTCGTCGCGATCGCAGGCGTGGGGCTGCTCGGGGGCTTCGTCGTCGTCGAGCGCAGCGCGGCTGAGCCGGTACTTCCGCTCTCGCTGCTGAAAGACGAGGTCTTCCGCGTCGCCAGCATGCTCTCCCTGATCGTCGGCTTCGCGCTGTTCGGCTCGGTCACGTTCCTGCCGCTCTTCTTCCAGACCGTCTTCCACGCCAGTCCGACGAACGCGGGACTCCGCCTGGTCCCGCTGCTCGGCGGGCTCGTGTTCGCCTCGATCCTCTCGGGCCGGCGGATCGCCACCACCGGGCGCTACCGGCGCTTCCCGATCGTCGGGACGATCCTCATGACGATCGGCATGTTCCTGCTCTCGCGGGTCAAGCTCGGCACGAGCTCGCTGGCGATCGACGGCGCCCTCGTGGTGCTCGGCCTCGGGCTCGGCTCGACGATGCAGGTGCTCGTGCTCGCGGTCCAGAACGCCGTCGGCTACGAGGTGCTCGGCGCGGCGACCTCCGGCGTGACCCTCGCGCGCGGGATCGGCGGCTCCTTCGGGGCAGCGATCTTCGGCACGATCTTCACGACCCGGCTGCGCTCAGAGCTCCACGGCGTGCTCTCGGGCCCGCTCGGCGCGCAGGTGTCCGCCGGCGGGCGCCTGACCGGCGCGCAGGTGGCGACGCTGCCCGGCGCGGCGCGGATCGCCTACGAGAACGCGTACGTCAACGCGCTGCATCCGGTGTTCCTTGCGGCGACAGGCGTCACGGCTGTCGGCTTCGTGCTGAGCCTGCGGCTGCGAGAGCGCCCTCTGCGGACGACCGCGGCGACGAGCACCGGGCTCGAGGACTCGCTCGCCGCGCCCAAGGCGCCGAGCTCGCTGGCGGAGATCGACCGGGCGCTCAGCGTCGCGGCGGGGGAGGAGCGCCGGCGTCGCGTTCGGCGAGCGGATGGTGGCGCGGGCTGGAGTCGACATCAGTCCCGGCGCTGCCTGGGGGCTCGCACGCTTCAGCAGCTACGGCATCGCCGGGACGCTCGAGATGGCGCGGTCGGTCGGGATCCCCGAGGAGCGGATCACGCCGGTGCAGCGCGAGCTGCGCGAGCGCGGGCTCGTCGAAGGCGAAGGGGAGGACGCGAGGCTGACCCCGGCCGGCACGGCGATGGCCGACCAGATCCTGAGCGCGCGGCGAGAGGAGCTGCGCGCGCTGCTCGACGGGCACGATGTCGAACGCGAGCCCGAGCTGCAGCAACTGCTGGAGCGGCTCTGCGTCGAGCTCAGCGGGCAGCGGCCGTAGGGCCGGGCGCGGCGTCAGCCGCCATGTCTTCGTAGCGCTCGCGCCGCTGCTGCTCGCGCTCGGACTCGGCGAGCATGCGCACGAACAGCACGACGATCGCGACGCCCATCACGAGCGACTGCTCGACGGCCATGATGAGCCCGGCGACGCCCTGGTCGTCCAGCGGCGAGAGCCCCCAGATGCGCCCGGCGTGCTCGTAAGCCGGGTAGAGCGCGCTGGGCGCGAACGCGATCGCCATCCCGAGCGCTCCGACGAACAGCTTGCTGCTCGCCATGTAGACGATCGGCCCCATCCCGCTGAGGCGCATGCGCGCGCGGATCGGCGAGATCAGATGCCACCAGTAGAGCGAGCCGGCGAGCAGGAAGCTGAGGTGCTCGAGGAAGTGGATGCCTTCGTGGCGCACCGCGAGGTCGTAGGCCGCGGGGATGTGCCAGGCCCAGATCACGCCGACGTAGAGCGCGACCGCGAAGGCGGGGTGCGCCAGCGCCCCGGCGCGGCGCTCGACGTCGTGCACCGAGCGCGTGACGGGGCGCAGGATCACCTTCGTGAAGCCGAGGATCGCGAGGATCGGCGCGATGTCGAGCAGCAGCATGTGCTGGACCATGTGCGCCGCGAAGAGCTGGTCGGCGAGCGAGTCGATCGGCGACATCAGCGCCCCGAGCACGACCAAGGTCGAGGCGGCGAAGCAGCACAGGCGCCACACCGGCGCCTCCGCGGCGGCGCGCGGGGAGCCGCTCGCGCGCACCGCGCGCCAGCGGCGCACGTAGAGCCCGAGCACCAGCGCCGCGACGGCCAGCGCGATCGGACTGAACGACCACGTCAGATCCGGCTTCATCGCCGCTCGATTCTCGCAGGCCCGGGGCGCTGGCTCGCGCGCCCGCAACGGGGGCGCCGCGCGCGCTCAGTGATCGGCCGCAGAGAGCTGCGGATCCCTACGCGATTGCGTCCAATGGGCATTTACATCCGCCGAGTACCGGCGTAGCATCGTTTCCGACGCCAGAGACAAGGCCGACGAAGGAGCGACCATGCAGATCGACATCAGAGGTCGAAACGTACCGGTCACGGACGAACTCCGCATGCATGCGGAGCGCCGTCTGGGGAAGATCTCGCGACAGGTCTCAGACCTGGCCCGCCTCGAGATCGAGATCTTCCAGGAGCCCAACCCGCGCGTCGCCGACTGCCAGGTCGCTGAGGCCACGCTCTACCTGAAGGGCGTGACGCTGCGGGCCCGGGACGCATCGCCCGAGATGACCCACTCGCTGAACCTGATGGTCGACGAGCTCGCGCGGCAGGTCAAGCGCCACCGCGACAAGCTGCGCCGCCGGCGCGAGGCGCGCCGTGCCTCCACGCGGGTGACAGACGCCACGCTGCCATCGACGTAGGTCGCGAGCTTCTCGGGTAGGGGTCGGCGCATGCGCCGACCCCGGGGGTCGCACATGTGCGACCCCCTGCGAGCCGCACATGTGCGGCTCGCCAGGCGGGCGCATGCGCCCGCCTGAACAGCCTCAGCTCCACCAACGGCTCAGGCACGGCGCGGCAGGAGAAGAAGCGGTGATCGCTTTAGAACCGCCTCACCGCCGGGAGCTATCCTTGGCGCATGCCATCACTGCTCGATCGCGCGCTGAACGCGGGCGAGGCGAAGAAGTTCAAGAGCTACCAGAAGCGCGTGGCGCTGATCAACGCGTTCGAGCCCGAGCTCGAGCACGACAGCGACGCCGAGCTGCGGGAGCGGATGGACGCTCTGCGCGAACGCGCCGCCGAAGGCGAGGACCTGGACGCGCTGCTTCCCGAGTGCTTCGCGATCGTCCGCGAGACCGGCAAGCGCACGATGGAAATGCGGCATTTCGACGTGCAGCTGATCGGCGGCATGGCCCTGCACGAGGGTCAGATCTCCGAGATGAAGACCGGTGAGGGCAAGACGCTGACGGCGACGCTGTCCGTCGTGCTCAACTCGCTCGCGGTCGACCGTGAGCGCACCGACGAGCAGGGCAAGCCGCTGCGCCGCGGCGTGCACGTCGTGACGGTCAACGACTACCTCGCCCGCCGCGACGCCGAATGGATGAGCCCGATCTACGACGCGCTGGGCGTCACCGTCGGCGTGATCGAGAACATGCAGCCCTACGACGAGAAGCAGCGGGCGTACGCCTGCGATGTCGTCTACGGCACGAACTCCGAGTTCGGCTTCGACTACCTGCGCGACAACATGGCCAAGGACCTCGCCGAAAAGGTCCAGCGCGGCCACCCGTACGCGATCGTGGACGAGGTCGACAACATCCTCATCGACGAGGCCCGCACGCCGCTCATCATCTCGGGCGCCCCCGAACAGGCGGCCGATCTCTACGTCCGTTTCGCCGGGCTGGCGCCGCGGCTGGTGCTCGGCAAGACACCAGAGGGAATGGACCCCCGGACCAAGAAGCAGTTCGTCGCCGACTTCGACTACGAGGTCGACGAGAAGCACAAGAGCGTCACGATCACCGAGCAGGGCGTCGCCAAGGCGGAGCGCTTCCTCGGCATCGACCATCTCTACCGGGCCGAGAACGGGCACCTCGTCAACCACCTGTTGCAGTCGCTGCGCGCAGAGTCGCTCTACAAGCGGGACGTCGACTACGCGGTGATCGACAACGAGGTCAAGATCATCGACGAGTTCACCGGCCGCATCCTCGACGGCCGGCGCTGGTCGGAGGGGCTGCACCAGGCGGTCGAGGCGAAGGAGAAGGTGCCGATCCAGGAGGAGAACCAGACCCTCGCCACGATCACCTACCAGAACTTCTTCCGCCTCTACGACAAGCTCGCGGGCATGACCGGAACGGCCCTGACGGAGGCGACCGAGTTCATGAAGATCTACGAGCTGCCGGTCGTGCAGATCCCGACCAACATGCCGATGGTCCGCGACGATCGCAACGATCAGGTCTACAAGACCAAGGAGGGCAAGTGGACGGCGGTGACCAAAGAGATCGCCGCGCGCCACGAGCACGGCCAGCCGGTCCTCGTCGGCACGATCTCGGTCGAGGTCTCAGAGCTCCTCTCCGAGCGCCTGACGCGGGAGGGGATCACGCACCACGTCCTCAACGCCAAGCCCGAGCACGCAGCCAAAGAGGCCGACGTCGTCGCTGAGGCCGGGCAGCCCGGCGCCGTCACGATCGCGACCAACATGGCCGGCCGCGGCGTCGACATCAAGCTCGGTGGCAACCCCGAGCACCTCGCCCACCAGCAGCTCGCCCGCGAGGGCCTCGAGCCCGGAAGCGACGGGTACGACGCACGCTTCACGGCGGTCCTGCCCGAGCTGGAAGGCAAGGTGGAGGCCGGCCGCGAGCAGGTGATGGCCTCAGGCGGCCTGTTCATCTGCGGCACCGAGCGCCACGAGTCGCGACGCATCGACAACCAGCTGCGCGGCCGCGCCGGGCGCCAGGGCGACCCCGGCGAGTCGCGCTTCTTCCTCTCGGCGGAGGACGACCTCGTGCGGCTCTTCGCAGGTGACCGCATCTACCGGATCCTCGACAAACTCGGCGGCGTCGACGACGAGGGCAACGAGGAACCGATCGAGGCCGGGATGCTCTCGAAACAGATCGAGAAAGCCCAGAAGAAGGTCGAGGAGCAGAACTTCCTGATCCGCAAACGCGTGCTCGAGTACGACGACGTCATGAACGAGCAGCGACGTGTGATCTACGCCTACCGCGACGAGGTGCTCGAAGGCAAGTCGATCGGCGAGGAGGCGCGCCGCGAGGTGACGAACGTGATCGAGCGCACGATCGACCAGTACACGATCGCGCTCGGCGAGTACGCCGAGGACTGGGACCTCGACGGCCTCTACACCGCGCTGGCGCAGTTCTTCCCGGTCGAGATCGACGCCGTGGCGCTGCGCGAGCAGCGCCAGGACCGCGAGGGGCTCGTGGATTCGATCCTCGAGGACGCGATGGCCCGCTACGACGCGCGCCAGGAGGCCCTCGGCGAGGAGCTGATGGGCGCGCTCGAGCGCTTCCTGCTGCTGCAGACGATCGATGAGCGCTGGCGCGAGCACCTGTTCGACATGGACTACCTGCGCGAGGGCATCCACCTGCGCGGCTTCGCCCAGATCGACCCGCTCGTGGCCTACAAGAACGAGGCTTTCACGCTGTTCGGAGACCTCATGAACAGCGTGTGGTCGGACTACGCGCGGATGATCTTCAACGTCCAGGTCAACGTCGAGGGCGAGAACGGCGGCGGAGGCGGCGCCGTGCCGTCGTTCGCGGCTGCCGGCAGCTCGACCTCGGCCGGCAAAGTCTCTTACTCGGGCGGCGCCGCGGCCGGCGCCGGCGCGATGGCGGCTGCCGCGGCGGCGGCCGGCGTGGCCCCAGGCGAAGGCTTCGCCGAAGAGGGCGGGGAATTCGAGCCGATGCCGGTGGTCGAGCAGCGCGTGCTCGACGACGAGCACCAGGTCGGGCGCAACGACCCCTGCTGGTGCGGGAGCGGCAAGAAGTACAAGAAGTGCCACGGCGCCTGAGGCGCTGACACGCCCGTGAGCGCTGCGCGCTCCTGCGTCCTCGCTCGCTCATGTGCAGAGCACATTTCGCTCCCTGCGTCCTTGGATCGCTTGGCTCACGGGCGTCTCAGCGCCTCAGGAGAGCTGAGCCAGAGACGGCCGTGAGCCGGCGCGCTCCTGCGTCCTTACCCCATTCGGGGCACTTCGCGGTCGCTCATGTACCGAAGCCGGGAGACACTCGCTGCGCTCGCATCCCCGTTTCGGCCAGCACATTTCGCTCCCTGCGTCCTTGGATCGCTTGGCTCACGGGCGTCTCAGCGCCTCAGGAGAGCTGAGCCAGAGACGGCCGTGAGCCGGCGTCGCTCCTGCGTCCTCGCTCGCTCATCCGCAGAGCGCATTTCGCTCCCTGCGTCCTTGGATCGCTTGGCTCACGGGCGTGTCAGCGCCTCAGGAGAGCTGAACCCGAGACGCTGCTAGCGTGACCCGTCGATGGAGGCGGTCCGCTTTCACGAGTACGGGGATGTCGACGTGCTCGCTGTCGAGGAGATCGAGACGCCCCGGCCGGGCGAGGGCGAGGTGCTCCTGCGGGTCATGGCCGCCGGCGTCAACCCGATCGACTGGAAGATCCTCCACGGGAACGTCGCGGGCGGTGAGCCGCTGAGCGAGGCCCGCGGCCTCGGCGTCGACGTCGCGGGAGTGATCGAGGAGGTCGGGCCGGGCGTCGAGGGCTTCGCGCCCGGCGAGGAGGTGCTCGGCCACCCGAGCACGCCCTCCTACGCCGAGTACGCGTTGAGCCAGCCGCAGCTGCTGCAGCGCAAGCCGCCGGGGCTCGCGTGGGAGGTCGCGGGCAGCCTCGGCGTCGTCGTCGGCACTGCCTACGCGACTCTCGAGGCGCTGAAGCTCGGGACCGGCGAGACGCTGCTCATCCTGGGCGCGTCGGGTGGCGTCGGGTCCCTCGCCACGCAGCTCGCGGTCGCCCGCGGCGTGCGCGTCGTCGGCACCGCGGGGCCGTCGAAGCTCGAGCAGGTGCGGGCGCTCGGCGCGACCCCCGTCGCCTACGGAGACGGCCTGGCCGAGCGGCTTCGCGAGGCGGCAGCGGAGGGCGTCGACGCCGTGCTCGACGCCTCCGGCCACGGCGAGATCGTGGCGGCGGTCGAGGTCAAAGGCAACATCGAGCGAGTGCTGACGATCGCCTTCTCTCAGGAGGCGAACGACCTCGGGGTGCCCTTCCACGCGGGCGGCGGCGGCGAGCTCACGCCGCAGGCGCTGCGCGAGACGATCCCGTTGATCGAAGACGGCCGCATCAGCTTCCCGATCGCGGGTGTCTTCGGGCTCAGCCAGGTCCCGGACGCGCTGCGCGAGAGCGAGCACGGCCATCCGGCCGGCAAGCTCGTGATCGTCCCGTAGGTCAGGAGCCCGGCAGCCCCCAGGGGGCGTCCAGCGCGATCCGCCAGCGGCCGTCCGCGCCGCGCGCGTAGACGACAGTCGAGGAGCTGCGCTGCTCGAAGGCTCCGCCCTCGCCGTCGCCGCTCAGCGTCAGCGAGCCGGTCGCCAGCGCGATGTCGCCCGCCCGGACCAGGCTCGCGAGCTCGATCCGGACCCGCGTGCCGTTGCTGAGCAGCGCCTGCAAGGCGTCCCGGATCGCCGGCAGGCCCCGCACGAGCGACCCGTCCGCGGCGACGATCGCGGCGTCCTCGCCCCACATCGCGACCGCGCCGTCGAGGTCGCAGCGCGCGATCGCCGCCGCGAACGCGTCCGCCAGCTCCTCCGGTGTCGCCGCCGCCATCGGCGGGCAAGATATTGATCCCGTGCGGCGCTCGCCCCGCCAAGCGTCGGGCGGGTGGGGCTCCATGACATCGCACGGGCGGCTGATAGCGTGGGACCCGTGGCCAACGTCGACTCCAGCGAGAACACCCCGCAGCGGCTGGCCGCCATCCGCGAGCAGATGAAACTGCTGGCGGACTATCTTTGACCCCTCCGCTCTGAGCGAGCGCGTCGGCGCGCTCGAGGCCGAGATGGGCTCGGCCGGGTTCTGGGACGACTCTGAGCGCGCCGCCTCCGTGTCGGCCGAGCACGCCCGCGCATCGCGCCGGCTCGATGCCTTCCGCTCTCTCGAGGCCGACGTGGAGGATCTCGACGGGCTTGCCGAGATGGCCGCCGAGGAGGCCTCGCTGCAGGCGGAGGTCGACGAGCAGATCGCCTCGGTCGAGGTTCGCCTCGCGGCCCTGGAGGAGCAGCGCCTCTTCTCCGGCCCCTACGACGCCGGCGACGCGCTCGTCACCGTCAACGCCGGAGCAGGCGGGACCGACGCGCAGGACTGGGCCGAGATGGTGCTGCGGATGCTGATGCGCTGGGCCGAATCGCGGGACTTCGGCGTGGAGCTGCTCGAGGTGAGCCCCGGCGAGGAAGCCGGCATCAAGTCGGCGACGTTCCGCGCCTCGGGGGAGAACGCCTACGGCCTGTTCGGCGCTGAGCGCGGCGTCCACAGGCTCGTCCGCCTCTCGCCGTTCGACTCGGCCCACCGCCGGCAGACGAGCTTCGCCGGCGTCGAGGTCGCGCCGGTCGTGTCCGACAGCGGCGAGGTCGAGATCAACGACGACGACCTGCAGGTCGACACCTACCGCGCGTCCGGCGCCGGCGGGCAGCACGTCAACAAGACGGACTCGGCGGTCCGCATCACCCATCGCCCGACCGGGATCGTCGTCCAGTGCCAGAACGAGCGCTCGCAGTCGTCCAACCGGGCGACCGCGATGGCGATGCTGACCGCGAAGCTGCTGGAACTGAAAGAGCGCGAACGCCAGGAAGAGATCGCGCGCGAGAAGGGCGAGGCGCAGGACGTCAACTTCGGCTCGCAGATCCGCTCCTACGTTCTGCACCCCTACCAGATGGTCAAGGACCATCGCACCGGCTACGAGATGGGCGACGTGCAGCGCGTGCTGGACGGCGACCTCGACGGGTTCGTGCGCGCTTATCTGCTCTCCGCGGCGTCGGCCGCACCTGCGGGGGCCTAGCGTGGCCGACCTGCAGGGGCTGGTGCGCCAGGCGCTCGAGGAGGACATCGGCACGGGCGACGTCACCACGGCGGCGACGGTCGCGCCGGGCACGCGAGCGGTCGCGCGGATCGTGCAGAAGGCGCCCGGCGTCATCTACGGGCTGGACGCAGCGGAAACGGTGTTCTCGCAACTCGATCCGGCGGTCGCGATCGAGCGCCAGGTCCGCGAGGGCGAATGGCGCGAGCAGGGGGGGCCCGTGCTCGAAGCCCGCGGCGATGCGGCCGCGCTGCTGAGCGGTGAGCGCACCGCGCTCAACTTCCTCGCGCACCTCTCCGGCGTCGCGACGATGGCGGCACGCGCTGCACGGGCCGTCGAGGGGACGGGCGCGAAGGTGCTGGACACGCGCAAGACCACCCCCGGGCTGCGAGTGCTCGAGAAGGAGGCCGTCGCGACCGGCGGCGCCACCAACTATCGCACCGGGCTCTACGACGCGATCCTGATCAAGGAGAACCACATCGCGGCGGCCGGAGGGATCGCTGCCGCCGTCCAGCGCGCGCGTGAGGCCGCGCCCGGGCTGGCGGGGCGCCTCGAGGTCGAGGTGCGCGACGAGCAGGAGATCGACGAGGCCCTTGCCGCCGGGGCGCCGCGCCTGCTGCTGGACAACATGGACCCCGCGCGGTTGCGCGCCGCGGTCGCCCGGGTCGCCGGCCGCGCGGAGCTGCAGGCGAGCGGCGGCGTGGATCTCGACACGCTCAGGGAGGTCGCCGAGACGGGGGTAGGATGGATCTCGATGGGCGCACTGACGCATTCCGCGCCGGCACTCGACCTTTCCCTCTACCTCGAGGTGCAGCCATGAACCTGCCCATGGCCCCTAGCCAGCAGATACCCGCATCGACCCCTCTGCCGTCGCTCTCCCCCGAGGAGATCACCGCGATGCAGGACGAGATCCGTGAGCTGGCCGCGGCGACGGACGCCGTGATCCTCGCGCACAACTACCAGGTGCCCGAGGTCCAGGACGTCGCCCACTACGTCGGCGACTCGCTCGGGCTCTCTCGCCAGGCCGCGGCGGCGGAGCAGTCCACGATCGTGTTCTGCGGCGTGCACTTCATGGCCGAGACGGCCTCGATCCTGTGCCCTGAGAAGAAGGTGCTGATCCCCGACCTGGACGCCGGCTGCTCGCTGGCAGCGTCGATCGACGCCGGGCAGCTCGCCGACTGGCGGGCACAGTACCCGGAGGGCGTCGTCGTGATGTACGTCAACACGACCGCAGAGGTGAAGGCGCTGACCGACTACTGCTGCACCTCGGCGAACGCCGTGCATGTCGTGCGCCACATCTACGAGACCCACGGCGAGGACACCGAGATCCTGTTCGGGCCCGACATGTGGCTCGGCTCCTACGTGGAGAAGGAGCTCGGCCGGCGCATGCACGTCTGGGACGGCGAGTGCCACGTCCACGCCGGCATCCGCCCGGCCGACATCGAAGCCACGCGGGCGGCCCACCCCGGCGCTGACTTCCTGATCCACCCCGAGTGCGGCTGCTCGACGAGCATCATGGAGTACGTCGCCGCGGGGGACGTGGACGCCGAGGGCGTGCACATGCTCTCGACCGGCGGCATGCTGAAGTACGCCGAGTCGATCGAGAAATCGGCGAGCGGGGTGGCTGAGGGCCAGGTCGAGGAACCCGGGTTGAAGGACACCGCGGAACCCCCTGCGGGCGACCTCGCCACGCACCCGGTGCGCGAGGCTGTCGTCGCGACCGAGGTGGGGATGCTCTATCCGCTGCGGATGGCGGCGCCCGATGTCGAGTTCATCCCCGCCAACGCCGAGGCTTCGTGCGTGTTCATGAAGATGATCACGCTGCCGAAGCTGCGCGACGCCCTCCGCGACGGCCGCTTCGAGGTGAAGGTCGATCCGGAGACCGCCGTGAAGGCCCGCGTGCCGATCGACCGGATGGTGGCCATCGGATAGCGGATACGCTAATTATCGACCAAAAATATGTGCGGATCCGCTATGCTAGGTCCATGTCCCAAGACGTCGACGCCGTCGCAGCTGGACTCATCGAGCGGATCAGGGGAACTTCCGGGCTGAGCCAGGCCGAGCTTGCGCGTCGTTCGGGAATCGCCTCATCTGTATTGAGCGCTTACGAGCACGGGCGTCGCCAGCCCTCGGTGGCAGCGGTGGCCCGCATCGCGGCCGCGGCAGGCATGGCCCTCGATCTCGCGCCTGCCCGCAACGCGGCGGCAGAGGAGCACGCCGGGCGAGTCCTCGCTCAGGTGGTCGAGCTGGCTGAGTCCCTGCCCTACAGACCCAGGGACGAGCTCGCCTACCCACCGCTGATCCAGCTCCGATCGTGAGCGAACTGAGCGATCTGCTCTTCGCCGTGCACGACTCGCTCGAGCGAGCAGGCATTCCGCACGCCGTCGGAGGTGCGATCGCGCTCGGCTACTGCACGCTCGACCCGCGCGGCACGCGCGACGTCGACTTCAACGTGTTCGTCGGAACCGAGCGAGCGCGAGAGGTTCTCGCAGCGCTGCCGGAGGAGGTCGAGGTGGACAGCGAGCGGCTCGAGCGGTTCGAACGTGACGGTCAGGTCCGGCTCAGATCGGGAGCTACGCCCGTTGATCTCTTTCTGAATGTGCTGCCGTTCCACGACCACGTCGCGCGACACGTCCGGCGCGTGCCTTTCGAGGGGCGGACCATCCCGATCCTGAGTTGCACCGCCCTCGTCGTGTTCAAGGCGATGTTCGACCGGACGCGGGACTGGGCCGACATCGAGGCGATGGTCGAGGCTCGATCGTTCGATCCCGAGGAGGCGACCGAGTGGATCCGGCAGATGCTCGGCGACGACCGGCGGATCGAGCAGCTGGCCGCCGCGCAGGAGCGACGCCGTTCGCAAGCCGAGCCGCCGCCGCTCCGGCTCCGCCCCGACGGCAGAGTCGACGCTCCCGGCTAGAACTCCTCCGCCGTGTGCGGTCCGACGACGCCCACCGCGAGGTGATCGTCGATGCCCGCGGCGATCTCCCTGACCTCGTTGAAGGTGACGGCGTCGAGCGCCGCGATCGCCGCGTCCGGGTCGATCGACTCGCCGAAGACGATCTTCTGGTTGGCCGCGTGACGCGCGACCGCGTTCGAGTTCTCGAATGCCAGCACGAGGCGCCCGGCCGCGTAGGCGCGCGCCCGCTCGACCTCCTCCTCGGTCGGCCCGTCGTCGCGAAGCTCGACGACGATCTCGCGCATGCGCGTGTAGGCCTCGATCGTCTTCTCCGAGTCGAGCCCTGAACCGAGCTGGAGGATCGGCACGTCGGCGAACGCGTGCGAGAGCGCGTAGACCGAGTAGCAGAGACCGCGTTTCTCGCGGATCTCGTCGAACAGGCGCGAGCCCATCGAGCCGCCGAGCAGCGTCGAGTAGATCGCGAGCGCGGCGCGCTGGCGCACATCGCCGACCGTGACCTCGGGCCGGTAGATCATGCGCAGGTGCGATTGGTTGGTGTCGCGCTCGTCCACCAGCTTCTGCGGGCGGAACTCGGGCGCCGGTTCGTAAGCGTCGGGCTCGGGCAGGGCGGGAAAGCGCCCGAAGAGCTCGTGCAGCTCGGACTCGCCGGGCAGGTGATCGACGTTGCCGGCGAGGAAGGCGCCGCCGCGTGAGCCGGCCCAGCGGCGCTCGCGGAAGGAGACGATGCCGTCGCGCGTGAACGCGCGCAGGTTGTCGGCCGGCCCGAGCACGGTGCGCCCCAGCGGGTGGTCGCCGAAGGCCGCACGGTCGATCAGGTACTCCGCCACCGTCGAGGGCTGGTCATAGGCACGGTTGATCTCCTGGATCACCACACCCCGCTCGCGGTCCAGCTCCTCGGCGTCGAGGTGGGGGCGACCGACGAAATCGGTCAAGAGGTCGATCGCGGCCGGCGCGCTCTCGGCGCGCACGGTGATGTGGAAGGCGACCAGGTCGTGGCTGGTGTACGCGTTCAGTACGCCGCCGAGCCGCTCGGCGGTCTCGTTGACGTCGCTGTAGTGGGGGTACTTCTCGCCCCCCTTGAAGACGAGGTGCTCGAGGAAGTGGGCCATCCCGTTCTCCTCGGGGCGCTCGTTGCGCGCTCCGGCGTCGAAGGCGACGAGCACTGTCAGCGCCCGCGTCCCGGGCACGCCGATGCTGTGAACGGGCAGCCCGTTCGACTCGACAACCGTGCTCTCGAGGCTTGCCATGGGTCAACCCTAGATGGTCCTGCGGCGAGGTCCGGGGGCGCTCGTCTACGCTAGCTCGACCGCAATGCCAGGAGCCTCGAAGCGCCGAACCCCGCTGGTGATCCTGCTGGCCGTGCTGCTGCCCGTGCTGCTCGTCGCCGGGCTGTGGCTCGGCGGGCATCCCGAACATCTGCCCGGTTTCATGCGCAGCACGTTCGTCAACGACCATCACAACCGGGTCGTCAACGAAGCGCTGGAAAGAATCGGCCGCGATTACTACCGGCCGATCACCTCCTCGCAGCTGAACGACGGCTCGATCACGGGCGCGGTGGCGAGTCTCAAGGACCGCTTCTCCCACTACCTGACCCCGCACGAATTCAAAGAATTCAACGCGCCGCCGCACTTCGCCGGGATCGGAGTGATCGTCGATCCACTCAAACAGGGGCTTCTGATCGCGCGCGTGTTCGATTCCTCGCCGGCCTCGCGCTCGGGCCTGAAGCCGGGCGAACTGATCGTGGGCGTCGACGGGCGCACCCTCAAAGGGGTGAACGCGGAAAAGGCGACCGCGCTGATCAAGGGGCCGCCCGGCACCGACGTGCAGATCCAGGTCCAGTCGGGCAAGGCGCCCCATCGCAGCACGCGGACCGTGCGCCTGACGCGCGCGACCGTCTCCGAGCCCGTGGTGGCCTCGACCGTCAAGACCGTGAAGGGGAAGAAGATCGGCATCGTCGCGCTCGCCACGTTCAGCCCCGGCGCCCACGGGGAAGTGCGCGAAGCGGTCGAAGACGTGCGCAAGAAAGGCGCTGAAGCGATCGTGTTCGACCTCCGCGGCAACGGCGGCGGGCTCGTCTCCGAGGCGCAGCTGATCGCGAGCACGTTCATCGACAAGGGCACGATCGTCTCCACGCGCGGGCGCAACCAGCCCTCGCAGACGCTGGATGCGATCGGCGACGCGATCCCCGAATCGATCCCGATGGTGGTCCTCGTGGACAGCAACACGGCGTCGGCGGCCGAGATCGTGACGGCTGCCCTCCAGGACCACCATCGCGCCACCGTCGTCGGCACGCACACGTTCGGCAAGGGCGTCTTCCAGGAGGAGGAGCCGCTCTCCAACGGCGGCGCGCTCGACATCACCGTCGGCGAGTACTTCACCCCGAACGGCCGCAACCTCGGCGGTGGAGGCGTCAAACAGGGCGCGGGCATCACACCCGAAGTGAAGGTCCCGAAGGGCGTCGACGAAGAACACGGCCTCCAGGTCGCGCTGGACACGCTGCGCGCGAAGCTCGGGTGAGCCCGCGGGACCCGGCGCCGCACGGCGGCGGGCTGGTCGCGGTGCTGAGCCGGCGGGGGCGCTTCCTCGTCGCCGAGCCGCTGTTCGAGACAGGCCAGCGCGGACCGGGGAGGCGAGACCGGGGCGGGCTCGTCGTCGGCCCTGCCAGGGGTTCGCGCGGCGGCGCGCGCGAGGGTGACCTGGCGCTCGTCTCGCCGCCGCGGCGCGGCTCCTCCGCGCGCGTGGTGCAGCGCATCGGGCGGCCGGGCGTCGCAAGCGACGTGATCGAGGCGCTGCTACGTCGACCGGGGCCTGCGCCGCGAGTTCTCGCGGACCGCCGAGCGCGAGGCCGAGGAGGCGGGTGCGCGCGTTCTGGCGAGCGCACAGACGCGACGCGACCTGCGCGCTCTCGCGACGTTCACGATCGATCCGGTCAGCGCCCGCGACTTCGACGACGCGATCTCCGCCGAAGCGCTCGACGGCGGGCGCATCCGCGTGTGGGTGCACATCGCCGACGTCGCCGCCCACATGCCGCCGGGCTCGCGGCTCGACACCGAGGCCCGGGAACGCTCGACCAGCGTCTACGCACCCGGCACGGTCGCGCCGATGCTGCCGCACGCGCTGTCGAGCGAGGCGTGCTCGCTGCGCCCGGGTCTGGACCGGGCCGCCGTCACCGTCGAGATGGACCTCGACGGGGCCGACGTCGTGAAGGCGTCCTTCCATCGTTCGCTGATCCGCTCGGACGAGCGCCTGGACTACGACCGGGTGGATCGCATCTTCGCGGGGCGCGAGCGCGCGGCCGAGCCGTGGGCGGCGCCGCTGGCGGCGGCGCGTGACGCCTCGGCGGCCCTGCAGCGCCGACGCGAGTCCACAGGCGCGCTCGCGCTGGACTCGCCGGAGCCGGAGTTCGAGTTCGACGAGCGGGGCGACGCGCTGGCCGTGCGCGGCCAGGTGCAGACCGAGTCCCACCGCGTGATCGAGCACCTGATGATCGCCGCCAACGAGGCGGTCGCGCGGCTGCTGGCCGACCGCAAGGTGCCGTGCCTCTACCGCGTCCACGAGCGCCCGGACCCAGAGCGCGTGGAGCGGCTCGTGGGCCAGCTCGCCTCGCTCGCGGTGCCGACGCCACCGGTGCCTGACACGATGTCCTCGACGCAGGCGGCCGAGCTCCTCGGGAGGCTGTCGGTCGCGGTGCAGCGCCACGTCGCGCGAGAGGGGGGGCGCGGGCGGATCGCGCTCGGCTCGTTGATCCTGCGCACGCTCAAGCAGGCCTACTACTCGCCTGTGAACCTCGGCCACGCCGGACTGCACTCGGGCGCCTACTGCCACTTCACCTCGCCGATCCGTCGCTATCCCGACGTCGTCTGTCACCGCGCCCTGCTGTCCGCGCTCGGCGGCGGCGAGCCGCAGCCGCGCGCAGCGGAGCTCGCCGAGCTCGGCGCATGGACCTCCGAGCGCGAGCGCGAGGCGATGCAGCTGGAGCGCGACGCCGACGACATCGCCAGCTGCTTCGTGCTCGAACGGCTGTTGCGCCGGGACGGGCCGGGTCAGGTGTTCGAGGGCGAGATCACGGGGCTGATCGCGGCCGGCGCCTTCATCGCGTTCGCGACCCCCGAGGATCTCGCGGGTGACGGCCCGCAGGCGCCGCCGTTCGAGGGCATGCTGCCGGTGCGGCTGCTGCGCGCGCCACGTCCTCGCGCCGGCGCGGGCGCGGGCGGCGCTGCCGGGCGGGCGCCCGGCGCCGGGCGGCGGGTCGCGGGCGGTCGCGGCGGGACGCGGGGCGCCGGGCGCGACGGCGCGCCGGAGCGCGAGTGGTGGGAGCTGAACGAGGAGGGGACGATCCTGCGCGGGGAGCGGACGGGCGCGGCCATGCGGCTCGGCGACCGGCTGCGGGTGAACGTGGGGAGGATCGACGCGATCCGCGGGCGCGTGGACCTCGAGCAGGCAGGCTAGGCTCGCTCTGTGGCCAAGGGCAAGGGCAAGAAGAAGGTGGGGGCGGGCGACGTCGCGTCCAACCGCTACGCGTCCTACCGCTATGAGCTGATCGAGCGGATCGAGGCCGGGATCGTGCTCGAGGGGACCGAGGTGAAGGCGCTGCGGACCGGGGGCGCGACGCTCAAGGACGGCTACGCGTCGCTGCGCGACGGAGAGCTGTGGCTGCACTCGGTGCACATCCCGCCCTACGCGCCGGCTTCGCGGGAGAACCACGACCCGGAGCGGCCGCGGAAGCTGCTGATGCACCGCCGCGAGCTCGACCGGCTGGCGATGCGCGTCAACGAGCGCGGGCTGACGCTGGTGCCGACCAGGATCTACTTCAACGGCTCTCACGCCAAGGTCGAGATCGCGCTCGCGCGCGGCAAGGACCTCTACGACAAGCGCGAGACGATCCGCGAGCGCGAGACCAAGCGCGACATGGAGCGGGCGGTGCGCGAAGCGCAGCGCTGAGGCGCGGTCAGTCCTGCGCCCGGAAGACGATGTTGCGGTCCACCTGGCCGGTGCGCCGGTAGCCGGGAAGGTGCTGCGCCAGCCACTCCTGCGACGGCAGCGTCTCGAGGAGGACCACGGGCCGGCAGCGTCCGATCGTGCCCAGCGCGCCGAGCAGCGCCTGCTGCTCGTGGCCCTCGACGTCGAGGTGCACCACGCCGACGTGGCGGTCCTCGGGGATCGCCGCGTCGACGGTGGTCACCGAGACCGCCTCGCGGCTGCGGCTGAACGAGTCGTCGAACACGAGCCTCGCGACGCCGCCCGAGAGGTTCCAGCCGGTGGCCCCCGTGGTGACGAACGCCTCGCCCGCCTCGTCGCTGAGGCCGGCGCGGGCCAGCGTCACGTTCTCGAGGCCGTTCAGCTGCACCGTGATGCTCGCGCAGCGGAAGTTCTCCAGGTTGGGCTCGAAGGCCCAGACCATGCCTTCGCGCGAGCGCGCGAGCGCCGGCAGGAAGTCGCCGAAGAAGGCGCCCGCATGAACGACGTCGCCCTCGATCCCGGCCAGCAGGGCGAGGGTGTCGCGCTCCCAGACCTTCCCGCGCCTGATCGTCCTCGGGACGACGCCGCGCGCGCCGACGGGTACGCAGTAGAGGCCGTGCTCGTTGCGGGCGATCAGCGCGTCGAGCGTTGCGTCGGGGAGCGCCGGGAGCCTGCGCACCGACGCGGGCGTCGCCAGTCGCAGCCGCGCATCCTCGGCCCAGATACGGGCATCGCCCAGGAGGTTGCGTGTGCGCCGCAGGCGCCTGGCGACGGGTTTGGGCAGCCGTCCCGCCAGGACGGCGAGCCGATCGGTCTTGGGCTCGAGCCGGGCGCCCTCCACCGGCGGCAGGATAGGCGATCGCCGATCGGCCGCGGCGCGCCGCCTGCTCGGGCGCCGGGGCGGGATCGAGGGCCGGCCTAGGCGGGCGTGCAGCGCGGGCCGACGCGTGCTGTCAGGCCACGCGCGGAGCGGCTAGTTGAGCGAGCCGAAGCTGTGGCTGCCGGAGCTGAGGATGTGGCTCTGCTCCATCCCGAGCACGAGCAGCACGATCAGGCCGATGTAGACAGCGCCGACGATCAGCCTGTGGCGCGGCGCCACCCGGTAGTACGCGGCCGCCGCGATCGAGCCCGATTTCCGGGCCTGCCAGCGGCGGTAGAGCTCGTAGCCGGCGAACAGCACGATGATCCAGATGATCGGGTTCGGGAACAGCAGGGCGAGCGCGACCAGCACGCCGAAGCCGAGGAACCACATCCAGGGCGCCATCGCGGCCATCGCGCGGCCGCCGTCGAGCGGCACGATCGGCAGCAGGTTGAACAGGTTCAGGAAGAAGCCGATGTAGGCGAGCGCACGGAAGAAGTCGCTGTTCGCGGCTTCGCCGATGACCAGGCAGGCGGCGGCGCCGGCGGTCCCGAGGATCGGCCCGGCGAGCCCGACGCGTGCCTCGGCGAGAGCGTTCTCGCCGAGCGACTTCGACGTGATGACGGCGCCCATGAAAGGGATGAACATCGGCGCGCTGGCCTTGATGCCCTCGCGGCGCAGCGCGATCACGTGGCCCATCTCGTGCACGAACAGCAGCACCACGAAGCCGACCGCGAACAACCAGCCGAACCAGAGCGAGTAGGCGGCGACCGAGACGATCGCCGTCAGGGCCGTCGCCTTCGGGAGCAGCAGGACCAGACCCTTGATCGCGGCGAAGAACTTCGCGATCAGGGCGATGATCGCGGCCAGCGCGCCGCCGATCCGCTCCCGCAGCCCGCGCTTCTGCGCCGGGCGGTCGCGCGGCAACTCGCCGAACGGGTTGTCGAGCCGGGAGCCGCGCGTGGGGTAGTCCTGCGGCGGCGCCGCCGGCGCGGGCGGAGCGGGAAGCGACAGCTCGGGATTCTCCACACCTCCATTGTCGCACCGCCCTTAAGGGCTTCATAACCCTTGCACCAAGTCCTTGCGCGGCGCCGAGCCCGCCTTTTTCGCGGAGAATGCGGCTTCATCGCCGCGGCCCTCTTGCATCACCGGGAGGGCGTGGCTAGGTTGAATCCCGACGCGGAACCGAGCCGCGAAGAGCGAGGCCAACGAGGTGTGAGGCCGCGCCACCTGAGACGGGAGAGGCCCTCGGGCCGACACCGTGGAAGGTTCCTCAGGCGGCTTGGATCCGCGTCGCTTTCGTTAAGCGCCGTGTGTACGCCGGTAGAATGGATGCAGCAATACCCCCGGGGACGACAGGCTTCGACGTGGTCGGTTCGTGGGGGTGGTCGCGAGTCGAGGTCCCGGGCGGCCTCGTAAAACACCCGGGAAAACCATAAGTGCGGACTCTCACGAGTACGCCCTCGCTTAGCCTAAAAAACTAAGTTGAGGTCTCGGCCCCCGCTCGCCTGCGGCGGGGATCGCCGGGATCAGAAGCAGGCTCACCCGGCGAGGTCCGCCTTCGCCGAGCCGGGGAAAGCTAAGGAGGCTGGTCCCCCACAACCCGGCCGGCGAGGCGAGCGGGGGACGAGATCAGAGCGCCGGCTACGCTCGTAGACGCCACCTTTCACGCGGTCACGGACGTGGGTTCGATTCCCACCGTCTCCACTGACGTATTACATGATAACCTGACCGTATGACAATGGTCAGCTTCAGGGTGAAGGACGAGGAGGCGGCGGCGCTTCAGCGATGGGCGCAAGCTTTGGGCGTCGACCGTTCAGAACTCCTCCGCGACGCGGTCCACCGCCACCTGGCCGCCCTGAGTAGCGAGAACGACATCGAGGCGTGGCAACGCCAGCCGCTCAGTGACGCCGAGCGCTCCCTCTCGTCCGTCGCCGACTGGGGGCCCGACGAGGATTGGTCGGAGTGGGGCCGATGAAGCGAGGCGAGGTCTGGTTCGCGGCGACGCCCGGTGGCGACCGTCCCGTTCTGGTGCTCACGCGCGATCCCGTCGCGGCTCGGATCGGCTCGGTGGTCGTGGCTGCGCTCACGCGAACGTATCGCGGGTTGGTTTCTGAGCTGGAGCTCAACCCTGACGAGGACGGCGTTCCGACGGCTTGTGTCGTCAACTTCGACAACCTCCACACGCTCCCGCGGGACGCGTTTCGCCGTAGGGTGACCGGGCTGTCGGCCGTTCGGATGGCGCAGGCCTGCCGGACGCTACGCGACGCCGTTGGCTGCTGAGCCGGAAGGTCTCTTCGTAAGCTGCCAGAGATCTCATTCTCGCCGTGCGTTTCGTCCGTGCCGTGCCGTCGCCCCCCGACTGCGCCTGCGTGCGACGAACAGCTGGTGTTCAAGGACCTCTGGGTGTAGCGACGACGGCGGATACTCCGCGAGGTCGGCACCCACCTCAGGGACGCAGTCGACGCCGACGCGCGAGCCCACTCGGATCCGGCCGCAGCGGCGAGAAGCGCGATCGAGCAGTTTGGGACGGCCAGGGACACGGCCGGTGCCTTGGAGCTCACGGCGGCTGAGCGGAAGCAGGGCCGGCGCACCGCACGGCGGTGACATGCGCGAGCGTGCTCGGCACCGCCGCAGTGGTGCTCGTGCTCGTGCTCACGAGTGGACAGCGCGTCCCTTCTCCGCGTGTGGTCGGCGGTGTCGTGCGGTATCCGCCGGGGACCGTTCTGGTGGCGGCCGGCACCTCGCCGGCTCAGGTGCATTACCACTTGGCGGGCGAACGCGGCTGCGTGACCGGCGGAGTCCATTCCAGACGCGTTCGGGGCATCTTCGGCACGGGTGTCGATGCGTGCGCTCCCCTGCTTGCACCCGAGCTGCCGCGACGCTTCGTCAGCGAGGTGTGCGCCGGGCGAGTGGGCATCCGCCTCAACGCGCGCTTCCCGATCGGACACCTGGAAGCGAGCAGCTAGGCGATGCGCCCAGAAGACCCAGGCCGAGCACGCCGTCCACCGCCTGCTTGAACGACTGCCACCGATCCAAGGCCCCCGTCGCAGCGTTCCGGCCATCGCTCGAGAGCGCGTACACCCGCCGACGTCGGCCGTCGGTCACCTGCCAGCGGCTGCGAAGCAGACCGTTGCGCTCCAACCGGTGCAAGGCCGGGTAGACGCTGCCCTCAGGCAGATCGAAGGTGCCTCCGCTGCGCCCCTTCAGCTCCTGTACCACGCCATATCCGTGCATCGGCCCGCTGTCGAGGATCGCGAGAAGCATTGCGTCGAGGTGGCCGTGAACGTCAGACATACCTAGAGAGTCTAAGTATACGCTCCGTGCCCGTCAAGCGGCCTCTCTTGGCGTACGCGAGCGTATGCAGGCAAACCGTTCGCGTACCGTCGCCCCCGCGTTCCAGAGCCAAATCCTCTAGGGATTTCGCACCTCTCGAACCCACCGTCTCCACTATCAGACGAAACGCTGCGAACGCGGCGAATTTCGCCCCTCGGGACCCTGTTGGCACAGGACAGAGGATCCGCTTTCGGCGGAACGAGGGCCAGCGGTCGCTCCCGGTACACGATCGGATTTCGTCCGGGGCGGAGCGAGCTGGCAATCCCCACCCGTTGTCGCTTTGAGTCAAGAGCGACTGCCTCAGACCGAGAGATCGGGCTCTCCGAGCACTGCTGGGTACTGGACCCGACTCGGGAACCGTGTCCCAAACCCGCGGGGCGGGGAGGAGCTTGGCGGCGTCAGCTCGGTGGTCCGCGAAGGGTGAGGAGCTCCACCACCGATACGACGAAAAGCACGCCGGCGACGCCGACCAGCCCATAGCGCGCCGCAGGTAGCGGTAGGCGGCTGCCGATCCCGACGAGGAACAGGACGGCCGCCAGGAAGACTGTGAGACGAACGTACTTGTCTGCGGTTCCCGCGGCCGACTGGCCGCGGTTGAAGTAGGCATCGGCCTTTGCGTTGAGGGCCTTGGCTTGCGCCTGTTGTGGTATCCGGTACTGCGGCATATCCGACGGATCCGCCGGTGCGTTGGGGTTCGTGAGGGGTTTGGTGGCCCGCCATGCTTCGACGGCGGCGAGTGCGCTCGGGCGCAGCCGCTTGAGCGCGACGCGGAAGAGCACGGGATTGTGCGCGGCGTAGGCAGTGATTGCGGCATTGAAGTCCACCGAGTCCAGCGTGCGGATCTGCGTCGCTTCGATCGCGGCTTGGTTGGCCTTCGTCCGTGTGGAGGAGGCTTTCGCCAGCGAAAGCGACGAGTCCGTGCCCCACTTCGCCGCAGCGTAGCCCGACCATGCGGCCATGATCGCCACGAGCGAGAGCAGGACCGCCTCGGCGATCGACACGTAGCGGTCACGCCGGGTGTGATCGTCTGCGTGCTCGCTGTGCTCGGCGATCTCTTTGCCGACCTCGGTCGCGGAAAGGCCCTCGGGCATTCAGCTGGTCCTCTCGTCTAGTTCTCGGGTCGCGGGCACGGGCGCCACGTCGAGTCGGACTCCTTACGCCGCATCAACTTCGGACGCATGGATACCATCATCCCGCTGTGCCGGCGAGCGCCGGATCCACAGTTCGGGTCCGATCGAGCGCCCTTTCGAGGTCCCACGCGCACGGATAGACCATCCTTTCCGCCAGGTCTCGCGGAATCCGACAAAGCCCGCGACGACAACAGGGCTTTCCACTGAGACAGTCGAGCGATGCCCATGCTGCTTGCGCTTCGGGCGCCGAGCAAGCGCCTCTCACTTCCGACAGGTTCGCGTTCGCTCGGGACGCGATGCGGCTGCGCGATTCGTGCGCGTCAGCTCGCTGTTTCACGTACGCGGGACGGTCGCACCATCGTTCCCTCGATGCAGCGTAATCGGCTCTGCGGTGCTGTTTTCAGCGTGTCGTTCGCACCCGGCCAGCGCGCTCAACCAAGCGCTCCGGCAAGCTGGATCGGCGCTGGTTCGCGGGGGACGATGCGCTCGCCGACGCGCGCCGGGTGTGCACGGTCAGGGCCGCCACGCGTACCGGGAGTGGGTTTGATCGCGCCGGGCGGCGAGGAGTTCGAGCCGCACGGCCAGCAGGGTCCCGGTGACGGCGACCCGAATCGGTTAGCGTCGCCGTGCAGTGCAATGAGGTGGTAAGGAGGAGCGCGCATGGAATCCAATGCGATCGACTCGGTCGACTTCCGCGAAGCGCAGCACAAGCACTGGGACTCTGCCGCGGTGGGATGGAAGGAGTGGAGTGAGTTCAATGACAGCGCAGAGCGGCACATCAGTGAGCGGCTGGTGGAGCTCGCTGACGTGCAGTCGGGAAGCCGGGTCCTGGACGTCGCCGCCGGCTACGGCGAGCCGGCGCTCACCGCCGCGCGCAAGGCCGGCCCCGAGGGCCGCGTTGTGGCCACGGACATCTCGGCCGAGATGCTCGCGTTCGGGCGTGAACGCGCAGCGGCGGCCGGCTTGGGCAACGTCGAGTTCATGGCGTCGGATGCCTCGAACCTCGATTTTCCGCGCGCGAGCTTCGACGCCGCCGTCTCGCGCTGGGGAATCATCTTCGAGCCTGACGCGGAGGCCGCCGCGGGGCGCATCCGAGGCTTCCTGAAGCCGGGCGCGCGGATGGCGATCAGCTCGTGGGGCGAGCCCGATCAGGTCCCTTTCCTCTCGATTCCGATGAGGACGACGATGCAGCGGCTGGACGTGCCCCCGCCGCCGGCCGGAACGCCGGGGCCCCTCTCCCGGCCGACCCCTGCTGCCATCGGCGGGTTGCTCGAAGGAGGTGGGTTCTCGAAGGTCGCAGTGGAGCAGGGCGAGGTCACCTTTGACTTCCACTCCCCGGAGCACTTCACCGCCTACGTCAGGGCGATCTCCGCTCCGATCCGGGCGATGATCGAGCAGCACGCAGGCGAGGCCCAGGAGGAGGCCTGGGACGCGATCACGCAGGCCGCAGCGGATGCGGGGGGTGGCTGGAAGCCGCTGAGCTTCTCGAACGTGGTGCTGCTCGCCTCGGCAACCGCCTAGCGCCCGCCTCGCACAACTCGGGAGGCCGACCCCGGACGTATCGCGCGTCCGTGCTCCTTGAGATCGCCAACGACGACCGGCCTAACGTCAAGGTTTCCCGTGCGGCCGCCGATGCCATATGTGACATGCGCAGAGACAAGGGCGTGCGCCCTCGAGCCGTGGCTGAGCGTTTGCGAGCCGATCCCGGTTCGAGCACCCCCTTGCGCGACAGGCTGGAACCGGTGTACTTCCGGAATCTGCTTCAGAGCACCGAGGATCGCCTGTTCTTCAAGGATCGTGAGAGCCGGTTCCTGCTTGTGAGCGCGGGCTGGCTCGCCGCCCTGGGGAACGGCCGGTCGCTCGAGGAAGTACTGGGGAAGACGGACTTCGACTTCTTCAGCCGACCCCACGCGACCCAAGCGTTTGAAGACGAGCAGCACATAATCGAGACCGGGGAACCGATGGCGGCAAAGCTCGAGCGCGAGACATTCCACGATCGCCCTGACGTGTGGGTGTCGACCACGAAGCTTCCTCTTTTCGATGAGCAGCAGAACATCATCGGCACGTGGGGAAACTCCCGCGTGGTGACCGCGCAGGTGCAGGCCGAACAGGCCCTCGCCCACCAGGCGCTCCATGACCCCCTCACCGATCTGCCGAACCGCGTGCTGGTGCTCGATCGCGCCCAGCAGATGCTCGCCCGTGCTCACCGCCAGAACAAGCCGGTTGCGGCTCTGTTCGTGGACGTAGACGGCTTCAAGCACGTCAACGACAGTTTTGGGCACGCGGCCGGGGACGAGCTCCTGCGGATCGTCGCCGAGAGGCTGATGACGGTCGTCAGGGAAGGCGACACGGCTGCTCGCCTCGGAGGCGACGAGTTCGTTGTCCTTCTGGAGGGCTCGACGCTCGATGCCGGGCCCGAGCTCGTCGCCGAGCGCCTGCTGGAGGTTCTGCGCCAGCCCTGCGAGATCACGAGCGCGCGAGGAAGGCCGCTCTCGATCACGGCCAGCATCGGTATCGCGGTCGGCGCCTACTCCAACGCCGATGAACTGCTGCGAGACGCCGACCTCGCCATGTACGAGGCCAAGACGAGTGGACACAATTGCTACAAGCTGTTCGAGTCGAGTATGCAGACCAGCTCACAAGACCGCCTGACGCTCGAGATGGATCTGGCCGAGGCGGTCGAGCGAGAGCAGCTCTTCCTTCTGTATCAGCCGACTTTTGACCTCCGGACGGAAGGCGTGATCGGGGTCGAGGCGCTGATCCGTTGGGACCACCCGACACGCGGTGTCCTGGCGCCTGGGGCGTTCATTCCGATCGCCGAGGACAGCGGACTGATCGTGCCGATCGGACGCTGGGTGCTGAAGCAGGCGTGCCTGCAGGCATCGCTTTGGCAGGCTGCTGGTCGCAAGGTGGGGATGTCCGTGAACGTCTCAGGCCGCCAGCTCGATGAGGACGTCCTGATCGACGACGTCCGCGAGGCCATCCAAGTAAGCGGGCTTGACCCGGCCCTTTTGACCCTCGAGGTAACCGAGACCACGCTGATGCGCGATCCTGAAGGCGCTGCAGAGCGCCTCCACCGGCTAAAGCAGCTCGGCGTTCGTATCGCGATCGACGACTTCGGCACGGGCTACAGCTCCCTCGCCTATTTGCGCCAGTTCCCGGCCGACGCTCTCAAGATCGACCGCTCCTTCATCGGTGGGATCGCGACCTCCAATGCGTCAGCCGCGCTCATCCACACACTTGTTCAGCTCGGCAAGACACTCGGGATGGAGACACTCGCCGAGGGCATCGAGGACCAGTCCCAGCTTGAGACCCTCCAGCGCGAACGCTGTGACCTCGGGCAGGGATTCCTCTTCTCACGCCCACTCAGCGTCGACGACATCGAGCGGTTCCTCAACGTCGCCGAACCGCCTTCAGTCGTGTCACGGAGCTTTTGAGCGCGGGTCGTCGACGCGCGGGTCACGAAGAAGCGCCGACACTCGGCTCAGCGCCGGAGCGCTCGACCGATCGCAGCGACACGCACCAGGAGAGGGCGGTCACGCCGAGGGGCCACGCTCGCGGTGAGCGAGTCAGCCGGTTGTTCGCCTTGCGTCTCGTGCCCAGGTCTCAATCGATGACCGGACGGACATCTCCAAGCAAGCACGGCCCGGTCTCGCTACGCGCGGTAAGCCGCATTATCGGGGGCGTCGGAGTCGAGGGTGACGTTTGGGGGGCGGGGTCTCGACGATCAGCCCGCTTGGAACTGCCAGGCGGCTGAGCGCGTACGCCGAGCGTACGCAGAGCCACCCCGGCATGATCAGGCGATCGTGCATTCCAGAGCCGTTCTCGGCCTGGATTTCGCACCCGTCGAACCCACCGTCTCGATTGCTCCCGGTTCTCGGCTCGGCGAAGCCCAGAACCGGCTGTGCGACAACGCTTGGCGAGGCCACTCAGCTGTCCGGGGGGACTCCTCAGTCCGTTCCTGCTGACTGCGCTGCGGCCGGGCCGCCCTCCCGCTCGGTCTCGCGCTCCGGGCGGTACCCGTAGGCGGCTTCGCGCACGGCGGCGTCGCTCTCGAGGCCGGCGCCGAGGGCTCCCGCGACCGTGGCGAGGGAGGTGGTCATCCAGGCGATCTTCAGGTAGGTCGCGAAGCTCACATGGTCCCCGATCGACTCTTCCACGACGCGATGGTCGAGCAACAGCTCTCCGGCCCCGAGGGCGATCACGAACAGCGCGCAGTACAGCGACGCGACGCCGATGATCAGCGTCAGGGTGGTGGCGACGTTGAAGAGGATCGCCTGCTCGCGTCCGGCGCCCGCCGGCCGGCGCCTCCACAGACCGTGGACGAGGATCAGGAAGACGACGACGGCCGCCATCGAGATGACGCTGAGCGCGCCCAGTCTCCACGGGCTGAGCGCGGCGGCCAGGTTCCACACTTCGGCCGTCACAAGCGCGAAGACGAGCGCGGCTCCCGCGGCTGCAAGGGCGCGGGAGAGTCTTGCGGTCAGCCGCCATGGCCGGTTGGCGCGGAGCATCCCGGCAAGCAGCCTGGCGTTGCCGCGCACGACGGCGGCGACGAGCCGTATGTCGACGTCGTCGTCATCGGGGTGCAGCGTCCGTTCCGCTCGTGCGATCTCGTGCAGGCGTCGACGGACGCGCTGGCGCCGCTCCCCGCCTTCGCGTCCGCCGAGCTCGAGGCTCTCTCCGACGAGCCCGTCGACGAGCCGCACCACGGCATCGCGCGCGCGTCTTCGCATCTGCACGGCTCCGAGGGCCGGCAGTGAGATGACGGCGACTCCGTGGGTGGCGCTGGCGTCGGCCACGACCGGCCGGCGCCCGATGCGGAGGGGCAGGTCCGTCAACACGATCCCCAGGTGCCAGTCCTCGCCCAGCAGACGCTCGTGCGCGACGTCGATGACCTCGGTGCCGGCACCGCCGCGCGCGGCCGACTCGTCGGTCACGACCGGGATCTCCCACCGCACCTCGGAGGAAACCCGGGCCGCGAGCTCGGCCGGGAGTTCCTTGGCGATGTCCCTGCCGAGTTCCTCGGCGACCCCCGCGGCGGTCATCAGGCCGAGCCTGATCGTCTGGTCGTGGCGAGCCGTCGGGGCGCGGGCGATGAGCGTCTTTCCGATCGTGGCGTCTGTGCCGGACTCTCTACCGGGGGCAGGCTACCCCACAAGCCCAGCAGTACCCGGGGAGATCGCGCCCTATCGCGGTCGATGGCGCAGCCGGCAATTCTTGGATCGCCACCCGCATCGGATGTGGGGCCTGGAGTCGCCGCCGTGATGACGCCGAGTACGGCCAGGAATTCGGCTCCGTTGACCGCGGTGCCACGCTTCTGGTAGAACGTCCGTACGCTGGCGCGGAGGGCGCCGGGGACCCGAGGGCGGAGGGGTAACGATGGGGAGAATCTCGCACTGGTCGCGGGGGTTCGGGAGTCGCCGGCTGCACGTGCGGGCCGGAGTGGCCGCCGCGGTGCTCGCGACAGCGGTTCTCGGTCTGGCGGTCGACGGGGTGAGCGCCGCCGGTGCGGCGGCACCCGAACTCGGGCGCTGCGTCAAGGCCGCGCGCTTCAAGGAAGGAACGACCACCGTTTACGAAGGCGGCTACACCACGTCCCACTGCCTGGAAGCGAGCCCGACGCACACCGGCAGGTACGAATGGGAGCCGGGGCTCGCCGAGACCGGTGTCACGTTCGCCGAGAAAGCGCAGACCGGGGGGCCGGTCTTCCACTCGAGCGGATCCTCGATCCTCGTGGTTTGCTACGGGGGGATGAGCGGTGCCGGCGTCGTGAGCGGCGCGGACGAATTGACTGGTGTCACCCTTCGCTTCACGGGCTGCACCGAAGAGGTCACGGGCACGCCGAAATGCAGCACGCCCGGCCTTGCTCCCGGTGAAGTCGAAACGTCCGCGCTCGTCGGGCGCTTCGGCTTCCTGACTCATTCGCCCGCAACGGTAGGCCTCGTGCTCGAGTCGCTTGGCAGCGAACCCTTCAGTGTGATCGGCTGTCCCCGCATGACATCGGTGTGGGGTGGGTTGATCACCAAGCTCAAGAGCGACGCGATGGGGAGCGCCCAGACCCTGAGCTACAAGGATGTGCATTCCCGCGGGCAGCAGCAGTACCAGCAGTTCGAAGGCGGACCCCCGAGCGTCCTGAAGCTCGGATCTGAAGAAGGCCGGGCTGTGGCGCTCGAAGCCACTGTCCTGCTGAGCTTCGAAGAAAAGGCTGAGATCAACGCCGTCCTGTAGCCCGGGCCCGCTGCGTCGCCGCCACGGAGGAGTCGTCGCAGCGGGGAGCCGCGGCCTCCCGTGCCGTGCGCTACGAACGCTTATTCGAGCGGGACCGTGACCGCACCGGGCAGACGCTTGTAGACGGCGAAGAAGTCGCGGTCGTCCGGAGACGAGGTAGCGGTCGGCGGGCTGGTTCGGCTGGGGCTCGACCATCTTCGGGGTGAGTCCGCCGTGGTGGGTGTAGGTGATCAGCGTGTGCCAGTCGGGGTTGATGTCGAACTCCATCGCGCGCACGGCGCCGACGTGCTGGAGGATCTTCGCGATGGAGATCACCGTCTGGCCGTCGGCGGCGACGAAGATCAGGTTGCCGCGGCGATCGATGCCGACGCCGGTGCGCCACACGCGCGTGACGCCGCCGAGCGTGAACCCCCATTCCGGGCTGTTGGGGTCTTCGTTCAAGGTCGGGGTTCAGGCGCCCGTTCCAGACGATCGGCGCGAGGCTCTGGCGGGCCCACGCGACGTCCGGTCCCGCGTTCGGGCCGCCGCTCCACTTGACGATGTCGACGCGACCGTCGCGATAGCCGACGAGTGTGGCTTTGCCGTCCTTCAGCGGCTCGTTGACGCGGCCGTTGACGGTCGAGCCGTTTTCGCCGTCTTCGTGGGTGAAGCCGCCGTTGAAGGTCGCGAGCAGCCGCCAGCGCTGGCCGTGGGGCACCATCGTCGGCCCGCGCACGGCCGCGTTGGGTGGCTCGTAGCGGCCCGGGTAGTAGCCGATCGCGGTGCGTGTGTGGTCGAACCAGGCCACGTAGGCGAGCAGCTCCGGATATTCGGCTTCGGGGCGGAAGGTCGCCACCAGCACCGGTGGGCCGCCGTCGACCGGCGGCCCTGTCGGTTTCCAGACCCCTTCCCCGGGCAGCGGATGCGCGAACACCGGCTTGATCGGCGGCGGCCAGGCCGCCGTCTGCTTTGCTGCGCGGCAGGCCCAGCCCGACCGCCGGCAGGCGCTTCGGCGCCGGTCCGCCCTTCTTCGGCGCTTTCGCGGTGTAGTAGATGTGCTCGATGTCGTCGACGATCGTGTTCCCGAAGGGCACATCGGCTCTCACCCACTCGACGCTGCGGGCGCTGAACGACATGCTCGTCGGTTTCAGCATCCAGATCGCGTAGGAGGTGACCGCCCAGGCGAGCAGGCCGAGAAGAGGGATCACGATCAAGAGGAGCCGGCGTCGTCGCCTGCGCCTGGCCGCAGCCTTGCGCCGCTGCTCGCGGCGCGCGGCAAGCCAAGCGGGCGACGCCGAGATAGCCGGAGAGTCATGCGCAGCCGGCGAATCGCTCACGCCAGGACCGGAACCAGATCGCCGCAGGCCGTCCAACCGATAACACACCCCAAGGCTCGCTCGAGCAGGAGAGGAAGAACGTAGTCGATGGTACGCCGCGGCCGAGCGCGGTGCCGCCCTGTCCTGGCTCCACCACTCGGCCGCGGCCGGAAGCATGCGCGTGCTGGCCGCCGCGGTTCGGCAGGCGGCCTTCTGCTCGTCTGGATGACCGTCCGTGGCCCGCGCGACGAAGAACCAAGACAGCGATGGGGGAGGGAGAGGGCGTTATGCGACGCGTCCTCAGCTCGAGAGCACCGCTGAGGTCCGCACCGCAAGGTGGTTGCCGGCGAGGTCGGTAGCAGCGGCGCGCAGGACGCTTGCGCCTCAGCAGACGCCGCCCCGCACGGGTCAACGGGATGCGGACCAACTTGCTGTCATAGACGGTCGACGCTTCGTAGGTGAGCAGGACGATCCCGCCGTCGGCGCCGACCAGCACGTTCCCGACGTACGGAGTGAGCGTCGCCGGCGATCCGCCGGCGAAACGCGGGTCCAAGCCGCCGGCTGCAGTCAGTCGCAAGAGCAGCGATCGGGGCGGCCCAGAGGCTCTCACGGCCACGACGATGGATCCGTCGCGGCGAATCGAGAACGCCTGCACGTACGCGCCCTGTGTGCCGAAGGTCGGATCCGGCGAGCCGTCGGGACTCACTCGCTCCGCCGCGTCAGCGCCCAAGGGGGAAGAGCAGGTCGAAGCCATACACGCGCGCCCTCGGCCCAAAACGCTCGACGTAGAACTCGGTCCAGACGGTGCGGCCGAGGTAGTGATCGGTGATGCGATAGACACGCTCGCCGTCTTCGATCCGAGTTGGTCTCAAACGGCGGCCGTAGCGGCGCATGAGACGGGCGATCGCGCCGCTCGCGAAGATGTGAATACCGTCTGCCAGGCGCCACGTGCTGCGCGGCGAGATGATGAACATCCGCACACGCCCTCCCTGAAGGGCGATGTCGAACTGCCCGTGCGGGCGCTTCGGCGGGAGGGCCTCGTAGCTCATGCCCCGATTGTGCATCTCGCGCACAGGCGGTCCGAGGCGCGCGATCACCTGGGCTCGCGTCATGCCCAGCCTGGCCCCGGCGACTCCCCGGCCGACGACGATCACGCCGCGGTAGATGCCCTTGGCGAGAGGAGCCGCGGCAACAGACGGCGTGACGAGCAGCGACGCGATGGCAAGCGCGGCGATGAGGCCCCGCGCCTTGATCTGCCACCCGCCGAGAGACATCGCTTGAACCTAGGCGTCCAGCCGCCGCGCGCCATCCGTTCACGGTCCTGATGCGCCGGTGGCGGACTACCGAGATCGCCGAACGTACCCGCCAGGGCGAGTTGCGGCGCATCAGAGCCGGCTTGGACAGCCTGGCGAGTCCGCGACGGCCCGATGCTCCCCGCCGAACGAAGTTTCGCCCGGCCGGGAAGCTATCGGCCGCTGCAGGCGTACAGGGGATGAAGACTCCGAGAAGCTCGAACGCACCCTCGGCGGACAACAGCGTCAACCCTCAGGAGGCAAGGTGTCCAAACACCAGGAGCAGATCATCGCGGCGGCCAAGGGAAAGCTCGACGAGGAGATCCTCGGCGCTGCGTGGGCGAAGCCGCGCGGCACCGCGACGGCTGTCGGCGGCGGAGGAGTGATCCCCGGCGAGATCGGTGCTCGCTGGGCGGGCAAGCAGGCTGCCGGGGCCAAGGCGGCGGGAATCGCCCTCGGCAATCCGGGAGCGGTCGCCGTCACGACGAGCAGCCTCGTCACGATGAAGCTCAAGCTCAGCGCGATGGGCGCGGTCAAGGAGGTCACCGAGGTTCTGAGCGTGGTGCCGCTTACGGCGGTGGACTCGCTGGAGGTGAAACGCATGGGCCTGACCGGCGTCATGGAGATTCGTGCCGGTGGGAGCTCCTTCAAGCTCGAAGGGAAGCCGGGCGACATGAAGGAGCTCGCGGTGGTCTTCGAACGGACCAAGGCCGCGGCTTGACGGCGCTCAGCTGTCTGGCCCTGCTGGGACGACGCGGCGAGGGGACTCGTGTTGCCCGCATCTTCGCGCCAAGGCCGTGTCGCGACGTCGCGGCTCAGGCCGGCGCGGCCGCTTCGTGGCGAAGGCGCTCGAGCGCGTCGAGGATGAGGTCGAGCCCCCAGGCGAACTCGACGCTGTTGTCGTACCCGGACCCCGGGAGCTGCGCGGCGATCTCAGCGAGGTACGGGTAGCTCTCGGGCGCGCCGATCGCCTTCGCCCTCTTCTGCGCGGCTTCGCCGGCACTGTCGGGAGTCTCGAACGCCGTATCCATTTCCTGCAGAGCGAAGCCGTAGATGTAGGCGTCCTGGACCGAATAGGCGTGGATCGCCATCTTGAAAGGGAAGCCTGCCCTACGCAGGCAGCCCATCACAGCGTCGTGGTTGCGCAGGTTGGCCGGTCCCGGATGCCGAGACTCCATCATCCCGATCGCCCACGTGTGGCGGATCAGCGCCTCGTGCGTCGAGATCGCCCGGCGGCGCATCGCTGACCTCCAGTCGAGGTCCTCCGGCGGCAGCTCGATCTCGCTGAAGACGATGTCGACCATCCCGTCGAGGAGCTCCTCCTTGTTCGCGACGTGCTTGTAGAGCGCCATCGGCACGACGCCGAGCTTCTGTGCCAGCCCGCGCATGCTGAACGCCTGCAGCCCCGCCTCGTCGGCGAGCGTCACGGCGGCCTGCAGCACGCGGGTCCTGCTCAGCGGTTTGCGGGTCGGTGTCGTGGGCTGGGTCATTGGACTTGACAAGTGTACAGCGTACACCTATAGTTCGCGACCGAGTGTACGCCGTACACCTAACGGAGAGGCATCTGATGAACCCCGACGAGCCGTATCCCGTCCAGTACTCGGTCGACTACCCTGACCGGCCGCTCAACCGCCTGACGACTTTCTTTCGTCTGTTCATGGTCATTCCGATCGCGATCGTGCTGAGCCTCATCGAGTACGGCGGCTACGCCTACGGCGGCGGGCGGGCCGCCGGTGCCGTCGGCGTCGCCGGCCTGGTCGTGCTGCCGACGCTTCTCATGATCTTGTTCCGCCAGAAGTACCCCCGCTGGTGGTTCGACTGGAACCTCGAGCTGATGCGGTTCTCCGCCCGTGTCGGCGTCTACGTGGCCCTGATGGAGGACCGCTATCCCTCGACCGACGAGCACCAGGCGGTGCATCTCGAGTTCCCGTATCCGGACGCGCAGAACGACCTCAACCGCTGGCTGCCGCTGGTCAAGTGGCTGCTGGCCGTTCCGCACTACGTGGTGCTGTTCTTCCTCTACATCGCCGCCTTCTTCGTGGTCATCGCTGCCTGGTTCGCGATCTTGTTCACCGGCCGGTTTCCGCGCGGGATGTTCGACTTCCTCGTCGGCGTCGGCCGCTGGACCAACCGGGTGATCGCGTACGCCCACGTGCTGGTGACCGATCGCTACCCGCCGTTCCGCCTCGCCCCGTAGGTTGCCTCGTCGCTCGGGAAGTGACAGCCGTGATCCGCCGAGACTGAAGGCGGTCACGGCTCTCGCGATGGCGGGGTGGCGCCGCGGGGAGCCGGAACCCGATTCCCGGTCGCCGTGGCGCTGCTCAGCGCGGACATCTACGGCTTCGCGGCGCAGTGGCCGGCCGACTTCGAGCGGGAACTCGTCTCGAGGTCGGAGGACGGCGGCTAGCGCCGACCGCAGTCCTCAGAGCACGGGACGCACGACGAGCATGCCGCGGCTCGAGACGAGATGGGCCAGTTCCTCCTGCAGACGCTGCACGTGCTCGCTCGCCTGCTGCTCAAAGCGGTCGATCTCGACGACCTGAGCGATCAGCACGTAATCGGCTTGTCCGATCGACTGCCCGGGCACGTCCGCCGGCCGGGCGAGGTGCCAGTCGGACACCGTGTCCAGCGACCCGCGGACGATGTCGCGATCCTCGGCCATCAGACGCTCGAAGTCATCGGCCAGGTCGGGCGAGCGCAGCTGAAACCACATCAGAAGGGTCGCGGGAGGACTGATCCGGGAAGCCTAGAGGACGGTTGTGCCGATCGTCGTCGGCTACGGCTGCGTCGATCAGAGCCGTCTTCGTCGACCGGTCCGCGAGGCGCTGGTAGCGTGCGGCGAAGAGCATGGGCGGAAAGTTCCGACTCTCTCGGATTCCACGGCCGTAGCGCCGGGTCCGGGCGGCGACTAGCAGCGAACCCCGGACCGGGGCCGAGCGCTCGCCGCGCGCTCCCGATCCGCCCTCGGTCTCTCAGACGCCGGCCGCGTCGCCGGCGCCGGAGACGATCGCGCGCAGCGCGCCGACGTGCGCCTGGAACGCCTCCCGGCCCTCGGGCGTCAGCCGCACGCGCACCCGCCTACGGTGGTTGCTGACGCGCCTCTCGATCGCCACGTAGCCGGCGCCCTCGAGCGTCGCCAGCTGCTTGGAGAGGGCCGATTCCGAGAGCCCCAGCTCGTCGCGGATGAACGCGAAGTCCATCCAGTCGGCGGCCGCCAGCAACGCGACTATCGAGAGCCTCGTGCTCTGGTGGATCAGCTCGTCGAAGCCCGTGGCGCTCACTCGCCGGACTCCCGCCGGCGACGGGCGGCGAGCAGTCTCGGGCCGCCGAGCAGGATCAGGATCGCGACGAAGATGCTCGCGACGATCGACGGGTCGCGGGTGCCGTCGGCGTTGAGCGCGAAGCCGGCGGCGACAGTCAGGAGCCCCAGCGCGACGACCGCGAGCACGACGTACACCGCGGTCCAGCGTCCCGCGAGCTCGGCGCTCACGCTCAGCTGCCGGGTCCGGTGGCGGCCGCTGGCGACGCGTGGCACGACGTTCGCGTGGACGGCCCCGAAGATCACAGTCGCCGTGATCGAGAGCCACAGCACTCCGCTGTCGGAGGCGACGCCGACGGCGATCCAGCCGAGCGCCAGCCCCCACCAGTACCAGCCCGGCAGCCCGATCTCCTCGGCGACCCGCCTGCGGCGCAGATCAACCGTCGCCAGCGCTCCCTCGGCCTCCTCGTGTGTGATGGTGTGGTTCATGCAGTCCTCACTTTCCGGTCAGGAAAGCAAAGGTACACTTTCCTGACAGGCAAGTCAAGGCGACCGTCGTGCCAGGCCGACGACGTAGCGGCTCGTGACGCGGAACGCGCTCGGATCCGGCCGGAGAGCCAAGTCGGCCCGGCCGGAGCGAACTAAGTGCGCCCGAACCAGCGCGCCCGCCGCACCGCTCCGAACTGCTCCTTCTCGGCGGCGAACTCCAGTGACGGGTCCTGGCGTTGGGCCGCGGGGGCGTCGCCGCGCAGGAAGTTGACTTCGACCTTGCTGACGAGCCCGCCGCCGAACTCGGCGTAGCAGACGCCCGAGCCCTCGTACGGTGCGGGCGGCTCGGTGCCGGCGATGCTCGCCGCGATGTCCTCGGCGACGACACGCGCAGCGGCCTCCGCGAAGATCCCGGCCTTGGGGACGATGCGCGGGCCGGAGCACACGTCGCCCAGGGCGTAGACGCCGTCGAACCGGGTCCGGAGGTTCGCCTGGTCGACCGGCACCCAGTTGTTCTCCACCAGCCCGGAGCCGGCGAGCACCGACGGGGCCCGGTGGACCGGGATCCCGACGAACAGGTCGTATGGCAGCGTCTCGCCGCTCGCGAGCAGGGCGGTGCCCTGCGCCGGGTCCAGGCTGGTGACCAGGTGCTCGGCGAGTTCGGTGACGTTCCGGGAGGCGAGCCCGTCCTTGAACATCTGCGAGACCTCGCCCGTAACGGGAACAGGCTTCGACATCGGGAACGTCGTCGTCATCTCGACGGCGTCCCGGATGCCCTGCTGCTTGAAGTGCTCGTCGAGCATGAAGGAGCCCTCGAACGGCGCCGGCGGGCACTTGAACGGCTGGCCGAGGATCGAGACGAGCACCTTGCCGCCGCTGAAGCCGGCAAGCGCGTCGCGCAGGCGTTCCGCGCCGGCGAGCGTGTAGTACTCGTGGCCGCCCTCCGCGAAGCCCGGCGTGGCGGCGAAGTCGTAGTCGGCGCCCAGCGCGATGACGAGGAAATCGGCGTCGTGAGAGCCCGCGTCGGTGGTCACACGACGCGCCGCGGGGTCCACGGCCGTGACGGTCTCCTGACGGAACTCGACCCCGTCCTTCGCGAGCTCGCGATAGGGGAGCATGATCTCCTCCCCCGACTGGCGTCCGAGCATCACCTCCAGCTTGGAGAAGCCGAAGAAGAACGCTGCGTTGCGGTCGATCAGCGTGACGCTCACCGCATCGGTGCTCGTCTCGGAGAGTCGGGTGGCGAGCTCGAGCCCGCCGAACCCGGCCCCCAGGATCACGACGTGCTTGCTCACCGCGGGCACACTACCGGACCGCTTCCTTGCGGCGAGAGGCCGGCACGAGGCGCCGATGCGCGTCCTCCGGCGCCATCCACGCCGTCTGAGATGCGCTTCTGCGGCGACTACTAAGCCGCGCGCGCGGCAGGCCGGTTCGCGGCCGCGATGCCGGCGTCGGCGAACGCGCGGTCCCGGTCGAAGTACGACACGAGCCGTGTCACCCGTCCGCCCCGCAGGTGGAACAGGTTCGCGGTTTCCCGCCCTCCTGTCGTCGCCCCGATCTCGAGCCCGCTCGTCTTCCCGCGGCCCCTCGCCGCGTGAGCGACGAGCACCCGCTCGCCGTCGAGCTCTATGTACTCCCGCGCCTCTATGCGGTAGTCCTCCCAGGCGCTCAGGAAATCGCGCCAGCGGTGGCGCATCGCCGCGAGGCCGAAGGCCACCTCGGCCCCGGGCTCATCGGCGATCGCGTACTCGATGTGCGGGTCGGCCCAGTCGACCGACCGGAAGTCGCCCGTTTCCCAGTCCGCCATGATCGCCCGTACAAGTGCAAGATTTCTCGACATCCTGGACCTAATGACCCCGGCGGGGGCATCGGGTTCCCTTCGGGGAGATGATGATGACGCGCCGCGTACGCCGATATGTCCAAAGACGGGGCGGGTCGGCTGCGAGCGCGCGGCCCCCGCCACGGTGGCTCGACGAAGCTCGTAGCGCCTACGCGGGAGCGCTCGGCGTGTGGGCCACGACGGCGATCGGCGCCGTCACGCGTACGCGGAAGCCCAGCTCCTCGTAGAGGCGGATGGCGCCTGTGTTGGTGCTGAGGACATGCAGGAAGGCCCGCTGCGAGCGACGCTGGATGCCGGCTGTCAGCGCCTGCACGAGACCGGAGGCCAGGCCGCGGCCGCGGTGCTCGGGCAGGGTGCACACGGCGCTGATCTCGGTCCAGCCGTCGAGCTGAAAGCGCTCGCCCGCCATCGCGACGAGTGCTCCGTCTTGGCGGATCCCAAGGTAGTCGCCGAGCTCGATGGTCCGCTCGAAGAACGGCCCCGGCTCTGTCCGAGCGACGAGCTCCAGCATCTCGGGCACGTCGGCGGCGCCGAGCGTGACCGCCTCCGGGAGATCGCGGCCGATCGCCGCCTCTCCGGTCATCTGCGCCAGATCGAAACCCCCGACTGCCTGCCAGCCTGCGGGCAGCTCGGCGCCGCCGCGAACCGCGACGTACCCTCCGGGCGCGACGAGGCGGGCGGCGTCCTGCCAATCCTCGGCCGAGGGTCGCGACGGCAGCGCCAGGAACGGCGCGACCTCAGCCGGATAACGCCGGACGCGCCCCTGGATCTGAGCCAGTCGCGCATGGGGTCCGTTCAGCGCCGCGTGCAGCGGATCGTCGAGCAGGGCCTCGTCACGAGGTGCGAGCACCCCTATCGAATAGCACGCCGTCGCGGGGGCCCGAGCGGCGCCGAGCCCGGCGCGGCCGCCGCGCGACGAGGGAGCGTAACCTTCTCGGCGTGAGCCTTGATCTCGCGGTGGCCCGCTTTGACGGCGAGGGGACGGCGGTCGAGCGTTACGCGGACGCCCGCGACCGTGTGACGACGCGCGTCTCGCAGGACCCGGCGCCGCCGTGGACCCGCGACGTCGGCTTCGTGGAACGCCACCACAACGGGCGCCTGCTGCTCCGAGGGACGTTCGCCGGCCACTACCTCGACGTGGACGAGACCGATCACGTCTCGCAGACGGGAGCCGGCGAGGGGGCAATCGGCGGCGGGCTCGTCGGCGTGGTGCTCGGGCCGCCGGGGATGGCCGTGGGCTTCTTGGCGGGGGCGCTGATCGGCTCGCAGGCCGGGGGCTCGCCTGACGTCGAGCCTGAGCCCCAGGCGCTTGCCGGGCAGCTCCGGGAGGCGATACCGCGCTCATCCTCGGCGATCGTGATGTTCGCTCCGGCAGCCGAGGTCGACGAACTGCTGGCTGCGCTGGGCGACGGCGCCGTCGACGTCATCCGCCGCACGCTTTCCAGCGACGAGGTCGCGGCGCTCGAGGACTCGCTGCGCGACGCGCCGCGCCCCGAGTAGACCCTCGCGGCGACGCTCAGAAGGCGACGAGCATCAGCCCGACGGTGACGCCCGGGCCGATCGTGACGGCGAGCCCCAGCTCGCCCGCCTCCGGTCCGCGCTCGCGGATCGTGGCGTCCATCACGTAGAAGATCGAAGGCGTGCCGACGTTGCCGTGGTCGGCGAGGGCGCGCCAGCTCACGGCGACGTCGTCGTCGCCGAGATCCAGCGCGTCGCGTGCTTCTTCGACGATGCGCCGCCCGCCGGGGTGAAGCATCCAATGGCCGATCTGGTCCTTGCGGACGTTGTTGGCGGCGAGGAACTTCTCGACGACGCCGGCGAGCTGCTCTCCGGCGATGCGCGGCAGCTCGGGCGCGAGGCCGAGGTAGCTGCCCTGCTCGTCGCAGGTGATCTCGACGGCTCCGAGCGTACCCGGGACCTGGTGCACGGCAGTCGCGAGGATCGCCGGCCCGGGCGTCTCGCCGCGCTCGCTGAGGAGCGCCGCTGCGCACCCGTCGCCGAAGATCGCCGCGCCCACGGTCTTGACGCGCGGGTTCTCCTCGCGGGCCGGGGCCTGCAGCGAGCTCATGCTCTCCGCCGCGATCACGAGCACCTCGCGCGAAGGGTCGGCGTGGAGGATCTGCCCGGCGAGGCGGAACAGCGGCACGGCGCTCGCGCAGCCCACGGCGGTGACGTGGTACTTGTCGGTGGCAGGGTCGAGGCCGCAGCGCTCGACGAGCCGGTGCGCGAGGCTGGGGCAGCCCAGCGAGTACAGGCTCGAGGACAGCACGGTCCCGACGTTGTCGAGGTTCACGTCGAGGCGCTCGAGCGCTCTGACGGCCTGATCCAGAAGCTCCTGCTCGACGTGAGCGTTGCGCTGCTCGAGGCTGCTCGCCAGGAACTCGTCGTCGAGGTTCAGCCGGCGTCGCTCCACGCCGCTGCGCGCGAACACGCGCTCGGCGAAGTCGTCGCCTGCAAGCCCGAGCCGGTCGAGCACCTCGCGCTGCGTCGCGCCTGTGCGCGGGTCGAGAACGGCGAGGGCCGCGAGCGTCGGCACGCGACGCAGCGGGCGTGCGAGATGACCCCGCACGTGGGCCTGCTGGCGTCGTTGGGTGTCGATGGAGGCGATCTGGCGTCCTGCCCGGTCCGGCTTTACACCGGGTATCTACCAGTCTCAACGGCCCGTGCCTGCCCGGGTTACGGAATACGGCCCGATCCTTCGCCATTTCTTACGAGGAGGCCGCGAAGATGCCTCTTTTCGTGCGATCGCGCGAAGATTGCAGCCGAAATCGACCGAGGGAGAGGCATGTACGTGATCGGCGCGGGACTCCCCCGCACGGGCACCCTGACGCAGAAGGAAGCGCTCGAGATGCTGGGGCTCGGCCCCTGTTACCACTGGGTCAACCTGATCGCGGACCTCGATGCGGTCGAGCAGTGGCATCGCTACCTCGACGGCGAGGACAACCTCGACGAGATCTTCTCCGGGCACGAGTCCACAACGGACTGGCCCGGCGGCTTCGTGTACAGGGAGCTGGCCGAGCGCCACCCCGAGGCGAAGGTCCTGCTGAGCGTGCGCGATCCGGACACCTGGGACCGCAGCTACCGCGAGACGATCTGGAACTTCACGCGAGGGGACTCGCTGATCGGTCACCTCTCGATGGCCCGCCGCGAAGTCGAACCGCGCTGGCGGCGCTACCTCGACCTCGTCGACCGCATGCTCTGGAGTGATGCCTCGCCGTTCGGTGCAGGCGACGACCCGGACTCGATGAAGCGCCAGATGCAGGCCTACAACGACGAGGTGCGCGAAGCCATCCCACCCGAGCGGCTGCTGGTGTGGAAGGTGCAGGAAGGCTGGGAGCCGCTGTGCGAGTTCCTCGAGGTGCCGGTCCCGGAGGAGCCGCTCCCGCATGCGAACGACACCGACACCTTCCGCGGTCGCGTCGTGGACGGCGCGCTCGCGGCGCTCAACGCCTGGCACGCGGAGCAGGCGGCGGGCGCGGGCAGCTGAGACGGCGCGCCGAGCGAACGGCGGCTGCGCTCTGCGGCCAGGACCGTGCCGAGCCTGCGCCGGGTGGACGCGGGTGTCAGCGGATCGACTGCAGCGCCTCGCCCAGGTCCGGCAGCTCGCCCGCGTGCGCGGGCAGCGAGCGCCACCGCACGATCCCGTCACCGTCGAGCGCGAACGTGCCGGCGGACTGCCAGCGCGTGCCGGCCGGGTGGCGGTTGCGGATCCCCTCGCGCGCGAGGCCCGTCACCGCGGCGAGTGACCTGCGGCCCATGAAGTGCCCGACACCGGTGCGGCCGAGCCCCCACGCGGCATAGGAGCGGCGCGGGGGGTCGCTGGCGATCTCGACCGCGCCGGCTCCGCCCACCGCCTCACACCAGCGCGCGGTCTCCGCCGCCGGCGCGTGGCTGATCGCGACCCACTGCACCCCGGGCGCGAGCGCCGCTTGCTCGCGGAGCATCTGCATCGTGCGCTCGGCGAACGGGCAGCCGGTGTGACGCAGGAACGCGACGATCGCCGGACGGCCGCGCTCGAGTGTCACCGGCAGCTCCCGTGCCGGCTCGCCGGGGGAGGGCGCGGGCGCGACCGGCAGCTCGCGCGGGGGGATGAAGGTCCGCGGGTCCATACGTGCTCAGCCGCCCTGCTCGAAGCGGCCCTTCGAGGTGATCGGCGTCCGCTGGGCGACCTCCGGCATGTACTCGTCGAGGAACACCTGCGCGACGAGCTCCTGGCGCGAGCCGACCCCGAGCTTCGAGTAGAGGCTCTTGATGTGGTCCTGGACCGTGTGGGGCGAGAGCACCAGCGCCGCGGCGATCTCCTCGTTCGTGTATCCCCGGGCGAGCAGCGTCGCAACCTCGCGCTCGCGCGCGGTGACGCCCTCCACCTCGAGGCGCAGCGTCGCTGACTGCGGCCCCTTCGCGAGCTCGATCACGACCGCGACCCGGCCCGCCGCCGGACCGTCGGGGAGCGAGGCGTGGAGCGTGATCCAGCCGAGCGCGCTCGGGACCGTGATCTGGCCGTGCTCATGCGCCGCGTGTGCGCCGGCTCCCCGGAGGAACGAAGCGAGCGCGAGGATCGCCGACGGTGGCGCGTCCGGCTCGTAGCTCGCGGCGTCGCTGCGCATCGCGGCGAGCAGCTCGTAGGCCGGTGGTGTCAGGAGCTCGACCTCGTTGTCAGCCGCGAGAACCATCAGGCCGGGGGATTCCGGGTGCTCGCCGCGGCGCGCCGCGTCGAAGCGCAGCGAGCCACGGATCGCGTGTGCGATCGCAGCGGTCACGCGCGTCAGCGTCCTCACGTCCCGATCGCTGAAGGGGCCCGAGCTCTCGCGGCGCGCGATGTGCACCGCGCCCCAGGCCCGGCCGCGCAGGACGAACGCCGCGCGCAGCTCGTGCGGGATCCCGGCGGGGGCGAGCAGCTCCCGGTAGCGGGTGGAGCGCTCGGGGCGACCACGCGTGGAGTGCTCGAGCGAGCTGACCGGTACGCGCCGCGTGGCCAACGAAGCGAACGTGTTGAAGTCCTCGATCAGGTACTCGCTGCGCGCCATCAGCTCGCCGGCCGCGGGAGCCGACTCGGCGGTGAAGACGCCCCGTTCGATCAGCTCGTCAGGCGAGTCGCTCGTCATCAGGCGGGTGTACGGATCGAGCGTGTGCCAGCACGTCGCATCGCTCTCGATCACCTTCCTGAGCCGGGGCGCGAGCTCGCGGAACAGCTCGGAGCGCGGCAGGCCCCTCGCGGCGAGGGCTGCGATCTCGTCCATGATCGGCTCGGCCATGCTCGGGACGGTACCGCTCCCAGGTGCGCGGAATATCCCCACGCGCGAGGGGTGGTTCCTCGCGCGCTGCGGCGCCACGATCTCCTCGACCCCCAAGCGACAAGAGGAGAACCATGAGCACCGACACCACTGAGACGCCGGCCCCGATCGCACTCGCCCCCGCCGGAGGGGAGGCGTTGTGGTTCATGGGCGGGCTGACGACGATCAAGGCGGACGCGGCGCAGACCGCGGGCCGGGTGGCCGTGACCGAGAGCTTCAGTCCGCGCGGAACGGGCTCGCCGCTGCACGTCCACCATCGCGAGGACGAGTGGTTCTACGTGATCGAGGGCGAGCTGACCTTCTGGGTCGGCGGGGAGACGATCGTCGCTCCCGCCGGATCGTTCGTGTACGGACCGCGCGATGTCCCGCACACCTTCATCGTCAGCTCCGAGGAGGCCAGGTTCCTGCTCGTGGTGGAGCCGGCCGGCTTCGAGGACTTCGTCCGCGCCCTCTCGACACCGGCCGAGCGTCTGGAGATCCCGCCCGCGAGCGGCGAGGCGCCCGACGTCGACGCGCTCGTCGCCGTCGCCGCCGGCTACGGCATCGACATCATCGGCCCGCCCGGCATTCCCGGCTGACCGGGTACCCGGCCGCTCAGCCGCGCTGGGCGGCCGCGTACTCCTCGTCGCTCACGTGCTCGCCCCAGGCGACCGCGCTCCCGTGCTCGTCCGCCTCCTGGATCGCCAGGTGCGTCATGAACCGGCCGGGCCCGGCGCCGTGCCAGTGCTCTTCTCCCGGTGCGAAGTAGACGCGGTCGCCGGGGCGGAGCTCCTCGCTTGCGCCGCCGCGGCATTGGCAGACGCACACGCCCTCGGTGACGTAGAGCGTCTGACCGAGCGGGTGCGTGTGCCAGGCCGTGCGGGCGCCCGGTGCGAAGTGCACGAAGGCGGCGGCGACCCGTGAGGGCGGCGACGGGGAAGCGACCGCGTCGATGTGCACGTCTCCTGTGAACCAGTCGCTCGGGCCGGCGTTGGTTTCGAGCGCGTTTCGTGTCAGCTGCATGCGTGCTCCTTTCCTCGCGTCGAGCCTACCCGCGGGGCGCCGCTAGGATCAGCGCGTGCAGGCGGTGGTCAACACGATCGCGCTCGCGCGGCCGTTGGAGGAGTCCGTCTTCGAGGCCGCCCGGCTCGAGATGCCCGCGCGCATCGCGGCCGTGGAGGGCATCCACGCCGTCCACATGATCCGCACGGGGGAGACCGACCTCGTGCTCGTGATCGTCGGCGAGGACGAGGCCGCCATCGACCGCATGCGCGACGCGATCGGGGACGAATGGATGCGCGCGAACGTGATCCCCAACGCGGCCGCGCCCCCGGCGCGGGCGGTTGGCGAGGTCGTCGTCTCCTACCAGCGCTCCTGACTCACTCCTCGCCGGCGGCCCCGCGCGGGTAGGGGTCCTTCGGCGAGCGGTCCTCCGACAGCGAGCCTGTCGAGGTCGCGACGAGCCGCTCGATCGCGTCGGCGAGGTGGACGGGGTCGATGTTGTAGTCGCCTTGCGCCACGCGGATGCGGTGGGCCTCGAGCAGCACCTCGGCGTGGGTGTGGCCCGCGGGGGGCTCGAAGCGGTAGGAGGCGAGCTCGATCAGCAGCCCCAGCGGATCCTCGAAGTAGATCGAATCCATGAAGCCGCGGTCCTTGACCCCGCTGTGGCGGATGCCGCGCTCATCGAGACGCGTGACGGCTTGTTTGAAGGTGGCCTGCGAGAGTGCGAACGCGATGTGATGCACGCAGCCGGGGTCGGTCGGGGTGCGCTGCGCGTCGCCCGCCCGCTCCTCGTTGGTGAAGACGGTGATGAGCCGTCCGTCGCCGGGGTCGAAGTAGAGGTGGCTCTCGCTGGGGTTGTCGAGGTTGGGCTGCTCGAAGACGAACGGCATCCCGAGCAGGCCCTCCCAGAAGTCGATCGATGTCCGGCGGTCGGCGCCCACGAGCGTGATGTGATGAACGCCCTGGCTCTGGAGCTTGCGCATGGTCGCCAGGTTACGGCACGCGCGCGTGCGCCCCCTGACGCGGAGCGGCGCACAGCGGTGCGCCATCTGATTGGCTGCCGGCCTCTGAACGACTCACGATCGGACAGTCGCACGCGGCACCGAACGCCGCGGTTGCTGCGCCGGATGCTGCCGGCGGCCCTGCTGGGCCTCGCCGTGCTCGCTGTGACAACCGCCGCAGCGCACCCGGCCCGGCGCGCCGCCGCAGGCTCGTTCCTGCTCGGCCTGAACGCGGGCTACTGGGGGCCCTCGGAACCGCGGGACCTGCGCACGGTCGGCACGATCGTGCGGCTCACCAACCCGCCGTCGCTGATGCGCTGGGAACGTGCCGGCCTGCGGGTGATCGCTGACTTCTCCGGCCCGTACACGCGCGCGGGGGTGAGCGGGCTCGATCATGCCGCCTACGTCGCCCGGGTGCTCGCGTTCGTCAGGCACAACCCGCACGTGTTCGCGATCGAGGTGCTCAACGAGCCCGGCGGCGAGTGGTTCTGGGGCCCTGAGGCGGAATCGGCCGAGAACAGCGAAAGCTATGCGCAGCTCCTGGTCGAAGTCCACGTCGCGCTCGCTCGGGAGCTCGGCGCGCGAGCACCGCTCGAGCTTGCCTCCTGGGACGGCGGGCACGACTCCTCGAACGCGTGGGGCGAAGCGTGGTCGAAGAACGCGACTGCGCTGGCCGATGTCGACGCGGTGACGAACCATCCCTACGGCGGCAACGGCACCCGCGCGCAGGCGATCCTCGGCAACCGCCGGGAGATCGAAGCGGACGAGAAGGTCTCGCACAAGCCGATCTACATCACGGAGGTCGGGTTCCCAACCGGGCACAACAACGGCGACAGCCTGCTCTACAGCGAAGCCGAACAGGCTTTCGCGATCGGCTCGTTCGCGCGCTGGGCCCGCCAGACGGGCTACATAGCGGGAGTGACGTTCTACGGCTACCGCGACGCCCGCGAAGGCGGCGGCTACGGGATCGAGACGCACCGTGGCCATCGCAAGCAGGCCTTCGGTGTGCTCGCGGGGCTGCGCGGGGGCTGAGCGGCCCGCGGACCTCAGATGCAGCACGCCGAAGGCCGAGCGCTCCGGCCGCCCCTAGCCGGGGCTGACGAGCCGGTCCAGGAGCAGATCGACCGACGCCTGCGCCGTCGCGCCCGCGCTCGGCTGGTCCTCGGCGTAGGCGACGAACAGGGCCGCCTCTGTCAGGACGGCGCACAGCATGTACGCGAGGAACCGGTCCTGCCCGGCCGGCACGCGGCCCTCTCGGGCGAGCTTCGCGAAGCTTGCCCGCAGCCCGCCGAGCCAGTAGCGCTCGTCGAGCTCGCGCCAGCGCGCCCACCCGACGACCGCCTGCGGGTCGAGCAGGTAGATCCGCTGCACCGCCGGGTCCAGCGCCATGCGCATCCACGAGCGCGCGCCCGCGCGCAGGTTCTCCAGGGCGTCGGGGCCGGACTGTGCATCGTCCGCGGCCGTGGCGGCGAGCTCGGCGACCACCTGCTCGAGCACGGCGTCGAACAGCGCGGTCTTGCTGGCGAAGTGGTGGTAGAGCGCCCCGCGGGCCACGCCCGCGGCATCGAGCACGGCCGCGATCGAGGTGCCCTCGTAGCCGCGCCGGCCGAACAGCTCTCGGGCCGCGCTCAGAACCCGCTCGCGCGTGGCCTCGCCTCTCACTACACGCCCATCTGTCATCCCCGGATTGTAAACCGACTGACGGTCTGATAGTTTTCCGCGCGCCAAGCGAGCAGGGGAGGGACATGCGGGTTCAGATGCTCAACGTGGGCTGGATCACCTCGCCGGCGATGGTCTGGCGTCAGGGCGAGGACCCCGCGGCACAGCTGCGCTTCCCGATCCCGGCCTACCTGGTGGAGACCGACACCGAGCGCGTCCTCATCGACACCGGTCTGAACCCGGATGCCGTCCGGGACACGGGTGCGCACTACGGCGGGCAGGCGTCGTTCATGGCGCTCGAGCAGGAGCGGAGCATCGCCGAGCAGATCGACCTTTCGACATTGACGCGGGTCGTGCTCACCCACCTGCACTTCGACCATGTGGGCGGCCTGGCTCTGCTCCCGCCGGAGGTCCCGGTCGTCGTGCAGCGGCGGGAGTGGACGGGCGGCCACGACGAGGCGACGATCCGCCGCAACTTCTTCTACCCGCGCGACTACGCCCTGGACGATCGTCGCGTCGAGCTCGTCGACGGCGACCACGACCTGCTCGGCGATGGTTCGATCGAGCTGCTCCTGACGCCCGGTCACACCCCCGGTCACCAGTCGGTGCGGATCGGCGAGGGGCTCGTCCTCGGCGCTGATGTCGGCCACTTCGCCGCCACGCTCGACGACCTGCGGTTCCCGTCGTTCGGCGACGACTTCGACGCCCAGGCAAGCTCAGCCGGCCGGTTGCGCGCGATGCGCGATCAGGGCGTGAGGGTGGTTCCGGGGCACGACCCGGACGTCCTCGCCCCGGGGCCGGTGGCGCTGTCGTGAGGGCTCAGGCGAGCCTGAAGACGTCGCTGTAGCGCTCGAGCAGGTTCGCTGGGTCGCCGATCGGCTCGCCCGCGATCGTGGCGGCCAGCTCGCGAAACCAATCGAGCGTGCGCCCGGCCGGCATCGTCGTCCACCGCATCACCGCGCGCTCCGTGCCCGCGTTCCACATCTGGTGCTCGGTGCCGGCGGCGATCTCGACGCTCTCGCCTGCGGACAGCTCGCGCTCGCGCCCATCGATCCGCGCGCGCATCCTGCCCGCGAGCACCTCGAAGCGCTCGTCCTGGCTGGGGTGCAGGTGCGCGGGCGGCTCGGCGCCGCCGCCCTCATAGCTGGCCTCGAGCTCGAGCCGCTCGGGCTCGTGCGCGAGCACGCGCAACGTGGTCCCAGGGGCGATCGCGAGCAGCTCCTGGAGCATCGCGCTCAGGTTAGCCCGGCGAGGCCGCCCTTGACCCAGCCGCGGATCCTCTGCTATTAAACCATATAGTTGATAAACTACTTAGATGAATACGATGGCGACCGATCAGCTCAGCACCACCTTCTCGGCGCTCGCCGATCCCACGAGGCGAGCGATCCTCGCGCGCCTGGCGGTGGACGGCGAGGTCTCGGTGAACGAGCTGGCGGAGCCTTTCCCGCTCAGCGTGCAGGCCGTCTCCAAGCACCTCAAGGTGCTGGAGCGGGCCGGGCTGATAACGCGCGGCAGGACGGCGCAGCTGCGCCCGTCCCGGCTCGAGGGCGCGCCGCTGCGCGCCGTCTCCGAATGGCTCGAGCAGTACCGCGCGATCTGGGAGGGTCGGCTCGATCGCCTGGCGAGTCATCTGATGGAGATCCAGAGAAAGGCAGACGCTGATGGCTGACGAGCAGCAGACGATGACGGAGCACACGATGACGGAGCACACGATCGTGATCGAGCGCGAGCTCGAGGCGCCGCGCGAGCTCGTGTGGCGGGTGTGGACGGATCCGGACGAGGTCGCGAAGATGGTGGGGGCCGGAGCACTTCACGACCCCGCGCGAGAAAATCGAGTTCGACCTCAAACCGGGCGGCGTCTGCCGCATCACGATGGTCGGGCCCGACGGGCAGGAGTACCCCAACGACGGGCACTTCGGGATCGTCGAGCCGCCGCAGCGCCTGTCCTTCGGCGAGGAGATCACCGACCACCCGATGATCGAGTCGGGGGAGACGACGATCGAGTTCGTCGAGCTCGGCGCCGGGCGGACGAAGGTGGTCGTGACCTCGCGGATGGTCGCCTCCGAGGACATGCCCGGGATGGCGACCCTCGGCTGGAACAGCCAGCTGGACAAGCTCGTGAAGCTGCTCGCCGAGCGGCGCTAGGGATCTCCCGCGCCGGGCCGCGCCCCGGCTCAGCCGGGGCGCTCGGCCCGGAAGCGGAACGAGCTCTCGCCGGTGCTGACCCGCACACTCTCGAACCCGGCGCCTTCGAGCCGTTCCGGGAGCGATGCCGGGTCGATCGGGTTCAGCGTGTCGCCGACGTGGATCAGCTTGAAGACCCGCCCGGTCCCGATGCTGTCGGTGCCGGCGAAGACGCCGCCCGGGCGCAGCACGCGCAGCGCCTCGGCGAACGCGCGGTCCTGCAACTCGGTTTCAGGCAGGTGGTGGAGCATCGTGAAGCACACGACGGCCGAGAACGAGTTGTCGGCGTAGGGCATCGCCGTCGCGTCGCCCTGCGTCACCGCGACCTTGTCGCCGAGCTTGCGTTCCAGCCGCCGGCAGTAGCCGGGCTCGAGCTCCAGCACGTCGAGCCGTCCCGGGCGTTCGGCGAGCACCCGTGTCGTCGCTCCGAAGCCGGGCCCGAACTCGAGCACCTCCTCGCCGGTCTCGACGCCGGCCAGCCCCCACGGCAGCAGTTCGCGCTCGACGACCCGCGACCACCACCCCGATGAGCAGACCAGGTTGTGGATGCGGTTCATCGCCGAACCGTAGCCGCTGCACCCGGGCCGCGTATCTTGTCGGGCCGATGGCCCAGACAGATCCGAGTGCCGGCGTGCGCGATGCCGGGCCGGCCGACGCGGCGGCGTGCGCCGCGATCTACGCCCCCTACGTGCGCGACACCCCGATCACGTTCGAGCTCGACCCGCCCGGCGCCGAGCAGATGGCCGCGCGGATCGCGTCATCGAGCGCCGGCCACGCGTGGGTCGTGCTGGAGGACGAGGGCGCCGTGGCCGGCTACGCCTACGGCGCGCAGCTGCACCCCCGGCCCGCCTACCGCTTCTCGTGCGAGGTGAGCGTCTACGTCGAGATGGGCCGCCGCCGCAGCGGCGCGGGCCGGGCCCTCTACGAGGGGCTGTTCGAGCGGCTGAGGGCGCCGCGGCTTTCGCAACGCGGTCGCCGGGATGACAGTGCCGAACGAGGCCAGCGAGGGGCTGCACCTGGCGATGGGATTCCGCCCCGTCGGGACCTACACGAACATCGGCTACAAGCTCGGAAGCTGGCACCACGTCGCGTACTTCCAGCTCGCGCTCGCAGAGCCGGGAACGACGCCCGAGGAGCTGCGCTGAGCGGCGGTCAGGTCTCGCTGCGGCGCAGCAGCGGCGCGGCGAGGCCCGCGACGCCGAGGAGCACGAGCACGAGCGGCCAGCCGAGCGAGGCTGTGCGAGCGGCGAGTGGCCCGCGGACACGCGGACGAGCTGGGCGGCCGTGCTGGCGAAGAAGAGCACGATCCCGAGCACGCCGACGTAGCCGAGGCCGCGCCTGCGCGTGCGCGCGCCGCGGCGACGATCAGCACGAGCGAGACGACGAGCAGGTAGATGTCCCAGCCGGTCGTCTGCGAGCCGGAGAGATGGCCGCCGAGCGCGGGCCGACGCCCCGATGTGACGACTGTTCCTGGCCGGTGGCTCCCGAGACGAGGTCGACACCGTCCCGACCGACCAGACCGCCGAACGCGCTGACGAACACGCCGAGGATCCCCGCCGCGACCACGCCGAGCGCGCCGGCGGTGGCGATCTCGCCGGATCCCTGACGCCCCGGCGAGATCGACGAGCGCCGAGGCGAGCAGTAGCGCCGCCCCGCCGCCGAGCAGCAGCCAGCGCACCGTGTTGCCCGAGGGGTCGGGAAAGATCTTGATCCAGACGAGCATCCAGGCGCCCGAGCAGCGCGAACGAGGCGAGCAGCATCACGTAGGGCGCGCGGACGCGCCGCGCGCCCACGGCGGCGATCACCGCCGTGACGACGAGCACGGCGGCGTCGTAGAGCAGGTGGCGGGTGTCCGCCCCGACCCACGCCAGGAACTGGAACAGCGCCACCAGCGACAGCAGCACGGCGGCGACGAGCAGGACCCCTCGCCAGGATTCGGCGCGATCCTGCGCCGCGCCCTCGGCGCCTCTCACCGCGAGCGCGAACAGCGCCGCCGCCGGGAGCGGCGAAGACGAGGAACAGCTCGAAGTCGGTCCAGCGGCTGTTCGCGGCGCGTCAGCGACCAGCAGCGCGCCCAGCGCGAGCATGACCCCGCCCGCGGCGCGCATCGTCCCCGTCGCGTCCCGGCTCCTCACGACGGTGAGCCTATGGACGTGTTCGGATGCTTCGGCGCTTCGGCGCTGCGCGCCGTCGCGGACGCGCTCGCCGTCGCGGCGCCTCGCCGCCGCTCGCGAGCGCTGCCCGCACCGCGGCCGGCAGCCGCTCGCGCCGCGCCGGAGTGTGCGTCCCCGACGCCAGCTGCCGGTGCGCGAACCCGTGTGGCATGTCCACCAGCGCCAGCAGCACCAGGTCGCGCGTGCGACGGTCGGCGCGGCCGTAGAGGGCGCGCGCGAGGCCTGCCATCAGCGCTTCCACCCGCTCGTTGACGCTCTCCAGCTCGCCGCGCAGGGCGCCGAGGTCCATCGTCAGCAGGTCTTCGCGGGCGAGCGCGTCGAGCAGCAGCGTGTCCTCCGGGCGCTCGAGACAGTGGTCGTACATCGCCAGCGCCACCGCCACGGCGCTCTCGAGCGGGCGATCGAGCGAGACGGGAACCGCCAGGGCCCGCTCTTGCGAGGCCCGCGCGGCGCGCAGCCAGGTGCGGGCCAGCAGCTCGGCCAGCGAGTCGAAGCGGTGGTAGATCGAGCCGACCGGCACGCCGGCGCGACGCGAGATCGCCTCCACGGTGGCTCCCCGGGAGCCGCGCGTGACGACCACCTCGCGGGCTGCGTCGAGGATCGCGTCGGTGGAGAAGACCTGGCGTGGCAAGAGCATGTAGAGTATACGTTCTAGAACAGACGCTCTAAGAAGGAGGCCACGATGCCGTCGCTGCGCAGAGACCAGGACCTGTTCGTGCTCGACCTGGGGGAGGGCCACAACCGCTTCAACGACGACTTCGTCTCGTCGCTCGAGGCTTGTCTCGACGAGGTCGAAGCGGCGGCGCCGTGCGCGCTGGTCACGACGGCGCGAGGCAAGGTGTTCTCGAACGGCCTCGACCTGGAATGGATGGCCACGCAGGGAGACGCCGCGATGGACTTCCTCGCGCGCGTGCATGAGATGCTCGCCCGCGTGCTCGAGATCGGCGTTCCGACCGTGGCCGCGATGCAGGGTCACACCTACGCCGCGGGGGCGATGCTCGCGCTCGCGCACGACCAGCGCGTGATGCGCGCGGACCGTGGCTGGTTCTGCCTGCCGGAGGTGGACATGGGCATCCCCTTCACGCCGGGCATGACCGGGCTGCTCGCATCGCGCCTGCCCGTCGGGCGCCGTCCACGAGGCGGTCGTGCTCGGACGCCGGTACGGCGGCGTCGAAGCCGCGGAGGCCGGGATCGTCGAGGAGGCGGTCGGCGAGCAGGAGGTGCTGAGCCGCGCGTGCGAGCGGGCGGCTGCCCTGTCAGGGAAGCCGCCGGAGACGATGCGGACGATCAAGCAGCGCCTCTACGCGCCGGCGCTGGCCGCGCTGCGCGGCCCGCTCGGCGTCGTCGCCGTCCCCGAGGCGGCGTGATGTCCGCCGCCGCGCTTCCGCGCTGTCCCGCGGTTGTGCGCAACTGGGGCTCGACGCCGGCCGAGCGCGCCGAGGGCTTCCCGTGCGACCGTCTGCTCGCCGGCGCGCCGATGCGGCTCTACCGCGCGGTCGACGTCGAAGCGCCGCCCGCCGAGGTGTTCCGGTGGCTGTGCCAGCTCCGCGCTGCGCCGTACAGCTACGACGTGATCGACAACGGCGGCCGGCGCAGCCCGCAGGCGCTCACTCCCGGACTGGACTCGCTGGAGCCCGGGCAGCGCTTCATGCGCATCTTCCGGCTCGTCGAGTTCGAGCCCGGCCGCTCGATCACGGTGCGCTCGAGCGGGACCCTGTTCGGCGAGGTCGTGGTCACCTACCGGGTGCGCGACGGCGCCCGGCCGGCGAGCTCTCGCCTCGTCGCCAAGCTGCTGGTGATGCCCCCCGCGGGGCCGCTCGGCAGCCTGCCGGCACGTGCGCTGCTTGCCGCGGGCGACCTCGTGATGATGCGCCGGCAGCTGCTGAACATCGCCCAGCTCGCCGAGCGCGACGCGCGGGAGCTCGCCTCCGGATAGCTTCCCGTTCGTGGCGAGCGCCTTCAGCGAAGCGCATCGCGGCGGGGAGGGCCCTCCGCTCCTTCTCGTCCATGGGTTCACCGACACGTGGCGCACGTGGGAGCTCGTGCTCCCGGCGCTCGAGCGCAGGCACGAGGTGCTCGCGCCGACGTTGCCGGGTCACGCGGGCGCCCGTCCCGGCGCCGGGCCGCTGAGCGCGGACGCGCTCGTCTCAGAGCTGGAACGGACGATGGACGCGGCGGGATGGGACACAGCCCACGTCGCGGGCAACTCGCTCGGCGGCTACCTCGCGATGCAGCTCGCGGCTCGCGGCCGCGCCGAGAGCGTGGTCGCGCTCGCCCCGGCCGGGGGTTGGGCGGCCGACGACGACATCTTCTCCACGACGCTGGTGCCGTTCTTCACGACGCTGCGCGAGCGGGCTGACCGCCGCCGAGCCCCAGCTCGACGCGCTGCTCGCGACTCCGGAGGGGCGCCGGATGGCGACGTCACAGACCGTCTGCAACTACGAGCACATCCCGGTCGAGCTGCTCGCGCACCAGGCGCGCGGCATGATCGGCTGCGAGGGGGCCCCGGAGCTGATGCAGAGCGCGCTGGCCAACGGCTTCTCGCTGGACGCCGAGAGGATCGGCTGTCCGGTACGGATCGTCTGGGGCACCGAGGACCAGATCCTGCCGTGGCCCGCGGCGGCCGTCCGCTACCGGGACGAGTGGCTGCCCAACGCCGACTGGGTCGTGCTCGACGGCGTCGGGCACATGCCCCAGCTCGACGTGCCGCTCGAGACCGAGCAGCTGATCCTCGGCTTCGCCGAGCGGTGAGCGCCGGCACCGGGCGCGATCGCTGGGACGCGGTCGTCGTCGGCGGCGGTCACAACGGGCTCGTCGCCGCCGCCTACCTCGCGCGCGCCGGACGCTCCTGCCTCGTGATCGAGCGGAGCGCCTCGCTCGGCGGCGCCGCGGTCTCCGCTGAGGTGTTCCCCGGTGTGCCCGCGCGCCTCTCGCGCTACGCCTACCTCGTGAGCCTGCTGCCGGCTCAGATCGCAGAGGAGCTCGGGCTCGCGATCGAGCTCGCCCGCCGCCCCGTCTCCTCCTACACGCCCGATCCGCGCAGCTCCGGCGCGCGCGGCCTGCTCGTCGATCACGGTGACCCCGCCGCAACCGCGCGCTCGTTCGCCGCCGTGAGCGGCGATCCCGGGGCATACGACGCCTGGCGAGCGCTGTATGCGATCACCGGGCGCGTCGCGTCCGTCGTCTTCCCGACGCTGACCGGGCCGCTGCCCAGCCGCGAGCAGCTCCGCGCGGCGGTGGGCCCGGCCGACTGGGAGGCGCTGTTCGAACGGCCGCTCGGCGAGACGGTGCGCGAGCGGCTCGGCGACGATGTGCTCGCGGGAGTGGCCCTGACGGACGGGCTGATCGGCACGTTCGCGGCTGCGGACGGGGAGGAGCTGCTCGCGAACCGCTGCTTCCTCTACCACGTGATCGGCCGTTGCACCGGCGAGTGGCTCGTACCCGTCGGCGGGATGGGCGCGCTGGCCGACGCGCTCGCCCTCGCCGCTGCGCGGGCGGGGGCCGAGCTCTGGACAGGGGTCGAGGCGCTCGCGATCGAGGCCGGCGAGGACGGCGCCGAGGTCCTCTGCCGCGAAGGCGAGCGCGAGGTCCGTCTCGCCGCCCGCCGCGTGCTGTTCGGTGCCGCCCCCTGCGAGCTCGCGCGCCTCACCGGCGAGGAGCACGCGGCCAGGCCCGAGGGCTCCCAGCTCAAGGTCAACCTGCTCATGTCACGCCTGCCGCGCGTGCGCGAGGCGGGCATCACCCCCGAGCGCGCGTTCGCGGGCACCTTCCACGTCAACGAGACCGCCCGGCAGCTGGACGCGGCCTACGAGCGGGCGGCGGCCGGCGAGCTGCCGGACCCGGTGCCCTGCGAGGCGTACTGCCACACGCTCACCGACCCCTCGATCCTGGCTCCGGAGCTGCGGGCGGCCGGCGTCCACACCCTCACCGTGTTCGCCCTGCACATGCCCGCACGGCTGTTCGCCGCCGACCCCGACGGGGCCCGGGAGCGGGCGCTCGCGGCGACTCTCGCCTCGCTCGACAGCGTCCTCGCGGAGCCGCTCGCGGACTGCCTGCTGCGCGACGGGTACGGACGCCCCTGCGTCGAGGCGCGGACGCCGCTCGATCTCGAGCGCGAGCTCCGCATGCCGGGCGGGCACATCTTCCATCGCGACCTGTCGTGGCCGTTCGCCGCCGATCAGCACGAGGTCGGAACCTGGGGCGTCGAGACCGAGATCCCCTCGGTCCTGCTGTGCGGAGCCGGCGCGCGGCGGGGAGGCGGCGTCAGCGGGATCCCGGGCCGCAACGCCGCGATGGCGGCGCTCGCCGGCTGACGCGGCCGTCCCCGGCGGCTTCTCAGATCACTATCTGCGTGCAGGTGAAGCTCGCCGCGAGACGCTCGTCTGATGAGGAGGCCGGCCGGCGCTCGGTGCCGGCCTTCAGGACCCGCACCTGCCAGACCTGCGTGCGCGAGCCGACGTGCAGCGGTTCCCCGATGGCGGTCAGAAGATCGCCGTCGCCCGCCGATGAGATCACGTTGATCTTCAGCTCGACGGTCGTGAAGCCGCGGTCCTCGGGGAGGTGGCGAAGCGTGCCCCAGGCGGCCACGGTGTCGGCGAACGCGACCCAGGCGCCGCCGTGCACATAGCCCATTGGATGGAGGTGGCGCCGGTCGACGGCCATACGGCCACGCACGAGCTCGTCCGTGATCTCGGTCAGCTCGATGCCGAGGTCGCCGGGGAACGTGCCGGCCAGCCGCTCGGCGCTGAGCTGCGGTGTGATCGCCTGGTTCGTCTGGCCCATCTGGTGCCCCCTTGCCGGTGGCGGCGGATCCTATCCGCGCCGGAACTGCGGCGGGGGCGGGTTACGATCGCCAGCCGATGCCCGAACGCACACAGGACGCCGAGGCCGGCGGGCTGCTGGCCCGCTCGCCGTCGACCGCGCTCGTCCTCGGCGGGATCGCCTCGGTGCAGTTCGGAGCCGCGCTCGCGGCGACGCTGTTCGACCGCGTCGGTCCGGCGGGGACCGCGTTCCTACGGCTGACTTTCGGCACGCTGATCCTGCTCGCCGTGTGGCGGCCGCGTCTGGCGGGGCGCACGCGCGAGGACCTGCGGCTGGCGGCGCTGTTCGGGCTCGTGCTCGGCGCCATGAACCTGAGCTTCTACGCCGCGATCGCGCGCATCCCGTTGGGGATCGCCGTGGCGCTCGAGTTCGTCGGGCCGCTGGCCGTCGCGCTCACGGGCTCTCGCCGCCGGCTCGATCTGCTGTGGGTGGCGCTGGCGGCGGCCGGGATCATCCTGCTCACCCGCCACGAAGGCCACGGCCTCGACCCGCTCGGCGTCGCGCTGGCGCTGCTCGCCGGGGGGCTCTGGGGCACCTACATCCTCGTCAACGCCCGCCTCGGGCGCGCGTTCGAGGGCGGCACCGGGCTCGCCCTGGCGATGTGCGTCGGCACGGTCGTCGTGGCGCCGTTCGGCATCGCCGAAGGCGCGGGCGAGCTCCTCAGCGCCGAAGCCCTCGCGCTGGGCGCCGCCGTCGGGGTGCTGTCCTCAGCGATCCCCTACTCGTTCGAGGTCGAGGCGCTGCGCCGGATCAGGCCCGCGGTCTTCGGTGTGTTGATGAGCCTCGAGCCGGCCGTCGCGGCGCTGGCCGGGCTGATCGTGCTCGGCCAGCGCCTCGGCGGGCGCACGCTGATCGGGATCGCGCTGGTGATCGCCGCCTCGGTCGGCGCGGCGCGCTCCGGGCGCGAGGCGGCCGTCACGCTCTAGGCCGCGCCGCGGCCGTAGCGCGAGCGGCCGTGGCCTACCCGCGCGCCGGCAGCTCCTGCAGGGCCCAGCCGTTGCCGTCGGGGTCGGCGAAGAACACGAAGCGGCCCCAGGGGAAGTCCTGCACGTCGCTGACCTCCACGCCGCGGCCGGCGAGTTCCTCGTGTGCGGCGTCGGCGTCCGCGACCACGAGCTGCAGGCCCTGGACCGAGCCGGGCGCAGCCTCCGTCAATCCCTGGCCGAGCGCGATCGAGCAGGCCGAGCCCGGGGGTGTGAGCTGGACGAAGCGCGTGTTCTCATCGACGCGGTGGTCGTGTTCGGCGACGAACCCGGCGCCGCTGTAGAACTCCTTGGCCCGGTCCACGTCGGAAACGGGGATCGTGATCAGCTCGAGCTTGTAGTCCATCGCGGGGTTCCTTTCGTCTCTTGGCAGTGCGCGCAGGCTATGGAAGATTGCGGCCAGTTCCTGTCCTCGATTTGCGGGATCATGACCGCGTGGCCGAGACCCCGACAGCCGGACGTCTGCTCGCGCTGCTGTCGATGCTGCAGGCGCGGCGGGAGTGGCCCGGGACGCTGCTCGCCGCGCGCCTCGGCGTCTCGCACCGGACCGTGCGGCGCGACGTCGAGCGGCTGCGGGCGCTCGGCTACCCGATCGACTCCACCAGCGGTCCGGCGGGCGGCTACTCGCTGACCTCGGGCGCCGCGATGCCGCCGCTGCTGCTCGACGACGACGAGGCGATCGCGGTGGCGATCGCACTGCGCACCGCCGCCCGCTCGGCGGTCGCCGGGGTCGAGGAGACGGCGCTGCAGGCGCTCGTCAAGCTGGAACAGGTGCTGCCCGCGCGGCTGCGCAGGCGCGTCCAGGCCTTCGGGGCGACGGAGGTCGTGGCCGGCGGCGGCGGGCCGGTGGTCGACGCAGCCGTGCTCACGGTGCTCGGCGCCGCCTGCCGCGACCGCGAGCTGCTGCGCTTCGCCTACCGCGGACGCGACGGCGAGCGCAGCCGGCGCCTGGTCGAGCCGCACGCGCTGCTCGCCCACGGGCGCAGGTGGTACCTGCTCGCGTTCGACCCCTCGCGGACCGGCTGGCGGACGTTCCGTGTGGACCGCGTGTCCGCGCCGGTGTCCGCCGGCTCGCGCTTCGAGACCCGGACGGTCCCCGGCGGCGACGCCGCGGCCTATCTGACGCGCACGCTCGCAGGCGTCTCCTACCGCCACGAGGCGCGAGTGCGCTACCTCGCGCCGCGGGATCAGCTGCGCGTCCGCGTTCCGGGCGGCTGGGGGCAGCTGCGCGAGCTGCCCGACGGGACCTGCGTGTACGAGACGAGCGACGACGATCTCGACTGGCTGGCGTTCAGGGTCGCCGCGCCGAACGTCGACTTCGAGCTGCTGGACGGGCCGCCTGAGCTGCGCGAGCGCCTGGCCGCGATGGCGCGGCGCATCGACGCCGCCGTGGGCGAGGCGCCGGCGGCCGTGCGCCAGGCCGATTCCTCCGCCGGGGCCTAGGCGGGCAGGAGCCGCTCGACGACCGCGAACGACGGTCGCGCGCGCAGCTGGTCGCGGATGTCGAGGCGGTAGTCGAGCAGGGCCAGCGACGGCGCGATCATGATGTCGGCGACGTTCGGCTCCTGGCCGCCGATCGTACCCGCGGCGAAGTAGCCGTCGGCCCGGTCGAGCACCTCCGGGAGCTCCGCGAGCAGCCGCCGCTCCGCATCGGCGTTCGCGCGGAACGTGGTGCGGGCGGCCAGCTTGGCCGCGAGCTGGCGTTGCGGTCCGTTGCCGGCGAGCAGCGCGCCGAGCCGCCCGCGGGCGCCGCGCTCGGACATCTCATCGAGGCTGCGCGCCCCCGCGACGATCACGAGCCGCCGGGCGAACATCTGCAGCGGCTCGTCCGCCCAGGCCTCGGCCTCTTCGACGGCTGCACGGCGCCCCTCGTCGGCCGGCAACAGGGGCGGAGCCGGGGCGATCCTGTCCAGGAAGCGGGCGATCTCGGTGTTGCGCTGGATCCTCTCGGAGCCGATGCTCAGCGCCGGGACCGTGCCGAGCCGGTCGAGCACCGCGCTCATGCGCGTGGGCTTGCCGTCGACCATCCGCATCGGCTGCGGGCTGCCGGGGAACCCGCGCAGTCGCACCAGCTGGGGGTGCAGGCCCGTGGGCAGCTCGACGGTGCGGTAGGGGATGCCCTTGCGCTCGAGCATCAGCTTCGCGGCTGTGCACGCGTGCGAGCCCGGGATCACATACAGCGTCGCCGTCGCGACCGCGACCCGCGCCTCGGTTCCGGCTGTGCTCTCGCCGGTCGCCCCCATCGCCTGCAGTATCGCCGAAGCCCGCTACTCGAGCGGCGTCGTGTAGGCGCCGCTCAGCCCGCCGTCCACGAGGAACGTCGAGGCCGTCACGAAAGAGGACTCCGGGGTGGCGAGGAACAGCGCCGCGGAGGCGATCTCGGACGCGTCGGCGAAGCGTCCCATCGGCACGTGCACGAGGCGCCGCGCCGCCTGCTCGGGGTCCTTGGCGTAGAGCTCTTTGAGCAGCGGTGTGTCCACCGGGCCGGGGCAGAGCGCGTTCACGCGCACGCCGCGGCGCGCGAACTCCACGCCGAGCTCGCGCGAGAGCGCGAGCACGCCGCCCTTGGAGGCCGTGTAGGAGATCTGCGAGGTCGCGGCGCCCATCACGGCGACGAACGAGGCGGTGTTGATGACCGAGCCGCGTTCGGGGCCGTCGTTCTCGAGCAGGTGCGGGATGCCGTGCTTGCAGCACAGGAAGACGCTGCGCAGGTTGACGGCCTGTACGCGCTCCCAGGCGTCGAGCGCGGTCTCGAGCACCGAACCGTCGTCGTTGGGGGAGATGCCGGCGTTGTTGAACAGCACGTCGATGCGCCCGAACCGCTCGCGCACCTGGCGGTAGAGGTCGGCGACGAGCTCCTCGCTGGTGAGGTCGATCTGCAGAGAGAGGTCTCCGGGGCACTCTGCGAGCACGTCCACGCCCGCGACCTTCGCGCCCTCGCGCTGGAACATCTCGACCGTCGCGGCGCCGATGCCGCCGGCCGCGCCGGTGACCACGCAGACACGTCCCTCGAGCCGTCCGTCCGCCATCAGCTCATGCCTCCGTCGCGTAGTAGATCGTCTTGACCTCGGTGTAGGCGTCGAGCGCGTGCGGGCCGAGCTCGCGCCCGTAGCCCGATTGCTTGAAGCCGCCGAACGGCGTCGCGACCCTCACCGAGCTGTTCGAGTTGATCGAGAGCACGCCCGTCTGGACGGCGCGCGCCACACGCAGGGCGCGGGCGCCGTCGCGCGTCCAGATCGATCCCGACAGGCCGTAGATCGTGTCGTTGGCGAGCGCGACCGCCTCCTGCTCGTCGCGGAACGGGATCACCGCGGCGATCGGCCCGAAGATCTCCTCGCGGGCCGCACGCGCGTCCGGGGCCACCGGCGCCAGCACGGTCGGCGCGAACCAGAAGCCGGGTCCCTCGGGCGCGGAGCCCCGGAACGCGACCGGCGCTCCGTCTTCGAGGAAGGAGGAGACAGAATCGCGCTGGCCCGAGGAGATGAGCGGCCCCATCTGGGTGTCCTCGGCGAGCGGATCGCCCACCCGCAGCGCCTTCACGGAGCGCTCCAGCGCGGCCATGAAGGCGTCCATCGCCTCGGCCTGCACGAGGATCCGCGAGCGCGCGCAGCAGTCCTGGCCCGCGTTCCCGAACACCGCGAGCGGCGCGGCCGCGGCGGCCGCCTCGATGTCGGCGTCGGCGAACACGATGTTGGCCGACTTGCCGCCCAGCTCGAGCGTCACGCGCTTGATCGTCTGCGCGGCGCCGGCGGCGATCGAGCGGCCGACCTCGGTCGAGCCGGTGAACGCGATCTTGTCCACGCCGGGGTGCTCGACGAGCCGCTGCCCGACGGCGGAGCCGGGGCCGACGACGACGTTGACCACGCCGTGCGGCAGCCCCGCCTCGGCGGCGAGCTCGGCGAAGCGCAGGGCAGTCAACGGCGTCAGCTCCGCCGGCTTCAGCACGACCGTGTTGCCCGCCGCGAGCGCGGGGCCGAGCTTCCAGGAGGCGATCGTCAGCGGGAAGTTCCAGGGCGTGATCAGCGCCGACGACGCCGACCGGCTCGCGCACGGTGAACGCCTGGCCGCCGGCGACCGGGATGGTGTCGCCGAGCAGCCGCTCGGGCGCCCCGGCGTAGTAGCGGAAGGTCTCGACGACCATCCCCATCTCGCCGCGGGCGTCGGCGATCGCCTTGCCGGCGTTGCGGGCCTCCAGCACCGCCAGCTCCTCGGCGTGGGCCGCGAGCACCTCCGCCAGCTCGCGCAGCAGCGCGGCGCGGGCGCCGGGCGCGAGCGCCCGCCACGCGGGCAGCGCCGCACGGGCGGCCGCGACCGCCGCGTCGGCCTCCGCCGCGCCGGCGCGCGGGACTTCCGCGAGCACCGCCTCCGTGGCGGGCTCGAGCACCGTGAGCTGCTCGCTCACGGTGCTAGGACCCGCCGTGGCGGACCGGCGGAGGAACTTGCCCCTGCAACCCTCGTCCTACGGTGACTCGGCGATCGCCGGGAGCGCCTGTTCGACGTCGAGCTCGTCGATGGTCCGGATCGGGCCCGTGAACGTCTTCCGTGCCGACACCGCGAACCAGATCGTCACCGCCGCGATCACCCCGATCGTCACCAGCGGCGCGTAGTTGACCGCGTTCCAGCTGAAGCCCGATTCCCACGGCACGCCTTCGGGCGAGAACGGCAGGCAGAACACGACGACGCAGATCGCCACCCAGACGACCGCAATGGGGTTGACCCACTTGTACTTCTGCCCGAGTGTCCAGGAGCCGGGCTTGAACCTGTCGCCCTGGCGCCAGCGCAGGTACACCGGGATCGTGTAGGCGATGTAGAGGCCGATCACCGAGATCGACGTGACCGCGAGGAACGCGACAGGCGTGCCGAGATGGTTCGGGAAGTACGCCGGGATCGTGATGATGCCGGCGAACAGGCACACGAACAGCACCGCCCAGGTCGGTGTCTTGTTCTGGCCGAGGCGCCGCCAGAGGTTGTGGCCCGGCACGGCACCGTCGCGGGAGAACGCGAACGTCATGCGCGACGCGCTCGTCACGCAGGCCATCCCGCAGAACAGCTGGCCGATGGTCGAGATCAGGATCACGGCCTTCGCCGCGCTCGAGGACAGCGCCGTGGTGAAGATCGTCAGCGCCGGGAAGCCGGCTTTGTAGATTTCGGCTTCGTGGCCTTTCTGGATCGCGAAGGTGATCGCCAGCAACACGATCCAGCCCACGATCGCCGAGTAGAAGACCGAGCGCCAGAGGCCCTTCGGGGCCGAGTCTTCGGCTCCTCGGGTCTCCTCGGAGACGTGCGCGGAGGCGTCGTAGCCGGTGATCGTGTACATCGTGAGCAGGAACCCGAGCGGGAGCACGTAGAGCCAGAATTTCGCGCCGGTGACGGAGCCGCCGGCGAAGCCGGATTCGTTCGCCTTGTGGCCGAACACGTAGGAGAAGCTCGCGTGGTGGCTCGGCACGGCGATCAGGATCACGACGATCACCGCCACGCCGAGCACGTTCCACCAGACCGAGACGTTGTACAAGACCGATACCAGGTGGCTGCGGAAGATGTTGACGAGCCCGGCGCACAGCAGGATGAACAGGAACAGCGCGAAGTTGACGTGCGCCGTGTAGTGGAGGTTGGTCCCGGCGGCCGCCTTGGTCCAGTTGAAGATGAAGTGCAGTTCGTAGAGGCCGAGCAGGTTCATGAGGAAGGTCGCGCTCACGTAGACGACCGAGGCGACGACGGCGACGAGCCCGATCAGGTTGAACCAGCCCGTGAACCATCCCCACCCGGGACCGCCCAGGCGCGAGGCCCAGTAGTAGATCCCGCCCGCGGTCGGATAGGCGGACGCGAGCTCTGACATCGACCACGCGACGAACATGATCAAGCCGCAGATCAGCGGCCAGGCGATCGAGATCGCGATCGGCCCGCCGTTCTTGAGAGCCTGGCCGTACGTCGTGAAGCAGCCCGCAAGAATGCAGATGATCGCGAATGAGATCGCGAAGTTGGAGAACCCGCTCCAGCCCCTGTTCAGCTCCTGCTTGTAACCGAGCTCGGCGAGCTTCTGCTCGTCGGTCCCCATCGGTTCGGCTGCTGTGCTCATCGACTTAGCCCCCAAGAGGTCGTAAAGGTCTGGATCCCGCTCCTTCGATCGTGACATTACGCGCATGCGTGGACGGAAGTCAAGACCTGGGACGGCAAAAACCCGCGCTGGTTGCGGGGCGCCGAGGCGAGCGTCCCCTCGGGCGCAGAAGCGTGCCGGCCGCCCCCGGGAGCAGGGGCTGTGTCTGTCGCTCGCCGGCGGTGCCCGCCGCGGGCAGGCTGTCCCTAGCCCGGAAGCAGCCCGGCCAGCACGTGCTCGGTCCCCTGCAGGTGCTCGGACATCACCTGCGCGGCGCGCATCGAGTCGCCCTCGCGGACCGCTGCCAGCAGCCGCCGGTGCTGCGCGTTGGAGGAGGAGAGGACCTCCGGCGGATGGGCGATGTAGGCGATCAGGTCGGTCATCGAGCCCTGGGTCTCGGTCATCGCGCGCACGAGCCGCGTCGAGCCCGTCGCCTCCGCCAGCCCGACGTGGAGGCGGATGTCGGCCTGCCGGTAGGCCGCGAAGTCCTCGATCGCGTCCTCCAGGGTCCCGCAGACCTCGTCGAGCGCGGCCAGCGCGGGCTCGGGCGCCCGCTGCGACGCGAGCACGGCGACGCCGAGCTCGACCGCGAGGCGCTGGTCGCAGATGTCGCGCCATTCCGCGAGCACGCGCTTGGACGGCGGGTCGGCGGGCGGCTGGGGGTCGGCCACGAACGTGCCACCGCCGCGGCCCCGGGTCGCGAACACGTGGCCGCTCTGGCTGAGGGCGGTCAGCGCCTGGCGGAGCGTCGAACGCGCGATCCCCAGCCGCGCGCACAGCTCGCGCTCGGCCGGCAGCTGCGAGCCCGGCGGCAGCAGCCCCAGCTTGATCGCGGTGCCGAGGCGGTCGACCGTCTCCTCGAACGCGGTCTGCGAGCGGACCGGCGCGAAGACCGCCTCGGGCGGCGCGAGGAGACCGGCGCCCTCACCGCCCGGCATCGCCTCGCGCGCCGTGCTCACAGCCGCTCGAACCCCCGGAAGCGCTCCCAGTCGGTGACCGCCGCGCCGAAGGCGGCGAGCTCGACGTCGGCGTTGTTCAGGTAGTGCTCGACGACGTCGGACCCGAAGGCCTCGCGCGCGATGTCGCTGGCGGCGAACAGCTCGCGCGCGGCGTGCAGCGTGTCCGGGACACGCGGGTGCCCGTCATCGGCGTAGGCGTTGCCCTCGAACGCAGGCTCGAGCTCGAGTCCGGCGTCGACGCCGTGCAGCCCCGAGGCGATGATCGCGCTGAGCGCCAGGTAGGGGTTCAGGTCCGCGCCGCCGACGCGGTTCTCAAAGCGCTTGGAGGGGCCGTGGCCGACGACGCGCAGCGAGCACGTGCGGTTGTCCTTGCCCCAGGCCACCGTCGTGGGGGCGAAGCTCGCGGCGGCGTAGCGCTTGTAGGAGTTGACATTCGGCGCGAGCAGAAGCGTCAGCTCGCGCAGGCACGCGAGCTGGCCGGCGAGGAAGGAGTCGAAGAGAGCGTCGTTCTCGGCACGGGCGAACAGCGGGCCGTTCTCGTCCGCGAGGGAGAAGTGGATGTGGCAGCTGTTGCCCTCGCGCTCGTCGTACTTGGCCATGAAGCTGATCGCGTAGCCCTCTTGCGCGGCGATCTCCTTGGCGCCGTTCTTGAAGATGGCGTGCTCGTCGCAGGTCCGCAGGGCGTCCGCGTAGCGGAAGTTGATCTCGTGCTGACCGAAGTTGCACTCGCCCTTGGAGTCCTCGACCACCATTCCCGCGGCCGCCATCGAGTTCCTGATCCTCCGGATCAGGGGCTCGACCCGCGCGGTGCCGAGCAGCGAGTAGTCGACGTTGTAGAGGTTTGCCGGGCGCAGGTCGCGGTAGTTCTTGTGCCAGGCCTCCTCGTAGGTGTCCTGGAAGACCATGAACTCGAGCTCGGTGCCGGCGTTCGCGCTCCAGCCCCGCTCGGCAAGGCGCGCGAGCTGGCGGCGCAGGATCTGGCGCGGCGAGGCGACGACGTCCGCTCCGTCCAGCCAGGCGACGTCGGCGAGGCAGATCGCCGTCCCCTCCTGCCAGGGCACCGGGCGCAGCGTGTCGAGGTCGGGCGCGAGCAGCATGTCGCCGTAGCCCCGATCCCAGGAGGACATCGCGTAGCCGTCGACGGTGGACATGTCGACGTCGACGGCGAGCAGGTAGTTGCACCCCTCGGCGCCGTGCTCGACGACCTCGGCGAGGAAGTGAGTCGCGGTGAGCCGCTTGCCCTGCAGGCGCCCCTGCATGTCGGTGAGCGCGAGGAGCACCGTGTCGATGGTGCCCTGCTCCACCGCCTCTCTGAGCTCCTCCAGTGTCACGCGTGGAGAAGGTACTCGACCTGCACCATTGGTGTAAATGGATCTGGTGGATCGGACGTGGACGCCCGTGGCGCAGCGAGCGGCCGTGGCCCCCGTGCGGGCGAGGCGGCGGACGAGCGCGCTAGGCCGCGGGCGCGGGCACCTCGCCCGCGCGCGCGGCCTCTGAGTGCTCGCGGCTGTCGCGCGAGGAGATCAGGACCATCGTCAGCAGCGCGCCGACGAGCGCGAAGCCGCCGCCGACCAGGAACGCGCGCTCGAAGCCGCTGGTGAGCGCTTCGGCGTGGGAGTGCCCGCCCGCCTGCACCAGGTCCTTGGTGCGGCGTGTTGGCGACGGTCGCGAGGATCGCGAGGCCGAGCGCGCCGCCGACCTGCTGGGCGGTGTTGACGAGCCCCGAAGCGAGGCCGGCCTCGTGCGGGCGGGTGCCCGTCACGGCGGCGATCGTCACCGACACGAACGACAGCCCGAGCCCGATCGCTGCGAGCAGCGAGGGGCCGAGCACGTCGCTCACGAAGGAGCCGTGCGCCGAGACCTGCGAGAACCAGCAGCAGCCCGCCGGCGACGAACAGCAGGCCGGTGAGCAGCACCGGCTTGAAGCCGAACCGCGTCGTGAGCGACCGAGGCGGCGCCGGCCGCGAGGATGATGCCGACCGCGAGCGGCAGGTAGGACGAGGCCGGTCTTGCAGCGCCGAGAAGTGCGAGCACCTGCTGCATGTAGAGCGAGATGAAGAAGAACATCGAGAACAGCGACATCCCGATCAGCAGCGCCACGATGTCGGCGCCGCGCAGCGTGCGCAGGCGGAAGATCGAGAACGGCATCAGCGGCGCGCGGCGGGTGCGCTCGATCGCGACGAACACCGCCAGCAGCACCAGCGCGCCGCGCGATCTTGGCGAGCGTCGCCGCCGGAGCCCCAGCCGGCGTTGACCGCGTCGACGAGCGCGTAGACGAGCAGCGACGAGGCCCGGCCGTGACGGTCACGGCGCCGGGGATGTCGAAGTCGCGAGTCTCGACCTCGGCGCGGCTCTCGGCGAGGATGCGCGGCGCCAGCGCGCGCGGCCGCCAGCCCGATCGGCACGTTGACGAACAGCACCCAGCGCCAGCTGAGGCCGCTCGTCAGGACCCCGCCGAGCAGCACGCCGGCGGCGCCGCCGGCGCCGGCGACGGCGCCCCACACGCCGAGCGCGCGGTTGCGCTCCTCGCCTTCGGCGAAGGTCGTCGTGATGATCGACAGCGCGGCGGGCGAGACGATCGCGGCGCCGAGGCCCTGGACGGCGCGCGCGGCGATCAGCCACGCCTCCGACTGCGCGAGCCCGCCCAGCAGCGAGGCGAGCGAGAAGACCACGAGCCCCGTCATGAACATCCGGCGGCGGCCCGATCAGGTCGGCGAGGCGCCCGCCGAGCAGCAGGAAGCCGCCGAAGGTCAGCGTGTAGGCGTTGACGACCCACGAGAGGTCGTTCTGGGAGAAGTGCAGCGCCGTCCCGATCGACGGCAGCGCGACGTTGACGATCGACGCGTCGATCACGACCACGAACTGCGTCATCGCCAGGAGCAGCAGTGCGACGTTCTTGTTGACAACGCGGCTCGGCTGATCGGTCATCGTCGCTCCTTTGCGGTCACGTTCGGGGGGCTGCCGAAGCTAACGGCGGTCGAGGTCAGTTTCTGTCCTAGATCTCGCGGCTCTCGTGTGGAAGCTGAACTCCGTCTCCGTTTCGGAGCACAGTATCATACGGAGTTAGGATTCCGTTTCCGGCCGACCGGCCGGAGCGGAGGAGGGGAACTATGAACGCCACGACAGCCACCAGACCGATGCGCGCCGACGCGCGGCGCAACCGCGAGAGCATCCTCGCCGCCGCGCGCGAGCTGTTCGCCAGCTCACGCCCGGAGGTTCAGATCGACGACGTCGCCCGGCTCGCGGGCGTCGGCGTCGGCACGGTCTACCGCCACTTCCCGGACAAGCACGCCTTGATGGGAGCGCTCGTCCGCGAGCGCTTCGAGCTCTTCAACGCGCGCCTGCGGCTGGCCGTGGAGGAGGGCGAGGACGAACCGTTCGAGTCGCTGGCCGCCGCGCTTCGCGACAACGCCGCCTCCGTCGCCGGGGACGCCGCGACCCGCTTCGCGATGATGAGCGGCGGCGAGCCCGTGTTCGACTACGTCGGCGAGGAGAAGGAGGAGTTCCTGCGCCTCGCCCGGCGGCTCGTGCTCCGCGCCCGGCGCGCCGGAGAGCTGCGCCCGGACTTCCAGGCGACCGACATCCCGATGCTGATGTGCGGCGTGTGCGCGACGATCGACCGCAGCGGCCCGGGCTGGGACTGGCGCCGGCACCTCGAGCTCGTGATCGACGGGATGCGCTTGGAGGCGGCTCCCGCCCGCGCGCCCGGCGCGCGTGAGCGCGCTTTCGGCGCCCGAGCCGGTCGAGGCGGTCCTGCGCCGGGCGCACTCGCTGCTCGAGGGCCCCCGCGTCGGAGCGAACGGCGAGCTCGTCTACAGCGACGTGATCGCGGGAGGCGTGTTCAGCTGCTCCGCCGACGGGACGGTCACCGAGCTGCTCGCGGGCCGTCGCGGCATCGGCGGCATCGTTCCGCACGCTGACGGCGGCTGGGTGCTGAGCGGGCGGACCGTCATCCACCTGAGGCCCGACGGATCGCAGCGCGAGCTGCTCTCCGACCCCGGCGCCCCCGGCTACAACGACCTGTTCTCGACTCCGGACGGCGACCTGCTGGCGGGCGAGCTGCGCTACCGGCCGATGAGCGGCGAGGAGCCGGTCGAAGGCCGCGTCGTCTCGCTCGCCCCCGGCGCGGCGCCCCGCACGCTCGCCGAGCCGGTGCGGTGGTCGAACGGCATCGGCCTCTCGCCCGACGGCGCGACCCTCTACGTGAGCGACTACGCGCGCCAGGAGGTGCTGGCGTGCCCGGCCGCCGGCGGTCAGCTGCGCCGCTTCGCCGCCTCGCCACGCGGATCCGCCGACGGGCTCGCGGTCGACGTCGAGGGCTGCGTGTGGGTGGCGCTCGGCGAGGGCGGCGGCGTCGCTCGCTTCTCCGCGGGGGGCGAGCTGGCCGAGATCGTCGATGTGCCGGCGCGTTTCGTGTCGAGCATCAGCTTCGGCGGCGAGGACGGCTGCGACGTTCTGATCAGCACCGCCGACAACCTGATCGACCCGGAGCTGGGAGGGACGCTGCTGCGCGCCCGCAGCGCCGTCGCAGGAGTGCCGGTGACGCCCGTCAGCGTGTGAGCGCGGCCGGCTCGGCCGCGCCGGGGTCCTCCCCCGCCGCGCCGGCGCCGAGCGCGGCGAACGGCCGCAGGCGCAGCGCGAGCTCGAGCTCGAAGCGCCCGTCGGGGTCGTCGAGCAGCTCTCCGAACAGCTCGCGCAGGCGGGCCATCCGGTAGCGCACCGTCTGAGGGTGCACGCCCAGCTCGTGGGCGATCGTCTTGCGCTGGCCCGGCGAGCGCAGCCACGCGCGCAGCGTCAGCGCGAGGTTCGCTCGTGTCGCATCGCCCGCCACCTCCGCCAGCGGCGCGAGCCGCCGGTCGGCGAACTCGCCGGCGAGCGGCGGGTCGGTGCCGAGGAGCAGCTCGAGCTCGTGTTCCTGCGCGGCCGCCAGGCAGCCCGGTCCCGCGAGCCCCGCGAGCATCAGCGTCAACAGCGCGCGGGCGCGCGCGAGGCTCTCCCGCGCGGCGCTCAGCGGCACGGCGGGGCCCAGCGCCAGCCGCGCGCCCGCGCGTTCGGCGGCCGCGCGCAGGCGAGCGCGGCGCTCGGGTCCGTCCGGGTCGAACAGGACCCCGACGAACTCCGCCTCGCGCGGTCCCAGCACCGGCTGGTCGAGGGCGGAGCGGGCGAACGCCTCGTACATCTCCCCGGGACCCACGAACAGCGCGACCGTCGGCGAGAGCTGCACACCGGCGGTCTCCGCAGCGGCCTCGAGCACCTCCGCCGGCGGCTGCGGTTCGCGCAACAGCAGCCGCACGAACTCGCTGCGCCGCGACTGGGACGCGCCGGAGCGGTGTGACTGCTCCTCGGAGAAGCCGGCGGCGGCGTGGGTGGACAGCTCATCGACGCACCCGAACCCCGTCTCGGCGAGCCGGTAGAGGTCCTCGGGGCGGGCGCCGAGCTGCGCGCCGAGCTCGGCGACGCGGCGCCACATCGCCTGCCCGGCCATCCGGTAGAAGGCCATCAGCTCGTCCAGGCTGCGCCCAGAGCGCGCCTGCGCGCGCCCGAGCGCGAAGTGCAGGTCGGGCGCGGCACTCGACCGGTCGGGCTCGAACCAGCGGTCGACGGCGTCGGTGAGCCCGAGGCGCAGGTTCCGTTCCAGCGCCTCCTGCGAGTAGGCGCGCATGCCGCCGCGACTGCGGATCTCCGCGATCGAGGCCTCGACGATCGCCGGCACGCCCGGCAGCAGCGCCGCGCGCAGCTCCGGCGGCGGCGCCTGTGGCGGCTCCCCGACGGCTAACGGCGCAGAATTGTCCGCCCGCGACAAGATCCCCCTCCTCGACCCCTTCCCGACGCAGGCGAGAGTACAAGACTTGAGCGTCGATGCGCAATTAGATTCGGCCCGTTGAGCGGGACTTCACCCGCCCAGGCCGCGGCTCGCGGCTCGGATGAGAGGGGATCACGATGGTGCTGCTGAAAGACCGTCGCCGCGGCCCGGCGCGGCGGCTGATGTGGGCTGCGCTGCTTGCCGTCACCGTCTGGCTGGCGCTGGCGGCGCTCGCGCCGGCGAGCGGCCTCGCGTGCTCGAACGTGGAGTTCATCGGCGTCCGCGGCTCGGGGGAATCGTATTCGGGCAACTTCGGCATGGGGACGCAGATCGCGGCCCTCTACGAAAAAGTCAGAGCGCGCAAGCCCGCGGCGCAGACGCTGCAGTCCTACGGCCTGGAATACCCGGCGATCAACGTCGCGGAATGGTGGAAGGCGATCGGGTACTTCCCGAGCGTGTGGGAAGGCGACTCGCACCTGGAAAGCCGCATCAAAGGCGACGCCTCCTCGTGTCCGAGCATGAAGATCCTCGTGGCAGGCTTCTCGCAGGGCGCGCATGTCGTCGGAGACACGATCGAAAACCTCACCAACAAGAACGACGGCTCGCTGTCGCACCTCTCCGGTGTCGCGCTGTACGGCGACCCCCGCTTCAACCCCGGCGACAAAGCGACCGCGCGCGGCAACTACAGCCCCGAACACTGGGGCATCCTCACCAAGCGCGGCAGCTACAGCTCCAAGATCAACAACCGGCTCGGCGACTGGTGCCGGCTCAAAGACGCCGTCTGCCAGGGCTTCAACGCCGGCGACACCGAACACCACGAGTACCGCAGCTACGAAGGCGGCCTGTTCCTGACCCAGGGGGCCGAAATGATGTTCAGGCAGATCGGCTGGTAGCCGCGCGCGCGGCCGGCCCGCGCCGGGGGAGGTTCCCCGCGCGGGCCGGGGCGGGACGGCGCCCCGGGCCCGCGCGAATGGGCGTATAACTGCGTGTGTGGCACGCGAGATCGCGCGAGAGGACTGGCAGGCCTACTTCGAGGGCTTCAGCCGTGGGGAGCCCGACTACCTCGCGCGGATGGAAGTGCTGGGCGGCGAGCTCGGCGCCGAGACGGAGGCGGACGGTGTGCACCTCGCCGCGATCACCTACGACCGCAAGGACGACATCGTCGTGATCGGGCTGGACGGGACGGCCGACGACGTCGCCGAGGACGTGGAGCACGTGATCGACAAGCCCGTGAAGATCACGGTCGACGAGCCGGGCAACGGCGAGATCGCCTTCGAGATCGAGGACGCTGAAGGCACGCGAACCGTGCTGCGCCTCGACCGCGCGAGCTGAGCCGCTCGGGCGCCGGTGAAGGCCGTCAGGCCGTGGCCGCTTGGCCGCGCGCCGGCTCGGCAGCCGCCGCCGTGCCCAGCCGGAGGGCTTCGGCGCACGCCGCGGGATCGTCGTAGAACGGCACGTGCCCGGCGCCGAGCGTGATGTGCGTGGCCCACGGCATCATCTCGCGCGCGCGAGGCGCCTGCAGCCGGTAGGGCAGCAGGCGGTCGCGCCGCCCCCAGGCGATCGTGACCGGTGTCTGACGGAGCTGCTCCGGGCGCTCGAAGCTGTAGGCGTCGAACGCCTTCAGCGTGTCGGCCAGCACGGGCGAGGCCCATGCGTCGCGGAGCGTCGCGACCGCCTCCTCGGAGGGCAGCCGCGCCGGGTAGCCGAAGGTCTGCGAGAACAGCGCGATGCGACCCGGACGGGTGCGCGCCGCGGCCGCGACCGCCGGCTGCAGCAGCGCCGGCGTCCCCGCGAGCGCCAGCAGCGAGAGCTGCGTGAAGCGGCGCTCGCGCGCCGTCCAGAAGCCCGCCGGCGAGAAGGCGGTGACCGAGGCGACGGCCCGGCGCCGCCCGAGCTCCAAAGCGATCGCTCCGCCCATCGAGTTCCCGGCCACGTGCGGGCGCTCGAGACCGAGCTCGGCCAGGAACCACTCGAACGCATCCGCGTGGGAGGTGATCGTCGGCTCCATGCTCGAGGGCAGCGGCTCGGAGGCCCCGAAGCCGGGCGTGTCGCAGGCGATCACGTCGAAGCGGTCGCGCACGCGCTCGATCACGGGCCGCCACGCCTGCCAGTGATGGCCGACGCCGTGGAGCAGCACGAGCGCCGGACCCTCGCCTTCGCGGTGGTAGTTGATCTGCATCACTGCGCCGCCTCGCGGATCTCCTGCGCGCCTTTCTCGGCGACCATGATCGTCGGCGCGTTGGTGTTGCCGCCGGGGATCGACGGCATGATCGAGGCGTCGATCACGCGCAGCGCCTGCAGGCCGTGCACGCGCAGCTTGGAGTCGACCACGGCGTCCTCGGCGGTGTCGCTCATGCGCGCGGTGCCGACCGGGTGGTAGATCAGCATCAGGCGCCGCCGCAGGTCGGCTTCGATGTCCGAGCGCTCGTCGACCCCCGGCCCCGGCTTCAGCTCCTTCACGACGACCTCGCGCAGCGGCGAGCGCGCCGCGATGTCGCGCGCCAGAGCGATCCCCGCGAGCAGCGACTCGACGTCGTCGGGCTCTGAGAGCGTGTTCGTGATGATGCGCGGCTTGTCCGCCGGGTTGGCCGAGCGCAGCCAGACCTGCCCGCGCGCCTTCGGCGAGACCAGCGTCGGCGCGATCACCGCGCAGTGGCCGTCGTATTCCTCCGCGCCGTGGTCCTCGAAGTAGGCCGCGCCCATGTGGAGCTGGATGTCCGGCGCCGGCAGGCCGGGGCGCGTGCGCGTGAAGGCGCACACCTCGGCGACCGTCGAGCTGAGCTTGCCGCTGCGGCGCAGCAGCCACTCCGCCAGCGGCTTCGGCTTGTCGGCCCCGTAGAGCGTGTCCGGATCGGAGACTTCCCACAGGATCGTCACGAACGGGTGGTCCTGCAGGTTGCGCCCGACCCCCGGCAGCTCGTGGCGGGGGCTGACCCCGGCGGCGCGCAGCTCCTCGCCGGCGCCGATCCCCGACAGCATGAGCAGCTGGGGCGAGCCGATCGCGCCCGCCGAGAGGATCACCTCACGCGAGGCGCGCACCACCTCGCTCGCGCCGCGGCGAGCACCGATCCGCACCCCCACGGCCCGCTCGCCCTCGATCTCGATCCCCTGGACCGCGACGTTCGTGCGGACCTCGAGGTTCGGCCGCGTCATCGCCGGTCGCAGGAAGGCGTCGGCGGCGCTGAAGCGCTGCCCGTTTCGCTGCGTGACCTGGAACATCGACACGCCGTCCTGCTCGGGGCCGTTGTAGTCGGGGATGCGCGGGATCCCGGCCGCCTCGCTGGCTGCGAGCAGCCGGCGGCCGAGCGGGCGCGGCGAGCGCTGCTCGGAGACCTTGAGCGGGCCCCCGGCGCCGTGGAACTCCGATGCTCCGCGGACGTTGTCCTCGGAGCGCTTGAAGTACGGCAGCACGTCGCGGTAGCCCCACCCGGGCGCTCCCTGCGCCTCCCAGCCGTCGTAGTCGAGTGGGCGCCCGCGCACGTAGAGCATCGCGTTCATCGAGCTCGACCCGCCGAGCATCTTCCCGCGCGGCACGTACAGCTCGCGGCCGTCGACATGCGGCTCGGGCTCGGTCGCGTAGTCCCAGTCGAGCTTGGTGTGGAACTGCTGCGGGAACGCGGCCGGGATCTTGACCTTCAGCGAGCGGTCCCGGCCTCCCGCCTCGATCAGCAGCACGCGTGCCTGCGGATCCTCCGAGAGCCGGTTCGCGAGCACGCAGCCGGCCGAGCCCGCGCCGACGACGATGTAGTCGTAGGCGCCCGCGCTCACGCGACGGGCTCCTCGCCGGCCGGGACGGTGGCGGCGAGCGTGGAGGGCTCGGCGCCGGGGGCGAAGATGAACTCGGACGGGTCCAGCGACTCTGTGAGCCTCTGGTACTCGCGCATGTAGCCCGGCCAGTTCGCGACGATGCGGCCGTTCGCGTCCCGGTACCAGGAGTCGCACTGCGTCCATGCGGTGCCGTTGAACCGGTGCTGGACCTCACGGTCGGAGGCCGCCTCGACCTCAGAGCGGACCTCGATCGCGCCGGCCTGCCGGGCGGCGAGCTGCTGCAGCGCCTGGCGCACGTAGCCGGTCTGCATTTCGAGGTAGAAGATGATCGACCCGCCCGAGGTGTTCGTGTTGGGCCCGTACAGGATGAACATGTTCGGGAACGAGGGCACGCAGATCCCGAGGTGCGCGTGCGCTCCGCCCTGCCAGACCTCTTCCAGGGAGCGGCCGTCGCGGCCGGTGATCGCCATCGGGAACATGAAGTCGTTGGTGCGGAACCCGGTCGCCCAGATCAGGCAGTCGAGCTCGTGCACGCGCCCGTCCGCGGTGCGCACGCCCTCCGGCACGATCGCCTCGACGTGGGCGGTCTCCAGCTCGACGTTCGGACGTTCGAGCGCGGGCAGGAACTCCGAGCTGAACAGGATCCGCTTGCAGCCGAAGGTGTAGTCGGGCCAGACCTTCTCGCGCAGGACGGGGTCCTTGAGCTGCGAGCGCATGAAGGCCGAGGAGCGCGCGGCGCCGAGGCGCCCGAAGGTGCGCGGGTGGCGGATCATCAGCGTCAGCGATTCGCTGTACTCGAAGACGAAGCGGCGACGCCAGTCCTGCAGGCGCGGCACTTTTTCGAACGCCTTGCGCAGCAGCGCCGGGTATGGCCGGTTCTGGCGGGGCAGGAACCAGTTGCCCGTCCGCTGGAAGACGGTCATCTGGCGCACCTGCGGCGCGATCTCGGGCACGAACTGCACAGCGCTGGCGCCGGTCCCGATCACGCCGACGCGCCGGCCGCGGAGGTCGTAGTCGTGGTCCCACGAGGAGGAGTGGAAGGTGTGGCCGGCGAAGTCGCCCGCCCCCTGGATCAGCGGTACGTGCGGCTGATGGAGCTGACCTGTCGCGAGCACGATCGCGTCCGCCTCGTGGCGCTCACCCTCGGAGGTCTCGACCGTCCATGTGCAGGAGCTCTCATCCCAGCTGCATGCGGTCACCGTCTGCCCGGTGCGCACGAGCCGATCGACGCCGTGGCGCGCCGCGACCTCGTGCAGGTAGTCGTAGATCTCCTTCTGCGGCGAGCACAGGCGCGACCAGTCGCGGCGCTGTGCGTAGGAGAACGAGTAGAGGTGGCTCGGCACGTCGCACGCCGCCCCCGGGTAGGTGTTGTAGAACCACGTGCCGCCCAGGTCGCTCGCGCGCTCCAGGATCGTGATGTCCTCGATGCCGTGGCGGCGCAGCTCGATCGCGGTCGCGATGCCGCCGATCCCCGCTCCCACCACCAGCACCCGCGGGCTGCGTTCCGACCTCGGTTCTCTGCCATTCGCCGCCAGCGCCATGCGCGTCTCCTCGCGCCCAACCTTATGCGGTCGACGGCGGAAGCGTCGCGGCCAGCAGGGCGCCCGCGCGCTCGAGATCGTAGGGATCGATCCAGTGGCCGCCGTCGAACTCCCTGTAGTCCACCGCCAGGCCACCGTCCTGCAGGCGCGCGACGGCGGCGCGCGCGAAGTCGACCGAGATCACAGGGTCCTGGCGGCCGTGGGCGACCATCACCGGCAACCCCTGGCGCTCGGCGACGTCTGGCTCCCATCCGGGGACGGTCGGGATGAAGCCGGAGAAGGCGAGGAGTCCCGCCGGCGCCGGTCGCGCGGCGTCGAGGCCGGTGGCGTAGCTCATCACGCAGCCCATCGAGAAGCCCCCGAGCACCGTCTTCTCGGGCGTCAGCCCGGTCCGCTCCCAGAGCGCGTCGTGCAGCTCGGCGAGTTGCACGCGCGCGGCGGCGAACGTCTCCGGATCGGGGTAGCCGACCCGGGGGACGAGATACCAGTGGAAGCCCGGCGAGCCCGGCACCCTCAGTGGGGCGCGGGGGGTCACCACGTGCAGACGCCGCGCGGGGTCCACGATGTCGGCGAGCCTCAGGAGGTCCTGCTCGTCGGTCCCGCGCCCGTGGTGGAGCACGAGCAGGCCGTCGGGGGTGCCGTCGGCGGGACGCTCGGCGTAGCTCAGCAAGGTGGTTCCCGTGACGCCGCTGCAGCCGGCTGCTTCACCGCGAGGCTCCGAGCAGCCGCGAGGCGACGCCTGCGATCGTTTCTTCGCCGTAGGCCTGGGAGGGCTCGCCGTCGGTGAACACGGCGGCCGTGAACACGACGCCGTCGCGTTCCAGGCGCGCGACCTCGGTGAACAGCCCCTGCGAGGGCAGCGCGCCGGTCTTGAAGTACACCTGCCAGTCCGGCCGTGCGACCGGGGGGAACCCCCAGCTCTGCTCGGGCTCGATCGTCGACATCAGATACCTCGCGTAACCGTAGTAGCGCGCCGGGATCAGGTGTTCGAGGCGGCTGACGAAGATCACCTGATCGGCTGCCGAGGTCTGGGTGAAGGCCCACCAGCCGACCCCGGGCGCGTAGTCGCGCATCCCGGCTTCGCGCGCCACGCGGGCGACGGCGCGCGCGCCGACGATCGCGAGCACGGCGGAGGCGTCGTCGTTGTTCGATTCATGGATCATCGGGTAGAGCAGCGCGCGGTCGCCCGCGGCGAGCGCACGCCCGTGCGCCTGCAGCATCTGGAGGTAGGCCGTCAGGAACATCACCTTGACGACGCTCGCGGACTCGAAGTGCTCGCGCGTGTTCCAGCCCGAGAGCCTTCCGCCGCTGTCGACGACGGCGAAGGACGTACGCCCGGCTCGCCCCGCCAGGAAGGCGCGCGCCGAGGCGATCGCGGCCGGCCCCGGGAACGGCGGCAGCGGCGTGCCGCGCGCTTCGCCGCCCCACTCGAACGCTGTTCGGGCGCGCGGCGCCCGCGCGCTCGAGTGCGCTGCCGGGAGGCGGAAGCCGCGCGGCGGGCACGCGCCGTGCGACGCCGGCGCGCCCATCGAGGCTTCCCATGCCGGGTTCACGCACACCCGCCAGCCGAAGCGCCTGGCAGGCGGGTCGACGATCGCGCTCGCGTAGGTGACGGCCCCGGGCAGCTCGTGCGTGGAGGTCGTGGCCGCGAGGTGGTAGACGTCGCTCCCCCGCGGGGCCACGTACCAGCGCGCTGTGACCGGCGGCGAGTCCGCCGGGCCGTGCGCGATGCGCGCCGAGAGCCGGACCCGCCCGGGGCCGAGGCTGCGCGCCGAGAGCGCCACCCGCGGGTCCACCGTCACCGTCAGCTCCGGGCTGGCCGACCCCGGCACCGCGGTGCGGGCGACTCGCACGCGCTCGTTGCCCTGGGGGGCGGGCGCGGCGATCGCATAGCTGCCGTCCGCTGCCGTTGCGCCCTGCGCGAGGGCTCGCCACGCCCGGTACGGATACGGCGCCGCTTCCAGCGTCAGCGGAACCGCTGCGGCGGGGGTGCCGCCTTCCGAGGCACGGCCGCTGACGGAGAAGGTTCCGCCGTAGGGCAGCTCCGCGGGCGCGAGCGCCGCGGTCACCGCCGGGGCGCCGCTGGCGCGGCCCTGGCCGCCCAGCGCGAGTCCCAGCGCGGCCGTGGCCACGGCGCCGGCGAGGACGCCGCGGACCGCGCGTGATCGGAGCTGTCGGCGGGCGCGAGCGGCGATGCGCCGCAGGCTAGATGATCGATCCCGGGACGGCATGCCGCCGCGGGATCGGCCATCAGTGCCTGAAGGTCACCTTCGCGAAGGCGGCGGAGTGGTATTCGCCTTTGTGCAGCGGGTTGAAGCCGACGCGGACCTTGACGTGCAGCGGGCTCCCCGAGGCGAGCTTGCGCCTGCCGCGGTTCGAGATCGGGACCTTGATCGTGACGATCTTCGGCCCGCCCACCTTCTTGTAGGTCGTGTGCAGGCCCGGCGAGGTGACGCTCACGCGCCCGGCCGTGAACACCTGCGCGCGGATGATCAGCTTGTGCCCGCGCACCTTCTTGCTGAGCAGCTTGATCTTGCAGCTTCCGATCGACAGCCGGGTGTTCTGTTTGATGACGGCGCCGCTCTGGGCCGTGATCGTGGTCGGCATGTAGAGCGGCTTCGAGCACAGGCCGCCGAAAGTGCCGAGCGCCGAGTTCGGACCTGTCGGCAGGTTCAGTTCGAACTTGGAGACGGGCACGTCCGGAACCGAGGCGAAGGTCGAGGTCGTGACGCCGCCTTTGATCTTCGTGTTGCCTTCGAGGATCACCTTGACGCCGTGGTCGCCTTCGAGGATCACGTCGAGGTCCGGGAACGCCGCGCCACCGTGCGACACGAGGTACGCGGGGCCGGTGAGCTTCTCGGGCAGCACCGGGGTTGTCACCGTCGCGCTCCCGACTTTCGAGCCCGCCGGGCAGCTCTTGTAGTTGGTGCCGTCCGCCCAGACCTGTTCGGTGCAGGCTTTCTGCAGGGTGGTCAGACGCGAGGGCAGCTCCTTCGGCAGCGACGCGACGACGGACCGGATGTTGGCCTGGTGGTCGGGCTGCGTGAACGTGACCGTCAGCGCCGCCCCGTTCGCGCGCGACGGTTTGCTGGGGCTCGAGGCATGGAAGCTCGGCTTGAACGGCAGGCTCGTGCACGCGGTCACGCCGAACGGGCTGGACGGGTGGCCTGCGCCGCCCTGGATCGCCCCGATCGAGGAGTCGGTCGAGAGCGGGCCGCAGTTGGTGGGGTTGAACAGGAAGCTGGGCTTGCTGACTTCGACGGAGAGGCTGCGCAGGTGCAGCGGCACGCCGCCGACGATGCGCGGCAGCGTCGCGGTCGCGATCACGCGCCCGGTGTGCACGTCGACGCCGATCGACACGCGCGTGAGGACGCGGCCGAGGTCGAACGGCCCCGCCGCGGCCTCGATCGGGATCGAGAGCCCGTACGGGGCGCCGTTGGTCGGCCCGGTCAGGTACACGGGACCCGAGAACGAGAACGGTTCCGAGCCGACGCCGGCGGTGGCGGTGGCTTTTCCGATCGCGCTGCCAGCGGGACAGCTGCCGTTCGACGCCGCCGGTTCGGGGCAGAGTTTCACGGACGGGATCAGCCCGACGAGGCCTGCTGGCAGCACGGTCTGGACCGTCGAGATGTTCTGGTTGCCGTCCGCGCGCGAGAGGTTGAAGGTGAAGTTCGTGAACGCGCCGGCTTTGTTCGATGTCTCGCCGGTCGACTGGCCGAGCGTGAACGGGATCACTTTCGGGCACCCGGTGACGGGGAAGCCGAACACGGGGGTGGCCTCTTTCGTGATCCCTTCGCCCGAGTAGGCGATGAAGTCGGATTCCGTCTGGGCGGCCGCACAGGTCAGCGGGTTCGCGAGCGGCGCACGTGGCCCCGAGTTGAGGGTCAGCGTCGCCTTCGCGAACGGCAGCTGCGGCAGGTTGAAGGGGTGCGTGGGACTGTTCACGACGTCGACTTTCAGCCGGCCCGTGTTGGGGTCTGGCGTGACGGTCGCTTCGACCTTCAGCTTCACGTCGTAGACGCTTTCGGCCACGATGTAGATCGAGTACGGCGGTTTCGTGATCGGCGTCCCGCTCGGCGCGGCGAGGTAGACGTTCCCTGTCAGCGACCCGGCGGGCAGGTCCGTTTCGATCGAGTCGGTTCCGAGTTTCGAGCCTGCGGGGCAGGCGGCTGGGAGCGTGCTTTCGAAGTGGACCTGCGCCGGCGTGCAGGCTTCCAAGCCGTGCGCGGCCGAGGGGTTGAGCGTCAGGCCTTCGGGGAACAGCATGTGCCCGGCCGCGATGTCGGCCGTGTTCTTTTCGTTCGACGCTTCGTGCTGCGGGACGATCACTTCGGTGACCGCGCCGTCGGGCTGGTCGTAGCCCGGATTCTGCGGCTTGACCTCGGTCGTCGGCTGGAACGGGACGGTTTTGCAGCCGTCGACCCCGACCGGGGGGACCGTCGGCGTGCTGTGCACCACTTCGCCGGTGCCGGATTCGATTTCCAGATAAGAGATGGAGTTGGTCCGCGGCCCGCACACGCTCGGCAGCGTGAGGAAGTTGCCTCCTCCTGCCTGGCCGTTGAAGAACAGCTTCGACTTCAGCGTCTCGAGCGGCGATTTGGCGAGGCCGATGACTTCGACTTCGGAGGGGATGTTGTTGATTTCGAACCACTCGTGGAAGTCTCCTGACGCCACGCCGTTCGCGGCTGGGCCCGGTTCGTGTGCGTAGCTGACGTGCCCTTCGAGCAACAGGTGGACTGCCGAGACGATCGGGGACGCGCCTTCGACGGCGATCCCGAACAGGAGCGGCAGGCCCGGTTCCTGTTCGAGGTTGTAGACGGTGCCGGTCATCGGCGGCGCGAGAACCGGGAGCCCGAGCACTTTCACCACCGCTTCCAGTTCCACGAAGCCTGCTTCGCTTCCGGGGGAGCACAGTTTGGGGTTGGCGTCGAACTGCGAGCGTTTGCATGTTTCGAGCGTCTGGGGGTCGGCCGCGAGCCCCGGCGGAACGTCGACCCGGATGCGCTTCAGCGGCGCTCCTTCCGGGACCCGTCCGGAGCCGGAGCCGGAGTGCGCAAGTTCGAAGCCCGTCAGTCCCCAGGGCGGGTGGCCTGCTGCCTGGGTGAAGAAGGCACCCGGCGCACTGGTGTATTCGCATTCTTTGACCGTCGCCATGTTCCCGTTGCAGGTGCCGGCTTCCCATTTCGCGATGCCGAAGCCGTGGGCGGCCGGCGCGGCCAGCGCCAGGGCGGCCACGGAGCACAGCACAGCCAGCAGAACGGAACGGCGGTACGTCTTCATGCAGAGCCTCGTCTCTTCCCTGGTCGTGACAACGGGCGCACCCGCGCCCGGTCAGATGCCTACCCTGATTTCCAGGGCGTTACTCAGGGGAACCGTCGCGATGGCCGGGCGGACGAGGCTCCGGCGCGCCGGCGAGGATGGGCGAGGCGGCCCGCTGCTCGGCCTTCCACGCGGGCGCGAGCGGCCTGGCGCTCAGCCCTCGCGCGGCACGTACGGCGCGAGCTCGCGGCGCGCGATCGAGAGCTTGTGCACCTCGTCGGGCCCGTCGGCGAGGCGCAGCGTGCGCAGGTGCGCGTAGGCGCTGGCGAGCCCGAAGTCGTCGGACACGCCACCACCGCCGTGCACCTGGATCGCACGGTCGAGCACCTTCAGCGCGACGTTCGGCGCCGCGACCTTGATCGCCGCGATCTCGGTGCGCGCGTGGCGGTTGCCGACCGTGTCCATCATCCAGGCCGCCTTCAGCGTGAGCAGCCGCGCCATCTCGATCTCGATCCGCGACTCGGCGATCCAGTCCTGCACGTTGCCGCGCATCGCCAGCGGCTGACCGAACGTGACGCGTGACACGGCTCGCTTGCACATCTGTTCCAGCCCGCGCTCGGCCGCGCCGATCGCGCGCATGCAGTGGTGGATGCGTCCCGGGCCGAGCCGCGCCTGGGCGATCATGAAGCCGTCGCCCTCGCCTGCGATCAGGTTCGAGGCCGGGACCCGGACGTCGGCGAAGTCGACTTCACCGTGGCCGTCCTGATCGTTGTAGCCGAACACCGGCAGGTCGCGGACGATCGTCACGCCGGGCGTGTCGACGGGGACGAGGATCTGGCTCTGCTGCTTGTGGATCGGCCCCTCGGTGGAGGTCTTGCCCATCACGATCATGATCTTGCAGTGGGGGTGGGTGACGTTCGTCGTCCACCACTTGCGTCCGTTCAGGACGTACTCGTCGCCGTCACGCTCGATCCGCAGCTGGATGTTGGTGGCATCGGAGCTGGCGACGTCGGGCTCGGTCATCGCGAAGGCGGAGCGGATCTCGCCGTCGAGCAGCGGCATCAGCCACTGCTGCTTCTGCTCGTCGGTGCCGAAGTCGTGCAGCACCTCCATGTTGCCCGTGTCGGGCGCCGAGCAGTTGCAGGTCTCGGAGGCGATCGGCGAGCGCCCCAGCATCTCGGCGAGCGGCGCGTAGTCGCTGTTGGAGAGCCCGGCGCCGTGCTCCTCGTCGGGCAGGAACATGTTCCACAGCCCGGCCGCGCGCGCCTTGCTCTTGAGCTCCTCCATGATCGCCGGCTGGTGATGGGGGTCCCCCGAGTCGCGCATCTGCTGCGCGTACACCGCCTCCGCCGGATAGACGTGCTCATCCATGAACGCGCCGAGGCGCTCCTTGAACTCGGTGCAGCGCGCGCTCGGCTCGAAGTCCATCTCTCCTCCTCGTTGACGGCCAGGGCTTAGGATCATCGCCGATGAGCCCAGACGGCGCCAGCTACCGCGCGGCGGGGGTCGACTACGAGGTCCTCGACGCCGGCAAGCGCCAGGCGCTGGCCCGCGCGCTCTCGACGTCCGCCTTGCTGCAGGCGCGCGGCGGGCGCGCGATCGACGCCTCCCGGGGCGAGCCGGCGTTCGTCTTCGAGTTCGAGGGCCGCACGCTCGCGTTCGTCGTCGAGGGCCTCGGCACGAAGGCGATGATCGCCCGCGCCGTGCTCGAGCAGAGCGCCGTCAACCGCTTCGCCGACGTCGCCTACGACACGGTCGCCGCGATCGCCAACGACCTCTGCTGCGTCGGTGCCCTGCCGCTGGTCCTGAACGCGTACTTCGCGACCGGCGCCTCGGAGTGGTACGCGCACAGCGAACGCGCCGCGGCGCTGCTCGAAGGCTGGGAGCAGGCCTGCCGCGACGCGGGCGCGACGTGGGGTGGAGGCGAGTCGCCCTCGCTGCCGGGGCTGCTGGCCGAGGACGAGATCGAGCTCGCCGGTGCGGCGGTGGGCGCGTTGCCGGCCGGAACGGCCCCGCTCCTGGGCGAGGCGCTGCGCCCGGGCGATGAGATCGTGCTGGTCGCGAGCAGCGGCCTGCACGCCAACGGCGCCTCGCTCGCGCGCCTGATCGCCGCGGAGCTGCCCGACGGCTACGCGACGCGCCTCGAGGACGGGTCGAGCTTCGGCGAGGCGCTGCTCGCGCCGAGCCTGATGTACGTCCCCCTCGTGGAGCGCCTGCTGCAGGAGGGAGTGCCGGTCGCCTACCTGAGCCACATCACGGGGCACGGGTTCCTGAAGCTGATGCGCCCGCGGCGCGAGCTGAGCTACGTGATCGGGCGTCTGCCCGAGGTGCCGCCGGTGCTCTCGTTCATGGTCGAGCGCGCCGGGCTCGACACCCGTTCGGCCTACTCCACGTTCAACATGGGCGCCGGCTTCGCCGTGTACTGCGCTGCGGGGTCGGGCGGCGACGTCGTCCGGCACGCCGAGACGCTCGGTCTGGAGGCGCTCGTGGCGGGCCGGGTAGAGGATGGGCCGCGGCGGGTAGTAGTCGAGCCGGTCGGGGTCGCCTACGAGGGGACGGAGCTGGAGCTTTCCGCCTGACTCCGTACCTAACCCTCGAGGTGACCCTTAGACAATGATCGCGGTGCGCTACGAACAACGGTTGACGCCGGAGCAGACCTGCTCGCCCGACGGGGGCGAGCGGGGCGCCGGTTCGATCTTGAACACGCCGCAAAGTGCGGATAGTGTTCGCCGCCAAGACGCCGCTGTCCCCCGTCAGGGGATCTCGATGTCGGCCCGCCGAGGCTTCGGAGCCACCCGATCGGCGGACGTGTCCACAACAGAGGAGAGATGAAACTGATGCGGAGAGCATCCAGCTGTCTTGCCGTCGCGGGTCTAGCCGTACTCGCGCTCGCGCTGCCCGGCGCGGCCTCGGCTGCACCGACGGTGAAGTTCAAAGCTGCAGCCGTGCCGATCGCGGGCTTCCCGCACACGGGGAACATCTTCGGTGCCGGTGCTGCGTTCGAATCTGAATTCCAGATCTCGGGGACCGAATACGGCGGGTTCCCGCCGCCGCTGGAACACGTCAACGTGTTCCTGCCGGCCGGCGTGAAGCTCCACACCACGGGCTTCCCGACCTGTCCGCCCTCGGAACTCGAACCGTCGGGCAAAGGCCCGAAAGCGTGCGCCAAGGCCAAGGCCGGTCCGACCGGCTCGGTCGAAGGCTTCGTCGCGTTCGGCAAAGAAGTCGTGCCTGAGACGGCGACGATCGAAGGCTTCTACGCCCCGGGCGGTGGCCTCGAGTTCTTCACGTTCGGCCACGAACCGGTGCTCCTGGAAATCCTCTCCAAGGGCCACTTCGTGGGCGCCAGCGGCGAATACAGCAAGGAGTTCGAAGCCGACGTGCCGCTGGTCGAAACGGTGCCGGGCGCGAACGACGCGTCGGTCAAGTTCATCAAGGTCAAGACCGGCTCGGCGATCAAGAAGAACGGCAAAGTGACCTACTACGGCACGCTGCCGACGAAGTGCCCGAAGAAATTCCTGCCGGTGAAGGCCGAACTCACGTTCGCCGGACTCGGCGGCCTGACCAAAACGACGGTCACGGCTGAATACCACGCGCCCTGCCCGCGCAAGAAATAGGGCAACTGATGGGCTGATACCAGGGAAGGCGTAAGCTCCAACGCAGTGAGGCGGGCGACCTCGCAGGAATCGAGGTCGCCCGCTTCGTCGTGAGAGACAAGGAAGGATCGGGGAAGGGATGCAGAGGGTCGTGCGCAGGAGGGCTGTCGCTGGGATCGCCGTGGCATGTCTCGTCGCCGCGCTTGCGGTCCTTGGCCGTGCCTGGCGATCTCCGCCGGCGGCAACAACGGCAGCTACGAAGTGCGGGCGATCTTCGACGACGCCGGCAACATCATCCCCGGCGAGCAGGTCAAGATCGCGGGCGTCAAGGTCGGCAAGGTCACCTCGGTCACGCCGACGCCCGCAGGCCAAGGCCGCCGTCGTGCTCGAAATCTCCAACGACGGCTTCAAGGACTTCCGCGAAGACGCGGGCTGCGAAATCCGCCCCCAGGCGCTGATCGGCGAGAAGTACGTCGACTGCCTGCCGACGCAGCCGCGGGTGCCCGGCACGCCGCTGCCGCCGCCCCTGAAGAAGATCCCGTCCGGGCACGAAGGCTCGGGCCAGTACCTGCTGCCCGTCAAGAACAACAGCAGCCCGGTCGACGTCGACCTGCTCGGCGACATCAACCGCCTGCCGGAACGCGAGCGCCTGACGATCATCATCAACGAGCTCGGCGCCGGGCTCGCGAGCCGCGGCTCGGACCTGCACGAAGTGATCGAACGCGCCAACCCGGCGCTGCGCGAATTCGACCGCGTGCTGGCGATCCTCCAGAGCGAGAACAAAGTCCTCAACCAGCTCGCCGTCGACTCCGACAAAGCGCTGGCGCCGTTCGCGCGGGTGCGCGAGCACGTCGCCGACTTCCTGGCGCAGAGCAACACCGTCGCGCAGGCGAGCGCGGCCCAGCGCGGCGCGCTCGAACGCAACCTCCAGCTGTTTCCGTCGTTCCTGAAACAGCTCGTGCCCTCGATGCAGCGGCTCGAACGGTTCGCCGATCAGACGCTGCCGACCTTCACGAACCTGAACAAGGCCGCGCCGTCGATCTCCAAAGCCTTCGTGGCTCTGCCCGGGCTTCTCCAAGAGCTCGGAAAAGTTCTTCACGAACTTCGGCCAGACCGCGAAACGGTCCGGCCCGGCGCTGACGTCCTCGAAAAAACTGCTCGGCTGAGCTGAAGGCCCTCGGCACGCCGGCGCTGCCGTTCAGCGAAAACCTCGCCTCGCTGTTCACGAGCCTCCGCGACACGGGCGGGCTCGAGCGGATCATGGACTTCATCTTCCTCGGCGCCGGCGCCGCCAACGGCTACGACCAGCTCGGGCACTTCCTGCGCACCGAAGGCGTCGGCGGCAACTGCGTCAAATACTTCATCGCAGCCGGGCCCGGGCTGCAGCCGCAAGCTCGGCACCGTCGCCTCGACGGCGAGCGCGCAGGCCTCGAGCGTCTCGCACGAACCCGTGGGCCTCGTGATGGAGCGCACGCTCGCGGTGCTGAAAGGCGCGACCCCGGCCCAGGCGGACGCCAAATACCCGGGCACGCCCGCCTGCCGGCGAAGTCGCCGGCGGCACGCTGACCCCGTCCGGCTCCGGCGTCGGCGAGCGCCCGGCCGCGCAGCCCGTCGGCGGCTCGACCTCGGGCACCACCTACTACTCGCCCTCGGCCGAAAGCTCGGAAGCCGACGGGATGCTCCTCAACTACCTGCTGGGGAACTGACGTGGGCACGCGCGAGGACATACCTCCTGCTCGCCGCCGGCGCGACCGTCGTGCTGGCGCTGCCCGCGGCGGCTCGCCGCGGCCGAAGCCGAAACCACGGCGATCGCGCCGCCGCCCGTCGGTGAGCACGACCGCCGAACCGGCGCCGGAAGCGCCGGGCACGCCGCCGGCTCTCAGAAGCACCCTCGGCGACGGCGCCCGAAGAAGCGCCGCAGGTGCAGGAACAGCAGTCCCAGAGCTCGAGCGCCGGAACGAAGCCGGCCGCCCGCCGTCGCCGCCGAAAGCGCAGGCACCGGCCGAAGCAGCGGGCGGCACGCCGGCGCAGCCGCGCGCATCGCACAAGGCGGTCGCGCCCTCGGCGCTGACCCCCTCGCTGCCGCTGGCTCTGCGCGGATCGATCGCCGGCGTGCCGAGCTTCTTCATCGAAAACTTCGAGATCCCGCCGTTCCTGCTGCCGATCTTCCAGGCCGCCGGGGCCGCGTACGGGATCCCGTGGCAGGTGCTCGCCGCGATCAACGAGGTCGAGACCGACTACGGGCGTGACCTGTCGACCTCGAGCGCCGGGCGCCGAGGGCTGGATGCAGTTCCTGCCCGAATCGTGGGCGCAGTACGGCGTCGACGCCAACGGCGACGGCTACAAGGACCCGTACAACCCCGCCGACGCGATCTTCGCGGCCGCGCGCTACCTGCACGCGGCCGGCGGCGGGCAGAACATCCGCGGCGCGGTCTTCTCCTACAACCACTCGCAGGCCTACGTCAGCTCGGTGATGCTGCGCGCACAGCTGCTCGGGTGGCACGCCCTCCGAACTCCTCGGGGCGATCACGGGCCTGACCGAGGCGCGCTTCCCGGTCTTCGCGGCCGCCCACTTCGCGGACGGCTTCCCGGCGGTCCGCACGCACAACGGCACGAGCAAGACGCTGGTCGGCACCGCGATCTACGCGCCGGCGGGCGCGCCGGTGATCGCCTCCCAGGACGGCGAAGTCGAACAGGCCGGCGACTCGCCGACGCTCGGGCACTACGTGACGTCTCCGCGACGCCTACGGCAACCAGTACACCTACGCGCGGCTCGGCTCGCTCCAGCGCGTCTACCCGGTGATCGAGCCGCGCGTCGACTCGAAGGTCAGCGCCGGCGTCCAGGCCGCACCGCGCGAACCGGCTCCGACCGGCCCGGCGACCGCCGGCGAACAGCCGCGCTCGCCGATGACCGAGGGCGCCGCCGTCTCGGGTCTCGCGCTGGGCGCCGCCGCCGGGACTCGAAGCGGCCCCGGCGCCGTCCCCGGCGCCGGCGCCGCGCGCCCGTCGCAGCCGGTGACTCCGCAGACCGTCGCCCCGCACGTGCAGGCGTTCCGCGAAGGCTCGAGCGAGGTCTACCTGCACGACCTGCGCCGCGGCGTCCAGGTGATCGCCGGCACCGTGCTCGGCCACGTCGGCTCGGCGAGCGGCTCCGAAGAGCCGCACATCGTCTTCCAGATCCGCCCGGCCGGTCCGGACGCGCCCCCTGATCGACCCCAAGCCCGTGCTCGACGGCTGGGTCGCGCTCGAGAACAGCTCGGTGTTCCACGCCAAGGGCGAGAACCCGTTCCTCGCGACCTCGCCGACGGTCGGCCAGGTGCTGCTCGAGTCAAAGCAGCAGCTCGAGCCGCAGGTGCTGCGCGACGCCGGCATCCACCTCGCCCGCTGCGCGCGCGAGGACGTGCGATCCGGGCGCGTGGACAAGCGCGTGCTCGCGGCCCTGGAGTACCTCTCGGTCTCGGGGCTGAAGCCGACGGTCGCCGGGATGCCCTGCCCGCCGTCCACGCCGGCCGCGCTCGCCGCCAACACGAACTCGGGCAGCGCGATCGAGGCGGTCTCGATCACGGCCGTGGGCGGAGTCCCGGTGGCCGGGCACCAGGGCGCCGGCAGCGCCGCCGACACCGCCGTGCGCCGGCTGCTGATGCTGCAGGGGCTCTCGCGGCCGCGCCGCATCGTCAGCCAGATGCGCTACCCGAGCACCTCGGTCGCCGTCACCAGCGCCCGCGCCACCGACGCGATCCGCGTCGTGTTCGCCGCGCCGCGTTCCGGCCTCGCGCGCGTCGCCGGCCTCTACGCCTCCGCGCTCTCGCCGCAGCAGTGGGACCGGCTGATCGCCCGGCTCGGGCAGATCCCCGACCCGGCCGTCTCGAGCAAGCCATCGAGCGCGGCGATCCCCGTCGCGCCCGGAAAGGCGAGCGGTGGCAACCACTAGCCCTCCGAGCCCGCCCGCTCCGCCGCAGCCGCCCTCCGGCGAGCGCCGCCGCAGCCCGCGCGCCGCGCCTCGAACGCGCGCATCATCGCCGTCGGCGCGATCGCGCTGGTGATCCTGATCGATCGCCTACCTGCTCTTCGGCACCGGCGGCGGCGCGAACTACCACCTGATCTTCCCCGAAGCCGGCCAGCTCGTCCGCGGCGACCAGGTCCAGGTCGGCGGCGTGCCGGTCGGCAGCGTCACCGCGATCGAACTGACGCTCGACCGACAAGGCCAAGATCACGATCCACGTCGATGGCTCGCTGACGCCGCTGCACGCTGGGCACCAAGGCCCAGGTCCGCACGCCTTCGCTCTCGAGCGTCGCGAACCGCTACATCCAGCTCTCGCCCGGCCCGAACAACGCGCCCGCGCTGGCCGACGGCGCGACGCTGCCCGCGAGCGCGACCAAAGAAGTCACCGACCTCGACCAGCTCTTCAACACGCTCGACCCCAAGACGCGCAAGGGGCTCGCCGAGTTCATCCAGGGCAACGCGCAGCAGTACGTCGGCGCCGGCAAACAGCTCGGCGAATCGACCGAATACTTCGGGCCCTTCCTCAGCGCCTCCAACCACTTCTTCGCCGAGCTGGTGCGCGACCAGCCGGTGTTCACGAACTTCCTGATCGAAACCGCGAAGGCGGTCACGACGATCGGCGCGCGCGCGCCGCAGCTCTCCGGACCTGATCGAACACGCGAACACGACCTTCAAGGCGATCGGCGACCAGCAGGCGAACTTCGCGGCCGGGCTCAAAGAGCTGCCGGTGACGCTGCAGGGAAGGCAACAAGACCTTCGAAGAGCTGCCCTCGACCTTCAAAGCGCTCGAAACGCTCGTGATCGCCTCCAAACCGACGACGCAGCCGCTGATCACGCTCTTCGACCACCTGAACGCGCTCGCGAAGGTCGGCACGCCGCGCGATCCACGACTTCAACGAAGCCTTCAACAAGCCGGGTCCCAACAACGACCTCACGGACATCGCGCTCGTGCTGCCGAAGCTCTACAAGCAGCTCACGACCGCCTCGCCCGCCGTCGTGCAGGGCGAGAAGGAATCGGCCCCGATCACCAACTTCTTCGGCCCGTACTCACCCGACCTCGTCGGCGCGCTGCGGACGTTCGGCGCAGTCCGGCGCCTACTACGACGCCGACGGCCACTACGCGCGCGTCAGCCCGGTCTTCCCGAGCTTCAGCCTGGGTGAAAAAAACACGCTGAAACCGACCACGTCGACCGCGGCGCTCGCAGCCCTGAAATCGGGCCAGCTGCGGCGTTGCCCCGGCGCCGCGACGCAGCCCGCCGCCGACGGCTCATCGCCGTTCGTGGACGGCGAACTCCTGACCTGCGACCCCGCCCAGCATCCCTGATGGACCGCCGCCGCAAAAACTCGCTGGCCGCCAGCCCGCTGCTGATCGGGGCCGTGACGACGCTGATCGTCGTCGTCGCCGTGTTCCTCTCCTACAACGCGAACAACGGGCTGCCGTTCGTGCCGACCTACAACATCAAGGTCGCGCTGCCCGAGGCCTCGGGGCTGCAGGTCTCAAACCAGGTGCGGATCGCCGGCACCCGCGTCGGCGTCGTCAGCTCGATGAGCCCGCAGGAGAACCCGCACACCGGCAAGGTCACCGCGATCGCGGACCTGAAGCTCGAAAAGAGCGTCGAAAAGCTGCCCGCGGACACCAAGGCGATCGTCCTGTCGGTGTCCGCGATCGGCCTGAAGTACCTCGAACTCGAAAAGGGCCACTCGACCCAGGGGCTGAACGCGGGCGCGACGATCCCGACCAGCCAGACGCGCGAACCGGTGAACATCGAGGAACTCTTCAACATGTTCGACAAGAAGACGCGCCAGGCGATCAAGATCAACACCAACAACTTCGGCAACGGTCTGGCGGGGCGCGGGCTCGGGCTCAACAAGACGATCGCACGAACTGCGCCCGGTGGTGAACAACGCGATCCCGGTGCTGGCGAACCTGGCCTCGCCGCAGACCGACTTCCGCGGCTTCTTCAAAGGCCTGCTGAGGGCCTCCGAACAGGCCGCGCCGGTGGCTGATGCACAGGCGGCGCAGTACGTCTACCTCGACACCTTCTTCACCGCTTGGGCCGGGGTCGCCAAGCAGCTCGAAGAAGCCACGGCCGAAGGGCCCAAATCGCTCGAACAGGCGATCCACTCGCTCCCCAACCAGGCGTCGCTGATCAACAACGCGACCGAGTTCATGCACCTGCTGCGGCCCTCGGCGGCCGACCTCGTGACGGTCGCTCCGCACCTCGCACATGGCTTCGAAGAAGGCGCCATCAACCTCGCCGCGGCAACCCAGCTCAACGCGGCGCTCGCCGAATCCTCCGAAGCGCTGGCGAAGTTCGGCAACAACCCCGTCGTCACACTCGCGTTCGAAGACTTCACCCAAACGGTGGAAGTCGGCAACCCGGTGCTCGCCGGCGTCGCGCCCGAGCAGGCGAAGTGCAACTACTGGACGCTCGCTTTCCGCAACGTCGTCAAGCGTCGAGTCGGAGAGCATCGGCGTCGGCACCGTCGCACGCGCGGGCTTCGTGCTCGCGCCGGGTGGCCCGAACAACGAGGGCTTCCCCTCCTCGGCGCCTGCCAACGGCGGCTCGACCGAACGCGCAGGCGGGGCCGGCGGCGCGATCATCGACAACAACCACCTGCACGTGAACCCGTACCCGAACGTCAGCGCGCCGGGTCAGCGGCAGGTCTGCGAAGCGGGCAAGGAGAACTTCGTCCCCGGCCAGGCCGTGATCGGGAACGTGCCGGCCAACCAGGTCGCGTCAGGGACCGAATTCACCTCGCGCAAGACCGACCTGTTCGGCGAAACGTACCCGTCCTCGACGCTCAAGGCGCTCGGCATCTCAACGGCGCCGAAGTCGAAGGGGAAGAAGAAATGAGTCGCCGCCGCTGGTGGCGCCGCCACGACGAAACGCCCGTCTCCGAACTGGGGCGGGGCAGCTCGGTCCGTTTCGCGATCGTGTTCCTGGTGATCGTCGCGATCGGCAGTCTACTTCGGGTTCACCAAGCACATCCCGTTCAAACACGGGTTCCGGCTGAAGGCCCAGTTCAGCACGGCGGTGAACATCCACTCGAAGTCGCCGGTGCGGATCGCGGGCGTCGACGTCGGCAAGGTGGCCTCGATCAAGCGCGAAGGCCACACGGGCCTCGTCACGATGGAAATCGAAAGCAAGGGGCTGCCGATCCACACCGACGCGACGGTGAAGATCAGGCCGCGCATCTTCCTGGAAGGCAACTGGTTCGTCGAACTGCAGCCGGGCAGCCCGTCCGCCAACACGGTCTCCTCCGGCTACACGATCCCGATCACCCAGACCTCCAACCCGGTCCAGCTCGACCAGGTGCTCGACGCGCTCAACACCGACACGCGCGCCAACCTGCAGAAGTTCCTGATCGGATACGGCGAAGGCCTGACCAAGCAGCCGAACGCGGCCGAAAACGCCGAACAGCTCCCGGAGGTCCAGAACGTCACCGGCGCCCAGGCGATCAACAAGACCTACCACTACGCGCCGGAAGCGCTGAAGGGCGGCGCGATCATCAACCAGGCGATCACGGGGACCGAAACGCACGACTTCTCGAAACTGATCGCCGGCATCGGCAAGGTCACCTCGGCGCTGAACGTGCACGAGCAGCAGCTCGGGGAACTGATCGTCAACTTCAACACCTTCTTCGAAGCCTTCGCCGACCAGAACCAGAGCCTCAGCCGGCTGGTCGCGGAACTGCCCACCTCGCTGAAGGGCATCACGCACGGGCTGCGCGAGCTGGGCGCCTCGTTCGGCCCGACCAAGGCCTTCGCCAACGACATCCTGCCGGGCGTGAAGCTGACGCCCGCGACAGTGAAGGCCCAGATCCCGTGGATCGAACAGGTGCAGCTCTCGCTTGGCCCGAACGAGCTGGGCGGCGTCGCCAAGGGACTCGAGGCGGCCACGCCCGCGCTCGCCAAACTCTCCGCCGAACAGGTCCCGCTCTTCAAAGAAACCGAAGCCTTCAACAAGTGCCTGACGAACGTGATCTACCCGACGGGCAACGCGAAGCTGCAGGACGGCAACGCGACCTCGGGCGTCGAGAACTACAAGGAGTTCTGGTACAGCCTCGTCGGCCTCTCCGGGATCGGGCAGAACTTCGACGGCAACGGAGCGTTCGCTCAGTTCCTGGTCGGCAACAGCGGCCAGACGCTGGTCTCCAAACCGACCTCGATCGCAGGCAGCGGCGCCAAATCCTCCACCGGCTTGAAGCTGCTCACCCGCTCGCCGCTGACGCCGCTCGGAACGCGCCCGGCCTTCCCCGCGACGGAGCCCTCCTACCAGCCGCTGAAGCCCTGCTACAAGCAGGCGCCGCAGGAAGTCAACAACCCCTCGCTGGCCAACGGACCGGCCGACGGGAGCTAGCGTGAACCCCGCCGATCACAGCCACGAAGGCGGCCTCTCGGTAAGGGAGCAGATCGAGCGCTACCGCACCGCGTTCATCTCGGTCGTGGTGCTGTTCGTGCTCGCGATCGCCGTCGGCGGCTACATCCTCGCCCACGAGAACCTGCACCTGCCGAGCTGGGTGCCGATCCTCGGGCACGACTACTACGACCTGAAGGCCGAGTTCCAGACGGCGCAGGCCGTCACGCCGGGCCAGGGTCAGGCGGTGACGATCGCGGGTGCCAAAGTCGGCGAAGTCGCGAGCGTGGAACTGCACAACGGGATCGCGGTCGTGACCATGAAAGTGACTCCCAAATACGCGCACTTCTACAAGAACGCGACGCTGCTGATCCGCCCGAAGACGCAGCTGCAGGACATCACGATCGAGGTCAACCCCGGCGATCCCTCGTCGGGCGATCTGAAGAGCGGCGAAACGGTGCCGCTCTCCCAGACCGCCCCGAATGTCAACTTCGACGAATTCCTCGCCGGCCTCGATGCCGAAACCCGCGCCTACCTGCAGGAGCTGCTCGCCGGTGCCGGACAGGGCTTCGAAAACAACGGCCCGGCTTTCGCCGCGACGCTGAAGCGTTTCGAGCCCGCGGCTCGCCTCGGCAACGAGATCCAGAAGGAACTGTCCACGCGCTCGGAAAACATCAGCCGCTCGATCCACAACTTCCGCCTGCTGATGGAAGCGCTCGGCACGAAGGACAAGCAGATCGCCGAGCTGGTCGACGCCTCAAATGCCGTCTTCCAGACGTTCGCCAAGGAGGACACGAACCTCCAGAGCACGCTGAAACTGCTGCCCGGCGCCCTGCACCAGACCGGCAAAGCGCTGAACAAGGTCGGCCAGGCCTCAGAACAGGTGACCCCGGCCCTGACGAAGCTGAACCCGTTCGCGAAAGCGCTGGCGCCGGGCGAGGAAGCGAGCAAAAAGCTGGCGATCAACACCGCGCCGATCATCAAGAACGAAATCCGCCCGTTCGCCCGCGAAATCCTGCCGACGGTCAACGAACTGGCCCCCAGCACCACGGCACTCGCCGAAGCGTTCCCGAACCTGACGAGCGGCTTCTCGGTCATCAACGAATTCTTCAACGAGCTCGCTTACAACCCGGGCAAAGGCAAAGCCGGCTTCGACTTCTTCCTGGCCTGGGCGAACCACAACCTCAACAGCGTCGTCAGCAACGCCGACGCGCGCGGGACCGTCGGGCGCAGCCTCATCTACTTCAACTGCGAAATTCTGCCGATCCTGAACGACGTCGCTGCGGTGAACGAAAACGTCTCGCTCCTCGTCGGCCTGCTGCGCCCGCCCGGCAAGCAGGAATGCGAAAGCCTCGGGTTGAGCAAAAAAGCCGCGACCACGACGGGCCGGACGGCGGAGCGCAAGGGCACCAAGACGACCTCGGTTCCCTTCGGCAACCTCGGCTCGACGCCCTTCGGCCAGGGCGCCGCGGCCAAACGGGCGGCGGCCAAGCACGCCAAGCAGGCGCACACGACGAGCACGGGGGGGAGGGGCTAGATGCAGAAGCGCGCCCCGACCCTCGGCAACATCTTCGTGATCATCCTGTTCGCGCTGAGCTGCTTCGGGCTGCTGCTTTTCCTGTGGTCGTCCTTCGGCGGGCCGCTGCCGCTGAAGCCGAAGGGCTACCGGATGGAGATCGCGTTCCCCCGCGTGCTGGCGCTGGCTGAACAGTCCGACGTGCGCATCAGCGGCGTCAACGTCGGCCACGTGATCGCGGTGAAGAAGGGCTCCGAAGGCAAGACGATCGCGACGGTCGAAATCAACCAGAAATACGCCCCGGTGCGGCGCAACGTGCAGGCGATCATCCGCCAGAAGACGCTGCTCGGCGAGACCTACATCCAGCTGATCCCGCACAGCCACACCGGCCCCTACGTCGCGGACAACGGGAGGCTGCCGCCCGGCAACGTGATGCCTTCGGTGACGCTCGACGACATCCTCGCGACGTTCGATCCGAAGACGCGCGCCGCGTTCAAAATCTGGCAGCAGTCCGTCGCCGTCGGGATCAACGGCCGCGGCGAACAGATCAACGCGTCGTTCTCGACGCTCGAACCTTTCACCGAAAACGCGAACAAGCTGCTGGGCATCCTCGTCACCCAGGAGGGGGCGCTCCACGACCTGATCAAGAACACGGGCGTCGTGTTCAACGCGCTCGCCAGCCGTGACCACCAGCTCGAAGGGCTGATCGTCAACGGCGAACACACCTTCAAAGCGGCTGCGTCCGCGAGCGAAGCGTGGGCGGAGACGTGGCGCCTGCTGCCGCCGTTCGAGCGCAACTCGACCAAGGCGCTGAAGGAACTCGACAAGTTCGCGACGGTCGCGAACCCGTTCCTCGAAGAATTCCGTCCGGCCGAGCGCAGCCTGTCCTCGCTGCTGTCGGCCGCGAAGCCGTTCGCGCCCGAACTCGACAGGTTCCTCACCGCCCTCGGACCGCTGACCACCGCAGCGAAGAAGGGCCTGCCCGACCTCGGCAAGTCGCTCGATCTGACGGTCCCGGTGCTCGAAAACTTCCGGCCGATCCTGCACAACCTCGATCCGTTCCTGCAGTACACCGGCACCTACGTCAAAGAGGTTCAGACCTTCTTCTCGAACATCACAGCCGCCTCCCAGTTCCAGCAGGGGAACACCAACATCGAAGGCGGGCAGGGCCCCAAGCAGCACCTGCTGATGACGCTCGCGACGCTCAACCCCGAAAGCCTCGGCACCTACGCGACGCAGATCGGCAGCCAGCGCGCCAACGCCTACCCGCTGCCCGGCACCTACAACCAGATCGGCAGCGGCCTGCCGGTGTTCAGCACGACCTCGTGCGGCAAAGCCACGCCGTCGGTCGACGGGCCGCCGAGCGAAGTGATCTCCGAACAGCTGATCCTGCGGCTCATCAACCTGCACGTCGCCAACAGGCCCGAAACCTTCACCGGCTTCGCGCCGAAAGAAAAAGCCGAAAAAGAAGAACTCGAAAAGGCCGAAAAACAGCCGGCGGGAACCAACACCGTGGCGGCGCCGCCCTGCGTGCAGCAGGGGCCGAACAGCTTCAACGGCGCCTCGAGCCAGTTCCCCCACGTGGTGTACGGTGGAAAATGATGGCCGACCCGCACGATCCGTCCGACCCGCAGGACCCCTACGCCGAGCGCGAGCCCGAGCAGGCACTCGAGCCTGACCCGCGGGCAACCGCCGAGCACGGCGGTGCCGACGACGACTTCGAGTACCACTCGACCGGCCTGGAACTGGATGGCCGCGAGGGCGACTGGTCGATCCGCTGCAAAGACCTCGTCAAGCGGCTCGGCGGAACCCCGGTCCTCAACGGGTTGAACGTCGCGTTCCCCGAGGACACGATCACGGTCGTGCTGGGGCCTTCCGGGACCGGCAAGAGCGTGCTCATCAAGCACATCATCGGGCTGATGTTCCCCGACTCCGGCGAAATCGTGGTCAAAGGCCAGTCGGTCGGACGGCTGAACATGCACGACCTGCTCGAGCTGCGCCGCAAGATCGGCGTGCTGTTCCAGGACGGCGCGCTGTTCGGCTCGATGTCGGTGTACGACAACGTCGCCTTCCCGCTGCGCCAGCACACGGACATGCCCGAGGCGGCGATCGCCGAGCGGGTGCTGCAGCGCCTTCGCGACGTGGGCCTCGGCGAGGCGGTCGACGATTCGCCCTCGCAGCTCTCGGGCGGGATGCGCAAGCGCGCCGGCTTCGCGCGCGCGCTCGTGATGGAGCCCGACGTCGTGATCTTCGACGAGCCCGACTCGGGGCTGGACCCGGTTCGCACGGCGTTGCTCTGCGAACTGATCCAGGAGATGCACGCGATCTACAAAGGCACCTACATCGTCGTCACGCACAACATCGCCTCGGCCCGCCAGATCGGCGAATACATCGCGGTGCTCTGGCGCGGGCGCATCGTCGAAGCGGGCGATGCCGAGCGCATGTTCTCCTCGGAGAACCCCTTCGTGCGCCAGTTCCTCAGCGGCTCCGCCGAGGGGCCGCTGACGATGGACTGAGGGCGCCCCGGCCGTCGGGCGGGCAGCGCCCGTGTTCGACCGCGGGGCGGGTGTTGCGGGATGATGCGGGCATCTGGGCGCGCGCGAACATCCGGCATGCACGCGCGCGGCTCGCCGTCTGGACAGCAGCGGCCGCGATGCTGCTCGGAGCGCCGGGCGCGGCGGCCGCACCGAGCTCCGCGCTGCGCGCGCCGAGCCTCTGGATCGCCCACGCCGGTGAACCGGCGGCGATCGCCGCCCAGGCGCAGCAGGCCGGCGTGCACACGCTGCTCATCAAGGCCGCCGACGGCGCCACACCCGATCCGCAGTTCACCCCCGCGCTCCTCTCGGCGCTGCGCGCCTCCGGGCTGACGGTCTGCGGCTGGACGTTCGCCTACGGCGCCGACCCGGCGGGCGAGGCGGCGGCGGCGATCGGCGCGGCACGCGCCGGTGCGCAGTGCCTCATCGTCGATGCCGAGGGCCAGTACGACAGCCGCTACGGCCCCGCGCAGGCGTTCGTGCGCGCGCTGCGCAACGCGCTCGGTCGCGCCTTCCCGATCGCGCTGGCCGGGCAGGCGGAGACCTTCCAGCATCCGAAGTTCCCCTACTCGGTGTTCCTGGGCCCCGGAGCCTTCCAGCTCGACATGCCGCAGATGTACTGGCACGACCTCGGGCTCACGGTGCCCGCCGCCTACGGCCTCGCGATCGGCGAGAACGCGCTCTACGGGCGCCCGATCGTGCCCGTGGGCCAGCTCTACGGCGGTGTGAGCGTCGCCGAAGTGGGTCAGTTCGCGACGCTCGCGGCCGAGTACGGCGCGCCGGGCGCCAGCTTCTTCGACCTCGACTCCGCGGAACCGGCGCTGCTGGCGGCGGTGGTCCCTCGCGTGGTGCCGGCGATCCGGCTCGTGGCACGCCCGGCGACGATTCGCCCCGGCGCGGACGGGGACGCGGTGCTGTGGGCGCAGGAGCTGCTCGACGGCGCCGGCGCGCGGCTACCGATCGGCGGCTTCTTCGGCGCGCAGACCGCCCGCGCCGTCACCCGCTTCCAGGCGCGTCATCGCCTGCGCCGCAGCGGCGTCCTGGACGGGCCGACATGGCGCGCGCTGCTGCGTGTGCACCCGCGCGTGCCCTCGTGGGCGAAGCGCCCGCCGGACTCCGCGCTCTAGCCGGCGGCTACGGGCGCCGAGCGCGCCGAGCCACAGCGTCCACGGCTCGATCGCGAGCGAGGTGCAGGACGGTCTCGTACCAGGGATCGGCCGCGAACGCCGCGCGCACCGCAGCCTCGTCCTCCGCCCGCACCACGAGCAGCGTGTTCTCGCCCTCGTCGATGTCGCCCACGGGTCCGCCCATCACAATCAGGCCCTGCTCGACGAGCCGGTCCATGAACGCGGCATGCTCCTCCCAGCCGTCCTGCTCGCGGCGCCCGCGGAGGGGATCGTAGGCGGGGCCCCTGGCGTTCTCGACGACGAACAGCGACGACGGCACTTGCTGCCACGCTAGCGGGCCCAGCCCACGGATGAGAAGTCCCTGCACAGCGCCCGGTTTTGACTCCGACGTCGCCTGATGCGAACATATGTTCGTATGGTCGCCTGCGTGCATCTGCCTCGTTTCGAGCTCGTCGCCGCCGCCGAAGGATCGAGCCTGGCGCGGCGGGCGCTGGCGGGTGGGGCGCTCGCGGTGGCGCCGCCGGTGAGCGCCGACGGCTCCGCCGCGGCGGGGAGGCTGGGGGAGGTCTCGGGGGCGGCGGAAGCACACGGCGTTCGCGGCGGGATGCTGCTCGGGGAGGCACTGGCGCGGTGCCCCGAGCTGGTGCTGCTGCCGGGCAACCCTGTGCGCGTGCAGGAGCTGTGGGAGTCCTCGCTGCAGGCGCTCGAGTCGGTCGGAGCGGCGGTCGAGCCGGGTGAGGAATATGAAGAACCGGGCCGGCGCTCCATGCCGGCCCGGGGGCCGGGTCGGCGCTCCATGCCGGCCCGGGGGCTCGCCTTCTTCGACGTCGACGGGCTGAGCGGCCTGCACGGCACGCGCGAGGGGACGATCGCGGCGGCGCGGCGGGCGCTCGGCCGTCCCGCTCGCATCGGTCTCGCGCCCGTCCGCTTCTGCTCGCTGGCGGCCGCGCTGGCGGCGCCTTCGCGCCGCGCGCTGGTGATCGGAGATCCCGCCCGCCCTGCCGAGGCGCGACGCTGGCTGGCGGGACGGCCGGTCGATCTGCTGGGCCACCGGGAGCGCACAGCCGAGCTGGTCGCGCCGTTGAGGCGCCTCGGGGTGCTGACGCTCGGCGAGCTGGCGAAGCTCGGCCGCGCCGAGCTCACCGACCGCTTCGGGGAGCCCGGCGGGCTGGCCCACCGGCTGGCCTGCGGCGAGGACACCCCGCTGCGCCCGCGCCGCCCCCGCGAGTGGCTCGAGGAGGAGATGGGGGTCGGCGACGCCGCCAGCGGGACCGCGTTGAAGCGGGTGCTGGGAGTGCTGGTGAGCCGCCTGCTGGCGCGCGCCGAGCGGCGCGGGCGGACGCTGCGAGCCGTGACGCTCTCGGCCCAGCTCGTCTCGGGCGGCAGCTGGAGCGAGCACGTCGTCTTCCGCGAGCCGGTCTCCGATCCCGAGCGCATCCTGCTGGCGCTGTCGCTGCGACTCGAGCTGCTGCCTGCGCCGGCGGCTGCACTGCGGCTGGCCGTGGAGGGCTTCGGCCCGCCTCAGGGCGAGCAGGGGACGCTGCTGGACCAGGGCCGAGGTGCCCGCCTGTCGCGGCTCGGGGAGGCCGTCGTGCAGGTGCGCGCGGTCGCCGGGCGCGACGCGGCGCTGCGCGCCGTCTGCGTCGATCCCGACTCGCGGGTTCCCGAGCGGCGCGTCGTGCTGGCTCCGGTGGCGGACCGGTGACGAGCAGACCCCACGCGGCCCGGACGCCCGCGCCCGGCGAGCATCAGGAGCCGGCCGGCGCTCCATGCCGGCCTCCGGAGGTCGTGCGATGGCGCGTGCGCTGAACGCTCCGAGGCCGGCCCGCGTGCGCTGGGGGGAGGGCCTTCCGGCCGAGGTGGACGGCGAAGCCGTCGAGGCGATGCGCGAGTCCTGGCTGGTCGAAGACCGCTGGTGGGACGAGCGGCCGCTGCGCCGCCGTTACTGGGAGCTGATCTCCGAGCGGGGCCGGAACGTCGTCGTGTTCCACGATCTCGCCACTGGCCGCTGGTACGTGCAGAGATGACCTACGTCGAGCTGCACTGCCACTCGGCCTACTCCTTCCTGGACGGGGTCTCGCTGCCCGAAGAGCTGGCCCAGCGCGCGGGCGAGCTCTCCTACGAGGCGCTGGCGCTGACCGACCACAACTCGGTGTCGGGCTCGATGGAGCTGGCCCAGACGGCCGCTGACCACGGGGTGCGCGCGATCCACGGCGCCGAGATCGACCTCGCGCCCGGGCCGAGCAGAGCCGTCTACCAGCCGCGTGGCCGCGCGCAGCCCGGCCCCCACGTGACGCTGCTGGTCGAGAACGAGAGCGGCTGGCGCAACCTCTGCCGGATCATCACGATCGCTCATGCCCACACCCGCGACGGCCCCGGCCGCCGGGAGCTGGGGGAGCCGCAGATCGCGGCCGAGGATCTCGCGGCGCACGCCGAGGGCCTCGTCTGCCTGACCGGCTGCGCAGCGCGCTCGGTCCTGAGCCACGGGGAGGAGACCTCCGGCTCTCCGGTGCGCGCGCTGCTGGAGGGCTTCGGGCCCGAGCGCCTCTACGTCGAGCTGCAGCGCCCCTACGCGCGCCACGACCGCGCTCGCAACCGCGCTTTCGCGGCTGCCGCCCGGCGGCTAGGGCTGCGCACGGTGGCGACCGGCGACGTCCACGCCCACTGCGCGGCACGCGCCGAGCTGCAGGATGCCTTCGTCGCGCTGCGCCACCGGCTCACGCTCGACGCCTCCGAGCCGTTGCGGCGCGGCAACCGCAGCCATGTGATGGCGGCGCCGCGCGCGATGGCCAGCCGCTTCGGCGACCATCCGGAGGCAGTCGCCGAGACCCTCGCCCTGGCCGAGCGGCTGCGCTTCGATCTGAGCAAGGACCTCGGCTACCGCTACCCCGGCGCCGAGGAACGCGATGCCTCGCGGCGCCTGGCCGAGCTCTGCGCGGCGCGCCTGCAGGAGCGCTATGGCGCGGGCGCTCCGGCGTCCGCGCGCGCCCGGCGCGAGGAGGCGGAGCAGCGGCTGCGCGAGGAGCTGAGGGTGATCGACGGCCTCGGCCTGGCCGGTTTCTTCCTGCTGCACCACGAGATGCTCGAGCTCGCCCGTGAGGTCGCCGTGGAGGTGCGCGGGCCGGACTCCGTGCGCGCGCTGCTGGCGCCTGGCAGGGGCAGGGGCTCGTCGGTCTCCTCGCTGGTCTGCTACCTCGCCGGCCTCTCCCACATCGACCCGATCGAGAACGGCCTCGCGCTCGGGCGCTTCCTGCACGAGGACCTCCACGGCCTGCCCGATATCGACCTCGACTTCCCGCGCGACATCCGCGAGCGGCTGATCCCGCGGGTGCACGACCGCTTCGGCCGCGACCGCGCCGCGCTGGTCGCCGCCTTCCCCACCTTCCGCATGCGCGGCGCGGTGCGCGAGCTGGGCAAGGTGCTCGGGCTGCCGCCGGGCGAGATCGAGCGGATCGCGCGCGGCGCCGACCCCTGGGGGCCGGCTGCTGAAAGCGGGGAAGTGGACTTTGCATCGGGGCGCCACGAGCGCGACCCCGCCGACCCGCGGCCCGACCGCGGCTCGGCGCGCTGGCGCTGGCTCGGGCGCCTCGTCGAGGAGGCGCAGGGGCTGCCGCGCCACCTCTCCCAGCACTCCGGCGGCATGATCGTCGCGACGCGGCCGCTGATCGACTGCTGCCCTGTCGTGCCGGCGGCGATGGAGGGCCGCCAGATGGTGCAGTGGGACAAGGACTCCTGCGCCGACGCCGGCTTCCTGAAGATCGACCTGCTGGGGCTCGGGATGCTCTCGGCGGTCGAGCGCTGCGTCGAGGAGGTGCATCGCGGCTCCGGCGAGCGGATCGATCTGTCGAGGATCCCCTTCGACGATCCGGAGACCTTCCGCGCGATCCGCGCCGCCGACACCGTCGGCGTCTTCCAGGTCGAGAGCCGCGCCCAGATGCAGTCGCTGCTGCGCACCCGCCCGCGCAACCTCGAGGACCTCACGATCCAGGTCGCGATCGTGCGCCCGGGCCCGATCCAGGGCGGAGCGGTGAACCCCTACATCAAGCGCCGGCAGCGGCTGCGTGAAGCTAGGGAGGGTGGGTTCGATTACGAGATCCCCTACGACCACCCGGCGCTGGAGCCGGTCCTGAAGGAGACGCTCGGCACGATCATCTTCCAGGACCAGGTGATGCAGGTCGCCGAAGCGTTCGCCGGCTTCACGCCGGGGGAGGCGGATGGCTTGCGCAGGGCGATGAGCCGCAAGCGCTCGGGCGAGCTGCTGCGCCGCCAGCGCGAACGCTTCGTCGAGGGCGCGATGAGGAGCTCGGGTGCGGAGCAGGCGGTCGCCGAACGCGTCTGGACGATGGTCGAGGGGTTCGCCGGCTTCGGCTTCCCCAAGGCCCACAGCGCGGCCTTCGGGCTGCTCGCCTACCAGTCCACCTGGCTGCGCGTGCACCACGGGCCCGAGTTCCTCTGCGCGCTCCTGAACGAGCAGCCGATGGGCTTCTACGCGCCGGACAGCCTCGTCCACGAGGCCGAGAACCGCGGCATCGCGATCCTCGGGCTGGACGTCAACTGCTCGGAGGTGGAATGCACCGTTCAGAACGGGGCCGTGCGGCTCGGGCTCGGCTACGTCAAGGACGCGCCCGACGCCGAGATGCGCGAGCTCGTCGCCGAGCGCGTGCGGGGCGGGCGCTACCGCACCCTGGCCGAGCTGGCCGCCCGCTCGGGCGCCCGCCGCGTGACGCTCGAACAGCTCGCCTGGTCCGGAGCCTGCGACGGGCTGTTGGCGCCCGAGGGCGCGAGCGTGGGGGCCGACCGGCGCTCGGCGCTGTGGCAGCTGGGCCTGGCCTCCCCGGCGGTGGGGATCGAGGGCCGCGCGAGCTCGGGCGAGCAGGCGCCCGGCGCCCCGGCGGGCAAGGCCGGCTGGCAGCTCGCGCTGCCGCTGGAGCTGCCCGCGGCGCCGCCGCTGCGCAGGCTGGGACGCTGGCAGCGGCTGATCGCCGACTACTCGACCAGCGGCGTGACGGTCGGCGACCACGCGATGGCCGTGCTGCGCGAGCGCCTGACCGCCCACCGTCTCGCCACGAGCGCCCAGCTCACACGGCTGCCCTCCGGCTGCGAGATCGCGCTCGCCGGCCTCGTGATCGCCCGGCAGCGGCCGGGCACGGCCAACGGCACGATGTTCCTGCTGTTCGAGGACGAGTTCGGAACGGTCAACCTGATCGTGCCCCGGGAGGTCTACGAGCGCCGCCGCCATCTCGCGCGCGCCGAGCCGTTGCTGCTCGCGAGGGGGCGCCTGGAGCGCCATCAGGAGGGCGTCCGCACCGTGCTCCGCAGGGGGGAGGAGCGCGGCACGGTCGTCCGCGTCGTCACCGAAGCCGACGGGGAGCCGATCCGGCCGGTGGTCAACCTGCTCGTGCGCGAGCTGGAGCCGCTCGATCGCTACCTGGACGGCGCGCTGGCAGAGCCCGGGAGCGAGGGCGCGACCGTGCGGCGGCTCGAAACGCCGAGCGGTGGGCGCGAAGGCGAGGCGGACGGCGCCGAGGTGGGCTCCAGCATGCGCGCCGTCGCACCGCCGATCCAGAGCTTCGCCGCCGGGAGGCGCCGCTGATCCGGGCGCGTAGACTCGCCCCGTGAAGGCGATCGAGCTACCGGACGTCGGACACCGAGGTGTGGCGGGAGCTGCAGGGCGAGGAGCCGCACCCCTGGGGCGGCGAGGCGGAAGCGCTCGAGTGGGTGCAGAAGACGCACTACGTCGGCATCCCCGCCGAGCAGGGCGGGCTGCTTGCGATGGCGGCGGCGCTCGTCGCCGACGTCGCGGCAGGCGGGGAGTCGTTCCCGGTCGTCGGCGTGGGCGGCGTGATCGTGCGTCCCGACATGCGCGGCCGCGGACTGGCGCGGACCGTCGTCGAGGCGATCCTCGAGGTCGCGACGCGCCTCGGCCCGCAGCGGGCGATGCTGTTCTGCCGCGAGCCGCTCGTCGCGATGTACGAGCGCTTCGGCTTCCGGCAGATCGAGGCACCCGTCACCGCCGCCCAGCCCGGCGGGCGGATCGAGATGCCGTTGCGTGCGATGTGGAAGCCCCTGCGCGAGCCGGCGAGCTGGCCCGCGGGAGCCGTCGAGGTCCTCGGCGAGCCGTTCTGAGCAGGCGCGGCCACGGCCGGCGCCCCCCGGGGGAGGTGGACGCCGGCCGCGCCGGTGCTCGTCAGCGGACGGCGGTCATCCGCGCCGAGCCTTCGTTTTCCTCGGCGTCGGTCACCGCCCAGGCGAGGCGCTCGATCAACTGCTCGGCAGCGTGGCCGTCGGCCAGATGAATGGAGCTCACGCGCTCGTCGAGCAGCACGGAACCGCCTTCACCCGCTTGCGCACGCTTGCGCCCGGCCGCGGGGTCGGCCGTCACGATGATCCTGGCCATGAATCTCTCCTTCCAATCGAGATTCCCTCCTCCGTGACACAACGTGGCGGGCGTACATGAAGGTGCGGTTAAAACCGTGTGTCCTTTCCCTCACCCGGTCTACCGACTGACCGACACGGCGTCGAGGTGCCGATAGCCTGACCGCATCGCGCGCCTCGGCCACACCGATCTCGACGTCTTCCCGCTGTGCCTCGGCGGCAACGTGTTCGGCTGGACGCTCGACGACGCGCAGTCCTTCGCCGTGCTCGACGCCTACCGCGAGGCCGGCGGCAACTTCATCGACACCGCCGACAGCTACGGGGGACGGGGCGCGGGCCCCGGGGCCTCCGAGGAGATCATCGGGCGCTGGATGAAGGCGCGGGGAAATCGCGATGAGCTCGTCGTGGCGACGAAGGTCGGGATGTCAGAGGCCCGGCGCGGGCTCTCGGCGGCGAACATCGCCGCTGCCTGCGAGGACTCGCTGCGGCGCCTCGGCACCGACCGCATCGACCTCTACTACGCGCACAAGGACGATCTCCAGACGCCGATCGAGGAGACGCTCGCTGCTTTCGGGACGCTGATCGCCGAGGGCAGGGTCCGCTACGCCGCGGCCTCGAACTACGCGCCCGACCGGCTCGAGCAGGCGCTCGATCTGGGGCGCCAGGGCGAGCTCGCGAGCTACGTCGCCCTTCAGGAGCACTACAACCTGATGGAGCGCGGCTACGAGCGCGAGCTGGCGCCGCTCTGCGCGGCGCGCGGGCTCGAATGCGTGCCTTACTTCGCCCTCGCGATGGGCTTCCTGAGCGGCAAGTACCGTCCCGGCGGCGCCGAGGTCGAGAGCCCGCGCGCCGCCCGGGTCCGCGAGAGCTACCTCAACGACCGCGGTGCCCGCGTCCTCTCCGAGCTGGACGCGATCGCCGCCGCGCACGGCTGCAGCCTCGCGGCGGTCGCGCTGGCCTGGCTGGCCGCGCAGCCGACGGTCGCGACGCCGATCGCCAGCGCGCGGACGCCCGCGCAGCTCGCTGAGCTGCTTCAGTTCACGACGCTCGCGCTCGGCGCCGAGGAGATCGAGCGCCTGTCCGCCGCGAGCGCCTCCTAGCGCCGCCGCGCCCGCTCAACGCGCCGCGAAGCTGAGCGTCTGACCGTCGGGATCGCTCAGCAGCAGCTCGCCCGCGCCGGAGCCGGCTGCCGCCGCGTCGCCGGCCGCCTCGCCCACGGCGGCTACGGCGTCGGCGCCGCCCAGCTCGAACGCGACCAGCCGCAGGCCGGGCGAGTCAGCCGGCGCGGGCGCTCCGCCCGCGCTCTGCCACGTGTTCAGCCCAAGGTGGTGGTGGTAGCCGCCCGCGGAGACGAACGCGGCCTGCGGGATCAACGCCTGCTGCTCGAACCCGAGGCCGGTGTAGAAGCGCTCGCTCGCGTCCACGTCGGCGACCTTCAGGTGCACGTGGCCGATCGCCGTGCCCGGCGTCATGCGCGGATCGGGTGCTGCGGTGGAACTCGCCAGCAGGTCGTCGACGTCCAGGGGCGCGGTGTAGATCTCGTATCCGCCGCCGGGCGTGCGGCCCCACTGCTCGCGGGGCCGGTCGGCGTAGACCTCGATCCCGAGCCCGTCGGGATCGTTCAGGTACAGCGCCTCGGAGACGCCGTGGTCGGAGGCGCCCGTGAAGGGCCAGCGCGCGGCGGCGATCCTGCGCACGGTGCCGGCCAGCGCCTCGCGCGAGGGGTGCAGCCATGCCACATGGAAGAGCCCGGTGCTGCGGGGCGGGGCCGGCCGCGCGTGCCCCAGCGCGACGAGCTCCAGCGCCGGATCCTGCGGGTCGGTCCCGAGCAGCGCGTGCTCCTCGTCGCGCTCCAGCAGCGGCAGCCCCAGCACGCGCTCGTAGAAGGCCGCGCTCTCCTCGAGGTCGGCGACAGCGAGCCGTGCGAGCCGGATGCGAAGGGTGGGGTCGATCGTCGTCATGGTCCGCTCAGAGGGTAGTGTGGCGCCATGAACTACCGGCGGCTCGGCTCGAGCGACCTCGAGGTCTCGGAGATCAGCCTCGGGTCGTGGCTCACCTACTCGGGCGGCGTCAGCCATGAGCAGGCCGCGGCGTGCGTGGCGGCGGCCTTCGAGGAGGGCATCAACTTCATCGACACCGCGAACGTCTACGGCCGCGGTGCCTCCGAGGAGCTCCTCGGCGAGGTGCTGGCAGGGCGCGAGCGCTCCTCATACGTGCTCGCGACGAAGGTCTACTTCCCGATGTCCGACACGGACAAGGGGCTCTCGGCCGAGCAGATCCACAAGCAGATCGACGCCTCCCTGGCGCGGCTGCGGACCGACTACGTGGACCTCTACCAGTGCCACCGCTTCGACCGCGAGACCCCGCTCGAGGAGACGATGGCCGCGCTCACCGAGGTCGTGCGGGAAGGCAAGGCGCGCCACATCGGCTTCAGCGAGTGGCCGGTCGAGGAGGTCGAGCGCTCGCTGGCGATACCGGACGTCGAGCGCTGGGTCTCCAGCCAGCCGCAGTACTCGATGCTCGTGCGCGGGCCCGAGGCGCAGCTGATCCCGCTGTGCGAACGGGAGGGGATCTCTCAGATCGTGTGGTCGCCGCTCGCGCAGGGCGTGCTCGCGGGCCGCTACCGGCCCGGCGAGGCGCCGCCGGACGACTCGCGCGCGGCGAGCGAGAGCATGGGCGGCTTCATCGGCGGGCTGATGACCGAGCCGATCCTGCAGGCCGTCGAGCGCCTGCGCGACGTCGCCGGCGCAGGCCGGTCTCACGATGCCCCAGCTCGCGCTCGCCTGGGTGCTGCGCCAGGACAACGTCGCCTCCGCGATCGTCGGGCGCGAGCCGGCCCGAGCAGGTGCGCGCGAACGCCTCGGCCTCCGGGATCCAGCTCGACGAGCAGACGCTCGCGGCGATCGACGCGGCGCTCGGCGACGTCGTCTACCGCTGAGGGCCGTGGACTTCCGCACCGCGAGCACGGACGGGCAGCGCTTCGTGTTCGCCGACAGCGGCGGCGAGGGCGCTCCCGTCGTGCTGTTCCACGGCTTCCCGGACACGCCGTCGGGCTGGGAGCCGACCGGCGAAGGTGCTGAACGGGGCCGGCTACAGGACGATCGTCCCGTATCTGCGCGGCTACCACCCCGACACGATCGTGCCGGGCCGCGGCTACACCGGCCAGGAGATCGGCGACGACGCGATCCGGCTGCTCGACGCGCTCGGGCTGGACTCAGCCGTGCTCGTCGGGCACGACTGGGGTTCCGCCGTGGTGTTCGGAGCCGCCGCCCAGGCGCCGGAGCGCGTGCGCGCGCTCGTGCTCGGTGGCGATCCCCCATCCACGCAAGATCAGCCGCTCGCCGGGCGCTCCTGTGGCGGGCGCGCCACTTCATCACGCTGCGCCTGCCGAGCGGGCCCTGGCTCGCGCGCCGCGAGGACTTCCGCTATCTCGACGTGCTGATGCGGCGCTGGGCGCCGCACTGGTCGGGCCCCGATCGCGACGCGGCGCTCGCCGAGGTCAAGCGCTGCTTCGCCGATCCGGCCGTGCTCGACGCAGCGCTCGGCTACTACCGGGACTCGCGTCCCGGCGGCGAGCCGGGCGGGCTGGCGATGCCGACGATGATCGTCGGAGGAACGACCGACATCATCGAACCCTCGGCGTTCACCGGCTCGGCCGAGTACCTGAACGGCGCCGCACGAGATCGTGATCGCCGAGGGCGCCGGGCACTGGCCGCACCGCGAGGCGGCCGAGCTGTTCCACGAGCGGCTGCTCGCGTTCCTCGGGCCGCTGCCCGCCTAGCGCGCGCCCACCACCAGCGACTGGAACCCCCGCCCGACCGGTCCGTCGAGGTCGTGCAGCACCGTCTCGGCGAGGCCGGCGCCACCCGCGTGCAGCAGCGTGCGCGCGTCGACGCCGATCCACTCGCCGCGGGGCTCGCGGTGCAGATGGATGTGCAGGTCGGCGTTGATGAACAGCCAGTCGTCGAAGGGCAGCGAGGCGCTGATGCCGTTGCCGAAGTCGGCGCTCGCGGCGACGCGCGCCAGGGGGCTCGCGGGCTCCTCGTCGACGAGCGGGAGGCGCAGCCGCTGCCAGACGCGGCCGGGCCCGGGCGCCCACGGCTCGTTGAGCCAGTGCATCTCCATCGCCGTCGCGGCGAAGCTCGCTTCGTCGTCGTCGGGGTTCAGAGCGAACCGGATCTCGCGCCCCTCCTCGGGCCCGGGCATGCTCTCGGTGGCGAGCGCGCCCTCGGGCAGCTCCGGCAGCTCGGCGGGCACCGCCTGCACGCGCAGCGCGCTCGCGCGGCCGACCAGCTGCTCGCCCTCGGAGCCGACCTCGGCGTACAGCTCGGCCGCCAGCTCCTGCACGCGGCGTCCCGGGCGCACGGTGCGCGTCGCGACCCTCAGCGGCGCGAACGGCAGCGTGCGCAGGAACTCGAAGCCGAGCCGGGCGAAGCGCATGCCCTCCGCCGGCTCGTGGCGCTCGAGCTCGCGCACGATCAGCGCCGCGGGTGCGCCGCCGTGGAGCGCCTGCGGGTCCCACGGCCCGCGCGCCTGCTCGCTCGGGTGAAAGCGCCCGTCGCGGGCGCTGAAGATCGGTTCGCTCACGGCCGCTCAGCTCGGCGCAGGCTCGTGGTCGACGGGCAGCGAGGCGACGAAGTCGGCCAGGCGCCCCGGGTCGCGCAGCGGCGCGCCGTGCCCGAAGCACGTCAGCCGCGGGCGCAGCTCGGCGAGCCGCCGCGCCGAGGCGCGGTTGCGCGGCGGGTCGCGCGTGAAGACGTCGGGCGGCTCGTGCAGGCCCCGTCGGCCGGTCCTCACGTTCACGTTGTTCAGCACGTCGCCGAGGATCAGCACGCGGTCGGATTCGCGCCAGTAGGCGACCTGCCCGGGCGAGTGGCCGGGGCTCTCGAGCACCGTGAAGCCCGCGACCTCCTCGCCCTCGCTCAGCGCGCGCGAGACGGGGTGCGGAGGGCCGGTCCAGAACCGCTGCTGGAGCACGTTCAGCCACCCCGGCGCCTGCGAGTTGGAGATCCCGCCGGGCGTCTCCATCGCGCGCACGTCGCCGCGCCCGCACCAGAGCGGGATGCCGAGGCGCTCGCAGACGAGGTGCGAGCAGCCCTGGTGGTCCGGATGCGCGTGTGTGAGCGCATGCGCGCTCAGGCTGCGACGCCGGCGATCTGCCGGAGGATGCGCCGCTCGGCCTGCTTCGTCGCGGCGTCGATCAGGACGTCGCCGGCGATGTAGACGTTGATCGCGTTGCGGGGCCGGCCATCCAGCAGCCAAAGCCCCTCCGCCAGCTCTCTCATCGACTTCCCCTCCGCTCTCTGTCGCTAGGAGCCGGTTCGCTCCCAGGAGAAGCCTCGCACAGCCAGGTAGGACGCCGAGGGCCGCCCACAGCCCGATCACGGCGAGCGCGTCGAGGTTGTCCGCCAGCCCGCGGCCGGTGACCATCGCGCCGGAGAGCCCGACGATCAGCGGCTGCAGCGGGAGCCCCTCGGCGATGCTGCGCAGGAAGCCGGGCGCGCTGGCCGAGTCGAACACGTAGAAGGACACGAAGACGACCGGCAGGAACACGGCGTTGACGTAGGCCGCGGTGGACTCGAAGTTCGGGATCACGTGCGCGAAGGCGACGCCGAGGGCGGCGAGGCAGACGACGCCGGCCAGCACGAACACGATCAGCTCCGGCCAGTCCTGCGGCCAGCCGATCCCGAACACGACCCGGCCCGGCGACCAGCACGATCGCGATCTGGATCGCGCAGTTGGTGACCGCGTTGGCGGCCACGCCGCCGAAGTAGGACAGCGTCGGCAGCGGCGTGCCGCGGATCCGCTTCAGCACGCCGCGCTCGCGCAGGAACACGATGTTGTAGGCGAGCGCGGTGAAGGTCGTCGCCATCACGCTCATGGCCGCGATCGCCGGCAGCAGCTTGTCCAGGTCGCTGCTGGCTGCCGCTGAGGATCGCGCCGCCGGCGGCGAGGAACAGCAGCGGCAGCACGAAGTTGAAGAAGGCGGCGCTCGGGTTGCGCCAGAACATCTTGCGCTCCAGGCGGTACTGGCGCCAGCCGAGGACGACGGTCTCAGGCATCGGCGGTCAGCTCCAGGTAGACGTCCTCGAGCGTCGGGCGCCCGACCGTCAGGTCGCGCAGCGCGCCAGCCCTCGGCCAGCGCGCGCGCCGTCAGCTCGTTCAGCAGCGCCGTCGGCTCCTCGGTGTCGAGCTCGACGAGCGCGCCGTCGGCGTCGCGGTAGGTGACGCGGTAGCGCTCGGAGCCGCCTCCGACGCCGAGCTCCCGCGGCGGGCCGATCGCCAGCACGCGCCCGTCCTTGACGATCGCGACGCGGTCGGCGAGCTCCTGGGCCTCGTCGAGGTAGTGCGTGGTCAGCAGGATCGTCTTGCCCAGCTCGCGCAGCGAGCGCACCGTCTCCCAGGCGGCGCGGCGCGCCTCGGGGTCGAAGCCGGTGGTCGGCTCGTCGAGGAAGATCAGCTCCGGGTCGCCGACCAGGGCGAGGGCGAAGTCCAGCCGGCGCAGCTGGCCGCCGGAGAGCTTGCGGCAGCGCACGTCGGCGGAGTCGCTCGAGGCCCGGCCAGCGCGAGCACCTCGCCGACCGCGCGGGGGTGGGGGTAGAAGCCGGCCCAGTGGGCGAGCGCCTCGCGCGGGGTGATGTGCGAGTAGATGCCGCCGGACTGCAGCACGATGCCGATCCGCCGCCGCAGCTCGATCGAGCGCAGGGCCGGGTCGTGGCCGAGGACCGACACGGTGCCCTCGCTGCGGGCGCGGTAGCCCTCGAGGATCTCGACCGTCGTCGTCTTCCCGGCGCCGTTGGGACCCAGCAGCCCGAAGACCTCGCCGCGGCGCACCGCGATGTCGATGCCCGCGCAGGGCCTCGAAGTCGCCGTAGCGCTTGCGCAGGTCGCGCACCTCGATGGCCGGGGCCTGCTCGTTCACGTCCCGATCATTCCAGCACCCGGCGCCGCGCGGCGGCGCCGGATGGCAGCGCCGCCGGCGTCTACCAGTGCACGCCACGCGTCAGCGTGGCCATCGCGATCTGCTCGAAGGAGACGTGTTCCTCGACGTCCTTCTGGCCCTTCGCCGCCGCCGAGTCGGGGAACACGCGGTAGCCGAGGTGCAGCAGGCGGTCCACCAGGCTCGGCGAGAGGCTGTAGAGGACTTCGCCGAACTTGCCGAGCGCCGTGCCCATCTCCTTCGGCCGCGAGCGCAGCGCCTCGCAGATCATGTCGGCGGCCTCCTCGGGCGCTGAGCGTGGGGAAGGCGTCGTACATTTTCGTCGGCGCGATCATCGGCGTGCGCACCAGCGGCATGTGGATCGTCGTGAACGTCACGCCGTCGCCGATCACCTCCGAGGCCACGACGCGCGTGAACGCGTCGAGCGCCGCCTTCGAGGCGACGTAGGCGGAGAAGCGCGGCGGGTTCGTCTGCACGCCGATCGAGGAGACGTTCACGATGTGGCCCGAGCCGCGCTCGCGCATGTGCGGGAGCAGGCCGATGATGAGCTTGATGGCGCCGAAGTAGTTGAGCTGGATCGTGCGTTCGAAGTCGTGGAAGCGGTTGTAGCTGAGCGCGATCGAGCGCCGGATCGAGCGGCCCGCGTTGTTGACCAGCATGTCGACGTTGCGGTGGTCGGCGAGCACGCGCTCGAGCAGGCCTTCGACCGACTCGATGTCGGAGATGTCGGCGGCGTAGACGTAGGCGGTGCCGCCGCCGGCGACGATCTCGGCGCGCACTTCCTCGAGGTTGTCGACGTTGCGGGCGATCAGCAGCGGCACCCCGCCCGCGGCCGCGACCTTCAGCGCGGTCGCGCGGCCGATCCCCGACGAGGCGCCGGTGATCATCACGTGCTTGCCGCCGAGCGCCTCGCGCAGCGTGCGGCGGCGGCCGTCGCTGGGCTCCATCTCGCGCTCCCAGTAGTCCCACAGGCGCGGCGCGTACTCGCTGAGCGGCGGCGGCGTCTCCAGCGGCGAGCCCGCGAGGGCGCGCTGGGTCTCGGTGGAGTCGAAGCGCGGCACCAGCTCCATGTGCCCGAGCACCTCGCGCGGGATGCCGAGCTCGCGCAGCGCGACGTCGGAGACCTGCTTGAACGGCGGCAGCGCCGCGGTCAGCGCGAGCGGCCATTTCGGCAGCACGTCGATCACGCGTTTGTCGACGTTGACGGCGAAGCGCGGCGCGTGGGCGGCGCCGGCCAGCTCGTTGATGAGGTCCGTGACCTTCTGGGGGCGCGGGTCGGTGAGGTGGAAGGCCTGGCCGTCGAGGCCGGGCTCGTGGGCGATCTGCTCGAGCGCCCCCGCCACCCAGTCGACCGGGACGATGTTGGTGTAGCCGAGGTCCACGCCGACCAGCGGCACCCATTCGGGTACCACGCGGCGCGTCCGCTGGATCGCCTTGAAGAAGTAGTACGGCCCGTCGATCTTGTCCATCTCGCCGGTCTTCGAGTCGCCGACGACGACGCCGGGCCGGTAGGTGCGCCAGGGCACGTAGGTCTGCTCGCGCACGATCCGCTCGGACTCGAACTTCGTGCGGTGATAGGGCGAGGGCAGGCGCTGGTTCTCGTCGAACATGGTCTCGTCGAAGACGCCGCGGTAGGTGCCGGCGACCGCGATCGAGGACACGTGGTGCAGGCACCCGGCGTCGAATGCGCGCGCCAGTTCGACGGCGTGGGTCGTGCCGCCGACGTTGACGGCCGTGTTGCGCTCCGCGGGGGCGGTCATGTCGTAGACGGCCGCGAGGTGGAAGAAGTGGTCGATCTTGCCGCGCAGCTCGGCGACCTCGTCAGCCTCGATGCCGAGCAGCGGACGGCGCAGGTCGCCGACGACCGGCTTCACGCGCTCGGCGGCCGGCACGCCCGTCGCGACCGTCCAGCGCTCGAGCAGGTCGTCCAGGCGCCCGCGGCTGCTCTCACGCACGAGCACGTACACGTCCCCCTGACGCTTCTCGAGCAGCCTCTCCACGAGCCGGCGTCCGATGAAGCCGGTCGCTCCCGTTACGAAGTAGGCCATCGTGGGTCAGAGCCTACCCTGATGGGCACTCCGGGCGCTCCTCAGCCGTCTCTACGCCCCCGCACCGGCTCCGCCGCGACCCTCGCCGGCGGCGAAGCGCGCCGCCCCGCGCGCGCCGTCTTCGAACACGTCCGGGCCCGCCTTCGCCTCCAGCGCGAGCGCGTCGGCCAGCGGCATCCCGAAGCCCTCGATCGCGGCGCGGCGATCGGCGAGCATCGTCGACTGCGGGAAACGGGCGAGACCGTCGGCGAGCTCGAGCGCGCGGTCCAGGTGCGCGCCCTCGGCCACGACCTCGGTCAGCATCCCCATCGCGAGCGCCTCGTCCGCGTCGATGATGCGCCCGGTGAGGATCAGGTCGAGCGCGCGGCCCATGCCGACGATCCGCGGCAGGCGCTGCGTGCCGCCGTCGATCAGGGGCACGCCCCAGCGCCGCTCCGGGTAGCCCAGGCGCGAGGAGGGGGTCGCGATGCGAAGGTCGCACCACAGCGCGATCTCGAGCCCGCCGGCGAGGCAGAAGCCGGAGATCGCAGCGATCGTCGGCTTGGAGGCCGTCAGGCGCGTGAAGCCCATCGGCCCCTCGGCGCTCATCAGGCGCGGCGCCATCGTCTCGGTCGCCTTCAGGTCCGCGCCGGCGCAGAAGGAGATCCCGCCGGCGCCCGTGACGACCAGCGCCCGCGCCTCCTCGTCGGCCTCGAAGCGCAGGTAGGCCTCGTGCAGCGCCTCCGCTGTCGGCCCGTCGACCGCGTTGCGGCGATGGGGGCGGTCGATCGTGATCAGTGCGGCGGCGCCGCGGCGCTCGTAGGAGACGGCGTCGCGACCGCTCGGTTCGCCGTCGCTCATCGCCGGCGGCCCGGAGCCGCTACCAGCCGCCGGTCCAGGGGGTGGCGCTGAGCTGCTTCTCCGCGGCTTTGCGGCGGTACTTCCGCTTCTCGAGCGATTTCTGCAGCATGCTCATCAGGAAGATGAACAGCGGGAAGAAGACGATCACCCCGAAGAAGATCGTTGGTGATCGCCTTGTCGTCGGTCGCGCCGTAGAAGCCGCGGCCGTCGTTTTCGGCGTGGGCGACGCTCGCGAGCGCGAGGGTCAGCATCAGCGCGTACGGGATGATCGCGAGTCGCAGGCGGCGCATCGGCGTCGATCCTACTTCAATCGACGGTGGGAGCCGCCCTACCATCAGCAGCCGATGGCGCTGCTGATCGCATCCGACCTGCACAAGGACATCGCGGGCGAGCCGCTGCTGCGCGGCGTCTCGTTCAAGCTCGAGCGCCGCGAACGGATGACGATCGCCGGGCGCAACGGCGCGGGCAAGACGACGCTGCTGCGGATGCTCGCCGGCGAGACCTCGATCGACCGCGGCGAGCTGTCGGTCGCGAAGGGCGTCCGCATCGCGCTGCACGACCAGCGCCCGCCGCGCGAGCGCGACGTCGCGCTCGGCGACTACGTGCTCTCGGGCTGCGCCGAGGAGCTCGCGATCGAGGCGCGAGCTGGCCGGGCTCGAGGCGCGGATGGCGGCAGGGGAGACCGACGAGGCGACGCTCGCCCGCTACTCGAAGGCCCAGGCGCGGCTCGAGGCGCGCGGCGGCTACCTGTGGCGCTCGCGCGCGAGCGACGATGGCGCACGGCCTCGGCTTCCGCGACGAGGACCTCGAGCGCCGGCTCGACACGTTCTCCGGCGGGCAGCTCACGCGCGCCTCGCTGGCGCGCGCGCTGGCGACCGGGGCCGACGTGCTGCTGCTCGACGAGCCGACGAACCACCTCGACATCGACTCGCTCGAATGGCTCGAGACAGACGCTCGTCGAGCTCGACGCGGCGGTCGTGCTCGTCGCCCACGACCGCTGGTTCCTGGAGGCGGTCGGGACGGCGGTGCTGGAGCTCGAGGCCGGCCGCTCGCGCTTCTTCGCGGGCACCTGGGCGCAGTGGCGCAAGGAGCAGGCGGCGCGCGAGATCGCGCTCGGCAAGGCGATCGACAAGCAGCAGGCCGAGATCGAGCGCATGGAGCGCTTCATCGAGCGCTTCCGCTACAAGGCGACGAAGGCCAAACAGGCGCAGTCGCGCGTCAAGAAGCTGGCGAAGATCGAGCGCATCGAGCGCGATCCGAGGGACGGCCAGTCGCTGGAGTTCCGCTTCAAGGCGCCGGAGCGCACCGGGCGCGTGATCTTCGAGCTGCAGGACGGGCGAGTCGAGGTCGGCGAGCCGGCGATCGTGCTGCTCGACGCACGCCGAGCTGTGGCTCGAGCGCGGCGAGCACGTCACGCTCGTCGGCCCGAACGGCACCGGCAAGACGACGCTGATCGAGACGCTCGCGGGCCGCCGTGCTCTGGCGGCCGGGCAAGCTCTCGACGGGCCACAACGTGCAGGTCGGCTACCTCTCCCAGCACGCGGATGAGATCGGCGCGGGCGGGAACGCCGAACCAGAGCGTGCTCGACGCGACGCAGCACGCGACGCGGCTGACGCCGAACAAGGCGCGGGCGCTGCTCGGGCGCTTCCTGTTCTCCGGCGAGGAGGTCGAGAAGCCGCTCGCGGGCCTGTCGGGCGGCGAGCGCCGCCGTCTGTCGCTGGCGATCCTGGTCGCAGTCCGGCGCGAACGTGCTGATCCTCGACGAGCCCACCAACCACCTCGACATCGAGAGCCGCGAGGCGCTCGAGGACGCGCTGCGCGCGTTTCCGGGCGCGGTGCTGCTGGTCTCGCACGACCGCGCGCTGCTCGACGCGGTCGGCACGCGCACGGTCGCGGTCGAGGAGGGCACGCTGCGCAGCTACGACGGCGGCTGGGCGGAGTACGTGCGCGTGCGCGAGGAACGCGATAGCCGCCGAAGGCGGCCGGAGGGGCGCATGCGGCCCCTCCGTGGGGCGGCGCATGCGCCGCCCCAGGCAAGGCCGCATGCGGCCTTGCCGGAGTCGCCGCATGCGGCGACTCGCCAAGAAGCACAAGAGCAAGGCGAAGCCCGACGGGGCCCGTCGAAGAACCGGCTCAACGCCCAGCAGAAGGCCGAGCAGGCCGTCGAAGCGGCCGAGGCGGCGCTTGCGCAGCTCGAACAGGAGCTGACCGACCCGGCCGCGTGGGCCACGCGCTACGAGGCCGCCAAGTCCGAGGCCCGCCACACGGCCGCCAAGCGCGCGGTCGACGCGGCCTACGCCGAGCTCGAGGCGCTCGTCGACTGAGCGTGGCCTAGACTCGGCCTATGACCGACGGGCAGCGTCTCGCTCGCAACATCCTGATCGTCGTCGCGATCGGCGCCGCCGTCTACTTCATCCCCGGCGGCGGGCGCGTCGCCGACGCCTTCACGGCCTTCCTGTGGGCGATGTTCGGGCTCGGCATCGGCTTCCTCGGCCTGCGGATCTACCGCGAAAACACGCTTCCGGCTCACGGCGCTCGGCGACCGCCACCGCGGCCTGCTCTACGGCGCGCATCGCGCTGGCGCTGTTCTGCTTCATGGCCCGCAGCCGGATGTGGGAAACCAGCTTCGGCGAGCTCGTCTGGTTCGTGCTCGTCGGCGTGACCGCGTGGGCGTTCCTCGAGGTCTACCGCCACTTCCGCAGCTACGCGTAGGACCGCGAACGGCTCGGCCGGCGCTCCGTGCCGGCCTCGGCGCGCCGCCTCCTATCCTCGGAGCGTGGCGAGCGGCGGACACGAAGAACAAGCCCGAAGGGCTGGCAGCCCAGCGCCGCGCGCTGCCCGACCAGCCCGGCGTGTACCTGTTCCGCGACGGCGCCGGGCGCGTGCTCTACGTCGGCAAGGCGAAGTCGGTCAAGAAGCGGGTCGCCTCGCACTTCTCCAAGGCGCAGGTGCCGAGCAGCCCCGGGCATGCGGAGATGGTCGCGCTGACCGAGCACGTCGAATGCGTGGTCGTCGCCAGCGAGGCCGAGGCGCTGCTGGCCGAGCAGAGCGTTCATCAAGCAGTACCGGCCGCGCTTCAACATCCGCCTGCGCGACGACAAGTCCTATCCGTTCATCGCGATCTCGCTCGACGAGGACTACCCGCGCGTGTACTTCACGCGCGAGCGCCACCGCTCGAATCGCGCCTACTTCGGGCCCTACTCGAACGCCAAGCGGGTGCGCTCGACGCTCGAGGTGCTGGCGAAGGTGTTCCTGTTCCGCTCCTGCACGGGCCCCGAGCCGGGGCGGCGCAGCGGCAGCCCCTGCCTGGACTACTACATCAAGCGCTGCGGGGCGCCGTGCGTCGGCTACGTCTCCCGCGAGGAGTACGCGCGAGGCGATCGACGGCGTGCGTCGACTTCCTCTCGGGGCGCTTCTCGCAGATCGAGCGCGACCTCGAGCGGCGCATGCGCGAGGCGGCGGCGCGCGAGGAGTTCGAGCAGGCGACGGTCGAGCGCAACCGCCTGCAGGCCGTGCGCTCGCTGCTCGAGCGCCGGCGCGTCGCCGGGCGAGTCGGTCGGGCACGCTTCGACGCGATCGCGGTCGCGCTCGACGGGCCGCGACGCCAACGCGCAGGTCTTCCAGGTCCGCGACGGCGTGCTCTCCGACCGCCAGTCGTTCTACCTCTCGAACGAGACCGAGCGCGACGCGCGGCGAGGTCGCCGAGGAGTTCATGCTGCAGTACTACGGCGGGCAGATGTCGATGCCCGTCGCTGCTCGTCGTCCAGCGCGAGGCCGGCCGAGCGCCCGGCGCTGGCGGACGCGCTCGCGAGCCGCCGCGAGCGGGCCCGGTCGAGCTGCGCGCCGCCGAGCGCGGCGAGAAGCGCCGCATCCTCGAGCTCGCCGAGCGCAACGCGCGGCTCGCGCTCGACCAGGAGAAGCTGCGCTCCGAGCGCCGCCGCCAGGGCCGCGTCGAGGCGCTCGACGGGCTGCAGCACGCGCTCGGCCTCGACGCGCCGCCGGTGCGGATCGAGTGCTTCGACATCTCGAACCTCGGCGGCACGCACACCGTCGCCTCGATGGTCGTCTTCGAGGGCGGGCGCGCCGAAGAAGTCCGACTACCGCCGCTTCAAGATCCGCATCGACCGAGGGCGCGCCCGACGACTTCGCCTCGATGGCCGAGGTGCTCGAGCGGCGCTTCGCGCAGTGGGAGCGCCAGGCCGACATCTCGCCGCACGACCCCGCGTACGACCCGAGCTTCGCGTCGCTGCCGAACCTCGTCGTGATCGACGGCGGCAAGGGCCAGCTCGCGGCCGGGCTCGGGCCGCTGCGCGGGCTTCCGCGAGCGCGGCGTGGCGGTGATCTCGCTGGCCAAGCGCATCGAGGAGGTGTTCCAGCCCGGTCGCGCCAGCGCCGCTCGTGCTCGACCACTCGACGCCCGAGCTGCAGCTGCTGCAGCGCGTCCGCGACGAGGCGCACCGCTTCGCGATCACCCACCACCGCACGCGCCGCGACAGCGCGATGACGAGCTCGGTGCTCGACGGGCTGCCGGGCGTCGGCCCGACGCGCAAGCGCGCGCTGCTGACCCACTTCGGCTCGCCCGACGCGGTGCTCGCCGCCTCGCAGCGAGGAGCTGCAGTCGGTGCCGGGCGTGCCGGCGAAGGTCGGGCGCGAGCTGCACGCCTACCTGCACCGCGCGGGCTGAGCCGCGCGGGCGCGACGTCATCATCATCGGCGACGTCGCCGGCGCGTTCCGGGGCCCGTTCGACATCTGGCAGCTCGTCGCACAGCTCGTGATCGGATACGCCGCGGTGCTGGCGCTGGCGTTCGCGTTCGCGTTCTTCAAGGCGCGCCGGAGCACGGGCGACACGGCTGCCGACTCCCCGGCGCGCCCGCGCCGCTGGCCGCCGACGGTGCCGGCAGCGACGGTCCCGGCACCTCCGCGGCCTAGCCGCTCGCACCCCGGATCTTCACGCGCTGTCCGCGAATCGCGGCACAATGACGAGGTCATGGCCGTCCTGAGGCCCTGCGACCGCTGCGCGTGGTCGCCGACACAACCGAGAAGCCCGTCCTCGAGTCGCGGCTGGAGGACCTCGTCGTCATCACCGGCTTCTCCGGCGCCGGCAAGTCGACGGCGATGAACGTGTTCGAGGACGCCGGCTACTTCTGCGTCGACAACCTGCCGCCGGAGATGATCCGCTCGCTGGTCGAGCTGTTCGTGCACAAGGGCTCCAAGGTCGAGCGCGCCGCCGTCGTCTCCGACGTGCGCGGCGGCGTCTACTTCGAGGCGCTGCAGGCCGTCGTCGACGATCTCGACGCGCTCGGGCTGAATCACCACGTGCTGTTCCTCGAGGCCGCCGAGCAGACGCTGGTCAACCGCTACAAGGAGACGCGCCGGCGCCATCCGCTCGCGCCCGACGGCAGCGTCGCCGCCGGCGTGACCGCCGAGCGCGCGATGCTCGCGCCGCTGCGCGAGCGCGCCGACCTCGTGATCGACACGACCGGCATGTCCGCCGCCGACGCTGCGCGAGAAGATCGCCAGCGAGTTGCTGCCGCGCCAGACCGTCGGCCGTCTCGCGGTCACGTTCATGAGCTTCGGCTTCAAGCACGGCCCGCCGCGCGACGAGGACCTCGTCCTCGACGTCCGCTTCCTGCCCAACCCCCACTACGAGCCCGAGCTGCGCGAGCTGACCGGGCTCGACCGCGAGGTGGTCGAGTTCATCGGCCGCGACGGGACGCCTGGAGGAGCTCTACGAGCGGCTCGACCCGCTGCTCGACTTCCTGCTGCCCCAGTACGTCGCCGAGGGCAAGGCGCACCTGATGGTCGCGGTCGGCTGCACCGGCGGGCGCCACCGCTCGGTGGCGATCGCCGAGCACCTGGCGGCGCGCTACTGCAGACGAGCCCGATCTCGACGTCAACGTCGCGCACCGCGACATCGACAAGGCCCCGCGCGGGGCCTAGCCCGCGGCTTTCCCGCACGCCGAGCGCGGCCCGCTACCGACGGGGCCCGGACGGCCGCTGATAGCCTCCCGCGGGCTCGGCCGGGCGCCGGGAGCGGCGTCAAGACAAGGACGTCGCAGTTCGGAAAGCACCAGGAGGCGAGATGGCGGTACGCGTGGGAATCAACGGATTCGGCCGCATCGGCCGGAACGTGTTCCGCGCCGCGATGGCTCAGGGCAAGGGCGCCGAGCAGATCGAATGGGTGGCTGTCAACGATCTGACCGATGCCAAGACGCTGGCGCACCTGCTCAAGTACGACTCGATCCTGGGCCCTTACCCGGGCAGCGTCGAGCTGAAGGGCGAGGACGCGATCGAGGTGGACGGCCGCGAGCTGAAGGTGCTCGCCGAGCGCGACCCCGCCGCGCTGCCGTGGGGCGATCTCGGCGTCGATGTGGTGATCGAGTCGACCGGCTTCTTCACCGACCGCGAGAACGCCGCCAAGCACCTCGCCGGCGGCGCCAAGAAGGTCGTGATCTCCGCGCCCGCGACCGACCCCGACGCGACCGTCGTGCTCGGCGTCAACTTCGACGAGGTGTACGACCGCGACAAGCACGACGTCATCTCCAACGCCTCCTGCACGACCAACTGCCTGGCACCCGTCGCGAAGGTGCTGAACGACACGGTCGGCATCGAGCACGGCCTGATGACCACGATCCACGCCTACACGGCCGATCAGCGCCTGCAGGACATGCCTCACAAGGACCTGCGCCGCGCGCGTGCCGCGGCGATCAACCTGATCCCCGCCTCGACCGGCGCCGCCAAGGCGATCGGGCTGGTGATCCCGGAGCTGCAGGGCAGGCTGGACGGCTTCGCCGTGCGCGCTCCCGTGCCGACCGGATCGGTTGTCGACCTGACCGTGCAGTGCGCGCGCGAGACGAGCGTCGAGGAGCTGAACGGGGCGCTGAAGGCCGCCGCCGGCAGCGGCCCGCTGGAGGGCTTCCTGGCCTACACCGAGGACCCGATCGTCTCGACCGACATCGTGCAGTCGCCCTACTCCTCGATCGTCGACGCCAAACTCACCGCGGTGATGCAGGGCACGATGGCGAAGGTGATCGCCTGGTACGACAACGAGTGGGGCTACTCCAACCGCGTCGTGGACCTCGTTCAGCGGGTCCTCTAGGGACTGTGCGAAGCATCGACGACCTCGACGTTGGCGGGCGCCGGGTGCTCGTCAGGGTCGACTTCAACGTGCCGCTCGCCCACGGCGACGACGGCGCTGTCGCGGTCGCCGACGACACGCGCATCCGCGCCTCCCTGCCCACGATCGAAGAGCTGCGCGCGCGCGGCGCGCGGCTCGTGCTCGTCTCGCACCTCGGCCGCCCGAAGGGCAAGGTCGATCCCGGGCTCTCGATGGCGCCCGTCGCCAAGCGACTGGGCGAGCTGACCGGCGCACGCGTCGAGCTGGCCCCGGGCGTCTGCGGTGAGGACGTGAAAAAGGCGAGCGAACGGATCGCCGATGGGGACATCCTGCTGCTCGAGAACGTCCGCTTCGAGCCCGGGGAGGAAGCCAACGACCCCGGGTTCGCGCGCTGTCTGGCCGAGCTCGCCGACCTCTACGTCAACGACGCCTTCGGCACCGCCCACCGCGCGCAGGCCTCGACCGAGGGCGTCGCGCACCTGCTGCCGAGCGCGGCGGGGCGGCTGCTGGAAACCGAGGTGCGCACCCTCGAGAAGATCCTCGAGCACCCCGAGCGCCCGCTGGTCGCGATCGTCGGCGGCGCCAAGGTGGCTGACAAGATCGCCGTCATCGACCGCTTCCTCGCGATCGCCGACGCGGTCCTGATCGGGGGCGCGATGTGCTTCCCGTTCCTGAAGGCGCAGGGTCACTCGGTCGGCGATTCGCTCTGCGGCGAGGAGGACGTCGAGCACGCGCGACGGGCGCTCGCGGATGCCGGGAAGCCGTCGAGCGCGCGGCTGCTGCTGCCCGTCGATCTCGTGATCGCAACGGCGTTCGCCGTGGACGCAGAGCATCGCGTGGCGGACGGCGTCGATGTGCCGGACGGCTGGATGGGGCTCGACATCGGCCCGCGCAGCGCCTCCGCCTATGCCGGCGAGGTCGCATCCGCCGGGACTGTGTTCTGGAACGGGCCGATGGGCGCCTTCGAGATGGAGCCGTACGCCGCGGGCACCCGCACGGTGGCCGAAGCGGTCGCCGCGGCGCCGGGGCTGACCGTCGTCGGCGGCGGCGATTCGGCGGCCGCGCTCGCCCAGTTCGGCCTCGCCGGCCGTGTCGACCACGTCTCCACAGGGGGAGGCGCGACACTCCAGATGGTCGAGGGCGCGACACTCCCGGGCGTGGCGGCGCTCGAGGGCTCCAAGGCGGGGATCGCAGGCTGATGGCTCGCACCCCCCTGATCGCGGGCAACTGGAAGATGTACAAGACCGAGCGGGAGGCCGAGGAGCTGATCCAGGCCCTCCTGCCGCGCGTCTCGGCGGTCGACGGCGTGGACGTCGCGATCTGCGTTCCCTTCACCGACCTGCGCGCCATGGTCGACAGCGCCCGCGGGTCGCGCGTCGAAGTCTTCGCACAGAACATGCACCAGGAGCCCGAGGGCCCGTACACCGGCGAGATCTCCGCGCCGATGCTCGTCGAGCTGGATGTGCGGGGTGTCGTGCTCGGCCACTCGGAGCGGCGCGAACTCTTCAACGAGACCGACCGGGCGCTCGCGCTGAAGGTGCCGGCGGCGCTCGCGGCGGGGCTCACGCCGATCCTCTGCGTCGGCGAGACCGAGGAGGAACGCGACGCCGGCGAGACCGAGCGCAGGCTGCGCCACCAGATCAACGAGGACCTGCAGGGCGTCGAGGCCGGCCGGCTCGCCGAGGTCGTGATCGCATACGAGCCGTGCTGGGCGATCGGCACGGGCCGCATCCCGGCGCCCGAGGAGGTCCAGGAGACGGTCGCGTTCATCCGCGCGCTCGTCGCCGGCAGGGACGCCGGCGCGGCCGAGCGCGTGCGGGTCCTCTACGGCGGATCGGCGAAGCCGGAGAACGCGCGCGAACTGCTGTCGCTGCCCGACGTCGACGGTGCACTCGTGGGCGGCGCCTCGCTCGAAGCCGAGTCCTTCGCCGCGGTCGTCGCGGCTGCCGCCGCCGCGCCATGAGCGCCCCGGCAGCAGACGCCCCACGGCTCGTGCCCGGCCCGGCGGAGCTGCCGGTGCCGCACGCCTGCCTGATCGTCCTCGACGGCTGGGGGCGGGCCGAGCCCGGACCCGGCAACGCCGTGTCCCTGGCGCACACGCCCGTCTTCGACGAGCTGTGGTCGGGATATCCGCACACCACATTGACGGCGTGCGGCCGGGCGGTCGGGCTGCCCGAGGGCCAGATGGGCAACAGCGAGGTCGGCCACCTGAACCTCGGCGCCGGTTCCGTCGTGCGCCAGGACCTGGTTCGCATCGACGACGCGGCGGCAGGAGGCGAGCTGGCGTCGAACCCCGTCCTCCGCGACGCCTTCACAGGCGCCGAGCGGGTGCACCTCCTCGGGCTCGTCTCCGACGGCGGCGTGCACTCCTCGCTGGCCCACCTGATGGCGCTGATCGCGCTCGCCCGGGAGCTCGCGGTTCCAGATGTCGTGGTGCACGCGTTCACCGACGGGCGCGACACGCTGCCGCACGCGGGCGCGTCATTCCTGGCCGAGCTCGACGGGGCGCCGGGCGCCCGTGTCGGCTCGGTGGTCGGGCGCTACTGGGCGATGGATCGCGACCGCCGCTGGGAACGCACGGCGCGTGCGTACGAGCTGCTCGTGCACGGGCGGGCGCCGTACCACGCCGAGACCGGCGAGCAGGCGGTGCGCGACGCCTACGAGCGGGGCGAGACGGACGAGTTCATCGAGCCGACGCTCGTCGGCGCCGAGGCCCGGATCCGGCCGGGCGACAGCGTGCTGTGCTTCAACTTCCGACCCGACCGCATGCGCCAGCTCGTGCGTGTGCTCGCCGAGCCGGGCTTCGGTGAGGGTGGGGAGGACCTGCCGGGCTGGCCGGGGCGCGACGGCGCGGGGCCGGTCGAGCGCCTGACCGCGCTCACCGAGTACGAGGAGGGCTGGCCCTACCCGGTGGCGTTCGCCCCGGATCGCCCGGCGACGACGCTCGGAGAGGTCCTGGCTGTGCACGGGGCCCGCCAGCTGCACGTCGCCGAGACCGAGAAGTACCCGCACGTCACCTACTTCTTCAACGGCGGCGAGGAGGCGCCGCTGGAGGGTGAGCAGCGGGAGCTCGTGCCGTCCCCGCGCGACGTGCCTACCTACGACTACAAGCCTGAGATGAGCGCGCCCGCGGCGGCGCACGCCTTCGCGACAGCCTGGGACGCCGGGGACTACACCTTCGGGATCATCAACTTCGCGAACGCGGACATGGTCGGCCACACCGGCGTGATCCCGGCGGCGGTGCGGGCGATCGAAACCGTCGACCGCTGCCTGGCGACCGTCGTCGAGGCGGTGCACCGCTCCGGCGGGGCGTGCCTGGTGACCGCCGACCACGGCAACGCCGACCACATGCTCGAGCCCGACGGCAGCCCGAACACCGCCCATTCGCTGAACCCCGTGCCGGCGATCGTCACGTGCCCCTCGGTCGCGCTGCGCGACGGCGGCATCCTCGCCGATGTCGCGCCGACGCTGCTGGCGCTGCTCGGGTTCGCCCAGCCTCCCGAGATGACCGGCCACTCGCTGTTGCAGTGAGCGACCCGGCCGGCGCACTCGTGGCCGCGGGACGCAGGGGCGGGCCGCCAGCCGGCGGCCCGCGCTAGATTCCACGCTCGTGTCGAACGGGGATGGGGATCAGCTGGCGGCCGAGCTCGCCGCGGAACGCGAGGGGCGGCTCTCGCGCCGGCTTCTGGGCGTCTTCTGGATCGCGGCAGGCGTCAACCACTTCGTGAACCCGCGCTTCTACCAAGCGATCGTTCCGCCGTCGCTGGCGGACGAGAAGGAGCTCATCGTGCAGGCCAGCGGCGTGGCCGAGCTCGTGGGTGGAGTCGCGGTTCTGGTGCCGTCGCTGCGACGCATCGCAGGCCCGTACCTGATCGCGCTGCTGGCGGCGATCTTCCCGGCGAACCTGCACATGGCGCGCGAGCCCGAGCGCTTCGCGAACGTCCCGCGCTGGGCGCTCTACGCCCGCCTTCCGCTGCAGCCGCTGATGATGATCTGGGCCTGGCGGGCAACGCGAAGCGCTCGCTGAGGCGGCGCACGCTGACAGCCTTCGACCGGTCGCGGGGGTCGGACGCTGCTATGTTCGGTTTTGCAGGGGAGAGGAACCGCCAAGATGGCAGCCGCGACCGCAGTCGAGATCCCGTCCAGCGACCAAGAGGCGCTCACCCTCGGTGAGCTCCGTGCGTGGCGGGGGCTTTTGAGAGCTCACGCCTGCCTGGCGAAGCGGATCGACGCCGAGCTCGACCGCACGCACCACCTGCCGATGACCTCGTATGAGGTGCTGCACCGCCTCGAGGAGGCGAGCGGCGGGCGCATGCGGATGTGCGACCTCGCCGAGCAGGCGCAGCTCTCGCGAAGCGGGCTGACGCGGCTGGTGGACAGGCTCGAGCGCGACGGCCTGATCGAGCGTTGCTCCTGCAGCCACGACGCCCGCGGCGCCTATGCCTGCCTCACGGACGCGGGCCGGACCCGCCTCCAGGAAGCGCGGGTCACCCATCGCGCCGCCCTGCGCGCGGCGTTCTTCTCCCGCTTCTCCGAGGAAGAGCTCTCGCTCCTCGCGGACATGTGGGAGCGGATCGCTCCCTGTAGCGGCCTCTAGGCCAACCCTGACCGCCGCAAGGCGGTTTTTTGATGCCCCGTCACGGTCTCCGGACGCGGCCCTCCGGCGCGCCGGAAAACGGCCCGGCCGCGATCAGTCCTCCGTGGCACCGGCGTTCCCGGCCGGCGCCGCTCCGGGGGTGCCGGGGCCGTCCTGCGCCTCGGGGGTTCCGGGGTCGTCCTGGGTTCCGGGGGTGCCGGGGCCGTCCTGGGCCTCGGGGGTTCCGGGGTCGTCCTGGGTTCCGGGGGTGCCGGGGCCGTCCTGGGCCTCGGGGGTTCCGGGGCCGTCCTGGGTTCCGGGGTGCCGGGGCCGTCCTGCGCGCCGGGGGCGCCGGCGGTGTCCCGCGCTCCGCGACTCACCGCCCTCGGCCTGCGCGGCGTGCCTGCGCGCGCGCCGGTGCAGGACGATCGTGCCGGCGATCGCAAGCAGCGCCGCCGCCAGGCCGTAGAGACCGAACGCTTTGATCGCGTTGTCGGCGGAGCGCCCGAGGAAGTACGCGATCAGCCCGACCGCCGTCGCCCAGCAGATGCCGCCGAGCGCGTTCCAGAGCGCGAACGAGCGCCAGTGCATCCGCGTCGCGCCGGCCAGCCACGACGCCCAAACCCGCAGGCCGAGGATGAAGCGCCCGAAGAACACGGCCTTGGGGCCGTGCTTCTCGAAGAACGGCTCGCCGACCATCAGCACCTCCCGGCGCTGGCGCTCGAAGGCCCCCGGTCGTTCGAGCGCCCAGCGTCCGCCCTTGCGCCCGATCAGGTAGCCGATGTTGTCGCCGACGATCGCGGCCGCGGCCGCGATCACGATCACGAGCTCGATCTGGAGCTTCCCCGAGCTCGACAGGATCCCCGCGGTTATCAGCCCGGTCTCACCGGGCACCGGTATGCCGCCCGACTCGGCCATGACGACGAGGAACAGGAGCGGGTACCCCGCGGTTTCGACGAGGTGTTCGACGTTGACGATCGCGCCAAGCATCCGCCTAGCATGCCGTAGTGAGCAGCACGCTCCGGGATCGAGAGGGGGCGGCCGGGGCCACGGCCCGGCGGACGGGGCGGGTCGGCCGGGCTCTGTGCCGGTCCGGCCTACTGTTTCGTGTTTTCGGCGATCAGCTGCTTGAGCGCCGAGGCCGTCTGCTGCACGTCTGAGTAGACGACGTTCCTCAGCACGACCTTGGTCGGCGCCGGTGCGGTCAGCACGACGACTGCCACCACCACGAGCGCGACCGCGATCAGGCCGAGCAGCAGGCCCACGAGGCGCCCCCGCCCGCTCCTGCGGCGCTGCGCGGATCGCGCCGGCGCGGAGGCCGCGGGCCGCGACCGGGGCGGGCCCTGGCGCGGGCGCCGCGTCGCGACCGCCGCTTGCGGCGCGCGCTGGGCGCGGCGGCCGCTCGGCAGGACGGTCGTCGCCGAGGTACCGCCCGAGAGCGCACGCGTCGCCGCTGCCTCGCCGGGCCGCGCCGGCGGGATGCCGCGGGCCCCGTCGTGCAGGGCGCGGCGCATCTCGTTCGCCGTCTTGTAGCGGTCGCGAGGGTCGAGCGCCAGCGCCATCGCGACCGCGTCGGCGAGCTCGGTGTTGACGGCGGCCACGAGCGTGTCGAGCGTCGGCGGCTCCTCCTGCTGCTGCTTCAGGGCGAGCTCGGTCAGGGAGCCCGCCTCGTAGGGCAGGCGACCGGAGATCAGCTGGTAGGTGACGACGCCCAGCGCATAGAGGTCGGCGCTCGGGCCGGCCTCCTCGCCGCGCGCCTGCTCGGGTGCGAGGTAGGCCGCCGTGCCCAGCACGGAGCCGACCTGGGTGATGCTCGACTGCTCGGTCGCCTTCGCGATCCCGAAGTCGGCGAGCTTGACCTCGCCTTCGCGCGAGCGCAGCAGGTTCCCGGGCTTGACGTCCCTGTGGACGACCCCGTGGCGGTGGGCGTAGTCCAGGCCCTCGCAGGCCTGTTCGATGACCGACAGCGCCTCGTCGACCTCGATCCAGCCGTCGTCGCGCAGGATCTCGGCGCACGAGGACCCCTCGATGTACTCCATCACGATGAAGTACTGGTCGGTGCCCTGATCGCGGCCCGAGTCGAACACCTGCACGATGTTCGGGTGGATCAGCCGGGCGGCCGCCTGCGCCTCGCGCTGGAAGCGCGACACGAAGGCCGGGTCGTCGGCGAGGTGCTCGGCGAGCAGCTTCACCGCCACCTGGCGCTCCAGACGCAGGTCCATCGCGAGCTGGACGGTCGACATGCCGCCGAACCCGAGGCGGCCCTCGAGCCTGTAGCGGCCTGCGATCTCCTGGCTGCTCATTTGCCTTCCGATCCGCCCGCGCCGTTGCCCCCGGCACCGTTGCCGCCCCCGGTTTCTTCGGGTGTGGCGCCGCCCGGGCTTTCGCTTTCGCCGGGCGCCGCCGTGCCGCCGCCGGTGCTGTGTTCGGCTTCTTCGTGTTCGTGGACGGGCGGCGTGGGGGTGGTGGGAGTCGTGTCGGTCGTGGTCGTTCTCGGGGTCGTCGTGGTCTGGGTGGTCGTGGGCGCCGGCGTTTTCGGCGTCGGTCGCGGTCGTGGTGCCGCCGAGCGGCTGGGCGCACGCTTCCCGCGCGACCTTGTGCAGGTTTTCGATCCCGAGACGCAGTTTCCCGCGCAGCGTCGAGTTCACGGAGAGCGGCAGCGCCGCGTAGTCCTGATCGGTTTTCAGCAGCGCGGCTTCGGTCGCCTTGCAGCTGCCGTTGCCTTCTTCGGCGGCCTTTTCGACCGTTTCGATGTCGATCTGCAGAGGCCCGGCCTGCGCCGCCGGGATCAGGCCGCTGCCCGAGCTGCCGCACGCGATCAGCGTGGCGGCCGCCGCGCCGAGGAGCGCCGCCGGCACGAGCTTCGCCAGGGTGCGCGTCATTGCCCGTACTCCAGGCGCTCGGCGAGCGAGTCGGGCAGCCGCGCGGCGCGGATCGCGGCAGCGGCACCGGCCACGTCGTAGTCGGCGCGGTGGTAGGTCGCGTCCATGTCGTCGAGGTCGAGCAGCAGCCATGCGGCGCGCGGATCGCCGTCGCGCGGCTGTCCGACGCTGCCCGGGTTCAGCAGCCATTCGCCCTCGTCCACGTCGAGCTGCGCCCCGTCGCGTTGCGGCTCGCCGGTCGCCGTGTGACCCTCGCGGCGGCCGAACGAGAGCGCGACGTGGCTGTGGCCGATCAGAGCGATGCGCTGCCGCTGATCGTCCATGCACAGCTCCGCGAGCAGCGCGGAGAGCACGTACTCCCACACCGGATCGCGCGGGCTGGCGTGGTACAGGCCGACCTCGGACTCCTCGCCCTTCGGGCTCAGCGTCTTCAGGAACTCGAGGTTCTCGGGCTCGATCACCTCGCGCGTCCACTGCGCGGCGACGCTGGCGCCCCGCGAGAACTCGGCCAGCGACAGCTCGCCGGTCACGGCCATGTCGTGGTTCCCCGCCAGGCAGACCGCGACATGCTCACGCGCCAGCTCGACGCAAGCGTCGGGATCGGCCCCGTAGCCGACGAGATCGCCGAGGCACCAGAGCTCCGAGGCCTCGCTCGAGGCGACGGCCTCGAGGGTCGCCTCGAAGGCTTGCCTGTTTGCGTGGATGTCCGAGACGACGGCGACCTTCATCACTGCAGGGTAGGAGCACCACCGGCGCTCCGGCGTTCCACGGCGCCCGGCCCGTCGCGCGCCCGCGGGCGCGCTTCAGGTCGAAGACTGCCCTCCCGGCTCCGGCGGGTTGCCGCCGTACTCGGGCAGGTTCTTGATCCCCTCGCGCGTCTGCCACTTGGAGTAGTTGTCCTCCATCGCGTCGATCAGCTCCCGCATGAAGCGCGGCGAGAGGTTGACGCGGGAGACGACGACTCCCGGCACCTCCTCGGCCTCGACCTCGTGGTCCACGCGGGCGAACGTGACCGTGAACTCGTAGTCGGAGTGGCTGACGTTCGCGAAGTTCGCGTAGACGCCCCCCATGATCTCGGGGGAGAGGTGGATGTTGATGTGCCGCTCGGAACCTGAGTCTTCCTCGTTCACACGGCTAGTATCGCAAGGCCCGCCCTCGGACCCATGAACACGCCCCTCGCCGACAGCTCCCGTCCGCAGCCCGGGGGCCCCGATGAGCCCCTATCCGGGCTCCGCGCGGCGCTTGGCGCGACCGTCGCCGAGCTCGCCGCGGACGGCGACGGCGCAGCGATCGCGCAGCCGACGCTCGAGCGCCCGAAGCGGTCCGAGTTCGGCGACTACTCCACGAACGCCGCGCTGCTGCTGGCGCCGCGCCTCGGCGCGCCGCCGCGGGAGGTCGCCGAGCGGCTCGGCGCCGCCGTCTCAAAGCGCCTCGGCGACGCCCTGGAGCGCTACGACGTCGCCGGCCCGGGGTTCCTCAACCTGTTCATGTCCGACGCCTGGTGCCGGGGGGCGCTTGCAGCTGCCCTCGGGCCGCGGTTCGGCGCGGGCGGCGCGGGGGAGTCCGCCGAGCGGATCCTCGTCGAGTTCGTATCGGCCAACCCGACCGGGCCGATGCACGTCGGCCACGCCCGCAACGCCGCCTATGGCGACGCGCTGGCACGGATGCTCGCCTTCTACGGCCACAGCGTCGCGCGGGAGTTCTACATCAACGACGCGGGCAGCCAGATCGTCAAGTTCGGCGAATCGGTCGCGGCGCTCGCGCGCGGGGAGGAGGTGCCCGAGGACGGCTACCACGGGGACTACGTCGGGGGCCTGGCGGCCGAGCTGCCCGGTGCTGCCACGTTGCCCGTGGCCGAGGTGGGGCGCGAGGCGATGGCGGTCATGATCGACCGCACGCGCGCATCCCTCGCCGCCTTCCGGGTGCTCGACTTCGATCACTGGCAGCACGAGAGCGCGCTGCACGAGGGCCATCCGAGCCCCGTGGAGCACACGTTCGAGGTGCTGGCCGGCCAGGGGAGGACCTACTCAGCGGACGGCGCGCTGTGGCTGCGTACGACCGAGTTCGGCGACGACAAGGACCGCGTGCTGGTGCGCTCCAGCGGAGAGCACACCTACTTCGCCTCCGACACGGCCTATCACCAGGACAAGCGCGAGCGGGGGTTCCAGCGCCAGATCGACGTCTGGGGCGCCGACCACCACGGCTACGTCGCTCGCACGAAGGCCGCCTACGAGGCGCTCGGGGGCGATCCGGACGAGCTCGAGCTGCTGATCATGCAGCTCGTGCACCTGGTGCGTTCGGGCGACCGCGCCCAGATGTCAAAGCGCGCCGGCGAGTTCGTCACGCTCGACGAGCTGGTCGAGGAGATCGGCGTGGACGCTGCGCGCTGGTACCTGCTGGCGCGCTCGCACGACACCACGGTCGACCTCGACCTCGACCTCGCGCGCGAGCAGTCGGCCGAGAACCCCGTCTACTACGTGCAGTACGCCCATGCGCGGATCGCCTCGATGCTCGAGCGCGCCGGGGCGCCGCGCGTCGAGCAGGCGCTCGGCGCCGCGGGCAGCGACGCACGGGCGCCGCTGCACCCTTCCGAGCGCGCGCTCGTGCTGCTGCTGCTCGCGTTCCCCGGCGAAGTCGCCGAGGCCGTCGCGCGGCGGGCTCCGCACCGCATCGCCGCCTACGCACTCGAGCTGGCACAGGGCTTCACCGCCTTCTACCGCGACTGCCGCGTGGTGGGGGCGGAGCCCGAGGAAGTGGAGTCCTTCCGGATCGCGCTGTCAGTCGCGTCGATGAGCACGATCTCGCGTGCGCTGGACCTGCTCGGCGTCGCGGCGCCGGACCACATGTAGGCGTTTCAGTCGAAGCGGGCCAGGTCCGACTCGAGCCGCTCGGCGTCCGCGGCCGGCAGCGGGACCGGCGGCTCGCCGGTGTCGCCGCGCGCCCGCCGGCGCCAGCGCGGCAGCAGCACGGCCAGGAGCCCTGCCAGCGCCAGCACCGCCGCCAGCGGCACGAGGTAGGCGGCGATCCCGAAGCCGTGGTCGGACGGCAGGCCGAGCACCGTCGAGCCGTACTGGGTGACCAGCGCGGCCTTGATCTGCGCTTCGTCCTTGCCTTCGTCGATCAGCGACTGGATGAAGGCCCGCTCGCGGTCGGCCTGCGGCGACTGCGCGACGTTCAGCGGGATCTTGCAGGTGACGCACATCACCTGCCGTTCGATCTGGGTCAACGCCGCGCGGCGTGGTTCGGCTGCCGCCTGCCCGGCGGGCGCGAGCGCCGTCGCGAGCGTCGCCAGCAGTGTCAGGACCGCACGCCTTCGCATCACGACGAGCGCGCGAGCGCGATTGCTTTTTCGATGAATTCATGCCCGATCTCGCCGCGGTAGAGGGTCACGACGTGGCCGTGCCGGTCGACGATGAAGCTCTCGGGGAGCTGGTCGGTCCCGTACGCCGACGCGAAGCTTCCGGTGCCGTCGCGAAGGCTCGGGTAGGTGAGGTGGAACTGGCGCACGAACTTCTCGGAGTCGGGGGTTGCGTCCTTGTAGGTCACGCCGAGCACGGTGCCCCGGTAGCGGCGCAGGGCGGCCTGCGCCCGCTCCAGCAACGGCGCCTCGCGTTCGCACGGCTGGCACCACGAGGCCCAGAAGTTCAACAGGACGACCTTGCCGCGCTGGGAGGCGAGCGAACCGGTGCCGTGGCCGCCGAGCACGGGCAGCACGGCGCTCGCGTCCGGTGCCGCCGGGCGCCGGCCGTCGTGGACCTGTGTGTCCAGCGTGCGGCTCGCCGACTGCGTCGAGATGCCGTAGATCAGCAGGCCGATCAGGCACGCGCCCGCCAGCGAGATGAGGATCGGCACGAGGCGCGGTCTCACGGCCCTGAAGGGTAGAGCGCGGGCGTATTGGGTCGGCGCACCTCGTGGCGGCGCGGGCGCGCCGTCGTGCGGCGCAGGCTTCGTGCGAGCGGGTCCGGCCCGGCCGGGACCGCGCGCGTGCGCGACGCGCCCCGGGGCGATGAGGGCCCGGTAGTGTGTCCAGGCAATGCCTAGACAGGACGAGGTGCCGCTGAGCGCCGCGGCAGCGGCGATCGGTGTCAGCGTCGAGACGCTGAGACGCTGGGACCGGGCGGGGAAGCTCCGAACGAGGCGCGATGAGCGCGGGCGGCGCTGGGTGCCGGCGTCGGAGGTGACGAGGCTCGAGCGCTCGCCGCAGCGCCACCGCACCGGCACGAGCTCATCGGCGCGCAACCGCTTCTCCGGGGTCGTGCGCTCGGTCGAGGTCGGCGGGGTGATGGCGCTCGTGGAGATCGAGGCGGGACCGTTCATGGTGACGGCGGCGATCACTCGCGACTCGGTGCGCGAGCTCGGCTTGGCGCCGGGTGTCCACGCGGTCGCGCTCGTCAAGGCCACGTCCGTGATGGTCGAGCGAGAGGAGCGGCGATGATCCGCCGACGGGTCGCCGCGAGGCTCGCCGCGGTCGCGATCCTGGCGGGCGCTCTCGCGGGGTGCGGCGGCTCCGGGCAGAAGGACCTCACGGTCTCGGCGGCGGCATCCCTGCAGAGCGCGTTCACCGAATACGCCAAGACGCTGAACGGCATCAAGGTCCGCTACTCGTTCGCGGGCTCAGACGCGCTCGCTGCCCAGATCGAACAGGGAGTCCGCCCCGACGTCTTCGCCTCGGCCAACACCAAGCTCCCGGCGGCGCTCTACGCGAAGCACTTGCTCGAGAAGCCGGTCGTGTTCGCGGGCAACAAGCTCGTGCTCGCCGTGCCCGCGGGGTCGAGCATCCGCTCGGTCGCCGACCTGGCGAAGCCGGGCACGACGATCGCCGTCGGTACGGCGACGGTCCCGGTCGGGAGCTACACCGAAGCCGTGCTGGGCCGCTTGCCCCCGGCCCAGAAGACGCAGATCGTGAAGAACATCCGCGACCGCGAGCCGGACGTGACGGGGATCGTGGGCAAGCTCACAGAGGGCGCGGTGAACGCCGGTTTCCTCTACGCGACGGACGTCAAGGCCGCGGGCGGCAAGCTCGAAGCGGTCGGCTTGCCGGTCGCGCTGCAGCCGTACGTGGCGTATGGGATCGCGGCGGTGAGCGGAACCTCCCATGCCGCCGAGGCGCGCTCGTTCATCGAAGGTCTGCGCCACGACGGAGGGCTCACCGCGCTGCAGAAGGCCGGCTTCCTGACGCCGCCCTCGTCACCGGGGTGAGCCTTCCGCGTGCACACGCGCGGGCGCGGGCCTTCGAGGCCCTGCTCGCGCTGTGTCTCGTCGTCGTGTTGGCGTTCCTGGCGCTGCCGATCCTCGCGATCTTCGTCCACAGCCCGCCGTCGCGGCTGATCTCGGCGCTCGGCGAACCGGCCGCGCGCGAAGCGCTGCTGCTGAGCCTCGAGACGACCACGATCGCGGTCGCGGTGATCGTGCTCGTCGGGACGCCGGCCGCGTGGCTGCTCGCGACGCGCCGCCTGCCCGGCCGCGACGCCATGCTCACCCTGATCGAGCTGCCGCTCGTGCTGCCGCCGGCCGTCGCGGGGATCGGACTGCTGGCCGCCCTCGGGCCCCAGGGCATCCTCGGCGGGGTGCTGGCCTCGCTGCACATCCAGCTCGTGCTCCAGACGGCGGGCGTGGTCGTGGCCCTCACGTTCGTGTCCGCGCCGTTCTACATCCGGCAGGCCCACGCGTCCTTCTGCGCGCTGGAGCGCAGCGTGCTGGAGGCCTCCGCCGATCTCGGCGCGCGTGAGCCGACGACGCTCCTGCGCGTCGCGCTGCCGATCGCACGGCCGGGCTTGCTCGTCGGCCTCGCGCTGGCATGGGGGAGGGCGCTGGGCGAGTTCGGCGCCACGCTGATGTTCGCCGGGTCCTTCGCCGGGGTGACACAGACCGCGCCGCTCGCGATCTACGACCAGTTCGCGAGCGACCTGCCGTCCGCCCTGGCCCTGTCGGCGGTGCTCGTCGCCGCCTCGGCGGTGCTGCTCGGGGCGATCAAGCTCGCCGGGCGAGGCGCTCCGGCGCTGCCGGTGCTTCGCTGAGGCGGGGCCGTGCGGCGGGTCCTCACAGGGGATCGCCCCCACACGGGCTCTAGCCGCCGATGTAGGACATCTCGATCCGCACCGCCTCGCCGTCCTCGGTCTCGCTCGCGGCCGCGCGTTCGGCCGAGTAGCGGTCGCGGCGCCCTGACCAGGCGCGGCTCACGATCGCGCGGAGCTCCGTGTCGTCCTCGCTCGCCCTGAGCGGCGCACGAAGGTCGTGCCCCTCTGCGGCGAACAGGCAGGTGAACAGCTTGCCGTCGGCCGACAGCCGGGCGCGCGTGCAGCCGTGGCAGAAGGGCGCGCTCACCGCGTGGATCACGCCGATCTCGCCGCCGCCGTCGAGGTAGCGCCAGCGGCTTGCGACCTCGCCGGGTCGCGCCGGGGCGAGCGGCTCCAGCGGCCACAGGGATCCGAGCTGCTCGATGATCTGAGCGGCGGGCACGACCTCCTCGCGGCGCCAGCCGTTCGTCGTGCCGACGTCCATGTACTCGATGAATCGCAGCACGCATCCGCTGCCGCGGAAGCGCGCGGCCATCGCCGGCACCTCGCCGTCGTTGAGGCCACGGCGCACGACCATGTTGACCTTGACCGGATCGAGCCCCGCGGCGAGCGCCGCGTCGATGCCTGCGAGAACCTGCGCCGGATCCAGGCGGCGTGTCGGCGACCGTGCTCAGCACCTCGGGGTCGAGAGCGTCGAGGCTGACCGTGACGCGGTTCAGCCCGGCGGCGGCGAGCGCACCGGCGTGGCGCGCGAGCAGCAGCCCGTTGGTCGTCAGCGACAGGTCCTCGATCTCCGGGATCGCGGCGAGCCGCTCGACGAGGCGCGGGAGGCCGCCCCGGAGCAGCGGCTCACCGCCGGTGAGCCTGATCTTGTCGACGCCGTGCGCCGCGGTCACGGCGGCGACGCGGGCGATCTCCTCGAAGCTCAGCATCTGCTCCCGCGGCAGGAAGGCGTGGTCCGGGCCGAACGCCTCGCGCGGCATGCAGTAGCGGCAGCGCAGGTTGCAGCGGTCGGTGACCGAGATCCGCAGGTCGCGCATCGGCCGCTTGAGGGCATCGAGCATGGAACGACGTTACCCACCTCGCTCACCCTGAGCGGGCCCCGTGGCAGCTCTGTGGCATCTACCCTTGGGAAATGCCTGGACGCGCGCTCGTGGAGGTCGACGACGCCCGCAGGGCGATCCTGGCCGCGGTCGCTCCGCCGGCCGGAGAGTCGGTCGCCCTGAGCGTGGCGGCGCTCGGCCGGGTGCTCGGCGAGGACGTGGTCGCGAGCCATCCGGTGCCCGCCTTCGACAACTCGGCGATGGACGGCTTCGCAGTGCGGGCGCCCGATCTTGCGGGCGCCGGCCCGGGGCGCCCGGTGGCTCTGCGCCTGGTCGGCGAGTCGCGGGCGGGTCGTCCGGCCACCGCAGCTGTCGGCCGGGGGCAGGCGATCGCGATCTCGACCGGGGCGATGATGCCGGATGGCGCCGACACGGTGCTGCCCGTCGAGGACACGCAACCGACGGAGGGCGCGACGGTCCATGTGACCGGCGCGCAGGCGCCGGGCACCTACGTGCGGCGCGCGGGCGATGACGTCCTGCCCGGGCAGACGGTGCTGCCGACGGGGACGGTGCTCGGTCCGGCAGAGCTCGGGGTGCTCGCTTCGCTCGGGCGCTCGCTGATCCGCTGCGTGCACCGGCCGCGGCTGTCGGTGCTGGTGACCGGCGACGAGCTGCTCGGTCTGCACGAGGCGCCGCGAGCCGGCGCGATCCGCGACACGAGCACGCTCACGATCTCGGCACTCGCGTGCTGCGGCGGGGCGGAGGTCGTCCGGACCGGTCGCGCCGGCGACGACGCCGAAGCGACGAGCGAGGCGGCCGCCGAGGCGCTCGACGGCGTCGACATCGCGGTCGTCTGCGGAGGCGTGTCGGTGGGAGCCCACGACCACGTTCGCCCGAGCCTCGCCGCCTTGGGTGTGAAGGAGGAGTTCTGGGGCCTCGCGCTCAAGCCTGGAAGCCCTGCGTGGTTCGGGCGCCGGGACGGGACGCTCGTGTTCGGCCTGCCCGGGAATCCCGTGTCCGCGATGGTGACGTTCGTGCTGCTGGTCGGGCCTGCGCTGCGCGCGATGCTCGGGCGCCCGGGCGTGCCCGAGCGCAAGGAGGCGATCCTCGACTGCGACTACTCCAAGCCGGCGGGCCGCGCCCACGCCGTGCGGTGCCGGCTGAGCATGCGCGAGGACGGCCTGCACGCGACGCCGACGGGCCCGCAGGGCTCGCATGTGCTGAGCTCGATGCTGGGCGCGGACGCGCTGGCGATGATCCCGAGCGACGCGACCGGCGTGCCCGCGGGCAGCCGCGTGGCCGTCGAGTCCCTGCGCGAGTGGACGCGCGCGTGAGCGCCGCGCAGGAGATCGACGTCGAGGTCCGGCTGTTCGCGGTGCTGCGCGAACGCGCGGGCTCGCGGACACGCGAGCTGCGCCTGCCCGCGGGCGCGACGGTCGCCGACGCGCTCGGCCGTCTCGCCGACCAGGATGCACCGCTGGGGGAGCTGCTCGCCCGCTTGCCGGTCTCGACCGCCGTCAACCGCGAGTACGCGGCGACCACGACCGTGCTCGTGTCCGGCGACGAGCTGGCCTTGATTCCGCCGGTCAGCGGCGGCGAGGCGGTCGCGATCCACGTCGCCGTCTGCGAGGGACCGCTGTCTGCCGAGCGGCTCACGGCGCTCGTCGGGGATCCCCGCGCGGGGGCCGTTGTCGTCTTCCAGGGCGTGACGCGAGAGATCGCGGCGCTCGACTACGAGGCGTACGCCGAGATGGCCCGCGAGCAGATCGAGGCGATCCTGGGCGAGTGCGCGCGGGCGCATGGTCTCTGCGCGGCGGCGGCGGAGCACCGCGTCGGTCGTGTCCCGCTGGGGGATGCGAGCGTGATCGTCGCTGTCTCCGCGCCGCACCGCGAGGAAGCCTTCGCCGGTGCGCGCGCGGCGATCGACGCGATCAAGGCGCGGGCGCCGATCTGGAAGCGCGAGGAGGGCGGGGGATGGGTCGAGGGAGCGGCGCCGGAGCCGGCTTCGGAGCGGGCGTGAGCGGCCGCCTCACACATCTCGACGAGCACGGCCGCGCCCGCATGGTGGACGTGTCCGGCAAGCCCGCGACGACCCGGGTCGCCCGCGCACGGGCGCGGCTGCGCATGTCGCCGGGCACGGCGGCGGCCGTCCGCGACGGCTCGGGCCCGAAGGGAGAGGTGCTCGCCGTTGCGCGGGTGGCCGGCGTCCAGGCCGCCAAGCAGACGCCGCAGCTGATCCCGCTCGCGCACCCGCTCCCGCTCAGCTATGTGGACGTCGAGGCGCGCGTCGAGGCCGGTGACGGGCTGGTGGAGCTGATCGCCGAGGCGCGCACGACCGCGGGCACAGGGGTCGAGATGGAGGCGATGACGGCCGCCGCGGTCGCCGCGCTCACCGTCTACGACATGGTCAAGGGCATCGAGCGCGGGGTCGAGATCGAGCAGGTGGTGCTGCTCGAGAAGAGCGGCGGGCGCAGCGACTACCGGCTCGCGGAGGGCGCCGCAAGTGCGCGGGACGGCGCAGGCGCTTCGGCCCGGGATCTGCACGGCGCCGCGGTCGTCACGGTTTCCACGTCGAAGGCGGCCGGGGACGGGAAGGACGAGAGCGGGCCGCGGCTCGCGGCCCTCGCGGAGCAGCTCGGGATCGAGGTGCTCGCAACGGAGATCGTGCCCGACGACCGCGGGCAGCTCGAAGCGCTGTTGCGCAGCCTCGCCGACGAGCGCCGCTGCGCGCTCGTGCTCACGAGTGGCGGCACAGGGGTCGCGACGAGCGATGTGACGCCGGAGGCGACACGGGCGGTGGTCGATGTCGTCGTCGACGGCCTCGGCGAGGCGATGCGGATCGCCTCCCAGCCCCACACCGCCAACTGGATGCTCTCGCGAGCGCTCGCCGGTGTGCGCGGGGGGACCCTGATCGTCAACCTGCCCGGAAGCCCGGCGAGCATCGAGCAGATCGGCCCAGCTCTCCTGGATCCGCTGAGGCACGCGCTCGACCTGCTCGGCGGCGCCGACGGCGGACATCAGGCGCCGGCTCGTTGAGCGCCTGAGTTGCCGCCGGTCCTCGCGTGAGCGCCTGTGGCCCGTGATCGTGAGAAATCCGAATCGCCCCCCGTGTGATGGGTTAGGGTCAGCCTGCTGACTACCAGCATCGGGGGGACGGCGTGGGGCTCGGGACCATGGCGTAGCCGCCGCGTCGGCGCGCCATGGTTGGCGCGCCCGGTCGCGACGGCGGGATCCGCTTCTCCCTTCGACATACCGGAGGAGGAAAGATGCTCAGACGCACCGTTGTGGTCGCGTGCTTCCTGGCGGCGTTCGTCGGTACGAGCGCGACAGCGCAGGCCGTTGGCCCCCATTGGACCTGGGGTCCGAAAAAAGTCGAAGAAATCCCGGCCGGCAAGGCGGTTCCCATCACGACCGAAGGAACGCTCACCTTCACGGTGACGCCCGTGTCGGGCAAACCGCTGAAAACGAAATGCAAAATCGAAGACCGCGAGCTGATCGAAAACCCGCTCGGGGGGGCACCGGGTATCGACACGATGACCTCGTTCGTCATCTCCGGCTGCACCGGCAAAGCGGCATGCTCGACGGGAGCGCTGATCGCATTCCAGGCGGTCGGCCTGCCCTGGGCATCGGAACTGATCGCCGGGCCGCCGATCCGCGACGAAATCAAAGGCGTCGAAATCCAGGAGCAGTGCAGCGGCCTCGTGCTCTCGACATACATCGGGACGCTGACGCCTGAAGTCAAAGGCTCGAAACTCAAATTCGGGCCCGGCTCGGGCGTGCTCGAAGACGCCTTCAAAAACAAACTCGAACTCAAAGGCAACGACAACATGAAAGGGCCGCCGCCGAAACCGAACATCGGCGCGGTCTAGAAGTTGTTCTGATCCCGCGGCGTCGTTTCACCGGCGCTGTGGGAGGCGTTGTGCGCGCCGCTCGCCGATCCGGCGGGCGGCGCCGGCGCCGGCGCCGACAGAAGGTCGGGCCCGTTCAAGACGACGTCCAAGAGACGGTGTGCTTCTCCGAAGCGCCTAGAATCCGCACCTGCGCGGCGATAGCTCAGTTGGTAGAGCGCAAGCTTCCCAAGCTTGAGGTCGCGGGTTCGAGACCCGTTCGCCGCTCTCAGGGAAGCCCCGCAAACGCGGGGTTTCCTCGTTCAGGCAGCCTCTCGCTCGGACGCCTCGACTGCAGCCGACGCGGCCTGTTCGCCCGTATCCGCCCAGTCACCGCGCTCGGTCAGCGCGCGCCAGCTTCGCCTTCTCGCCCTGATCGCGGCGGATCGACTGCCGCTCGACCCGCTGCAGTGCCTTCTCGGCCATCGCGTAGGAGACCGGTGCCCAGCGGCGGCCGCCTCGACGCGGGACCTCGTTGTCGCTGACCTACTCTGGGGCACCGTTTTGCGCCCGAGCAGATCAGCGCGGTTGTCTGGCCCGTTCAGCGGCGGGACCGATGGGCACTGACTGCGCGCCGTGGGATCTCCCTGAAAAGGATCATGTAGAGCGCGACGGCGAAGTAGATCGCTACCGCCACGCGTGGCGCGATGAGTCCGATCAGGATCGCGACCAGGTACCCGCCGAGCACGGGAAGCAGTTCGCGTGATTCATCCTGTCGCCGGCCGCCCGCGTCCGGGGGAGAGTAGAGGTGCTCCCGCCGCGCGTACGCGTCGAGCGCGAAGCCGAGAAGGCGGATGGCCAGCAGGGTGAGCCCGTACATCGTGACGAACACACGCTCGCTCTCGTTCGAGTGCAGGGCGTCCGCAACCAGTTTCGTCGGGAACGGCAGAAACGCCACCACGAGCAGCACCAGCAGGTTGATGCGCAGCAGCAGCGGATCCGTCCGCGTCAGCCCCTCGGTGAGCTGCGTGTGTGCGAGCCAGGCCGCTCCGATCGTGAGGAAGCTCACGACGTAGGCGAGGTAGAACGGCCAGGCGGCAAGAACCTGTTCGAGCGCTGTACCCGGCGGATGAAGCGCGATGTCGAGCACGAGCAGCGTCGCGGCGATGGAGAACACACCGTCGCTGAATGCTTCCATGCGCGTGGTACTGAGCGATCGATGCGTGCGCTGCAGATCGTCGCCGGATGCCATGCGGCAATCCTTGCACTCGGTACCGGGCCGCGCCGCCTTTGTTCGCCTGACCATGCTCGCTGCGGAAAAGCCCTGATCGTGTCGCGGGCTTGGGGCGGATGTCTTGCCGGCAGAGGACCGGGATGGTTGTCCACGCGCGGTAGACCCGCGCAGCGGCCCGCCGAGGCGAGTCCGTGCTCGTCCAAGCCAAAAAAGGGAGTCTCCGGTGTTCAGAATCCTCAATCGATGGGCGGTCGCTGCGGCCATTCTGCTCGTCCCGGCAGGGCTGGCCGCGTGTGGCGAATCCTCTGAAGAAAAGGCGACGGCGCAGGTCTGCTCCTCTACCAAGGCGATTCAGGCCCAGCTCACCAGCCTGTCCAGCCTCTCGATCTCTTCACAGGCGCCGGAAGAAATAAAGACCGCCGCCGAAGTGATGAAAAAGGAAGCGGCGAAGATCGACGAATCCAAGGGCAACCTGCCCGCTTCGAGCAAGAGTTCAGTGGAAACCGCACAGGCGGCGCTCAAGACCGAGCTTGCAGCACTCGCAAAGACCGTGGCCGCAACGGCGAAATCCTCAGGGAACGTCGAAGCGGTGCTCCGTGAATCTGCGCCCGCGCTGAAGACTTCCGTAGCGGGGCTTGGTGCGAGCTACAAGCAGGCATTTGAATCGCTCAAATGCTCGTAGCCATGGCGGGGGCCGCTCCCGGATAGCTCGGGAAGCTCGAATCCATGTCCGCACGTCCATCGCAGTACAGGACGTGCGGGCTGCCCGGTTCATTCTCGAGCCGGGCACTCGCCTTGCGGACAACCCCCGGCCTCGGCGCGGGCTTGTGCGGATGCCCCTGACGGCGGACGAAGCAATGGTTGTCCCTACGGGTCACCCCCGACGAGGGGTCGCCGCCAGGCGACTTCTCTGAGCATTTCAAACCCTGAACAGGAGTCAAGATGAGCGACAAGCCAGTTTTCATCTACGCCGCGACGTATGCCGACCGGGCCAGCGCGGAGGCGGACTACGACCTCCTTCTCGAACTGCATGCTGCGGAGCTCGTGGGGACCTACGACGTTGCGTTGGTCACCAAGGACGCCGACGGGAAGGTCCAAGTCGAGAAGCATGAGAAGCCCACGCAGCACGGTGCCTGGGGGGGAATCGCCGTCGGAGCCGCAGTCGGGGTTGTGGCCGCGCCGGCCGTGATCCCCGCGGCGTTGGTAGGCGGCATCATCGGCGGCCTCGGTGGTCACTTCAAAAAGGGCATCCCGAAGGACGCCGCCAAGGAACTGGGCGACCTCATCGACGCCGGAGAAGCAACGCTGTTCGTGATCGGGGAGTCGCGCATTGAAGAGCAGCTCGACAAGGCGCTCACCCGCGCTGAAAAGACGATCGAGAAGGAAATCGACGTCGACGCCAAGGAGTTCAAGAAGGAACTCGACGAGGCGGAGAAGGAATACGCGGTCAGCTAATCGGTCGACATCTGATCGCGAAGCGGTGAGGCTCAGTGTCGAGCAAGGCAACAGCGGCAGTGGCCGGCGGCGTTCTACTGACGCTGTGCGCCGGCCAGTTCCTGATGATGCTCGACAGCTCGGTGATGAACGTGTCGATCGCGACGGTCGCGAAGGACGTCGGCACGAGCGTCACCGGCATCCAGACAGCGATCACGCTCTACACGCTGGTGATGGCCGCGTTCATGATCACCGGCGGGAAGATCGGGCAGATCATCGGGCGCAAGCGCGCCTTCGCGATCGGGTGCGTGATCTACGGCTGCGGCTCGTTCATCACGGCGATCTCCACGAGCCTCGGAGTGCTGCTGCTCGGATGGTCCTGCCTGGAGGGCATAGGGGCGGTGCTGATCCTGCCGTCGATCGTTGCGCTGGTGGCGGTGAACTACGCAGCCGACGAACGCCCGCGCGCCTACGGGCTGATCGCCGCGGCGACCGCGATCGCGATCGGGGTCGGCCCGATCATCGGCGGCCTGTTCACCACCTACCTCTCGTGGCGTTGGGTATTCGCGGGCGAGGTCGCGATCGTATTGGCGATCCTTGTCCTCGCCCGCCGGATACCCGAGGGGCCGCGTGAGAAGGGGGGGCACCTGGATCTCGTGGGTACAGCGCTGTCGGCGCTCGGCCTCGGGCTGATCGTCTTCGGTGTCCTGCGCTCGGGCGTGTGGGGTTTTGTCAAGCCCAGGCCGGGGGCTCCCGAATGGATCGGACTCTCGCCTGTGATCTGGCTGATGCTCGCCGGCGGAGTGGTCCTCTACGCGTTCATCGCGTGGGAGGACCGGCTGCTCGCGCGTGGCGGCGAGCCGCTGCTGGACCCCAAGATTCTGAAGGTCCACGTGCTGCGCGGCGGCCTGAACTCGTTCTTCTTCCAGTTCTTCGTGCAGAGCGGGGTGGCGTTTGCCGTGCCGCTGTTCCTCTCGGTCGCGCTCGGGCTCTCCGCGATCGAAACGGGGGTGAGGTTCCTGCCGCTGTCGATCGCCCTGATCCTCACGGCCGCCGGGATCCCCAAGCTGTTTCCCAAAGCATCGCCGCGCCGGGTGGTCCGGCTCGGCTTCATCGCGATGTTTGCCGGCCTCGTGATCTTGGTCGCGGCGCTCCAAGAAGGCGCGGGACCGGAGATAACAACCGGGCCGATGCTCCTCGTCGGCCTCGGGATCGGAGCGCTGTCCTCCCAGCTCGGGGCCGTGACCGTCTCATCCGTTCCCGATGAGCAGAGCAGCGCGGTGGGCGGGCTGCAGAACACGATCAGCAACCTCGGCATCTCCATGGGCACCGCGCTGACGGGCGCGATCGTGATCGCCGCGCTGAGCACCTCGTTCCTGACAGGGGTCCAGCAGAACTCCGCCGTTCCCGCGCGGGTCAAATCGCAAGCTACGACCCAGCTCGCCGGAGGCGTCCCCTTCATCTCCGACAAGCAGTTGAAGGACGGGCTCAACAAGGCTCATGTGCCACCGAGGGCCACAGACGCGATCGTCGAAGAAAACGCGAAAGCACGCCTCGACGGGCTGCGCGAGGCGCTCTCGATACTCGCCATCTTCGCGTTGATCGGGCTGGCGTTCAGCCGTCGGCTCCCGACCGAGCCGCCCGGCTCATCCAAGGAACCGCCTCCTGCAGCAACAGCTCCCGCAACCCAGATGGCTGCAGCGTGACTTGCCCCGATCGAAAAGAGGATCGGGGCCAGGGGCACCCCGAGCCGCCGCCGCGCGGCGCGCTCGTGGAGATGTTCGAGGCGGCGGGTATCGAGCGGGTGCAGATCGCTCCGCGCGAGGGCTTCGCCGCGTTCAGCGGCCGGCGCTCCTAGGCAACGGCAGCGCTAACCGCTCGGCGAAGCGCGGCATCTCACACGAGCGCCTGCGGTCCCGCCTCCCCGCCGCCGGAGCTCTCGGTGGAGAGATCGATCTCACGGCGCTCGCGCGTGATCCCGCTCTTGCGGAACGGCAGTCGCTCCATCAGGCGTGTCAGCTCGAACAGCTTCTCCGCCTGCCCGGAGGCGTGGCTCATCGAGAAGCGGGATCCGCGCTCCTCGCACGCGGCTTTGACGGTCAGGATCGCCCGCAGACCGCTCGAATCGATGAAGTCGATCTTCGTGATGTCGACGAGGACTTCGCCCGCACCCAGCTTGCACAGCGCGACAGCGGCCGACTCGAACGCGGCGACGCCGCTCATGTCGAGCTCACCCGAGAGCACGAGCACGTACCTGTCGGACTCTTCGTATGCGCGGATCGCGAGCGCGTCGTCGGCCAATTTGGTCCCCGCTGTGGTTGCGTTCTGCGTCTCGACCCGCCCCCTGGCGGCCCGCCCGACCCCGATCGGGTACCCGACCGAGGTCGGGTTCAACCACGGACGTGTCAGGCGCCTGTGTAGGACGCCGGCGGAGGCGCGTCGCCGCGGATCGACGCGATCTGCGAGAGCAGCTCCTGGGGGCTCGTGCCGCCGAGGACGCGCAGCCGTGGCAGCCGGTAGGGATCTCCGCCGGGCTGCGCCCAGCCCGGGATCACGGTCGTCGAGCCCACGTATCCCGCGGCCTTGACCTCGGCGATGACGCGCGCGTCGTAGTGGCCGGAGGGGTAGCAGAACCAGTTCACCGGCACGCCGTAGCGGCGCCGGACCGTTTCGCGCGCGACGGCGACCTGGTTGTGCAGTTCGCTTTCGTCGAGCGTGACGAGGTCAGCGTGGCTGATGCCCTGCGTGTCGAGCTCCCACCCGGCTGAGACGAGCCCTTTGATCTGGCGCTGCAGCAGCCCGCCTTGAGACGGGGGCAGCCCGCTGAGCTGGATGTTCTCGACCGCCGGCCAGCGCAGACGCTGCAGGACCGGGAGCGCCTGGGTGTACTGCGACTGATAGCCGTTGTCGAAGGTCAGGACGATAGGTTTGCCCGGCCCGAGCGGCACGCCGCGGCTCCAGTAGGCCTCGAGCTGGTCCTGGGTCACGCCGTGCCAGCCGGCCTGCTTGAGCGCCTGCATCTGTTCGGCGAAGAGCTGCGGTTCGACATACAGGCCCGGGAAGGGCGCGCCCGCGGGCGGCGCCGCGATCACGTGGTACATCAGGATCGGCACGGCCGCCTGCCCGGGCGGACCGGTCGGGCCGCTGGCGGCGGTGCCGCGACTCGGATCCGTCACCGTCGTGCGGGCGCCGCCCGGAGCTTTCGCCGTCTTGTGCGCCGGCGTTTGCGCCTTTCCGCCCGGGGAGCCCGAGCCGCTGCCGGCGCCGGCCACCGCCGCGATCACGATGCCGGCCACGAGGATCAGCGCGCCGACGGCCAGCACGCGGCGGCGGCGCAGCTCGCGGCGGCGCTGCTCGCGCCGGGCGTGGCGCTCGTCGATGTCCATCGCGCGCTCGCCTCAGCGCGGGCTCGGTGCGGCGGCCATTGACGGGGAGGATACCCCCGCGTGACGCGATGAGACTCCGTCTCAGATAAGTCCTAGTCTCATCATGTCCCCGCTGCGGGCCAGCCCGTCCTCGGCCAGGGTCGTGCTCGACGTGGCCGACGGCTTCATCTCGCGGCCGGCTCCAACCCGCATCGTTGGTACTACCCGGGCGACGTGCGCGCGGCGATCGCGGCGATCGTCGCGGGCTATGACCGGCTGGACCCCGCCGACGCGCCGTACTTCGCGGCGCAGCGAGCCCGGCTCGAAACCCAGGGCTTCGCGCGCTACGACGCGCTGCGCCGTGAGATCCGCGCCCGCTACGCAGGCGTGCCCGTCGGCTACAGCGAGAGCATCTTTCAGGGGCTCGGCGAAGACCTCGGCCTGAAGCTTGCAACGCCCACTGCGCCGGCTGAGTCTCCCCGCTCCCGGCCGGCGCGTGATCCCGGACGGCGTCAGTCGCCGCTGAGGTTCGGCGGTATCGGCAGGCCGTGCGGCGGCGGGTCGTCAGCGAGCAGCTTGGGGACCGTCACGAGCTTGTAGCCGCGGGCGCGCAGGCCCTTGATGATCTGCGGGAGCGCTTCGATCGTCTGCTGGCGCTGTCCGCCCGCGTCGTGGAACAGGATGATGGCGCCGGGGTGCGCCCCTTCCATCGCGCGCTGCACGATCGTCGGCACGCCGGGCTGCTGGTAGTCGTCGGTGTCGACCGACCACAGGACCATCAGCAGGTGAAGCCGCTTCAGTTCGCGGAACGTGGTCGCGTTGAACGACCCGTACGGGGGCCGGAACAGGGTCGGACGGTGCCCGCCGAGGAGTTCGATGCGAGCGATCTGTTCGAAGAGCTCTTCGTACTGGTCGTGGGCGGAGAGGTGGGCGAGCATCGGATGGTTCTCGGTGTGGTCGCCGATCACGTCGCCGTCTTCGATCTCGCGCACCGTCGCGGCGCTGAAGTACTGCAGCATCCGGCCGATCACGAAGAAGGTGGCGCGGACTTTGTACTGCTCCAGCACGCTCAGGACCTGGGGCGTGAAGGGGCCCGGCCCGTCGTCGAAGGTCAGCGCGATCTCGCGCGCGGTGCCGCTGCCCTCTTTCACGAACGGCGTGTAGGCGAGGACGGAGCGCACGCCAGACGCTTCGTCCTGCTGGGGGTCGGTCGGCGGCCGGGAGACCACGTGCACGGTCCCGGTGCCCTTCGGGTGCGGGGTCTTCTTACCCGAGCCGGCTGCGGCGGCGACGACGACGACTGCGAGCAGCGCCAGGAGACCGACTCCCGCCAGCACGCGCCGGCGGCGGACGAGCGCCTCGCGCCGCGTCGGTCCGGGCGTCTCGCGGACTGGGCGCGGCGGCGCGCCGGGCTGCTTCGACCCCGCCCGGGGCTGCGGCTCGTCCTCGAAGTCCCAGCTCCAACGGGGCATGGCAAGATGCTAGAGCCCGTACCCCCGGGTCAGCGCAGTGGCGTAGCCGCACCGCGCGCGCGGACGCGCACCGGCGTACCGGCGGCCAGCGCCTCGCCCCCGGCGACGCGCGCGATGAGCAGCTCCGGGTTCTCGCCGGTCCGTATCTGCAGGAGCGCGTCGTGGCCGTAGTAGCGGCACTCCTCGACGCGCCCCGCGACACCGTCCTCGCCGCCGCGTGCAGCGGGCAGCACCTCGAGTTGCTCGGGACGCAGCATCACCGCCCCTGCGCCGTCGCCGGAGATGGCCGCGCTGAGCGGGAGCGGCCCGATCGCTGTCTGCGCCGTGTCCCCCAGGAAGCTCGCATACAGCACGTTGACCGCGCCGAGGAACCGCGCCAGCCGCTCGTCAGCGGGGTGCTCGTAGAGCTCGGCGGGGGCGCCCTGCTGGACGATCGTCCCGTCGCGCAGCACCGCGACGCTGTCGGCGAGCGACAGCGCCTCCTCCTGGTCGTGGGTGACGAGCATCGTCGTGACGCCCTGCTCGCGCAGCAGGCCGTGCACCTCCTCGCGGACGCGGGTCCGCATCGACGCGTCGAGCGAGGAGAACGGCTCGTCGAGCAGCAGCGCCAGCGGGCGCCGCGCGAGCGCCCGCGCGAGCGCCACGCGCTGCTGCTCACCGCCTGAGAGCTGGTGTGGGAGCCGGCGCGAGAGCTGGGCGATCCCGACCATCTCGAGCAGCTCTCCGACCAGCTCGCCGCCGCGCCGCTCGGCGCGCGTGAGACCGAAGCCCACGTTCCCGGCGACGTCGAGGTGCGGGAACAGCGCGCCATCCTGGGGTACGTAGCCGATACCGCGCTTCTCGGGCGGCACGTAGCTGCGGCCGTCGTCGAGCGTCCGCTCCCCGAGCCGGATCTCGCCGCGTTCCGCGCGCTCGAAGCCGGCGATCGCACGCAAGAGCGTCGTCTTGCCGCAGCCGGAGAGGCCCAAGACCGCCGTCAGCGAGCCCGCCGGGACGTCGAGGTCCACGCCCCGCAGGACGGGCTGGCGCCCGTAGCCCTTCCAGAGGCCGGTGATCTCCAGCCGGCTCATGCCTGCTCCCTCGCGGCCGAGCGCATACGACGGCTGAGCAGCAGCGCGGGCACCGCCGAGATCAGGACCATCAGACCGGCGTAGGGGGCGGCGGCTCCGTAGGAGAAGTTCGTCGTGTAGGTCCAGAAGCGCGTCGCCAGCGTGTCCACGCCCGTCGGGCGCAGCAGCAGCGTCGCGGTCAGCTCGGTGGCGCTCGATATGAAGACGAGTGCGAACGCGGCGCCGAGGCCGGGCGCGATCAGCGGCAGCGTCACGCGCGCGAACACGGACGCCGGCCCCCGGCCCAGCGACCGCCCGAGCTCCTCGAACCGCGGCGAGGCCTGCGCCATCGCCGAGCGCACGCCCACGACCGCGAGCGGCAGGAACAGGATCGCGTACGCGACGATCAGCTCGAACGAGCTCTGGTAGAGCGAGAAGGCGTAACGCACCGAGAAGGCGACGAGCCCGAGCGCGACGACGAGGCCCGGGAGCGCCATGGGCAGGTAGGCGAGCCGCTCGATCAGCAGCGTCAGCCGGCTGCGATGGCGCAGCGCGAGCGTGCACACCGGAATCGCGAGCAGCGTCGAGATCGCCGCGGCCGCGGCGCTGTACGCGGCGGTGTGGCCGAGCGCCGGAAGGACCGAGGTCTGCGGAAGCGTCGAGGAGCCGCCGTGGAGGATCCAGTAGACGATCGTCGCCAGGGGCACGCCGAGCGCGAGCGCCGCCAGCGCCGTCAGCGCCGCGAGGGCAGGGAGGCGCGCGCGACGCAGCCGTACCGGCGAGGACCGGCGGTTGGCGCCGGGGCCGGTACGGAACGCGCGGCCGCGGCCCGACAAGGCCAGCTCGCCGACCAGCACCGCGACGCTGATCGCGACCAGCACCAGCGCCAGCGTGCACGCGGCGGCGGCGTCGAAGCCGAGCTTGAACTCGGTGAAGATCTCCACCGTGAAGGTCTGGAACTGCAGGATCTCGAACGCGCCGTACTCCGCGAGCAACCCGAGCGTGACGAGCAGACAGCCGCCGAGCACCGCCGGCCACACCTGGCGCAGCGTGACCCGCCGGAACGCGCCCCACGCGGACATCCCGAGGCTGCGCGCCGCCTCGTCGAGCCCCGCGTCGACGTTGGCCATCGCCGCCGCCACCGGCAGGTAGACGAGCGGGTAGAGCGAGAGCGTCATGACCATCACGGCGGCGAGATAGCCGTGCAGCGAGGGGGCGATGGAGACCCAGCTGAAGCCGACGACGAAGTCGGGGATGCCGAGCGGCAGCACGAGCAGCACGGCCCACATGCGGCGCAGGGGGATGTCCGTGCGCTCGACCAGCCACGCAGCGCCGACGCCGAGGACGGCACACAGCACCGTGCACGCGACCGTCAGGCGCAGCGTGTTCCAGAGCAGCACCGCGACGGTGTGGCGGAACAGCAGCGCCCGCAGGTGGCCCCAGCCGGATTCCTGCGCCTGGACGAGCAGGAACACCAGCGGCAGCAGGACAAGGCCCGCGGCGGCGGCCCCGCCGGCGATGCTGACCAGCGGCCAGCGCCGGCGGCCCGACCACGCGTGACCGATCCGCTCAGAGAGCTGCTCGGTCGGCGCGTAGCTGCTCATCTCGTCACAGGAGCCCGAGCTTCTGCTCGAGTTCGAGTGCTTCGTGCCCGTCGCCGAGCTGCGCGGGCGTCAGGGAGCTGGGGCCGAAGCTCGAGAGCGGCGGCAGCCCGGCCGGCGGACGGACCCCGGGGCGCAGGGGGTACTCGTAGCTGTCGCTGGACGCGAGCGCCTGCTGCCCTTCCTCGCCGACGAGGAAGGCGAGCAGCTTCTGGGCCTGCGCCTGCTTGGAGCTCGAGCGCAGGACGGCGGCGCCGGAGACGTTGATGAGGTTGCCCGGGTCGCCGTGTTCGTATGGCTGCAGGCGCGAATGTGTCCCGCCCGCGCCCTGCTCCCGGCGCAGGCGATACCAGTAGTAGTGGTTGATCGGACCGATCGCGCTCTCGCCGTTGTTGACCTGGGCGACGACGGTCTCGTTGTCCGGGTATACGCGCCCGTTTTCTTTCATCCCTTCGAGCCAAGCTTCCGCCGCCGCCCGCCCGCGCAGCTTGGAGATCGCCGTGACCAGCGGTTGGAAGTCGGTCTCGGAGGGGGCGAAGCCGACCTTGCCCTTGAAGTTCGGCTCGGCCAGGAACAGGATCGACCCGGGCAGCGGGCGAGCCCTTCATGTCGGCCACGTTGTAGACGAGCTCTGAGACCCGGGCGGACACACCGACCCAGTCGCCGCGCTGGGAGCTGGAGCTCCGGGGGACGGCGCCGAGGGTGGAGCCTTCGACGGGCGCGAGGAGGCCTTTCTCGCCGAGCGCTTCGAGCGCGGGCGAGTTCTCCGTGTAGAAGACGTCGGCCGGAGAGCTCGAGCCCTCCTGGATGATCTGGTTGGCAAGCGTCGCCTCGTCCGCGGAGCGGATCTGGACCTTGATGCCCGTCTTGCGTTCGAAGTCGCGCACGAGCAGCGCGGTCGTCTGTTCGTGCTGGCCGTTGTAGAGCGTGAGCGCGTTGCCGGTGCTCTTCGAGCTGCCGCACGCGGCGATCGCGAGCACTCCCGTCACGCCCAGGGCCAGCAGAGCGAGGCGGACGGGCAGGGGGGAGTTCGGGGGGGTCTTGCGGGGGCGCATCCGGGAAATCCGAGCGGGGAGGTCGGGATGATCTGGCGCCAAGTTATCACAGAGGTTAGGGTCACCTAACTCGAGCAAGATTTCGGTCGCTTGCCCGTTCCCCGCTCGAATTTGTGACAATCACGGCCGATGCACGTGACCGCGAAGGCCGACTATGCCGTGCGCGCCGTCGTGGAGCTAGCCGGTAGCAGCCAGGCGGCGCCTCGCAAGGTCGACGACATCGCGCAGGCGCAGTCGATACCGGTCTCCTTCCTGGAGAACATCCTCACCCAGCTCCGCTCTTCCGGTGTCGTGCGCAGCCAGCGAGGGCCCGAGGGCGGCTACTGGCTGGCGCGACCGGCCGAGGAGCTCGACCTGGCGCACGTGATCCGAGCCGTCGAGGGGCCGCTCGTCGGCGTGCGCGGCCAGCGCCCTGAGGAGATCGAATACACGGGCTCCGCCGAGGCACTGCAGCAGGTCTGGATCGCGCTGCGTGCGAACCTCCGCAAAGTGCTCGAGGAGACGACCGTCGCGGATGTCGCCGAAGGACGCTTGCCCAAGGATGTAAAGGCGCTGACCAAGGCCGACGCCGCCTGGGAGCCCCGCTAGCGGCGTGTAGGCCGGCGCGAGGCGGCGTCCTCGGTCGCTCATGTGCCGAAGCCGGGCGACACTCGCTTCGCTCGCATCCCGTTTTCGGCCAGCACATTTCGCTCCCTGCGTCCTTGCCTCGCTTGGCCTACACGCCGCTCCGCGGCGCGCGGGCCGGCGCGAGGCGGCGTCCTCGGTCGCTCATGTGCCGAAGCCGGGCGACACTCGCTTCGCTCGCATCCCAGTTTTCGGCCAGCACACTTCGCTCCCTGCGTCCTTGCCTCGCTTGGCCTACACGCCGCTCCGCGGCGCGCGGGCCGGCGCGAGGCGGCGTCCTCGGTCGGTCATGTACCGAAGCCGGGCGACACTCGCTTCGCTCCTTGCGTCCTTGCCTCGCCGTCTACGCCGCGCCGCTCCGCGGCGCTCCCCTAGGCCTCTGCGAACACCCGCGGCTGCGGTAGCCGCAGCGCCAGGATCTGCCCCTCCTGCAGCTCGAGCTGCTGAGCGGTCTCGCGGGTCACCTGAGCCCACAGCTGGCGTCCGTCGCCGAGCTTGAGCTCGACCCGGACCTCGAAGCCGAGGTGGACGACGCGCTCGACGAGCGCCTCCTCGCCGTGGGCGTCCGGGTCTGAGAGCAGCTGGATGTCGTGCGGGCGCAGGAACGCGTCGCCGAGGCGGTTGACGGGGCCGATGAACGACATCACGAACTCGTTGGCCGGCGCCTCGTAGAGCTCGCGCGGCGAGCCGGCCTGCTCGATCCGGCCGTGGTTCATGACGACGATCTGCTCGGCGACCTCCATCGCCTCCTCCTGATCGTGCGTGACGAAGATCGTGGTGACGTGGATCTCGTCGTGCAGGCGCCGCAGCCACTCGCGCAGCTCGGCGCGGACCTGTGCGTCGAGCGCGCCGAAGGGCTCGTCGAGCAGGAGCACCTGCGGCTGGACGGCGAGCGCGCGGGCGAGTGCCATGCGCTGCTGCTGACCGCCGGACAGCTGCGACGGGTAGCGGTCGGCGAGGCCGTCGAGCCGGACCAGGGCGAGCAGCTCGTTCACCCGCTGGGCGATCTCGGGCTTGGGGCGCTTGCGGACGCTCAGCCCGAAGCCGACGTTGTCGTGCACGGTCATGTGCTTGAAGGGGGCGTAGTGCTGGAAGACGAAGCCGATGCCGCGCTCGCGCGCCGGCGAGGCGGTGACGTCCTCGTCGTCGATCAGGACCGCGCCGCTGTCGGGCGTCTCGAGCCCGGCGATGATCCGCAGCAACGTCGACTTGCCGCTGCCGCTCGGCCCCAGAAGCGCGGTCAGCGCGCCGTCGGCCACGTCGATGCTGACGTCGCTCAGCGCCTGGAAGGAGCCGAAGCGCTTGCTCACGTCACGTACCTGGATCGCCATCAGTGGCCTTCCTTCTTGTTGGCTCGCCTTGCGAGCAGGTTCATCGCCAGCAGCGTCAACAGCGCCAGCAGGGCGAGCATCACGGCGGCCGTGTAGGCGCCGGTGGTGTCGAAGTTCTCGAAGCGGTCCTGCACGTACAGCGGCAGCGTCTGTGTCTGTCCCTCGATGCGCCCCGAGACGATGCTCACGGCGCCGAACTCGCCGAGGGCGCGCGCGGTCGTCAGCACGACGCCGTAGCCCACCCCCCAGCGGATGCCCGGCAGCGTGACGCGCCAGAACGTCTGCCATGGGCTCGCGCCGAGCGTCTCCGCGGCCTGCTCGGAGTCGGTCCCCATCTCGCGCAGCACCGGGATCGTCTCGCGCACCACGAACGGCAGCGTCACGAGCGCCGTCGCCATCACCATCCCCGGCACCGAGAAGATGATGTTGATTCCCTGGGCGGCGAGTTCGTTGCCGAACCACCCCGCCCGGCCGTAGACCAGCACCAGCGCGAGGCCGACGACCACGGGGGAGATCGCGAACGGCATGTCGATCAACAGCCCGAACAGCGTCTTGCCGGGCATCCGGCCGCGCTCCATCAGGATCGCCGCGCCGACGCCGAAGACCGTGTTCAGCGGCACCACGATCAGCACGATCTCCAGCGACAGCCACATCGCGTGCAGCGCGTTCGGCGCGGTCACTGCGTCCCAGACGGGCGCGAGCCCGTGTTCGAAGGTGCGGTAGAAGATCATCACGAGCGGCGCGCCGAGCAGCACGGCGAGGTAGCCGAGCGCGACGGTGCGAAGCGCGATTCGCCCGCCGCGCGAGGAGCCGACCTTCGCCGCCTTCTCGGGCGCCCGCCCCCGTGTCAGCCCGGCGCCCGGCTCGGCGCCGACGGCCAGCGTGCCGCCGCTAGAGGACATGGCGCGTCCACCTCCGCTGCAGCAGGTTGAGCCCGGCCAGCACGAGCAGCGCGATCGCGAGCAGCACCACCGACACCGCTGCCGCGGAGGCGAGGTTTTCGTTCTGGATCTGGCCGTAGATGTAGACCGAGCCGGCCTCCGTCTTGAAGGGCAGGTTGCCGGTGATGAGGATCAGCGACCCGTACTCGCCGACCGCGCGCGCGAAGCTCAGCGCGATGCCCGAGAGGATCGCCGGGAACAGGGTGGGGAGGACGATCCGCCGCAGCACCGTCGGCCAGCCGGCGCCGAGCGAGGAGGCCGCTTCCTCCATCGAGCGGTCCAGGTCGATCATCACCGGCTGCACCGAGCGCACGACGAACGGGAGCGTCACGAACAGCAGCGCGAGCACGACCGCTGCGCGGGTGAACGTGACGTTGATGCCGATCGGGCTGCTCTTGCCGTAGAGCGCCAGCAGCACGAGCCCGGCGACGATCGTGGGCAGCGCGAAAGGGAGGTCGATGATCGCGTTCACGATTCCCTTGCCCGGGAAGCGGTCGCGCACGAGCACCCAGGCGATGATCGTCCCGAACACGGCGTTGATCAGCACCACGATCACGGAGGCGATCAGCGTCAGCTTGATCGCGGCCCACGCCTCCGGGCTCGAGATCTCCTTCCAGAACGCGTGCGTTCCGCCGTCGAAGGCCTTCGACGCCAGCGCGGCCATCGGCAGCAGCACGAGGATGCTCAGGTAGAGGACGAGCAGCCCGCGCCCGAACACCCCGGTCGCACCCCGCGCGGCGCCTGAGCGGCGCCGGCGCGGGGCAGCCAGCGTCGTGCTACTTGCTGGTTGAGACGCCAAGGGATTCCTCGATCTTCGTTACCAGGCCGGTTTCCTTTTCGAAGAACTTTTCGTTGACCTTCTTCCAGCCGCCGAGGTACTCGATCGTGAAGAGGCCCGGCGGGTTCTTGAACTGGGAGGCGGCCGGCACGCCCTTGATCACCGGGCGGTAGCCCTGTTCGGCCCAGATCTGCTGCGCGGCCGGCGTGACGAGGTATTCGGCGAACTTCTTGGCGCTTTCGCTCGAGCCGACGACGGCCAGCGGGTTTTCGATCTGGATCGTGTCGCTGGGGATGATGTATTCGATCGGCGCGCCCTTCTTCTGGTCGGCGATCGCCTCGGTCTCGTAGTCCAGCAGCGCGTCGCCGCGCCCGGCCAGGAACGTCTGCAGGGCGTTGCGCGCGGAGCTGTCCTGGCTGACCACGTTGTGGAACAGCTGCTTCAGGTATTCCTGGGCCTGCGCTTCGGTCTTGCCTTCCTTGAGCTGGGCGCCGTAGGCCCCGAGCACGTTCCAGCGCGCCGCGCCGGAGGTGAACGGGTTGGGCGTCAGCACCTGCACGCCGGGCTTGATGAGGTCCGACCAGCTGGTGATGTGCTTGGGGTTGCCCTTGCGCACGATGATGACGTCGACGGAGTTCGTGACCATGCCCTTCGTCGGCGTCTGGTTCCAGCTCGGCTGCACCATCCCGGCCTTGACGAGCCGTTCGACGTCGGGTTCCAGCGAGAAGTTGACGAAGTCCGCGTGCTGTCCGTTGGCGACCGCGCGGCTCTGTTCACCGGAGGGGCCGTAGGACTGGCTGAACGTCACTCCCTTGCCGGCGGAGGTCGCCTCGAAAGCGCTGGTGAGCTTTTCGTAGGCGCTCTGCGGAGTCGAGTAGGCGACGAGCGCAACCTGCTTGCTGGCACCGCTCGAGGACGAGCCGCAGGCCGAGAGGCCGACAGCGGCGAGGGCGAGGACGACGGCGGTGACGGCGGCTGAGCGCAAGGTAATGACCACTTTCTTTGTGAGAAACAGGGTAAATATCGGCTTTGTAGAGTCGATCTGGAAAGTAGCGGAAAGCTGATCGGATTTCCATCTCCAAGCGCAGCCGTTTCCGTGACATTGGACACGCAAGTCGTCCTCTGTCCAGTTCATTGACAAAAACGGCGCCGCTTCGGGTACCATGAAGGAGAGCTGTTCCCCTCATGTGCGCCCCGGTTCCTCATGCCGGGGCGCAACCGCGAGCAAAGGAGACCCCCGCCGATGTCAGCCCCCACCACCGTTCCCAGCGACGAGGCCGCCGCGGCCGTCGAGTCGATCGCGGAGGGCGCGGGGGCCGAGCAGGGCTTCTCACTGCACCTGACCCAGGACCAGAAGGACATTCGCGACTGGGTGCACGGCTTCGCGGCCGACGTCGTGCGGCCCGCCGCGCACGAATGGGACGAGAAGGAGGAAACGCCCTGGCCGATCATCCAGGAGGCGGCCAAGATCGGCCTCTACGGCTTCGAAGGCATGGCGCAGTTCTTCGCCGACCCCACCGGGCTCGGGCTGCCGATCGTCAACGAGGAGCTGTTCTGGGGCGACGCCGGGATCGGCATGTCGATCATGGGCACCGCGCTCGCGGTCGCCGCGATCTTCGGGCAGGGCTCGAACGAGCAGATCGGCGAATGGATCCCCCGCTGCTTCGGCACCGTCGGACGACGTCAAGGTCGCCGCGTTCTGCGCCTCGGAGCCGAACGCCGGCTCGGACGTCTCGGGCGTGCGCACGAGCGCGAAGTTCGACGAGGCCGCCGGCGAGTGGGTGCTCAACGGCCAGAAGGCGTGGGCCACCAACGGCGGCATCTCCGACGTCCACGTCGTGATCGCCTCGGTCGACCGCGAGCTGGGCTCCAAAGGCCACGCCGCGTTCGTGATCCCGATGAGCGAAGCCAAGGGCATCGAGCAGGGCGCGAAGGTCAAAAAGCACGGCCTGCGCGCCTCGCACACCGCGGACGTGCACCTCGACGACTGCCGGATCCCCGCGGGCTACGTGCTCGGCGGCAAGGAGAAGCTCGACGAGCGCCTCGCCCGGGTGCGCGAGGGCAAGAAGGGCAACGCGCAGGCTGCGATGGCGACCTTCGAGGCCTCCCGCCCGACCGTCGGCGCCCAGGCGCTCGGGATCGCGCGGGCGGCATATGAGTACTCGCTGGAGTACGCCAAGGAGCGCGAGCAGTTCGGCCGCCAGATCATCGACAACCAGGCGATCGCGTTCACGCTCGCGCGCATGAAGCTCGAGATCGACGCCTCGCGCCTGCTCGTGTGGCGCGCCTCCTGGATGGGGCGCAACCAGGTCCCGTTCCAGAACGCCGAGGGCTCGATGAGCAAGCTCAAGGCCGGCGAGGTCGCGGTGTGGGTGACCGAGCGCGCGATCCAGATCCTCGGCGGCAACGGCTACACCCGCGAGTACCCCGTCGAGCGCTGGCACCGCGACGCGAAGATCTACGACATCTTCGAGGGCACCGCCGAGATCCAGCAGATGGTGATCTCGCGGGCGATCAGCGGCATGCCGGGACTGTTCGGGCGCCCCGCCTCCTGAACCGCCGTCAGCCGCCCGCTCCGGCCGGGCCGTCTTCACGAACGTCGCGGGCCACCGCCCGCGACCCTCAGCCCGCCCGCCGCGCCTCGCGACGGTCGCGGATCATCGATCGCGCGACGAAATCGCCGATCACGGTCGCGACCCAGATGATGACCGTGGCGGCCACCAGCGTGACGGCGCCGTGCACGTTCAGCCCCGGAACGACCAGCGCGACGATCACGAGCGCGACGATCGTCGATGCCAGTGCCAGCAGGCCGGCCATCGCGACCGACGGCTGGCGGATCAGCACCCTCAGCGCGAGGAACGAGACGACGATGTGGACCACCCAGAACAGCAGCGTGGCCTCGAGCAGGCCGCCGGTGTTGACCGAGAAGTCGCTCAACACCGCCGAGCAGATCAGCAGGCCGGCCGCGATCGCGACCAGCGACGTTCCGAGCCGGATCCCCCACCGCCGCAGCACGGGGCGGAGATTACAGCGGCGCCGAGCTGGCTACCAGGCCTGGTCGGTCCCGCAGTGCGGGCAGCAGACCGTCGTCGAGACGGCCGCGCTGAACAGGTAGCCGCAGCCGCAGGTGTACAGCGCGGTGTCCATCGGGCCGCCGGCCTCGCGGACGCGGTCCACGGCCGGGTCGCAGCCTCCGGCCGCGCGGCGACCGGGTGCCGGTTCGGCGGCGGCTGCTGCCTCGCCGGTGGGGGCCGCCGCCCTGGCGGGGCGGTGATCCTCGCGGCGCCGGCGGCTGCCGTCGCGCTCACGCAGGGGGTGTAGAAGCCTGGGTCTCATCGGTCCTCTCTAAATAGGACGTCGCACACGTCAAAAGGTTTCGCGGTGCGTCCTTTGTTTCCTGTCGGCGGGCGCTCGACCCGGGCAAGAAGAGGCCGCGGGGGAGGCTGCTCGGGGGGATGGGGGGTTTTGAGATAATCGACTCGTGAACCCGGCGCGGAAGCGAAAGGTGCGGCTGGTCGTGGCGCTTACCGCAGCCGTGGTACTGGCTGCGGCCCTTATCTACACGAGCTTCAGCGCGGCCAGCCCCGCGCTCACTCCGAGCCAGCTGCTCCGCGCGGCCCAGCCCGGGCGCACCTACGTGCTGACCGGCACGGTCGCGAAGGGCAGCGTGCGTCACGACGGCGAGGTGCTCGACTTCGCGGTCCGCGATCGCGGCGGCTCGACGACGATCCCGCTCGCCTACACGGGGACGGTCCCCGACCCGTTCCGCGAAGGCCGCGAGGTGATCGTCACGGTCGAGAAGCAGGGCGGCCGCTACGTCGGCGAACGCAACACCCTGATCACGAAGTGCCCCTCGAAGTTCAAGACGGCACCGCCGAGCGAGCAGCAGAGCTCCTGAGTGCGCGCCGTGAGCGAACACGCGCCCGGCATGGGCGCCTCGCGCCGGTCGGACCCGGAGAGGCGTCGGTGAGCTGATGGCGGGGCTTGGATTCGCATGCCTGCTGCTCGCGCTCGGCGTCTGCGCCTACGGCATCGTCGCGTCGGTCTACGGCGTGCGCGCGGGGCGCCCCGAGTTCTCGGAGTCGGGCCGCCGCTCGGTCTACGCGCTGGCCGGGATCCTGACGGTCGCGTTCCTGGTGCTCGAGGTCGCGTTCCTGCGCAACGACTTCGCGTTCAACACCGTCGCCGACACGTCGAGCCGCACAACCCCCGTCTTCTACCGCGCGGCCGCCGTGTGGTCCTCGCAGGAAGGCTCGCTGCTGCTGTGGGCGTGGCTGCTCTCGCTGTGGTCGAGCGCCGCGCTGTTCCTGACGCGCAACCGGATGCGCGACGTGGCCAGCTATGCGCAGGCCGTGCTGCTCGGCTTCGGCGGCTTCTTCATCTCGCTGATGGTCTTCTACGCCAACCCGTTCGCGACGACCCACCCGGCGCCGCCCGAAGGGGCCGGGCTGGATCCGCTGCTGCGCTTCCCGACGATGATGATCCACCCCCCGATGCTCTACTCGGGGTACACGCTGTGCACGATCCCGCTCGCCTTCGGCGTCGGGGCGCTGCTCGCCAGGCGCGTGGACGCGGAGTGGATCAAAGCGATCCGCCGCTTCGCCTTCGCGGGCTGGCTGTTCCTCGGCATCGGGATCCTGCTCGGCGCGCGCTGGTCCTACTCGGAGCTCGGCTGGGGCGGCTACTGGGGCTGGGACGCGGTCGAGAACGCGTCGCTGATGCCGTGGCTGACGGCGACCGCCTTCCTTCACTCGCTGATGATCCAGGAGAAACGCGGGATGCTGAAGGTGTGGAACGTGTCGCTCGTGCTCGCCACGGGCACGCTGGCGATCATGGGCACGTTCCTGGTCCGCAGCGGGGTCCTGAACTCGATCCACGCGTTCGGCGGGGCGACTCTCGGCGTGCCCTTCGTGTGCCTGATCGCGCTGCTGATAGGAGGATCGATCTATCTCGTGGTGAGCCGGCGCGAGATGCTGCGCTCAGAGCACCGGCTCGACTCGCTGCTCTCGCGCGAGTCGATCTTCCTCATGAACAACATCGTGCTGGTCGGGCTCTGCTTCGTGATCTTCTGGGGCACCTACTTCCCGCTGATCTCCGAGGCGCTGACGGGCAAGGAATCCTCGGTCGGCCCGCCCTGGTTCGACCGCTACACGGTGCCCCTCGCGCTCGTGCTCGTGCTGCTGAGCGGGGTCGGGCCGGTGATCGCGTGGCGGCGCGCGACGTTCGCGAACGCGCGGCGCAACTTCCTGAAGCCCGTGCTGGCGGCTCTGATCACGGCCGCGGTGCTGCTCCTCTCGGGCCTCGGCCACAAGCCGCTGGCGGTGGCGATGTTCTGCTGCGCGGCGTTCGTGTTCGCGAGCGTCGGGCAGGAGTTCGTCCGCGGCACACGCGCACGGCGTGCGATGGCCGGCGAGTCTCTGCGGGTCGCGCTGCTCGCGCTGGTGCGGCGCAACCGCCGCCGCTACGGCGGCTACATCGTCCACATCGGGATCGCGGTGCTGTTCGTCGGCGTCGCCGCGTCCTCTTCCTTCCAGCACGCCACCGAGCTGCAGCTGCGCCCGGGCCAGTCCACGCGCGTCGGCGCCTACACGATGCGCTACGAGCGCCCGACGGCCTCGGTCACGCCCAAGTACGACCGCGCCCACACCGGCTCGACGCTCGCGCTCGGGCGCCGAAGTCGACGTGACCAAGAACGGCCACCATGTCGCCACGCTCAACCCGAGTCAGGGCTACTACGCCTCCCAGGAACCCGAACAGGGGACGGTCGGCAGCCTGATCGGCGGCCAGGCCGTGAGCCACGTCGCGATCAACGCCGGCGTCACGCGCGACGTCTGGAGCGCGATCTCGCCCGAAATCGAAGCCCCCGAGCTGAAGCGGATCGTCGCAGCCGGGAACCGCACCCTCGGCGCCGAAGAGGCGCCGGTCGCGCTCCTGTACCTGGCAAAGCAGTACCTCAAGAGCCCGCCGCCGGCGCAGTTCCACTTCATCGTCTCGCCGCTGGTGATGTGGATCTGGATCGGCGGGCTGATCGTCTTCATCGGCGGCGCGATCGCCGTCTGGCCTGCGCCGAGCACAGTCCGCGCGCGCGTCGCCGCGCGGGCCCGGGTGCCCAGGCGGCTGGTTCGCGCCTGAGCATGCGCAGCGCGCGCAGATGAGCGCCTCGGCCGTCGTCATCGCGTTCTGCACCCTCGGGCTGCTGGCTGCGATCGTCTTCGTCGTCAGCGGGCCGCTGCGGGACGCCGCCGAGCGGCGCGCCGCCGGGGAGCCGCAGCCGGCCGAACCGGCCCTCGGGGGCGGGCTGGCCGCCGATCGCGAGCGCCTGGAGATCGCCCGCGAGACCAAGTACCGCGAGATCCGTGACGCGGAGCTCGACTACCGGACAGGCAAGCTCTCGGAGACCGACTACCGCGAGCTGGACGCCGAGTTGCGCGCAGAGGCGCTTGAGATCCTGGACTCGCTGGAGGCGGACGGGCCCGACCCAGGGCCCGACCCGGGTCCTACGCCCAGGGCTGCTTCAGGAGCACGATCGCGTTCAGGAAGAACAGGACCGCGAAGAAGATCGTCCAGCGATTGAGGTTGCGCTCGACCATCGAGCCGCCGCCGAGCGGGCCCTGGCCGCTGCCGACGCCGAACGCGCCGGACAGGCCGGAGTCCTTGCCCGAGTGCATCAGCACCAGGAACACGACGATCACGGCGAGGGCGACCTGGATGATCGAGTCGATCGTTTCCACGCGCGAAGGGTAGCGGAGGTGGACGGCGCTGGCGGCGATGCGCCCGCGGAGCGCGGGCCCGACGGCGGCCCGCAAGCGGCGAGGGTTGTGCAGGATTGCGCAAGGTTGCGCCCAAAGTCGGGTACTGGCTACACATGTCGCCCCGATAGCGCATACTTTCGCCGCGAGAAGACCAGGAAAATCGTTGCCAGAGCGATTACGAATCCTTTACGGATTCTTGGTCCTCTGCCGATATGACTCCCGGTGGGCGTATCCATGGTGCGCCGACCACACCAATGGGACGACCCGCAGATGAACGAGACCGAGGCATGACGCCGCCCACCAGAGCTCGCCGCAGAGCTCTTCGTGCTGTTCTGGGCGCCCTTGCGGGAGGCGGGGTGACGGCCGCCGCGCTCGGCGCTCCCGCTGTCACCAGCGAGGCGCTGGCGTCCAACGTGGGCGGTGCTCCCACCACGCCTGAAGTCACCGCGCCCGAAGCCGGCGGCGAACCGTCCGCGCCGGCGACGGCGACCGGCAACACGACCACCACGCCCGCTCCGGCGGCGCCCACGACTCCGAGCACCACCACCCCGCAGCCGCCCGCGCCCAAGCAGGAAACGCCGTCGGTGACGGTGCAGCGCCGTCAGAAGACCTCGGGCGGAGCCAAGAGCAGCCCCGCCAACAGCAACGCCACCGGCAAGGGCAAAGGCAAGGCCGGGAACGGCCCCAACCAGGTCGAAGGCTCGCCGCAGGCGGTCGCCAAGGCCGGCGCGCTGGCCGCCGTCCTCGCCTCCTCGCAGGCCTCCACCCAGGCGCTCGCGTTCTACCGCGTGCCCCTGTTCATGCTTCCGATCTACAAGGCCGCCGCCGTCCAGTACGGCGTGCCGTGGCAGATCCTCGCCGGGATCAACGAAATCGAGACCGACTACGGCGCCGACCAGTCGGTCTCGACCGCGGGCGCCGTCGGGTGGATGCAGTTCATGCCCGAAACGTGGCAGTCCTACGGGGTGGACGCGCTCGAAGCCGGCTACGCGGACCCCTACAACCCCGTCGACGCCGTGTTCGCCGCCGCGCGCTATCTGCGCGCAGCCGGTGCCGCCACCGATCTGCGCCGCGCGATCCTCGCCTACAACCACTCCGAAGAATACGTCGACTCCGTGATGCTCCGGGCGAAGCTGGTCTCGACCTACCCGAAGCAGGTGATCGCCACCCTGACGGGTCTCGTGGACGGTCGCCCGCCCGTTGACGGCGGCGCGGTGGAATGGAGCGCCGCGCACGCCGAAGCCGCCCCGGGCAGCGCGACCGCGAGCGCTGCGGCCGCCAAGCCGAAGACCTCCTCGCCGGCCGCCGGCACGGGTTCGGCGGTCTCGCCGGCCGCCGCCGCGGCCGCCGCCGCCCGCGCGCAGCCGGCCCCGAAGATGCAGGTCGTCGACCTGACGACGGGCGCGCACGCCTCGGTCGTGGCCGTCCAGGACGGCCGCGTCGTCCAGATCGGCAACAACCGCCGCCTCGGCCACTTCATCGTCCTGCGCGACGTCTACGGCGACCAGTTCACATACGCGGGGCTCGGCAGCATCGCGCCGAGCTACACCCGCGAGAAGCCCACCCGGACGAAGGGGACCTCGCCGGTCGTGCAGGCCGCGAGCACGCACGACCCGGCCCCCTCGAAAGCCGCCAGCGCGGGCAGCCAGGCGCCCGTGACGCTGCAGGTCAAAACCCCGGCGCCGCAGAACCACGGCTCCCGCGGAGGCCGCGCCGAACTGGCGAGCGCCGAAGACGTCCCGGCCGGGATGGGCCGCCCGCGCCTCTACGCGCACCCCGGCAACCCCGACGCGAAGGCTTCGGCCGTGGCCTCGAGCGCGCGCCGCGCCGCGCGCGCCAAGGCCGCCCAGCGGCTGCCGCTGCGCGACGGGTCGGTCGTGCCGAGCGGCACGGTGCTCGGCAAGGTGCTGGTCTCGAGCGGCGGGCATTCCGGGCACCTGCGCTTCGCGGTCCGCCCGGCCGGCGACAGCGCCTACATCGACCCCGGGCCGGTGCTGTCCAACTGGGCCGAGCTCCAGAAGGCGCTTCACCCGCAGGGTGCGCGCGCGCAGAACGCGCTGCTCGGAGCGACCGCGGGGGACGTGTTCCTGCTCTCCCGCCAGCAGCTCGAGCGCACGGTCCTGTCGGACCCCGGGATCACGATCACGGGCTGCGCGCGCCAGGACGTCGCCTCTGGCGCGATCGACCACCGCGTGCTCGCCGTGCTCGCGTTCCTCTCGCGCAGCGGGCTGAAGCCGACGGTCGGGGCCCTGCGCTGTGGCCAGAGCCAGTTCACCAGCGCGGGCGTCGCCTCGCCGCACTCCCGCGGCGACGCGGTCGACATCAGCGCGATCAACGGCATCCCGCTCACCCACCACCAGGGCCCCGGGACGATCACCGACCTCACGATCCGCGCGCTGCTGACGCTGCCCGCCGAATTCGTGCCGCACGAAATCCTGAGCCTCATGCACTACCCGGCCTCCCCGCAGACCAAGGCCGTCTCCTCGCACTGGAACCGTCTCGAGCTCGTCTTCGAGCGCCAGACGGCGCTGCTCGGCGCGGCCACTCCCGGATCGGTCGCCCACTCGGCCGCGAAGGGGAAGGCGGCGCCGGCGCCGGTCGTCACCACGACGGTGCTCAGCCCGCTGCAGTGGTCGCAGCTGGTCACCCGGATCGGCGCGATCGCGGCTCCGAAGATCGTCCACAAGCCGACGTCCTCGGCGATCTCCGACGCCAAGAGCACCAAGGCCAAATAGCGCTCGGCGCCGCAGCGCGGCCGGGGGCCGCTCTGCGATCATAGGCCCGTGGCGAGCTTCGGCGGCATCGACCTGGGCGGCACGAAGATCCAGGCGGTGGTCGTGGACGAGCGCCACGAGGTCAAGGGCTCCTCACGGCATCCGACCCCCACCGAGGGCGGCCCCGAGGACGTCACGGAGGCGATCGCCAACGGCCTGCGTGAGGCCGCCGGCGAAGCCGGTGTCGAGGTCTCGTCGCTGAAGGGCATCGGGGTCGGCTCCCCGGGCGTCGTCGAGCACGGAACGGTGACGAGCGCCCGCAACCTGCCGGGCTGGGAAGGCACGTTCCCGCTCGCCGAACGGCTGACGGAGCTGCTCGGCCCGCCGGTCGAGCTGGGCAACGACGTCGAGGTCGCGACCTTCGCCGAGTCCGAGCTCGGCGCCGGACGGGAGTTCGACTCGCTGCTCGGCGTCTTCTGGGGGACCGGGGTCGGCGGCTGCTCGGTCCTCGAAGGCAAGCCGTGGCGCGGGCGCGGCGGCGCGGGGGAGATCGGCCACATGGTCATCAAGCTCGACGGCGCGCGCTGCACCTGCGGGCGGCGGGGCTGCGTGGAGGCCTACGCCGGCCGCGCGGCGATGGAAATCCGCGTGCGCGAACTCGTCGAGAAGGGCGAGAAGACGGACCTGTTCAAGGTCATGAAGCACCACGAACGCGACCGCCTGACGAGCGGCGTCTGGTCGCGAGCGCTCGACAAAGGCGACAAGCTCGCCGAGCAGATGATCGAGCGCGCGATCCAGGCGCTCGCGGCGGGCACCGCCTCGGCGATCAACCTGCTCGATCTCCCGGCAGTGATCCTCGGCGGCGGCCTCGGGGTACGGCTGGGCGACGCCGCTGCCGAGCGCATCTCCGCAGCGATGCTTCCGCACCTCTTCCAGGACTCGCGCCCGCCGCGTGTCCTCGTCGCGTCGCTCGGGGATCTCGGTGGCGCGATCGGAGCGACGCTGCACGTCGCGGGCGCGGTCGGTGACGCGGCGCCGGCCCGGCGGCCGGCTGCGGGACGCGCAGGCGCGCGCCGCTAGCCCAGCACCGTCACCGCCACGAGCACGATCGACAGGCACGAGAGCACGACGACCGTCACCCCCGTGGCGGCGTCCATCCCGCCGCGGCTGCGGCGCTCGCCCATCACGCGCCGGGAGCGCGACAGGCGCCAGATGAAGAACAGGTTGATCGGCAGCAGCAGCCCGTTGACGACCTGCACGCCGACGAGCAGCGAGATCACCGGCAGGCCCGGCACGACGGCGACGATCGCGCTGATCACGATCATCGCCGTGATGATGCCCACGAAGACGGGGGCCTCGCCCGGGCGACGGCCGATCCCCTTCTCGTAGCCGAGCGACTCAGAGACGACGTAGGAGGTGGCGATCGGCAGGATCGCGCAGGCCAGCAGGCTCGCGCCGAGCAGCCCGATCCCGAACAGCGTCTCGGCGAACTGGCCCGCGAACGGTTTGAGCGCCTGGGCAGCCTGCGCGGCAGAGCCGATTTCGTGGATCCCGTGGGTGTAGAGCGTCGCGCCGGTCGCGATCACGATGAAAGCCGAGATCAGGCACGCGAAGACCGAGCCGGAGACCGCCTCTTTTTCCTCACGGCCGAGCTCGTCCTCGCGCACGCCCCGCTCGACCGTCGCGGACTGCAGGTAGTGCTGCATGTACGGGGTGATCGTGGTGCCGATCGTCGCGATCAGGAGGATCACGTAGGTCGAAGACGTGTGCAGCGTCGGTTTCACGATCGCCTTGCCGACTTCCGCCCAGTCGGGGTGGGCGAGGATCGCAGCGATCGGGTAGGCGAAGAACGGGATCGTGAACCAGATGAAGATCCGCTCGGCGCTGCGGTAGGAGCCGCGGACGATGATCAGCCAGATGCCGACCGCGATGATCGGCACGCTGACCTGGGCGGGTACGCCGGCGAGCCCGAGCGCGGCGCCGGCGCCGACGAAGTCCGAGATGCAGATGCCGAGGTTCGCGACCAGCACGGCGCTGGTCGCGATCACAGACCAGCGGATCCCGTACTCCTCGCGGATCAGCTCCGCCAGCCCCTTGCCGGTCACGACGCCCATGCGGGCCGCCAGCAGCTGCACGATCGCGAGCGAGATGGCGATCAGGACGATCGTCCACAGCAGGTCGTAGCCGTATTTGGCGCCGACCGTCGAGTAGGTGGCGATCCCGCCGGCGTCGTTGCCCGCGTTGGCGGCGATCAGGCCCGGGCCGAGCAGCCCGAGCATGGCGAAGATGCGGGCGCGGCGAGGGTTAAGGCGGGCAGGCAGCCGCGGTCGGCCACGGCTGGCCGACCGGACACGGCGCATGAAGGGCGGTACTCGGACCGCCATCGAACTGTCCGCCTGCAGTGCTCATCGCGCTGAGTCTATGCGGTACTCGCGCGGGGTCCTGAAAACGAGCGTTCAGTCCTCGCCGAGCAGTCCGAAGCGCCGCCGCCAGCCGCGGGGGAGCATCGCCTCGAGCACGTCGTCCACGGTCACGACGCCGAGCATGTGCTTGGTCTCGTCCACGACCGGGATCGAGGTCAGGTTGTAGTCGGCCATCAGCCGCGCGACCTCCTCGAACGGCGCGTCGGGCGAGAGGCAGGGCACGTCGTGCTTGAGCTCGGCGTCCAGGCGCCGGTCGGGCTCGGCGCGCAGGAGCGCGGTCACGGGCACGCTCCCTTCGAGCGCGCCGTCGGCGCCGTCCACGTACACGCTCGTCAGGAGCTCCGGCGCGACGCGGCTGTGGCGCACCGCGCGGAGCGCCTGCTCGGCGGTGCTCGACCCGGGCAGCAGCACGAAGTCCGGGCTCATCAGCCCGCCGGCCTCGGCCGGGTCGTAGCCGAGCAGCGCTCGGACCTTCACGCGCTGGCTGACGGGCAGCAGCGCCATGAGCGGCTCGCGCCGCTCGTCCTCGAGCTCGCCCAGCACGTCGGCGGCGTCGTCGGGCGCCATGCGGCTGAGGATCTGCGCGACCTGCTCGTCGGGACGGTCCTCGAGGAACTCGCGCTGGTGGTGGTCGTCGAGCTCCTCGAAGACGTCGGCCTCGAGCTCGCGGTCATCGTCGCCGACAGCCTGGATGATCTCCTCGCCCTCCTGGCGCGAGGCCGCCTCGACGAGGTCGGCGATCTGCGCGGGGTGGAGCTTGGCGAGCTTCGGGTGCGGCACCCGCAGCCGCACCGTCGGGACGTGGCCGACGAAGGGCTCGACGCCCGCCCAGTCGAGGAACTGGCCGGTTCCGATGTGAGCCCCGAGCGGCTTCGGCAGCAGCCGCCGCAGTCCGCCGCGCGGGCCGGTGTCCACGCCGACGACGCGCCATGAGCCCGCGACGAGCGCCAGCTCGATCTCGTTCGCGCGCACGAGCCGCGCGCCCTCGACGTTGATGAGCTGGCGGTCGAGCAGGTCGCGCTTGAGCAGCACCTCCTCGGGCCGCCGTTCGAAGGGGCGCAGGTCGAGCTTCGCCTTGCGCAGCACGACCCCATCGGCGCCGATCTGCGAGACGCGGTCGACGCCCAGGTAGGAGCGTTTGCCCGCCACCGCGACGAGCAGCCCGGTGATCGGCGGGTAGCCCGCGCCGCCGAGCCTGACGATCACGTCGGCGACCTTGCCGAGCCGCTCGCCGTCGGCGTCGCGCAGCGGCGCGCCCGCGATCTGTGACAGGTGCAGGATCGGTGGCGGCTGCGTGTGGGCCGGCTCCGGCGCCTTCGTCGTAGAGGCGTTCATGCGGAGAACAATGCTACGCGCCGGCGCCGCCGTCCCACCAAGAGACCGCACCCTGATCCCGAAACAGGCTCTAAGGTCGTTCGACCGATGCCCTTCTGGCTGTCGATCGCCTGCCTGTCGGTGTTCCAGGGCGCGCTGGTGGCGCTCCCCGCGCGCGTCGGCTGGGCGCCGCTCGGACGGCTGCGCGCCGGCGGCTGGGCGCTGGTGCTGCCCGTCTCGATCGTCGCGTTCGTGGCGATCGCGCGCGGCGCCGAAACCGCGAGCGCCGAGGGCCTCACCTACCTGGCGCTGGTGGCGGTGCCGCCGCTGGCCGCGCTCGCGCTCGGGTGGCTCTCGCATGGCGCGCGGCCACGCCGCGCGCTGTGGGCCGGCGCGTTGTTCGCGCTCGCGTGGGCCGACCGCGGCGGCTTCGCGGGCAACGCCGCGGCGACGCTGCTCTCGGGGTTCAGCTGCGTCGCGCTCGGCTCGCTGCTCGGCGCCATCACGCCGCCGCGCTGGCTGGCGGCCGGGATCGTGGCGATGGCGGCCGCCGACACGGCCCTGGTCGTCTCGGACCTGCTGCAGCAACCCAACGACGCGCTCAACGCCGCGCACCCCGCCGCCGGGCTGCCACGGCTGCAGGCCGAGACGTTCGGCTCGGCGGTGATGGGCTACGGCGACCTGTTCGTGGCCGCGGTGTTCGGCGGGATGCTCGCCGCCGAGCGTCGCGCCCAGCTTCCGGCGGCCGCGCTGACCGCGGCGCTGGCGCTCGGCTTCGACCTGCTGTTCTTCGCCGTGAACGAGCTGCCGGCGACGGTGCCCGTCGCGCTCGCGCTCGCCGTGCTCGCGGTAGGCCCTAGCCGCCGGAGACGATCCGCCGCGGACCCAGGCGCTCCGCGCGCAGCTCGCCTTCGGGCGCGTCCTGCACGAGCTCGCCCTGCAGCCGATCCTCCAGCTCGCCCTGCGAGGCGATCGTCCGCGCCGTGATCTCGAGTCCGGGCGGCGCGCCGAGCTCGCGCTCGGACGCCGCGCCCGCCTCCTCGATGCGGCGCACCTGCGGCATCACGCGGCTGTCGAACGAGCCGACCGCGTCGTTGTAGGCGGCGACCGCCGAGCCGAGCTGCCGGCCGGCCTTGGCGAACGGTGCCACGAAGTTCGCAAGCCGCGTGTGCAGCTCGCGCGCGGACTCGGCGATCTCGCGCGCGGAGTCGGCGATCTGCTCCTGGCGCCAGCCGTAGTGCACCGCGCGCAGCAGCCCGATCAGCGTCGTCGGCGTCGCAAGCAGCACCTGCTGTGAGACGCCGTACTCGATCAGCCCCGGGTCCTGGGCGAGTGCGGCGTGGTAGATGCCGTCGGAGGGGACGAACATCACCACGAACTCGGGGGTCGAGTCGAACTGGCGCTGGTAGCCCTTGGAGGCGAGTTTGACGATGTGCTCGCGGGTCTGGCGCGCGTGGTTGACGATGTGCGCCTCGCGCTCGCCCTCGTCCTCGCACTCGAGCGCCAGCAGGTAGGCGTCGAGCGGCACCTTCGAGTCGACGACGATCAGCTTGCCGCCCGGGAGCTTCACGAGCATGTCGGGACGCAGCACGCCGTCGCCCGTCTGGATCGTGCTCTGCTCGACGAAGTCGCAGTGGGAGACCATGCCGGCCATCTCGACCACGTTGCGCAGCTGGATCTCGCCCCAGGAGCCGCGTGTGGAGGGTCGCTTGAGCGCGCTCACGAGGTTGCCCGTCTCGCGCCGCAGCGTGCCGACGCCTTCGCCGAGCTGGCGCACCATCTGGGCGAGCTCGCCCTGGGCCTGGCGGCGCTCGCCCTCCAGGCGCGCGATCTCGCCCTGCATCCGCGCGAGCTGCTCCTGCACGGGGGCGACGGCGCCCTTGATCTGCTCGGTGCGCTGTGCCATCTCGCCGGCGGCGCGCTCCTGCTCGGTCGCGCGCGACTCGGCGACGCTGCGGGCCAGCGACGCGCCCGTCTGCTCCATCGCGTCCATCGAGGCGGCCCGCAGCTCCTCGCGCAGCCGCGCCCCGTCGCGGCGCAGGACGATCGCGGCCAGCACCGCTCCCAGAAGGACCCCGAGTATCGCCAGCAGCACCGTCATCGCTTTCTCCCTGTCCGTGGGCGGCTGTCAAACATGTCACGGGCCTCGGACGACACTGATCTGAGAGGCGCCCGGGCTCATCGGAAGCGGCGCGCGCGCCCAGCAGCGGTAGGTTCCCGCTTGACACTCGATTAGCGCGGGTTTATGTTCCGCGGTTGCGGCGCAGCCTTTCGGGTGTGTCGTGAGGCCCCACTGGACGGGCCGAACAGAGGGGTCGTGCCGTGGCGGAGGGGATCTGCGGGCATGGTCCGTAGATCTCCAAGAGGAGGGTGAGAATGTCAGCCAAGAACGGCTGTAGGCGGTCCTTGAGACTGCTCGGCTGCGTGTTCGCAGCTGTCCTGGTGGCCTCGGCGCTCGTTGCGTCGTCCGCCAGTGCGAAAACGGTTCTGAAACCGACGAAGTACATCGCGCTGGGCGACTCGCTCAGCTTCGGCTACAAAGCCGCGACGCTGAAAGCCAACGCTGAAGCGCACAAAGCGAACTGTGAAGCGGGCTTCATCGCCGCCGAAAAAGGCGAAACCGCACTCGCGTACACAGAAAAGGCGCTGTGCGAGCCGGCCTCGTCGTTCGAAGGCGGCTTCGTGGGCTACTTCGGCGAACACCTGAAGAAAGGCGAAAAAGCGGCCGGTAACGAAATCTCGACCGTGGACCTCGGCTGCCCGGGTGAGACCAGCGACGGCCTGATCGGCCATCTGCTGGGCGGCAAACCGGAAGCCGAATACAACCCGTGCGCCTACCACAACAACCTGCCGAACGAAGGCTTCCCGCTGAAGGTGGAATATGGCCACAGCGCCTCGCAGCTCGAAGCTCTGCTCGCGCAGCTCGGGGAATCGACTCCGGTCTCCGTGATCTCGCTGCAGATCGGCAGCAACGACGAGCTCCACGCGCTCGGCGCCTGTGAGAACCCGCTGTACCTCTCGGCCCACGGGTTCACAAGCATCATCGAATGCGCGGCTCACGAAGCGGGTCCGGAAGGCTTCCTGTACCCGGGTGGTCTGATCACGCACATCCTGAGCAACATCGGCACGACGATCGGCGTGATCCGCTCGACGGGCTACAGCAACCGGATCGTGATCCAGGGCTTCTACAACCCGTTCGGCACGATCCTGGAAGGCAGCGACCAGCTGGTCGAAGCGCTGAACGGCAACCTCGAAGCTGAGATCGTCGGCAAAGCCTTCGGTCCCAACCTGTCGCTGGCGAAGCCCTACACGCTCGTGAACCCGTCGGGTCCGTCCTACAAAGTGGGCGAATCCGGCAAAGAACACGCGAAACTGGTCAAGAAAGAAGCCATGAGGATCTGCAAGTACACAGAAATGTGCAAAGCAGGTATTCCGCTTCCCTCGGGTGACATCCACCCGACGGCAGCCGGCTACAAGGCCATGGGCAAACAGCTCGTCGCCGCCTTTGCCGCACCGCCGCTGAGCTAGTTCCTCGGCGTCATCAGCAGTGAACGGGGGCGCCCGCCGCAAGGCGGGCGCCCTTTGTTCTTCAGGCCCCCGCGGCGGCGGCTTGGAGGATCCCGAGCATCGCTCCGGCCGCGGGCACGAGCCGCGCGGAGGGGGGAGTGGCCGCGATCACGCTCCTGACAGGCCCGTCAACCAGCGAGCGCACCGCGATGTCATCCCGCGGCGCTGCCAGCGCCATGCGCGGGATCAGCGCCACGCCGACGCCGGCCGCGACGAGGCCCTGGACCGTCTGGTAGTCGTCGCTCTCGAACGCCACGTTGGGCTCGAAGCCCGCGGCGTGGCAGCAGCGGACCACGTGGCGTCGCGCAGTTGCTCTCCTGCGAGGTCTGCACCCACGCCTCGCGCGACAGGTCTGCGAGGCGCAGGCGCTCACGCGCGGCCAGGCGATGCTCGCGCGGCAGCGCGAGGAACATCGGGTCGGCGAGCAGCTCGTGGCGCGCGGCGCGCCCGGCGTCGAGGCTCTGGCCCTCGAACTCGAACAGCAGCGCGAGATCGAACTCGCCGCCGCGCAGCCGCGGCGCGACGTCCTCGGGCTCGCCCTCCGCGAGGCTCAGCTCCACCTCGGGCCAGGCGGCGCGGAACTCGGCGATCGCCTGCGGCATCAGGGTGGCGCCGGCGCTCGGGAAGGACGCCATCCGCAACCGCCCGCCGCGCAGCCCGGAGATCGCCTGCAGCGCCTCTTCGGCGGTTTCGAGCTGGGCGAGGATGCCCTCGGCGTGGCCGACGAGCGTCTGGCCGGCGGCGGTCAGCGAGACGCCGCGCGGGTGGCGCTCCAGCAGCGCGAGGCCAGTCTCGGCCTCGAGCGCGGCGATCTGCTGGGAGACGGCCGACTGCGTGTAGTCGAGCGCGTTCGCGGCCGCGGAGAACGAGCCGCGGTGCGCGACCTCCCTGAGCACTCTGAGACGGGCGACGCTTAGCATTAGAACATCTTATATATATAATAATAAATATCATTGGAACTGATGGCAGGGAGCGGGCATCATCAGCCGAAGAAGACCGAGGAAACGAACTTCACGGGGGCGCACGGCCCCTCAGGAACAAGGAGAAACGCAATGCCCGCCAAGATCATCGTCTCCTATGACGGAACCGCCAACGAGGACGACGCCGTCGTGCTCGGGCGCATCCTCGCCGAGGCCGGCGCCGAGGTCTCGCTGGCCTATGTGCGCCACACCGAGGACTCGGTCGGCGACACCCAGGGGATCCTCAGCCGCGGCCTCAGCCTGCTCGGCCGGGAGAACGCCGCCACCCACATCGTCACCGACCGCTCGACCCCCGAGGGCCTCGCCGCGCTCGCCGAGCGCGAGCACGCCGACGCGATCGTGTTCTGCTCGGACTCGCACACCGCGAAGGGCCACGTCTCGATCGGCAACTCGGCCCAGCGCCTGCTCGAAGGCGGCCGCACCGCCGTCGCGATCGCGCCGGTGGACCTCGCCGAGAAGAGCCCGCAGATTCGCCGCGTGGTGGCGGTCGGCGACGCCGACGGCGGCGCACGCGAGACGGCCGCCGCGCTGGCCGGCGCGCTCGGCGCCGAGGTGGTTCCGGTCGCCGGTGAGGACACGGACCTGCTGGTGCTCGACTCGCGCGCCGACGCGCCCGAGGGCCGTGTCTCGCTGAGCTCCTCCGCGGAACACCTGGTCGAGATCGCCAACAGCGCCGTGCTGGTGCTGCCGCGCGGGGCGCGCCTGTCCTTCGGCGCCGTCCACCACCAGAACCCGACGGCGGCCTAGCCGCCATCGCTTAGCCTCGCGCGCGCGGCTCCGGCCGCAAGCGCGCGAGGCCGTAGCGGGCGAGCGCTTCGAGCACGTCGAGCGCGCCGCCCACCAGATGCGCGACGGGGCCCGTCCACAGACGGGCCTCCGCACCTCTCAGCCTTCGGCTCTGCACGGCCACGACGGCACGGTATCGTGGCGTTCGTGGCGAGCGCCGTGAAGACAACGCTCACCGAGCTGGGCGACTCGCGTGTGCGCCTGCAGGTGGAGGTGGAGCCCTCCGAGGTCGAGGGGCGCCTCGAAGAGCGTGCGCGCGTGCTCGGGCGCCAGCTCAAACTGCCCGGGTTCCGCAAGGGCAAGGTGCCCGCGCCGCTCGTGATCCAGCGCGTCGGCCGCGAGGCGATCCTCGAGGAGGCGCTGCGGGAGTCGCTGCCCGCGTGGTACTCGGATGCGATCGCGAGCTCGGGGATCGTGCCCGTCGGCGACCCGACCGTCGACCTCGACTTCGCCAACCTGCCGCCCAAGGGCGAGGAGCTGCACTTCTCGATCGAGATCGGCGTGCTGCCCAAGGCGGAGCTGGGTGAGTACAAGGGGCTGGAGGTCGGCCGCGCCGAGGAGACCGTCGAGGAGCAGCGCGTGGATGAGGCCCTGGAGGGCGAGCGCGAGCGGCTCGCGCGCCTGGAGACGGCCGAGCGGCCCGCCGCGGCCGGCGACTTCGTCGTGATCGACTACCTCGGATCGCTGCCGGACGAGGACGGCGAGCTGGTGCCCTTCGCGGGCGGCGAGGGCCGCGACCAACTCGTCGAGCTCGGGTCGGGCAACCTGATCCCGGGCTTCGAGGAGGGGCTGCTCGGCGCCGCCGGCGGTGAGGAGCGCACGCTTTCGGTGACGTTCCCGGCCGACTACGGCGCCGGCGAGCTGGCCGGTCGCGAGGCGAGCTTCGCCGTGACCGTCAAGGAGGTCAAGGAGAAGCAGCTCCCCGAGCTCGGCGACGACTTCGCCGTGGATGCCGGCTTCGACGATCTCGAGGAGCTGCGCGCGGACATCCGTGAGCGCCTGCTCGAGGCCGAGCGCGCCCGCATCCAGGGCGAGTACCGCCAGGCCGCGCTCGACGCCGCCGTCGCCAACTCGGCGGTCCCCGTCACGCCCGAGCTGATCTCCGCCCGCGCCCGGGAGATGTGGGAGCGCAACCTGCACTCGCTCGCCCATCGCGGCATCTCGCGAGAGGCCTACCTGCAGATCACCGGGCGCACCGAGGAGGAGATCCTGGCCGAGGCCCAGGGTGAGGCCGAGCAGGCGCTGCGCCGCGAGGCCGTGATCACCGCCGTCGTCGCCGCCGAGGGCATCGAGCCCGGCGACGAGGATGTGCTCGCCGCGCTCGCGCCGACCGCCGAACGCGAGGGGGTCGAGCCGCAGCAGCTGCTCGAGGACCTGCGCGCAGCGGGCCGGCTCGAGGACGTCCGCGAGGACCTGGCCGCCCGCGAGGCGATCGACCTGATCGCATCCGAGGCGAAGCCGATCCCGATCTCCCAGGCCGAGGCGCGCGAGAAGCTGTGGACGCCCGAGAAGGAAGGCGAGGCGGCGGTCAAAGAGACCGCCGAGGCCTCCCGGCTGTGGACGCCAGATCGCTAGCCTCTAGAGGAATCCGCAAGGCCTTGGCAAACAAAGCGAGACTATGAGCCCACTTGTACCGATGGTCGTCGAGCAGACCTCGCGAGGCGAGCGAGCGTTCGACATCTACAGCCGACTGCTCAACGAGCGCATCATCTTCCTCGGTACGCCGGTGGACGACCAGATCGCGAACCTGATCGTGGCCCAGCTGCTGCACCTCGAGTCCGAGGACCCGGAGAAGGACGTGTCGCTGTACATCAACTCGCCCGGCGGCTCGGTGTACGCGGGCCTCGCGATCTACGACACGATGCAGTTCATCAAGCCCGACGTGCAGACGATCTGCGTCGGCATCGCGATGTCGATGGGCGCGCTGCTGCTGGCGGGCGGCGCCGAGGGCAAGCGCATGGCGCTGCCGAACGCGAAGATCCTGATCCACCAGGTCTCATCCAGCTTCCAGGGCCAGGCAACGGACATCGAGATCCACGCCAAGGAGATCATCGACGTGCGCAAACGGCTCGATGAGATCATCGCCAAGCACACCGGCAAATCGCTTGAGCAGGTAGGGAAGGACACCGAGCGCGACTACTTCATGAGCTCGGAGGAGGCCAAGGAGTACGGCATCATCGACCGCGTGATCTCCGAGCACTGAGCAAGGGCACGGGGACCGGCCGCCAAGGGGAGGAGCAGCACAGATGGCCAGACCGACAGACTCCAACGAGCAGCTCCTCTGCAGCTTCTGCGGCAAGTCCCAGCGGCAGGTGAAGAAGCTGATCGCAGGGCCCGGCGTCTACATCTGCGACGAGTGCATCGATCTCTGCAACGAGATCATCGACGAGGAGCTCGCCGCCCCGCCCGCCTTCGACCTCGAGAACCTTCCCAAGCCGCGGGAAATCTATGACGTCCTCGACGAGTACGTAGTCGGTCAGGACCCGTCCAAGCGCACGCTCTCGGTCGCGGTCTACAACCACTACAAGCGCGTGCAGATGATGATGACGCCCGAGAGCGACATCGAGCTGCAGAAGTCGAACATCCTGCTCCTGGGCCCCACGGGCTGCGGCAAGACGCTGCTGGCCCAGACGCTCGCGCGGATCCTGAACGTCCCCTTCGCGATCGCCGACGCGACCGCGCTCACCGAGGCCGGCTACGTCGGCGAGGACGTCGAGAACATCCTGCTGAAGCTGATCCAGGCCGCCGACTACGACGTCAAGAAGGCCGAAACCGGGATCATCTACATCGACGAGGTCGACAAGATCGCGCGCAAGGCCGACAACCCGTCGATCACGCGCGATGTCTCGGGCGAGGGCGTGCAGCAGGCGCTCTTGAAGATCCTCGAGGGCACCGCTGCATCCGTGCCCCCGCAGGGCGGGCGCAAGCACCCGCACCAGGAGTTCCTGACGATCGACACCACCAACGTGCTGTTCATCTGCGGCGGGGCGTTCGCGAACCTCGACAAGGTGATCGAGCGGCGCATCGGCCACAAAGGCGTCGGCTTCGCCGCGGCGATCGAGAACAGAGCCGAGAAGGACACGGGCGAGGTGTTCGAGCACTGCCTGCCCGAGGACCTGATCGAGTACGGGCTGATCCCCGAGTTCATCGGGCGCCTGCCGGTGATGAGCGCCGTGCACCAGCTCACGCGCGATGACCTCGTCTCGATCCTCGTCGAGCCCCGCAACGCGCTCGCCAAGCAGTTCCAGCGCTTCTTCGCCTTCGACGGGATCGAGCTCGTGTTCAGCGAGGACTCGCTGATCGCGATCGCCGAACGGGGGCTCGAGCGCGAAACGGGCGCCCGCGGTCTGCGCTCGATCATCGAGGAGATCCTGCTCGAGGTGCAGTTCGAGCTGCCCTCGCGCCGCGACGTCAAGAAGTGCGTCGTGACCAAGGAGACGGTCGAGAAGGGTCTCACCCCGACGCTCGTCACCGAAGCGGCGCCCGAAGAGACGAGCGAGGCATCGCCGCAGCAGGAGTCCGCCTAGCTTGCGCGCACCGGCGTTTCCTCACGCCGCCCCGCGCAGCCGCTACCATCGCCGCTGATGACGCGGTTCAAGAAGAAGCAGCAGGAGGACACCAGCAGGGCAGGGCGCCTGCGGAGGATCCCGTGGACGGTGCTGCTGCAGGCCACGATCGTCGTGGGCAGCCGCTGGCAGCGTCTCTCTGCAGCCGAGCGCGAGCGCATGCGCACGCTGCTGAGCGCCTCGGGCGGGCGCGTCGACCGGCTCGGGGCGAAGGACCGCAAGGAACTGCGCAAGCTCGCCGAGAAGCTCGACCTGAAGGGCATGGGCAGGGAGCTACTCGCGCTGCGCGCGATCCGCAAGCGCGCGCTGCGCCGCCGCTAGCCGGCGATCAGAAGTGATGGCCGACGCCGCGCCCGACGCGCTCGAAGAGCTCTCCACCGAGGAGCTGCACGACCGCGCGGTCAAACGCGCCGAGCGCCACCTCGACGTCAAGTTCTTCTGGTCGATCCTGCAGGCGATCCCGGCCGCGGAGGTGGCGCGCGGGGACGAGGGCGAGGCCGACTACGACATCCAGTTCTCCAAAGGGCTCATCAAAGACGCCCTCCACAGCGGCGAGGGTGAACTGGGGGAGCTGCTGCGCCCGCTGTTCATCGATTACCTGCGCAAGCACCCCGGCGCGTAGGGCGGAGCGCGATGGACACCACGCGGCACCGAGACGAGCGGATCCCGGGACGCGACCGCTGGAGCGAGGAGCGCGCCGAGGACACGCTGCGCTCGCTCGAGCTGTTCGGGATGCGCTTCGGGCTCGACCGGATGCGCCGCATGATGACCGCGCTCGGCTCGCCCGAGCGTTCCTTCGGAACGATCCAGGTGCTCGGCACCAACGGCAAGTCCTCCACCACCCGGATGACCGCTGCCATCCTCGCGCGCCACGGGCTGCGCACGGGCGCCTACACCTCCCCGCACCTGATCGCCTGGCGCGAACGCGTGCAGATCGACGAGCGCGAGCTCGGCCCCGAGGACTTCAGCGCCGCGGTCGCGCGCGCCGACCGGGCCGCGCGCCAGGTCAACCGCACGCTCGCCGAGGACGACCACGTCACCCAGTTCGAACTGCTGACGGCCGCGGCGCTCTGGGAGATGGCCAGGCGCGAGGTGGACGTCGCCGTCGTCGAGGCCGGCCTCGGCGGGCGCTACGACGCCACGAGCGTGGTCGCGCCCGGCGTGACCGTCCTCACCAACGTCGCGCTCGAGCACACGCGCTGGCTCGGCCCGACGATCGCCGACATCGCCGAGGAGAAGCTCGCCGTCGTGCAGGAGGGGGCGACGCTGGTGCTCGGCGAGGGGCTCGCCCCGGAGGCGCTCGCGGTCGCCGAGCGCGTGGCGGGCGAACGCGACGCGGAGATCGTGCACCCCTCGCCGCTGCCCTCCGACCTGCGGCTGCGCGCGCCGGGCGCCTTTCAGCGCCGCAACCTCGCGCTCGCGCGTGCCGCGGCCGCCGCGCACCTGCGCCGCGCCGGGCGCGAGCTCGATGAGCGGGCGGTCCGCGAGGCCGCGGCCACGCTCGCGGTGCCCGGTCGTCTGCAGACGCTCCCAGGAGAGCCGCCCACCGTGCTCGACGGCGCGCACAACCCGGCCGCGGCCGCGGCGCTCGCCGAGTCGCTCGAGGAGGTCTTCGACGGCCCGCCGGCGCTCGTCCTCGGCGTGCTCGAGGACAAGGACGCGGCCGGCATCCTGCGCACGCTGCTCCCGCGCTGCCGCCGGGCCTGGTTCACCGCGCCCCCCGGCCCGCGCGCGCTGTCGCCCGCCGCGCTGCTCTCGCAGGCGCGCCAGCTCGGCTTCGAGGACGCCGCGTGCGAGCCGCGCCCGGAGCGCGCGCTCGAGGAGGCGCGCGCATGGGCGCGACAGGAGGGGACCGGGGTGCTGGTGACCGGCTCGGTCTACCTCGTCGGCGAGCTGCTCGGCGCCCTGCGGCGCGATCCGATCGCTGGGCAGAGCGGCGCGAGAGGGTCGCGGCGGTGAACGACGAGGGCCCCTCGGTGCTCACGATGGTCGGCGCCGTCGCGCTGATCGTGGCCCTCGTGATCCTCGTGTTCTTCGCCGCTGGCTACGGTTTCGGCCGCCTGTTTCTCTAAACTCGACCGGCCGATGCCCCCGCTCGCAGTCTTCGGAATCGAAAGCAGCGGCCTCAGTCTCGTGGTCGATCTGCTGCTGCTGTTCGTGGTGGTCCTGTATCTGTCGCTGATCTACTGGACCTACAACGACGCGCGGCGGCGGATCGAGGACCCGATGCTGGTCGGCTGCGCGACCGCAGCGTCGCTGTTCCCGTTCGTGGGCACGATCATCTACATGATCCTGCGCCCGCCCGAGTACCTCGAGGACGTGCACGAGCGCGAACTGGAGACGCACGCGACCGAAGTCCGGTTGCACGAGCTCGAGGGTTCGCTGTGCCCGCACTGCGACTACCGCATCGAGCCCGATTTCGTGCGCTGCCCGAGCTGCCTGCGCAAGCTCAAGGAGCGCTGCCTGAACTGCTCGAAGCCGCTGGACCGCACGTGGACGATCTGCCCCTATTGCGAGGCCGACGTCCCCGGGCTGGATGCGCCGCGGCCGCGCCGGCGCCGCACGGCCGCGCGCGAGGACGAGAAGGAGGTGGCGGCGACCGCGCCCGGGCCGAAGTCCGCGGCGGGCCGTAAACGCGCCGCGGCTGCGCCGTCATCGCAGGTGGAGCCGGCGATCAGCACCGAGACGGCGATCGAGACTGCGTCGTCACCGCAGGTGGAGACGACACTGGCCGGGGAGGAGCTCGACCCCGACGCGGCGGCCCCGGTCGCCGCCGCCGAGCCCTCCTCGACGCGCCGGCGCTCCTCGGGGCGCTCGCCCCGTCCCGGCGGCCGCCCGCGGCCGACGTCCTGACCGACCCCCTAGAAAAGGAAGCCATGCAGAGAACGCTGATCCTCGTGAAGCCCGATGCCTTCGCTCGCTCGCTGAGCGGCGAGATCATCGCGCGCTTCGAGCGCAAGGGGCTGCGGATCGTCGCCCTGCGCCACATGACCGTGACCCGCGAGCTGGCTGAGGAGCACTACGCCGAGCACGCGGAGCGCCCGTTCTTCGGCGAGCTCGTCGACTTCATCACCTCCGGGCCGATCGTGGCGATGGTGCTCGAGGGCCAGGAGGCGGTCAAAGCCGCGCGCCAGGTGATCGGCGCGACGAACCCGCTCGAGGCGGCACCGGGGAGCATCCGCGGCGACTTCGCGATCGAGACCGGGCAGAACATGGTGCACGGCTCGGACTCGCCGGAGTCGGCGGCGCGCGAGAGCGCGCTGTTCTTCGGCGAGCTATAGGTACCGGCCGGCCACCCGGGGGCGCCGTGCCCGTTCCGCCGCGGGTCGTCCTGGCCTCGCGCTCCCCGCAGCGGCGGGAGATCCTCGGACGTCTAGGGCTCGACTTCAGCGTGAGGGTCTCCGATGCGCCCGAGCTCGAGGACGGCGAGCCGGAAGCGATCGCGCTCGAGAACGCGCTGCGCAAGGCCCGTGCGGTGGCGAGGCCGGGCACCGACGAGCTGGTGATCGGCTGCGACACGATCGTCGTCGCCGGCGGGCGCATCTTCGGCAAGCCGGCCGACGAGGCGCCAGGCGGCCGAGACGATCCGCGCGCTCGCCGGCCGCACGCAGGACGTCATCAGCGGGCTGGCGGTGCTGCTCGGCGGCGAGGAGCGCACCGCCGTTGCCAGGACCGCAGTCACCTTCCGCCCGGCCGATGAGGAGCTCATCGCCTCCTATGTCGCGACCGGGGAGTGGCGCGAGCGTTCGGGCGGGTACGCGATCCAGGGGCGGGGCGCAAGGCTCGTGGAGCGGATCGAGGGCGAAGTGGAGAACGTCGTCGGCCTCCCGCTGCAGACGCTCCTGGAGCTCGCTCCCGAGTTGCGGCCCACCGGTTAGGCGGCCGGCGGGGCCCGGCACGGGCGCGCCGTCGGGGCTGCGCTGTGAATGTGGGCGTTTGCGGCGCAATCCGGCTCGCAACGCTTGCGGGAGGTCTCCAGGTGTCCGCTAGACTGCGCCGACCGGTGGGGCCCGACGGAGCGCCGGCGGCCCAGGGTGCCTGAACGGCACCCGGCGCGTAGAGCTCTCGACCGCCGCCACCTCCCTCGAGATGAGCATCTTCACCTACCTGACCGGATTCGGCGGCCGCGACATGGCGGTCGACCTCGGCACCGCTAACACCCTCGTGTACGTGCGGGGCCGCGGCATCGTGCTCTCCGAGCCGAGCGTCGTCGCGATCGACTCGCGCTCCGGCGAAGTCCACGCCGTGGGCATCGAGGCCAAGCGCATGCTCGGCCGCACGCCGGGGACGATCCAGGCCATCCGGCCCCTGAAGGACGGCGTGATCGCCGATTTCGACGTCACCGAGCAGATGCTCAGGCACTTCATCCAGAAGGTCCACCAGAACCGCTGGGCCCATCCGCGCGTCGTCGTGTGCGTGCCCTCGGGTGTGACCGGGGTCGAGAAGCGCGCAGTCGAGGAGGCGTGCCTGTCGGCGGGCGCGCGCACCGCCTACCTGATCGAGGAGCCGATGGCGGCTGCGATCGGCGCCGGCCTGCCGGTCGGCGAGCCGACGGGCTCGATGGTCGTGGACATCGGCGGCGGGACCTCCGAGGTCGCCGTGATCTCGCTCGGCGGGATCGTCGTCTCGCAGTCGATCCGGGTGGGCGGGGACGAGATGGACGAGGCGATCATCAACTACGCCAAGAAAGAGTACAAGCTGCTGATCGGCCAGCAGACGGCCGAGGAGCTGAAGCTCGAGATCGGCTCGGCCTGCCCGATGAGCGAGGAGCTGCAGGCCGAGATCCGCGGGCGCGACATGGTGGCCGGGCTGCCGAAGACCGTGGTGCTGACCAGCGAGGAGATCCGCCAGGCGCTGGAGGAGCCGCTCAGCCAGATCATCGACGCCGTCAAGGAGACGCTCGATCGCACGCCGCCCGAGCTCGCCTCGGACATCATGGACCGCGGCATCATGCTGGCCGGCGGCGGCTCGCTGCTGCAGGGCCTCGACGAGCGGCTGCGCGAGGAGACCCAGATGCCGGCGCACCTGGCCGAGTCGCCGCTGACCTGCGTGGCCGTCGGCTCCGGGCGTTCGCTCGAGGAGTTCGAGGCGATCCACCGCTCCAACCGCACCTCGCGGAACCGTCGCCGCCGGTGAGAGCCGCCGAACCGGCGTCACGCGGGAGCCGGGGAGGTAACCTCCGGCCGCGCCGCGAGTAGTCTGTGCTCTGAACGCTTCGGAAGGGTAGTCACCGGTGTACGACAAGACCGTCCGGCGCCGTCGAGCGGTGCTAGCACTGCTCGTCGTGCTCTCTCTGCTGCTGCTGACCGCCTACTTCGGCGAGTCCTCCGGCGGCGGCCTGCACGGCGTCCAACGGACATTTCTGACGATCGTCTCCCCGATCCAGGATGGGGCCAACAAGGCGCTGAAGCCCGTGCGCGACGCGTTCGGCTGGTTCGGCGAAACGGTCGATGCCAAAGGGCAGCGCGACGAACTGCGCAAGCAGATCGACAAACTGCGCCCCGAGCTCGCGGCCGCGGAGGCCGAACAGCGCACCTATCGCCAGCTGATCGGGCTCTACCACCTGAACGCCCTCGGCGTCTCGAACTACCACCCGGTGCCGGCGACGGTGGTCGGGAAAAGTCCCAACATCTGGTACTCCACGGTCACGATCGACAAGGGCTCGCCCGACGGCGTGCGCGTCAACGACCCGGTGGTCAACGCGGAAGGGCTGGTCGGCAAGGTCGTCGCGGTCGAGCCCGACGGGGCGCAGGTGGACCTGATCACCGACTCGACGATGGGCGTCTCCGCGCGCATCGGCACGGGCACCGCGACCGGCATCGTGCAGCCGAAGGTCGGGGAACCGAACGACCTGCTGCTCCAGTACCTGCCCGCGAACACCCAGGCCAACAAGGGCGAATACGTCGTCACCTCGGGCACCGTCGCCAGCCCCGACGACTCGCTCTACCCGCCCGGGCTGTTGATCGGCCAGGTCACCTCCGTCAACGAAGAAAGCGCGTACAAGTCGGTCAACGTCCACCCGATCGCCAACCTTCACAACCTCGATGTCGTCGAGGTCCTGACCTCGCGCGCCGGCGGGACGGCGGCGAACCTGAAAGCGACGATCGCCGCGCTGCCCGCAGGGCAGGGCACCGAATCCGCCACCCGGGGCGAACAGCTCGCCTCGACGGGGCCCGGCGAATACCCCACAGCGGGGCACAAGTGAGCGGGACGCCCTCGGTGGGCCTCGTGGCCCGCGTCGCCGCCCTCTCCGTCGTCGTCGTCCTGTTCCAGATCGGCGTGGTCTCAGAGGTCCCCGTCTTCGGCGTCAACGCCGACCTGACGCCGCTGCTCGTGGCCTTCGTCGGCCTGCTCTGCGGCTCGACGCTCGGCGCGGTGACCGGCTTCGCGGTGGGGCTGCTCGTGGACCTCACGCTGCTCCAGACGCTCGGCCTGAGCTCACTCGTCTTCACGCTGATCGGCTACTGGGCCGGGCGCCTGCGCGAGCTGCGCGACCCGCAGGCGGCGCTCACGCCGCTGCTCGTGGGAGCGGCGGCCGCCGGCACGGCGCTCATCGGCTACTCGCTGATGGAGTTCCTGCTCGGCGTCGACGCCCCGGTGAGCTTCGACCTGCTGCGCCAGATCGTGCTCGGCACCGTGGTGGACACGATCGTCGCGCTGCCGATGTGGGCGCTCGTGCGGCGTACGCTCGACGGCGCGCTGCCCGAGGATCCCCGCCGTCGCCGCCGTCGCCGCGCGTACACGACCGGCGGGCTCAGCCCGCTCTCCAAAGCATGAGCGCCATCGAGCCGGTCAAACGGCGCGGCCCGACGATCCCGGTCGCGCCGGGGCTCGCGGTGCGGGTGGCGATCATCGGCGGGATCGCGATCGCGCTGTTCAGCGTGATCTTCTTCCGCCTCTGGTACCTGCAGGTGCTCTCGGGCGAACAGTACGTGCACGAAGCCAACGCGAACCGCGTGCGCGACCTGCCGATCCCCGCTCCGCGCGGGCAGATCCTCGACCGCGAAGGCCAGGCCGTCGTCGCCAGCCGCACGACCAACGCGGTTCAGATCGTGCCCTCCGCGCTCCCGCCGGCGGGCCACCCGCGACTCGCGCTGTACCGCCGGCTCGGTCGCCTGCTGGGGATGAGCCCGGCCCACATCGAGGCGATCGTGATCCGCGAGCGCCAAGCCGTCCCGTACGCGCCCGTCACGATCAAGACCGACGCCGGAAGGGGGGCCCTGACGGTGCTCGGCGAGCGACAGGACGAATTCCCCGGCGTCGTGCAGCAGCCGGTCTCGATCCGCGCCTATCCCTACGGCGAGATGGCCGCGCAGGTGATCGGCCACGTCGATCAGGTCTCTGAACCCGAGCTCAAGCTGTCGGCCTTCCGCGGCGTGCAGCAGGGCACGATCGTCGGCCAGGAAGGGCTCGAGTACTACTACGACCGCTACCTGCGCGGCAAGCCCGGGGTGCGGCGCGTCGAGGTCAACGCTGAAGGGCTTCCGGTACCCGCCACGCTCGCCCCGACGCAACCGCTCGGAGGGCGCAGCCTGCGGCTGACGCTCGACCTCGGGCTGCAGAAGGAGGCCGAAAAGGCCCTGCTGGAGGGCGAGGAACAGGCGCGGGCGGGGGGCAAACCGGCGCCGGCCGGAGCGTTCGTCGCGCTGGACCCCCGCAACGGCCAGATCCTCGCGATCGGCTCGCAACCGAGCTTCGACCCGAACAAGTTCGCCAAACCGCTGACCGAATCCGAATATCACGCGCTGATCGGCAGCGGCTCGAAGGGGGGCCCGCTCACCGACCGCGCCGTCAACGGCGCCTATCCCACCGGCTCGACCTTCAAGCCGATCACCGCGATGGCCGCGCTGGAAGGCGGCGTCATCTCGCCGGGCGAAGGGCTGGGCGCCGGCGCCTGCATCACCGCCGGGGCGGAGCAGTTCTGCAACGCCGGCCACGCCGACTTCGGGGCGGTCGGGCTCGTCGAAGCGCTGAAGGTCTCCTCGGACACCTACTTCTTCGAAGTCGGCGAGCGGGCCAACTCGCACGGCAACGTGATCCAGCGCAAGGCGCGCGAACTCGGCATCGGCGAAACGACCGGGATCGACCTGCCGAGCGAGTTCTCGGGCGTGGTGCCCGACAAACGCTGGCGTGAACACGAGAACAAGCTGGAGCTCGCCTGCGAGCGCCGCCGGCACGTGTCCAACTGCGGGATCGTGCTCGAACCCACCGGCACCTGGACGGTCGGCGACAACATGCACCTCGCCGTCGGCCAGGGCGAACTGCTCACCGACCCGCTGCAGATGGCGGTCGCGTACTCGACGCTCGCCAACGCCTACATGGCCGGCAACGGCGAAGGCACGGTGGTGACGCCGCACCTCGGCATGGAGATCGACGAAGCCGCGGGCGGCGCGCTGCAGAGCCTGTCCTTCCCGCCACGCCGCCGCGTGCACCTCAACGCCGAAGACCTCAGCCTCGTGATGCAGGGCATCCACGAGGCGGCGAGCCAGGCGGGGGGGACCTCCGCGGAAGTCTGGTCCGGCTGGAACCAGAGCGCGCATCCGGTGTTCGGGAAGACCGGCACGGCTCAGCACCTCGGGCGTGAAGACCAGTCCTGGTACATGTGCTACATCGGCGACCCCAAGCGCCCGATCGTGATCGCGGTGACGGTCGAGGAAGGCGGCTTCGGAGCCGAAACGGCGGCCCCGATCGCGCGGCTGATGGCCTCGCGCTGGTTCGGCGTCAAGGAGAAGTTCGTGGCCGGGAGCTCGAAGACCTTCTGATGCCGCTGGCGCCGATCCAGAGCCCGATCAAGCCGGCGGAGGAGCCGCCGGCGTCGGCCGCGCCCCGTTCGCTGCGGCTGCCGCTGGACCCGCTGATGACGCTTGCCGTGCTCGGCCTCGCCGCCTGCTCGCTGGCGACCCTGGCCGCCTCCACCCGCAATCTCGTCCCGGGGAACCCGCACTACTACGTCGACCGCCAGGCGGTCTACCTCGGCGTCGGGGTGGTCGCGATGCTCGTGCTCAGCCGCGTCGACTACGGCGGCCTGCAGCGCTACAAAAACGGCATCTACATCGCGCTGCTCGTGACCATCCTCGCGGTCCTGGGGCTGGGGCACAGCGCGCGCGGGTCGCAGCGCGCGATCAACTTCCCGCTGTTCTCCTTCCAGGCCTCCGAGCTCGGGAAGGTGCTGCTGATCGTCGCGCTCGCAGCGCTCGTGGTGGATCGCGCGCGGCAACTGCGCGACCGCGACACGACGATCCGCGTGATGATCGCCGCGCTCGTGCCTGCGATCTTCGTGATCGCCCAGCCCGACCTCGGCTCGGGGCTCGTCTACATGACGATCGCCTACATGCTCCTGTTCATCGCGGGGACCCCATGGCGCCATCTCCTCGCGCTCGCGGCGCTCGTCTGCGTCTCGATCGTGTTCGTGCTCGTGGCGGCGCCCGCGGCCGGGGTGAACGTGCTGAAGCCCTACCAGGTCGAACGCCTGACGGCCTTCCTGCACCCGACCTCCAACCCGCAGAAACAGGGCTACCAGCAGCAGGAGTCGAAGATCGCGATCGGCTCCGGCCAGAAGACCGGGCGGGGGCAGGGCAGCAACCAGACCGCGAACGGCTTCGTCCCCGAGAGCCACACCGATTTCGTCTTCGCCGCGGTCGGAGAGCGCTATGGCTTCGTCGGGGCCGGGCTGGTGCTGCTCCTGTACGCGCTGCTGATCTGGCGGGCGCTGCGCGTGCTCGTGATGTCCAAGGACCTGTTCGGCACTCTGATCGCGGCCGGAGTAGCGGCTATGCTGATGTTTCAGGTCTTCGTCAATGTTGGGATGACGATCGGGATCATGCCGATCACCGGCGTGACGCTACCGCTTATGAGCTATGGCGGATCGTCGGTCATCACAACGCTTTTGGCGATAGGCCTGCTGCAGTCGATTTACGTGAGGGCGCGCGCCTCAGCTGCGCTGAAGGGCCGCGTCCCGCGCTACTGAAAGATCATGCCCGCCGAGCACCCCCCCACCGACCAGCGGCCCTCAAGGGCCGCTCGCGTGACGGTGGCGGGTGCGTCCCTGACGACGCTCCAGATGCGTGCAGGCGGCGATCGCGGCTCCGCCCTCATGTCCGGCCAGGCGCTCTTGTCCACCCCGCTGTGGGGTGCGCGCCGGCCTCGCGGCTGCCCTGCGATCGCGCCCACCCGCCCGGCGGTGCGTCCCAATACCGAAAGACTGGATCAAATTGAAAAAGCAAGTGCTTGTGAGCGTCGACCGCGCGGAGACGCGCGTCGCGCTACTGGAGGGAAGCGGTGCACCCGCCGCTTCGAAGACCGGCTCCGCCAAGGGAGCCGCCCGTAAACGGGGCCGTCCCCAGGCCGGCTACCGCGTCGCCGAGCTGTACATAGAGCGCCGAGGCCAGCGCTCGATCGTCGGCAACATCTACAAGGGCAAGGTCGACAACGTCCTGCCCGGCCTCGAGGCGGCCTTCGTCGACATCGGCCTCGAGAAGAACGGCTTCCTGCACGTCGACGAGATCGTCCTGCCGGGCGTCGAGACCCCGCGCCGCGGGCGCGGCGGCGGGCGCAAGATCTCAGACCTGCTGAAACCCGGCCAGGAGATCGTCGTGCAGGTCGTCAAGGACCCGCTCAAGACCAAGGGCGCGCGCCTGTCGATGGAGCTGACGATCGCCGGGCGCTACATGGTCTACGCGCCCACCGGCGAGGGGATCGGCGTCTCGCGGCGCCTGGAGGACAAGGAGCGCGAACGGCTGCGCCGCCAGAGCAAGGACCTCGAGCTGGGCAGTGGCGGCGTGATCATCCGCACCGCGGCCCACGGCGCCAAGCGCGCGGACTTCGAGCGTGAGCTCAAGTACCTGCACAAGCTGCACGAGGTGCTCGAGAAACGCGTCGAGGAGACCCCCGCGCCGGGGCTCGTCTTCCAGGAGGCCGACCTGTCGGTGCGCGTCGTGCGCGACATCTTCTCGGCCCACTTCGAGCGCGCCGTCGTCGACGACGAGCAGCAGTACCACCGTCTCGTCTCGTTCTTCACGCGCACAGCGCCGGAGCTCGTCGAGCGCGTGGAGCTCTGGAAAGACGGGGAGCCCCTGTTCGAGGCCTACGAGGTCGACAAGGCGATCGAAGGCGTGCTCTCGCGCCGCGTGGACCTGCCCTCCGGCGGCTATCTCATCATCGACTACGCCGAGGCGCTGACGGTCATCGACGTCAACTCCGGGAGCTTCATCGGCCGCGGCAAGGGCGCGGGGCTGGAGGACACGATCACGCGCACGAACCTCGAGGCCGCAGAGGAGGTCGTCAACCAGCTGCGGCTGCGCGACATCGGCGGGATCATCGTCATCGACTTCATCGACATGGCACGCGCGCGCAACCGCGACGCGGTCATGAAGGTGCTGCGCAAGACGCTCGACGAGGACCGCACCAAGACGTTCACGGCGGAGATCTCGAAGCTGGGGCTCGTCGAGATGACGCGCCAGAACGTGACCGAGGGCGTGCGCGAGATCATGACCCGGCACTGCCCCACCTGCGAGGGCGAGGGCGTGATCCGCTCCGAGGAGACGATCGCGATCGAGTTCGAGCGCAGGCTGCGCGATATCGCCGCCGAGCACCCCGACGCCGAGGCGTTCCTCGTCCAGGCCAACCCGCGCGTCACCACGCAGTTCACCGGCAACGGCTCGCGTGTCCTGCACGCGCTCGAGGCCGACACCGGCAAGTCGTTCCTGTTCGAGGGCTCCGAAGGGCTTGCGCTCGACCACTTCGCGATCACCTTCACAGGGACCCGCGAGGAGGTCGAGGAGCGTGCGCTGCCGTTCCGCCAGGGCGATGAGGTGCTCGTCGAGATCGTCGAGCCGCACATGTACGACGAGGACGACGCGGTCGCCAAGCTCGATGGCTACATCATCTCGATCGCGGGGGCCGCTGCCCACGTCGGGGAGAACCGGATGATCCGCATCGACCAGGTCGGGCGCACCGCCGCCAGCGCGCTTCTGCTCGACGAGGACGGTGAGGTCGTCGCGGCCCCCGCGCGCGCTGCGCGGCGCTCGCAGCGCTCTCCGAAAGAGGCTCGTCCCTCGGGCGAAGGGCGCTCGGGCGGGCGCGGGCGCCGGCGCAGCGCCTCCGCCGACCGCGAGGACTCCGAGGCTCGCGCCGAAGCCGGCCTGGCCGAGTCCAGCACGGCGATCGAGGGCGAGCCCGAGCAGCCCGGCACGAACGGCGGCGAGCCGTCCGACGGCGGCCAGGCGGCCGAGGATGGCCTACAATCCAAACCTCGGCGTCGTGGCCGCAGAGGCGGGCGACGCCGTTCCGCTGCCAAGGCGAAGGCCGCCGAGTAGCGTAATCCTCGAGAAGCCCCACCGGAGCACACATGTACGCGATCGTGAAGACAGGCGGCAAGCAGTACCGCGTCGAGAAGGGCCAGACCCTGCTGGTCGAGCGCCTGGCCGCCGATGAGGGCGCGAGCGTCGCGCTCGAGCCGCTGATGTACCGCTCCGATGAGACCGTCGTCGACGAGGCCGGGCTCGCCCGGGTCGAGGTCACCGCGAAGGTGCTCGCTCACGTTCGCGGCGAGAAGCTGCGGGTGTTCAAGTTCAAGCCCAAGCGCGGCTACAAGAAGCGCAACGGGCACCGCCAGGAGCTGACCCGCATCGAGGTCACCGGCATCACCGCCGGGACAGCGAAAGCGGCCAAAGCGAAAGCGGAGGCCGACGGCGGATCCGAGAGCGCCGCCCCGGCGAAAGAGAAAGCAGCGCCCAAAGCAAAAGCCGCGCCGAAAGCAAAAGCCGCCGCGAAACCGGCTGTGAAAGACAAACCGGCCGCTAAACCGAAAGCGAAAGCTCCGGCCGAGGAGGCTTCAGATGGCTCATAAGAAGGGGCTCGGCTCGAGCCGCAACGGGCGCGACTCCAACGCGCAGCGCCTAGGCGTCAAGACGTTCGCCGGGCAGGCCGTGAGCGGCGGCGAGATCATCGTGCGCCAGCGCGGCACGCGCTTCAAGCCGGGACCCGGGGTCGGGATCGGCAAGGACGACACGCTGTACGCGCGCGCCGCCGGCACCGTCAGCTTCACCACCGGCCGCCGCGGCCGCGTGGTCAGCGTCCTTCCCGACGGCGAGTAGCCGTGAGCACGAGGCGCGCGGCCTGGCTGCTGGCTGCCGGGCGCGCTGCGATCGGCGCTGCGGTCCTGCTGGCGCCCGAGGCGACGATGTCGCGCTGGCTCGGAGCAGAGAACGCCCGCCGGGGCGCGGTCAGGGCGCTCGGACGCGGGCTTGCGGCGCGGGACCTCGGCCTGGCCGTCGCGACGATTCAGACCCTCGATGACCCCGTGATCGGCTCGCGCGTGCAGCTTGCGTGCGCTGTGGCCGACGGCGTGGACGCGCTGGCGACGATCCTCGAGCGCGACGAGCTGCCGCCCGTCGCCGCCGCCGGGACCGTCGCGATCGCGGGCGGGGCGGCGCTGGCCGGCCTCTACCTGTCACACCGGCTCGCCCACGAGGGCTGAGCCGGCACCCTCGGACGCGCCGCGGCCTCAGCCCGCCTGCGCGATCGGCCGCACCAGGATCTCGTTGACGTCCACGTGCGGGGGCTGCGAGAGGGCGAACATGACCGCGCGGGCGATGTCCTCGTCCTGGAGCGCGTCTGCCGGTTTGTTGTCGAAGAAGGGCGTGTCGACCATCCCGGGCTCGATCAGCGTGACGCGGATGCCGGTCCCGTTCAGGTCCTGGCGGGCGGCCTCGCCCATCGCGGTCACCGCGTGCTTGGTGACGCTGTAGAACGAGCCCGGCAACACGCGGCGTCCGGCGACGCTCGAGGTCAGCAGCAGGTGGCCCTGCGAGGAGGTCAGGGCGGGGATCGTGGCGCGGATCGTCAGCGCCGCTCCGTAGACGTTGGTGAGGACCATCTCGCGCCAGTGCTCGGGCGTGTCCTTCAGAAAGCCGCGCGGGCCGCCGAAACCGGCGTTCGCGAACGCGGCGTCGAGCCCTTCATAGGCGTCGAGGGCGCTCTGCACCATCCGCTGCTGCGCGTCCCAGTCGGTCACGTCGCAGGGCACGGCGAGCGCGTACTCGGGGCCGCCGAGCTCCTCGGCCAGAGCCTCGAGCTTCGCGGCCGAGCGGGCGGCCAGCACGACCCGCCAACCGTCTCGGCGCGCGAGGCGCGCGGTCGCCGCGCCGATCCCGGTTGAGGCGCCGGTGATCAGAAGGACGGGCTCCACCTGCGCCGGCGACGCGTTCACGTCGGTCTCCTCGCTGCTCATCTGCTCGCTCCTCGCTTGAAGGGTTTGCTCGCCGCCAGGCATATCACCATCGGCGCGGCGAGCGGGGCCGGGCGCCCTGGGGCCGGGGAGGGACTGGCGGTGCTGTCACGATCTGCTCGCGATGCTCCACGACAAGGCGAGGATCCAGATCGAGGCGGGCGCGGGCGGCGACGGCTCGACGAGCTTCCGCCGCGAAGCGCATGTCCCGCGCGGCGGACCGGACGGTGGTGACGGCGGCCGCGGCGGTGACGTGGTGCTGGTCTGCGACGGCTCGCTGCGCGACCTTCAGGCGTTCCGGCGCCGCAGCCAGTTCCGCGCCGGGCGCGGCGGGCACGGCGGGGGCTCACAGCGCCACGGCGCCGACGGCGCGGCGCTCGAGATCCGGGTGCCGCCCGGCACCGAGGTGACCGCGGCGGGCGGCGAGGAGGGAGGCGAGCTCGCCGGGCGGCGCTGGGAGCTCCTGGCCGACGGGCAGCGGGCGCCCGCGGCCCGCGGCGGGTCGGGAGGGAAGGGCAACAAGCGCTTCGCGACCCCGACGCGCCAGGCGCCGCGGTTCGCAGAGCGCGGGCTTCCGGGGGAGTCGGGCTGGGTGGAGCTGCGGCTGAAGCTGCTGGCCGACGTGGGCCTCGTCGGCCTCCCGAACGCCGGCAAGTCCTCGCTGCTCTCGCGCCTGACCCGCGCGGCGCCGAAGGTCGCGGACTACCCGTTCACCACCCTCGAGCCCGTGCTGGGCGTGCTCGACTCCGGCGAACGCCAGCTCGTCGTCGCCGACATCCCGGGCCTGATCGAGGGCGCGAGCGAGGGCGCCGGCCTGGGTCACGACTTCCTCGCACACGTCGAGCGCACGCGGCTGCTCGTCCACGTGCTCGACATCGCGCCCGAGCTCACGCTCGGCGGGCGTCCGGCCGGGACCTCCTCGGGCGAGAGCTCAGACGACGCCGAGGCCAACCACGGCACGATCGAGCGCGAGCTGGCGGCGCACGATCCGCGGCTCGCGGCGCTGCCGCGGATCCTCGCGCTCTCGAAGGGCGATCTCGTGAGCGCGAAGCGACGCGAGCACGACGCGGCGGCGTGGCGCGAGCGGCTCGGGCCCGAGGTCCCGGTGATCGTGACATCGAGCGCGACCGGGCTCGGGCTCGACGAGCTGGCGGCCGCGCTGCTCGCCGCCGTGCCGACCGACGCCGGGGCGCCGGCGGAGCGAGCCGCCGCGGCGGCCGGGACCGCGTCGCTCCCCGACGACGAGCTGGCCGAGCACATGGTCTTCAAGCCCGCCGGCGCCGGCGGCTTCCGCGTCGAGCGCCTGGGGCCGGGGTCCTTCGCGGTGCGCGGCCGTGGCATCGAGGTCCTGCTGGCGCGTCACGACATCGAGAACGAGGACGCGATGGCCTACCTCGAGGGGCGGCTGCGCCGCATCGGCGTGATCAGGGCGCTGGAGGAAGCCGGCTTCGAGCCGGGGGACGAGATCCAGATCGGCGACGTGACGTTCGAGCTCGACCCCACCGATGACGGGCGCGAAACCAGCACTCGCGCGCGCCGGGGGCCGCGCGAGCCCAAATAAGCTCCCGGGCATGAGTCGCATCGTCGTGAAGCTCGGATCGAGCGTCGTCGCGGGCAACGACGGCGAGTTGCGCATGGACGTGCTCGCGGGCATCGCCGATCAGCTCGCCGAGGCCCACACCGGCGGCGAGGAGACGGTCGTCGTGACGAGCGGAGCGATCGCGCTCGGGATGCGCGTGATGGAGCTGGGGGCGCGTCCGAGCTCGATCGAGGCGCTGCAGGCGGCCAGCGCAGTGGGGCAGGGGAAGCTCTACCGCGTCTACGACGAGCTGCTGCGCGAACGCGGGGTGACGAGCGCACAGCTGCTGCTCACGTTCTTCGACATGAGCGCCCGCACGCACTACCTGAACGCGCGCCAGACGCTGACCACGCTGCTCTCGTGGCGGGTGCTGCCGGTCATCAACGAGAACGACACCACCGCGACAGATGAGATCTCCTTCGGCGACAACGATTTCCTCGCCGCGCAGGTCGCAGTCCTGATCGGGGCCGACGAGCTGATCCTGCTGACCGACATCGACGGGCTCTACACCGCCGATCCGCGCCTGGATCCCGATGCGCACATCGTCGCCGAGGTGGACTCCTTCGCGGCGCTGCACGAGCTCGAGATCGGCCACACCACATCCCCGCTCGGCTCGGGTGGCATGCGCTCGAAGGTGGTCGCCGCCGAGATGGCGACGGCCGCCGGGATCCCGACCACGATCTGCAACGGGGTGCGCTCCGGCACGATCTCCGCGGTGCTCGCCGGCGAGCGCGAGGGCACGCGCTTCGCGGCGGGCGAGGCCCGCTACAGCAGCTTCAAGCTGTGGTTGAAGTTCGCCAAGCCCTCTCGGGGCACGCTCGTCGTCGATGCCGGGGCGGCACGGGCCGTGCGCGAGGGCAGCGCCAGCCTCCTGCCGGTCGGCGTGACCGAGGTGCGGGGCGAGTTCGACGCGGGCGACGCCGTGGAGATCCTGGAGCGCGCCGATGGGCGCCCGCACGCTGTGGCCAAGGGGATCTGCAACTACTCGGCCGCGGAGCTGCGGCAGGTGATCGGGCTGAAGTCCGACGCGGTGCGCGAGCTGCTGCCGCGGGCGACCGATGAGGCCGTGCACCGCGACTACCTCGTGCTCGCCTGAACCGGGGGTGTCGGGCCTCGGAGCGCTGGCTACTCTGTGTGGGTGGCCGTAGTGGATACCCGGGCCGGCGCTCCAAGCCGGCCCTCAGTCAACTCCGTCGAGGAGATCTGCCGCGAGGCCCGGATCGCCTCCCGCGTTCTGGCGCGCACACCCACCGGCGTCAAGGACGCCGCGCTCGAGGCGATCGCCCGCGCGCTCGAACAGCGCCTGCCCGAGATCCTCGAGGCAAACGAACGCGACATGGAGGCGGGGCGGGAGGCTGACATCGGCGACGCCCTGCTCGACCGCCTGCGCCTCGACGAGCAGCGGGTCCGCGCGATCGCGGCTGCGGTGCGCCAGATCGCGGCGCTGCCGGATCCCGTCGGCGAGGTGATCGACGGCGGGCGCCTGCCGAACGGGCTGGACGTGCGCAAGGTGCGAGTGCCGCTCGGCGTGGTCGCGGTCGTCTACGAGGCTCGCCCGAACGTGACGATCGACGCCGCGGCTCTGTGCCTGAAGTCGGGCAACGCGATCGTGCTGCGCGGCTCCTCGACGGCCGCGAGCTCCAACCTCGCCCTTGCGCAGATCGCTGCCGAGGCCGCCGTCGGCGCGGGCCTGCCGGAGGGCTGCGTGAGCCTCGTCGCGGGCGGCGGGCGCGAGGAGCTCGGCGAGCTGGCCACCCAGCGCGAGCACGTCGACCTCATCATCCCCCGCGGCGGCGAGAGCCTGAAGGAGGCACTCCAGGCCGTCGCGACGGTGCCGGTGATCTACGCCGCCTCGGGCAACTGCCACGTGTTCGTCGACGCGGCCGCCGACCTCGAGCAGGCGCTGGCGATCGTGCTGAACGCCAAGCTCCAGCGCCCGGGGGTGTGCAACGCGGCGGAGACCCTGCTGATCCACGAGGCGATCGCCGACCGCTTCGTCCCGGTCGTCGCCGAGGCGCTGAGCGAGGCCGGTGTGACGCTGCGCGCGGACGACCGCGCGCACGCGCTGGCGGCCACGGCGGCGGGGGAGAGGGCCGAGCCGGCCGCCGAGCACGATTGGGCGACCGAGTACCTCGGTCCGACGCTCGCGGTCGGGATCGTCTCCGGCGTGGACGAGGCGATCGAGCACATCTCGCGCTACGGCAGCGGGCACTCGGAGGCGATCGTGACGCTCGACGCGGGCGCCGCACGCGCCTTCCAGCTCGGGGTGGACGCGGCCTGCGTCTACGTCAACGCCTCGACCCGCTTCACCGACGGCGGCGAGTTCGGGATGGGGGCGGAGATCGGCAACTCGACGCAGAAGCTCCACGCGCGCGGACCGATCGGGCTGCGCGAGCTGTGCACCTTCAAGTACCTCGTCGAAGGCGACGGGCACGTCCGCGCTTGACCGGAGAGTGCCAGCGATCGGCATCCTCGGCGGCACCTTCAACCCGCCCCACGCCGGCCACGTGGCCCTGGCGCGCCACGCGCGCGAGGAGCTCGGCCTCGAGCGTGTCTGGCTGATGCCTCTGCACACGCCGCCCCACAAGCCGGCGGGCGCTGACCCGGGACCCGAGCACCGGCTCGCGATGTGCCGCCTGGCGGTCGAGGGCGAGCCGGGCATCGAGGCGTGCGGGCTCGAGGTGCGCCGCGCCGGGCCGTCCTACACGGCCGATACCTTGAGCGAGATCCATGCGAGCCATCCCGAGGCCGAGCTGACGTTCGTCATGGGAGCCGACACCGCGCTGACGCTCCCGGGCTGGCGCGATCCCGTCCGGGTGCTCGAGCTGGCGCGGATGGCGGTCGCACGCAGGGCGGGTGGGCCGCCGAACGACGGCGCCGCGGTGCTCGATGCGCTGGCGGCCGTCGGCGGCGCAGATCCGCGGGTCGTGTTTCTCGAGATGGAGCCGATCGAAGCGTCCTCCTCGCTGGCGCGCGAGCGGCTCGCCGCCGGCGAGCCCACCGACGGGCTGCTGCCGGCGCAGGTGCGCTCCTACATCGAGAGCAACCGCCTGTACGGGGCGGTCGCGGAGGCAGCGCGATGATCGCCTCTGAGCAGCTCGTCGCAGAGGCCGCGCGGCTGGCCGCCGACAAGAAGGCGCATGACGTCGTCGAGCTGGACCTGCGCGGCGTCGTCGGCTACACCGACTGGTTCCTCGTCTGCACCGGCAACACCGGCCGCCAGGCGAAGGCGATCCAGGACGGCATCCTGGAGGGCCTCAAGAGCGAGCACCAGCTCTCGCCGCGGCGGGTCGAGGGCAGCCCCGACGGCGGGTGGATCCTGCTCGACTACCTCGACGTCGTGGTGCACATCTTCACCCCGCAGGCGCGCGAGTTCTACCGCCTGGAGCACCTCTGGGGCGAGGCCCCGGCGCGCGCGGCCGGCAGCGGTTGACCTGTCGCCGCGGCTGCGGTTAGGGTCGCCCGGACAGCGTCGCAAGGGGGCGGCGCGTTAACGAGAGGGGACCTGATGCATCATCCGAGCGCATTCCGTCGGGCGCCGATGCTGGCGTGCGCCGTGCTTCTGGCGGCCGCGGCGACAGCACTCGCCGCCTTCGTGCTGGCGGCGCCCGCGCGCGCCGACGGTCCGGGCAGCGGCGCGCCCTGGACTGCCACCGTGGGCGACTCCTACATCTCAGGCGAGGCCGGCCGCTGGGCCGGCAGCACGAACGAAAGCTCGTCCTGGGTCGACGCGCTCGGATCGACCGCGTACGACGACAACGCGGCGGGCAACGCCGAACTGATCGCGCACTGCCACCGCTCCAAGTCGGCCGAGGTCTACATAGGCAGCGGCGTGAGCGGCGAGAACCTCGCCTGCTCGGGAGCCAAGACCTACAGCTTCAGCGAAGGCGAAAAGTGGAAGCCGGGGCTCGACTTCTACAACTCGGGCGGCAAAGAAGGCCAGGCCCTGATGCTGCAGAACTTCGCGAAAACGCACAACGTGAAGCTCGTGGCCGTCTCGATCGGCGGCAACAACTTCAACTTCGCCGGGATCGTCCAGACCTGCGTGGAAGACTTCCTCGAGTCGACGTGGTTCTACGACTTCTACTGCAGCAAAGAAAAATCGGTCACGAACAACTTCACGTCGGGCAACCTGTCCAAAGTCAAAGGCGAAGTCGAAACCGGCCTCAGGAACGTCGCCCAGGCGATGACCAACGCCGGGTACAGCTCCTCGCAGTACACGCTGCTGGTGCAGGACTACCCGGCGCCGATCCCGCTCGGCTCCGGCTTCCGCTACACCCAGAGCGGGTATTCGAGGCAGACCACAGGCGGGTGCGGATTCTGGAACACGGACGCGAACTACGCGGACGAAAAAATGCTGCCGGCGATCGACAGCACGGTTCTCGGCGCCGCGAGCGCCATCGGCCTGAGCAACGTCCGGACGATGGATCTCGCCTCCGCCTTCAACGGGCGGCGGCTGTGCGAGAAGGGCGTCGGGCTGCTCGAGGAAGAGGGGCTGAGATCCTGGACGCAGGCCGGCGCGGTCGACAAGACCGAGTGGGTCAACGAGGTCCGGACGGTCTCGACGATCTTCGGGCCCTACGAAATCCAGGAAGACATCCACCCGAACTACTGGGGCCAGCTCGCGCTGCGCAACTGCCTCACGCAGGCATACAACGGGGGGACGCCGAAGGGCGGTACGTGCACGATCTCGGCGACGGGTCTGAACTCAGCGGGCGAGCCGAACATGTCCCTGCACTGATCGGCCTCTGGGCGCGCCGGGGCGGCAGAGCGCCGGTCCCGGCGCCCAGCCCGCGGCGGCAGTCAAGGCGGCGGGGATCGTGAGCGGCCCCGCCGCCGAGCCGCACGAGCACACTTCTGCGCAGACTGCCGGGTCCCGCCTGCGGACCCGGCTCGCGCCCGTGATGCGCGAAGACGAGCGCGTCACGCCGCTCGAGCTGTTCTTCGACCTCGTGTTCGTGGTCGCGCTGACGCAGTGCACGACGCTGATAACGGCGCACGGGGGCTGGGAAGGGCTGCTCCAGGGCCTGCTCGTGCTCGGGGTGCTCTGGTGGTCCTGGGTCGGCTACGCGTGGCTCACCAGCGTGGTGGACCCCGAGGAGGGCCTCGTGCGGCTCGCGATGTTCCTCGCGATGGCGGCGTTCCTCGTCGCGGCGCTCGCGGTGCCCGGCGCCTTCGGTGCCGACGCGCTCACGTTCGCGCTCGCCTACGCCGTCGCCCGGATCGCTCACATCATGCTGTTCGTGCTGGCCAGCCGTGAGGACCCGGGGCTGCGCCATTCGGTCCTCGGTCTGGCCGTCAGCACCGCAATCGGCTCGGGCCTGCTTGATCGCGGCCTCCTTCGCCGACGACGGCCTGCAGCTCGCGATCTGGGGGCTCGCGCTCGTGCTCGACGTGGGCGGGCCGCTGGTGATCGAGATGTCCGGATGGCGCCTGGTCCCCGGGCATTTCGCCGAGCGCCACGGGGCCGTCGTCATCATCGCCCTCGGGGAGTCGATCGTCGCGATCGGGGTCGGCGCCCACGAGCGCATCGACCCTGGCATCGTGACGGCGGCGGTGCTCGGGCTGGTGGCGGCCGCGTGCCTGTGGTGGGCCTACTTCGACGTCGCGGCGATCGTCGGCCGGGAAATGCTCGATCGCGCGGAGCCGGGGGCGAAGCAGAACCGGATCGCACGCGACGCCTACTCCTACCTGCACTTCCCGATGGTCGCGGGCATCGCTCTGCTTGCGGTCGGCGTCAAGCAGACCGTGACCGACGTCGACGCTCACCTCGCGCTCGTGACGGCGTTCGCCCTCACGGGCGGCGCGGCGCTGTTCCTGATCACGCAGTTCGCGTTCCGGCTGCGGCTGCGGGGCACCTACGGCTACCGCCGCGTGGTGGCCGCCGTCGTCGTGCTGGCGCTGCTGCCGCTGCACTCGCAGCTGAGCGCGCTGGCGATGCTGGGTGCCGTCAGCGCCGTGCTCGTGGCGATGATCGCCTACGAGGCGGTGCGTTACGCCGACGCGCGCGACCGCGTGCGCCACCAGGCGCCCCAGGATGCCTAGGGCGCGCCGCCGAGCTCGGGCTCTCCCGCGCCGAGCGGGGGCTCGCCGAGGGCCGCCGCGCGGTGCGTGACGAGCAGGACGAGCGCCTGCGTGAGCAGCGCGACCGCGGTGGCGAGCAGGAACCCGCCGGCGATGCCGAGCGAGCGCAGCGACACGGCGAGCGTGAAGCAGAACAGGGCGAAGGCGCCGAAGCCCGAGATCAGCCCGCGCAGCAGGCGCAGCGTCTCATCCACGCCGCGCTGGGCGTGGGTGAAGGTGGCGAGCACGGTGGCGATGATCGGGAACGGCGCGAGCAGGCCGCTCAGCTGCGGGCCGAGCCAGCCCGCGATCGCCGTCAGCGTGAGCACGAGCGCGAGCGCGCAGGCCGCGCGCAGCGGCAGGTCCCACCGCGGCAGCGGGTGGCTCGAGGGCGGCACCGGGCGCGGCCGCGGCAGCGCCGCGAGCCCTGCTGCCAGGGCGGCGAACGCAAGCACGAGGCCGCCGGCCGCAGGGACGCTCAGCGCGCTGAAGAACGCGGTCGCGATCGCGAACGCCAGCCAGCCGCGCGATCATGCTGGCGCCCCAGAACAGCCTGCCGGCGAGCCGGCCGTAGACGACCACGAACGCGATCAGGGAGACGAGCCCGAGCAGCGTGCCGGCGGCGGCGTCCGCAGCGAAGCCCCTGCCGTGCGCGAGGGCATAGGCGAGCAGGATCGGCCCGGCCACGACCGGCAGGCCCGCGACGAGCCCGCCGACGCGCGGCCCGAAGCGCCGTGCGGTCATCGAGGCGCCGACGACGAACGAGGGCGCGAGGAACAGCTTGACGAGCAGTTGCGTCACCGGAGGATGATTGCGCAGACGCCGCGCCGGGTCCAAACCCGCGGAAGGGGCCAGAACGACGAGCGGCGGGCCCGTGGACCCGCCGCTCGAGGGAAAAGGCGCTCAGTCCTGCTGAGCGCTACGGCCTATTTCGTTTTTTTCGGGTGTTCTTTTTCCTTCAGAGCCTTTTTGTCGTATTTCACGACGTCGGGCGAGAAGGCGGTGTAGAGGTTCCCTTCGAGCTTCGCGACGTTTTTGCCGGGCGCCGAAGGCAGGCCCTCAGCCGTGTTGACGAGCGCCGTGATGATCGGTTCTGTCAGCGAGCTCGTGCCGCAGTTTTTGGCTGCGGGCGCTTCGAAGGTGTTGCCCACCAGCTCGTTGCCTTCGAACTTCGTGATCTTGTTTTTGTCCATCGCCACGATCGTGCCGATCTTGCCTTCGATCGGTTCGACGCCTTCAGGCGGTTCGGTGGGGCCGTCCCACAGCGCGATGTTGATCGGTTCCGTGTCCGAGCCGATGTAGCAGTTGGGGCCGAGCTGTTCGTTTTCGAGGTGCACCTTGATCGGGAGTTCGATCGCCTTGTGTTCACCGAACCCGAGCGCCGTCGGCCTGACCAGCGGCACGCCCGCGAGTTCTGCGGTCGCGTACACGGGGCCACCGACTTCTTCGCTCAGACCCGTGAGGCCGCCGGGCACAGGCTGCGGGGTTTTCGAAAGCGACAGGGCGCCGAAGCGCGGCGGGATCAGCGGGTAGACGCCGAAGCCCTCGGCTTCGAGCCCGCCCTGCAGGATCGTCGGGTTGGTGATCGGCACGCTCTTGCTGCCCATTTTGAATTCGCCTTTGAGCGTTTCCCCGTAGGTGCAGACTTTGCCTTCGGACGTCGGGCAGTTGATGAAGCGCAGGAAGTCTTCCTTGTTGATTTTGCCTTTGTTGATTTCGGCGCCGGCGGACGAGGCGCCGGCGAGCGCGAGGCACACGACGGCCATGCAGGCCAGGAGCCCGCTCCAGCGGCGGCGCGCAGCAGCGCGATTGGTAGACGGTCTCATCTCTGCGGTGTCTCCTTTGTGAAATGGGGCCGTCGGCCCCCCTCGTTCTCCGGTCAGTCCCTCACAGGTACAGCGCGATGCGAGCCGGCCGACGCGAAGACGAGGCAGAGCCTCTGCGAGCGCCACGGAGGAGGGGTGTGTCGCGACGCTCGCACAGACTCCGTCTCATCTTGGCCGTCCGGCCCGGTCCGCCGCTTCCGGCGCGGTTCCCCCCGAGGCTGTCATCCATCCCCGGCCCCCGCTTCTCCCCGTAAGCACACGGACCATTTCCTGCTGATTACCCGCTCAAACGGACTTCAAACATAAATTTTGAAACCTTTGAGCTTTGTACATGAACGACAGCGATAGCTAAGCACATCTGCCTATTCGTGTCAACCCCGGTGACACCGTGGGGTACTCGTGACGGGACGATATGCCTGAAATACTGCGGTTCCTGGCGTTTACACGGCTTGACGCGCCGATTCTCAGACGTGCATTGAGGCGGTTGAAAAACCGAACGGGCGTCTAAAAGAACGGGCACGGTCGTTATTTCATCCGCTATCTTGCGAGGAGTAAGCGATGGCATCGCCGGCACGCAAGAGAGGGGCTTCCCACCGCGAGCGACCCGTTCGCCGCTCGCTCTCGGTCGCGCGCTCGAGCCAGCGCGAGCGCCTCATCGACGCGATGGTCGAGCTGGCTGGGCAGCGGGGCTATCAGAACCTCAGCATCGCCCAGATCAGCGCCCAGGCGGGGGTCTCGAGCGCGACCTTCTACGAGCAGTTCGCAGACCGGGAAGCGTGCCTTCTCGCCGCCTATCGCGAGGTCACCGGGCGCACGCTGGCGACGATGGGGTCGATCCCCGCGGGCGAATGGGCCGGCGCGGTGCGCCCCGCGTTCACCGAGCTGCTGCGCAGCGTGCAGGAGGACCCCGACGCGGGGCGTGTGATGTTCGTCGAGGCGCTCGCAGGAGGGCCGAAGGTGCGAGCCGCCGTCCGTGAGCTCCTGGACGCGATGGAGCGAAACGGCGAGCTGCTGCTCGAGGGAGCGCCGCCGGGCGGCGCCACGCTCGACATCCCGGCCAGGGCTCTGATCGGCGGCGTGCGCCACGTGGTCGCGCATCGCCTGCGCACGCACGACGAGGACCGCCTGCCGCAGCTGGCCGAGGACCTGCTCGCCTCGATGGCCTGCTACGCCGTGCCGGTCGCGGCCGGGCGCTGGAGCGTCGGTCCGGAGGCGCTGCTCGGCGCAGCCGCCGGGGTGCCCGCGCGGATCGCGCCGCAGGAGCTCGCCCGGCTCCCGCGGGGGCGCCACGGGCTGCCGCCCGGCGCCGTGCTTCGCAACCAGCGCGCGCGGATCGTCCAGGCAACGGCCGCCGTGACGATGGAGAAGGGGTACGCGAACGCCACCGTCGCGGAGATCGTGGCCGAGGCCGGGGTCGCCAAAGAGGCGTTCTACCGGCACTTCTCCGACAAGGAGGAGGCGTTCCTCGCGGCCCAGGAAGCCCCGGCTCAGCAGATCGTCGACGCGCTGGTGCGCGCCTACTTCTCCGCTGAGGAATGGCCCGAGCGCGTCTGGCGGGCGCTGCGGACGCTGCTGGCGGCGATCGCGGCCAATCCCGTGATGTCCCACCTGCGCCTGGTCGAGTGCTACGCGGCGGGCGCGATGGCCGCCCAGCGCGGGGAGGAAGTCACGCGCTCGTTCACGATCTTCCTCGAGGAGGGCTATCGCGCGCGGCCGGAGGTCGCGCCGCCGCCGCGGCTGCTGCCGCAGGCGATCGCGGGCGGCATCTTCGAGATCGTCCAGCACGAGGTCGCGGAGGGCCGCACCGCCGAGCTGCCGCGGCGCCTGCCCCAGCTCGCCTACGTCGCGATCGCGCCGTTCCTGGGCCCGGCGGAGGCGATCGCCCGCGTTCGCGGGCTGAGCGAGGCCGAGCCCGCCGCAGCTCCGGGCGAGGCGCGCGCGCCGGAGCAGCGGGCGAGCGCGTGAGCGCGCTCCAGATGCCGGTAGATCGCCTCGGCGGGGCAGTGGGCGAGCGCGTGACAGCGCTCCACATGCCGTGGTCGCGATCCACGATCGCCTGCGCCGGAGCAGCGAACGACGGTCTGAAGCTGCTTCCACGCGCGGTTGGCCGCGTCGCCGGATCGCCGCGCAGGGGCGCGTCCGCCGGACGCGTCGCGCGCCGAAAATCGCGTGGTCGGAATGTGCCGACGCTCGCCTCGGTGGTGCGTTCGGACGCCTTCCGCAACGCGAAAATCGCGTTTTGGAAAAACCCGCAATTTGCGCTACTCTCCCGCCCCTCCTGTCAGAGCTCGGACAGCGCCGGACGAGGGATCGGCGCCGGGCTGGGAGGCAAGAACATAGTCACGCCGCCGCACAGGGGCGACGGCACCGAACCACTCGTTGGGGGGACACTGATGGAGGCGAAGTACAGTCCGCGGCCGCGGCCGCGCGCTCTGGGCATCCGCGCTCACCGTCCTGGCGCTCTGCATCTTCGCGCTGCTGCCAGGTGCGGCCGGCGCGAGCGTGCCGGGCACGGCGCTGATCAACGGCGAGTCGGTGACGACCATCGACGGCATCCGCGCGGCGAAGGACGCCGATCAGCCTCGAGCAGTGGGCCGCCGAACAGCGACGGCTACACCGTGACCGTCCGCAGCGGCGACGAATGGGAAGCGATGTCGGCGGCCGAATTCGCGCAGTACCAGGTGCTGATCGTCGGCGACCCCAAATGCAGTCGCACGGCGCTCGTCGGCGATCGAATCGGCGCCGATCTGGTCGCCGGTCGTGATGGGCTGCGGACGGCGGCCATGCGGTAACCGCGCGGTCGTCGGCACCGACCCGGAGTACCACTACGCCTCAGGGAGCGGCGGTGCGCGCCCGACGGTACCCGGCGAACCGACGACGGCCGGCGCCGAGCACCTCGTGCAGGTGGGATCGACTTCGCGGGCGGGTTTACGGCGCGACGGGCGTCTACTTCACCACCAGCTGCTCCGACATCGGCGAATCGGAGAGACCGCGGCTCCCGCACACTCCGGCGCGGGCTTCCCGCAGGAAGTGCTGGAAGGGCCCGACGGGCGCGACATCACCGACATCCTCGATCACCTCACGGTGACCGGCGCTGGCAACTGGGTCGAGGACCGAGAACCCGCCGTGCGATCGCCGGTCGTCGCAGATCACTTCGACGGCCGCCTTCAGCACCGGGCCGACAAGCTGACTCGACAGCGACATCCAGGGCTGGGGCTGCTCGACGCACGTCGACGTTCAAGGGCTTTCCAGCTGATTGGTTCGCGCTCGCATCGACCTCGAAAGGGAAGGAAACCGCCGCCGGTGTGGCTACGACGTGGAAACGCCGCACACGCACGATCTGTGGCGAGGCCTACATCCTGCTCGCGGGCAGCGGCATCTCGCGGAGAGCGCCGAACCTGACGCTGACTGCCGGAAGGAAGGCAAGGACACCGCGGGCGGGACGCCACCGTGGTGGCGACAGCCTCAGGGAACCGGAACTGAAACCGACCGCAGAAGAACCGCGCAAGACGGTTCCCTCGGTAGGCACCGCCGTGACGTTCGTCGTCACCGAAACCAACGAGGGCGTCACCGGGACGTGCACGACTGCCGCGGCGCGCCCGACCCGGACTGCGCGACGGACGCGAACGGCCAGGTGCGTCTTCACCTACCACGACGACACGGGCGTCGGCAACGACACGATCACCGCTGGGGCGTCGATCGAACGAACGGTCGAAGACGCACGAACAGGAGATCGGGCGCCCGGCCGCGACGGAAAGCATGTGACTGACGACCGAGCGTGTGACAGCGAGCGAGCAATGAGGTTGCGCCGGTTCCCATCGCCGCCGTGCTGCCCGCCAAAGCCGCCAAGGCGCCCGCGGGCAAGGCGAGCGTCGCGAGCGTCCGCGGTTGCGTGGCGCAGTCGAGCTACCTGGCCTCGGTCAAGGGCTCCTCGATGCAGACGGTCAAGTTCGTGCTCGACGGGCACACGGTCAAGACGGTGAAAGTCAAGGCCGGCGCCACTAGGGCATCGACGCGGATCACGCTGCAGGCGGGGTCCAAGCATCACCTCACGATCAAGGTCCAGTTCACGAGCGCGAGTGGGACGGCAGCGAAAGCGTTCCACCGCACCCTCGCGCGCTGCGCGGCACGTGTCGCGAAACCGAGGTTCACGGGCTGAGGCCCTGAGCGCATGACGCGGGCAGTGAGGAATCTCCTCGCGCCGCCCGCGTCGGCGCGCCGCCGGCGAGCTGGCAGCCGGCGGCGCGCGTTTGCGCGCGCGCTGCCGGGCCTCCTCGTCGTGCTCGCCTGCGCCGCGCTGCCGGCGCCCGCGCTGGCCGAAGGCGAAGAAGCGCCGCAGCCGGCGCCGGTGGTGATCGCCGGCGCACCGGGCCCCGAACCGGAAACCGACGTACCCCTCTCAGACGACGGCACGCTCACGACCTGGGCCCATCCGGTGGGCGTGCTGCCGATCTACGTGCATCCGAGCGTCCATTCGCGCGAGATCACCCACACGCACCTGGACACGGAGGACGGCTTCCCCGAGGTGTACCTGCTGCTGGACAGCCGCGTCGACCGCGGCGGGCACAGCTGGATCAAGCTGCGGATCCCCGGCCGCCCGAACGGCCGCGTCGGGTGGGTGCTGCGCCAGGCGCTGGGGGCGCTGAAGCAGACCCACTGGCGCGTGCGGATCAACCTCGAGCTGCGGCGGCTGACCGCCTACTACGACGACATCGAGCGCTTCGCCGGGCCCGTCGGCGTCGGCAAGCCCTCGACGCCGACGCCGAAGGGGCACTTCTGGATCCGGGAGCGCTTCAAGATCAGCAACCCGTCGAGCCCCTACTACCCGTGGGCGATCGGAACCTCGGCCTACTCGGTGCTGAGCGATTGGCCCGGCGGCGGCATCGTCGGCATCCACGGCCCGTTCGGCGAACCGTCGCAGATCCCCGGGGACCCGTCGCATGGGTGTGTCCGCATGCTTCCCGGCGATCTCGCGCGGCTCGCGCCGATGCTCTCGCTCGGCGCGCCGGTCGACATCGTCTGAAAGTGGAGCTAGCCGGGCTCGAACCGGCGACCTCCTCGCTGCCAGCGAGGCGCTCTCCCAGCTGAGCTATAGCCCCAGGAGGAGACAATCGTATCGTGACCGCTGCCGGGTTCGGAAGCCCGGCTAGTGGCGCGGGATGAACTCGGGCACGTCGAGCTCGTCGCCCGATTCGCCGCCGTGCCTGCGGCGCTCCTGCCCGCTCGGCTCGCCCGCTTCGCGTTCGAGCACGGCGCGCTCGGAGGGCGCGACCTGGTCGAGCTGCGCCGTCATCGCGCCGTGCGTGAGGCGGACGTCGCGCAGCAGGCGCTCGGCGTTGTTGCGCAGGGACGCGGCGAGCTCGCGCAGGTTGCGCGAGATCTCGGTGCCCTCGCCGAGCACTTCGTTGGAGACCGCGTGCGCGTCGCTGACGATCTGGCGCGCTTCTTCGCGCGCGTGCGTGCGGCCCGCGCGTGCCTGCTCTTTGGCCTGCTCGTCGAGCCGGATCAGCTCCTCGCGGCGCGCCTGCAGCAGCCGCTCGGTGTGCTCGCGCGTCTCCTCGGCCACGCGCGCGGACTCTTTGCGCGCTCCCTCCAGCCGCTCGCTGGACTCGCGCTCGGCCTCGGCGCGCAGGCGTTCGCCCTCGGCGGCCGCCTCGGCGCGCGCCACCGCGGCCTCCTCGCTGCCCTCCGAGCGCAGCCGTTCGCCTGTGGCGCGGGCGTCGTCGAGCAGCCGCGATGCCTCAGCGTGGGCGTCGGCGAGGGTCTGCGCGGCCTCCTCGCGAGCGCGCTCCGCGTCGGCGTTCAGCTTGGCGGCCGACGCCGAGGCTTCGCCGGTCGTCGTCTCCGCGTCGGCGCGCGCCGTCGTGAGGATCTCGCGCGCTTCCTCCTCGGCGGCCCGAACTCGGATCTCGGCGGCGCGATCGGCCTCGGCGATCCGCTCCCGCGCCCGCGACTCGGCCTGCTCTCGCAGCTCCTGCGCGGCGGCTTCGGCGGCGCCGACGATGCTCGCGACGCGGCCCGGGGTGGAGGCGAGCGAGTCGGCCCCGCCGTCGTGTCCCTGCGCTCCCCGCTCCAGCTCGTCCACCCCCGCATCGTAATCCGACGGAGCGAGCGGGGGGACCCGCCGGGCTGCGACGGCCCGGCCGTCTCGGAACAGGATGGCAGGAAAGGTGGGATATCTGTCCTTGCGGACAGATACGCGATAGGTGAAGATCAGCGCATGGACGGCGCCGGCACAGCGGAGCGCACGATCGCGATCCTCCTGTACGAGGGGGTCCAGAGCCTCGACGTCACCGGTCCCCTCGAGGTCTTCAACGGCGCCGGCGCGGCACTGCGCGCGCGGGGGGCGGCGGGCGGGGGCTACCGGGTTCGCACGATCGCTCGCGCGGGCACGCCGGTGCGCTCGGAGAGCGGCCTGCGCCTGATCCCCGACGGGCCGCTGCCGCGCACGCCGGAGGCGATCGACACGCTGATCGTGCCGGGCGGCGGCGGGCGCGTCGAGGCCGCGCAGGATCCCGCGCTGCTGCGCTTCCTCACGCGTGCGCACGCCGGCTGCCGCCGCGTCGCCTCCGTGTGCACGGGCTCGTTCCTGCTCGCCGGCGCCGGGCTGCTCGACGGCCGCCGCGCGACCACGCACTGGGCGTTCGCGGCGGAGCTCGCACGCGCCCATCCGCGCGTCACGGTGGAGCCCGATCCGATCTTCGTGCGCGACGGCTCGATCTGGACCTCGGCCGGCGTGACGGCCGGGATGGACCTCGCGCTCGCGCTGGTCGAGGAGGATCACGACCGCGAGCTCGCGCTGCTGATCGCGCGCCACCTGGTCCTGTTCCTGCGCCGCCCGGGCAACCAGTCGCAGTTCAGCGCCGTGATGCGCGCGCAGCAGCCTCGGCGCGAGCCGTTGCGCGAGGTGCAGCGCGAGGTCCTCGAGGACATCGCCGGGCGCCACACCGTCGAGGCGATGGCCGAGCGTGCTCACATGAGCCCTCGCAACTTCGCGCGCGCGTTCCGCGCGCAGACCGGCGTGACCCCCGCGCGCTACGTCGAGAGCGTGCGGCTGGAGGCGGCCCGCCGGCGCCTGGAGGAGACGGGCGAGCCCGTGCAGGGGATCGCGCGCGCCTGCGGCTTTGCGAGCGCCGAGGCGATGCGCCGCAGCTTCCAGCGCACGCTCCGGGTGGGGCCGAGCGAGTACCGGCGGCGCTTCCACTCGGCGGATCCGCCGCCGCAGAGGAACGGCAAACCCCAAAAATTGAAAAAAAGAACGAGGAGGCTCCGATGAACATCGCAATCGCCGTCTATGACCGCTTCACGGCTCTCGACGCCGTGGGGCCCTACGAGGTGCTCAGCCGGCTGCCGGGCGCGCGCGTGACGTTCGTCGCCGCCGCCGCGGGGCCCGTTCGCACCGACAACGGCATGCTCACGATCGAGGCCGAGCGCTCGCTCGCGGAGCTTCCCGACCCCGACATCGTCCTTGTCCCGGGCGGCCCCGGCGAGGTCGCCCAGCGGGCCGGTGAGGCGATGCTCGACTGGCTGCGCACGGCCGACCGCACCAGCACCTGGACGACCTCGGTCTGCACCGGCTCGCTGATCCTCGCCGCGGCCGGGCTGCTCGAGGGCCGTCCCGCGACCGGGCACTGGCTCGCGATGGACGAGTTGGCGCGGCTCGGCGCGAAGCCCACCGGCCGGCGTGTGGTCTTCGACGGCAAGATCGTCACCGGCGCCGGCGTCTCGGCGGGTATCGACATGGCACTCGCCCTGGCCGAGCGGATCGCCGGCGCCGATGTCGCCCAGGCGATCCAGCTGGGGATCGAGTACGACCCGCAGCCGCCGTTCGACGCGGGCGCGCCCGAGAAGGCGCCGGCCGCGATCGTCGAGCTGCTGCGCTCCCGCAGCCGCTTCGCCGAGCGCAGCGCCGCGTAGCCGCCGGCTCTCGCGTGCGGGCAGGCGGCTGCGACGACGCCCGCGCGCCCCCGCGGCGGCGGCGGCCGGGCGCCTTCGCCCGCGAAGCCGCCCGATAACCTGCGAGCCGATGAGCGAGCACCGCTATGACCCGCAGGAGATCGAGCCGCGCTGGCAGCGTCTGTGGGCAGAGGAGCGGACCTGGGAGGTCGTCAACCTCGAGGAGGGGGAGGCGCCGAACACCGCCCGCGCGAACGAGCCCGAGAGCTCCTACGTGCTGGAGATGCTGCCCTATCCCAGCGGCGAGCCGCACATCGGCCACCTCAAGTGCTACGCGCTCGGCGACGCGATCGCGCACTTCCACCGCCGCCTCGGAAAACGGGTGCTGCACCCGATGGGCTACGACGCGTTCGGGCTGCCGGCCGAGAACCACGCGATCCGGACGGGCGTGCACCCGCGCGTCTCGACGGCGGAATCGATCGGGGAGTTCCAGAAGCAGTTCCGCGAGTGGGGCATCTCGATCGACTGGTCGCGTGAGCTCGCCACCTCGGAACCCTCCTACTACCGCTGGACGCAGTGGATCTTCCTCGAGCTGCTCGCGGCCGGGCTCGCCTACCGGCGCGAGGCGGCCGTCAAGTGGTGCCCGAAAGACCAGACGGTGCTCGCCAACGAGCAGGTCGACGCCGACGGCCGCTGCGAGCGCTGCGGGGCGCTCGTCGAAGTGCGCCAGCTCGAGCAGTGGTTCCTGCGCATCACCGACTACGCCGAGCGGCTGCTCACCGACCTCGACATCATCGACTGGCCCGAGCACGTCAAGACGATGCAGCGCAACTGGATCGGGCGCAGCGAGGGCGCGGAGGTGACATTCCGGTGCGAGGAGCTCGGCGTCGACTACCCGGTGTTCACGACGCGGCCGGACACGCTGTTCGGCGCGACGTTCTTCGTGATGGCCCCCGAGCACCCCGACGTGCTGCGGCTCGCGGCCGGCACCGAGTACGAGCAGGCCGCGCACGACTACGTCAACCGCGCGCTGAACGAGTCCAACGAGGAACGCGGCAACGCGGACAAGGAGAAGACCGGCATCCCGCTCGGGCGCACCGTCACGAACCCGGTCAACGGCGAGCAGATCCCGATGTTCGTGTCCGACTACGTGCTGATGGAGTACGGGACCGGCGCGCTGATGGCTGTGCCGGCGCACGACGAGCGCGATTTCGACTTCGCGCAGACGTTCGGCCTCGAGATCCGGCGCGTGATCGCCGCGCCCGAGGGGCAGGACGGCGAGCTGCCGTACACGGGTGACGGCACGATCGTCGACTCCGACCCGCAGTTCGACGGCCTCCCCAACCGCGAGGCGCTGTCGGCGATCGTCGCCTGGCTCGACCGGGAGGGCCGGGGGCACGCGTCGGTCAACTACCGCCTGCGCGACTGGCTGATCTCGCGCCAGCGCTATTGGGGCTGCCCGATCCCAGTCGTCTACTGCGAGAGCTGCGGCATCGTGCCGGTGGCAGTCGAGGACCTGCCGGTGGAGCTGCCCGAGATCGAGGACTACGCACCGAAGGGCCGCTCGCCGCTGGCGGCCGCCGAGGACTGGGTCAACACGCACTGTCCCTCGTGCGAGGGCCCGGCGCGCCGCGAGACCGACACGATGGACACGTTCGTCGACTCCTCCTGGTACTTCCTGCGCTACTGCGACGCGGGCAACGACGAGGTCGCCTGGGACCCCGGCGCCCTGGCCGAGTGGATGCCCGTCGACCAGTACATCGGTGGTGTCGAGCACGCGATCCTGCACCTGATGTACGCGCGCTTCTTCACGAAGGCGCTCGCAGACCTCGGCCACCTCGAATTCCAGGAGCCGTTCAGGGCCCTGTTCACCCAGGGCATGGTCACGAAGGACGGCGCGAAGATGAGCAAGTCGCGCGGCAACGTGGTCTCCCCGGCCTCGCTCGTCGAGCGCGTCGGCGCCGACGCGGCACGCTGCTACACGCTGTTCATGGGGCCGCCCGACCAGGACGCCGACTGGTCCGACGAGGGCGTCGAAGGCGTGCATCGCTTCCTGGCCCGGCTGTGGCGCCTGTCCGCCGAGACGGCCGAGCGCGCCGGCGGCCCGGAGCCTGGGCTCGGCTCGCCGGACCCAGGAGAGGGCGCGGGGCTCACGCTGCTGCGCAAGACGCACTGGGCGATCGACAAGGTCAGCGGCGACCTGCGCCGGTTCGCGTTCAACACCGCGATCGCGGCCGTGATGGAGCTCATGAACGAGATCTCCCGCCTGCGCGACGAGGTGTCCGTTCAGGAGCTGCGCTTCTCGCTGGGCACCGCTGCCTCGCTGCTGTTCCCGTTCGCCCCCCACACCTGCGCCGACGTGTACGACCGCCTGACCGGCGAGCGCGTGTGGGAGCAGCTGTGGCCGGAAGCCGACGAGGCCTACCTGGAGAGCGAGGTCTACGAGTTGGTCTGCCAGGTCAACGGCAAGGTCCGTGACCGCGTGCAGGCGAGCGCCGAGGCGACTCCCGAGCAGCTGAAGGACCTGTGCCGCGGCGCCCCGAACGTGATCGCTCACCTGGACGGCAAGGAGCTCGTCAAGGAGATCGTGGTGCCGGGGAAGCTGGTCAACCTGGTCGTGCGGTAGTGCTCGACCTCAAGCCCGCCTACCTGATCCACGGCGACGACCACGGCGCGGTGGCCGAGCGCCGGGCTGGGCTGCGGGCGCTGGCCGAGGGCCAGGACGACGGCGCTGTCGCGCTCGAGATCCTCGAGGGAGAGATGGCGAGCCCGGCGGGCGCCGCGCAGGCGCTCGCCGCCATGACGCTGTCGATGGGCAGGCGCGTGATCGTCTCCGAGGGCGCCGAGCGCTGGCGCGAGAAGGACGTCGAAGAGCACCTCGCCCCGGCGCTGGCCGCGATCCCTCCCGACACCACGCTCGCGCTGTTCGCGCGCGAGGAGGCGCGCGCGAAGGCCCCGCAGGCCTTGCACGACGCGGTCAAGAAGGCGGGCGGGCAGATCGTCGCGCAGATGACCGTGAAGCCGTGGGAGCTGCCGAAATGGGTGCGCGAGCAGGCCCCACGGCTGGGCCTCGCTCTGGATGCGCCGGCAGCGAAAGCGCTCGTCGCGCAGGTCGGCGAGCGCCAACAGCGGCTCCTGCGGGAGCTCGAGAAGCTCGCGCTGGAAGGCGATGCGGGCGAGGGCGCAGCGCCGCGGACGGTGAGCGTCGAGGAAATCGAAGCGCGCACGGCACAGTCGGCGGAGTGGCGGGCCTTCGCGCTCGGCGACGCGCTCGTGGCGGGCGACGGCGCGCTCGCGATGGCCACCTACCTGCGCCTGCGCGAGCAGGGCGAGCGGGTGGCCGGGCTCACCTACCTGCTCGCGTCACGGCTGCGCGAAGCGGTCGCCATCTCCGCGCAGCTCGCGGCGGGGCGCTCGGCGGCGGATGTCAAGAAAGGGCTGCGGATGCCGCCGAAGGCGGCGGAGCGGCTGATCTCAGACGTTCAGCGCAGCGACCCCGCGCGGCTGCGGGGCGCGATCGGGGTGCTCGCGCGGCTGGAGCTGGACACGCGGGGGGGCGCGGTGCTGAACCGGGATCGAGACGCGCTGGCGGAAATGGGCGAGGACACGCTCGTGACGCGGGCGATCGGGGAGATCGCCGGCTGAGCTGCGGCGCGTGCGACGCCGGCCGTAGCGAGCGCGGCTCTCACGCCTCGAGCCGGCGCCAGGCGATCGCCGGACCCCATCGCGGCGCAGCGTTCGTTCGTCGTCCGCAGCACTCGCCTTCCGCCCCGCCATCGGTTAGCGTGACCCGCAGCATGGGGGCAGGCGCGAAGGGAGGCAAGCGGGCCCCGGGGCGAAGGGCTCGACGCACGCAGCGGCTTGCCGCGATCTTCGCGTGTGCCGGGATCGCCCTGCTCACGGGAGCGGGGAACGCGTCGGCAAGCGGCCTCTTCTCCACGCTGCCGGGCACGATGTTTGCCGGCCGCTATACGCCGGCGGCTGCGTTGCTGCCCGACGGCCGGGTCCTGATCGCGGGCGGGTTCGGCAAAGCCGGCGCGCTCGCCAGCGCGGAAACCTACGACCCGGCAACCGCGACGTTCGGAAAGCTCGCGGGCGAAGAGAACCAGGCCCACGGGGAACAGGCCACGGTCGCGCTCCCCGACGGCCACGTGCTGCTCGTCGGCGGGTGGAGTTCGGCGACGAAATCGCTGAAGAGCGCCGAACTGTTCGATCCCGAGACGGGCACCTTCGAAAAAGTCACGGCTGAAATGGCGATCGAACGAGACGCCCCCGCGGCGGTGCTGCTGCCGAGCGGCAAGGTGTTCATCACCGGCGGCGCCCCGAACGCCGGCGAATACACGAAGACCGCGGAAACATACGACCCCGCGACGAAGACCTTCAGCCCGGTCAAAGGCGCGGCGTTCTCCGGCCGCTATCAGCCGGCGGCGACCCTGCTGCCCGACGGCAAGGTACTGGTCGTGGGGGGCCACGGGCGGCGCCGGCCAACGAATACACCAAAACCGCGGAAATCTTCGACCCGGCGAGCGAAACCTTCGAAAAGCTCGAAGGCCCCGGCCACGAACTCACCGAACGGCGCAGCGAAGCGGGGGCCGTGACGCTCCAGAACGAGCGGGTGCTGATCGCGGGAGGCTTCAACGAAGCGGGCAAAGATCTCGCGAGCGCCGAAGTCTTCGACCCCGCGACCCGCACGTTCACCGCGATCCCGGACATGCTGACGGCGCCGCGCGACGGCGTCGCCGCGGTGCTGCTGGGAGACGGTCGCGCACTGTTCGTCGGGGGCTTCGACGAAACGCTCGGCGAAAGCTCCGACCTGAACACGATCGACGTCGCGGCCGTTCCCGCGGCGACGCCGTCCACGGGTGCGGCGTCCGCCGTCGCCATGACGACGGCGACGATCGCCGGCTCGGTCCAGACCGAAGCGAGGGCGACGGTCCGCTTCCAGTTCGGCACGAGCAGCGCCTACGGGGGCTCGACCGCCAGCCACCAGATCGGCTACGCCCCGGCACCGCAGGGTTTCGCCGCGCCTCTGAGCGGCCTCGCTCCGCGGCACGACCTACCACTACCGGGTGGTGGCCGAAAACGCCGGCGGAACGATCATACGGCGGAGATCGGAGCTTCACCACCGCTCCGCCCGTGCCGGTGTTCGCCTCCGTCAGGCAATCGCACACGCGCTGGCGAGAGGGGAACGCCCTCGCGCAGGCGAGCCGCAAGCGCGCGCCGCTCGGCACCGCCTTCTCGTTCGCGCTCAACACGCCCGCGTCGGTCACCTTCACGTTCACCCAGAAAGTGGGTGGGCGCAGGGTTCACGGCAAGTGCCTCGCGCCGAGCCATCGCAACCGCAGGGCCCGCACCTGCAGGCGTACGGTGACGCGGGGCGCGCTCACCCTTAGTGGGCACGCCGGCGTGAACACCCTGAAGTTCCAGGGTCGTATCTCCGGCCACACGAAGCTCCGGCCGGGCAACTACACGGTCGTGATCACGGCAGCCGGGCCCTCGGGCGCGGCGACGCCGGAGCGCCTGACGTTCACGATCGTGCACTGAGCCCGCGGCTGCGCCGTGCCGCCGGCCGGCACGCGAGCCCCGGCGACGCTAGGACTTCGAGCTGAGGAGCTTCGCCGCGCGGGACTTCTTGCGAGCCCCGGTGTTGCGGTGAAGCGCGCCGCGCTTGACGGCCTTGTCGATCGTCGAGACGAGCTCGCGGTGGGTCTGCGCGGCGTCGCCCTCGCCGCCCTCGACAGCGGCGGTGAGGCTGCGGAAGTGCGTCTTGATCGCCGAGGTGTAGCGGCGGTTCTCGAGCCGCTCGCGCTCGGAGCGAAGGATCCGCTTCTTCTGGGAATGGATGTTGGCCATGGTTCCGTGGCGGCGCGCTACCGAGCCTCCCGGCCGCGCCGCGGAGCGCCGTACTATAGCGGCCTTGACAGCCAGCGCCGAAGCCTTCGGGGAGGAATCGGCCCCGCCGCCGCCCCCGACGAGCGGAGGGGTCGCCCGCAACACCGCGATCTTCTCGATCGCCACCGGGATCTCGCGCGTGGCGGGGCTCGTGCGCGAAATCGTGGCCGCGAGCTTCTTCGGGACGAAGGGGCCCGCTTCGGCTTACACGATCGCCTTCCAGGTGCCCAACCTGGTCACGAACCTGTTCGCGAACGCGGCGCTGTCAGCGGCGTTCGTACCGGTCTTCACCGAACTGCTCGAGCAGAAGCGCCGCAAGGAGGCGGTCCGCCTGGCCTCGACGCTGTTCTGGATCATGCTGATCGGGCTCGGCGCGCTGACGGCGTTCTTCATCCTCACGGCCGGCGTGGTGATGCCGCTGTTCACCGGCCCGACGTTCACGCACTACCTCGACCTGCTCACGGTCGGGCTCTCGCGCGTGCTGTTCCCTGTGATCCTGCTCCTGGGTCTGAACGGGTTGCTGGTCGGGATCCTGCAGTCCTACGAACACTTCACGATCCCCGCGATCTCGCCGGCGGTCTGGAACGTCGTGATCATCGTGCTGCTGGTGGTGCTGCACCCGCACTTCCACGGGGGGCCGGAAAACGGCGAGGCGCTGTACGCCCTCGCGATCGCGATCCTCGTGGCGACCTTCGTCCAGCTGGGGATGGCCTTCGGCGCGCTCGGGCGGATCGACTTCCGCCTCGCGTTCCACATCGATTGGCGCGACCCGCGCATCAGGCAGGTCTTCATGCTGATGCTGCCCGTGACGATCGGCCTCGGCATCGTCAATCTCGACCAGCTCATCAACTCGGCCTTCGGGACGCTCGTCAACAAGGAAGCCCCGCGCGCGATCGACAACGCGTTCCGCATCTACATGCTGCCCCAGGGGCTGTTCAGCGTCGCGGTGGCGACCGTGCTGTTCCCGACGCTCAGCCGCATGGCGGCGAAAAGGGACGTCGACCCGATGCGCCGCGCGATCGGCATCGGCATGCGCCAGATCAACCTGCTGCTGATCCCCTCGGCGGCGTTCCTGATGGTGCTGACCGAACCGATCGTCCGGCTCGATCTTCGAACGCGGCGAGTTCAACGCCAACTCGACCCATCTGGTGTCGATCGCGCTGTTCTGGTTCGCCGTCAGCCTGCCCTTCGGCGGCCTGAACCTGCTGCTGACGCGCGCGTTCTTCGCCGTCCAGAGGCCCTGGATCCCGACGCGGCTGGCGGGGCTGAACATCGTGGTCGACATCGTGGTGTCGATCGGCCTGTACAAGCCGCTCGGGATCGCGGGGCTGATCATCGGCACGCTGGCGGCGAACGTGGTGATGACGTGGCTGCAGCTGACGCGCCTGCGCGTCGGCTTCAACGGGCGGCTGGAAGGGGCGCAGACGACGATGATCACGGCGCGCATCACGGTTGCCGCGCTGCTGCTCGCCGGCGTCTCGTGGGGCGTGTGGAAGCTGTTCAACGACGTCCTCGGGGGCTCGATCGAGGCCCAGATCCTCAGCGTCGGGGCCGCGGGGCTCGCGGGGACCTTCGTCTACACGCGCGCCGTGCTCGCGATGCAGGTGCCCGAGGCCCATCAGGTGGGCCGGCTGCTGCGCTCGCGTTTCGGGCGGGCGTGAGCCTCGATGCACTAGCCTGCCTCATCCGGCTGATCGTCCACTCGGCCACGGCCTCCGGCCCCATTCGGGGCACAAGGGGCCAGCCATGGCAACGCGCCGCCTCGGCGGCGGCCAGTCCGGGCGGCCGGGAGTGTCAGTTGCCCAGGCACCAGACACAAGTCCTGGGACATAGCAGTGCAGCGGCGATCGGTTTCGGGACGGCCGGACGGGCCAGCAGGTCCGTCCGGCCTTCTTCGAGCGCGATTAGTCTTGAGCCGTGGACGTCAGCTCCTACGCGCAGATCGAGGCCTTCACGACGCTCGACGGGTCGCAGATCCGCGAGTGGGCGGGGCCGGTGTCGATCCCCGCACGCAACCAGAGTCTCGCCGAGGCGACGATCCCTGCCGGCGGCGCGACGACCGCGCACTACCACCGCCTGACCGAGGAGCTGTACCTGGTGACCGCCGGTACGGGCCGGCTCGTGATCGACGGCGAGGAACGGAACCTGCTGGAGGGTGACTGCGCGCTGATCCAGCCGGGCGCGGTTCACAAGCTGTTCAACACCGGCGCCGGGCCGTTGCGGATCGTGTGCGCGTGTGCGCCGGCCTACTCGGACGAGGACACGGTGCTGACGGAGTGATCGACGAGGCGGCGCTGCTCGGCGGCCGCGAGCCGCGTGCGATCGTCATCGTCGAGTACGACCCGGCATGGCCCACCCGCTTCGAGCGCGAGCGGGCACGCGTGGCGGCCGCGCTCGGCGAGCGCGCGCTCGCGATCGAGCACGTCGGCTCCACGGCGGTTCCGGGGCTCGCCGCGAAGCCGATCGTGGATGTCCTCGTCACGGTCGCCGACCCCGAGGACGCCGTCGTCGTCGAGCGCCTCTGCGAGGCCGGCTACGAGCCGCGCGTCCGCGAGCCGGGGCACCGGATGGTGCGCACCCCCGAGCGCGACGTCCACGTCCACGTGTGGGGCGCCGGCGACAGCGAGGTCGGGAGGCTGCTGGCGTTCCGCGAACGGCTGCGCGTCTCGCCCGAGGACCGCGCGGCCTACGAGCGGCTCAAGCGCGAGCTCGCCCGCCGTAGCTGGGGCGACATGAACGAGTACGCCGATGCGAAGGGCCCGCTGATCGAGGCGATCCTTGCGCACTCCGACCACCATCTATCGTGACCCTTCGGCCATGGACCAGCAGCACATCCGCAACTTCTCGATCATCGCCCACATCGACCACGGCAAGTCGACGCTGGCCGATCGCATCCTCGAGCTGACGCACACGGTCGCGCCCAGGGAGATGCGCGCCCAGGTGCTCGACTCGATGGATCTCGAGCGCGAGCGCGGGATCACGATCAAGGCGCAGGCGGTGCGTGTCTTCTACACCGCCAAGGACGGGCAGACCTACCAGCTGCACCTGATCGACACACCCGGGCACGTCGACTTCACCTATGAGGTGTCGCGCTCGCTCGCGGCGTGCGAGGGCGCGCTCCTGGTCGTCGACGCCGCGCAGGGCGTCGAGGCGCAGACGGTCGCGAACACCTACCTGGCGATCGACGCCGGGCTGGAGCTGATCCCGTGCCTGAACAAGATCGACCTGCCCGGAGCCGAACCAGAGCGCGTGGCCGGCGAAGTCGCCGAGCTGATCGGCGAGGCGCCCGAGTCGATCCGGCGCATCAGCGGGAAGACGGGCGCAGGGGTGGCCGAGGTGCTGGAGGAGCTGGTCGCGCGCGTGCCGCCTCCGGAGGGCGACCCGGAGGGGCCGCCGCGGGCGCTGATCTTCGACTCCGAGTTCGACCAGTACCGCGGCGTGATCGCCTACATCCGGGTCGTCGACGGCGTGTTCAAGAAGGGCGAGGCGATCCGCGCGATGGCGGCGGGGACCGAGGCCGACATCGACGACATCGGCTTCTTCAGCCCGCAGATGATGCCGACCGACCAGCTCGCCGCCGGCGAGGTGGGCTACCTCATCACCGGCCTCAAGGACGTCACGCAGCTGCGTGTCGGCGACACGCTGACCACGCGCGTGAAGTCAGGCGTCGGCGCGGCCGGCGAGCCGCTCCCGGGCTACCGGGACGTCAAGCCGATGGTGTTCTGCGGCCTGTTCCCGATCGACTCCGACGACTACCCCGACCTGCGCGACGCGCTGGAGAAGCTGGTGCTCAACGACGCCGCGCTGTCGTGGGAGCCGGAGACCTCAGATGCCTTGGGATTCGGCTTCCGTTGCGGTTTTCTCGGCCTTCTGCACATGGACATCGTGCGCGAGCGCCTCGAGCGCGAGTACGACCTCGAGCTGCTTGCGACGATGCCGTCGGTCGAGTTCGACGTGACGCTCACGAACGGTGACGAGATCGAGGTCCACAACCCCTCGGACATGCCCGACCCGGGCACGATCGAGGAGATCCGCGAGCCGTTCATCAACGCCTCGATCATCGCGCCGAAAGAGTTCGTGGGCGCGGTCATGGAGCTGTGCCAGGAGCGCCGCGGCGAGCACACCGGCATGCACTACCTGTCCCCCGAGCGCGTCCAGCTCAACTACCAGCTGCCGCTGGCGGAAATCGTGCTCGACTTCTTCGACCAGCTCAAGTCGCGCACCAAGGGCTACGCGTCGCTGGACTACGAGCTGAGCGGGATGAAGCCCTCGGATCTGGTGAAGCTCGACGTCCTGCTGGCGGGCGACCCCGTCGACGCGCTCTCGATGGTCGTGCATCGCGAGAAGGCCTACGAGGTCGGCCGAACGCTGACCGAAAAGCTGCGCAAACGGATCCCGCGCCAGCAGTACGACGTCCCGATCCAGGCGGCCATCGGCTCGCACATCATCGCCCGCGAGACCGTCAAGGCGTTCCGCAAGGACGTGATCTCCGGCTGCTACGGCGGCGACATCACGCGCAAGAAAAAGCTGCTCGCCAAACAGAAGGAGGGCAAGAAGCGCATGAAGCAGGTCGGCCGCGTCGAGGTTCCCCAGGAGGCGTTCCTCGCGGTCCTGGAACTCGGGGAGGAGTAGCGGATGACCGCGGGCTCCCCGGGCGGGTCCGATGACGGCGCTCCGGTTCGGCTGCTGTTCGTCTGCCTCGGGAACATCTGCCGCTCGCCGACCGCCGAGGGCGTGATGCGCCACGTCGTGGACGAGGCCGGGATGCAGGAGCGGGTGCTGCTCGACTCGGCCGGGACCGGCTCCTGGCACGTCGGCAGCGCGCCCGACGCGCGGGCGCGCGCCGCCGCATCGGGGAGGGGCGTCGAGCTGACCGGCGAAGCGCGCCAGGTGCGGCCCGCCGATCTCGACGAGTTCGACCTGATCCTGGCGATGGACAGCTCGAACCTGCGCGACCTGCGGGCGCTGGCCGGAGGAGGCGAGGCGGCGGAGAAGATCCGCCTGCTGCGCGAGTTCGACCCCGCCGGGGGCGCCGGGGATCTCGATGTGCCCGACCCCTACTACGGCGCCGGAGGCGGGTTCGAGGAGGTCTTCGACCTGGTCGAGGCCGCGTGCCGCGGTCTGCTGGAGGAGATCCGCGCCGGGCGCGTGCCGTGAGTATGGGAAAGGAGTCGGCCGGCGCTCCGGGCCGGTCTCTGCCGCCGGGTGCCACGGACGCGCGCAGGATCGGCGGCGGCGACATCAACGAGGCGTACCGGGTCACGCTCGCGGACGGGCGCGACGCGTTCGTGAAGACGCGCGCGCAGGCCATTCCGGGTGAGTACGCCGCCGAGGCGGCCGGTCTTCGCTGGCTGGCCGAGCCGGGGCTCCTGCGCACGCCCGCCGTGCTGGAGGTGGACGAGCGCTGGCTGGCGCTCGAGTGGGTCGAGCCGGGGGTGCTGAGCGCCGAGGGCGCGGAGGAGCTGGGGCGCGCGCTCGCTGGCACGCACCTCGCCGGGGCGGAGCAGTTCGGCGCGCCGCCGGGCGTTCGCGGCGACACCGGCTTCGGCTCGTTGCGGCTGCCCAACGAGCCGGCGCCGGACTGGCCGAGCTTCTACGCGCAGCGCCGCCTGCTCCCGCTCGCGCGCATCGGCGGTGAGCGCGGTGCGCTCGGCGGGTCCGGCGTCCGCGCGGTCGAGAGCGTGTGCGAACGCATCGAGGAGCTGTGCGGGCCGCCCGAGCCCCCCTCGCGGCTCCACGGCGATCTCTGGGGCGGCAACGTGATGGCCGGCGCGGACGGCCGGGCATGGCTGATCGATCCATCCTGCTACGGCGGCCATCGCGAGGTGGACCTGGCGATGCTGCGGCTGTTCGGGTCGCCGTCGGCGCGGATCTTCGATGCCTACGAGGAGGCGGCCCCGCTTGCGCCGGGCGCGGACGAGCGCGTCGATCTCTACCAGCTCGCGCCGCTGCTGGTGCACGCGATCCTGTTCGGCGGCTCCTACGGAGCTGCGGCCGAGCGAGCCGCGCGCCGGTACATCTAGGTCTGGGGCTGGCCTCGGCCGTGCGATGACCGTCAACCTGCACAGCGACACCCAGACGCAGCCCACGAGCGCGATGCGAGCGGCGATGGCCGGCGCCGAGGTCGGCGACGAGCAGCGCGGCCAGGACCCGACCACCAGCGAGCTGGAGCGCCGCGTCGCGGAGCTGCTCGGTCACGAGGCAGCGGTGTTCCTCCCGAGCGGCACGATGTGCAACGAGATCGCGCTACGGCTGCACATCCGCCCCGGCGGGGATGAGCTGATCCTCGACCGCACCGCGCATCCGCTAACCGCCGAGGCCGGCGGACCGGCGGCGCTGGCGGGGGCGGTGATCGCGCCTCTCGACGGTGAGGGCGGCATCTTCACCGGCGCGCAGCTGCGCGCGGCGCTGCACGTGGACGGCGACCGCTACGCGCCGCGCTCGCGCGTGGTCTCGGTCGAGCAGACGAGCAACATGGGCGGCGGGCGGATCTGGCCGGTGGAGCGGATCGAGGAGGTGCTCGGCATCGCTCGCGAGCACGGCCTGCGCACCCATCTCGACGGTGCGCGGCTGATGAACGCGGTCGTCGCCGCGGGCGTGCCGGCCGCCGAGTACGCGGGCGGCTTCGACACCGCCTGGATCGACTTCTCGAAGGGGCTCGGCGCGCCCGTCGGCGCCGTGCTCGCCGCCTCGCGGGAGCTGATCGAGGAGGCGTGGCGCTACAAGCAGATGATGGGCGGCGCCCTGCGCCAGTCCGGGATCCTGTCCGCAGCCTGCCTGTACGCGCTCGACCACAACGTCGAGCGGCTCGCCGAGGACCACGCCAACGCGCGGGCGCTCGCAGACGGCCTCGCGGCGATCCCCGGCATCTCGATCGACCCGGACACGGTCGAGACCAACATCGTGATCTTCGAGGTCCCGGATGCGCCTGCGCTCGAGCACGCGCTCGCGAGCGAGGTGGACCTGCTCGCGCTCGGGCCGACGCGTGTGCGTGCCGTGACGCACCTCGACGTGGACCGGGCTGAAATCGACGAGGCGTTGCGCGCGATCGCCGCGGTCGCCTGATCGACTCAGGCGTCGCCCTCTCGCTCTTCCTCTTCCTGCCTGCGGCGGAGCCGGCCGAGGGAGGGCACCGTGTCCGCGAGCTTCGCATCCGCGGCGTCAGCGCGGCGTTCGAGCGAGGGGAACCACTTGCCCCAGCGTCGCGCGAACGCGAGCAGGACGACGGGCACGAGCAGCGCAGCGAAGACGATCGAGATCACGGTCATCGTCCCGGGGCGACCGAGCTTCTACGGCCCAACGCCGGCGGGCGGCCGCGCGGCGGCGTCCTCGTGCTCAGGTTCCTCGCCCGCAGGCTCCAGCCCCGGCAGCCTCAGCCGCATCAGCGTGCCCCCGCCGGGAGCGGGCTCGGCGGCCACGGCGCCGCCCAGCTGCTCGGCGACCTGGCGCACGATCGCAAGCCCGAGCCCCGAGCCGGGCCGCCGGCGCGCGTCGGCGCCGCGGTAGAAGCGGTCGAAGATGTGCGGCAGATCCTCCTCGGAGATCCCGGGCCCGTGGTCGCGTACGGTCAGCTCCTTGCCGCGCAGGCGCACGTCGATCGGGGTTTCGGCGGGGCTGTACTTGACGGCGTTGTCGAGCAGGTTGCCGACGGCCCGCGCGAGCCTGGCGGGCACGGCGGCGATGATCGCCGGCTCGAGCTCCATGTGCAGGGTCGAGCTCGCGCGCGCGCCTGTCTTCTGGACGACCTCCTCGACCAGCAGGTCCAGGCGGACGTCCTCGACTTCCTCGCCGGGATCCTCGCCGCGGGAGAGGTCGATCAGGTCGTTGATGAGCAGCGTGAGCTCCTCGAGCTGGTCGACCACGTCGTCGAGCAGGCGCCCGTGCTCGGCGGCGTCCATCCCGGGACCGAGCCGCTGCAGCAGCTCGATGTTCGTGCGCACGCTGGTGACCGGCGTGCGCAGCTCGTGCGAGGCGTCGGCGACCAGCTGGCGCTGTGAGCCGACCGACGCGTCGAGCGCGGTCATCGAGCGCTCGAGCGCGTCGAGCATCGCGTTGAAGCTCTTCGCCAGGCGCCCGATCTCATCCTCGCCCGTCTGGGAGATCCGCTCGCTGAGGTCCTGGGTGCGGGTGACGTGCTCGGTCGTCTGCGTCAGGCGCTTCAGCGGCAGCACCGCCGTGCCGGCGACGAGCAGCCCGAGCAGCGCGGCCAGGGCGATGCCGCCGACCACGACAAGAGCGAGGATCAGCCGCAGCCGTCCCAGCAGGCTGTCGGTTTCGGCCAGCGGCAGGGCGAGCTGCTCCGCGCGGTTGCGCCCGAACGGCTCGGCGAGCAGGCGCAGGTGCACGCCGGCCATGGTCACGTCGCGGAAGAACGGTTCGCCGCCGCGTTCGGCGAGCAGCGCCGTGCGGTGATCGACCGGCAGCGTCACGTTCTGAGCCGAGCGCGCGAGCACCTTGCCGTTGGAGTCCACGACCTGCTGGTAGCCGCGCACCTGGTCGGGGTTGGGCGGCAGTTTCCCGAACAGCGACCCTGGGCGGCGGCTGATTCCCGCGGGGGGCGGCTCGATCGTCCCGGCGCCCTTCGCGTTCTCGCGCAGCTTCGAGGTGATGTCGTTTTCCGACTCTTTGGCCGCGATCGCGAACGCACTCGGCGCGCTGACGACGATGCTGGCGGCTCCGTTCGGGCCGATCTTCAGGGCTCCGACGGCGAACAGCCGCTCCAGGCGGCGCGTCTCATGCGCGCGCGAGCGCAGCTGGTTGTCGACCTGGCTGTGGAGCTGGTCGGCGGTCAGCAGGTAGACGAGCAGCGAGGCGAGCACGACGGCGATCGCGACCGCCGCGGCGGAGGCGAGGGCGATCCGGCCCCGGAAGCTCATCGCTCGCCTCGCAGCACGTACCCGACCCCGCGCACGGTGTGCAGGAGCCGCGCCTCGTCCCCGACCTCTGTCTTGCGGCGCAGATAGCCGATGTAGACGCCGAGCGAGTTCGAGCTGGACCCGAAGTCATAGCCCCACACGTGTTCGAAGATCGCCGAGCGCGTCAGCACCTTCCGAGGGTTGCGCATGAACATCTCGAGCAGCAGGAACTCCGTGCGGGTGAGCGAGAGCAGCCGTTCGCCGCGCCACGCCTCGTGGCTGCGCGGGTCGAGCCGCAGGTCCTCGAACACCAGCTCCTGCTGCTCTCCGTCCTCGTCGTCCTCGGCGCGGCGCAGCAGCGCGCGCACGCGCGCCAGCAGCTCGCGCAGCGCGAAGGGCTTGACGAGGTAGTCGTCGGCGCCCGCGTCGAGCCCGGCGACGCGGTCGTCGACCTCGCCGCGCGCCGTGAGCATCAGCACCGGCGTGCGGTCGCCGCCCTCGCGCAGCCGCCGGCAGACCTCCAGCCCGTCGAGCCGCGGCATCGCGATGTCGAGGATCACCGCCTCGTACGGTCCGGCGCCGAGCCGTTCGAGCGCCTCCTCACCGTCGGCGGCCTGGGCGACGTCGTAGCTCTCCATCGCCAGCGCGCGCGAGAGCGCGGTCTGAACGGCGGGCTCGTCGTCGACGACGAGTATGCGTGCCGGCTCGGCCATCGTGGTTAGCCCTGGTTGACCGGCGCCCGCCCCGGGGTACCGTGCCGGGCGGGGCCGATATCAGGCTAGCGTGAGCGCCTCGGGGCAAGGCCCGGCAGGCAACGGCGGGAAATGGCGATGGACGGCAGCGGCGGGCAGGACGAGGACGAGCGGCAGAGCGACCGCGACGACGCACTGGCGTCGCAGTCGCGCACGCTGCGCAACAGCATCATCAGCCTCGCGATCTTCTTCGGGATCGTCGTGCTGCTGCTGCTGGCGGTGCCCGGGCTGCGCACGGCGGCCGAGAAGATCACCGACGCCGAGCCCGGCTGGGTGCTCGGCGGGATCGGCTTCGAGCTGCTCTCGTGCGTGGGCTACATGGTCCTGTTCGACCTCGTCTTCGGGCGCATCGGGCGCAGCCTCGTCACGCGCCTGTCGCTCTCGGAGCTGGCGGTCAACTCGGTCGTCTCGGTGAGCGGCCTGGCGGGGCTCGCTCTGGGCGCCTGGGTTCTGCGCGAACGCGGCTTCTCGGTCGAGCGGATCGCCAAGCGCACGGTGCTGATCTTCGTGCTCACGAGCGCCGTCAGCGCTGCCGCGGTGGTCGTGATCGGGATCCCGATGTGGCTCGGCCTGCTGCCCGGATCGACCGACCCGCTGCTGACGCTGCTGCCCGCCTGCATCGCCGCGGCGGCGATCGCCGGGCACGATCGCCGCGGGCCGCTGGGCCGGGCGCCGTGCCGAGCCGCCTGGGGGAGAGCGGCAGCCGCACGGCGATCGCGCTGATCGCCATCAGCGGCGGCGTCGACGACGCTCTGCACGAGATCCGCCGCCACGATTGGCGGCTGCTCGGCGCCGTCGGCTACTGGCTGTTCGACGTGCTGACGCTGTACGCGGCGCTGGCGGCGTTCGGGAACGTCGCCTCGTTCTGGGCGATCGCGATGGCGTACCTGATCGGCCTGATCGCCAACTCCCTGCCGGTTCCGGGCGGCTTCGCTGTCGTCGAAGGCGGGCTCGTGGGCATGCTCGACCTCTTCCACGTCGCCTCCGGCTCGACCGTCGTGGCGGCGGTCGTCGTCTACCGCGCGATCTCGCTGTGGGTGCCGGCGCTGCTCGGGTCCGTCGCGTTCCTCAGCCTGCGACGAGACATCGGCCGTCCGCCGCTGCCGGCCGGCGGGTCTGGTTAGGCGATCGCGCTCCGCGGCAGGGGTGGCCGGGCGCGGGGAGTCGCCGGGGTGGCCGCGTCGCGGTGCCGCCTAGGTCTCCAGCGTCTCCGAGTACGCTTCCTGCGCCGCGTCGCGCTGGCAGATCCGGCGCGGCAGCGCGGCCATCACCTGCGCCACGTGGCCGGTCACCGGCCCCGACAGCCCCGGACAGTAGACGGGCGACGGAAGCGGCCCGCTCGCGCTCCCCGGCGCGTTGACCGGCTCCAGCCCGCGGGCGGCCGCCAGCGCGTGGGCGAGCGAGTCGGAGAACACGTCGATCGCGACGCGCCCGGTGTAGATCTCGATCGAGTGCCCGTGGTCGTAGATCGTCGCGGGCACGCCGCGGACGACGGTGTTGCTCTGCGGCCCGAGCGGCGCGTTGGAGTGCAGCCGGTAGATCACGGTGGTGACCTGGAGCGGCAGCACGCAGCTGCCGCCGCCGAAGATCCCCTTGCTCTTGACGCAGTCGCCGTAGTAGAGGCTGTCGCCGATCCGCTCGATGTAGCCGCGCAGGCCGTCGGCGGCGGACAGGTGCTCGCCCTGGAAGCTGGGCCCGACCCAGTAGACGCGGTAGTAGGGGAAGGTCTGGGCTTCGCGCAGTTCGCGCGCCGAGATCGGCCCCGGATGCTCGGTCCCGCCGCAGCCGGCGGCGAGCAGGATCGCGGCCGCGAGGGCGGCCGGGGCGGCTGCACGGCGCACGTTGCGGGCGCCGGCGCCGCCGCGAAGGCGTCCGCGCGCGCTCACAGCGCGCGCGCGAATTCCGCGCTGCGAGGTTCGGATGGCGGCCACGTAGGGCATTATCTTCCCGTGCCCTTTGGCGTGCCGAGCACCCCGACCGCGCGGCGGAGCGCCGTGCGGTCTCCGGGCCACGCGCCCGCGACCGCCGAACTGGCCGCTGTCACGGCCGGGGTCGCCGCCCCGGCGCGCCGCGAGCGGACGGAGCGATGGTCCGAGCAGATGGCGGTGTTGGCGCCCGCGCTCGCCGTGGCGGGCGTGCTGGTTCTCGTCTGGCTGATCGCCTACCCCCACACGCCGGATCTGGCGGCGCAGGTCTATCGCGTGGGCCTCTTCCGCCAGCTCGGCTTTGCCGTGTGGGACGGCAACTGGTACGCCGGGCACCACCTGCCCGGGTACAGCCTGCTGTTCCCGGCGCTCGGCACCGCGATCGGGCTGCGGGCCGCCGGGGCGCTCTGCGTGCTCGCCTCCACGGCCCTGTTCGCCTCGCTCGTGGCCGGCGAGTACGGTCGCGCCGCGCGTTGGGGGGCGGCTGCCTTCGCGGTCGCTGCTGTCGGCGACGTGTGGCTGGGGCGACTTGCCTTCGCGCTGGGGGTGGCGATCGCGCTCGGGGCCGCGCTGGCGCTGCGGCGCGGGCATCCGCTCGCCGCCGGCGTCCTCGCCGTGCTCGCCGCGGCCGCGAGCCCCGTGGCCGGGTTGCTGCTCGGTCTCGCTGCGGCGACGGTGGCGATCGTCCAGCGCTCGCCGCGGGCGCTGCTGGCTCTGGCAGTGCCGGCGGCGGCCGTCGTCCTGCCGCTCGCGATGCTGTTCCCGGAAGGCGGCTACGAGCCGTTCCCGTTCCTCTCCTTCGCGGTCACGGTCGCCGTCATCGCCGCGTTCGCGGCTGCGCTGCCGGCCGAGGAGCGCCTGCTGCGCGCCGGTGCCGGCGTCTACCTGGCGGCCTGCGTGCTGTGCCTGCTCGTGCACTCGCCGGTCGGGTCGAACATCGAGCGCTACGGCGTGCTCCTGGGCGCGCCGCTGCTGCTGTGCGCGCTGCTGCGCGACCGTCCTGGGGAGGGGCGCGCGGGGATCGGCCTCGCCGGGGCGCTCGCGCTCGCCGCGATCGGGACGTGGGTGCTGTGGGGCCCGGTCCGGGAAACCAGCAGCGGTGGACGGAACCCCTGCCACCGGCAGCGCGTACTACCGGCCGCTCGAGCGCTTCCTCGACGGGCTCGGCGGGGCTCCGATCCGGATCGAGGTGCCGCTCACGCGCTCGCACTGGGAGGCGGCGATGCTCGCCCCGCGCGTGGCGCTGGCACGAGGCTGGGAGAAGCAGCTCGACAGCCGCTACGACGGCGTGCTGCTCGCGAGCGGCGTCGGCGCGCGCGCCTACCGCGAATGGCTGGACCGCGAGGCGGTCTCATACGTCGCGCTGCCCGACGCCCAGCCCGATCCGTCCAGTGCCGCCGAGGACCGTCTGATCCGCTCGGGGACTGCCGTACCTGAAGCCGGTGTTCACGAGCGCCCACTGGCGCGTGTTCAAGGTGCAGGGCGCGACGCCGCTCGCTTCGGGACCGGGCCGCCTGAGCGAGCTCGGGCACGACACGTTCGTCCTGCAGGCGAGCGCCGCCGGGACCTTCCTGGTGCGCGAGCACTTCAGCCGTTACTGGACGGTGCGGGCAGGGGACGCGTGCGTCGGCGCACGGCCCCGAAGGGTTCACGGCGGTGCGCGCGCTGGCGCCCGGGCGGATCGAGGTGGCCGCGAGCTTCTCGCTCGCCCGCGCTCTGGGCGCCGGCTCCTCCTGCCACACGCGGGACTAGCGCGGAGCGAGCCCGAACAGGCCGGTGTAGCCCGTCAGGTAGATGTTCTTGCCGTCGCTCACGACGGGGTCGAACGCGCCTGTCTCCATCTGGAAGAGCTTGCGTCCCGTCGAGATGCCGAGCCCGTAGGTGCGGTGGTCGGCGAGGTCGGCGAAGTAGACGACGCGGCCGATGATCGTCGCCGAGCCGGAGATCTTGCCGCCCGCGTTGAACGTCCAGCTGATGTGGCCCGAGCGGGCGTTGAGCGCGTAGAAGGTGCCGTTGTAGGAGCCGAGGTAGATCGTCGGTCCGAGCCCGGGAGCGTTGGTGACGGCCGGGGACGCGTACACGTAGGAGCCGGTCTGCACGGCCCAGTCCAGACGCCCGCTCGACGCGTCGTAGGCGTAGATGCGCCCGTCGGTGTTGCCCAGGTAGACGCGGCCGTAGAACACGGCGGAGGTCGAGTAGAAGGTGCCGCTGCCGAGCAGGGCGCCGCCCGAGCCGCTGCGCCAGAGCAGGTGCCCGTCGCTCTCGGAGACCGCCTGCAGGTGCCCCGAGTAGTCGCCGAAGTAGAGGACGCCCTTCGAGAGGGTCGGGCTCGCCTTGACCGCGCCGCCGGCGTGGTAGGTCCAGATCACGCGACCGTTGCTGTCGTCGAGCGCGTAGACGGTGCCGTTTTCAGAGCCGAAGAAGACGCGGCCGCGGTCGACGAGCGGCGAGGACTCGGCGCGCGAGGGCAGGGGGCGGCTCCAGCGCGTGACGCCGTCGCTGGAGTTGACCGCGAAGACCCGCCCGGGCGGCCCTTGGCCGCTGGCGAGGACCGTGACGTAGACAGTGTTCGAGGTGATGGCCGGGGAGGAGGCCGAGAGGTGGCCGAGTTTGCGCTTCCAGACGACCTGGCCGGTGTGCTTGTTGGTGGCGGTCAGGACCGCGTTGTCGCCGAGCTGGAACAGCCGGCCCGCGTAGATCACGGGCGGGAACTCGAGCAGTTCGTGGGCGTTTCGCTTCCACAGCTGGCGGAACGGCGGGCGCACGCTTTCGGGCGCGGGGAAGAAGCGTGAGTGGTCCTTCGTGTAGCCGTAGTTGGGCCAGGAGAAGCGGTCCGGTGGCTGTTTCGGCAGGGCGGTGGGCGTCGATTCGGCCGTGAACGGCGCGTGCGGGTGGTAGATGCTCCCTGTGCGGTTGCGCTCGTAGAGATAGGCGCCGAGCGCGACGCCGCCGAGCACCAGGACGAGGATGCCCGCGATCGCCCACGGCAGCCGCCGCCGGCGCGAGAAGAGGCGCTTGCGCCGCGGGCTCATGGCCTGCCTCCGCCCCGCAACGAGGAGCGGCGGCTGCTCAGGCGGCGATTCTCGTGGACTCTTCGCCGGCCGCGGCGGCGCTCTGCTCGGCGGTCGCCGCCGCAGGGCGCCGGGCAGGCCTCGAGGAGCCGGCGGCGGGCCTGCCGCTCGCGCGTGCCCTTCCGGGCCGCTGTGCGAGGGCCGCGAGAAGTCGCATGGTGCCCAACGCGATGATCCACAGTGAGACGAGGGCGAGGGGCGGCAACGTCAGTCCGGACACGAGAGCGAGTGCGTCGTGGTTGGCGCTCAGCGACCAGTTCCACAGCAGGTAGTCGCCGACGGTGATCACAAGGACGAGGACCGACGGTCTGCGGGACACGAACAAACCCTAAAGCGGTCTGGGGACGGACTGCAACCGCGGCGGACGCCCGCACGGGCCTGGACCTATGATCGCTGGCCATGAGCGAGCCCCGGTCGCGGATCTTCGCGCAGGACGCCCTGGCCGGGACGGCGGTGCTGATCACCGGCGGGGGCACCGGCCTGGGGCGCGAGAGCGCGTTCGAGCTGGCGCGGTGCGGGGCCGAGGTCACGATCGCCGGACGTCGCGAGGAGGTTCTGCAGGAGGCCGTCGCGCGGGCGCGCGAGGAGCTGGGCCCGGCCGGCGAGCGGATCGGCTGGGTCGCCGGCGACGTGCGCGAGCCCGGCGGCGCGGAGAGCTTGGTGGCGAGCGCGCTCGAGCGCCACGGCCGGCTCGACGTGCTCGTCAACAACGCGGGCGGGCAGTTCTTCAGCCCCGCCGAGCTGATCGCGTCAAAGGGCTGGCGCGCCGTCTGGCGGCTGAACGTGGGGGGGATGCTGAACATGTCCGAGGCCGCCCACCGGCTTGCCTTCGCGGCGGCCGGCGCCGGGAGGGTGATCAACGTCACGCTCTCTCCGCACCACGGCATGCCCGGGATGGCGCATTCGGGCGCCGCCCGGGCGACCGTCGAGGCGCTCACGAGGGAACTCGCCGCGCGATGGGCGGACTCGAAGATAGCGGTCGTCGCGGTCGCGGCGGGTCACTTCGCGACGGAGGTGACGGCGAAGTACCCGGAGAGCGTGCGCGCGGGCGCCTCGCGCACGGTTCCGATACAGCGCCTGGGCGAGCCGATCGAGCACGCCTGGTTGATCGCGCTGCTGAGCTCGCCGCTGGGCGCGGCCTTCAACGGCTCGACGGTGACGCTCGACGGCGCCCGCGACAACTGGTTCGGGCCCTGGCCGCCGCCGGGCCTGGCGGACGAGTCGGGGGAGGTGCCGGTCGAGGAGCGCGGGGGGGCGGCCCGAGCGACGGGGCCGGGACTGCGATGAGGGAGGTCTTGGGCGCGCAGGGCGTCCTCTGCTGAGGGAGGACGAGTCCGTTCCAACAACGGAGGTCATCATGAGCAGCAGCGACGAGCAGATGGTCGTGGGGCACTTCATCGTCTCGGCCGATGTCGAGCGTTCCCGCCGCTTCTACACGGATGTCCTGGGCGGCCGGACGGTCATCTCCGGCGAGTCGGGCGACGAGGTCACCTACGTCGCGCTGGCGAACACCTGGATCATCATCAACGTCGGAGGTGGGCCGACCGACGACAAGCCCACCGTCACGCTGGAGACGCCGCCCGATCCGGACCGGGTGAGCAGCTTCCTCAACATCCGGGTCGCGGACATCGCGGCGGTGTATGCGGAGTGGAGCGCTCGCGGGGCCGAGTTCCTGACGCCGCCCAAGCAGCATGAGACTGAGATCCGCTGCTACGTGCGCGACCCGGACGGCTACATCATCGAGGTCGGGCAGACGACGCTGGCGCGGGGGTGGCGGCCGCCTTCGTGAACGGCGGGGGGTTGAGAGCGGCGAACGGGAATCGAACCCGTGTCATTGCCTTGGAAGGGCAAGGCTCTGCCATTGAGCTACCGCCGCGCGCTGGGCGGCGCCACGGCCGGCCCGGCGAGGACGCACAGTTTGGCACGGGTGCGCGGCGAGGCGGCCGCGGCTCAGCGGAGCGCCTAGAATCGGGTCCAGCCACGGGGAGTGGCGCAGTCTGGTAGCGCACCCGGCTGGGGGCCGGGCGGTCGCAGGTTCAAATCCTGTCTCCCCGATACGCCGGAATCGGCTTTGTAGGGCCGATTCCGGCTTTGCAGGGCGGAGTTGCAGCGTCGCGTGGGGTCCAATTTGGGGTCCAATTTCTCGTGCGGCGGGTCAAGATGCGCGCCGCAAGCGATTCCATCGCAGCGGGCGGCGTAGCCTCGCTCGAAACTAGATAGGCGCCCCCGCGCGGCGCTAACCGCCCGGGGCCTGGCACGGAAAGGACGGACCTTCCCATGGCCACGTATGAACGCGGCGTCGTAGTGCCAGATACTTGAGCCTTCGGGTTCCCCGGAGGGCTCAGTGGGGTGATTTCGCCGTGCGTGAGCCTTCCCTGGCTGTCCTCGACAGCGCTTACGACCGTAATGCCGGTGCCGTTTTCCGCGATGGCTTCTATGTGGTACCGGCGACCCGCTGGTTCCGCCGTTTCGTTGGCGCCGCAAGCTGCCAGCCCAAGCGCCAGAACAGAAACATGAGGGCGCAGACGTTTCGGCGCACGAGTGTCCGCAACGCTCTGCGGCCCAGAGTCCGTCCCATGCCTTCATCATGCCCGAACAGTTCGCACGTATCACCGCACGGCTAGTCGTAGCCGCTCCTAGCCCGCAGGATCTCGCAGAGTTGGGGCCACCTCGACCCAACATCAGGCGCCCCGATTGCTTTCTCGTTGGATGCTGGGGCTGCGCCGGGGGCGGCCTGAGCCTCGAAACTTGGCTTGGCGACGCTGCTTCATGCGAGGAGCGGCCTCTTGCGCTGGGCGCACGGAATGGTCTGGGCCCGGCGCGACCGCGGATGGACCGCACACGCACGCCGGCTCGACCGCACCCGCACGAGTCGCGACATCCGACGCGGCAGGACGCACCTAAAGCGTTCGTGGTCCAATAGGCCGGTGTCCGCGGCTCTCGTAGGCTTCATCGGCGTAGTGGTTGGGCTTGGCGTCGGCTTCGGCTACCGATTCTGGGCGACCCGTCGCGATGAGCTCGCACAAGCCACGATCGCGGCCACGTTGATGCGCGACGAAGCCAGGCAGCTGATTCGGGGCGACCGGTCGTCGTTCGAAGGCGGGGCAGTGCGGAAGTTGCGAGAGCAACGGACCTCACTCATCGTGCAACTCACTCCCGACGACTACTCGCGACTGTCGGACGCCATCGATGCGTTCGAAGCTGATCCTGGAGGTACATCTGGGCAGCGCGTTGCGGCCGCTCTCGACGGCCTCGTCCAGCTCTTCTGGTCTGAACACCAAGCGTTCATCCTGAGTCCTCTCGCGAAATACGTGCGCCGGGACGAGCTGACCGAGAAAGTCAGCGACATCGTGCGCGCGGCGCTCGGAACCGATCAGCCCGCATAGACGAGGGCTCGAGCGTTCGCAACGAGCGCGACCCGGCCTGCCTTCGCGATTGAGGTCTTGTTGGATGCTCGGGTGAGATGAGTCGTCCAGAGGCGTCGAATCCGGCGCTGGGACCATGCCTGTCACGGTTCGGCGTAGCCTTCGCAGAACTGCGCCGCTTCCGTCGCCTTTGCCTGCAGGTTTTCGCTGTAGACCGTCGAGCCGTTCGCTCGGAGTATCGTCAGTTCAGAGGGCAGCTTGCTGAACACGCCGTAGACGAGCGGCCCCTTCGCGTGCACGCGCGCTGCGACCGGAACCATGTTCAGCGAGACGGCACCTTGGGACGTTTGCGCCACCACCACCTTTCCTGGTGGCGCGAGGATTCCGTAGAGGATCGCATAGGGGTGTGGGGCACAGCCGATCTGTAGCGACCAGGGGAACGCTTTGCTCGCCCCGAGTTCGATCGCCTGTTCATTCACTTCCGGGTCAACGCCGGTGTCCACGCTGAGGGAAGGCTCGCCGTTGAAGCTGCCGAAAGCCCGGATCGTGAATGGTTCCCCTTCGGGCGTGCGGGCGCTGACAAGCTCGGTGCTCGTGGGCACTAGCTCCGGTTCCCTGCGTGGCTTCACACAGCGGTATCGCGGTAGTGGCACGGTGAGCACGACAGCCCCGCTCCGATTCAGCTCGACGAGCGCTGCGGCGTGACTCGTGCTGCCACGGATCTCCTGGGCGTAGATGCCAGAAGGGCCACCATCTCGTCGCGGCACGCGGACCACGCGCGACTCGATCGTCCGTCCGTCGGCGAGCACCAGCCTGACAGAGCGCACCGACGCCGGCACCGCTGTCTGGATCGTCGCGATACCTACTTCGCAGAACAGCGCCGGGTGCCGATACCGGGGGGAGGACAGGCAGATCGGGTTATTCGGGCCGCCCACGATGAGCACTTCGGGCGCTCCCGGTCGGGAATACGCGACGGTCGCCGCGCGGTGACAGCCCAAACCGCCCAGCACGCCGGACCCGGAACTGACTTCGTAGCGAGTACCGGCTGCCGTGCGCCCGTGACCCAACGTGACCGGCTTGGGTTCTTCGGCTCCGATCTGCGGGAAGCCGACGACTCGCTCCAACCTCAACACCACCTGCACGGTGGCATAGGCGCTGGCAATGAGCTTGATTCCGACCGCGTTGGTCTTGCGGATCAGCGCTCGATCTGATGCGTTCTCGTAGGGCTTCAGCAGTGTGCCCAGGGAGCTTTCCTCCTGCCGATCGGAGTTCCTCCGCGCGGTTTGTGAAGCCTCGAATCCCCGGCTGCCCGCCGACAGGGCGCGATAGCCGCTCTGCGCCCACGCCCTCGCGTCGGCGCAGGCCGGCGGAGCGGGGGCCGAGACGGCTTCCAGCCTGGCCGTTGTCGCAGCCTGGAGCGCCGCGGCGATCGCCGGGTTGCTCCACGACAGCTGGCTTACTTCGGTGGCGTAGGTTTCGTCGGCAGGGCGATATGAGGTGGCGAGAGGTTGGGCCACCGCCGCGGCGAGCTCGTCACGGATCGTTTGCTTTTGCTGGGTCAGGCGGGCGTTTTCACCCCTGACGCGGGGCGGAACCGGAAACGCCTTCAGGGAAGGTTCAGGCGGCATCCCCGACACCACCCCTGGGCACTCTCGAGCGAGCTGCGCCGCCGCGGCGCTCTCCGCACCGTGCGCCTGCGCGACTCCGTGCAGCAGCGCCGTGACGAGCCTGTACTGGGCGATCAGATAGGCGTGCGTTGCCTGGGCATCGGAGCTGGACGCGGCCGCGACCTGACCGCTGCCACACAACGCCGTGGAGGCAAGGATGAGCACGGCCCCGACCCATCGCCTCGATCGCCGCGGCGACCGGCTACGCCTGGGGCTTGGCGGCATCTCTCGGGATCCGATGCCGTCATTCGCGCTCACGGACGGCGAGCATACAGCGCACCGACGGACCCCCGCCTGACTGCTCCCGGCCACGTCCCGTGAAGCAGCGGGACGCCCAAGAGCGGGTCTGGAGTCTCCGAGGGCCCCGTTTCCTGGGGTCCAATTTGGGGTCCAAAGTGACCCCAGAACCTCGAACTGAGAGCACCTGAACCCCAATAACCACGGGGAATTGCGCTCTACCGCAACCGCCCTGCCCTCCTGGGGGCCGGGCGGTCCCGGCAGGGAGAACCCTGGCGACCCTCTGGGATCGGCCGCTACCGCGGCATCAGCGAGGCGCGCCCGAGCCGTCCACGATGGAGGACCGAGCGAGGTCCTTCGGCAGCGTGTGCGATCAGAGGGTGCTGAGCGGCACGCCGATGATGTCGAGCCGGCGCGTGAGTCCGCCGATCGCGAACTCGCGGATCGCCTCACTGGTCGCGCCGATCGCGGCGAAGTCGCGATCCGAGCCGGTGTCGGGAGGCGCGAGCGAAGCTGCGACTGACGGCAGCAGGTCGCGCAGCGTCTGCCGGACGGTGTCGGCCTGCTCGGGCTGCTCGCGGACGGTATCGCGCAGGAACCACACGCCGTAGCCGATGTGGCGCGTCTCGTCGTGGTGGATCTTCGAATAGCCCTCGACGAATCCGGGCAGCAGCCCCTCGCCGGAGAGGTAGTCGGTCGTGAACTTGAACGTCGTCAGGCCGAGCGTGGACTCGAGGATCAGGTGGTAGATCGTCACGAACCGCACCTTGGCGGACGGGCTCTGCGGTTCGGCGACGAGGCGCTCGTGTGCCTGGACGAGCTGGACGTCGAAGATCTCGCGGAACGCGTCAGAGACGTTCGCGCGGGCGCGCTCCACGTGCGCGGCGATCAGATCGGGCGCAGCAACGACCTCATCCTGAAAGCGCGCATAGAACTGCATGTG
>CAVTXW010000005.1:0-229616 GCA_963738815.1 uncultured Solirubrobacteraceae bacterium
CTCACGGGCCGGCGGGGGCTGAGAGCTCCACGAGATTGCCGTCGGGGTCGCGCACATAGACCGACTCGAGCGGGAAGGCCGCTCCGCTGCGCCGCACCGGTCCCAGCTCGACGGGCACGCCGGCCGCCGCGAGCTCGCCGGCGATCTCGCCCACCTCCCTGTCGACGAGCAAGCAGAGATCGGCGGACCCGCGGGTCGGATGTTCCGCGTGCGGCGCGATCTCGGCGCCCGCCTCGTGGAGGTTCAGCTTCTGATCTCCGAACCGCATCGCGGTGCGCCCGGCGGAGAAGGTCTCTCGCTCCATCCCGAGAGCTTCGTAGAACCGTGCCGTCGCATCGATGTCCGCGACCGTGAGGACGAGATGGTCGAGCGAGCGGATGCGCACGGCGAGAATCTAACGGCACTCAGCGGGCCGGCCGCGCTCAGGAGATCCCGCCACCGCCGCCGCCCCGCCGGCAATCCGAGCCGGCAGGGCGGGCGTGGCGCCGGCAGCCCGGGTGCGTCTCCGTGCACCCGGTCTGCCACCCACGGCGTGCCGGGATGCGCTCCCGGCGCTCGGCCCGCGCGTTCCCTCCCTGCGCCTCGGGCCGGCCGTAGAAGGTGGGGGAGATGCACTCGTGCGGCGCCGGCACGGGCGAGCCCGGACGGCGAGGTGGACACCGCGTGCGCAGCGGAGCCCGGTGCGGATGGACCGGCTGAGAGTGCCCGTTCCGGTCGACCTCCCAGTCGACGTGTACGTCGTCCTCGAGCAAGAGGAACGAGCGGGCCAGGTCCAGCGCTCCGAGCGTCCGCTGGGCAATCGGCGATGTCCGCAGTGACGAGAACATGTGTTCGTACCGTAGGAACGCCGGCGGACGGAAGATGTGCGAACATGTGTGCGCACCGGAGGCGGTGCGGGAAACGGCTCTAGAAAGCCGTTGAGGCGTCCCGAAGCTGCAATGGAAGTTGCAACGGGACGCGCTTTGCATGGAGCTCGACGGCGCGCCGGAGCGCATTGGGAGGTCATGCAGGTTCCCGGCCGCCCGGCTCGAACTTGACACTTCAGATGGCTGTTACCCTCTCCGAACGCCGCCGCTTCGGCCCCATCGTGGCCCGCTCGCGGCGCCGCAAGCTCATGGAGAAGTTCGTGATCGAAGGCGGTGCGCCGCTCTCCGGCACCTTGGTGCCGGCCGGGAACAAGAACGGCGCGCTTCCGATCCTGGCGTCGTGCGTGCTGACCGACCAGCCCGTGCTCGTCCGCAATGTTCCGCGCATCCGCGACGTCGACGCGATGCTCGAGATCCTCCACGGGATCGGCGTCGAGGTCTCGTGGCGCGGCCCCAACGAGGTCGCTCTGTGCGCCGCGAACGTCCACGGCGCGGAGATCGACCGCGATCTCGCCGAGCAGATCCGCGCCTCCTTCCTGCTCGCGGGCCCGCTCCTCGCCCGCTTCCGCCGCGCCGTGATGCCGCCGCCGGGCGGCGACGTGATCGGCCGCCGCCGCCTCGACCCCCATCTCGACGCCTTCCGCTCCATGGGCGCGACCGTCGACGTCAACGGCGGCATCGAGCTCGCCGCGCCCAACGGCCTGCGCCCGACCGACGTCTTCATGGACGAGCCTTCGGTGATGGCGACCGAGAACGCGCTGATGGCCGCGGCGCTGACGCCGGGTACGACCGTGATCGGCAACGCCGCCTGCGAGCCACACGTCCAGGACCTCGCGCGCATGCTGGTGAAGATGGGCGCCGACATCCAGGGCATCGGCTCGAACCTGCTCACCGTGAACGGGGCCGAGCGCCTGCACGGCTGCGAGCACGACGTCGCGCCCGATCACATCGAGATCGGCAGCTTCATGGCCCTCGCCGGCGTGACCGGCGGCGAGCTTCACATCAAGGACACCGTCCCGGACGACCTGCAGATGATCCGGCTCGTCTTCGAACGCCTCGGCCTGCGCTCGGAGCTTCACGGGAACGACGTGTTCGTGCCGGGCGGGCAGAAGCTCGTCGTGCAGGCCGACGTCGGCGAATACAAGAGCAAGATCCAGGACGGACCCTGGCCCGCGTTTCCCGCCGATCTGACCTCGATCGCGGTCGCGCTGGCGACCCAGGCCGAGGGTTCGATCCTGATCCACGAGTGGATGTTCGAGAACCGCCTGATCTTCGCCGACAAGCTGATCCTGATGGGCGCCGACATCGTCATGTGCGACCCGCACCGCGCGATCGTCACCGGTCCGCGGCGCCTGCGCGGCGAGCGTGTCGAGTCCCCGGATATCCGCGCCGGCATGGCGATGCTGCTTGCAGCCCTCTGCGCGGAGGGGCGCAGCGAGATCGGCAACATCCGCCAGATCGACCGCGGCTACGAGCGCATCGACGAGCGGCTGCGCGACCTGGGCGCCCACATCGAGCGCGTCGCCACCGAGCCGGTCCACGCCTGAGCGGCCGAGCCGGCCGGCGCCACCCGCCTGGCATCCACGCCGATTCCACCGCCGATCCGTGCGCGCCCTCGACGCCGATCCCACCAGCCCCTGAGTAACCTCGGGTCGGCATGATCCACCCGATTCCCAGCGGCACGCGTGACGTGCTGCCCGACGAGACGCGCGAGGCCCGCGCCATCACCGACGCCCTGCGCGGTGTGTTCGAGGCCCACGGCTACGGCGAGGTCTACACGCCTGCGCTGGAGTACGAGTCCGTGCTGGCCCGCGCCGCCCTGGCCGAAGCCCAGCCCGCATATCGCGTCTTCGACGAGAACGGCGCCGTGCTGGTCCTGCGCTCGGACATGACCGTGCCGATCGCCCGCGTCGTCGCGAGCCGCTACGCGACGGCCGACCCGCCCCTGCGCTTCTGCTACTTCGCCCACTGCTATCGCGGCGTCTCACCGGCGCGGGGCCAGCCACGAGAGCTGCTCCAGGCCGGCATCGAGCTGATCGGCTCGCCCGCCCCGGAAGGAACGGCCGAGGCGCTGACCGTCCTCTGCCGCGCGCTCGACGCCACCGGCCTGAAGGACTACCGCGTCGGCGTCGGCGACGCCTCCCTGTTCCCGGCCCTGATGGCGAGCCTCGCGGTGCCCGAGGAGGCGCGCGACGGCCTGCTGGAGGCGCTCGTGATGCGTGACTTCGTCGAGCTCGAGCGTCGCATCGGCGAGTCCGGTATCGCCGGCGAGGCCGCCGAGCTGCTCCTGGACGTCCCGCAGCGGCGGGGCGGCCCCGAGCTGCTCGCGCAGGCCCCTGCCGAGGCCGCCGAGGCCGTCACGGGGCTCCGCCAGGTGCTGGAGCTGCTCGATCCCGACATCGCCGCGCGGGTGATCGTCGACCTCGGCCTCGTGCGCAACATCGGCTACTACACCGGCGCCGTGTTCGACGTCTACGACCCTGCGCTCGGCGCGCCGATCGGTGGCGGCGGACGCTACGACGAGCTCCTCGGGCGCTTCGGGCGGCGCCTTCCGGCCGTCGGCTTCGCCCTCGGCATCGACCGCCTGCACCTCGCGCTGGCAGGCGAGGAGCGAGGCACGGGCGCCCTGCTCGCGAGCGCGCTGGGCGACGGCCTCGCGCAGGCCTCCTCGCCGGGCCAGGCACGCGAGGGCGGGGGAGCGCCCGCACCTGTGGAAGCCCCCACCGCTCGGAGCGCCCCTGCGGAGGAGGCGGCAACGTGAGCAAGCTGGGGAGCCTCACGATCGCGGTGCCACGCGGCGCCCTGTTCGACGGCACCGTCGAGCTCCTGACCGCGCTCGGGCTCGACACCGACGAGCTGCGCTCGAACGATCGCAAGCTCCTGTTCGAGGAGATCGGCGTGATCACGATGCGCCCCTCGGACGTGCCGACCTACGTGGAGGCGGGCGCCGCCGACCTCGGCATCACCGGCAAGGACGTGCTGCTCGAGCAGGGTGGGTGGGGCTTCGACTCCCAGGGCGAGGACGGCCGCAAGGTCTACGAGCTGCTCGACCTCGGCTACGGGCGCTGCACGATGGTGCTCGCGGGCAAGGCCGGCGCGGACCCCGCGGTCGAGGCGCTGCGCAGGCTCGGCGTCATGCGCGTCGCCACCAAGTACCCCCGCATCGCCTCCCGCTATCTCGAAGAAACCGGCCGCCAGGCCGAGATCGTCGAGGTCAAGGGCTCGGTCGAGCTCGCCCCGCTGACGGGGATCGTCGAGGCGATCGTCGATCTCACCGCGACCGGCACCACGCTGCGCGAGAACAACCTCGTCGTGCGCGAGGAGATCGTGGAGTGCACCGCCCGCCTGATCGCCAACCCCGTGAGCTACAAGATGAAGGCCGCGGAGATCGACGAGCTGCGCCGCCGGCTGCGCGCCCTGCCTGTCCCGAGCGAGAGCTAGATGAAGCTCCTGCACCTCAGCGAGTCCGAGATCGACGGGCTCGGCGGCCCGGTCGCCGCGGCGGAGCGGCTTCGCGAGCTGGTCCCCGCGGGCGAGTCGGTCGCCGGGCAGGTGGCCGAGATCCTGTCCCAGGTCCGCGAGGGCGGCGACGCCGCCGTCCGGGAGCTCACCGCCCGCTTCGACACCGGCGGGCGCGATCCGTCGCCGCTGCTCGTGGAGCCGGAGCAGCTCGACGACGCGATCCGCCAGATGCCGCTCGAGCTCGTGGCCGGCCTGCAGGTTGCGATCGCAAACGTCGCCCAGGTCGCCGACGCGGGCGCCGGCCAGGAGGCCTCGCTCGAGCTGGCGCAGGGCCAGCGCCTGCGGCTGCGCGAGGTCCCCGTGTCCTCCGCCGCCGTGTACGTGCCGGGCGGCCGCGCCCCGTATCCGAGCACGGTCGTGATGGGGGTCGTCACCGCACGCGCGGCGGGTGTGATCGACGTTGCCGTCTGCGCGCCCCCGGGACCCGACGGCGAGATCGACCCCGCGGTCCTCGGCACCTGCCGCCTGTGCGGTGTCGAGCGCGTCTACAGGATGGGCGGCGCGCAGGCTGTCGCCGCGCTCGCCTACGGGACCGAGACGGTGCGGGCGGTCGACGTGATCGTCGGCCCGGGCAACCTCTATGTCCAGGAGGCCAAGCGCCAGCTCTCGGGCGTCGTCGGGATCGACGGCTTCGCGGGCCCCTCCGATCTGCTCGTCGTGCTCGGCGCCGCGTGCGGCGAGCACGAGATCTCACTCGCCGCACTCGACATGCTCGCCCAGGCCGAGCACGGCAGCGGCAGCCTCGTCGGGGCGGTCTCGCCCTCGGCCGAGCACCTCGCACGCCTCACATCAGAGCTCGAACGCCGCGTCGTGGACCAGCCGACGGTGGGCGACGCCGCCTTCGCGACTGCGCAGGTGGCCGGCGCGCGCGAGGCGATCGCGCTCGCCAACGCCTTCGCCGCCGAGCACCTGGAGCTGATCGGGGAGGACGTCGAGGCGCTCGCGACCGCCGTGCACTCGGCGGGATGCCTGTTCGTCGGCGCCGAGAGCGCCACCGCCTTCGGCGACTACGTCGCGGGCTCCAACCACATCCTGCCGACGGCGGGTGCCGCGCGCTTCGCCTCGGGCCTCACGCCGCGCCACTTCCGCCGCCGCATGACCGAGCTGCGCGTGGGCCCGGCGGCGGCCAAGCTCGCCGCCGCAGGGGCGCCGATCGCCCGCGCGGAGGGCTTCGAGGTCCACGCAGCCTCGATGGAGGCGCGGAGTCCGGCATGGAGCGCCGGCCGACCCTCCCCCGAGGACATCGAGGAGAATGGCGCCCCATGAGCCGGACCGCCAGCATCGAGCGCAAGACGGGCGAGACCGACGTGCGCCTGTGGCTGTCCCTGGAAGGGACCGGCGAGGGCGCGCGCAGCACCGGCGTCGGCTTCCTCGACCACATGCTCGACCTGCTCGCGCGCCACGGCCGGCTCGACCTCGACGTCGAGGTCAGCGGCGACCTGGAGACCGGTGCCCACCACACCGCCGAGGACACGGCGATCGTGTTCGGCCAGGCACTCGACCAGGCCCTCGGCGACCGGGCCGGCATCGTCCGCTACGGCGCCGCGACCGTGCCGATGGACGAGGCCCGCGCGAGCTGCGCGATCGACATCTCCGGCCGCCCGCTGACGGTGTTCGACGCCGAGCTTCCGCCCGGGGCCACCGGCGGCTTCGAGCACGAGCTGACCGAGGAGTTCTTCCGCGCGCTCGCGAACTCGGCCAAGCTCACCCTGCACCTGCGCGTGGAAACGGGGAGCAACGCCCACCACATGATCGAGGCGGCGTTCAAGGCCTTCGCGCGCGCCCTGCGCGAGGCCGTCGAGATCGACCCGACCGAGAGCGGCGTCCCGAGCACCAAGGGGACACTGACCTCGTGAGCGACGCAAAGCTGCTCTCCGAGCCGGTCGAGATCGGCATCGTCGACTACGGCATGGGTAACCGCCGCTCGGTCGAGAAGGCGTTCGAGCACGTCGGCGCGCGGCCCGTGCTCAGCTCCGACCCCGACCGCCTCGCCGGCTTCCCGGGGCTCGTCCTGCCGGGCGTCGGAGCGTTCCCCAGGGCGATGGAGAGCCTGCGGCGCCTCGGCCTCGACGAGCTGGTGCGCGAGCGCGTCCGCGCCGGCACGCCGGTGCTGGGCGTCTGCCTGGGCATGCAGCTGGCGTTCGACTCCTCACAGGAGCTGGGCGGCGCCGAGGGGCTGGGGCTGATCGGAGGCGAGGTGCGCCCGCTGCGCGCCGAAGGGCTGAAGCTGCCGCACATCGGCTGGAACGAGGTCGAGCTGCGCGAAGCCCGCTCGCCCCTGACACGCGACCTCCCGCTGCGCTGCGCCTTCTACCACGTCCACTCGCTCGCTCCGGTGCTGACCGATCCCGAGGACCTGGTGGGCACCGCCGACTACGGGGGGCGCTTCGTGACCGCCGTCCAGCGCGGCTCGTTCTTCGGCGTCCAGTTCCACCCCGAGAAGTCCTCGGCGGCGGGCCTGCGGATGCTCGCCAACTTCGCGACGTTCTGCCTCGAGGGCGCCGCGCTGCGGCGGTGAACCTCTACCCCGCGATCGACATCCTCGGCGGCAGCGCGGTGCGCCTGGCGAAGGGGGACTTCGACGCGCGCACGGTCTACGACGCCGATCCGGTGGCGGCCGCGGCGGCCTGGGTGGACGCGGGCGCCGAGCGCCTGCACGTCGTCGACCTCGACGGCGCCAAGGCCGGCGAGCCCGTGAACCTCGAGCGGCTCCGCGCGATCGCCGAGGTGACCGGGGTTCCGGTGCAGTACGGCGGCGGGCTGCGCTCTGCCTTCGCGATCGAGGCGGCGCTCGAGGCCGGGGCCGCGCGCGTGGTCATCGGCACGGCCGCGATGACCGATCCCGAGCTGCTGCGCGACGCGCTGGCCGAGCACGGCGAGGAGCGCGTGCTCGTCGGGGTCGACGTGCGCGAGGGCGGGGTGGCGACGCACGGCTGGCTGCAGGCCTCGCAGGTCACCGCCCCCGAGGCGCTGGCCGCCTTCCACGCCGCCGGGGTGCAGCGCTTCGCCTTCACCGACATCGACCACGACGGCATGCTCGACGGCCCGGACCTCGGCGCGGTGCAGGCGGCGGCGCGGGCGGTCGGCGACGGGCGCCTGATCGTCTCGGGTGGGATCGGCACGCTCGAGCACCTGCACGCGCTCGCGGCGCTGCGCGCGGAGCACGGTCTCGAGTCGATCGAGGGCGTGATCGTCGGCAAGGCGCTGTACGAGCGCCGCTTCACCGTCGGCGAGGCGAAGGCGGCGCTCGCGGCCTGAGCTTCGGCCTGCGCCGCCGACGGGCTACCGTTCCCGGCGTGCACTACAAGCGCGTCATCCCCTGCCTGGACGTGGACGGCGGACGCGTGGTCAAGGGCATCGAATTCGTCGACATCCGCGATGCCGGCGACCCGGTCGAGCTGGCCGCGCACTACGACCGCGAGGGCGCCGACGAGCTGATCTTCCTCGACATCACGGCCACGCACGAGAAGCGCGACACGATCGCGCGTCTGGCGCGCAGCACCGCCGACGAGGTGTTCGTGCCGTTCACGATCGGCGGCGGCGTGCGCTCGGTCGCCGATGCGCAGGCGGTCCTGGACGCGGGCGCGGACAAGGTGTCGGTGAACTCGGCGGCGCTGGCACGACCGGCGCTGATCGACGAGCTGGCCGAGACCTTCGGGTCCCAATGCGTGGTCCTCGCCATCGACGCGAAGCGGCGTGCCGGGAACGAGAATTTTAATAATGGGGATGACGGGTGGGATGCGTATGTCGCGGGGGGTCGCAAGCCGGCGGGGCGCGATGCGGTGGCGTGGGTCCGCGAGGGGGTCGAGCGCGGCGCCGGGGAGATCCTGCTGACGAGCATGGACCGTGACGGCACCAGCGACGGCTATGACCTGGAGCTCACGGCGGCCGTGAGCGAGGCTGTGGGCGTGCCGGTGATCGCCTCGGGCGGAGCCGGCACGCTCGACCACCTCGTCGAGGCGCTGCGGGCGGGCGCCGACGCCGTGCTCTGCGCCTCGATCTTCCACTACGGCACGTTCTCGATCGCCCAGGCGAAGGCGCACCTCGCCGCTGCGGGGATCCCGGTGCGCGAGGCGGCATGAGCGCCGTGCATCCCCTGCAGAGCGCTGAGCGCGTGCTGCACCGGCTCACGGGGCTCCCGGGCGGGCCCGAGCTGCTCGCGCAGGCACGCAGGCGCGAGGACGTGGCGCTGGTGGGAGGCGCGGTCCGCGACATCCTGCTCGGGCACTGGCCGCGCGAGCTCGACGTCACCGTCGCGGCGGACGCGGCGGGGCTCGCGCACGAGCTGGCGGCGTCGGTCTCGCCGAGCGAGCGCGCGTACGGCGAGCCGGTCGAGCCGGTGCTGCACGAGCGCTTCGGGACGGCCTCCGTGGCCTGGCGCTACGGGCGCATCGACATCGCCGAGCGCCGCGCGGAGTCCTACTCCGCGCCCGGTGCGCTGCCTGAGGTGCGCCCGGGCAACTTCGAGGAGGATCTGCGCCGGCGCGACTTCACCGTCAACGCGATCGCGCTGCCGCTGCACGGCGCCGAGAACGAGGGCCTCGTGTCGGTCGAGGGGGCGCTGGATGACCTGCGCGCGGGGCGGTTGCGGGTGCTGCACGAGGCGAGCTTCCTGGACGACCCCACGCGCATGTTGCGCCTGGCGCGCTACGCGGCCAGGCTCTCCTTCGAGATCGACCCGCGCACCCGCGAGCTGGCAGAGCACGCGCTGGCGGGCGGCGCACTCGACACGGTCTCGGGCGAGCGGATCGCATCGGAGCTGTTGCTGGCGGCGCGCGAGCCGGCCGCCCGCGCGGCGATGGTCGCGCTGCAGGAGCTGGGGGTGCTCGCGGCTCTCGGGCTGGGCTTCGACGACGCTCTCGCGGGCGAGGCGCAGGCGCTCCTGCCGCCCGACGGCGCCAACGAGCTGCTGCTCTTGGGGGTGGCGCTCCTCCCGGCGGAGGACGAGGCGCTGGAGCGCCTCGCGCTCAGCGCTGAGCTGGCCGCGCGGGTCCGCTTCCGCGGCGATCCGAGCGAGCACGCTCTCACGGCCGCGGAGCTGTACGCGGCGCTCGACCACTTCCCGGTCGAGGCCGCGGCGATCGCCGGCGCGCTGGCGGCCCGGCGGTCGCCGGAGGACGGCGCCCGCGTGCGCGACTGGCTCGTGACCCAGCGGCATGTGCGCTTGGACATCGACGGCCACGACCTGATGGCCGCCGGGGTCCCTGAGGGGCCCGAGGTCGGCGCCCGCCTGGCGGCAGCCCTCGCGTCCAAGCGCGGCGGCGGAGCAAGCGGCCGCGAGCAGGAGCTGCGCGCAGCGCTCGAACACGAGATCCCGGTCGATGCCTGAGGGGCTGGCGGTCTCCTTTTCGGGCGGCGGCGTCCTGTTCACCGAGCGCGCCGACGGCAACATGTCGAGCGTCGGCGGCGAGGGGGCGGAGTCGGGCGCCGAGAACCGGCATCGCCTGCGCCGCCGCCTGGGCATCGACGGGCTCGCCCGCGGCTACCAGGTGCACGGGACACGCGTGCTCATCGCCTCCTGCGGCAACGACAGACGCCCGCAGGGCCGGCTCGAGAGCGCCGACGGCCAGGTCACGGCCGCGCGCGGTGTCGGGACGATGGTCCTGGCCGCCGACTGCCTGCCGGTGGCCCTCACCGCCCCGGGCGCGGTAGCGATGGTGCACGCCGGCTGGCGAGGCCTCGGAGCCGGCGTCCTCGAGGAAGGGGTCGCGACGCTTCGCACCCTCTCCGACGGTGACATCGCCGCGGTGCTCGGCCCCTGCGCCGGGGCATGCTGCTACGAGGTCGGCCCGGAGGTCCACGACGCGCTCGGCACCGGGGTCGCCGAGCAGGCCACGGTCGATCTGCGCGCGATCGCCCGCGAGCGCCTGCGAGCGGCGGGCGTCGCTGAGGTGTCAGAGCTCGGCGGCTGCACGATCTGCGACGAGCGCTTCTTCTCGCACCGCCGCGAAGGCAAGGCCGCCGGGCGTCAGGCGGGGGTCGCGTGGTTGAGCTGATCCGCGGGCTCGACCCCGCGCGTGTCGGGGCGAACCTGGCGCGCATTCGCGAGCAGCTGGACGAGGCGGCGGGCGGCCGCCCGGTCCGCGTCCTCGCGGCGACCAAGTACGTGCCCGACGAGGAGCTTCCGGCGCTCGCTGCCGCGGGCCTGGAGCTGGTGGGGGAGAACCGCGCGCAGGATCTCGAGCGCAAGGTCGCCGCGCACGGGGACCTGTTCGAGTGGCACTTCATCGGCCGGCTGCAGAGCCGGCGCGTGAAGTCGATCGTCCCGCACGTCACGCTGATCCACTCGCTCGCCTCCGAGTCGGCGCTCGCCCAGCTGCGCGCCCACGCCGCGTCCGCCCATCCCGGGTTGAAGATCCTGCTCGAGGTGAACGTCGCGGGCGAGGAGGGCAAGGCCGGGATCGCGCCCGGCGAGATCCCCGGCTACATCGCCGCCTCGCCGGTCCCCGTCGCCGGCCTGATGACGATGCCGCCGCTGGCGGGCGACGCGGAGGCAAGCCGCCCGTGGTTCCGCGCGCTGCGCGAGCTGGCAGCCGAGCACGGGCTCGCCGAGCTCTCGATGGGCACCTCGCAGGACTTCCGCGTCGCGGCTGAGGAGGGCGCGACGATCGTGCGGATCGGTACTACCCTGTACGATCAGTGACCGCCTCGGCCGACACTAATCCCTAGCATCTGCAGGGAAACCCGCTCGCCGGGCGAACACGCAAGAAGAGATGAGCTTCAGGGACTCCTGGCACAGCGCGCTCGTGTACTTCGGCCTCGCCGAGGAGTATCACGACGACGACTACGACGATGAGCCCGCCGCGGGCGCCGAGGCGGACCTCGAGGACCGCTATCGCGACCGTCCCAACGTGCGCCGGCTGCGCAAACGCCGCGACGAGTACGACGACATCTTCGCCGAGGACGATGAGGACGCTCCCAGCGCCCCGAGCCGCGGGCGCGGGCGCACAGCCGTCCTGAAGCCGGTCGCCAGCCGCACCAACGGCGACGTCCGCGTGCACCTCGTCGTGCCCAAGTCCTTCAACGACGCCCAGCAGATCGCCGACAAGTTCAAGGACTCGGTCCCGGTGATCCTCAACCTGCAGAGCTCGGACACGGACCTCTCGAAACGCCTGATCGACTTCGCCTCGGGCCTCACCTACGCCCTCGACGGTGGCATGCAGCGCATCGCCGACAAGGTCTTCATGCTCACGCCGCGCAACGTCGAGATCTCGGCGGAGGAGCGCGCGCGGCTGATCGAGAAGGGCTTCTTCAACCAATCCTGATCCGCGGGTTAACGTCGGCGACAGATTCGCTGGCTAGGCTGACGCGACCATGAACATCGGCCTGATCGGAAGCGGCAACATGGCGCGCGCGATGGCGCGGGGCTGGGGACGGCCCGTGCTCTGCGCCGATCCGGTCCCGGGGCGAGCGCAGACGCTTGTCGAGGAGGTCGGAGGCGAGGCGCTCGCGACCAACGCCGAGGTCGCGCAGCGCGCGGACCTCGTCGTGCTCTGCCACAAGCCCGCGCAGCTCGCTGCGGTCGCAGCCGAGGTCGCACCGAACGCCAAGGCGGTCGCCTCGATCCTCGCGGCCACGCCGCTGCCCGCGCTGAAGGAGGCCTATCCGGGCATCCCGGTCTACCGCTTCATCCCCTCGCTGCCGGTCGAGGTGCGACAGGGCGCCGTCGTGCAGGCTGAGGGGCCGGCGCAGGACGCGGCAACGGACAAGGCCGTCTCCGATCTGTTCGCCGAGCTCGGCACCCTGGTGGTGCTCCCAGACGGCCTCGTGGACGTCGCGATGGGTCTGATGTCGTGCGCGCCGGCCTACGTGGCGCTGGTGGCAGAGGCGCAGATCGACGCGGGTGTGCGCAAGGGCATCCCGGCGGCCCAGGGCGCGGAGCTCGTCGTGCAGACCCTCGCCGGGACAGCCGAGCTGCTCAGGCAGCGGGGCAACGACACGATGGCGATCCGGCGCGAGGTCGCCTCACCGGGCGGGCTCACCGCGCTGGGGCTCGACGCGCTGGAGCGAGGCGGGATCAGGGCCGCTTTCAGCGACGCACTGGACGCCGTGCTCGAGAAGCGCTGATGCTGCTCGCGACCGCCCGCACCGAGATCGCCGGCGTGCTCTCGGCGATCATCTACGTCTACACGATCCTGATCATCGTCTTCATCGTGGTCCAGTTGCTGTTCTCCGCCGGGCTGCGACCCCCGTACTCACGCGCGACCAACGCCGTGCTGCAGTTCCTGCGCGACACCGTCGAACCGTTCCTGCGCCTGTTCCGGCGCCTGCTGCCGAGCTTCGGCGGCTGGGACTTCAGCCCGATCCTGGCGCTGATCTCGTTGCAGCTCATCAACAGCATCGTCGTCCAGGGCCTCATCCACGGCTGACGCCCAGCCGTCGCCGGATGTCCCTCCAGAACGTCGAGATCGTCCGCCTTCACCTCGAAGCGTGGAGGAGCGAGCACCCCGAGCGCGCGCTCGGGTACATGCGCGAGGACGTGGAGTTCGACGCGAGCACGCGGCCGGGCGGCAAGGTCTGGCACGGTCGCGAGGGAGTCAGTGAAGCGCTGAGGGAGTGGCTGGAGATCTGGGACGAGTTCCGGATGGAGTTCGAGCAGCTGATCGACGCCGGGCGAGAACCGCATCGTCTCGCTCTGGCATGAGAGCGGGCGCGCCAAGCGCAGCGGCGCACTCATGTCCGAGGCGGGCGTCACCGTCTTCACGCTGGCCGACGGCCTGATCGTGGCCGTCCTGGTGAGCGTCGACCGGGAGGGCGTGCTGGCGAGCCTCGGTCTGGCGGCGGGGAGTGGATAGCACGGCGCCCTCCCGGCGGGACGCCGCGACCCGCGCGTGGCTTTCAGCCGGCGGCGTCGCGCTGATCGTGGTCGCCCTGGATCAGCTCACCAAGCACCTCGTCCGCAGCGACATCGTGCCGGGCGAAGAACACCGCTTCCTGCCCGGCGTCCAGCTCGTCAACACGCGCAACCGGGGCGTCGCCTTCGGCTTCCTGCCGGGCAGCCACGCCGGCGTCACGATCCTGATCGCGGTCGCGCTGCTGGTGCTGCTCGTCTACTTCGCCCGCCATCTCGACACCCCGTGGATCTGGCTGCCGACGGGAATGTTGATCGGCGGCGCGCTCGGGAACGTGATCGACCGCATCCGCGGCGGCTCGGTGACGGACTTCGTCAAGCTGCCGCTCGGCTGGCCGCCGTTCAACCTCGCCGACGCCTCCATCACGCTCGGCATCCTCGCCCTCGTGATCGTCGTCGACCGCCGGCGCGTCCGCGAGGAGGAGCCGCCCGGGGCCGAGCCGTGAGCTTCCGGATCGTCCACGAGGACGAGCACCTGATCGTGATCGACAAGGGCCCGGGGCTCGTCGTGCACCCGGGCCGCGGGCATCGCGAGGACACGCTCTCGCAGCTGTTGGCGGACAAGCTCGCGGGCGGCGAGCCGGAGCGCGCCGGGATCGTGCACCGGCTCGACAAGGACACCTCGGGTCTGATGGTCGTGGCGCGCAGCGAGGAGGCGCTCCGGCGCCTGCAGGCAGAGCTGTCGGCCCGCAAGATCGAACGCGAGTACCTGGCGCTCGTGGAGGGCCGCCCGCCGGCGCGGACGGGGACCATCGATGCCCCCCTCGGGCGCGACCCGCGCGTGCGCACGCGCATGGCGGTCGGCGGTGCCGGTGCGCGCGAGGCGCGAACCCGCTTCACCCTCGAGCGTGCCCTGCCGACGACATCGCTGCTCAGCCTGCTGCTCGAGACCGGCCGCACGCACCAGATCCGGGTCCACCTGCAGGCGATCGGCCATCCGGTCGCCGGGGACCCCGAGTACGGTCGCGCCGGGCTGCTCGGCCTGGAGCGGCAGTTCCTCCACGCGACGCGCCTGGCCTTCGAGCATCCGATCGAAGGGGGGCGCCTCGAGCTGCGCTCGCCGCTGCCGGAGGACCTGAAAGCGGCACTGGAGCGCGCCGAGCGACTATCCTAGGTAGTTCGATCCTGAACCTCGACCCGTGCGAGCAATCGGATCGCGGCCCTGCCCGGAGCGAGCGCCCATCGCTCAGACTCCGGGTCCGCGACCTACGCACGGCACAACCCAAACCAAAACAAAGGGAGTAGCAACGTGGCCGAAGTAGGCATCGCGGAGCTGCTGGAGGCCGGCGTTCACTTCGGCCACCAGACGCGCCGCTGGAACCCAAAGATGCGCCGCTTCATCTTCGGAGAGCGCGGCGGCATCTACATCATCGACCTGCTCAAGACGCAGGCCCTGCTCGCACAGGCACAGGAGTTCGCCGGCGCGCTCGCGCACCGCGGCGGGACCGTCCTGTTCGTCGGCACCAAGAAGCAGGCGCGCGACACGGTCAAGGACGTCGCCGAGGCGGCGGACATGCCCTACGTCAACCACCGCTGGCTGGGCGGCCTGCTGACGAACTTCCAGACCATCAACCAGCGCATCCGGCGCCTTCACGACCTCGAACGCTACGAGACCGAGGGGCAGCTCGCACTGCTGCCGACGCGCGAGCGGATGTCCGCCCAGGCGGACCTCGCGAAGCTGCGCGCCAACCTCGGCGGCGTCAAGAACATGCAGCGCGTCCCCGACGCCATGTTCGTGATCGACCTCAAAACCGAGGCGATCGCCGTCAAAGAGGCGCAGCGCCTGCGGATCCCGATCATCGGCCTCGTGGACACGAACTGCGACCCCGACGGGATCGACTTCATCGTCCCCGGCAACGACGACGCGATCCGCTCCTGCGCGCTGATCACGCAGGCGATCGGCCAGGTCGTCGCCGAGGGGCACTCCGTGTTCCGCGCCGAGGAGGAACGCGCGCGCAAGGAGGCCGAAGAGAAAGCCAAGGCCGAGGCCGAAGCCCGCGCCAAGCGCGAGGCCGAAGAACAGGCCAAGCGCGAGGCCGAGGAACAGGCCAAGAAAGAGGCCGAGGACAAAGCGGCGGCCGAACGCGCCGCCGCCGCGGCCGCTGCGGCGCAGCCCGCAGCCGAGAGCCAGCCGGTGCAGCCGCCGGCCGATCCGGCCACGCTCACAGAGGGCAGCGAGTCGGTCACCCCGATGAGCGCGTCTCCGGATGCCCGCCAGCCGGCCAACGAGACCTCGGCGGCCCCTGAGACGGCCGCCGAAAGCGCCGAGGGCGCGGCGCCCGCGCCTGAGCCCGTGGCCGTTGCAGAGACCACCGAGAACGCGCAGGCCGCCGAGGGTGCTGCGGAGGAGCAGAAATGAGCACGACCGAGATCTCAGCCAAAGACGTGAAGGCCCTGCGCGACCGCACCGGCGCGGGGATGATGGACGCCAAGAAGGCGCTGACCGAAGCCGAGGGCGACGCGGAGAAGGCGATCGAGCTCCTGCGCGTCAAGCAGGGCAAGAAGATCCAGGACCTCGGCGAGCGGGACGCGACCGAGGGCACGATCCAGTCCTACATCCACCCCGGCAACAAGGTCGGCGTGCTGATCGAGGTCGACTGCAACACCGACTTCGTGGCGAAGAACGAGGACTTCATCGGCTTCGCCCGCGAGGTCGCTCTGCAGATCGCCGCCACGCCGACCGTCAAGTACGTCACTCGTGAGGACGTGCCGCAGGACGAGCGCGACGCGGAGGCCCGCATCTACGAGCAGGAAGCGGCCGACAAGCCGGAGAACGTCCGCGGCAAAATCGTCGAGGGCAAGCTGGACTCCTGGCTCGAGACGATCGTGCTGCTCGAGCAGGTGCTCCACAACCCGAAGCACGAGGGCAAAACCGTCCAGCAGCTGCGCGACGAGCTGACGGCGACGACCGGCGAGAACGTCGTGATCCGCCGCTTCACCCGCTACGCGATCTCCTAAAGACCCAGCGCCGCCGCCGACGCGCGCCGGGCGGCAGAGCTCGGCGCGCGCCGGTGAGACGCGGCTTGCGGTGTCCCAGGTGGCGCGCTCTGCGTGACCCGGGCGCGAGCCGTCCAGGAATCTGCCCGCTACGCCGACTGCCCGCAGGGGCTCCGCCGCGCGATCGACCTCGCCCGGCATGACGCCACCTGCTCGTCGCGGGTCGCCTTCCACGTGACCGAGCCACACAACTGACCGCCCGCAGCGTCACCGACTAGGCTCCACATCGCTCATGGCTCCCGCTTTCAAACGGATCCTCCTGAAGCTCTCCGGCGAGGCGCTGATGGGCGAGCTCGACTACGGAACCGACCCCGAGCGGGTGCGCGCCGTGGCCCGCCAGGTTGCCGACGTGCAGGCGCAGGGTGTCGAGGTGGCGATCGTCGTGGGCGCGGGCAACATCTACCGCGGCATGAAGGGCGCCGCTGCCGGGATGGACCGCGCGACGGCGGACTACATGGGCATGCTCGCGACGGTCCTGAACGCGCTGCCGCTCCAGGACGCGCTCGAGGACATCGGCGCGAACACGCGCGTGCAGTCAGCGCTCGGGATCTCCGAGGTCGCCGAGCCGTACATCCGCCGCCGCGCGATGCGCCACCTGGAAAAGGGCCGCGTGGTGATCTTCGCCGCCGGGACGGGCAACCCGTTCTTCACCACCGACACGGCAGCGGCTCTCCGCGCGGCTGAGATCCACGCCGAGATCATCCTGATGGCCAAGAACGGCGTCGACGGCGTCTTCACGGCGGACCCGGCGCTCGATCCGGACGCCACGTTCATCCCCGAGATCACGCATCTGGAGGCGATCGAGCGCCGGCTGCGGGTGATGGACGCGACCGCCCTCGCGCTCTGCATGGACAACGGCATGCCGATCAACGTCTTCAACATGGACGACGACGCGAGCCTGCCGCGGATAATCTCGGGCGTGCGCGTCGGCACGCTGGTATCTACCCCCGGAGGAGAGCAGGATGGCTGAGAACCTGATCGATGAACTGCTCGACGACGCCAAGGACCGCATGCACAAGTCGGTCGAGGCGGCCCAGCACGAGTTCTCGACCGTCCGCACGGGCCGCGCGAGCCCGTCGCTGCTGGAACGGATCGTCGTCGACTACTACGGCGCGATGACGCCGCTGAACCAGCTCGCCACGATCTCCGCCCCGGAGGCGCGGCTGCTGACCGTCCAGCCCTACGACAAGTCCTCGATCAAGGCGATCGAGAAGGCGATCAACGAGTCCGACGTCGGCCTCACGCCCTCGAACGACGGCAACGTCGTGCGCCTGGTCGTGCCGGAACTGACCGAAGAGCGCCGCAAGGAGCTCGTCAAGGTGGTGCGCAACCTCGCCGAGGAGGGACGCGTGGCGATCCGCAACGTGCGCCGCGACACCATGCACAACCTGCGCGAACTGAAGTCCGAAGGCGAAGCCTCCTCCGACGACGAGCACCGCGCCGAGGTCGAGCTGCAGAAGCTGACCGACGCGCGCGTCGGCGAGCTCGAGGGCGTGCTGAAGATCAAGGAAGAGGAGATCCTGGCGGTTTGATGGTGCCCGCCGGGCAGCCGTCCTCGGCAGCCGGCGCGAGTGCGTCCGGCGGCAACGCCACCGCCGGGGAGGGCCCGGCGGGCGGGCCATCCGCGAAGTACGTCGCGATCATCACCGACGGCAACGGGCGCTGGGCGAAGGCACGAGGACTGCCGGTCAACGCGGGCCACGACGCCGGCGCCGACACCGTCAAGGCGCGCCTGCGCGACGCGGCCGAGCTGGGCGTCGAGGAGCTGACCGTCTACTCGTTCTCGACCGAGAACTGGTCGCGCCCGCGCGTGGAGGTCGACGGGCTGATGGAGATGTTCTCGCGGCGCATCGCCGGGGAAACGCCGGAGCTCGACCGCGAAGGCGTGCGGATGCGGTTCATCGGACGCCGCGAGGGCGTCGCGCCGGGGCTCGTCGAGCAGATGGAGTGGGCCGAAGGCGTGACCGCGGCCAACACGCGCATCACGCTGTACGTCGCGTTCAACTACGGCGGGCGGGCCGAGATCCTCGACGCCGTCGCGCGGCTGAAAGGAGCCGAGCCCACCGAGGAGGCCCTGCGCAGGTGCCTGTACGCGCCGGAGATGCACGACCCGGACCTGATCATCCGCACCAGCGGCGAGCGGCGCCTGTCGAACTACCTGCTCTGGCAGTCGGCCTACTCCGAGCTCGTGTTCCGCGATGAGCTGTGGCCCGATTTCAGCCGCCAGGCGCTAGAGGAGTCGCTCGCCGAGTACGCGGCGCGCAGGCGACGCTTCGGTGGCCGGTGAGGCGCCGCTGATGGCGGAGGAGACGAGCGGGCCGCCGCGCCGCGCGCGAGGCCGTACACGGGCGGGGGAGCCGCGCACACATGCTGCCCGGACCGAGCACGGGCAGCGCCGCGCGGCGCGCTCGCGGCGCAGGCGCAGGCGCCGCGAGCGCGGCTCCTCGGACCTCTCGGCGCGGGTGCTGGTCGCGATCCCCGCGATCGCGGTCGCCCTGTTCCTCGTGCTCGAAGGCGGCCTTGTCTTCACCGTCGGCCTGATCGTCCTCGGCATCATCTGCATGCACGAGCTCTACGCGATGTACGACCGCGCGCACCCCGTGCGGCTGGCCGGCTTCATCGCGCTCGCCGGGCTCTTGATCGCCGCGCAGTACGGCGGCCAGAACCAGGTGCTTCTCGTGGCCGCGCTGGCCCTGCCGCTGCTGTTCGGGCTGACGCTGCTCTCGCCGCACCCGAGCGTCGGCGGCATGGCGCTGACGCTGCTCGGGATCTACTGGATCGGCTTCGCGTTCGCGCACGCGGTGCTGCTGCGCGGGCTTGCCGCACGGCGAAGCGATCGTGATCGACGTGCTGGTCGGCACCTTCCTGGGCGACACGGGTGCCTACCTCGGCGGGCGCATGTTCGGGAAACGGCCGCTGGCGCCCTCGATCTCTCCCAACAAGACCGTCGAGGGCCTGCTGATCGGCATGGCCTTCGCGATCGTGGGCGTCTGGATCGCGGGCCGCTACGAGGAATGGCTGCCCGGCACGCACGCGCTGGTGATCGGTCTCGCGGTCGCGCTCGCCGCGCCCGTCGGCGACCTGTTCGAGTCCTTCGTCAAGCGCGAGGCGAACATCAAGGACTCAGGCGGGCTGTTCGGGGCGCACGGCGGTGCGCTCGACCGGCTCGACGCGGTGCTGTTCACGGCGGTGGCGGGGTACTACGTGTGGGCGGCGTACGTGCACTAGCGGTGCGCGCCGCCCAGCCCTCCAACCCGAGCTCCGCCAGCGCCAGCTCCCGGCTCACGAGCTCGACGTCCTCCTGCGGCATCGCCGGCGGTATCGCTGCCGGCACGCTCTTGCGGCGGGCCCGCGACGGGTACTAGATTGGAGCCATGGCACCCGAGTTCGACCATCTGAGCGAGGCGCTGGACGAGGCCACGGTGCCGATCGTCGCTGAGCTGCGCGCGAGGCTCGAGGTCACCCCATCGGAGAAGGACTGGATCGCGATCGACACGGCGCTCGCCAAGGCGGCCGTCCTGGGCGTCAGGCACGGCGCGCGCGAGCTCTGCGAGCAGGTCGACGAAGCGATCCCCCCTGACCGCGAGGTGACCTTCGACCTCGAGCTCGACTGCGACGATCGCTGGGCCGTGCGCTACGCCTCGCGCTAGCGCCGCCTCGCACCGCAGCGCCGGCCCCGCGGGGATCCCGGCGGCTCGCGGCTGCCCGGGCCCGTCGGCCTAGTACGCGGCCGCGAGCGGCCGTTCGGCGGGGTGGCGGTCGATCTCGAACCAGATCCGGCTCAGCTCCTCGCCGCCCACCTCCAGCTGCCAGCGGTCGGCGAGCTCGTCGAGCAGCAGCTCGGCGTATTCGGCGTGGTCGGCGTGCCGGCGGATCGTCACGTCGAGCTCGTCCAGCGCGCCGATCAGCTCGACCCGCACCACATCCTCGGGCATCCAGACCCGCACCTCGACGGTTCCGCCGGGCGCTCGTTCGACCGCCTGCGTGACGACCTCGCTGCACAGCAGCATCACCACGTCCCGCAGATCGGGGGAGGGGTGATCCACCTGCGCGACAACGTGGCGCGCCGAGCGCGGGGTGTGCGGATCGAGCGGCATCACGAGCGCCAGGTCCGGGCGTCGGGGATCGCACGGCATTGCTCCATCGAATGCCCGATTCGGCTGCATTTCATTCAGTCCCGGCCGGATCTCCGCCGGATTCGGCGCACAGACCGCGTTTTCCGACCGTTTGCAGCGAAAACGCCGTACGATGCGCGGTCAAGCCCCGTGGAGGGGGAACGAGGGAGATGGAGGGAACCATGGGACGCACCGTCCGGGCCGTAGTGGCCTGCGCCGTTCTCGCCGGATGTCTGGCCGCGGCCGGGCCGGCGTTCGCGAAGAAGACCGTGTGCAGCAGCGGCTGCACCTACAGCACCATCCAGTCGGCGATCAACGCCGCGAGCGAAGGCGCGACGATCTCGATCGCGAAAGGCACGTACGTCGAAAACGTCGTCGTGAACAAGCCGGTCACGCTGGCCGGCGCCGGCACGGGGACCGTGATCGAGCCGGCCACGTCGAACCCGGTCTGCGCGGGCGGGTCGCTCTGCGGCGGCGCCGCGAGCAACGTGATCCTCGTCGAAGCGAACAACGTCACGATCACGAAGCTGAAGGTCGAGGGGAACAACCCCGGCCTGACGAGCGGTGTGGTCGTGGGCGGCCAGGACATCGACGCCCGCAACGGCATCATCACCAACCACCTGGCCGGCAAATACAACGGCCTGACGGTCTCGAAGGTGACGGTCGCCGACGTCTACCTGCGGGGTCTCTACGCCTCCTCGGGAGGGACGTTCAACTTCAACCACGACACGGTCGCGAACGTCCAGGCCGAAGAACAGTCGATCGCGATGTTCGCGTTCGAAGGCTCCGGCACGATGGAAGACAACAAGGTCTCCGACGCCAACGACGCGATCTCCGCCAACTGGTCGAAGGGCATCACCTTCATCGGCAACAAGGTCACGAAATCCGGAAGCGGCGTCCACACCGACAACAACGGCGGTTCGGGCGGCAGCGCGGATCTCATCAAGGGCAACAAGATCTCCGAATGCAAGGCGAACGGATACGGCATCTTCGTGTTCGCGCCCTACGTCTCGGCCACGGTCGAAGGCAACAAGATCAGTGGCTGTGCCGTCGGCCTGGCCGCGTTCGGCAGCCAGGTCTCCGGACAGGGCCCGACGTTCACTCACAACAAGCTCGACGGCGGCGGCGCGACCGTGACCGAAGGGGTGACGTACGGGGCGTACATCACGACGGACCTGCTCGGCTTCGAATTCGGCGACGTCACCGCGACGCTGTCGAACAACTCGATCGAGAACTTCGGCACCGGCGTTTACGTGACCCAGACCAGTCCGACCGGCGAAGACAAAGCCGGCGGTCAGGCCACCCTCGGCGGCTCTGACAACGTCATCAAGGACAACGGCACCGGCGCCACCGGCGAACCGGGTACCTCGGTGAGCCTCGCGAACAACTGGTGGGGCTGCAAGCAGGGCCCGAACAACAGCCCGAAATGCGACAGCGCGACGGGGACCGTCGCCTACACGCCCTGGCTGACGGCCAAGCCGTAGGCCTGGGATTCCGAGCGAGCGGCGGGGGAACCGTTGTGGCGGCTCCCCCGCCGGCTCGCGCGGGAGCGCTCTCGGGCGTCAGCCCGAGAAGCGGCCCGGCACGCCGCCACGGCGAGAACCGCGGCGAGGAGCCAGACCAGCGGGAGGGTTAGGAGGATGAGGGAGAGCATCACTCTGCCGAAGAGGATGCTCCTCCTGGCTCAAGGGACCCTGAGCGGTTTCTGAAACCCAGCTAAAACCTCGCGCCGTATGATCGGAGCGATGGTCACGGCGCGTGAATCAGGCGACGCGGGGCTCGCTCTGAGCCCGGGGCGGGGGAGATGACGGCGCGCAAGCGTCTGCTGGTGCTGGGCTCCACCGGGTCGATCGGCCGCCAGGCGCTGGATGTCTGCGAGCACAGCGGCGAGTTCGAGCTGGTCGGTCTCTCCGCCGAGAGCTCCTGGGAGCCGCTCATCGAGCAGGCGCGCGCCTACGGCGTCCCGCGGATCGCCCTGGCGGACCCCGACGCCGCCGCCCGCGCGGCGGAGAGCTGGACCGAGGGGCAGGTGCTCGCAGGCGCGGACGGGCTGGTGCGGCTCGTCGTGGAGTCGGGCGCCGACCTGGTGCTGAACTCGCTGGTCGGCTCGGCGGGCCTCGCGCCGACGGTCGCGACGCTCGGCGAGGGCATCGACCTCGCGCTCGCCAACAAGGAGTCGCTGGTGGTGGGCGGGGAGCTCGTGACGGCGCTCGCCGAAGCCACGGGCGCGCGCATCCTGCCGATCGACTCCGAGCACACCGCCCTTCACCAGCTGATCGCGGGCCAGCCGCCGGGGTCCGTGACGGGCCTCACGATCACCGCCAGCGGCGGGCCCTTCCGCGGGCGCTCCCGGGCCGAGCTGGCCGACGTGACCGTCGAGGAGGCGCTCGCGCACCCGACCTGGGCCATGGGGGGCAAGATCACGATCGACTCGGCCACGCTCATGAACAAGGGCCTCGAGGTGATGGAGGCCCACCACCTGTTCGGAACCCCGTATGAGCGGATCGCCGTCGTCGTGCACCCACAGTCCCTGATCCACGGGCTCGTGGAGCTGGCCGACGGCGCGATGCTCGCGCACATGGGGCCGCCCGACATGAGGATCGCGATCTCCTACGCCCTGCACGGCGGCGAGAGCGCCGGGCTGCCGATCGCGCCGCTCGACCTCGTGGCGGTCGGGCAGCTGACGTTCGAGCCCGTGGACCTCGACGCGTTCCCGTGCCTGCGCCTGGCGCGTGAGGCCGCCGCCGCCGGCGGGACCGCCCCGTGCGTGCTGAACGCGGCCAACGAGATCGCCGTGCACGCCTTCCTGCAGGGCGGGCTGCGGTTCATCGAGATCCCGGAGGTGATCGAGAGCACCCTGCAGGCGCTCGGCAGCCGGCCGGTGCTCGACTTCGAGTCGCTCTACGACGCCGACCGGCGCGCACGGGAGCTGGCCGGCGAGACCGTCGCCGCGCTGCGCTGAAAGAACGGCCCGGCCCGCCCGAACCCCAACCGGCGGGAGCCGCGTGAGCGCCGTGCCACACTGAGCCGAGCCTCATGACCTGGGTCCTGACAATCCTCGGCATCGTCATGCTCGTGGTCCTCCACGAGCTCGGCCACTTCACGGCCGCGAAGCTCGTCGGCATGCGGGTCGAGCGCTTCTCGCTGTTCTTCCCGCCGACGCTGCTGAAGGTCAAACGCGGCGAGACCGAGTACGCGATCGGCGCGCTGCCGTTCGGCGGCTACGTGAAGATCACCGGCATGAACCCCGAAGAAATCGGGGATCTCGACCCGGATGCCTCGCGCCGGGCCTACTACAACCAGCCGACCTGGAAGCGGGTCGTCGTGATCCTCGCCGGACCGGCGGTGAACATCCTGATCGCGTTCGTGCTGTTCACCGGCGTCCTGCTGGTCGGCAACCTCAACGGCGCCGTCGTGCTGTCGAACCTCAGCGGCTCGAGCACGACGCAGATCACAGACAAAGTGGCCCAGGTCAAACACGGGACGCCCGCCGCCGCCGCGCTCCGCAAGGGCGACCGCATCTTGACCGTCGAAGGGGGGCGCGCGACGCCCGAAGGGGTCCAGGAAGCGACCAAGCGGCACCTGTGCGCGGGCAAGCAGGTGCAGGGCTGCATCGCAAGCACCCCGGTCCACCTCACGATCGAACGCGACGGCCGCACCGTGGCGCTGTCTGTCTACCCGCGCTACGAAGCGAAGGCGAAGCGGGCGCTGATGGGCTTCGAATTCGGCGCCAAGCCCACGCCCGTCGGCCTCGGGGGAGCGACCGCCGGGGCGATCGGGGCGATGTGGGGCACGTTGAAGGAAACCGTCTCCGGCCTGGGGCGCGCGCTCGCGAGCTCAAAGGCGCGCGGCGAAGTGCACAGCGTGATCGGCATCACCGAGTACGCCCAGGAATCGGTCGCGGCCGGGGCCGGGTTCGGGCTGGTGTTCCTGGGCTTCTTCTCGCTCGCGCTGGCGATCCTGAACCTGTTCCCGTTCCTACCGCTCGACGGCGGCCACATCGTCTGGTCGCTGGCGGAGAAGGTGCGCGGAAAGCGCATCTCGGTCGGCGCGATGTACCGCTACAGCTCGGTCGGGATCCTGCTGATGCTGTTCCTCGTCATCAACGGCTTCAGCAACGACATCGGCAACCTCGGCGGCTGACCCCGCCTCAGCGTCCGGGCGCCCGCACGCACACCCAGCTCTTGACGAGCCCGAGCACCCGCTCTCCGCGCGCCGGGCCGAACAGCGCCTCGAGCTCCGGGCGCGAGAGCAGCGCGATCTCCTCCCACGCGCCCGCCGCGCCGAGGCGCCAGTAGCGGCGGCGCAGCCAGACCGGCAGCCAGTGGGCGCCGGGCAGCAGCGAATGCGGCTCGATCGGGAAGGAGCGCGCCGGTGTCTGCACCATCCAGCCCCGTCCGACGCGGCGCGCCTCGGCCGCGAAGGCGGCGCGCCGGGCGGGGGGGACGTGCTCGATCACGCTCGAGCAGTAGACGAGGTCGAACTCGCCGTCGGCGAACGGCAGCCCCTCCGCCGCGTCGGCTTGGACGAACGGGCCCGGGTAGGAGCCCTGCGGCGCGATGTCGACGCCGGTGATGTCCAGCGACGGCTCCAGCGCGCGCAGGCCGAGCACGCCGCAGCCGAGGTCGAGCACGCGCGCCCCGCCGGGGAGCGGGGGGAAGAAGGCGGCGTGGCGGCGGGCGCGGGCGCGTGCGGCGAGCGGACCTGCGAGCCGCGCCAGCGGGCCGCGGGCGGTGGCGTAGACGTCGGACACGACGCGCGAGCATAGTCTCGCTACAGTCGGCCGCGTGTTCGACCACGTCACGATCCGCGTCTCGGACCTGGCGTCCTCGGAGCGCTTCTACCGCACCGTGCTGGGTGCCCTCGGCCTCGAGCCCGGCAGCGCGAGCGAGCACATGGTTCGCTGGCAGGAGCTGATGGTCGTGGCGCCGAGCGAGGATCGACCCCCGACACGGGGCCTGCACGTCGGCCTCGTCGCCCCCTCGCGTGCGCACGTGGATGCGTTCTGGAGAGCGGGGACCGAGGCCGGGTACGCCGACGACGGCGCGCCGGGCGAGCGTCCGCAGTACACGCCGAGCTACTACGGCGCGTTCCTGCTCGATCCCGACGGCAACTCCGTCGAGGCGGTCCACCACGACGACACACGCCGCGGGGGCGTGATCGACCACCTGTGGCTCGGGGTGCGCGACCAGGCGGCCTCCGAGGCGTTCTACGCGACGATCGCGCGCCACACCGGCCTGCGGCCGGGCCGCCGCTGGGAGCAGGGGGTGCAGTTCCGTGGTGCGTGGGCCACGTTCTCCCTCGTCGCCGACGGCCGCCCGCCGACCGAGAACCTGCACATCGCCTTCCCGGCGCCCGACCGCCAGACCGTGGACGAGTTCCATGCCGCGGCGCTCGGCGCCGGCTACGAGAGCAACGGCGAGCCCGGCGAGCGGCCCCGCTACGGGCCCGGGTACTACGGCGCGTTCGTGCTCGACCCGGACGGCACGAACGTCGAGAGCGTGCTCGGGGGCCTGTCGGGCCGCGGCTAGCCGATCAGGGGCGCGGCCGCCGGGGCGCGCTCAATACAATCCCTGCGTGGCCTCAAAACGCCAGATCCTCGTCGGATCGGTGCCCGTCGGCGGCGGCGCCCCCGTCGCCGTTCAGACGATGACCAAGACGGAGACCGCGAACCTGGCCGCGACGATGCGCCAGATCCGCACGGTCGCGGAGGCCGGCGCCGACATCGTCCGGGTTGCGGTGCCGCGCGAGCCCGATGCCGAGGCCTTGAAGACGATCGTGGCCGAATCGCCGATCCCGGTGATCGCCGACATCCACTTCAACCACACGCTGGCACTGAAGGCGATCGAAGCCGGCGCCCACTGCGTGCGGCTGAACCCCGGCAACATCGGCGGGCCCGAGAAGGTCGCCGAGGTGATCGAGCTCGCCAGGCAGAAGGGCACGCCGCTGCGCGTCGGCGTCAACTCCGGCTCGCTGCCCAAGCACCTGCGCCAGCTCGAGTACGACAGCCCCGTCGAGGCGCTCGTGACGGCGGCCGTCGAGACCGTCGAGCTGATGGAGCGGCTCGATTTCCAGAACTTCAAGGTCTCGATGAAGTCGACCTCGGTCCCGAACACGATCGCCTCCAACCGGCTGCTCTCGGAGAAGATCCCGTACCCGCTGCACCTCGGGGTCACCGAGGCCGGGACGAAGTGGTCCGGGTCGCTGAAGTCGGCCGTCGGGCTCGGCACGCTGCTCGCGGACGGGATCGGCGACACGATCCGGATCTCGCTCTCGACCTTCCACGCCGAGGAAGAGGTCAAGGTGGCGTGGGAGATCCTGAAGGCGCTGAAGCTGCGCGAGAAGGGCCCCGTGCTGATCGCCTGCCCGACCTGCGGGCGCCTGCAGTTCGACATGGACACGGTCGTCGCCGAAGTGGAGACGCGCCTGGAAGCCTACGAGGACCCGATCGAGGTCTCGGTCCTCGGCTGCGCCGTGAACGGGATCGGGGAGGCGCGCCACGCCGATTTCGGGATCACCGGCGCCAAGGACATGGGGATGATCTACTCCAAGGGCGAGCCGCTGAAGAAGGTCCCGACCGCGCAGCTCGTCGACGAGCTCTTCAAGGAGATCGACCGCTACTACGCGTCCGGCAAGAACGTCCAGCGCGACGAGACCGAGGCCGCGGAGGCCCGGGCCTGGCTCGCCGAGAACGAGGACGACACGGCGATGACGCCTGAGCGCATCGCCGCGATGGAGGCCGCTGCGGCCGAGAACGACGAAGCCGCCGCGCAGGTGCTCGAGGAGATGCTGGAGCCCGCGGGCGCGCCCGGCACGGCGGCGTCGTGCTCGACGAGGACGCCTCGCCGGTCGCCGGGCGCCGCTTCTCGCGCGGCTGAGCCTGCGCGCGCCTCCGCGGCGAGGTTGCACGAGTTCACAGCCGGGCTGCCGCTTACTACGGATGTTGCCGGACGGTGCGAATGCCGATGCTTCCTACATGCTGCGATTCAAGAAACCGGTTGTCCCGTGGCGGGCCGCGGCCGCCGACCGCAAGCGCCGCGAGGTGCAGGCGCGGCGTGCGAAGACCTCCGTCGTCCGCGACGGGCGCGGCCGCGTGATCTCCTCCCACTGAGCGAGAGCGGCGCGGACCGGCAGGGGGCTCGGTGAGCCGGCCGTCGGAGAGCGGCGCCCGCGCTTCACTGTCCGACGAGATCGCGCTGGGCGAACGCCCACAGCGCCGCCCCGGCCGCGGCCGCGGCGATCGCGAGCATCACGCCGGCCGCCGGCGCCTTGAACGACTGCGACGGAACGAGCCCGACCTGGGCGAACGGCGTGGCTTTCACGAGCCAGCCGGGGGCGCCGAGCAGCGAGCCGATCAGGTCCCAGAGGAACGCGACCGTCACGAGGCCGTAGGCGATCGCGGCGCTCGCGCGCGGCACGAGGGCATAGGCGAGCGCGGCCAGCCCCAGGAAGAGCAGCGCGACGGGCAGGCAGTTGACGCCGGCCTCCAGCATGCGGGCCAGCGAGATGTCCACGCCCTGCGCGGTGGCGCCGGCCCACACCAGAACCCCGGCCAGCAGTGAGAGCCCGGCCGCCGCGAGCGCGGCCAGCATCAGGCGCCCCCCGAACCAGCGCAGCCGCGCGACGGGAAGCGCCAGCAGGGTCTCCAGGCGCTCGCTGGACTCCTCCTCCCGGGCGCCGCCGATCTGGGCGCACGCGAACAGGCTCACGGCGAGGATGAAGAAGAGGAACACGAACGAGATGTAGCCGGTCGGGGTCAGGATCGAGCCGGAGCCGAGCTTCGCGAACTCCCTGCTGATGTTCTTGGAGATGCCGGCCGAGGACACGCTGCTCGCGACCATGCCGAGCACGAGCGCGAACACCCCGATGCTCGTCGCCCACACGAACAGGCTCGTGAGCTCGGAGCGCAGCGCCTGCGCCGTGGGCGTGCGCAGCAGTCTCAGTCGCGGCGGGGCGCTGTCACGAACGGGCAGCAGCCCGGTCCCCACGTCGCGCGTGAGCGAGGTGCGTGCAGCGACGGCGAGCAGCAGCGCGCTCACGGCGAGCGACGGCAGGAGCGCGACCGGCCGTGCCCCGGCGAACGGGCGCATCTCCTCCGCCCACCCCAGCGGCGTGGCCCAGCGCAGCCACCCGGCGCCGCTCGCGGTGTCGGCGATCACGCGCAGCAGCAGCGAGACCCCCAGGACGGCGGATCCCAGCTCGAGCGCCATCCGCCGCGTGGGGGCGAGCTGGCTGACGAGCGCGCCGACGCCCACGAACACGAGCGCGACCAGCGCGGTCGAGAGCGACAGGTAGGCCGAGGAGCCGGCCGGCAGGCCGCCGAGCAGGAAGCCCACGAGCTCGGCGACCCACAGGATCGCCACGCCCGCGACGGCGGCAGCGATCGCTGCTGCGAACGTCGTGTAGCGACCGGCGATGCCGGCGAGCACCAGCTCCGTGCGCCCCGCGTCCTCCTCCGCGCGCAACGCGCGCACCGCCGCGAGCACGCCGAACGCCGCCGCGGCGATCGCCAGCGTGCCGCCCACGCGCCAGGCGGAGTAGCCGCCGACCGAGGAGGCGTCGTAGGGGTAGCCGTAGAACAGGCGCACCGCGTCGTTGCCACCGAACGTGCGGACGAACGACAGGCGGGCGGCGAGCGTGGGGTATGCGTGGCGGTAGCCGACTGGCTGGATGAAGGCGTAGATCGCGAACAGGTACGCGAACGTGATCGTGCGCACGCGGGCGTCGCGCAGCGTGCGGCGCGCGAGGCTAGCCGTGAGCATCGCCGTGAGGGACGTCGTAGTGATGGAGGAAGATGTCCTCCAGCGACGGCTCCCGGCTCGTCAGCGTGGCTATCGGATGCCCGGCGAGAGCGTCGATCAGCGCTCCGACATCTCCGGAGACCTCGAAGCGCAGCGTGGACGGGCCCGCCTTGACGGCGTTCACCCCGTCGAGCTGCGGCAGCTCCGGTGCCGGTCCGCGGAACGTGGCCTCGACCGTCTGGGCGCTCAGGTGGCGGAGCTCGGCCAGGGTGCCCTCGTCGACCAGGCGCCCGGCCCGCAGGATGCCCACCCGGTCGCACAGCGCCTCGACCTCGCTCAGGATGTGAGAGGACAGGAACACGGTCTGCCCGCGCCCCTGGGCCTCCTGGATGCATTCCCGGAACGCCACCTCCATCAGCGGATCCAGACCGGCGGTGGGCTCGTCGAGCAGCAGCAGGTCTGCGCGTGTGGCGAGGGCGGCTATCAGCTGCACCTTCTGCCGGTTGCCCTTCGAGAGCGCGCGGACCTTCTTGTCGGGGTCGAGCCGGAAGCGCTCCACGAGCTGCTCGCGGTAGGGGACGTCCGTGCCGCCGTGGAGGCGGGCGAGGAACTCGAGCGTCTCGGCGCCCGTCATCCCGGGCCACAGGAACGGCTCGCCGGCGACGTAGGCGACGCGGCTGTGCGCCTGGACCGGTTCGGTCCACGAGTCCAGGCCGAACAGCTCCGCGCGCCCGCTGCTCGGCCGGTGCAGACCGAGCAGCAGCCGGATCGTGGTCGTCTTGCCGGCCCCGTTGGGGCCGAGGTACCCGTACACCTCGCCCGCTTCGACAGACAGCTCGAGGTCGTCGAGCGCGAGCGTGTCGCCGTAGCGCTTGGTGAGGCCTGCCGTGGCGATCGCCTTCATCGGCGCTACATCATCGCTGCCCCGGCGGGCGGCAGGGTGTCCACACCGCCCGCCGGTCGCGGACGCTCATGTGGTGATCGGCTCTCTAGCGGCCTTCTGTCTCGTCGAGGAACTCGAGCAGCAGGCGCCTGAACACGCGCGGCTGCTCCAGCGGCGCCAGGTGGCCGGCGCGGGAGATCCTCGCCAGGCGCCCCCCGGGCAGCACCTCGGCCATCCGCTTGGCGCCCTCGATGAAGTCCGGCTTGTCGCGCGTGCCCGCGGCGCACAGCGCCGGCATCTCCAGCTCGGCGAGACGGTCGAGGCGCTCCTCCAGCGGGTCTGGGCCGAGATCGGCGTCCGGCGTGGCCTGCTGCAGCAGGAAGGCCCGCCGCTGCATGGCCGCGATGCGCTCGCGGAGCTCCTCCGTGGCTCCCGGGAGCGTCCAGCCGTCGACGATCGCCGAGACGGCGCCCTCCAGGTCGCCGGCTTCGAGCGCTGCCTCCTCCGTCTCCCACACGGCCGCAAGCTCCTCGGAGGGCTCCTCGTCGGCGCCGGGCGCGGGGGCCGAGATCAGCGCCAGCGAGGCGACGGCCGAGGGTGCGATGGCGGCCACGCGCAGCGCGATCGCGCCGCCGTAGGAGTTGCCGACGAGCGCGAACGGCTCGCCCCCGAGCAGCCGCAGCGTCTGCAGCACGTCCTCCCAGGGCGACTGTGGCCCCGGCTCGAGGCCGGCCTCCCCGAACCCGGGCAGGTCCAGCGCCAGCACGCGCCGCCCCGAGTCCGCGATCGGCGCCAGGTGCTCGCGCCACATCGTGCGGTCGGCGATGCCCGCGTGCAGGAGCACGACCGTGGGACCCTCGCCGACCGCGTCGAAGGGCAGGATCATCCGCGCGCGTCCGTTCCCCGCCCAGGGGCGCCCGTCACCGGCACGTGGAGAACCACGGCGGAGCCGGCTCTGCCGGCGGAGCCCCCCAGATGGCCGCCCATCAACCCACCTAGCCGGCCGCCTCGAACCGCTCAGCGATGCGAGCCCAGTCGACCACGTTCCACCACGCGTCGATGTAGTCCGGGCGGCGGTTCTGGTACTTCAGGTAGTAGGAGTGCTCCCACACGTCGACGCCGAGCAGCGGCGTCTTGCCGTCGGAGATCGGCGAGTCCTGGTTGGCGCTGCCCACGACCGCGAGGCCCGAGCCGTCTTTGACGAGCCAGGACCAGCCGGAGCCGAACTGGTTCACGCCGGTTTCCTTCAGCTTGGCCTGGAAGTCCGAGAACGAGCCGAACGCCGAGGCGATCGCGTCCGCGAGCGCGCCGGAGGGCTCACCGCCGCCGTCGGGGCTCATGCTCTCCCAGAACAGCGAGTGGTTGTAGTGGCCGCCGCCGTTGTTTTTCACGGGGCCCTTCTTGTCGCCGAGGCTGTCGAGGTTCTGCAGCACGTCCTCGATCGGCCTGTCGGCCCACTCGGTGCCCTCGAGCGCCGCGTTCACCTTGTCCACATAGGCCTGGTGGTGCTTGTCGTGGTGGAATTCCATCGTCGCCTTGTCGATGTGCGGCTCGAGCGCGTCGTAGGCGTAGGGCAGCGGTGGGACTGAGTAAGCCATGGGGCTCCCTTCATCGGGGGTTCACCTCGCGGGTCCAGCTCTGGGCGCTGTTCTATCAGAGGCGCCGCGGGCGCCTTCGGCGATCGGATGGCCGCCCGCTCCCGCCCGGCGGGGCACTCGCGGCGACCTTTAGGCTTGGTGGATGCCCGCAGTCCGCCCCAACGTCGAAGGCGCCCGTCCCGGCCGTCCCGCGGCCGCTTCGGTCGAGGACGCGCTGGCGCTCGCCCGCGCCCGCTTCCTCGCCGGCGAACGGATCGACGTGCAGGCGATCGCGCGCGAGCTGGGCCTCGCACGGGCCACGATGCACCGCTGGTTCAGGACCCGCGAGCTGCTGCTGGGGGAGGTGATGGCCGAGGTCGGCGAGGAGCGTCTGGCGGTGCTCCGCCAGCGCGTCGGCGGCCGGGGCGCGAAGGCCCTGCTCGAGAGCTTCGACGCCTTCAACCGCGAGCTCGCCGCCGCGGAGGGGCTGCGCGCCCTGCTCGTCTCCGAGCCCGACCTCGCGCTGCGCGTCCTGACCTCCAGCACCGGCGTGGTCCAGCCCCGCATGGTCGCGGCGGTGCAGCGGCTGATCGACGCCGAGATGCGCTCGGGTTTCAACACCGCCGTCGAGCCCGACGTGCTGGCGTACGCGATCGTGCGCCTGGCCGAGGCGTTCCTCTACCGGGACGCGGCCGCGGGCACGACCGGCGACACCGAGCGGCTGCGCCAGATCGAGGCGGCGCTGCTGGGCCTCGACCCGGGATGAGGCACCACCAGGCATTTGAGTCTTTTCAGTAGACGTGACTAGAATACGGCGGTAGCCGCGGCGGGGATGCCAAGGGCCGCGTCAAATCAAGGAGAGGGGATCAGGATGGGAGAGAAGGAGATGGGTGGCGCGCGCCGCGTGCCGCGCCGTGCGGCCTTCGCCGTCGCGCTGGTGTCCGCGATGGCGCTCGCGCTTGCGCTCGCCGGTGCCGCGTCCGCGAAAACGGCGAAAACGGTGTGGCTGTGCAAGCCCAGCAACAAAACCAACCCGTGCCTCACCAGCCGCGCGACGACGGTCGTCACCTACGAAGGCGAAACCCGCCACGAAACCATCGTGCCGCAGGCGAAGACGCACAAGCCGCCGATCGACTGCTTCTACGTCTACCCGACGGTCTCCGAACAGGAAGGCCCGAACGCCAACCTCGAAATCGAACCGCAGGAGACGCAGATCGCGATCGACCAGGCCTCACGCTTCTCGCAGAACTGCCGCGTCTACGCGCCGATGTACAGGCAGCTCACGCTGAAGGCGATCAAAGAACCGGTCACCCAGCAGGAGGAGATCACCGCCTTCGAAGGCGTGTTCGCGGCGTTCCACGAATACCTGACGAAGTTCAACAAAGGCCGCGGCTTCGTGCTGATCGGCCACTCGCAGGGCTCGGCGATGCTCGAGGCGCTGATCTCGAGCGCGATCGACTCGAACCCGGCGGTGCGCAGCAAACTGGTCTCGGCGATCCTGCTCGGCGGCCAGGTGCTCGTGCCTGAAGGCAAAGGCGTGGGCGGCACCTTCCAGAACGTGCCCGCCTGCACCGCGGCCACCGACATCGGCTGCGTGATCGCCTACTCGTCGTTCCTGAAAGAACCGCCCGAAAACTCGTTCTTCGGACGGCCCAACAGCGCGCTGTTCGGCGGCTCGGTGCCCCCGGGCTCCGAAGTGCTGTGCGTGAACCCCGCGCTCTACCAGCAGAACGGGTCCGTCGGCACGCTGATCCCGGAGGCGCCCACGACGCCGTTCCCGGGCACGATCGGGGGCGGCTCGCCGGTGCCGACCGCGACGACGCCGTGGGTGCAGACCACCAACACCTCCACGGCGCAGTGCAAGCACGAAAACGGCGCCACCTGGCTGAACGTGGCGTTCAAAGAAGGCGTCAGCCAGCCCGTCCAGGAAGACCTCGCGAAACACAACGAAGTCGCCGAGGAACTGATCGGGCCCGAATGGGGCCTGCACCTCTACGACGTCAACATCGCGCTCGGCAACCTGGTCAACGCGGTCGCGATCCAGTCTCAGGTCTACGGGTTCGAACACTAGAGCCCGTCCAGAGCAGGCCTGAGTAGGGCAACACCCCAGAGCCGCCCGGACCCTCCCCGGGCGGCTCTGGGCTGTCCGTGGGCGGGTCGCGGGCGTGATCGGGCCCGCGATCACGCGCCGGCGCGGCGGCAGCCCGAGCCGGGCCGCCCGCGCACCGTCAGATACGCTCGCGCCCATGACGCGGCTGAGCCAGTACCTGCTGCCCACCGAGAAGGAGGCGCCCGGCCGACGCGGAGGCGATCTCGCACAAGCTGATGGTGCGGGCCGGCCTGATACGCCAGCTCGGGACGGGTATCTGGACGTGGCTGCCGGCCGGCTGGCGCTCGCACGGGCGCGCCGTCGCCATCATCCGCGAGGAGATCGACGCGATCGGCGGCATGGAGATGCTGATGCCCGTTCTGCAGCCCGCCGAGGCCTGGCGCAAGACCGGCCGCTACGAGATCGACGCGCTGTTCAAGCTGCAGGACCGCAAAGGCGCGGACCTGGTCCTCGCGATGACCCACGAGGAGGCTGTGACGACGCACGTCGCGAGCATCGTGCGCAGCTACCGCGACCTGCCGCTGATCCTCTACCACGCTCAGGTCAAGGAGCGCGACGAGCCCCGCCCGCGCGCAGGCGTGCTGCGAACGCGCGAGTTCATCATGAAGGACTCCTACACCTTCGACCGCGACGCGGCAGGGCTCGACGAGCGCTACGAGCTGCACGTCGGCGCCTACGACCGCATCATGGAGCGCAGCGGGCTGCGCTGGTACCGCGTCGAGGCCGACGTCGGCATGATGGGCGGCACCGGCGCGCACGAGTACATGGCGCCGTGCCCCGCGGGCGAGAACGATGTCGTGCTCGCCGAGGGCTACGCCGCGAACATCGAGGTCGCGAGCGCCGAGCCGGTGCCCGTGACGCTCCCCGAGGCGCCCGAGGCGCCGGAGCCGGTCGCCACGCCTGGCCTCACCACCGTGCGCGACGTGGCGGCCGATCTCGGGCTCGCCGAGGGCGCCCTGCTGAAGGCCTACCCGGTGATCGCCACCCCCGCCGACGGCGGCGAGGAGCGACTCGTGCTCGTGCTCGTGCGTGGCGATCACCGCGTCAACGAGATCAAGCTCGCGACGGCGCTGCGCGCGAGCAGCCGCCCCGCGCGCACCGAGGAGATCGAGGCGCGCATCGGACCGCCCGGCTTCATCGGCCCCGTCGGGCTCACAGATGACGTCGAGATCGTGCTCGACAGCGCGGTCGCGGGCGGCGCGGCGGGCGCCTACGTGACCGGCGCGAACCGCCCGGACGAGCACCTGCGCGGGGTCGTTCCGGGGCGCGACTTCACCTTCCGCGAGGCGGACGTCCGCACCGTCGAGCCCGGGGACACGATCGGCGGCGCGGCCGTCACGATCGAGCCCGCGATCGAGATCGGCAACATCTTCAAGCTCGGGACCCGCTACTCGGTGCCGCTCGGCGCGTCCTATCTCGACGAGACCGGGGCCGAGCAGCCGATCTGGATGGGCTCCTACGGGATCGGCCCGGCGCGTATCGTCGCGGCCGCCGTCGAGCAGTACGCGGACGAGCACGGGATCTCCTGGCCGCGCTCGCTGGCGCCGTTCGACGTGCACCTCGTCGCCCTCGGCAAGGAGGGCGCGCCCGAGCGCGAGGCTGCGGACCGGGTCTACGAGGCGCTCCGGGCCGGCGAGCTCGATGTCCTCTACGACGACCGCGACCTCGGGCCGGGCGAGAAGTTCGCCGACGCCGAGCTGCTGGGCTGCCCGCTGCGGCTGACGGTGGGCCGCAAGTCGCTCGAGTCGGGCGAGATCGAGGTCCAGATCCGCCGCGGCCGCGAGCAGGCGCCGCCGCTGCCCCTCGACGCCGAGCCCGAGGCGCTGCGCGCCGCCGTCGAGACGCTGTGGCGGAGCCTCCCCTAGAGCCCCCCGCCGCGCCGGGCGACGGGACGACGCCGCAGGCGCGAGCGCGCTGGCGGGCGCCTCGGCTCACGTTCCGCCGCCTGTCGGGGCTGGACCGCTCCGGGCCGCCACCGCCGCAGACGGAAGCCGGAGCGCCCCTGAACCCCTGGACGATCCCCAACGCGATCGGCTTCGTGCGCCTGGCGCTGATCCCGGTCTTCCTCGTCGTCGCCCTCTCCAGCGACGACGGCCAGGACGCGCTCGCCGCCGTGCTGTTCGCCGTCATCGGCTGGGGTGACTACGCGGACGGGATCGCCGCGCGCGTGACGCGCCAGTACAGCCGCCTCGGCGCGCTGATGGATCCCGTCACCGACCGCCTGCTCGTCGTCTCTGGGGTGATCGTGTGCTGGAAGTTCGAGCTGCTGCCGCGCTGGGCGCTGGCGGTGCTCGCGGCGCGGGAGGTCCTGATGCTGGTGCTCGGCCGCTACGCGCAGAGGCGCGGCGTCGAGCTGCGCATCAACTGGCCCGGGCGGCTCGCGGTCGCGCCGGTGATGGGGGGTCTGTTCTTCCCGATGGCCGGGCTGCCGAAACTGGGGGAGGTGCTGCTCTACGTCGGCCTGGCGCTGGCGCTCGCCGCGACCGCGCTCTACGTGCGCGACGGGGCGCGCCAGCTGCGCGCGCGCGGCTGAGGCAGCGCTCGCGGGCTCACCGTACGCGGCGCTGCCGGGCGCGGAGATCTGCGACCAGCACAGCGAGCGGGACGGCGATCCAGAGCTGCTCGACGCCCGCGCGGCGCAGCTGCGGCCGAAGATCCTCGCCCGCCAGCTCGCGCTCGAGCGCGCCCGGGCGCGAGAGCTGCACAGCGTGGAGCGCGAGCGGCACGTAGTTCAGGCCCGCGCCGCACAGCCAGGCGCCGAGCAGAAGGCCCGCGCCGCCCGAGCCGACGATCGCGGCGGCTCCGAGGGCGAGGCATCCTGCCGCGCCCACGAGGAACTCGGCGCGGATCAGCGCGCGCCGTCGCGGGGCGCCGGAGAGGCCGTACATGTCGAGTGCCGCGAGGCGGCGCGGATCCATCACGGGCCGCAACGTAGCGCCCGGTTCGGCGCCGTCACGAGCGCGGCAGAGCCTCAAGCTCAGCCTTACCCTCCTGGTCTATACTGCTCGCTCCGCCGCAAGCCGCATCCCGCCCGGGAGGCGCGGCCCGGCATCGAGAGGGAGACACCACGAGATGGACGAGACGTTCCCTGACCTCGGCTCGCTGACGGACGTCGAACTCAAAGACGTGATCCGCCAGCTCACCGAGGAAGAGACCGAGATCTCCTACCGGCGGCGGATCCTGCACGGGAAGATCGACATCCTGCGCGCGGAGCTCGTCAACCGGCTGCGCAACAAACACGACGACGGCGACATCGCGATCACCGGCGAGGACGTCCAGAAGCTCACCGACATCCTCTCCCAGCAGCAGCCCGAGGCCGCGGAGTGAGCCATCTCCGGCTCGCAGGCTCTGAGCTGGAGCCGGCAGGCAGCGCCGGCCGGTCAGCCCGAGGCCGGCATCGAGCGGCGGGCGAGCCGTTGACATCCGGGCGGCCGAAGCGCCGCCCCGCGGCATAGGCGGCGCGCGATGGCGCTGCACTGCACAGAGTGCGGCTTCCTCAACAGCGAGGGAGCCAATTACTGCCAGCGCTGCGGCGCGCTGCTCGGCGGCACCGCCGAGGGGGCCGCGGCCGGCGCCGAACCGACGACGGCCACCTACCGGATCGACGACACCGGCGAGCTCGTCCCGGTCGAGATCGGCGAGGTCACCGCGCGCGGCCCGGCGCTCGTGATCCGCGCCGGCGGCGGGCGCGAGGGCGAGAGCTTCGCCGTCGAGGGAGAGCGGTTGAGCATCGGGCGACGCCCCGACTCCGCCGTGTTCCTCGACGATGTGACGGTCTCGCGCGACCACGCGCTGCTGATCCGCCGCGGCGAGGACTGGTACCTCGACGACTGCGGCTCGTTGAACGGGACCTACGTGAACCGCTCGCGGATCGACTCGCAGCGGCTCGAGGAGGGCGACGAGTTGCAGATCGGCAAGTACAAGCTGACCTTCCACGCGCGCTGATGGCATCCCAGACCCGCAGCAACGACGCCGAGCAGCTCGAAGCCGAGCTGGCCGCCGCGCTCGCCCGAGCCCGGTACGCGGCCCAAATCGCTGACGATCGGGGCCGTCTGCAAGGCGCTCGCGCAGGAGTTCCCCGACATCTCGATCTCGAAGATCCGCTACCTGGAGGACCAGAAGCTCCTGAACCCGCGCCGCACGCCCGGCGGCTACCGCCTCTACACGCCCGGGGACGTCGCGCGGCTGCGCACGATCCTGCGCATGCAGCGCGACGAGTTCCTGCCGCTGCGCGTGATCCGCCAGGAGCTGGCCGCGGGCCGCTCGGGCGAGACGGAGCTGGCCAAGGGCTCCCCGCCTGCCCGCTCCGGCCGCGACGGCCCGGCGCGCGCGTGGCGGCCGAGCGTGAGCGTCCGCGAGGCGACCGGCGCGCTCTACTCGCTCGACGACGTGCTCGAGGAGACGAAGGCCGAGGCCAAGCTCGTCAAGGAGCTCGAAGAGTACGGCGTGGTCAAGGGCGAGCTGCGCGGCGGCGTGCGCTACTTCGACGAGACCGAGCGGGAGATCGTCGCGGCGGTCGCCGAGCTGGCCAGATACGGCGTCGGGGGGCGCAACCTGCGCGTGTTCCGCTCCTCCGCGGACCGCGAGGCGAACCTCCTGCAGCAGATCCTCGCCCCGGCGTTGCGCTCGCGCAATCCCGAACGCCGCAAAGAGGCGGTGGACGCCCTGGAGAACCTGGCGGCGGTTGCCACGCACCTCAAGCATCTCCTGCTGATCAGGGACCTGCGCAAGATCGTCCGGTGAGCGAGCCTGCACCCGGCAAGCCGGCGGGCTCCGGCGCTCCCGCAGGCGAGGGCTCGGACGAGGCGGCGGAGCGGTTGCGGGGGCTGATCCGCGACATCCCGGATTTCCCGAGCCCGGGGATCGTGTTCAAGGACCTGACGCCGCTGATGGCCGACGCAGGCGCGCTGCGGCTCGCCGTCGGCGAGCTGGCCGCCCTGGCCCGCGGACTGCGGCCCGACTTCGTGGTCGCGGCGGAGGCACGCGGCTTCCTGCTCGGGCCCGCGCTCGCGCTCGCGCTGGACGCCGGCTTCGTGCTCGCTCGCAAGCCGGGCAAGCTTCCGTATGAGACGGTGAGCGCCGAGTACCTGCTCGAGTACGGGGCGGGCACGCTCGAGCTGCACAGCGATGCGCTCGCCAGCGGCGCCCGCGTGCTCGTGCACGACGACCTGCTCGCCACCGGCGGCACGGCACAGGCGCTCTGCGAGCTCGTCGAGCAGCTCGGCGGCGAGGTCGTCGGGTGCAGCTTCCTGATCGAGCTCGCGTTCCTGAGCGGCCGCGAGCGGCTCGGCGCGCACGAGATCCACGCGCTGCTCTCCTACGACTCCTGAGCGCGCCGCTGTAGGCGCTGGCCCTAAGCTTGGCCGCGATGCCGACCGCCCGCGCCAGCCGCCGCATCGCCGCGCCCGCCGATGAGCTGTGGCGGATCGTCAGCGACCCCTACCACCTGCCGCGCTGGTGGCCGCGGGTCGAGCGGGTGGAGGACGTGGACGGGGGCGCGTTCACCGAGGTGATGAAGACCAAGGCCGGGAAGACCGTGCGTGCGGACTTCGCGGTCGTCCAGGAGGAGCCGGGCTCGGGCACGCTGGTGTGGCGCCAGCAGCTGGAGGGCACGCCATTCGCGGGCGTGCTCTCGCACTCGGAGACCGAGCTGCACGTGGTGGCGCTGGACGGGACCGAGCGCTCCTCCGAGGTGACGATCGAGCTGCGACAGGAGCTGAGCGGGCGCGCGCCCGTTGAGGCAGAGGCGCCCGCGCCCAAGCGCGCCGCCGGACGCCGAGCCTCGGCGGCTGGCTGCTGCGCCGCGCCGCCTCGCGGCAGATCGAGGGTGCGCTGGACGGTCTGGAGCAGATCAGTGTCTGAGCCCGCGGCCGTGCCCGAGATGCGCTGGTGGGGCTGGGGCGAGGACGCACACGCCGGCGCCCTGCCCGGGCACGCGCGGGCGTTCCTCGAGGAGCACGTCGGCACCGCCGCGTCGCCGCGCCCGCCCGTGGCGCTCGCCGACGTCAGGCTCGAACCGTCGGCGCTGGCCGGCGACGATCAGGCCGCGCTCGCCGCGATCACCGGTTCCGAGCACGTGCACGAGGACCACGACGAGCGCGTGCGCCACGCAGCCGGGAAGGGCTATCCCGATCTCGTGCGGCTGCGGGCGGGGACGCCGGAGGGAGCGCCCGACGCCGTCGTGCTGCCCGCGTCCCACGATGAGATCCGCGCGGTGCTCGACGTCTGCGCGGAGCGCTCGCTCGCGGTGGTCCCGTTCGGCGGCGGAACGAGCGTGGTCGGCGGCGTCGCGCCGTTGCGGGGCTCCCACCGGGCCGTGATCGCGCTCGACACGCGCCGCCTCGGCTCCGTGCTCTCGCTCGACCCCGGCTCGATGACCGTGACCGTGGGAGCGGGCATGCGGGCGCCCGCGCTCGAGCGCGAGCTCGCCGCGCAGGGGCTCACGCTCGGCCACTACCCGCAGTCCTACGAGTACGTCTCGCTCGGCGGCTGCGCCGCGACCCGCTCGGCGGGCCAGGCCTCGACCGGCTACGGCGCGATCGAGAAGATGGTGCTCGGCCTGCGTCTGGCCGCGCCCGCCGCGGAGATCGCTTTGCCGGCGCTGCCGGCGACGGCGGCCGGGCCCGGCCTGCGAGGGCTCCTGGTCGGCTCGGAGGGCACGCTCGGCGTGATCAGCGAGGTCTCGCTGCGCGTGCGCCCCGCACCGGCGCGGCACGCCTACGAGGGCGTCTTCTTCGAGGACTTCGCGATCCGGATGGCAGGCGTTGCGGACGCTCGCACGCGAGCACGCCCTGCCCGACGTCGCGCGGCTCTCCGACGAGGCGGAGACGCGCATGTCGCTGGCGCTCGCGGGGGAGGGGGGCCTGAAGGGCAAGCTCGGACGGCGCTACCTGGATGCGCGCGGCTACGGCGGCGGCTGCCTGGCGATCGTCGGCTTCGAGGGCGGCTCATCCGAGGTCGTGGCGCGCCGGCGCCGGACGCTGCACCTGCTGCGCCGCGCGGGCGGGCTGGCCGTCGGCTCCTCGCCGGGGCGGGCCTGGCGTGAGGGCCGCTTCGCCGCGCCCTACCTGCGCGACGAGCTGCTCGGGCTCGGCGTGATGGTCGAGACGCTCGAGACCGCGACGCAGTGGTCGAATCTGGAGCGGTTGCACGCCGAGGTGTCAGGGGCGATCGAGCGGGCGCTCGCGGCGCAGGGCACGCCGGGCCTCGCGATGTGCCACGTCTCGCACGTCTACGAGAGCGGCGCGTCGCTCTACTTCACGTTCCTCGCCCGCCAGCGCGAGGGCGCCGAGCTCGAGCAGTGGTGGGAGGCCAAGCGCGCCGCGTCCGACGCGATCGCCGCCGGCGGCGGCACGATCACCCACCACCACGCCGTCGGGCGCGACCACGCCCCGTGGATGGAGCAGGAGATCGGCGCAGGCGGCCTCGAGGCGCTTGCCGCGGTCAAGGAGCGGCTCGACCCGGCGGGGATCATGAACCCCGGCAAGCTGCTGCCTTCCGGCTAGAGCCCGAGCACCCCGCGCAGGACGACCGGCCCGGGCCGCGTCGGGCCGCGTGTTCGTCTCGCGGGTCAGAAGGATTTCGTGGTAGTTCGGCGGCGTTGTTGGGCAGCAGCGCGGCCCCGGCGAGCTTGTGGCTCGCGCCGACAGCCGGGCTTTTGCTGAGTGCCAGCGCGCTGCTCGGCGAGTTGTAGAGCCAGACCGCGTAGAAGTCTTTGCCGGTGTTCGCCGGGATGTGTTCGGCCTGGATGAAGAACGCTTTCTTGCCGCTTTCGGAGAGGATCTGGACGGTCCCGGTGCTGTGGCTGGCCGGGTTCGGCGGGATGCAGCGTGATCCGCCCTTCCGCTTTCGGTTTCGTGCTGGCGGTCGTGCTCGTCGTGGACGTCCTTTTCGATGTGCGATGAGCCGCCGTCGGTGACGACCACGATCACGACGACGACGGCGGCGACGATCGCCAGCGAGCAGCAGCGCACCGCCGATGCGCGAGCTCGGCCGCGCCGGCTCGGCGTTCGAGGCCGGGGCCGAGCCCGCCTCCGAGAGCGGGTAGCCGGTCGCCGCCGGCGGCTCGCGCGCACGCGGCTCGGCGGCCCCGGCGGGGGCGGGATCTCCGGCAGCGCGCCGGGCGCGAGCGTCTCGAGCTGGAGCGCCAGCGCGCGCGCCCAGTCGCCGGCCGCCGGGGAGCTCGAGAGCAGTGTGCGTGTGCGCAGCCGCTCGCCCGCGTCGCGCTGCTGGCCGAGCAGGTACTCGCCGATCTCCTCGGCGCTCCGCTGCGTCGAGCCCGCGCGCCTGTGCGGGAGCCAGCACGGCGAGCGCCGCGTGCGCGCGGTCGTGAACCGCCTGCGGCGGGATGCCGAGCATCGCTGCGACCTCCTCGTGGGTCTTGCCCTGGCGCAGCAGCACCGTCAGCGCGGCGCGCTGGTCGGGAGGAAGCTCGTCGACGCTGCTCATCTGGCGATCTGCGGGTGACCGGCGAATGGGCGCAGGACCGCCCAGGGCATGTCCGTAGGCTATCGTGGCCGCGCGATGGCCACGCCGGGCACCGAGGAGCTGCGGGAGGCGATCAGGGGCTTCGACCGTCTCTACGGGCTCGAGCTGCTGAGCGTCTCGGACACTGAGGTCACCGCCAGGGTTGCCGTCCGCGAGGAGATCAAGCAGCCCGCCGGGCTCGTGCACGGCGGCGTCTACGCGTCGATCGCGGAGTCGCTCGCCTCCCTCGCGACGCACGTCGCGGTCGCAGCGCAGGGGGAGATGGCGATGGGCCTCTCGAACGGCACGAGCTTTCTCAGGCCGATCACGGCCGGCACGATCCACGCGCGCGCCCTGCGCCTGCACCGGGGCCGCACCACCTGGGTCTGGGACGTGCAGTTCAGCGACGACGAGGGCCGCGTCTGCGCGATCACGCGCATGACGATCGCCGTGCGCCCCGTTCCCGGCTCCTAGGCCCCGGCGCGGCGGGCGGTCGCCGGTCGCTGCGAGGGCAGCGGCGTCGAGCCGAAGCCGGTGTCGGGCAGCCGCGCGGGCAGCGCTTCGCCCGGGCTGCCGGGCCTGTTGATGGCGACGATCTGCTGAGCCGCCGCCTGCGCGAGGGCGGGGTCGCGCGCGAAGATGCCGACGACCACGCCGCCGGTCGGGATCGTGATGACGCGTCCCGCTTCGGCGCTCCGGGTGGCGACGCCGCGCACGAGCGCCGTCGTGGCGGGAGCCTGGCCGCCGGGCAGGAAGCTGTTGTCGGGGTTCGTGACGACGCGCAGCGGCGGCGTGCAGGTGCCCTGCCCGCCCTGCAGGCAGTTGCCGTACTGGACGGTGAACGCGCCGCCGGGGTCAGGGCTGACTTCGGTGATCGGAAGGCCGCGGAACGACCCTCCGGCCCAGTAGACGGGGAAGGAGGCGACCACGAGCTGCTCGAGCTGGTTGTGGGGGATCGGCTTCACCTGCAGCGTGTCGCCGCAGCCGGCGAGCGCGGTGCCGGCCGCGAGCGCCGCCAGCAGCGGCGCGGCGACACGGCGCGCGAGCACGCGGTGGGCGGGACTCGCGCGCCCTCACCCGCGGTAGGAGTTCGTGATCGGCATGCGGCGGTCGCGCCCGAAGGCGCGGGTCGAGATCTTGATCCCCGGCGGGGCCTGGCGCCGCTTGTACTCGGCGAGGTCGACGAGCCGGATCACGCGGTCGACGTCGGTTTCGGGAAGCCCCTGGGCGATCAGCTGCTCGCGGCTGCGATCGAGCTCGACGTAGCCCTCGAGGATCTGGTCGAGCACGCCGTAGACGGGCAGCGAGTCCTCGTCGCGCTGGTCCGGGCGCAGCTCCGCCGACGGAGCCCGCGAGATGATCGTCTCCGGGATCGGGGCCAGAGTGCGCGGCGGCTCGCCGGCGGCGGCCTGCGCGCCGGCCGGCGAGTTGCGCCACTCGCACAGCCGGTACACGAGCGTCTTCGGCACGTCCTTGATGACGGCGAACCCGCCCGCGAGGTCGCCGTAGAGCGTCGTGTAGCCGACCGACATCTCCGACTTGTTGCCGGTCGCCAGCACGAGCCAGCCGAACTTGTTCGAGAGCGCCATCAGGAGGTTGCCGCGGATGCGCGCCTGGAGGTTCTCCTCGGTGATGTCCGGCGGGCGACCGTCGAACGGCTCGGCGAGGTCGCGCTCGTAGGCGGCCATGATCTCCGCGATCGGCAGCTCGAAGCGCTCGACGCCGAGGGCGTCGGCGAGCGCGCGCGCGTCGCGCTGGGTCGACTCGGAGGAGTAGGGGGAGGGCATGATCGTGACCGCGACGCGCTCGGGCCCGAGCGCGTCGGCCGCGATGCAGGCGACGAGCGCGGAGTCGATCCCGCCGGAGAGACCGAGCACGACGCGCCGGAAGCCGTTCTTCTCGACGTAGTCGCGCAGGCCGAGGCACAGCGCGGCGTGTACCTCGGCCTCGACCGGCTCGAGCAGCTCGGCGATCGGTCCGCCCACCGGCGCCGCCTCCCGCGTGGCGACGGCGGCTCCGTCCAGCTCGGCCAGGCGCTCGACGCGGCCTGCCGCGCGGCGTGCGGCCGGGCGCATGCTCGGGTCGCGCAGCCGGGCGGCGCGGGCAGCCTCGAGGTCGACCTCGCAGAGGAGCAGCTCCTCGCGGAACTGAGCCCCTCTCGCGATCGTGTTGCCCTCGTGATCGATCACCACCGAATGACCGTCGAAGACGAGCTCGTCCTGGCCGCCGACGAGGCCGCAGAAGGCGACGCACGCGAGGTTGTCGCGCGCCCGCTGGGCGAGCATGCGCTCCCGCTCGACGCCCTTGCCGGCGTGGTAGGGAGAGGCCGAGATGTTGACGATCAGCGTGGCCCCGGCCTGCGCCTCCTCGCTGGCGGGGGGACCGGGCTCCCAGATGTCCTCGCACACCGTCAGACCGAGGGTGTGGCCGTCCAGGCCGACGACCGCGCCGGCGCGGCCCGACTGGAAGTAGCGCTGCTCGTCGAAGACCCCGTAGTTGGGGAGGTAGACCTTCCGGTAGACCGCGCGCACCTCCCCGCCGGCGAGCACGGCCGCGGCGTTGAAGACGTCCTCGGCGCGCTCGGGGAAGCCGACAACCGCGACCGTGCTCCGCGCCTCGCGCGCGAGCTCCTCGAGCGCGCGGCGCGCGTCCGCCAGGAAGTGCTCCTTGAGCAGCAGGTCCTCCGGCGGGTAGCCGGTCACGGCGAGCTCGGGGAACAGCACGAGCTCCGCGCCCTCGCCCGCAGCGGCGGCGAGATCGGCCGCGATCCGCTCTGTGTTGCCGGCGATGTCGCCGACCTTGGCGTTCATCTGGGACAGCGCGAGGCGCATCTAGCGGCGCTCCGAGGCGGACGTGGCACGAGGCTTCACGGCCGTATCCTCGCAGCAAGCCGGACGGGGGCCGGAGCGCCGCGGGGCAGGCCTACAATTCCGATTGTGCGTCACTTCCGGCTCGACATCGCGCTGATCGCCGCGGGCGCGCTCCTGATCCTGGCCGCGACGCTCGTACAGCCCTCGCCGCGGCTCAGCGACGTCGCGGGCGTCGTCGGCTTCGTGCTCGTCATCGCCGGCGCCTACGTCACCCTCCGCGACTTCGGCCGCGGCGGCGGAGGCCGCGGCGGCGGCCCCGGCGGCTGGGTGGGTGGCCCGGGCGAACCGCCCTCGGGAGGCCACGGAGGACACCACGGAGGTGGCTTCTGGGGCGGTGGCCACGGCGGCGGGCACGGCGGCGGGGGAGGGCACGGCGGTCACTGAGCCGGCCCTGCGGCCGGCGCCGGGGGCTCAGCCCGCGCTGGCGGGCTTCGGCGAGGAGGCGCCGCGCGCCGAGGAGCCCTGGGCGCGCTTTTTCGCGGCCGCTTTGCGTTTCCCGCGAGCGCCCGCGGGGGCGAGCCCCGCAGCGCGGTAGAGCGAGGCGATCGCCCATTTGAGGTCATCGGCGATCGCGTCGAGCTCGGGCAGCGCGTCGTAGTCGCCGAGCAGGCCGAAGCCGAGGTGGCCGTTGTAGCTCATGACCGCGATCCCGAGCGCCTGGCGCGCCGCCAGCGGCACCACCGGGTAGAGGCCCTTCAGCTCGTGCCCGAGCAGGTAGAGCGGGAACTGCGGCCCCGGCACGTTGGTGACGACGAGGTTGAAGAACTGCTGGCGTGCCTGCAGCCGCGCGGCCTGGCTGAGGATCGTCGGCGGAGCGAAGCCGGCCAGGTTGGTGAGCACCTGGGCGCCCACCGCCTGCCCCGATTTCTTGAGCTCCTCCATCGCGGTCGCGACGGTCGTGAGCGCCTCGGCCGGCGCGGTGATGCCGACCGGCAGCGGCGCCCACATCGCCGCGACCTGGTTGCCGAGGGCCCCGCGCTGGGCCTTGGTGCGCACGGAGACGGGGACCATCGCCTTCAACACGAGGCCGTCGGTGTCGGTGCCCTGGCGGCGCAGGTAGCGCCCGAGAGCGAGCGTGACGGCGGTGAGGACGGCGTCGTTGAGCGTCCCGCCCAGCGAGTCCTTGATCGCTTTGAAGCGGTCGAGATCGGCGTCGACGAACGTGTAGCGACGGTGCGGGCCGATGTCGACGTTGAACGGGCTCGCGGGCGCAGGGGAGCGTACGCCGGCGATCGTGGTCGCGCCGATGTTGACGAGCCCCTCGCGGACCTGGCCGACGGCGCGCCGGGGGGCCCGCAGCAGCGCGCGGCCGCCGCGCAGCATCTCGCTCGGGACCGTCGAGCGCTCGATCAGCGCCTCACCGAGCAGCTTCGCCGAGCCCGGCAGCGGCTGCGCGCTCCACGCCTCGGCGGGCGCGACCGGAGCCGGTTCGCGCGCGGTGTCGAACAGCACAGTGGTGATGTCGACGCCCGAGATCCCGTCGACGAGCGCGTGGTGGGTCTTGGCGATCACCGCGAAGCGGTTGCCCGACAGGTTCTGCACCAGCCAGATCTCCCACAGCGGCTTGTGGCGGTCCAGGCGCTGCGAGAACAGCCGTCCGGCGAGCCGCTTCAGGGCGGCGTCGTCCGCGGGCTTCGGAAGCGCGGTGTGGCGGATGTGGTAGTAGGGGTTGAAGTGCGGGTCGTCCGTCCACACCGGGCGCCCCTGGCCGAGCGGCACGTAGGCGAGCCGCTGGCGGTAGCGCGGAACCAGGTGCAGCCTGGACTCGACGTGCTCGACGAACTCGGCGTGCGAGGGCGCCGAGCCTTCGAACACCATCACCGACGCGACATGCATGTGCGCGGTCGAGTGGTCCTCGAGGTGCAGGAAGGTGGTGTCGAGCGCGGTCAGCCGGTCAGGGTTGGCCATCGCAGCGATTGTCGCTGATTCCGCCGTTGCGGGCAATGCCCCCCGATCGGGCCCTCCGGGACGTCCGAACGGGTGGCGCGCTCGCACCATCGCGGGATTGTCATAAGTCCCCTTCAGAGCTTGCTCCGCTGGGAAAAAGCCCTGCAAATGGGGGATTTCGTGGCGGCTGCCACTTGCGTGTTGTGTGACGTGGCTCACAGAAGAAGCGGGGTTCGCCCCCCTAGCATCGCCGAACAACTGTTCGACTCGCCGAATCGCCTTCGTGGATGAGGGCGGACGGGGGAACCACTGCCGGCGCCGCCTTCAGGCAGGCGCCGGACGGGGCGAATCCGCTGCCTCTGCGGCGGTAACGACCGGATAGCGCGCGGCCCCGAGGCCACGCGCCGCCGGCCGTGAGCCCGACAGCTAACCCCGCAGGCGGACCACAAGGAGGTCCCAAAATCCCCGCATTCGTCTCAACGACGCCCGCTACCCCTGCGCCTGTTCTGGCACCGGTCGGCGTCGAAGCCGCGGCTCCGGCCCTGTTCCCGGCACCGCTCCCCACCTCGCTGAAGGTCCGGCGCGAGGAGCTCGACGTGCTCGCCGGACGCCCTGGATCGGTGGCCGGCACGCTGCTTGAAGCCCGCCGGCCCGCCCACGCGGGACGCACGGTCGCGCTTCAGGTGCTCGTCGGCCGCGGCTGGCACACGATGGCGCTCGCCCGCACCGGCAGCCGCGGGCGCTTCCGCTTCAGCTTCCGTCCCCGGCAGCTCGGCAGCAGGGTGCTCAGGCTGCGCTTCAAGGGCGACTCGACGGCGCACTCCTCGCGCCGGCGCCTCGGGCGGCTGAACGTCTACCACCTCGCCGGAGCGTCCTGGTACGGCGGTGGCGGCGGCCTGGCCTGCGGCGGCGAGCTCACCAGCTCGACGCTCGGCGTCGCCAACAAGACGCTGCCGTGCGGCACGATGGTCACGCTGCACTACGGCGACCGCACGGTCCGCGTCCCGGTCGTGGACCGCGGCCCCTACGTCGCGGGCCGCGAATACGACCTCACCGAAGCCACCAAGCGGGCCCTCGGCTTCGGCGACACCGGCAACGTCTGGAGCACCAACTAGCTGCGCCCGCCGGGCGCGCGGGGCGAGCCTGATTCCCGGCTCCTCCGCGCGCACCCGCGCTGGGAGGCTTCGTGCAGGGGTTGGGTTTCCGCACAGCGGTCCGTTCAATCACCTGGATGTCCCCCGGCTCTGAAGGCAGCCAGACGTGGCTCGAGAACCTCGGCGATTGGGCGTGGCCCGGGCTCGGCTCGAACGCCGCGGCCGCCGAGGCGCTCCCGCCTGCGTGGGTCCCGGCCCGGCCGCCGGCGCGGAGCGCTGAGCACGACACCGCGGCGGCTCTGCCGGCGCCCTGGCTGCGTGCACGGCGCCTGCTGATCGGCGTGCTGCTGAGCGCGCTCGCGGCCGTCTCGCTCGCGCTGGCGCTCGAGGGCAGGCTGGGCTTCGGTGCCCACCAGGATCTGGCCGCCGCGCGCGCCGCTGCCGCAGGGCCGCCGAGCCTGCTGCCGACGCCGGCCCTGCGGCGGATCAGCGTGGACGGCGCCGGCAGCGAGATCGCGCACGTGCTCTATCCGTCCGCCTCGCTGCGCCGCCAGGGCTCGTTCTACGTGTATCTGCCGCCGTCGATGCGGACGGCGGCGGCCGCGGGCGCCAGCCGCTACCCGGTCCTCTACCTCCTGCACGGCAACAGCCAGAAGGCGACGGCCTTCCTCGAAATCGGCCTTCAGGAACAGCTCGACACGCTGATCCGCTCGCACGCGATCCCACCGCTGATCGCGGTGATGATCCAGGGCGGCGGAGGGGCCAACAACTGGCGCAACATCAACGGCCAGTACTACGAAAGCTACGTGCTCGAAGCGCAGGAGATCGTGGACCGCATGCTGCCCACGATCGCCGACCGCGGCGGGCGTGCGATCGCGGGCGTCTCGATGGGCGGCTACGGCGCGATGGAGCTGACGCTCGACAACCCCGGCCGCTTCGGCGTCGTCGAGAGCTGGCTCGGGTTCTTCAACGGCCTGGAAGACCAGGTGCGGGTGGATCGGCACGCGATCGGCTCGCTCGGGCTGAGCGCGTTCGTGTACGGCGGGGAGCAGGACAAGATCGCCAACCCGAGCGAGGACGCGCCGTTCGCGGCCGCGCTGCGCGCGGCGGGCGCCGACGCGCACAGCGCCCTTTATCCGGGCGAACACAACCTCGAAACGGTCCAGGCGCACCTGCCGGCGATGTTGACCTTCGCCGGACGCGCGCTCGCGAAAGGCGCGCCGAGCGCCACGGCCCGCCATGGCGCGAGCTGAGAAGCGCCGTCGCACGGCGCTCAGCCGCTCGGCACGGCACGCCAAGGTGCATCCCGCCGGCGCGCTCGGAGCCGGGGGGATCGGCGCGTTCGCCTTCGGCGCGCTGGCCGGTGGATCGCTCGCCCTCGGTGCCGTCGCCATCGGGCGCCTCGCGGTCGGCCGCCTCGCGATCGGGCGCCTGGCGCTGGGCGGCGCCCGCGGCGGGGAGGTCGTGCTCGACTCGCTGGAGGTCGGCGCGCTGAAGGTCGGCACGCTCACGGTCGAGCGCTTCGACGGGCCCGCGCGCCCCGACTGGCTGCGCAGCCAGTAACATCGTCCGGGCGTTCGGCGAAACGATCCCGGAGGTCTCGATGGCGACGGTCGGCAGCGACATCCGCAGCGTTGAAGTCACCGACGAGGAGCTGTGGCAGGACGGGCCGCCACACGAGACGTTCAAGCGCCTGCGGGCGGAGTGCCCGGTGCACTGGACCGAGAAGATCCCGGAGTTCCCGGGCGAAGCGGGCTTCTGGTCGGTGACGACGGCCGATGACGTCCACGCCGTCAGCCGGGACTTCCGCACCTACTCCTCCGAACTCGGGGGCATCACCGCGGCGGGCGTGATCCCGCTGGAGCTCACGCGGGCGATGTTCATCGGCATGGACCCGCCCAAGCACGACCGCGTCAAGGCGCTGTTCCAAGCCGGCTTCACGCCGAAGCGGATCGCCGACCACGAGGAGCAGATCCGCCAGATCACGCTCGACGTGCTCGACCGTCTGGACGGCCGCGAGAGCTGCGATCTCGTCAACGACGTCGCGCAGCCTGTCGTCGCACGCGTGATCGGGAGCTTCATGGGCATCACGCCCGAGGAAGACGCGATCTGGGCGGAGCTGATGAACGCCACGCTCGGCGGCGGCGACGAGGACCTGAACCCTGACGGCATCGACGCGATCATGGGCAAGCTCGTGCCTGAGATCTTCGAGCGCTGCGGGAAGCTCATCTCCGCACGACGCGAGTCGCCCACCGACGACCTCACCTCCGTGCTCGTGCACTCCGAGGTCGACGGGCAGAAACTGGAGGAACACGAGATCGTGATGGGCTTCTTCCTGCTGATGGCCGCCGGCAACGACTCGACCAAGGCGACCTACTGCAGCGGGATGCGCGCGATCATGGAAGACCCGGAGCAGCGCGCGCTGCTGCTCGATGACCCCTCGCTGGTGCCCGACGCGGTCGAGGAGGCGCTGCGCATGTTCCCCGCCTTCGCCCACTTCCGGCGCACGGCCAGCTGCGACACCGAGCTGCATGGCCAGCCGATCAAGGAGGGCGAGAAGGTCGTGATGTGGTACGTGTCCTCGAACCGCGACGAGAGCCGGTATGAGAACCCCGACACGTTCGACCTTCGGCGCAAAGCCGAGCACCAGGCGTTCGGCGCCGGCGGCCGCCACTTCTGCCTCGGCACGGCGCTCGCGCGGCTGGAGCTGCGGATCCTGATCGAGGAGACGCTGAAGCGCTTCCCGCAGGTGGCGATCGACGGCGGCGTCTCCTACGTCGAATCGCCCTTCATCAACCAGCTGAAGACGCTTCCGGTCCGGCTGAACGGCTGAGAGGCCGGTGCCCGACAGCGGGCCAGGGCGGGCTGGACCTCGGCTCGAGACGGAGCGGCTGCTGCTGCGCCGCTGGGCCGCCGCCGACCTCGACGGGCTGGCCGCGATGAACGCGGACCCGGAGGTGATGGAGCACTTCCCGGCGACGCTCTCGCGCGCCGAGGCGGCGCTGCTGCTCGCGCGCCTGGAGGCCGGCTTCGAACGCGACGGATACGGCTTCTGGGCCGTCGAGCTCCGCGACGGCGGCACGCTCGCGGGGTTCGTGGGGCTCTCACCGGTCCCGGACGACCTACCGCTCGCGCCGGCCGTCGAGGTCGGCTGGCGGCTCGGACGCGAGCACTGGGGGAAGGGGATCGCCCACGAGGGCGCGCAGGCGGCGATCGCCTACGGCTTCGGCACGCTCGGGATCGATGAGATCGTCGCCTACACCGCGGCCGGGAACGAGCGCTCGCGGCGGCTCATGGAGCGTCTCGGCATGAGCCACGACGCCGCCGGCGACTTCGACCATCCGCGCGTCGCGCCCGGCACCGAGCTCTCACGCCACGTCGTCTACCGGATCGGCCGAGACCGCTCGCAGGCGCCGTCGCCCGGCGCCGGGCACGCCTGAGACGCCGAGCGATGCGTGGCGGATCGTGCGCGACCCGCCACGCCTCGGCATGCTCAGAACGGCAGGTGTTCTTCTTCGGGTTCTTCGGCGCCCGGACCGCAGACGACGCTGAGCACCGTGCCCGTGCCCGCGTGGCCGGGGCTGGGGCCGTAGCCCGGATCGGTCGCGATCCGCACGACCGAGACGATGTCGCCCGAGATCACGCGCCCGTGCTTGGTGATCGAGTGCGAGACCAGCGCTTCGATGAACGGGGGCAGCGGAGCGGCGGGCGGGTCCGAGCTGTTGCCCGGGTCCGTCGTCCACGAGCCACCGCAGCTTCCCTGGACTTCGTTCGCGAAGCCCTTGAAGGCCGCCGGAGCCGAGCCGCCGGAGAGCGAGTTGAGCTTCCACCACTGCGCGCCCCAGAACGTGATGTGCGCGCCGACGGCGGCGCTTTCGTCGCCGACGACGAAGTTTTCGGCGGCGCCGGCCGGAGCGGCGAGCGCCAGCGCAGCGCCGCATGTGGCGACGGCGAGCGCCAGGCAACGCGCCGGGCGCGGACGAGATGAGTGACTGCCGAGCATCCTTCTGACCCCCTGTAGTTGTGCCCAGCGAAAGGTAGCCATGGCCCTCGCGAGCGCAATCGGACGTTCGGCCAGCGTTCTGGACGGGGCGCGCCGCGCCGCCGGGGCGTCCAGGCGGGGGAAGGCTCACTACGTGGACACCGCCAAGCGCAGCGCCGCGGCGGCGGGGGAGGGCACGACCGCCTGAACCGCTGGGCGTACGGCTTGACAGTCATGCGAACATGTGTTCGCATGACACCGAGGCCGTGGAGACCGGCGGCGGAGCTGGAGAAGGCTCTGGAGAGGGGGGACCTGCGCCATGCCGTCGCGCTGGCCGAGGAACTGCGCGTCGAGCGCGGCAGGCCCATCGAGCTGGCGACGGCGGCGCGCTTCCTGCCGCTGATCGCGGCCGCGAGCCCCGGCGAGTACGACGCCTACGCGCTGCGCTGGCTCGGGCGGTGGGCGGCCGAGACGGGAACGGCCACGATCGAGAAGGCGGCGGAGGTCGCCGCCTCGCTGGCGGACCTGCCGGTGGAGCCGAAGATGCTGGAGGCGATCACGGGGGCGCTCTGAGCGCGCCTATGCTGAGCGCCATGTGCGGGCGCTACACCAACACCGCCGGGCCCGAAGAACTCAACGACCGCTTCCACGTCCCGTTCGGGAGCACCGAGGGCACGCACCGCTACAACGTCGCGCCCACCGAAGAGGTCCTGGCGGTGGTGGCCAAGGACGGCGTCCGGCGCGCCGAGCTGATGCGCTGGGGGCTCGTGCCCTCGTGGTCGACCGAGATCAAGGGACCGCCGCTCATCAACGCGCGCATGGAGACGGTCACCGAGAAGCCCGCCTACCGGCGGCTGATCCCGCGCTCCGAGCGCCGCGCGCTGCAGCTCGCCGACGGCTACTACGAGTGGCTCAAACCCGAGCGCCGCGGCGAGCTGCGCCAGCCGTTCCACTTCCGCGTCGACGGTGGCGTGCCGTTCGCGTTCGCGGCGCTGTGGACGCCCGCGAAGGTGCAGGGGGAGTGGCTGCACAGCATCACGCTGCTCACGTGTGACTCGGCGCCCAACCGCGTCGCCGCCGCGATCCACGACCGGATGCCGGTGATCCTGGCCGACGAGGACGCGCAGAACGCGTGGCTCGACCCGTCCGTGGGGGCGGAGGAAGCGCTCGCGCTGTGCGGGCCGCTGCCCGAACAGCGTCTGTCGGCTCATCCCGCGAACCCGGCCGTCAACAAGGTGGGGGATGGCGTGCCCGAAGGGCCGGAGCTGCTGGTGGCGCCGGCGTAGGGGGGCTACTCGCCCACCAGCCACCGCCGTGGGTTCGCCACGAAGATCGTGTCGAACACGGCATCGTCCAGCACGCCCATCTCGCGCAGCGCCGGGACGACCTCCTCGAAGACCAGCGACATCGACCAGTTCCGGATCGCGCCCTGGGATTCGAACGCCTCCGCCGCCTCGGGCGGGAACCAGTCGATCGACGCGCAGAAGTCCTGGGAGACGATCAGCCGCTCGGCGTGCCCGCGCCGCAGCAGCTCGGCGGCGGTCGCGTTGCGCTTGTCGATCGGCAGGTACATCTCGAGGCCGTAGCGGTCGAGCCCGACGTAGACGCCCTTGGCGAGCAGGCCCTCGATGTAGCCGACGTCCTCGCTGTCGCCGCAGTGGGCGATCTGGACGCGCGAGAGGTCGACGCCCTCCTCCTCGAAGATCTCGACCTGGCGCGGGCCGGTGCCGACGGCGGGCATCGAGTGGGCCATGATCGGGGCGCCGGTCTGGATGCTCGCGCGAGCACAGGCACGGTGGATCTTCTCGACGTGCTCGGTCACGCCCGCGGCGTCGGCGGCGCACTTCAGGAACGCGGCGCGGATCTCGGTGCCCTGGCAGCCCCGTTCGATGTCCTCCACGAAGTGGTCGGCCATCACGTCCACGTCGCGGTTCTCGAAGTAGTGGGGGAGGTAGTCGTAGCTGTAGATGCCGGTGCAGGCGACGATCCGGACGCCGGTCTCATCGGCGACCCGCTTCATGAAGCGCACGTCGCGCCCACCGAACATCGCGGTCGCGTCCACGATCGTGCGAACGCCGTGCTCGGCTGCGCCGCGGACGGCTAGGAGCGCAGCGTCGAGCTCGAGTGCGTCGTCGTAGCGTCCGGGCCACTGCTCCGCGACGGCCTCGTCGCGGAAACGCACGTGCTCATGGCCCAGCACGATCCCCAGCTCACCGGCATCGACCGGGCCCTGCACCGTCTGCACCTGCGCCACCGCCGCCTCCTCTGTCGTTGATGTCCGAGCTGCGCTGTCTCTCTCAGCGCAGCGGGGCGCCCCACTCTGTTTCCTCACGCAGCTGCTTCTTCAGCAGCTTGCCGCCGGGGTTGCGCGGCAGCGGCTCGCCGCGCGTGGCGACGTACTGGGGCACCTTGAAATCGGCGAGGTGGTCGCGGCAGTAGGCGATCACGGCGCTCACGTCGAGTTCGGCGCCGCCGGCCGGAACGATCACTGCACCGACCTTCTCGCCCATCATCTCGTCGGGCACGGCGACGACCGCCGCCTCGCCGACACCGGGGGCCCCGGCGAGGGCGTTTTCGACCTCGATCGAGTACACGTTCTCGCCGCCGCGGTTGATCATGTCCTTCTTGCGATCGACGATGTAGAGCAGGCCGTCGGCGTCCACGCGTGCCAGATCGCCCGTGTGCAGCCAGCCGTCCACGAAGGTCTCAGCCGTGGCCTCGGGCTTGTTCCAGTAGCCCTGCGACGACGTTCGGCGCACGCACGAGCAGCTCGCCGACGCCGGTCTCGCTGTCCGGCTCATCGACGGCGAGATCGACGACCGGCATCGCGAAGCCGACGGAGTCGGCGTGCTCTTCGGCCTCCTCGTCGGGCAGGAACGAGGTCAGCGAGGAGGTCTCGGTGAGGCCGAAGCCGTTGCCCACCCGCGCGTTCGGGAACGCCTCCTTGATGCGGTGCACGAGGCTCTCGGCGATCGGCGCGCCGCCGTAGGAGATCCAGCGCACGCGGCTGACGTCCAGCTCGGCGAAGCGGGGGTGGTTCACGACCGCGTGGTAGATCGCCGGCACCGACACGAGCTGGTTGACACCGTGCTCGCCGACGGCGGTGAAGAAGCCGTCGAAATCCAGCGGGCCGGAGAGGATCTCGACGCGGCCGCCCAGCTCCAGCAGCGGGATCAGCTGGCTGTTGCAGCCGGTGACGTGGAACAGCGGAACCGAGACGAGCGTCGAGATCTCGGGGCCTTCGGAGCGGTCGATCGGGTTGCAGCGCAGGGCGTTCTCGCTGTTGGTCAGGAAGTTCCCATGCGAGGTCATGGCGCCCTTCGGGAAGCCGGTCGTGCCGCTGGTGTAGAAGATCGCGGCCAGGTCGTCGTGGGAGAGCTGCTCGGCCTCGACGGCGTGCCCGGCGGGCAGCGTCGCGCCGTCCTCGAACGTGAACTTCGCGCCCGAGTCGCTGACGACATAGGCGACCTCGTCCTCGGTGAAGCGGGTGTTGACCGGCACCACCACGGCGCCGAGCATCTGCGTGCCGAAGAACGCGAGCACCCAGTCGATGCCGTTGCCCAGGCGGAGCGCGACGCGGTCGCCCCGTGCCACCCCCTGCTCGCGCAGGCCCCCGGCGACGCGTGCGGCGCGCTCCCACAGCTCGCCGTAGGAGATCGCGTCGCCGCCGACCTCGAGAACCGCGGTCGCGCGCGGGTCGCGCTCGACGCTCGCGGCGAGCATCGACACCAGCGAGTCGGGGCGACCGAGGTAGCGCGCGCGCCCCTGCCCGTCGCGCTGCACTCCGGACTCGTCGAACGGGTTGCGCCCCCTCGGCAGTGGCTCAGGCACGGCTCCTCCTCTCCTCCTCGCTTGCGCGGCCCAGCCTACAGCGGAATGAGGCTCAGACGCCGAAGTGTCTCGTCGCGATCTGCTCGACGGTTCCCATCGTGCGAACCGTCATCGGGCCGAGCGCGCGCTCGAGCTCCTTCATGTCCAGCTCGGAGTCGCTGAGGCCACCCGCCGGCAGCCAGAACAGCTCGCTCGCGCCGAACGCGAGCGCGTCGTCCTCGCCCGCCAGCGCGAGCGCCGCCCGGCGTGCCGTGGCAGACGGGACGCCCCCGAGCAGCATCACCTGCGCCTTGCCGTGCAGGCGGGCTCGCGTCGCGGCGTCGAAGGGCTCGGCGGCGGCGATCGCTCGCAGTTCCTCGCCAGTGCGGACGAACGTCGCCACCGGATAGCCGAGCAGGGACGCCAGCTCGGTTTCGATCAGCTCGGTCAGGGCGCGCCCGGAGCGCCGTCGCGGCGAGCTGAACACGACGTTGCCGCTGGCACGGAACGTCGCGACGTCCGTCAGCCCGGTCGCCTCGAAGTGGCCGCGCAGCTCCTCGTTGGTGAGCCGGCGGTTGCCGAGGTTCATCCCTTTCAGGAAGGCGGCGTGGGTGGGCATCCCCGCGCACGGTATCCCGCAGCCGCCATCATGGTGGCGTGCCCAGCGGAGCGACCCTGCTTCTGTTCGGAGGCGCGAGCGCGCTGCTGCTCGCGTTTCCCGGCCCCGCGGTGATCTTCCTGGTTGCGCGGACCGCGGAGCAGGGCCGCGCGGCCGGGCTCGTCTCGCTGCTCGGGGTCGAGACCGGGACCCTCCTCTACGCCCTCGCGGCGGCCGCGGGCGTGGCGGGGGTGATCGCAACCTCCGCGACGGCGTTCGCCGCCGTCAGGTACCTGGGCGCCGCCTACCTGCTCTACCTGGGCGTGCAGCGCCTCCGCGGCCGGGGCGCCAAGCCAGAACAGCGGGCGCCCGCCCGCCGCCGGCTCTACGCGAGCGGTCTGACCGTGCAGCTGCTGAACCCGAAGATCGCGGTCTTCTTCGTCGCCTTCCTGCCGCAGTTCGCGCCGCGTCACGGGAGCCCGGCGCTCGCGCTGCTCGTCCTCGGTCTGACATTCACCCTGCTGGCGCTGCTCAGCGACGGCCTCTACGTCCTGCTCGCCGGCGCGCTCGGCGAACGCCTGCGCACAGGCTCACGCGCGCGCCGGGTCATGGACCGCGCCGCCGGGGTCATCTACGTCGCGCTCGGACTGAGCGCGCGCTCGCGGGCGCCGGCCCGCGCCACTCGCCGTCCCGCTGAGGGGAGGACTCTAGGCCGCGGCCGAGGCGCCGACGCGGTCCGCGAGGATCGCGGCCAGCCGCGCGCGGTGGCGCTTGGCGCCGCCGAGAAGCGCGGCGTCCATCTGCGCGCGCTTGTAGAGCCAGTGCACGTCCGCCTCCCAGGTGAAGCCGATGCCGCCGTGCATCTGGATCGCCGATGCGGTCACCTCACGCCCGGCAACCGAGGCGCCGGCCTTCGCCATCGCGGCCGCCTCGGCCAGCGACTCCGGATCGGCGTCGGCGGTCCAGGCTGCGAAGGCGGCGGTCGAGCGCGCCCTCTCGGTGTCGAGGAGCATCTGCGCGCAGCGGTGCGAGACGGCCTGGTAGGAGCCGACGGGCACACCGAACTGCTTGCGGTCCTTCACGTATTCAACGGTCATGTGCACGGCGCGGTCGCACACGCCGACGAGCTCGGAGCTGACGGACACGAGCGCGCGTCCGAGACCGGCGCAGGCGCTGCCGTCGCCAACCGTCTCACCGGCGCCGCCGGCCACGCGGGCCGTCGAACGCGTCGGGTCGACCGAGTCGACAAGCGTCACCTCGGCTTCATCGGCGCCGACGATGCGCCCGCTGCCGTCGTCCTCGATCAGGACGAAGACGCTCGCCTCGCGACCCCCGATCACCAGCTCGGCGACGCCGTCGCGCAGCTCGCCGAGCGCGCCGACGGTCTCGCCCGAGGCGAGTCCGGGCAGCCACCGCTCGCGCTGCTCGGCGGACCCGTCCTGCTGGATCACGGTCGCCGCCATCGCGCTCGGCAGGAAGGGGACGGGCGCCAGCGAGCGGCCCAGCTCCTCGCAGAGAATCGACAGCTCAACCTGCCCGAGGCCCTGGCCGCCGTGCTCCTCGGCGATCGCGATGCCGGGCCAGCCGAGCTCGCAGAGCTCGCCCCACAGAGCCTCGTCGGTCGTGCCCGCCTCGGCGTGCTCGCGCACGCGTTCGGGCTTCGCGCGATCCGCGAGCAGCTCGCGGGCGGTGCGCTGGATCTCGCGCTGGTCGTCGGAGAGGCCGAAGTCCATCAGGCGGCCACCTTCAGCCGCGGGAGGCCGAGCACGCGCTCGGCCACGATGTTCTTGAGCACCTCGGTCGTGCCGCCCTCGATCGTGTTGCCGCGGGCACGCAGGAACTCGTAGCTCCAGCTCGTGCCCGAGGTCAGGGCTGCCGGGCCGACGATGTCGACGGCGAGCTGCGTGAGCCGCTGGTTGGTGTCCGACCACAGCCACTTGACCAGCGAGCCCTCGGGGCCGGGCTGGCCGTAGCGCTCGACGTCGGTGAGGCCCTTCCATGCCAGCAGCCGGATCGACTCGCAGCGCATGTGCAGCTCGGCCAGCTCATCGGCGTAGAGCGGGTCCTCCAGCAGCCCGCGCTCGGCGGCCACCGCGATCGTGTCGTCGAGCAGCTGGCGCAGGCGGATCTGAAGGGCGAAGCCCAGACCGGCGCGCTCGTTCATCAGCGTCGTGAGGGCGACCTTCCAGCCGTTGCCGACACCGCCGACCACGTTGGCGTCCGGGATCCGGGCGTCCTCGATGAACAGCTCGTTGAACTCGGCCTCGCCCGTGATCTGGCGCAGCGGGCGCACCTGCACGGCGTCCTGCTCCATGTCCATCAGGAAGTAGGTGAGCCCCTTGTGCTTGGGGACCTCGCTGTCGGTGCGGGCGACGAGCATGCACCACTTCGAGTACTGAGCGCCGCTGGTCCAGACCTTCTGGCCGTTGATGACCCATTCGTCGCCGTCCTTCACGGCGCGCGTTTTCAGCGCCGCGAGGTCGGAGCCCGCCTCGGGCTCGGAGAAGCCCTGGCACCAGATCTCCTCGGCGCTGAGGATGGGGGAGAGGTAGCGCTCCTTCTGCTCGTCGGTGCCCCAGACCATCAGCGTCGGGCCGCCCAGGAGCAGTCCGAGGACGTTCGCCGGCAGCGGCACACGCGCGCGGCCGATCTCCTCGAAGTAGATCGCCGACTCGGTCAGCGAGGCGCCGCGGCCGCCGTACTCGGTCGGCCAGGCGGGCGCCGCCCAGCCCGCGTCGTACAGCCGCCGCTGCCAGTCGCGCCGCCAGGCGTAGTGGGCGTCCTCGCCGCCATCCGTGGGCTCGGCCTCGGGCCGGTTGTCGGAGAGCCACGCGCGCAGCTCGTCGCGGAACGCGATCTCCTGGGGGCTGAACGTCAGGTCCATGGGGCGCAACAGCCTACCCGGGTGAGACATCCGGCGCTCCGTGACCCAGCGCGGGGGGCTCAGGTGATCTGGATCGGCGTGCCGAGGGCGATCAGCGACCACAGCCGCGCGACATCCGCGTCTCGCATCCTGACGCAGCCGTGGGAGGGCCGGCCGGGGATCAGCTGCGGTTCGTTCGTGCCGTGTATGCCCACCACGCCTCCGCCGGGCCATTCGCTCAGCGTCGGCGCGTAGGCGCTCGTGCCGAGCGCGAACGGACCGTAGATCGGGTTGCCCACGGCGCGCAGCTTCTCGAGCACGTAGAAGTTCCCGGCGGGGGTGACCGTGCTGGGCTTGCCGACGCCTATCCGCGCGCTGAAGATCGTCTTTCCTTCGCGGTACAGCGTCGCGGTCAGCGTGCTCCGGTCGACACGGAGGTAGCTCTTGACCACGTGCAGCGAGCCGAGCGCCGAGCGCGGGACCCATCCGACGCGCCCGTTCGGTCTCGCCGGGACCTCGATCTGCAGCCATGTCTGACCGCCGCGCCGGTGCGCCGAGGCGAGCACGAGGTAGAGCTCGGCCTGTTCGTCGGGCGAGAGGAAGCGCAGGCGCCCGACCGGGTTCGAGTGCTCCGAGGGGGTGGAGCGGATCGTGCTCGCCGTCTCCGGGTAGGCCCAGCGGCTGAGGCTCGTCAGGTTCGACAGCCGTGCCACGATGAGCCGCGGCGCGGGGGAGGAGGCCCCCGGCACGGCGCGGGCGGGACCCGCATGTGCGAGCAGGACACAGGCGGCGGCGCAGAGCAGCGCTGGGAGCCGCCGGCGGGACCGATCCGGAATCGCCGCCACCATGTCCAAAAGCTACCCCGTGAAGTGCGGGGTGATGACAGCAGAGTGGCAGCGCACCACCGTCAGCGAGCGCGAGGCTTTCGCCGCTTTGCCGCCGGAGCTGACCGGCTTCATCGTGATCGTCGCCTTCACGCGGTGGGGGCCCACCTTCATGCTGGAAGCGGGGATGTAGAGCGAGATCAGGCCTTTGCGCGAGTTGGCAGGGCCCAGCGTGCGCAGGCGGTGACCGTCGAGGTAGAAGACGACGCTTTTGACGCCGGCAGACCTGACGCTGGCGGTGAAGCCGTTGCGCACGCAGCCCTGGGGGCCGTGGAGCGAGGGGACCGTCGCGGAGGCGAAGCCGAGCACGCCCGATTTGCTCGAGGAGGTGGAGCTGGCTCCCGAGGTGCCGAGGACGCCGGATTTGGGCGTCGGGTTGCCGTTGGAGGGCGGCGTTTCAGGGCCGCCTTTCGGTTCTTCGGGGGATTTTTCTTTTTCTTTTTCTTCTTTTTCTTTCTGTTCTTTTTCGCTGTCTTTCGGCGTGACCACGACCTGGTTCGATTCGTGTTCAACCGAGGCGCCTTCGCCTTCTTCCGGCGTGCCCGTGATCTTGGCGATGTTGACGAGCGAGCCTTTGGCCACGTCGGCGGCGGTGATCAGGTGCGCGCAGACGACCGTGAAGCTCGCGAGCGGTTCGACCGGCACGATCGGCACGCCGGCGATCGTGCCGGGGTCACAGACCGTGTCGGAGAAGTTGCTGAACGTCAGCGGGGTGTTGCCGGTGTTCGTGATGAGCATCTCGTAGAGCACGGTCTGCCCGACGTTGCCCGTCAGCGGTTCGCTGGTGAAGGGACCGCCGAGCGACTGGAGCTTTTCGATTTCGAATTTGGGGTTCGGTTCGCATTTCAGCGACTGGTGGATGTCGAACCCGCCTTTGAGCCCGTTGGTGTTCCACCGCGAGCGCAGATCCACCGTCGAGAGCCCCACGGGCGCGGCGATCGGGATCACGTCCGTCGCTTCCGTGCCTTCGAAGCTGAAGGTTTTGGTCGGGAACACGATGTGCAGGCCGGTCGAACCGCGCTTCATTTCCACGATCTGAATGACGGAGTTCGGCGATCCCTCGACCGAGGGGAAGCCGAAGTAGCGAACGGTGATTTTTTCGCAGTCGATCGAGACTTCCGCGTTTTCGTCCGTTTTGTGGCCGTGCGGAAGCGCGCGGGCCGAGCGCTTTTCTTCGGCACGGGCCTTCTTTTCCGCGACGTGTTCCTGGCGGTGGGCGCGGCTTTCCGCTCGTTTCTGGGCGGCGGCGTCCCGACGCGCCTGATGTTCGGCCTGGGCGCTCTGATGGCGCGCGGCGCGCTGTTCGGCGCCGGTGCCTTCGGGCTGCGGTTCGCTCACGCTCGCGAGACCGGCAGGGGCCAGCACGGCCAGCGCGAGGATGGCGAGGATCGCCAAACCGAGCAGCCGGTTTCGTTTCACGCGAGCCGCGGCTGCGCGGGAGCTCCTACGCGGAGGCAGACGTCCCGATGGGCGGGGGGGAGGGCCCGATCTCATTCCTTGATGCCTATCCAGTCCCGCTCCATGGGTTGTTTCTCCTCCTCGGCTTTGCCGCGTTCATCCCGTGCCCCGATTCCCGCAATTTCCCCCCTCCGGAGCTGCGGCTTCCGCCGTTTCAGTGTCCCGCTCGCACCGTGCATATAGATCCCCTTTCGCGGGGGATCTTCAGGTGATGCGAAGGGTGATGGAACGGGTGATGCAACACTCACCCGTGAGGCGCGAAGGCCGATATGATCCCCGCATGGCGGAGGTGAACAGCATCACGGTCGCCGTCGGGCGCTTCGACGATCTGATCGCCCGCGGGCTGCGGGGCCTGATCGACGACGACGAGCGCCTCGAGCTGATCGCCCAGGACGTCACGTCGGCCCAGCTGCCCATGATGCTGCGCAGCCGGCGCCCCGATGTTGCGATCCTGGACGCCGGGCGCCTGCGCAGCCCCGCGGAGGTGCGCTCGATCGCCTCGCGGCACCCCGCGACGCACCTGCTGCTGCTCGCGGAGCGCCCGACGAGCGTCGAGTCGGCGCAGCTGCTCGCGTTCGGAGCCTCCGCCTGCCTCGCGAAGGCGACCCAGTCGCGCGACGTGCTGAACGCGATCCATCTCGCCTCACGCGGCCTGCAGCTGACCCCTCGCGACGGGGACGAGTTCGGGCGCGGCGCGGGCCTGCTGACGGCGCGCGAGGTCGACGTCCTCGGCGGCCTGCAGCGGCGCCGCTCCAACGCCCAGATCGCGGCCGAGCTGCACGTGAGCGTCGAGACCGTGCGCACGCACGCACGCCACATCTACCGCAAGCTCGGAGTGTCCTCGCGGCGCGAGCTGCTCGCCCCGTCCACGCTCGGGGGGGACGGCCGCCACCGGCGATAGGTTTCGCCGGTGGCGAGCGAGCGAGGAAGCCTGCGCGTCGCCCACCTGGACGCCGACGCCTTCTACGTCTCGATCGAGCTGGGACGGCGCCCGGAGCTGCGCGGGCTCCCCGTCGTGGTGGCCGGGACGGGACCGCGCGCGGTCGTCACGACTGCCAGCTACGAGGCGCGGCGCTTCGGGGTCGGCTCGGCGATGCCCGCTGCCCGCGCGCGGCGGCTGTGCCCGCAGGCGGTGTTCCTCACGCCCGACTTCCCCACCTACCGCGATGTCTCGGCACGGATGATGGCGATCGTCCGCCGGCAGGTCGAGCACGTCGAGGTGGTCGGGCTCGACGAGGCCTACCTCGACCTCGCGGGCCTGTTCTCGCCCCGCGCGGCGATGCGCCGGCTCGTGGCCGAGATCGCCGCCGAGGTCGGGCTGACGTGCTCGGTCGGCATCGGCCCGAACAAGCTCGTCGCCAAGGTCGCCTCCGACGCGGAGAAGCCAGCCGGGTTCGTCGTCCTCACGCGCGAGGAGGCGTGCGAGCGCTTCGCCTCCGAGCGGCCCGGGCTGGTGCCGGGGATCGGCCCGAAGACGGCGGCGAAGCTCGAGGCGATGGGGCTGAGCACGCTCGGCGCGCTCGCCGCCGCCGACGAGCGCGCGCTCGTGGAGCGCTTCGGCCCCAACCTCGGGCGCGAGCTGCAGCGCCGCGCGCGCTTCGAGCACGAGGGCCCGGTCTCGAACGCGCGCAAGGTGGTCTCGGAGTCGCGCGAGCGCACCTTCGACACCGACGTCTCCGACCCCGGCGAGATGCGCGCGGTGCTGCGCGAGATGGCGCTGTCGCTGTGCGAGAGCCTGGCGCGCCACGGGCGCAGCGGGCGGACGATCGGCATCAAGGTGCGGCTCGACGACTGGACGACCGTCACGCGGGCGCACACGCTGTCCGCGCCGACACGGGACGGCGAGCTCGTCGCCGCCGAGGCGCTGGCGCTGCTCGCCGCCTACTCGCCGCCGCGCCCGGTGCGCCTGCTCGGCGTGCGCGTGGCCGGGTTGCACGGCGAGGAGGAGACCGCGGCGAGCGGCGAGGACGGGCGCGCGCCCCAGCTGGCGCTGCCGGTCTGAGGCGGGCGGATAGGATCGCCCGATGGCACTGGTTCGGATCGGCGCGAACGCACTGGACGTCGAACGCAGCGGCGTGGAGGGCGGGCCTCCGCTGCTGTTGATCATGGGCATGAGCGGGACCGCGCTGCTGTGGGGCGAGCCGTTTCTCGAGGAGCTGCGGCGAGATTTCGATGTGATCGCCTTCGACCACCGGGGCGTGGGGGCGAGCACCCGCCTGGAGGGCGAGATCACGATCGCGGACATGGCCGAGGACGCCGGCGCGCTGCTCGATGCGCTCGGGCTCGAGTCGGCGCACGTGCTCGGCATCTCGATGGGCGGCATGATCGCCCAGGAGCTGGCGCTCGCGCGGCCGGAGCGCGTGCGTACGCTGACGCTCGGCTGCACCTGGTGCGGCGGGCCGCAGGCAGAGCTGACCGCCCCCGGCGTGCTCCAGCGCCTCAGCGAGGCGATGGCCTCCGGCGACCGCGAGCGCGCGATCCGCACCGCCTGGGAGGTCAACGTGTCTCCGTCCTTCGCCGCCGACGAGGAGGCCTGGCGGAGCTTCCTCGAACTCGCCGGCCGGCGCGCGGTCGCGATGCCCGTCGTCCTCGCCCAGATGGCAGCCTGCGCGGCCCACGACACGCACGCTCGGCTCGGCGGCCTCGACGTGCCGACTCTCGTCGTGCACGGCACGCTCGACGAGATGCTCCCGGTCGCCAACGGGAGGCTCGTCGCGTCGCTCATCCCCGGAGCGCAGCTCGAGATCCTCGACGAGATCGGTCACCTGTTCTTCTGGGAGCTCCCCGAGCGCTCCGCGCAGCTCCTGCGGGCCCACACGGCCGTGCTCGCCTGAGCGACGTGCCAGGCGAGCAGCCCGAGCCGATCGTCGTCCCCGCCGGCGGGACGCGGCTGAGCGGCGAGCTGAGCGGGGAGGGGAAGGGCGTCGCCCTGCTGCACGGGCTGACCGCGACGCGCCGCTACGTCGTGATGGGCTCGCGGACGCTGCCGCGCTCCGGACATCGCGTCCTGGCCTACGACGCGCGCGGCCACGGAGCGTCCGCGCCGGCCGCCGACGGCGACTACGGCTACCCGCGCCTGGCCGCCGACCTCGGCGCGGCGCTCGACGCCGCCGGCATCGAGCGCGCCGTGCTGGCGGGGGCCTCGATGGGCGCCCACACGGCGCTCCGCTACGCCCTCGACGAGCCCGGGCGCGTCGCCGGGCTGGTCCTGATCACGCCCTCGTTCGACCCCGGAACCGCCCGCTCGCCCGCGGAGCTCGAGCATTGGGACGCGCTCGCGCGCGGGCTCAGGGAGGGCGGCGTGGAGGGATTCGTGGCCGCCTACGACCTCGACGGCGTGGCCGAGCCGATGCGGGCGACGCTCGCCACCGTGCTGCGCCAGCGGCTCGCAGCCCACGAGCACCCGCAGGCGGTCGCTGACGCGCTGGAAGCGGTCCCGCGCTCGGCCCCGTTCGAGGACCCGCAGGAGCTCCGGAGCCTGGCCGTGCCCGCGCTCGTGGTCGCCAGCCGCGACGAGCCGGACCCCGGGCACCCGCTCGCGGTCGCGGAACGCTGGGCGCAGTGGATCCCCGGCGCGCGTCTGGTGGTCGAGGATCCCGGCGCCTCGCCGATCGCGTGGCAGGGCGGCAGGGTGTCCCGGCTGATCGCAGACCTGGCGACAGACGTACGTACGTGATAGCGTACGCTCCATGCCCGTGCGCAACTGGGATGGATCGAGCTATGACCGGATCTCCGGCGTCATGCAGTCGATGGGCCTCGATGTCCTGGCGCGGCTCGAGCTGGCCGGCGATGAGACCGTCATCGACGCGGGCTGCGGCTCCGGCCGGGTCACCGAAGCGCTGCTGGAGCGCCTGCCGCGTGGCCGCGTGATCGGCGTCGACGAGTCGGCGTCGATGATCGAGGCCGCGCGCGAGCGGCTCGGGGCGGGCCCGGAGCTGCGCGTCTGCGACCTGCTCGAGCTGGAGGTCGACGAGCCGGCGCGACGCGATCCTCTCGACCGCCACCTTCCACTGGATCGCCGACCACGAGCGGCTGTTCGCGCGCCTGCATGCCTGCCTGCGCAGCGGCGGGCGGCTCGTGGCGCAGTGCGGGGGACAGGGGAACATCGTCGAGTTGCGCCGCCGCGCGATGCTGGTGGGCGAGCGAGAGCCCTTCGCCGAGCATCTGAGCCGCTTCTCCCCGCCGTGGAACTACGCGGGCCCTGAGGAGACGCGCGAGCGTCTGCTCGGCGCCGGCTTCGCGAGCGCGGAGTGCTGGCTCACGCCCGCGCCGCAGCAGCCCGAGGAGCCGCGGGAGTTCCTCGAGACGATCGTGCTCCAGCCGCACGTCCACGCGCTCCCGGCGGAGCTGCGGGAGCGCTTCATGGACGAGGTGCTGGCCGAGCTGAGCGAGCCCGTGGTCGTGGACTACGTGCGACTCAACATCGACGCGAGCGCCTGACCCGCGCTCGCTCCGGCCAGGCCGGCTCTAGACTCGGGACCCGATGCGGGCCCGGCTCCTGATTGCAGCTTGCGCTGCCGCGGCCGCGCTCGGCGCCGCCCCGGCGGCCGGCGCGGCTCCGGCGCTGCTGAGCGTCAACGACACCGCGGACCTCGGGCTCTCAGAGCACCCCGAGCTGTGCGGGCAGGCCAAAGGACCGTTTGAAGGGGTCTGCACGCTGCGCGCCGCACTGGAAGCCGCACACGCCTTCGACGGCATCCCCTCCGGGGCCGAAGGCGTCGTCGTGTCGCTGCCCCCGGGCCGCTACGGGCTTGAAAGCGGCCGGCCGCTGCCGGTCGGCGATCAGCTCGCCGAAGCCTGCCGTGCCGGCGGCGGCGCGAAGGCGCTCTGCCCGCTGAGCCTGCAGGGGGCGGGCGCAGGCGCGAGCGTGATCGACGGCGAAGGCGCCACCGGACTGCTCGCGATCGCGAAGGCCGCCGGACCGATCACAGTCGCCGGCCTGACCCTCACGGGCTCGCGATCGGCCGGCGGTGCGATCGAAGACGACGAAGGCCCCCCGGTCGTGCTCCGTGACAGCAGCCTGCAGGGCAACGCCGGCGGCGGCGCGCTGCGACTCGAACATGCCGCGATGACGATCACCGGCACCGCGCTGGAAGGCAACAGCGCGGCCGTCGGCGGCGCGGCGGCGGTCAGCGCCGGGACCCTGACACTCGAACGCTCGAGCGTGACGGCCAACAACGCCGCCTCGGCCATCGCGGCGGGCGAAGGCGCGCACGTCGCGCTCGTGGACAGCACGATCGCCTCCGCCGGCGGCGCCGGGCTCGCCGCGGGCGCCGGCAGCTCGCTGGATGTCGCGTATTCGACGATTGACGGCGGCGCGGGCACCGCGATCGTCTCAGCGGGCGCGCTCTCGATGGCGCTGGAAGGCTCGATCGTCACCGGGGCCGCCGCCGCATCGTGCGAAGGGCCCGCGGCGCTCGTCCTGCCGGCGGCCGACGTTCTCCACGGCGCGAGCCCGGGCTGTACGCTGGCAGGAACAGCGCCATCCACGGCGGACCCGCGGCTCGGCGCTCCGGTCGCCGAGGGCCTCGTGACGGTGCTGCCGCTGCTGCGCGGAAGCCCGGCGCTCGGCGCGGGCGGGGCCTCCTGCCCGGGCAGCGACTCGCAAGGAGACCCTCTCGACGAGCGCGGGATGCCGCGGCCACAGGGCACGGGCTGCGACCTGGGCGCCTTCGAGAGCGCCGCCGATGCCGCGGTCTCGATGGCCGCGAGGCCGCTGACCGCGACCGCCGGCGCGTCGTTCGCGCTGAGCACGACCGTGAGGGCTGCCGGCGCCGACGGCCTGACCGGCGTGAGCGTGACGATCCCGCTGCCGGAACTCGCGAACCTGCTGGCGGCGCCGAGCGGCTGCGTCGCCTCCTACGGCCCCGGAACGCTCGTCACCTGCCCGCTCGGCACGCTCGCATCCGGCGCGTCGCGCACCGTGACACTCCAGGTGCAGCCGCTGGCCGTCGAAACGCTCCAGCTCGGCGCGAGCGCCCAGATCGACCAGGCCGACTACGCGCCCGGCAACGACAGCGCATCGCTGGCCCTCTCCGTCGCGAGCCCGCTGCCCACTCGGCCGTTCGCAGCGCTGCTGTCGCGGACGCTGCGCGTCGACCGCCACGGCAACGCGCTCGTGCGCATGCGCTGCGTCGCGAGCGGAGCGAGGACCCCGTGCGCGACGAGCCTCGCGCTGTACGGGGCGCACGGCGCGATCGCCGGCCGCGCCGCGCCCCGCGCGCGCCGCCTCGCGGGCGCCAACACGATCTTCGGGGCCGGGCGCACGGTGACCGTGCTCGTGCATCTCTCCAAGGGCTCGCTGCGCTCGATTCACCTGCGCCGCAGCGCCAGCGCACGGCTCGTACTGGCGACCGGCGCGGCGCCGGTCAGGCGCTCCGTGCAAGTCGTGAAGCTCCTCAGAGCCCGCTAGACGGCAGCGAGCGGGTCCTTGGCGCCCGGGGCCTGCTCGGCGCCGGCCGTAAGGGCGGCGTAACGCCCGCCCGCGGCGAGCAGCTCCTCATGGGTCCCGCGTTCGACGATCCGTCCGCCGTCGAGCACGAGGATCTGGTCGGCGTCACGGACCGTCGAGAGGCGGTGGGCGATGGCGATTGTCGTGCGCCCGCGAGCGAGCTCGTCGAGCGCCAGCTGCACCGCGCGCTCGGTCTCGGTGTCGAGCGCCGAGGTCGCCTCGTCGAGGATCAGCACCGGCGGATTGCGAAGCACGGTGCGAGCGATCGCGATGCGCTGCTTCTCGCCCCCCGAGAAGCGGTAGCCGCGCTCGCCGACGGGGGTGTCGTAGCCGTCGGGAAGGGAGGAGATCAAGCCGTGGATCTGAGCCGCGCGTGCGGCCTCTTCGATCTCCTCGTCGCTCGCCTCCGGGCACGCGAAGCGCAGGTTCTCCCGGATCGAGGCGTGGAACAGGTAGGTCTCCTGAGAGACGAGGCCAACCGTGGCGGCCAGCGATTTCAGGGTCATGTCGCGGATGTCGACGCCGTCGATGCTCACGCAACCGCGCTCGGGCTCATAGAGACGGGCGACCAGGTAGGCGAGCGTCGTCTTGCCAGAGCCGGTCTCGCCGACCAGCGCGGTGCGGGTGCCCGGCGGGACGTCGACGTCGATCTCCGAGAGCGTCCAGGGCCCGTCGGGCGCGTAGCGGAACCACACTTCCTGCAGGCGGACGTCGCCTCGGACATCGGCGAGAGCACGGGCGTCGGGGCGCTCGACGATGTCCACCGGCAGGTCGAGGTACTCGAAGATGCGACCGAACAGCGCGAGCGAGGTCTGCACTTCCAACCCGACCGAGAGCAGCGACTGGATCGGGAACAGCAGCCGCGTCTGCAGTGTCGTGAAGGCGACGACCGTGCCGACGGAGATCGGCGGGCCACCGGCGAATTCGATGCCCCCGAACAGGTACACGAGCGCCGGCATGATCGCGAAGCTCATCTGCACCGTCGCCATGCGCCAGCGCCCGGCCATGCGGGCGCGCACCTCGAGGTCGGCCAGTTCGCCGGACTCGTCGCTGAAGCGCCGCACGAGCTCCGGCGAGCGCCCCATCGTCTTGCCGAGCAGGATGCCCGACACCGACAGCGACTCCTCGACGAGGCTCGACATGTCCGCCAGGCGGCTCTGGCGGACGGACTGGATCCGTCGCCGCTCCTCGCCCACGCGGCGCGTGAGCCACACGAAGAACGGCAGCAGGATCAGCGAGAAGACCGCCAGGCGCCAGTCGAGCAGGAACATCGCGACGACCGTCGCGACCACCGTCGTGACGTTCTGGACGATCGAGGTCGCGGTGGAGGTGACGACGCTGTCGATGCCGCCGATGTCGTTGGCGATGCGCGACTGGACCTCGCCGGTGCGGGTGCGCGTGAAGAACGCCAGGGACATCCGCTGCAGGTGCTCGTAGACGGCCGCCCGCAGGTCGTGCATCACGCGCTGGCCGACCTGGTTGGAGATCCACGTCTGGGCGACGCCGATCACGCTCGTCGATCACCGACAGGGCGATCATCCCCGCCACCAGCTCGACGAGCAGCTGCGTGTCGTGCTGCGGGTAGGCCGTGTTGATGATTTCCCGCAGCAGGAACGGGCTGATGACGCCGAGCCCCGCCGCGAGGAAGATCAGGCTCAGCAGCAGCGCCGAGCCGTTGCCGGTACGGGCTGAACAGCCGCGCGATCCGGCGCAGCGAGACCGGGGCGGCGGGGATGTCCTCAGGGCGTTGCTCCGGCCGGGGCCGGTGCCCGTCCCCCGAACGCCCCGGCGAGAAGGGCTGGGCGCTCACCGTTTTGACTGTAGCGGGGCCGCACGGGCGCGCCGTCGGCCCGAGGGCCTGCAAACGACGCCGGCCGCCGCGCACTCCTCGCGCGGCGGCCGGCTGCACCCCCCGGCTGTGAAGCAGGGGCTACGCGCCGGTGGGAGTGGGGGAGGAGGCCACAAGGGACTCCGGAGGTTTCCGGGCGTGGCGGAGCACGCTGTCGGGGTTGCGCAGCGCGCCGCCGATCGCGAGGATCGCGAAGCCGATGCCGCTCAGCAGCAGGGCGATCCCGACGACGATGCCGAAGATGCCCACCTGGGTTGCCATGTAGCTGGTGTTCAGCGCCGTCGAGAGAGCGGTCTCCTGGATCCACACTTCGCGCGCCGGGTTGTCGACCGGGGCCCCCTTCGGGGTCTTGAGCGCCTGAGCTTCGACGTCGGTGCCTTTGCCGTCAGCTGTCGCGTAACGCGGCATCTGCGAGTAGTAGAGGCCCCCGGTCGCCTCGAGCGCGTGGATGGTCATGTACTGCGCGAAGCAGCGGGCCTGGCTGCCGCTTTCGATTTTCTGGTTGGCGACGGAGCAGGTCGGGATCGCGAGCTTGCTCGTGTCGAGCCCGGCCTTCGCTGCCTCGGCCTTGATCGCGCTCGGCGTCATGTCCGGCGTGCCGACGATCTTCTGTTCGCTGAGGGTGTTGTTGACCGTGCTTTTGCCGCTGGCGCCCATCGCGATCGCGCCGATGCCGAACCCAATCAGCACGACCGCCGCGACGATGCCTCCGATCTCCATTGCCTTTCTCACTGTCGTCCTCCTCCACTAGACGGGGTGTGAGCCGAGTCTGAGGCGGCCGGGCGAGAGCCGCATCGGTGCTCGACGGTGATCTTGGGAGGGGCTTTTCCGCGCCGGGGCTGCGGGTTTACCGCCATCCGCCGCGGCGGGCCCGGCGCCACTCTTAGAATCAGGTGTCGTGAACGTCGTGTCCCATGACCTGTCTGCGGAGCAGATCCGCGTGCTCGGCTGCCTGCTCGAGAAGCAGCGCACGACGCCCGACGCCTACCCGCTGTCGCTGAACTCCCTGCGGCTCGCCTGCAACCAGTCGACGAACCGCGATCCGGTCGTCGAGTACGACGAGGCGACGATCCGCGACGCACTCCACCGTCTCGAGCGCCGCGGGCTCGTGCGCCTGGCGAGCGGCGCCGGCAGCCGTGCCGCCAAGTACCGGCACCTGCTCGCCGAAGCGCTGCCGATGGATCGCGCCGAGGAGGCGGTGATGTGCGTGCTGATGCTGCGCGGCCCGCAGACGCCGGGCGAGCTCAAGCAGCGCGGCGAGCGGATGCACCCCTTCGCCGACCTCGGCGAGGTGCACGCGACGCTCGAGCGGCTGATCGAGCGCGGCCTCGCCGAGCGGCTGGAGCGCCGGCCCGGGCAGAAGGAGGAGCGCTATCGCGAGCTGCTGGGCGGAGAATCGGGATCCCACCCACCCCTCCGTCGGCGACGCCGCCGGAGCCGCGCTGCGGGCCCCGCGCGCGCCGCGCCTGCGCCTGCCGGCAACGGGGCGGCGGACGGCGGGGCGCTGACGCGAGCGGGTCGCGCGCCTCGAGCGCGAGGTGGCCGAGCTCCGCGATGCGCCATGCTGGAGAGCGGGGCGCGCACGTGAGCCACCTGCTGCTGGCGGCCTCCACGTCGGACACGGCGACGGGCGTCGGCATCCCGGTCGCGATCGCCGCGGGCCTGGTGTCGTTCCTCTCGCCCTGCGTGCTGCCGCTCGTGCCCGGCTATCTCTCGACCGTGATCGGGGTCACCCCGCACGACCTGCAGGAGGGCGTGGGGATCAGGCGGGTCCTGGTCCCGAGCCTGCTGTTCATCTCTCAGCTTCTCGGCGATCTTCATCTCGCTCGGGCCTCAGCGCGACCGTGATCGGGCACTCGCCTGAACTCGCACAAACAGGCGCTCGAGCAGATCGGGGGCTACCTGATCATCGCGATGGGACTGGTGTTCCTCGCGACGCCGTTCGTCTCGATGCTGAACCGCGAGTGGCACTCCGAGACGCTGCTGCGGCTGGCGCGGACGCGGCGGGCCGCTGCTGGCGGGCGCGGCGTTCGCGATCGCCTGGACGCCCTGCACGAGCATCACGCTCGGCGCGATCCTCACGCAGGCGGCGATCTCGAGCTCCGCCGCGCACGGCGCGCTGCTGCTCGCCTTCTACTCGCTCGGGCTCGCGATCCCGTTCCTGCTGATCGCGCTCGCCTTCGACCGCATGACCAACGCGCTGGCGGTCGTCAAGCGCCACTTCCCGGTCATCATCGGCATCGGCGGGCTCGTGATGATCGTGCTCGGGTGTTCTGATCGTGACCGGCGAGTTCACGACGCTCAACAACAAGGCGCAGGAACTGACGAGCGAACTCGGGCTGCCGAGCACGAACGTCTGAGCGCGTACGGCTACCGCTCACGCCTTCCCATTGTCGCTGCTCCTCACGAGCCGCCACGAAACGCCCTGAGCGGGAGCGGCTCCTCGGCTGGGCGGCTGCGGGCGCCGCTCAGCCGGCCGACGCCCCGGCGGCCTCGCGCGCAACGCGCTGCTGCGCGCGGAAGCGCTCTTCCCACGCCTCCTGGTTGCGCTTGGCGTCCAGGACGAACGGCGAGTACGCCGATCGCTTTGACGATGCCCTCGTTGATCGCCGACTCCGGGGAGGGGAGGGGACGCATCACGTCCACGAACAGCACCACCCGCGTCTCGTCGGTGTCGTTCCAGACCTCGTGGTTGAAGGTGTCGTCGAAGATCATCGATCTTGCCCCTCCTCCCAGTGGCGGTAGTCCTCGCCGACGCGGATGCGGCAGCTCTCGGCGTCCTCGGGGACGATCAGGCCGAGGTGGTAGCGCAGCACGCCCTTGTACGGGCCGCGGTGGTCGAGGATGTGCTTGCGCGGGCGAGAGGATCGAGATCATCGCCGTCTTCATGCCCGGGATCTCGCGCATCAGCGCGGCCGTGCGCGGGCACATCTCGACGCCGAGCTTCGCTTCGAAGCCGTAGCCGTAGATGAAGAAGGTCTTCCAGCGGTCGTCGTCGGTGATCTCGATCTGGTCCTTGGAGATGTCCTGGAAGTTGGCGAGCGCGTCGCGGTCGTCCAGCAGCGCCGCGGCCTCGTCGCGGATCACCTCCCAGTTGTCCTCGATGTGCTCCACCCAGGGGAAGCGCTCGAGCGGGAAGAAGGTCGCGTCGCCCACGAGGGAGCGCTTGCCGATGAAGCGCTCGATCGGCGCGAGGATCCGCTCGCCGACGCGGATCGTGAGCTCCACGGTCCGGTCCCACAGCGTCTTGTGCTCCATCTTGCGCACCTCCCATCCCCCCAGGGTTGACCGTCCCAGCTTAGTCGTGCGCCGGACCGATCACCGGCCGCGACGGGCGGGGGGACCCTTTCCGTTCCGTGACCGTATGGTTGACAGCGCAGCCGCGGCCGCTAGCTTGACCTCGAAGGCGCGACGGGGGCGTGGAGACCGCCTGGTCGAGAGAGCCTCAGCGAGGGGCGCCCCGGCGCCCCTCGCGCCGCGCCGGGACCGGGAGGGGAGTAGGGTCGAGGTCCCGGCGCGAAGGAGGCTTGATGAGACGTGGGTTCCTGTGGGGCGTGGCCGCCGCGTTCGGCGCCCGCGCGGTCCTGCACCGTGTGCTGCTGGCGCAGTTCAACCGCAACGTCGCGGCCCTGAACGCCGGTGACTACCGGCCGCTGCTGGCCAACTACGCCGAGGACGCGGTGCTTCACTTCAACGACGGCCCTCACCGCTGGGCCGGCGAGCACCGCGGCAAGGAGGCGATCGAGCGCTTCCTGCAGGAGTTCGTCGGGGCCGGGCTGAAAGGTGAGATCCGCGAGCTCTGGACCGGCGGCCCGCCGTGGGCGATGACGATGGCGGTTCGCTTCGACGACGAAGCTCGCGCCGGCGGCGAGCGACTGTACGCCAACCACGTGACGATGGTGATCCGCACCCGCTGGGGGCGGATCGTCGAGCAGCACGACTTCTACGAGGACTCCGAGCGGATCCCGGCCTTCGAGCGGGCCCTGCGCGAGCACGGCATCGAGCCCGTCGCGCAGGCCGCAGCGGCGGCGTAGTTGCTCTGAGGGCACGCCGGTGTCCGCATCATCGGCGGCACCTTCCAGGCAACGGTGCGCTCCCGGAAACGCGACGACCCCCGGTGCTCTAGTCACCGGGGGCCGTGCGATCAGGAGGGAATGATCGGGAAGTTGCTTGCTAGGCGGCCTCGCGAAGCGCCGCCAGCTCAGGGCTCTCGGCGAGCTTCTTGAGCGCGCGCTGCTCGAGCTGGGAGGCGCGCTCGGCGGAGAAGCCGAGTCGCTTGCCGATCGCGGTCAGCGTCTGGGGCTCCTCGCGGCCCGTGCCGAAACGCAGGGTCAGGACCTTGCGCTCGGTTTCGGGCAGCTGGGAGATCGCACGGTGCACGATCTGCTCGCGCTCGTGCTCCCAGGCCGTCTCCTCGGGCGCCTCGGCGTCGGAGGGGAGCAGGTCACCGAGGGCGGTGTCGCCGTCTTCGCCGATCTGCTGGTCGAGGCTGACGAGCGCCGCACGCTGGTGGCGCACCTCCTCGACCTGCTCGACCGGCAGGCCGGTCTCGGCCGCCAGCTCCTCGAGCGTGGGCTCACGGCCCAGGCGCACGGACAGCTCGCGCTCGACGCGGCCCGACCTTGCGGGAGCGCTGCGCGACGTGGACGGGCAGGCGGATCGTGCGGCCGGAGTTCTCCAGGCCGCGCTGGATCGCCTGACGGATCCACAGCGTCGCGTACGTCGAGAAGCGGAAGCCCTTGCGCCAGTCGAACTTCTCGCTCGCCCTGATCAGGCCGAGCATGCCCTCCTGCACCAGGTCGGCCAGGGGCAGGCCCTGGTTCTGGTAGCGGCGGGCGTTCGATGCGACGAGGCGCAGGTTCGAGTTCACGAGCAGTTCCTTGGCGTGCAGGTCGCCGCGCTCGATCCGCTTGGCCAGGTCGATCTCCTGGGCCGGCGTGAGCAGCGGGTAGCGGCGCGAGTGCGCCAGCAGCTGGTCGACTGACTCGGGGATGAACGTATCGGGCGTCCCTGCCGTGTCAACGCGCTCGATCGGGCTGTCCAGACGGCCGGCGGCCGTCGCGGCCTGGCCCTCGGGGTGCGCCGTGGCCTCCTCGGCGGTGGCCGTGGGCTCGAGCTCGAGTGTGGTGTCAGTGGGGGAGTTAGGCATATGGCGTCCTTCTAATCCGATGCTTGGAGTCGGAATTATACGCCGAGATAGTTGTGTTGTCAATTATCCTCTGTGGAGTCGTTGAAATAGCTCGTTCGACGTCGAGCACAGCCTCCCCTGCCTGCGTCAGTCAACCTAAAATGCCCGGCCAAACGTGGGATAAAACCCCGCAAAGAGCCGAAAAGACCGCTCTGCCACGGGGGCTTCCGGTGTATCGGCAGCCGCTTGATCGCGCAATGAGCGCCGGCGGATAAGCTCGGCGCATGGGCATCGACCTCTCTGGACGCGTCGTGGCCGTCACGGGAGCCTCATCCGGCATCGGCGAGGCGACCGCGCTCGCCTGCGCGCGAGGCCGGAGCTGCGGTGTCGCTGGCCGCGCGACGCACGGAGCGCATCGAGGCGCTCGCGAAGCGGATCGAGGAGGGCGGCGGCCGCGCGCTCGCGATCACGGCCGACGTCGGGGAGGAGGACCAGGCCCGCATGTTCGTGGAGCGCACGGCCTCCGAGCTGGGCCGGCTCGACGTTCTCGTCAACAACGCCGGCGTGATGCTGCTCGGGCCGGTCGCCGAGGCGCCGACCGAGGAGTGGCGGCGGATGGTCCACGTCAACGTGTTCGGCGTCCTCTACTGCACGCACGCCGCGCTGCCGCTGATGAAAGAGCAGGGCTCGGGGCACATCGTGACGGTCAGCTCCGTCGCCGGGCGCTTCGCGAGGCCCGGCTCCGCCGTCTACAACCTGACCAAGTTCGGAGTCGGCGCGTTCTCCGAGGCGCTGCGCCAGGAAGTGACGCTGGAGGGCATCCGTGTGACGCTGATCGAGCCCGGCTTCGTCGCCACCGAGCTGCAGGAGCACAACCGCCCGGAGATCCAGGAGGCGATCCGCAACATCGTGAACGACGAAGACCCGCTGCGTGCCGAGGACATCGCGAACGGCATCCTCTACGCGATCGGCTCGCCGCCGAACGTCGCGGTCAACGAGGTCCTGATCCGGCCCTCCGGGCAGGTTCGCTAGCCGGGAGCGCGAGCCGGACGAGGCTGGGCGCACCACCCGCCCGGACCGCTGCCGGCCCGCGCGCGGCGCACCCAGCGCCACGCGCCCGTACTCACCCGTGGCCCCGAGGCGCCGGCGGGCGATCTCGAGCAGCTCGGCCCCCGCGTGGTCGACCTGGAGCGTCGTGTGGTCGAGCCCGAAGCGCTCGTGCAGCAGCGCCTCCATCTCGCGCCGCGCGCGGTGGCAGTCGGACTCGCGGCGCACGAGCACGTGCGCCGAGAGCGCCGGGAAGCCGCTCGAGACCTCCCACACGTGCAGGTCGTGGACCTCCACGACGTCCGGCAGCGCGACCAGCGCGCGGCCGACCTGCTCGGGGTCGAGCTCCGCGGGTGCGGCCTCGAGGAAGATCCGCCCGGTCGCCCACACCAGCCGCCAGCCCGAGCGGATCATCAGCGCCGCGATCGCAAGCGAGGCGATCGGGTCGGCGCGCTGGAAGCCGAAGATCAGGATCACGCCCGCCGCCAGCGCCGTGCCGAGGAACCCGTAGAGGTCGGTCAGGACGTGCTGGAAGCTGCCCTCGATGTTGAGGTTCGAGCGGTCTGCGCGCGCCAGCTGCCAGGCCGCCACGACGTTCAGGACGGCGCCGGCAACGGCCACCGCCAGGACCAGCCCGGCCCGCACGTGCGGCGGCTCGACGAGCCGGTGGATCGCCTCGAAGACGATGAAGCCGGCGACCACCAGCAGCGTGACGCCGTTGGCCTGCGCGGAGAGGATCTCCAGGCGTCTGAAGCCGAACGTGAGCGCGCCCTTGGCCGGGCGCGCGGCGAGTTGGAGCGCCAGCAGCGAGAAGCCGAGCGCGCCCGCGTCGGTGAGCATGTGGCCGGCGTCGGAGAGCAGCGCGAGCGAGTGGGCGATGACGCCCGCGGCGATCTCGCCGGCCATCACGAGCAGGATCAGCGCCAGCGCGCGCCACAGCCGCTTGGCGTCGTGCGGCGCTCCGTGCGCGTGGAGGCCGTGATCGTGGGGCACGGCCCCAAGATAAGGGAAGCCCACCCGGTCTAGGCTCCCTCGGATGGCTCGCTCCAAGGCCGGCACCTCCGGCGACGGCGCACGGCGTACGACGCTCGTCTCGATCGGCGTCGCGGCCCTGCTCGTCGCGCTGAAGCTCGGCGCCGGCCTCGCGACGAACAGCCTCGGGCTGATCTCGGCGGGGATCGAGTCGAGCGGCGACGTGCTCGCGGCCGTGCTGACGTTCTTCGCGGTGCGCCTGGCGGGGCGTCCTGCCGACCTCGGCCATCCCTACGGCCACCGCCGCGCGGAGAACCTCGGCGCGATCGGCGAGGCCGGGATCCTGATCGCCGGCGCCGTCTTCGTCGCGATCGAAGCGGTCAAGCACCTCATCGAAGGCGGCGCCGCGCCGACGATCCGCTGGTACCAGTTCGCCGTCATCGGCGTGGCGCTCGTCCTCGACGTCAGCCGCACGACGGTCTCGCTTGTTGCCTCACGCCGCTACGGCAGCCCCGCCCTTGGCTCCAACGCCTGGCACTTCGCCGCCGACGGCCTCGGCTCGGCCGCGGTGCTCGCGGGACTGCTCGCGGCCAAAGCCGGCGTCCAGGAGGCCGACTCGGTGGCCGCGCTGATCGTCGCCGCGATCATCCTCATCGCCGCCGGGCGCCTGATCGGCGTCAACGCCAACGTGCTGATGGACCGCACCCCGGACGAGGCGCGGGCGGAGGCCGAGCGCGCGATCGGCGCCCTCGGCGGTGACATCGAGCTGAGCCGCCTGCGCCTGCGCGAGTCGGCGGGACGCTTCTTCGCCGACGTCGTCGTCAGCGTGCCGGCCGGGCGCCCAGTCGCAGAAGGCCACGACGCGGCCGACCGGGTCGAGCAGGCCGTCGAACGCGCGCTCCCCGGCAGCGACGTGGTGGTGCACGTCGAGCCGCGCCGCACCGGTCTGGACCTGCGCGACCGCGTGCTCGCGATCGCGCTCTCCGAGCCGGAGGTCAAGGAGGCCCACGACATCACCGTCTATGAGGACGGCGAGCGCGCGAGCGTCTCGCTGCACCTGAAGTTCCCGGACGAGCTGGACCTCCGCCGCGCGCACGAGATCGCTGAGCGCGTCGAGGCGGCGATCCTCGAACGCCCGGGCGTCGAGGACGTGCAGACGCACCTGGAGCCGCTGGAGCGCCCGCTGCAGGCACGTCCCGCGGACGCGGGCTCGGCCGACGGCGCCGTCCAGGCCTCCGAGCTCGTCCTGCAGCGGACCGGGCGCGCGCCGGAGCGCGTGCGCCTGATCGCCACCGACGCCGGGCCCGTCCTGTTCCTGACGCTCGCGGGGCGCGAGGGCGAGCGCCTCGCCGACGCGCACCGGCTCGCGAGCGAGCTCGAGGACGAGCTGCGCGCCCGCGTGGGCGGCCTCGCGGATGTCGTGATCCATACCGAGCCTTGACGGCGCGGGAAGGTTTCGCCCCGCGGCGGCATCTGAACGCCTGCCACGCAAAACCAGCTCTGGAGGTAACGGTGAGGAACCCGCTCATACTTGGTTGCGCCGTCGCGGCGACGGCCCTGGCGGCAGGCTGCGGAAGCAGCAGCAACACGACCAGCAGTGCCACCACGTCCGCGTCCGCGCCGGCCACGACCGCGACGCAGGCCGCGAGCAAATCGGCCTACGGCGCAGCGGGCACCGCGAGCACGCCGAACGCCGGCAGCGCGACGGGCGTCACGATCGCCGTCAAGCACTCGAAGCTCGGCACGATCCTCGCCGCCGGACCCAAGCACCTGACCGTCTATCTGTTCGAGGCCGACAAGGGCGGCCAGTCAGCCTGCTCCGGCGCGTGTGCCGCCGCCTGGCCGCCGGTCACGACGGGCGGGCGCCCGCAGGCCAGCGGCTCGGCGAGCTCCTCGCACCTCGGCACGATCACGCGCTCGGACGGCACCACGCAGGTCACCTACAACGGCCATCCGCTGTACTTCTTCGTGAAGGACAAGGACGACGGCGATGCCTACGGACAGGGCGAGAAGGCCTTCGGCGCCGACTGGTACGTGCTGGCCCCCAGCGGCAACAAGATCGACAGCAACTCGGGAGGTGGCGGAAGTGCGTCCTAGAAGCAGGCTCCCAAGACGGCGGCTCTCATACGCGCTCCTGGCAGCGGTGGTGCTCGCGGTGGGCGTCGCTGGGGCGGCGCTGGCGGGCGCGCCGCCGGCGGTGAAGACGAGCGCCAACGCGAAGCTCAAAGAGACGGTCGTCGTCAACCCGGCGGGCCGGACGCTCTACGCGCTCAGCCCCGAGACCACCCACCATCTGCTCTGCCGCGAAGCGTATTGCCTGGAAATCTGGCCGCCGCTGCTCCTGCCCCACGGCGCCAAGCTCGTGGCGGGCAGGGGCGTCCAGGGCAAGCTCGGGCTGCTACGCCGCCCGGGCGGCAAGATGCAGATCACCCTGCGTGGCAAACCGCTCTACCGCTTCACCGAAGACCACAAGGCAGGCGACGCGCACGGCGAAGGGCTCGAAACCTTCGGCGGCATCTGGCACGCGGTCACGGCCGCGGCTGCGCCCGCCCCGGCGAGCACGCCGATGACACCCACGCCGGCCCCGGCCCCGGCCCCCGCTCCCGCTCCGTACGGCTACTGACAGGACGCGCAAGCGGTGCGCCGAGATGGCGCACCGCGGGCGCCCCTGCCGCCCCGGCCGGGCGTAGCATGAGCCGCGCGACGCCCGGGAGCGCGGGAAGGTTCGCCGCCTCCCTGGTGTCCTTGACAGCGACATCCCCGAGACTGGAGGACAGATCGTGAGGACCAATGCAGCAGCTCAGCCCAGGCCGCGGCGCCCATACGGGCGTTTGTTCGCGCTGCCCGCGCTGGTCGGCCTCGTGGCGCTAGCCGGCTGCGGAGGCAGCTCCTCGACGACGACGTCGACGACCGAATCGGCCCCGGCGGCATCGACCCCCGCCACGACGGCGTCCACCTCCGCCTCGACCCCGGCCTCGGGCTCCAGCAACGTCAGCCTCTCGGCGAACCCCAGCGGCCAGCTCGAATACAACACCAAGTCGCTCTCGGCGAAGGCGGGCAAGGTCACGATCAGCTTCACCAACATGGCCCCGCTGAGCCACGACGTCGCAGTCGAATCGTCCTCCGGCTCAGCAGGTCGGCGCGACGCCGATCTTCAGCGGCGGCACGAAGACCTTGAGCCTCGAACTGAAAGCCGGCACCTACAAGTTCTTCTGCACCGTGCCCGGCCACAGGCAGGCGGGCATGGAAGGCACGCTCACCGTCCAGTAGAGCCCGCTCAGCGCGGAGCGCCGGCCGGCTGCGCTGCGGCTGCGGCGGCGCGCTGGCCCGCCTTGTCGCGATAGAGGTCCTCGTCGGCGTCGCGGATCAGCTGCGCGACGGTCGTGTGCAGCCCGCATGCGATACCGACGCTGAGGGCGATGCCGCCCTCGAGGCCGATCGTGCTGAGGTCCGCTGCGCGCGCTGCGGTGCGCAGCCGCTCGGCCGCGGTTGCGCCGGCTTGCGCCTCGCAGTCGCTCAGCGCGACGATGAACTCGTCGCCGCCGAAGCGCCCGTAGAGATCCTCCGTGCGCAGAGCCACGCGCATGCAGTCGGCGAACGCCCTCAGCACCAGGTCGCCGGCCTCGTGGCCGTGCTCGTCGTTGACCTCCTTGAAGCGGTCGAGGTCGATCATCAGGATCGTGAGCGGCTCCTCGCGACGGCGCGAGCGGCCGGCGATCCGCACCAGACCCTCATCGATGCCGCGGCGGTTCAGCAGCCCGGTCAGCGTGTCGGTGCGGGCGCGGTCCGCGAGCTCGGCGGAGAGCTCTCTGAGCTGCGCGCGGTCGACCAGCACCCGCGCGACCAGCACCAGCAGTAGCCCCGCGAGGAGCGCCAGGAGCGCGAAGGCCAGCCAGGGCACGATCGTGGCGAGGCCGGAGACCGAGGCGTAGAGACCCGCGTCGGGCACGTCGATCGCGAGCCGCCAGGGCGTCCCGGGGATCGGGGCGGTCACGTAGGTGTGACCGCCCTGGCCCTCCTGCACCGAGCCGGCCGCGGGTGCGCGCTGGAGGGCGATCGACAGGCGGGGGTTGGCGTCGGCGAGGACGCTCGCGGGCGAGCGGGGGCTCGACGCGATCAGGTTGCCCGTCGCCGTCGGTGAGGTAGACCTCGTGTCCCGGCACGGTGCTCGTGCGATCCACGAGCGCCTGCAGTTCGCCTCCGGCGACCGGGTAGGCGGCAGCGAACACGCGCCGGCCGGCCGTCGAGTGGAACGGCACGAGCACGCCGACGATGCGGCCCTTCAGCCCGGGAACGGGCAGCACGCCCGAGACCGCGGTGCGGCCTTCGAGGGCCCCGCGGCCGGCCTGCGATTCGTAGCCGATGTCGCGGCCGATGACAGCGCGGGAGGAGGGCGCAGCCACGATCGCGGTGCCGTGCGAGTTCAGCAGCACCGCGACGTTGGCGCCGAAGGCCTCGGCGATGGCCGCGAAACGCCGGGGGGTGGGGCGGGGGCCGGAGAGCAGCAGCTCGCCGGAGCGCATCTGGCGCTGCTCCTGCTGTGTCAGGTAGTTGCCGACGAGCTGGGCCGAGGCGGCGACGCGAAGCGCGAGGTTGGCGCGGAGGTGCTCGCGCGATTCGCGCTGCGAGCGCACGATCAGGAAGGCGACGCCGCCGAGCGAGAGCAGCAGGGCGAGACCTGCCGCGATCAGGACGCGCGCGTCGCGCGCATGGCCGTTCCATCGGGGAACCACCGGATCTGAATCGGAAGCAGGCGGCGAGACTTGAGCGCGCCGGCCGGGCGCCGGACGGCCTCGGGTCAGGGCTCTGACCAGTTCCCCGGCCGTGCAGAGAGCGCGTGCGCCGCCAGCGCCGTCGCCGCCGAGAGCGCGAACGCAAGCGCGAGCGCCGCGGCGACCGAGACTTCGAGCGCGAGCAGCGCGCCCGCGAGCGCGCCCAGGAACATCGCGGCCACCGAGAGGACGCGGCGCAGGCGCAGCACGGCCGGGGCGCCGTCGCCCGCCAGGCCGGCGAGCGTGCGCGTGAGCACCGTCGTGGTCAGCTCCGGCACCGCGAGCCGCTGTGCGGCCGCGTTCTGGATCCCCATCGCGATCGCGAGGACGGCCGTGATCGCGTAGCGCGCGCCGTCGCCGAGGGCCGCGCCGGCGATCAGCGCGATCGCCAGCGCGACCGCCACCAGAACGGATTGCACGGCGCCCGCGCCGCGCAGCAGGTGCCCGCGGTGCGCGCCGAGCCGGGCGCCGATCGCGCCCCCGGCGCGCGCCCCTGCGAGGAACGCCGCCAGCGCGATCAGCGAGCTCGCGACCGAGAGCCCGGGCGCGCCGGCGATCGCGAAGCCGATGAACACGACGTTGCCGGTCATGTTCGCGACGAACACGTGTCCGAGCTTCAGATAGCTGGCCGCGTCCACGACACCCGTCAGGAGCGTCAGCGTGACCAGCATCGGCACCAGCGGCCCGTGGCGGTCGCCGGGCGGCGGCAGCAGGGCCGCGAGCGCGGCAGGCCGCGCCATCAGTCGAGCTCGACGACGTAGTCCTCGAGCGGGGCGCGCTCGGGCACGCGCTGCTCCTGGACCGGATCGCCCAGGTACAGCAGCCCGACCGGGCGTCTCCTGCGGCGCCATGGCGAGCAGCTCCCGCGCGCGAGGGTCCTCCAGCAGCGGCACCGTGCGCCAGTACGCCGCCAGCCCGCGCGCATGGGCGCCGAGAAGGACGATGTACGCCGCCACGGCGGTGGCGAGGAGGTCCTCGCGGTCCTGCGCCTCCTCGCCGCTCGCGAGCGCCGTGACCGCGACCAGCGTCGGGGCGCGCCGCAGCTTGACCGCCGAGCCGGGCGACTGCGACTCGGCGAGCTCCATCAGCGCCTCGCGGGCGCGCGGTCCGAGCACGCGGAAGCGCCACGGGTTGGTGAGGTGGTGGTTCGGAGCCCAGCGCGCCAGCTCGAGCAGCTCGCGCAGCTCGGCCGGCTCGACGGGGTCCGGGCCGTACGCCTTGTGGGTGCGGCGCGTGCGGATAGCCTTCTCGACGTCCACGCCCCGTCACCCTAGAGGCAAGCCGATCACGACCTCGACCCGCGCCCCGCGCCCGACAGCCAGCCTCACTTGAGCCTCGCCGAAGTCGTCTGCATCGCGCTGGCCGGGATGGCCGCGGGCACGATCAACACGGTCGTGGGCAGCGGCACGCTGATCACGTTCCCGGTGCTGCTGGCGTTCGGCTACGCGCCGGTGACCGCGAACGTCTCGAACACGATCGGGCTTGTGCCGGGATCGGTCTCCGGCGCGATCGGCTACCGCGCGGAGCTGGCCGGGCAGCGTTCCCGCGCGCTGCGCCTGGGAACGATGTCGGTGCTCGGCGGCGTGACCGGCGCGGTGCTGCTGCTGGTGCTGCCCTCCTCGGCGTTCAAGGAGATCGTGCCGGTGTTCATCGCGATCGCGCTCGTGCTGACGGTCCTGCAGCCGCGCATCAACGCGTGGCTCGTGCGCCGGCAGGGGCGGGCGCACCGCACGCCACCATCCGCTGACGCTGGCGGCCGTCTACCTGACCGGCGTCTACGGCGGCTACTTCGGTGCGGCGCAGGGGATCCTGCTGCTCGCGATCCTCGGCATCGCGCTGGATCAGAGCCTGCAGCGCACGAACGCGCTGAAGAACGTGCTCGCGGGCCTCGTCAACGGCGTCGCAGGGGTCTACTTCGTCTTCGCCGCCCCACACATCGCGTGGGGCGCCGCGGCGCTGATCGCCGGCGGCTCGATCCTCGGCGGGCAGCTGGGAGCCCGCTACGGCAGGCGGCTGTCGCCGGACGCGCTGCGCGCGCTGATCGTGATCGTCGGCATCTCGGCGATCCTTCAGCTGGTCCTCTAGGCCGGCATGGAGCGCCGGCCGATCCCCTCCTCTAGAGCAGCTGCAGGCTGATCAGGAAGACATTCATGGCGGTGATCAGCGCGGCCATCGCCCACGCCACGGCGGTGGTGAGCCGCCGGTTCACGTGGACGCCCATCACGTCGCGCCGGCTCGTGAGCATCACGAGCGGGATCAGGGCGAACGGGATCCCGAATGAGAGCACGACCTGGCTCAGCACGAGCGCGCTGGTGGGGCTGACGCCGGCCGCCAGGACCGCGATCGCCGGGATCATCGTCACGAGGCGTCGGACGTAGAGAGAGATGCGGATCTTGACGAAGCCGGCCATCACGACCTGGCCCGCGAAGGTCCCGACGCTCGACGACGAGGCGCCGGATGCGAGCAGCGCGACCGCGAAGGCGACCGCCGCGCCGCCGCCGACCAGCTCGGAGAACCCCGCGTGCACGCCTTGGATCGTGTCGACGCCCGTGTGCCCGCTGGCGTGGAAGAGCTGGGCCGCGATGGCGAGCATGCTGACGTTGATGATCCCCGCCAGTCCGAGGGCGACGATCACGTCCATGCGCTCGAAGCGCAGGACGCGACCGCGCTCGGCGTCGTCGCGGGTGGGCATGCGCCCCTGCGTGAGCGCCGAGTGCAGGTAGATCGCGTGCGGCATCACCGTCGCGCCGATGATCCCGACCGCGAGGTACAGCGACTCGGTGCCGGACAGGTGGGGTATGAGGCCCTTGGCGGCTTCTCCGCCGGATGGGCCGATCTTCAACGTCTCGTAGAGGAAGCCGAGGAAGACGATGCCCAGGATCCCCGTGATCGCAAGCTCGAAGCGCCGGTACCCCTTGACGCGGAGCTCGAGGATCGCGAACGCGATGAACCCGGTCATGACCCCGGCGACGACGAGCGGCACCCCGAAGAGGAGGTTCAGCGCGAGCGCGGCGCCGAGGAACTCGGCGATGTCGGTCGACATCGAGATGATCTCCGCCTGTACCCACATCCCCCAGGAGACGGCGCGGGGGTAGTGCTCGCGGAAGCTCTCGGGGAGGTTGCTGCCGGTGACGATCCCGAGCTTCGCCGACAGGTACTGGATCAGCATCGCCATCAGGTTCGCCAGCACCACGACCCACAGCAGCAGGAAGCCGAACTGGGCGCCGCCCTGGAAGTTGGTCGCGAAGTTGCCGGGGTCGACGTAGGCGACCGAGGCGACGAACGCCGGGCCGAGCATCGCGAGCGTCGCCCTGAGCCTGCCCTTCGCGAGCAGCTGTTCGAGCGCGCTCGGAGGATCGAGTGCGACGGCGGTGCCGTCGCTGCCCTCGAGCACGAACGGGCGCGGGGGAGGGCTCAAGCGGCGCCTCCGGGCAGCTCGACGCGCATCGCGCGCGTGAGCGCGTCGCCGAGCGCGAGCGTGCGCTTGCCGAAGCGCACGAACAGGGGCCCGCCGAACGGCTGGCGCTCGAGGACCTCGAGCTCCTCGCCGAGCGAGACACCCTGCTCGGCGAGGTAGCGCAGCATCTCGGGGTCGGAGTCCGAGACGCGCACGAAGCGCCCGACGGCGCCGATCGGCAGCTCGTCGAGCCCGGCCGTCTCGGCCTCGTCGAGGTCGAACTCGACGGTCGGGATCGGGTCGCCGTGCGGATCGACGGTGGGGTTGCCGAGCTTGGCGGCGATCAGTTCCTCGAGGTCGTCGGAGAGCACGTGCTCGAGCACCTCGGCCTCGTCGTGGACGCGATCCCACGGCATGCCGAGGACCTCGGCGAGGTAGCTCTCCAGCAGGCGGTGGTGGCGGATCACCTCGAGCGCGATGCGCCGGCCCGGCGGGCGTCAGACGCACTCCCCGGTAGGGGACGTGCGTGATCAGGCCGAGGTCGTCCAGACGCTTGAGCATCGCCGAGACGGAGCCGGGCGTGATGCCCAGCCGCTCCGCGAGCGTCTTCGTCGAGACGGCCTCTTCGTGGCGCGATTCAAGCGAGAAGATCGCCTTCGCGTAGTCCTCGACGGCCGGGGTACGAACCATTTCATTGGTCGCCATGGAAATAGAATATGGCATGCCAAACTTCTTTTCAAGGGGCAACTGTACGTGGCATGCATCGCCCCGCCGGGGCAACTCCTTGAGCCCGGCGGGGCGGGGTTCGCGTCAGGCGGCGGCGACGGGTTCGCGCATGAACGCCGCGATCAGCTCGGCGGTCCGGGCCGGCTGGTCGACCGAGACGAACGTGTAGCTGCCCTCGATCCGCTCGAGGCGGGCGTTCGGGATCTCGCGCGCCAGCCGTTCGGCGTTCGCGATCTTGAAGAAGCGGTCTTCGGGCGCCCACGCGATCAGGACAGGGATCTCGAGGTCCTTGAAGTGAGCCGCAGCCTCCATCGTGTGCCGCGAGTCGAAGCCGGCGAGGATCTTCGCGATCTCGGCGCGGACAGCCTTGTTCTCGCGCACAGGCGCGACCCAGGCGCGGCAGCGCTCGTCGTCGAAATCGCGCATCAGCCAGCCGTAGGCGAGCGGCGAGCGGCGCATCGCCGCGAAGCGCATCGACTGCGCGATGCCGGCGAGCACCGCCGTCGAGCGGCCGGCCACCGCAAGCGGCTTGAAGGCCGGCGGCGGGAAGTGCTCGTAGGCGTCGCAGTTGGTCAGCACGAGCCGCTCGAGGCGCTCGGGGTGACGCGTGGCGACGATCTGGCAGATCGCCCCGCCCGTGTCGTTGCCGACGAGCGTCACCCGCTCGAGCTCCAGCGCGTCGAGGAACTCGGCCACGATGCGGGCGAGGCCGGGAGGGGAGAGGTCGGTGCCGGGCGCGAACGGCTCGCGCTCGGAGCCGAGCGGCAGGTCGGGGACGATCACGCGGAACTCGCCCTCCAGGCGCGACGCGACGTCTCGCCAGAGCTGCCCGTCGACGAGCAGGCCGTGCACGAACACGATCGGGTCTCCCGAGCCGCCTTCGCGGTAGCGCACCGTGCCGCCGGTCAGCTCTACGCGGTTGTCCATCATCTTCATCTCCTCCTACTCAGGAACGGGGGTCGAGCGGCCGGCGGACGGGGCCGCGAGCCGGGGAAGCGGATGCTGCAGGTCTCCGGGGAGAGCGACATACAGACAGTATGTATCTATCATACTCGGAGGATGGGGGTCGACTCCGAAGAGATCGCGGGCAGGCAGGCGCGGCCGACTCCGCAGGCCGAGCGCTCGCAGGCGACGCGCGCTGCGCTCGTGCAGACGGCGCGCGGACTGTTCGCCGAGCGCGGCTATGCGGCCGTCGGCACGGAGGAGATCGTGCGCGCAGCGGGCGTCACACGCGGCGCGCTCTATCACCACTTCGACGGCAAGCTCGAGCTGTTCGCCGCGGTCTACGAGGAGGTGGAGTCCGAGCTCGTGCAGAGCATCGCGGCTGCGGTCGACACGCCCGAGGCCGAGCCGCTCGAGGTCCTGCGGGCGGGCTCGCAGGCGTTTCTGGACGCGTGCGAGAGCGACCCGGCCGTCCAGCGCATCGCCCTGCTCGACGCGCCTTCGGTGCTGGGCTGGGAGCGATGGCGGGAGATCGGGATGCGCTACGGGCTGGGACTCGTGCGGGGCACGATCGAGGCGGCGATCGAGGCCGGGCAGATCGAGCCCCAGCCGGCCGAGCCTCTCGCGCACCTGCTGCTCGGCGCGATCGACGAGGGGGCGCTGCTGATCGCGCGCGCCGACGACGGCGGCGCGACGCGCAGGCAGGTCGGCGAGTCGCTCGAACGCGTGCTGGCCGCGCTCACCGGCTGAGCGGCCGTCAGGGGGCGGGGGGCGCGGGCGTGGCGGCGCCGTTGTGCGCAGCGTGCCGCCCGGTGTGGGTCCAGGACAGCAGCCGCGAGATCCGGCTTCGCAGCAGCGTGAGCCGTGCGGTCTCGGCGCTCTTGCTGAGGTGGTGGGCCGCGACCCGCGCGTCGAGCTTGCCCTTGAAGGTGCCGAGCAGCACTTCGGTCAGGCCGGCGGCGGACTTGCCCGGGGTCGAGTCGGCGACCTGGGCCAGCGTCTTGCCGGACTTGAGCTGCTCGATCAGCTGGTGGCGGGTGATGCCGAGGTAGCCGAGCGCCGCCGCGCGGAGCGCGCCGTGGCGCCGGGCGCCGAGGCGGGCGTGGCGGGCGAGCTCCGTCCTGGGCGAGCGGTTCACGATCGCCTTGACGCGGGTTTCGAGATCGGCCGGGGGAGAGGGGATCTTGGCCTTGACCGCTTCGACGATCGCGGCGACGAGGCCGGCTTCGGTCTTGCCCGGCGTCGCGGCCGCGATCTGGGCGAGCGACTTGCCCTGGCGGAGCTGTTCGCCGAGCTGGGAGGGGGCCAGACCGAGGTAGCCGGCGGCGGCCTGGATGATGCCCTGGCGTCTTTCGCCGCGGGCGTGTACGCGCCCGTGGCGGGTGCTCCGTGCGTGCTTCGGGGCCGCGGTCGCGCCGAGAGCCACCGCCGTGCCGCCCGCGAGGACGGCGGCGAGAGCCACGATCAGCGCTACGCGTCGTCTCAGCACCGGTCTCATCACGGCCGAGTTTGGCGCATGCGGCTTAAGCGGGGTTCAGGCTGAGATAAGGGCGCCGGCGCCTCGGCGTGTCAGCGGATCGCCTCGGGCGGGATCCTCGCCTCGGCCATGACCACGCGCCGGCCGCGGATCGGGACGTCCTCGGACAGCAGCCGCGCGCGCTGATCGGCGCCCTTCGGCCAGGTGCCGTCGCTGCGCACGACCCGCCACCAGGGCAGCCCCTCCGGCATCTCCGACAGCGCCCGCCCGGCGTGGCGCGGCGCACCGGGGGACAGGTCTCCATAAGTCGTCACGAAGCCGGAGGGGACCCGGCGGACGCGGGCGTAGATGGTCTCGTAGGGCAGGGGCATGGGCGCATTCTGCACCGCTGGCGGCATCGCCCAGACGTTCACACACGCCGGGTGCTAAGAACCGGCGTGGCTCCGGGGGCGAGACGGGATGGTGTCGATCCCGGCGGCTCCCGTTCGTCTCAGCCCGACGAGAGACATCGGGCCGCGCTCGGCCCCCGACCACAGGAGCGACGATGACCGGCTCTGCCACCGAAGGAATCAAGACCATCCTGCACCCCGTCTCGGACCTGGAGGCCGCCAAGCCGGTCTACGCCGCATTGATCGGCATCCAGCCGCAGACGGACTCCCCGTACTACGTCGGCTTCGACGCCGAGGGCCAGCACATCGGGCTCGTGCCGGGCGGCGGGCCGCAGGGCATGAGCTCGCCCGTGGCGTTCTGGCACGTCTCCGACATCGAGGACAAGATCGCCGAGGCGGTCGCCGCGGGCGCGGAGGTCAAGGAACCGCCGCACGAGGTCGGCGGCGGTCGCGTGGTCGCCACCCTGACCGACCCCGACGGCAACGTGCTCGGGCTCGCTCAGGACAGCTGAGCCGAGTACGTGCGGCCGGCGCTACTTCTTGCGCCGGCCGCTCTGGTTCAGCGCCACGGCGCCCGCGACGAGGGCCTTCAGCGCCGTCGCGTCGATCTTCTCGCCCTCCCCGATGTCGATCGCGCGTCTGGTGTTGCCGTCGAGGCTGGAGTTGAAAAGCCCCTTCGGATCGTCGAGGGAGGCGCCCTTGGCGAACGTCAGCTTGACGACGCTCTTGTAGGTCTCGCCGGTGCAGATGATCCCGTCGTGGGACCACACGGGGGTGCCGCGCCATTTCCATTCCTCGACGGCCTCCGGGTCGGCCTCCTTGATCAGCGCGCGAACCGCGGCGAGCGTGTCGCCGCGCCAGTCGCCGAGCTCGGCGATGCGGGCGTCGATCAGCTGGGAGGGGGAGTCCTGTGCGTTCTCGGTCATGGCGCTGCCTCTCCTTTGGTGGTCTCAACTCGGTTTCGAGTATCCCCGGTCGACGGAGATCTCCTGTGAGACGTCCGGGTACCGCTGAGATCGACACCCGAGCACGTTCCGGCGTCTTGCGTCATCCCCGCCGGTTTATCCCCGTGACCTCCCATGCCCGGCCCAGGGCGCTCCCGTAGAAGACAACGAGAACGAGCACGAGAGCACGCTGGAGCGCGGCGCTGTGAGTGTTCGCCAGGAGTGCGGCAGCCAGGCCGAGCTGGGCCGAGTAACCGGCGACCGAGATCGACGCGAAGGCGAGGTTCAGCTCTCTACTCCGAGAACTGGGTGTGAAGTTCCCGGCCCGTTTTGCCCTCGGGATCAGCCGGCTCGTTGCCAGCAGGCCGAGGATCGCCATCACGATGCTCGACAGCCCCAAGACGACAGAGCCTCCGGTCAACGCCACGATCGAGACGAAGAAGATGTCCACGAGGACGACGTACGCGCTCCCTGCCAGCACGGTTCGGAGCTCCCGGGTCGTGGGGTCCGCGTCGTCCGCATTCACGACGGAGACGGCGACTACGAGCAGGCCCAAGATCGCCGCCGAGGCGCCCGCACTTGCGGTGAAGAAGCTCTCGTAGCGCCCCACGAAGCCAGCCTATAGGCGGGTGCTCCGCGGCCGACCGCCCGCGCCGTTTGTGAAAACGCGGGGCGCAATTGCACGTGCTGGACTTGAGTCGCCTCGAGCACTTAGCCGACACTGGGGGTGTCGATGACTTTCATCGGCGCGTCGCATGCACCCGCACCGACAACTACGCAACCTCGAATCGGCGATCAACACGCTCCCCGAGGCGGTCGCTATGAGGACACTCGGCCCGCGGCCCGCGTTCGACTCGACCGTTCTGGAGAAGCTCCGTTATCTGCGACGAGTCTGGGCGCGACATCTCGTGGCCTTGCTGGTCGCTCTCGGAGTTGCGTTGGTTGTTGGACTCCCGACGCCCCTGTGGATCGGCTTGGGCTTGGGCACCGTTGCGTGGCTGGTTGGAGCCGCCAAGCTGTACGTTGAGTTTCACCGTTGTCAGTGAGAACGGCCGGTTAGGGAGATACGCCGCGGGCGCACCGCTTCCCAGGCTCGACGCTCGGGAGATCACGTCCTGTCAGAGCGCATCGATGGTCGGTGGAGACCTGCCGATACTGACGGCGTGGAGAACCTCGAGGATTTTTGGTTCCACCGTCCGGACCCGACGGAACAAGACATCCTGGCCGTTGCTAGCGCTTGGGTGACCTATGAGGCCGAACACGAGCCCGGGCAGGCGGACTCGCCAGCGAAGCCCGAGGACTCCCACGATGGTCGGCCCGAAGCCGCCGGTGCCGGGGAGGAGGATGAGCATCCGCTGTGGTGGGCGGTTCAAGCGGTAATGGAGGTCGACAGCCTCCCGCTGCTCTGGCGGGTGATTCAGGCCCTGTGCTCGGCGGCCGAGCCGGACCAGGAATGGGTCGTTGCGATGATCGGGGTCGGCCCGATCGAGAACGCCTTCTTCGACTATGGCCTAAGAGCGATGGATCTGATCGAACCGGCCGCCGAGCGCGACCCCGTGCTTCTCATGGCCCTGGAGAGCGTGTGGTGCTGGGACGAACCCGTCAGGCCCCGAATCGACGCCCTGCTGCTCCGGCATGGGCTGAGCGACCGGCCCCACGCTCGCTAGTCAATGTTCGGATGAACGGCGGAGACGCGTGAACTACCTCGGCGAGCAAGTCGCTGCAGGAACCCGCGTCAGGGTCGTGCGCGACCCGGAGTGGGACGGTCCTTGGCCGTCAGAGCCCACCGGCGAGATCGCCGAGGGCTTCGATGTCCCGTTCGGGGTTATCGACCTCTCGCAGAGGCGGGATATCAACGTGCCGGACTCCGATCGGTGCATCATGCGGACCTTCATGGTTCGTTTCGATGAGCCGGCTGAAGACGGATCAGGTCTTGGCCCGTATTTGATCGCGAAAGTGTGGGAGAAGTACCTCTGGAAATCGCGCCGGCGTACTACTTGTCGTCGGGATCGCGCGCGGTCTTGAGGCAGCTTGCTGGGGGCTCGCCCGGCATCGCGGGGGCGCTGCCCCGCCGTGAGTCGCGGACCCGTGATAGAGGCCGATCAAGGAGTTCCAGGAGGGAGGCGTGAGTTCGGCGGCCGCGGGCCGACTAGGCGCGCGCGCTGCGGGCGCTGGCGACTAGCGCGTTGAGGTCATCCGCGAGCGGTCCAAAGCTGGGCGTCTTGGGAGCAGATCGAGATGGCGGACGGTCGCAGACCGCGAACTGACCGCAGGTCGGTGCGAAGTATCCGGACGCCGAGCCAGATGGCTGGAAGTGGCATCAGAAGGCCGAACGCGACTCCGCCCAGTGCGCCAGCGAAGGTTCCGGGCTCGCGGCAACGAGTGATCCCGACGCGAGCAACGATGCGCCGACGGCCACGCGAAGCGCGTGAAGGCCAGTCCACGCTCGATAATCGATGTTATGTGAACCTGGAGCACGCGCACCGGCCGCTCCTGCGCCCTGTGGCAGCCTTCAGACGTGGCCCTGAAGCTGCGCGACACGGTCGAGGCGGACCTCGCCGAGGTGATGGCGATCGAGAACGATGCGGACGTGTCGCCATGGATCACCGTGTGGCCGGCCGCTCGGCACCGCCGCGCGTTCGCAGAGCCCGACGAGGCGCACATGATCTTCAGCCGCCGCGGCCTGACGGTCGGCTTTCTCCTCCTCGCCGGGCTCACGGGCCCGGACCGATCGATCGAGTTGCGCCGGATCGCGCTCTCCTGCCGCGGCGAAGGACTCGGCGCGGCAGCGCTGGACCTGGCCCTCGGCTACGCCTTCGACGTACTCCGCGCCCGCCGCGTCTGGCTCGATGTCCTTCCCGCCAACACCCGCGCGCTGCGGCTGTATGAACGTGCCGGGTTCGCCGACGACGGCCTTGCCCGCCACGGTCACGTCCTCCCCGACGGCTCGTCGGTCCCGCTCCGTCTTATGTCAATCACGGACACGGCATTCGCACCGCATGGCCACGGTGTTCGAGCCGCTTCCTGACGATCTCGGCGTTACTCGTCGTCCGCGCCGCGGCGGCGCAGCTCATAGCATCAGGGCGAACCCGAGATCAGGAGGCGTACTCGATGGCGAACACTCTCTACACGGCCGAAGCGCATGTGACCGGTGGGCGCGCCAACGGTCACGGGCGCACGGGCGACGGCATGCTCGAGGTCGATCTGCGCCTCCCGAAGGAGATGGGCGGGCAGGGCGACGGCACGAACCCGGAGGAGCTGTTCGCCGTGGGCTACGCGGCCTGCTTCGAGGGCGCGCTCGGCGTTGCGGGCCGCCGCGCGAAGGTGGAGACCGGCGACGTCGCGATCGACTCGAAGGTCTCGCTCTCACCCAACGGCGAGGGCGGCTTCGACCTCGGCGTCGTGCTCGACGTCTCGCTGCCGAGCATCGAGGACGCCGACACCGCCAAGGAGATCGTGCGCCTCGCGCACAAGGTCTGCCCTTACTCCAACGCCACGCGCGGGAACATCGAGGTCGCGATCACGGCGAACGGCGAGCCGATCGACTGAGGAGCGCAGGCGCTCAGCGGCCGAAGGTGCGAAGCAGACGGCGTGCGCCGTCGGGCACCCGCGCGATTCGCGAACGCGTCTCGGAGATGCCGTCGCGCAGCTCCCTGTCCCCCACCTCGACCGGCAGCATCGTGTCCTGGAGCGCCCCGAGCTCATCGTCGGCCTCGGCGGCTGCCACGACGACGTCGTCGAGGAGCGCCTGCAGGCCGTGCCCCGGCGCCGCCTCGGGTGCCGACGGGAACTCGCGCGACGGCAGCCCGTAGCGCGCGGCGAACTCCGTGTGCGTGCGGCGCAGGCGCCCGTAGGCGTGCTGCACAGGTCCGAAGAGATCATCCTCCAGCTGCTCGGCAGCGCGTTCGTCGAGCAGCTCGTAGGCCGCCCCGAGCAGACCGAGGGCGAGGTTGAGCCGTTCCGCCGCTTGCGCGAGCACGTCGAGGATCTGGCGGCGGGCGTCGCTCGTCGATTGGGCCACGAGCGGAACGCTACCCTGCCCGGCCGCCGCTACCCGCCGCCAGCTCGACCGCCCGCGCGAGCACGTCGTCGAGCATCGCCGGCGTGAGCTTGCCGGTGAACGTGTTCTGCTGGCTCGGGTGGTAGCAGCCGAGCAGCGGCCACGGCTCGCCGGGCGCCTCGGCGCCGTGGCCGAACCGCGGGCGCGGCCGCTCGGCGGGGGCGCCGGGACCGTTGATGGCGCGGCGCAGTCGCAGCGCGGCGTCCCAGGCGAACGCGCCGAGGCAGAGGACCACCGCGACGTCCCCGAGCAGCTGGAGCTCGCGCAGGCTCCATGGCAGGCATTCGTCGCGCTCCTGCGGCGTGGGGCGATTGGCGGGCGGCGCACAGCGCACCGCCGCTGTGATCCTCACGCCGCGCAGCTCGAGCCCGTCCCCGATGCGCTCGGACTGCGGCTGGCTGGCGAGGCCCGCGCGCCACAGCGCCGCGTAGAGGAAGTCGCCCGAGCGGTCGCCGGTGAACATGCGGCCCGTGCGGTTGGCGCCGTGCGCCGCGGGCGCGAGGCCGAGAACGGCGATTCGCGCGTGCTCGTCGCCGAAGCCCGGGAGCGGGCGCCCCCAGTAGGTCTCCTCGGCGTAGGCCGCGCGGCGCTCGCGCGCGACCTGCTCGCGCCAGGCGACGAGCCGCGGGCAGCGCCGGCACGCGCTGACGGCGGCGTCCAGCTCGGCGATCGTCCTGGTGGGCTCCACTCGCACGAGGCAGTAGTACCATCGCGAGCAGGATGCAGACCTGGATGTGGATCGTCCTGCTCGCTGGGCTGATCAAGCTGCCGATCGCCGCTCTCATGCTCTGGATCCCGTTCCGCTACGACGAGGCGAACCAGGCACAGGACGTCTCGGACTCCAACGAAGAGGACGGGGGCTCGAAGGCCCTGCCCGCCGGCCCGCTGAACCCGCACCCGCGCAGCCCGCTGCCGCGCAACCCGCGGCGTGGCCCACACGGCTCTCCCTCCCCTTCGCCGCCGCCGCGGGTCCGCAAACGGCTGCGGGTCGCAGGCCCCGTGCGGGTCGGCCGCCGCTAGCGGTTCTTCTTGCGCTGCTGACGCGCCGCCTTCGCTTTCGCGCGGCGTCTGCGATGACGGGCGGCCGGGTCGGTCCCCCGCCTGCCTTCCCCGATGTCCTCCGCGCCGGCCGGAGCCACGCGGCGCGCGTCGCGGACGATCACGAACCCGATCGCGGCCAGGAGCACGATCGCCGCGCCCGCGGCGATCAGGATCGTTTTGCTCGAGTTGCGGCTTTCCGTTTCTTCGGTCTTTTTCGTCGACGTCGTTTCGGTCGGCGTCGTTTCCTGGTTCGCTTTTTCGGAGAGTTCGTTGAAGGAGTTGCGGCCTTCGAGCGATTCGGCGGCCGACGCTGCCAGCGGCGCCGCCAGAGCGGCGCAGCCGAGCACGAGCGCAGCGAGCATGGCGGCTGCGCAGCGGCGCGATCGGTGGACGGCCGGCATCGCGGCGAGGATACCTGTTGGCACCGGCCGGGCGGCCAGCCGGTGAGCGTGCGGCCCCCGCCCCGCGGCGAGGCCTAGAATGCCCGCCGATGGCACCCAAACAGCGTCAGGTCCGGATGGAGCAGCGCGGCAGCCTGCAGGCGATCCAGGCACTCGAGCAGCGTTCCGACGAGGAGCTCGAGGCCGAGACCAAATACAAGGCCGCCGCCCTCGCGATCCTCGGCGCGCGCGCCTCCGAGCGCTTCGACGCCGACGCGGCCCGCGGCTACTTCCAGCGCGCGATCGCGGCCGCGCGGCCGCAGGAACGGATGCAGCTGCGGCGGATGGCGGACGCCTCGCTCGCGCTCGCGGAACGCCGTGCAGGTGACCTCAAGACGGCTGTCGAGCGGCTCGGCCAAGAGGCGCCGAGCGGGCGCCAGATGTTCGCGCTGCGCGCGATGGGCCTGTTGCTGCCGCCGAGCTCGGCGGGCATCCTCGCGCGCATCCGCGGCGTCGTGCTCATCATCCTCTTGATCGTCGTGCTGCTCGCGATCGGCGCGGGCATCGTCGAGCTCATCTCACTGCCGTTCGGCGGCATCAGCCTTGCGCCGGCGATCCTGCTCGGGCTGTTCGTCGTGATCGCGGGGATCGCGATCGCCGCGGCGATCGGCAGGCGCCGGCGTGACCGCGCCCGCGCGTCCTCGGGCTGAGCGCTCCGCCCGGCGCGCCGCCGACGGCCACTAGGCTTGGCCTCGTGCCTGCCCCCGTCTGCCTGATCGTCAACCCGTCTGCCGGCGGCGGCCGCGCGGCGAGGATCGCGCCCGAGGTGGAGCGCGAGCTTCGCGACCGCGGCCTCGAGGTCAGGTGCGTGCACACGCGCGATCTCAACCACGCCCGCGAGCTGGCGCGGGAGGCGGCCGCGAGCGGCGAAACGGTCGCGGCGCTGAGCGGCGACGGCCTCGTCGGCGTGATCGCGGAGACGGTGCGCGAGGTGCCCGGCGCCGTGCTCGGGGTGCTCCCCGGTGGGCGCGGCAACGACCTCGCGCGCGTGCTCGAAATCCCCGCCGACCCCGCCGGCGCCTGCTCCGTGGTCGCCGAGGGTGCGGCGCGCCCGCTCGACCTGGGCCTGGTCGAACCGCTCGGCGACGGCCCCCCGCGCGCGTTCGTGGGCATCGCCTCCGTCGGCTTCGACAGCGACGCGAACCGTATCGCCAACGAGGCGCCCGCCTGGCTCGGCGGCCTCGTGTACGCGTACGGGGCGCTGCGCGCGCTGATCTCGTGGCGGCCTGCGCACTTCGAGCTCGAGTTCGACAACGGTGAGAGGCACAGCTTCAACGGCTACTCGGTCGCGGCCGCCAACTCGCGCGCATACGGAGGCGGCATGTACGCGGCCCCCGATGCGATGCTCGACGACGGCATGCTGGACGTGGTCGCGATCGAACGCGTGAGCCGGCTGCGCTTCCTCGCGAACCTGCCCCGCGTCTTCAAAGGGACGCACGTGGAGCTGCCGACGGTGAAGGTCTTCCGCTGCTCGCACGTGAAGATCACCTCTGACCGCCCGTTCCAGATGTACGCGGACGGCGACCCCGTCGGCGCGCTGCCCGTCCGGGTGCGCGCGCTGCGAGGAGCCGTGAGCGTCCTCACGCCGGTAGGCGGCGCCGCGGCGCTCTCCGCCGGCGGCGGCGACAGCGCGACGGCCTGATGCTGCTGGGAGCGAAGCTGGCGCTTGCGCGGGGCGCAGGCGCGGTCGCGCGGCTCGGCGGCGGCGGCGCGACGAGCTTGCCGGGCCGCGTTCTGATGGCGCTCGAGCCGGGCGCGATCGGGACGCTCGGCGCTCGCCTGCCGCGGGGCAGCGTGGTGATCTCCGCCACGAACGGCAAGACGACGACGGCCGCGATGGCCGCCGGGGTGCTCGCCCACGCCGGAATCCCCCTTGTGCACAACCGCGCCGGCGCCAACATGGCGGGCGGCGTGGCGACGACGCTGCTCGACGCGGCGAGCCGCGGCGGCATCGACGGCGAGCTCGGCCTGTTCGAGGTCGACGAGCTGTGGCTGGCCCCCGTCGTCGCCGAGCTGTCCCCCCGGGCGATCGTGCTCGGGAACCTGTTCCGCGACCAGCTCGACCGCTTCGGCGAGCTCGAGGCGATCGCCGACAGCTGGCACGAGCTGCTCGCCGGCTCCCCCGCCCGCGCGATCCTGAACGCCGACGATCCCCTGCTCGCCGACCTCGGCCGCGAGCACGATCCGGCGGCGGTCGTCTACTTCGGGGTTGACGACGACACGCTGGCGCTTCCCGGGCTCGGCCACGCCGCCGACGCAAAGCACTGCCGGCGCTGCGGCAGCCCCTACGTCTTCGACGCCGTCTACCTCGGCCACCTCGGCCACTACCACTGTCCTTCCTGCGGCGCCGCGAGGCCGGAGCCGCAGCTCGTCGCGAGCGACGTCGCGCTGAAGGGGGTGCGCAGCGCCGAGTTCACTCTCACGACCCCGACGGGCAGCGCGCGAGTGGCGCTCGCACTCCCCGGGCTCTACAACGTCTACAACGCCCTGGCCGCCGCCGCGCTCGGCTGGGCGCTGGAGCTGCCACTCGACGCGATCGTCGCCGGCCTGGAGGCGACCCGTCCTGCCTTCGGGCGCGCCGAGACGCTGCGCCTCCCGAGCCCGCCGGCGAACGGGGTGCACGAGCGGACGGACCGTGAGCTGGCGATCCTGCTCGTCAAGAACCCGGCCGGCGCGAACGAGGTGCTGCGCACGCTCGCCCTGGAGCCTGGGCGCCACGACCTGCTCGGGGTGCTCAACGATCGCATCGCCGACGGCCGCGACGTCTCCTGGATCTGGGACGCGGATTTCGAGCTGCTCGCCGACCGCGTCGCGACGGCGACCTGCAGCGGCACCCGGGCGGCCGACCTGGCGGCGCGGCTGAAGTACGCGGGCGTCGAGCCGCAGCGGATCACCATCGAGCCGGACCTCTCGCGCGCGCTCGACGGCGCGCTCGCGACGGGCGAGCAGGAGCATCCCCTGTACGCGCTTCCGACCTACACCGCGATGCTCGCGCTGCGCGAGCTGCTCGTGGCGCGCGGCGCCGCGGCAAGCCACTGGTCGTGACCGCCCAGGCGCACCCGACCCGCGAGCCGCCGGCCGAGGTGATCTGGCACGAGGTCGAGTGCGGGCGCTACCGCGCCGACCTGCCGCTGTGGCGAGAGCTGGCCGCCGCGGCGGCGCCGCGGGGCGGGCAGGCGCGCGTGCTCGATCTCGGAGCGGGCATCGGCAGGGTGACGCTCGACCTCGCCGCCGCGGGCCACGAGGTGACCGCGGTGGACATCTCGCCGGCGCTTCTGGATGAGCTGGCGCGCCGCGCGGGAGAGCTGCCGGTGCGGACGGTGGTGAGCGACATCCGCGAGCTCGCGCTCGATGAGGACTCCTTCGACCTCTGCGTCGTGCCGATGCAGACGCTGCAGCTCCTGCGTGGCGAGGATGAGCGGCGGGCGGCCTTCGAGCGCGCAGCCGCGTACGTCCGGCCGGGCGCGCTGGTGGCGTGCGCGATCGTGACGGAGGCGGACCCGTTCGACGCGCTCGAGGGCCAGCTCGGGCCCTCCCCCGACCGCATGGCGCTCGGCGAGCGGGTCTACTTCTCACGCCCGCTGAGCGTGCGGGTGCTCGCGCGGGAGATCAGGATCGAACGCGAGCGCGTCGTGCTGCCGGCCCACGACGCAGGCGAGCGGCAACCGCTGGCGCGGAGAGGGCGAGCGCGACGTCGTCGAGCTCGCCCGCGTCACCGAGCAGGGGCTGTGGCGGGAGGCCGCCGCAGCGGGCCTGCGCGGCGAGCGAACCCGCGAGATCGCGGAAACCGACGAACACACCGCCAGCGAGGTGGTGATGCTCCGTGCCTGAGCTGCGGCCGCTGCGCGTGTGCGCGCTGTACCCCGACCTGATGAACATCTACGCCGACCGGGGCAACCTGATCGTCCTGGAGCGCCGCTGCGCCTGGCGCGGGATCGGCTTCGAGCTGAGCGCCTCCAGCCTCGGCGAGCCGCTCGACGGCGAGCGCCACGACCTCTACTACATCGGCGGCGGCCAGGACCGCGACCAGCGCCTGTGCGCGGAGGACCTGCTGACGCTGAAGGCGGGCGCGCTCAGGCAGGCGGCCGAGCGCGAGGCGATCGTGCTCGGCGTCTGCGGCGGCTACCAGCTGCTGGGGAGCTCCTACACCCTTGATGAGGAGCGGATCGAGGGCGTCGGGCTACTCGACGTCGAGACCGTGCGCGGCGCCGGCGAGCGCCTGATCGGCAACGTCGCGATCGAGCCGCTGGGCCTTGGCGGCGAGGTGCTCGCGGGATTCGAGAACCACGGGGGGCGCACCGCGCTCGGTCCCGGCCAGGAGCCGCTCGGCCGCGTCATCGAGGGCCACGGAAACGACGGCCGGAGCGGCTACGAGGGCGCGCGCAGCGGCAACACCATCGGCACCTATCTCCACGGCCCGCTGCTGCCCAAGAACGTCTGGTTCGCGGACTGGCTGATCGCTCGCGCCCTGGGGATCGAGACGCACGAGCTGGCGCGCGCTTGGAGACGAGATCGAGGCCGCCACACATGCGAGCGCGATGCGCGCCGCCGGCGTCTGAGCGCTCCTAGGAGGCGACGGCGAAGCGCGCGAAGCGCTCCGCGAGCCGGGCCGGCACGAGGGCGCGCACCCGCACCCCCTCGGCGGTGTCCTCGCGGCTGACCTCGCCCGCCAGCTCGTGCAGCTCGGCGAGGCTGCCCCCGTCGGCGTAGGGCACGAGCAGGTCGAGCGTGCGCAGCGTGTGCGCGAGCGCCGCCTCGATCCGCTCGCACAGCTCCTCGAGCCCCTCCCCCGTCGCCGCGCTCACTAGCGTTGCCTGCGGGTAGGCGTGGCGCAGCTCCTCGCGCTCCTGCGCGTTCAGCAGGTCGGCCTTGTTGAGAACCAGCAGCCGCGGCTGCTCACCGGCGCCGATCTCCTCGAGCGTCTGCTCGACGGCGTGACGGTTCACGGCGGCCTGCTCCTCGCCGGCGGAGGCGTCGAGCACGTGCAGCAGCAGGTCGGCACGCTGCGTCTCCTCGAGCGTGGCCGCGAAGGAGTCGACGAGCTGGTGGGGCAGCTTCTTGATGAAGCCGACGGTGTCGGTCACGAGGTAGGCGCGCCCGGCGATGCGCAGCGTGCGAGTGGTCGGGTCCAGCGTGTGGAAGAGGCGGTCGCGGACGCCGACCTCGGCGCCGGTGAGCGCGTTCAGCAACGTCGACTTGCCCGCGTTCGTGTAGCCGACCAGGGAGACGGTCGGGACGGCGGCACGCTCACGCTCGGCCCGCTGCACCGCGCGGGTGCCCTTGACCTGCTCCAGGCGCTTGCGCAGCACCGAGATGCGGTTGCGCGCCAGGCGCCGGTCGGTCTCGATCTGGGTCTCGCCGGGACCCCTGGTGCCGATTCCGCCCCCGAGCCGTTCGAGGTGGCTCCACAGGCCGCGCATGCGCGCCATGTTGTATTCGAGCTGCGCCAGCTCGACCTGAAGCTTGCCCTCCGCGCTGTTCGCGTGCGAGGCGAAGATGTCGAGGATCGCGCTCGTGCGGTCGATCACCGGCAGCCCGATCGCCTGTTCCAGGTTGCGCTCCTGGCGCGGGGTCAGCTCGTCGTCGCAGGCGATCAGGTTCGCGTCGCACTCGTGGGCGAGCGCCTTCGCCTCGGCGACCTTGCCGGGACCGAGGTAGGTGTTCGGGTGCGGGCGCTCGCGCCTCTGTGCGAGCTCGCCGACCACCGCGACGCCGGCCGTGCGCAGAAGCTCGCCGAGCTCGGCGAGATCATCGCCCTGTTCCAGCGCCGCAACGCACAACGCTCTCTGCGCCGCGCGCTGCGCGGGCTCCGATCCGTTCCTTGACGCGCTCTGCGTGCTGCGGCCGCTACGGCTCCTGTCCATCCACCACCCAGTCTAGGGCCTCGGTTGGCTGCTCCGTGACGATTCTGGGTACGACCGGGGCGCGCCGCCCGTGACGCTAGGCGCCGAGCTTGCCCAGCCGCTCCACGGCCTCGACCAGCCGCTCGTCGGGAGTCGTCAGCGAGATCCGGAACCAGCCCTCGCCGGCCGGTCCGTAGATCGCGCCCGGGCGAGATCACCACGCCGGCCTCCTCGAGCACGTACTCGGCGTACGCCGCCGAGCTCTCGAAGCCCTCGGGCACCGGCGCCCACACGTAGATCGTCGCGTGCGGGTCGGCGCACCCGCACGCCGATCTCCTGAAGGGCGTCGCAGACGAGGTCGCGGCGGCGCCTGTACAGCTCGACCATCGAGGCGACCTCGGCGTCCGCGTCCGGCGACATCGCTGCCACGGCCGCGAGCTGCGTCGCCTCGAACAGCCCCGAGTCGATGTTCGTCTTCAGGCGCCAGTAGGTCTGCAGCGCCTCCGCGTTGCCGAGCACCATCGCGCAGCGCCAGCCGGTCATGTTGAAGCCCTTGGAGAACGAGTAGACCTCGATCCCGACGTCCTTGGCGCCGGGCGTCGCCAGGAACGACGGCGCCTCGTAGCCGTCGAAGACGATCTCCGAGTAGGCCATGTCGTGCACGACGAGGATGTCGTTGGCGCGCGCGAAGCCGACGACCTCCTCGAAGAAGCCGTCGGGCACGACCGCTCCGGTCGGGTTGTTCGGGTAGTTGAGGTACATCAGCTTCGCCTTGCGCAGGACCTCGTCGTCGATCGCGCCGAGGTCGGGCACGAAGCCGCGCTCGGGCTCCAGCGCCATCAGCACCGGCTCGGCGCCCGCCAGCCAGGGGCCGCCCGTGTAGACGGGGTAGCCGGGGTCGGCTGCGAGCGCGTAGTCGCCGGGGTCCAGGAAGGCGAGGTTGAGGTTGAAGATCGCCTCCTTGGCGCCGATCGCGGGGATGATCTCGCTGTCCGGGTCGAGGTCGACGTCGAAGCGGCGCAGGTAGAAGTCGTGGACGGCCTCGCGGAAGTCCTGGCGGCCGCGGTTGGAGGGGTACTGATGCGTTTCGGGCTCGCTGACGGCCTCCTGCATCGCCTCGACGATCAGCGGCGGCGTCGGGCGGTCAGGGTCGCCGATGCCGAGGCTGATCACGTCGACGCCGGCCGCGCGCTTGTCGGCGATCTTGCGCTCGAGCTGGGCGAACGCGTACGGCGGGATCTTCTCGAGGCGGCTACTCGGTTTCATGCAGCTCCTTTTCGAACTCGTCGCTGAGCGCGCCGGCGAACACCGGTCGCGCCCAGCCTGTCAGGTGAACGCGCAGGTCCGCCGCGACCTCGACCTCCAGCTCGCCCCCGTCGAGGACGACCGTCACGGCCGGCGGGCGCGCCCCCGCTGCGATGCCCTGAAGGTGGGCCACGGCGGCGCCGGTGGCGCCCGTGCCCGAGGAGAGCGTCTCCCCCACCCCGCGCTCGAAAATCCGTGCGCGGATCTTCGTGGGCTCGAGCTCCGCGTACCAGGAGACGTTGGTGCGGTTGGGGAACAGCTCCGAGGCTTCGATCGCCGGGCCGGCGGCGCCGAGGTCGATCGCGTCGAGCTCCTCGCGGCTCGCGACGGCGATCGCGCATTGCGGGTTGCCGATCGAGACGTGGCGGAACTCCCACTCGCGCCCGGCGCTCGACACGGCTCCGCGGCCGTCGGGCGGACCGCCCGGGAAGTCCGCTGAGCTGAGCGCGGCGTGACCCATGTCGACGCGGCAGGTGTCCGCGCCTGTGATCGCCGGGCGGATCGTGCCGGCCGCGGTCGAGATCGCGAACTCGTCGCGGTCGGTCCAGCCGCGCCGGCGCAGGTAGAGGATCGCCTCGCGTGCGCCGTTTCCGGACAGCTCCGCCTCCGAGCCGTCCGGGTTGAAGATCCGCAGGTCCGCGACGTGGCGCGGCTCGGACGGCGGCGAGAGCAGCAGCACGCCGTCGGCGAAGATCCCGAAGTGCGGCTCGCACAGCCGCCGCACGCGGGCCGGGGTCAGCTCGAACGGCAGCTCGTCGCGCTCGACGATCAAGTAGTCGTTGCCGAGGGCCTGCCACTTCTCGAAGCGCATTGTCATGCGGCGTCGGAGTCTAGGATCTCGCCCGCGACCGCCGCCGCGTCGCGGCCGGTGACGTCGATCACGCGCACGCCCGCGAGCTTTCGCATCCAGGTGAGCTGCCGGCGCGCGTAGTTGCGCGTGCGGCGCTTCATGCGCTCGACGTCGCCGGCCAGCAGGTCCTCGAACCCGAGCGCCTTCGAGGCTGTCTCCGACACGCCGGCGGCGGCCGCCCGCAGCACCTCCTCGCGCGCGCCCGCGGCGACCATCTCATCGACGCGGCGGTCGATCGCGGCGTAGAGACGCTCGCGCTCCATCGTCAGACCGGCGAGGAGCGTCGGGTGACGGAGCTCCTCGCTCCAGAGCTGCGAAGGCCCGTCCGGGGGCTCGAGCTCGCCGAGCTCCAGCAGCTCCAGCGCGCGCACGACACGCCGGCGGTCGTTCGGCTCGATCCCCTCCGCCGCCCACGGCGCGCGGTCGGCCAGGCGCGCGTGGAGCGCCTGCGGACCGACGCGTTCCAGCTCGGCGGTCAGCCGTTCGCGGACCCCCTCCGGCGGGGCGGGACGGAGGTCCAGCTCGGTCAGCGCCGCGCGCAGGTAGAGACCGGTGCCGCCGACGACGATCGGGCGCCGGCCCTCGGCCAGCAGCTCGTCGATCTGAGCGTGTGCGAGCTGCGAGTACTCGCCGACGCTGAACGACGCGTCGACTGGCAGGAAGGAGATCAGGCGGTGCTCGAGCTGGGCCTGCTCGGCCGGGCTCGCGACGCCGGTCAGCGTCTCGAGGCCCGCGTAGACCTGCAGCGCATCGGCGGAGACGGCGACCGGATCCTCGCCGCGGGCGCGCAGGAGCTGCGCGATCGCGATCGCGACCGCGGTCTTGCCGACGCCGGTCGGCCCGAACAGCGCGATGATCCTCATGCCTATAGGCTCACTCTTCGGTGCAGATCTCGGGGTCGACAGTTCTCTTGACGGGCGCCACGGGGGGCATCGGGCACGCGATCGCGCGTGCGCTCGCCGGGCGCGGCGCGAAGCTGATCCTGACGGGTCGGCGCACAGACGTGCTCGACCCGCTCGCGAGCGAGCTCGGCGGCCGCGCGCTGGCGGTCGACCTCTCCGAGCGCGCCGAGGTCGCACGGCTGCTCGGCGAAGCGGGCGACGTGGACATCCTCGTCGCGAACGCCGCGCTCCCCGGGTCCGGCCGCGTCGAGGACTACTCCGTCCAGGAGGTCGACCGCGTGCTGGATGTGAATCTGCGCGCGCCGATCGTCCTCGCCCAAGGGCTCCTCCCACGCATGATCGAGCGCCGCAGCGGCCAGCTCGTGTTCATCTCCTCGCTGTCGGGGAAGGCGGCGACACCCAACACCTCGCTCTACAACGCCTCGAAGTTCGGCATGCGGGGCTTCGCCGCGGCGCTGCGCGCGGACCTGCACGGCAGCGGCGTCGGCGTCACGACCATCTTCCCCGGGTTCATCAGCGACGCCGGGATGTTCGCCGACGCGGACGTGAAGCTGCCTTCGGGTGTCGGCACGCGCACGCCCGAGCAGGTCGCCGACGCGGTCGTGAACGGGATCGAGCGCAACCGCGGCGAGATCGACGTGGCCCCGCTGCCGCTGCGCATCAGCACCGTGTTCGCGAGCCTGTCCCCCGAGATGGCCGGCCGTTTCGCGCGGCGGATGGGCTCGGATGACATCTCCCGGCAGATGGCCGCCGGGCAGCGCGACAAACGCTGAGCGCCTGCCCGAGGCCGGCACGGAGCGCCGGCCGACCCCGTGATCTAGAACAGAGCCTGCTGTCCGCTGAGTGCCGCGACGCGCTCGGCGACCGATCGGTCCGGCGGATGGCCCGTGTCGCTCATCTCCGCCCCTTCGAGCTTGCCGCTGCGCCAGAACGCGCCCGGACGCCTGCCGCGACGGACCATCCGCGAGAGCCGCTCGCGCTCGCGCTGGGGTGCGTACGCGCGCCGTCCGTACAGCCCGTCGTAGCGGGGGACGAGCTCGGGTCGCGCCTCTCGCATCCAGCCCATGAACACGTCTTTGACCTCGCCGCGGAGGTGAAGTGCGATGCCGGCGACGTTCGTCGCACCCGCGTCGGCGATCGCTTCGAGCAGCGGCTCGACCTGCTCGGGGGCGTCGTTGATGCCGGGCATCAGCGGGGCGATCAGGACGCCCGTCGGCACGCCGGCGCGGTTCAGCTCGGCCACGGCCTCCAGGCGGGCGCGCGGGTTCGGGGTGCGCGGCTCGGTTTCGCGCCAGACCTTCTGATCGAGCGTCGGGATCGACAGGCATGCCGTCAGCCCTACCTTCTCGGCCAGCTCCTTCAGCAGGCCGATGTCGCGGAGCAGCAGCGGCGACTTGGTGAGGATCGAGCACGGGTTGCGCGCGTCGAGCAGCGCCTGCCAGATGCCCTCCATGAGCTTGTAGCGACCCTCCACCCACTGGTAGGGGTCCGTGTTCGTTCCGAGCGCGACGTGCTCGCCTTTCCAGGAGGGGCGGCGCCAGCTCGGCGCGCAGCAGCTCCGGCGCGTTGACCTTGACGACGATCTCGCGCTCGAAGTCGCGGCCGGCGTCGAAGCCGAGGAAGGTGTGTGTCGGCCGCGCGAAGCAGTTGTGGCTGACGACGCCGTTGGCGACGAAGTCTTCGGTGCCGGTGGTGATGTCGTACATACGCATCACCATTCCCAGCGGGCGGACCGAGACGACCCGCAGGCCGGATTTGCACTTGAGCGCTTTGCCGAGGATCGTGCGCTTGCGCGTTATCGCCGGGTCGGTGCCGAGGAAGAAGCGCATCTTCTCGGGGAGGCCGCCGCGGACGCGGACGATTTCTGACCGAAGTGCCCGGGAAAGACTCGATCTCACGTGTCGAAGCCCAACACGTCGAGACCGGTCGCGACCCATTCGATGATGTCGGGATCGGCGTTGGCGATCCTGATGGCGTCGTTGGACGAGCCCTCGGCGTCGAAGATCCCTGCGAGAAAGCCCTTGGTCCAAGAGAGCGAAGGCACGAGCGGCCACTCGATCAGCTCCCGAATGCGCTCGACACCGGCCCGCCGCTGTGTGCGAACGGCATGGACTTCGCGATGGCGTGACGTCGCAGCTGCGAAGACGAACCGGTCGGTTTCGACCTCGAATTCATCGAGGTAGCGCTGCGAGCGAATCAGGGCCTCGTCGTCCGCGAGCGCGAGACGGAAGCGGTGCACGTCGTTGGATCTGCGCCCAGCGCGAGGGTAGGTGTAGCTGCCGACCGTGCCGTCGCCACGGATCATCCCGGTCAGGTAGCCGCGCTTGTAGTCGCGATCCTCGACCGGGCGCCTCCGTGCATCCACCAGGCCCGAGCAGCGTGTTGTTCCGAGTGATGTGCGGTCGCTGCAGCGAACCGCATTCGGCGCCGTGCGACGTGCTTCCAGCCGCGATCGCTCAAGAAACGGTGGTCGCCGCTCGCGAACAGCTTCGTTCCGTCCGCAAGCTCGACCTCCCACGCGGGCTTGATGCTCGACCACTTTGCGAGCACGTCGGTCTCGACGAAGCGTCGGTATCGCCCCTCCCGTCGGGTGCCGACGATCCGGTCCCCCACCTCGAGGTCTTCGAGCTTGCGGTTGCGGCCGTCGGCCATCAGGACCAGGGTCTCGCCCGACTGGCAATAAGGCACGCATGTGCACATCCCCTGTACGGATTCACCGTCCAACGGAACGGCATCTGCGAAGCCGGTGGCACTTTGTTGAGCACGGATTTCGCCCGCACCTCGTAGAAGCGCGTGTCGAGAGCCTCGGGTGCGTCGAAACGGCGCACGGCTGCGGGATCGCGGTAGCCGGGCAGCAGCCGCTGCGCCTCGTCTTCGACCTTCAGGTTGTCCCAGCGCACGAACATATGTTCGCATACACCCCGGTCGGGAGACTCGCGGTGCCGTGCGCGCGTGAGCCCCACGCGCCCGGCGCGCTGTAGCTTTCCCGCGTGTCCTCGCCCGCCAAGGCGCTCGCGCGCCGTCTGCTGCCGCACTCCGTCTACCGCTCATACCGGCGCCGCAAGGTGGCCTCCCAGATCGCCGCCTACGAGCCGCACGAGGTCACCCACTCCTACGGCGGCCTGGAGCTGCGCGTGCTGCTCGCTGACCCGCTCGGGCAGGGCTGGTACGACCACGACTGGGACGAGCCCACCGCGCTCACGTTCCTGCGCGAGGAAGGCGTGATCGCACCCGGCGCCACGGTGTTCGACCTCGGCGCCCACCAGGCTGTCATCGCGCTGATGATCGCCGCGCGGGTGCGTCCCGGCGGGCGCGTCCTCGCCGTCGAGGCCGAGCCGCACAACGCCGAGGTGGCACGGCGCAACGTGGAGCTGAACCAGGCCGAGAACGTGCTCGTGGTGCATGCCGCCGGCGCCGAGCGCAGCGGCACGCTCTCCTTCGGCGAGGGGCTCAACGGCAGCGTCGACGAGCGCGCCTCGACCGGCACGGTCGAGGTACCGGCGGTGACCGTCGACGAGCTGGCGCGCGAGCACGGCGAGCCGGCGCTCGTGATGATCGACGTCGAGGGCTACGAGGCACGCGTGCTCGACGGCGCGTCCGAGACGCTCGGCAACGGCCGCACGAGCTTCCTGGTCGAGGTGCACGAGGAGCTCGCGGACTTCGGCGGGAGCGCCGAGGAGGTCGTCGCGCGCTTCGCCGGCTTCCGGCGCTTCGTCGCGGTCGAAGACGACGACCCGCTGCTGCCCCTTGACGGCGCCCCCCCGCCGGGCCGCTTCTTCTTGCTGGCGCTGGCGCCCGCCTCCGCCTGAGCCGCAGCCACCCTCAGCGGTCTCTCAGCGAGCCCGGGCGAGCTCCCGGCGAAGGCTGAGGCTGCACTCAGCCACACGAGCAAGCATCGAAGCATCACCTGAACACGTCCCAGGAGGTGCCGAAAATGCTCATCTCGAAGCTTCTCGCGGCGACCATGATCGCCGGCGCACCAGCTACGCCAACCCCTAAAAATCAAAAGAAAAGACGCGCGCGAGCCGGCCTCCGCGTCCGCTCTCTCCGACGCTCAGAGCACGAGCACGGAGCGGATACCGTCCTGCGCCTCCATCAGCTCGAAGCCGCGGTTGACGTCCTCGAGCGGCATGCGGTGCGAGATGAACGGGTCGACGTCGATCTCGCCCGCCATGTAGCGCGAGATCAGCGCCGGCACGTCTTCGCGGCCCTTCAGGCCCCCGAAGGAGGACCCGCAGACACGACGGCCCGTGATCAGCAGGCGCGGGACGATGTCGAGCGTCTCCCCCTTGCCCGCCACGCCACAGACCGTGCAGAGCCCCCAGCCCATGCGCGCCGCTTCGACCGCCTGGCGCATGACCGCCACGTTGCCGGTGGCCTCGAACGTGTAGTCGGCGCCGAAGCCTCCTGTCATCGCGAGGATCGCCTCGACGGCCTCCGGGCCGCCGTGCATCAGATCCGTCGCGCCCTGCCCGCGCGCGAGCTCGAGGCGCTCCGGCGAGAGGTCGACGCACACGATCCGCTCGGCGCCCTGCAGGCGGCAGCCGGCGACCGCGCCCAGCCCCACCATGCCCGCGCCGAAGACGACGCAGGTCGAGCCCGGGCCGGACGGCGGCCGTGCGCATCGCCGCGCCGAGGCCGGTCGAGAGGCCGCACGCGAACAGGCACGCGCGGTCCAGCGGCGCCTCCGGGTCGATCTTCGCCAGCGCGATCTCCGGCATCACGGTGTACTCGGCGAACGTCGAGGTGCCCATGAAGTGGCGAAGCGGCTCGCCGTCGATCGACAGGCGCGTGGTGCCGTCGGGCAGGTAGCCCTTGTTCTGCTGCTCGCGGATCGCCAGGCACAGGTTCGTCAGCGGGCTGCGGCAGTGGATGCACTCCCCGCACTGCGGCGAGAACAGCGTCACGACGTGGTCGCCCTCGCCGAGGAGGCGTGACGTCGGCTCCGACGCGCTCGACGACGCCCGCGCCCTCGTGGCCGAGCACCGTCGGCGCGTAGCCCGACGGGTCGACGCCCGAGGCGGTGTACATGTCGGTGTGGCAGACGCCGCAGGCGGCGAGGCGCACGAGCACCTCCCCCGGGCCCGGCTCGGCCAGATCGACCTCGCGAACCGTCAACGGCTTTCCGAACTCCTCCAGGACTGCCGCGCGGATCTTCATGCCGTCTCCCGCGCGCGAGCGACCAGCAGTTCCTCGCCGGTCAGCGTCTGGCTCGTGGCGGTCTCGATCCGCACCGGCGCGATCTCACCCGGCGCCGCGAGCCCCGTGAAGTTCACGACCTTGTTGTGCGTCGTGCGTCCGCGCAGCCGCTCTGGGTCGTTGCGCGAGGGGCCCTCGACGAGCACCTCCAGCGTGCGCCCCACGAATCGCTGCGAGCGCTCGCGCGCGCCGCGCTGCACGACCTCGACCAGCCGCTCCATCCGCTCGACCTTGACCGGATGCGGCACGAGGCCGTCGGTGAACGTCGCCGCCTCGGTGCCTCGCCGCGGCGAGAAGATGAATGTGAACGCGCTGTCGTAGCGGACCTGCTCGACGACCTCGAGCGTCTGCTTGAAGTCCTCCTCGGTCTCCCCCGGGAAGCCGACGATGATGTCGGTGCTGAGCGCGACGTCGGGCAGGTGCTCGCGGATCATCGCCACGCGATCGAGATAGCGGCTGCGGTCGTAGGTGCGGCGCATCGCCTTCAGGATCCGGCTCGAGCCGGACTGCAGCGGCAGGTGGATGTGGCGGCAGACGCTCGGCAGCTCAGCGTGCGCCCGGATCACGTCCTCGCGCATGTCCTTCGGGTGCGGGCTCGTGTAGCGGATGCGCTCGATGCCCTCGACCCCGTCGAGCAGCCGCAGCAGGCGGGCGAAGGTCGGCTTCTCGCCCGCGCTCGGCTCCAGGTCGCGCCCGTATGAGTTGACGTTCTGACCGAGCAGCGTCACCTCCTTGACGCCGTCGGCGGCCATGGCCGCGACCTCCTCGACCAGCTCGCGCACCGGGCGGCTGACCTCGCGCCCCCGTGTCGAGGGGACGATGCAGTAGGAGCAGCGGCAGTTGCAGCCGACGCTGATCTGCAGCCAGCCCTGGAAGGGCCGCGCGCGGCGCGCCGGCAGGTGGCCGGTGAAGCCCTCGAACTCGAAGTAGCCCTGGGCGCTCAGCGAGTCGCTGGTCAGGAACTCGGCGAGCTTGTGAACCTGGCCGGGACCGAAGGCCACGTCGACGAACGGGAAGCGCTCGAACACCTCCTCCTTCACCGACTGCGCCCAGCACCCGCCCACGCCGACCACGCGCTCGGGCTGTTCGCGCTTCAGGCGCTTGGCCTCGCCGAGGTGGGTGATGAAGCGGCTGTCGGCCGTCTCTCGGATCGAGCAGGTGTTGAAGAGGATCAGGTCGGCCTGCGCGCGCTCCGGCGCCTCTCGGTAGCCGAGCGAGTCGAGCATCCCCTTCATGCGCTCGGAGTCGTGCTCGTTCATCTGACAGCCGAAGGTTGTGAGGTGGTAGGACTTGCCCACGGGGGCAAGAGTACCGGCGCCCGCGCGTCCTAGCCGTGGGCGCCCCGGCCGTTGCGGGCACGCCCGAAGGGCCGCGGTCAGCCCGTCACAGCCACTGCGACGCGATCATCAAGACCGCCGCGAGAGCGAGGGCGATCTGCCCTCGCTCGATCCTGCGTTTCGCGGCGTGAGCGTCGTATGTGCGCGCGGCCGCCGTGCCCAAGAGGAAGGTCCCGCAGATCCCGACCACAGCCATTGCTCTCCCCTTTCGACTCCTGCCCCCGCCGGCATTTATACACAGCGGCCGGGCGGCCGGGGCGCGCGAGCAGCCACGAGCAGCGCACGCGCCGGCGCACCCTACGCCGCCGGCGCGAAGCGCTCCACGAATTCCAGCGCGATCTGCGCGACCTCTCGCCAGCCGCTGTCGATCGTCAGCGAGTGCCCGCGGCCGGGGATCTCGACGAACTCGGTGATCCCCGGGTTGCGCAGCTGCTTCTTGTAGGAGGCCTCGGAGATCGCTCCCGGCACCTGGTGGTCCTTCTCGCCCGAGGTGACGAGCAGCGGCCCGCGGTCCGGGTTCTCGAGCTCGACTTTCGCGTCGGTCCACGGGTCGAAGTTGGCGGTCGCCGCCTGGAAGATCGGCGCGCCCGGGCCGGGCACCGAGTACTCGTCGTAGAGCTGCTTCGCCTCCTCCTCGCTGACGGCGTTCGCGAACCCGTAGCGGAACTGCTCGAGTGTGAGCGGCACGGCGCGGTGACGGTTGGCGGGGTTTTTCAGGACCCCTGAGGAGGCCTTCAGCGCCGAGTAGGGCAGCGGCAGCACGCCGCGGAACGGCGCCGGGTCGACGGCCACCGTCGCCGCAGAGAGCCCGCGCCCCGCGAGGATCTGGACCAGCAGACCGCCGAAGGAGTGCCCGACCAGCGCCGGCTTACGGGAGAGCGCGCCGGCGATCGCGGCGTAGTGGTCGGCGACCTGGCCGACCTTCTTGTTCGCGAACACGTCGGGGTTCGCCTTCGCCTCCTCGACATCTGCGGGATCGTCCGGCCAGCCCGGCTGCAGCGTCGCGTAGCCCGCCCCGCGGAAGACCTCGGCCCAGTTGTCCCAGCTCGATCCGAGCAGCCACAGGCCGTGGATGAACACGACGGGCTGGCCGCCGGTGGCGTTCGCCGCCTCGATTTCCTCGCGCTCCCAGTCGGCGATGCGTCGCTCCTGCCTGCTCTTGCGTGTTCATCTCGAAGCTCCTTCTGCTCCCCTGGGAGCCGACGGTGTTGGGCTGGGTGGCGGACAGCCGGGGCTCAGACTATTTCGCGATGCGCGGTGAGGAGTAGTGTCGTTCGGGTGACCACGAGCGCACGCCACGACCGGCTGCCGCCGGGCCCGCGCACGCCTGCGGCGCTGAACATGCTGCGCTTCATGACGCGCCCGATCGAGACGCTGCACGGCTGGCAGGCGCGTTACGGCAACGTCTTCACCGTGCGCTACACGGGCTTCGGAACGGGCGTCTACGTCGCCGAGCCGGACGCGATCCGCGAGCTGTTCACGGGCGATCAGTCCGACCTGCTGGCCGGAGAGGCCAACTCGTTCATGGAGCCCGTGCTCGGCCCCCACTCGGTGCTCGTCCTCGACGGGCGCGAGCACCTGCGCCAGCGCAAGCTGCTGCTGCCGCCGTTCCAGGGCTCGCGCGTGGCGGCGTTCCGCGAGGTGATCCGCGAGGCCGCCGAGCGTGAGCTCGCGTCCTGGGTGCCTCCTCGCCGGCTGAGGCTGCGCGAGCGCATGCGCGCGCTGACGTTCGAGGTCATCTGCCGCGCCGTGTTCGGCGTCGAGGACCGCGCGCTGCAGGAGCGGCTGCGGGCGACGGTGGCGGCAGTGATCGACAGCAGCCCCGTCTTCATGATCTCCGGAGCGGCTCGCACCGACCTCGGACCGCTCAGCCCGGGCGGACGGTTCGCGCGGCGCCTGCGCGCCGCCGACAACCTGCTCGCGGAGGAGATCGAGCGACGCCGCGACGCCGTGGACCTGGACGAGCGCACAGACGTGCTCTCGCTGCTGCTCCGGGCCCGCGACGAGGACGGCGAGGCGATGACGACCTCAGAGCTGCGCGACGAGCTGTTCACGATGCTGGCGGCCGGTCACGAGACGACCTCGACCGCGCTCGCGTTCTGCTTCGAGCTGCTGATGCGCAACCCCGCGGTGCTCGCGCGTCTGCGGGAGGAGCTCGCCGCCGGCGCGGGCGACGACTACCTCGATGCGGTGGTCAAGGAGTCGCTGCGCCTGCGGCCCGTGATCGACGGCGCGGAGCGCACGCTGACGCGGCCGCGCACGCTCGGCGGCTGGGCGCTGCCGCCCGGCGTCAAGGTCTACCCCGCGATCCTGCTGACGCAACTGCGCCCCGACCTGTATGACGAGCCCCAGCGGTTCAGTCCCGAGCGCTTCCTCGACGAAGGCGCCGAGTCCTACGCCTGGCTGCCGTTCGGCGGCGGGATCAGGCGCTGCCTCGGCGCCGCGCTGGCACAGGCCGAGATGGCCGAGGTGCTGCGGGTCGTCGTCCCGGCCGTCGAGCTGCGAGCGCTGCGTCCGGAGCCGGACCCGGTCGTGATGCGCGGCATCACGCTCGCTCCGAAGCACGGCGTCGAGGTGAGCGTCGAGCGGCGGCTCGACGGCGGGGCGATCGCGGAGCGCCCGCGGGCCGCCGTGACGGCCGGCTGACCGTGGACGCCGGCAGCGGAGCCAACCCGTTCGGCTCCGAGGAGCCCGAGGCCGCCTTCGAGGACCCGACGGACCTCGGCGAGCGCGTCGAGAGCGAGCCGGCCGTGGAGGATCGCCCGGGCACGGAGCTCTTCGGCCTGCCGATGATGCTGCTGATCTTCGCGCTCATCGCCGTGGTGAAAGGGTTGATCACGGGCAACACCGGCTTCACGATCGTCGGCGCCGTCGTCGCCGGCGGCATCTTCCTCGCGATCGGGTTCGCGATGACCGTCGCCAAGCGCGAGTAGCCGCGCGCCGCCGCGGAGCTACGATCACCGGCATGCAGAAAAAGCGCTACAGCGAGCTCGGAGCGTCCGGGAAAGCAGCGGTGCTCGTCATCACCGCGATCAGCCTGCTCATCATCGGCCGCGCAGAGCGCGACATCGCTCGTCGCGAGGAGGATGATGTCCGTGGCAGCCGCGCGGTCTGGCGGCTCGTCAGCCTGAACGCGCTGGGCGCGGTTGCGTACCTGCGCTTCGGGCGGCGGCGCTAGGCGCGGGCGCGCCCGGAGCCACGTCGGCCGCCCCGACACCACCGAAGCGCTCGGCTATTTCTCTGGCTTTGGCCGCGGCCGAGCCCCGCCGCGCCCCTCCTCGATGCCGATCGTCGTCGGGAACGGTTTGATCTCTTGCGGCGGAATCGGTTTCGGTGCCATGACGCGAGTCCAGGCGAGAGCGCCCAGCCAGGCCACGGTCTGAGTGACCATCAACACTCCCGGCATGCCTGACAGCGCCGGCATCAAACGGACCCCCGAGAAGGCGCCGGCGCCCCCTACGCCGCCGCCACCGCCGCCGGTTCGGACTCGATCGGCGCCGGGGCGTCCTTGTCCCGGTCGATCGGCGTCACGGCCTCGCGGCCGAGACTCAGCGCCTCGTAGACCTTGCCTTCGATCTCCTTCGCCAGCTCCGGGTTGGCGTCGAGGTGCGCCTTCGCGTTGCCACGGCCCTGCCCGAGCCGTTCGTCGCCGTAGGAGAAGAACGAGCCGGACTTGGACACGATGTTGTGCTCGAGGCCCAGGTCGATCAGGCAGCCCGAGGTGGAGATCCCTTTGCCGAACTCGATGTCGAACTCGGCCTGGCGGAACGGCGCCGCGACCTTGTTCTTGACCACCTTCACGCGCACCCGGTTGCCGACCGCCTCGGTGCCGTCCTTGAGCGTCTCGATGCGCCGGATGTCCAGGCGCTGGGAGGCGTAGAACTTCAGCGCCCGCCCGCCCGGCTGCGTCTCCGGCGAGCCGAACATCACCCCGACCTTTTCGCGGATCTGGTTCGTGAGGATGCACAGCGTGTTCGTGCGGTTGAGGTTCCCCGCCAGCTTGCGCATCGCCTGAGACATCATCCGGGCCTGCGCGCCGACCGTCTGGTCGCCCATCTGGCCCTCCAGCTCGACGCGCGGCGTCAGCGCCGCGACGGAGTCGATCGCCACCACGTCGACCGCTCCCGAGCGCACCAGCATGTCGGCGACCTCGAGCGCCTGCTCGCCGTAGTCGGGCTGCGAGACCAGCAGCTCGTCGATGTCCACCCCGATCGTCCGGGCGTACAGCGGGTCCATCGCGTGCTCGGCGTCGATGAACGCGCACACCCCGCCCAGCTTCTGCGCCTCGGCGAGCACGTGGTAGATCAGAGTCGTCTTCCCGGAGGACTCAGGGCCGTAGAGCTCGACGATCCGCCCGCGCGGCACGCCGCCGATGCCGAGCGCCAGGTCGAGCGACAGCGCGCCGGTGGGGATCACCTCGCAGCGCACCTGCGCGCCCTCGTCGCCCATGCGCATGACCGTGCCCTTGCCGAACTCGCGCTCGATCTGCGTCAGCGCCCCCTGCAGCGCGGCGTCGCGCGCCTTCGCGGCCTTCTCCTGCTCGGTCACGGACATGGTGATGCTCCTCCGGGTTGGGATGAACCGCGAAAGCTACGCCGGGCTGCGGACGGAACAGCTGTTCGTATCCGCGCGGGGCATCGAGCGCCGGTCCAGAGCTCATCCCGCAGGAGTCCGGAGGCCGCGCACGAACCATTGCATGAGCCCTGCCGCCCCGCCGTTCGTCCATTCGGCCACCCGCCTGGTGCTCCGAAGCGGCCGCCGCGACGATGGATGCGGGTCGGACCGGACCACCGATGGAGACCCGTGCCCACACCCAAACGTGCCCGCCCCGGCGGGTCCTGGCGCTCCTGGCGCTGCTGCTCGCGCTGCTCGTCGTCGCTGCGTGCCTCGCCGCCGGCGCGGCGGCCCGTCCCGAGCACGCCGGCCATGCCTCGTGCGCCACGAGCCGCCACGCCAGGCACGCCGACGCCAAGAGGTGCGCGAAGCACCACACCCGCAAGGGCACCCACAAGACCAGGAAACCGGCGTCGAAAACAGCCGTCCCCGCACCGAAGCTGACGCCCGCGAACTGCGAAGACGGCTCGGCTCCCGTCCGCGCCGCGAGCGGCGTCTACACGTGCGAAGACGGGTCCGAACCCGCCTGCACTGACAGCTCGGACCCGATCCGCCCCACCGCCTCCTCGGCGCCGATGTGCCGCATCCCCAAGGCGGGCACCGGCCACGAATGCACCCAGGGGCAGAGCGGCGAATGCGGCGTGGAAATCGCCTGCGAAGAAGAAGTGACCGAAGGACCGCAGGGCTGCGAACACGGCTCGGCCTTCGAAGAAGAAGAACTCGAAGCCTGAGCGCCACGCGCAAGCGCGCGCACCGCGCCCGCGAGACCCGTGCCGCCCGCCCTATCCGCTCCCGAGCGGGGCCCGCGCCAGCGCCTCGTAACGGGCGCCCGACGGTTCCAGGTGCGAGCGGTAGAGAACCGCCTCCGCGATCCTGAAGCTCAGCGGCGGCGTCGGCGGCAGCTCGGGGCGCCGCCGCGGCGCGGCGCGGCTGCGCGCGACCGTGACGTGCGCGCGAAAGCGCCGGGGCGGCTGCACGGCGGGCGGCTCCATCGCGGCGCACAGCCCACGTGAGAGCTCCCGCTGGAAAGCGGCGAGCTCGCCGCCCGGGTCGTGGATCTCGACGGCCAGCGCGCGCGGGCGCCGCGGCGGCAGCCACAGCGGTGCGCCCGTCCCCAGCTCGCACTCGCGCGCGCCCTGCGCCGCCTCCGAGAGCGCCTCGCTGAGCGCTCCGATCTCCTCGGCGGGCCGCTCGCCGAGGAACAGCAGCGTGACGTGAAGCGAGTCCGGGTCGAGGACCCGCAGCGCAGGCTCACGGCCGTCACGGCTGGCCCGTCCCGCCGAGCGCGCCCAGCGGGTCAGCTCGCGCGCCACCTCGGCCGGCGGGTCGACGGCCGCGAACAGCCGTGCGGTCGCGCCGCCGGACATCCGCGCGCTAGGCGACCTCGCCGAGCAGCGCGCGGCGAACCAGGTGAAGCGCGACGGTCGTGGCCCGGTCGCGAATGTCGGCGCGCCCTCCCGGCAGGCTCACCGAGCGCGTGAGCAGGGTGGGTCCGCTGTCGGACCCACCCGCAAGGGCGACGCAGAGCCACACGAGCCCCACGGGCTTCTCGGCAGTGCCGCCCCCCGGGCCGGCGACGCCGGTGACGCCGACGCCGACATCCGAGCCCAGGCGCGCGATCGCCCCCATCGCGAGCGCTTCGGCAACCTCCTGCGAGACCGCACCGTGGCGCTCGATCAGCTCGGCGGGGACCCCCGCCGCGGAGACCTTGACGTCGTTGGAGTAGGCGACGATCGCGCCCAGAACGTAGTCGGAGGAGCCGGGCAGCTCCGTGAGCCGTGCTGCCAGCAGGCCCCCGGTGCAGGACTCGGCGGTCGCGATCGTCTTCCCGGCGTCGCGAAGCAGCCCGGCCACGATCTCGTCGACCGTGCGGCCGTCCTCGGAGAAGAGCGTCTCGCCGTGGCGCTCGCGGACGATCTCCGCGAAGTCCCGGTAGGCGCCCTCGCCGGCGGGCTGGTAGCGCGTGACGACCTCCACCTCCCCTCGTTTCAGGCAGGTTGTGACCTCGAGCGCGGAGAGATCGACGCCGTCGCGCTCAGCGGTCCGCAGCGTCTCGGCGATCTCCGACTCGGGAATGCCGAACATACGCAGGGTCTCCTCGCGGTACTCGCCCGCCCGCGCCAGAACCCCGCGCACGCCTGCGCTCTCCAGGGCGGCGCCCCACATCGGCTGGAGCTCGCGCGGGGGCCCCGGCAGCACGACGACGATCGGCCCCTCGGCGTGCTTCGGCGAGACGATCAGGCCGGGCGCGGTCCCGACCGGCTCCAGCACCTCGGCCCCGTCGGGGACCGTCGCCTGCTTGCGGTTGGCCTCCGCCACGGCCTCGGGGTCGATGTTCGGCCACCGTTTCATGAGCGGCGCGACGATCGCGGCGATCCGCTGCGAGAGCGGCTCGTCCAGCACCATCTCGCGCCCCTGGAAGACGCCCACGACCTCGGCGGTGAGATCGTCCGCGGTCGGCCCGAGGCCGCCGCTGGTCACGATCAGGTCCATCCCCTCGGCCGCCATGAAGCCGAGCGCCGCGCGCATGTCCTCGGCCCGGTCGCCGACGATCGCGATGTACGCCGCGTCCACGCCGAGCCCCCGCAGCCGTTCGGCCAGCCAGGGGCCGTTGCGGTCGGTGACCCGGCCGCTCAGCACCTCGGTGCCGGTGACGACGATCCCTGCCCGGGCGCTCACTGGCAGGTCGGCTGCTGCGCGGCGGGCAGCGTGCGGCGCCCGCGCGCCTTCGTGATCGAGTAGCCGATCGCCGAGCTCGAGGCGGGGACGGGCCGGACTTTGCCGTCCACGAACAGTTCGACGGCGTTGTTCCCGAGCGTGATCTCGAAGCGCTTGGCGTGGTAGGTCGGGGTGCTGCGGCCCGGTTTCAGTTCGACGCCGGGGATCAGCTTGTGCCCGTCCCCGAGCAGGCACACGTACACGGCCGAAGTCGGGGTGATCGAGAGCGTGACCACGTCGCCGGCGGCCGCTTTGCTCGCGCCGGGGGGCGGCGTCGCGTGGTGTTTGCCCGAGGCGGGGGTTTTCGACCGCGTGGTGGAGGCGCTCTTCGACGGCCCTTTCGAGGAGCTGCTGGTCACGAGCAGGATTATGAGGATGATGATGACGGTCAAGATGCCTCCGACCGCGATCATGTAACCGCGAGAGGCCCCCTCGGGTGAGCGCCTGTCCCGGCCGCGGTTGCGCTGCGGGGAGGAGACGATCGGCTCCATCGCCTCGCTCGGGCGCTCGTGGTGCAGCCGGTACTCCTCGACCAGCGCCTTGCCGTCCAGGCCGAGCGCGGTCGCGTAGGTCCGCAGGAAGCTCTTGACGAAGGTCGGGCCCGGCAGGAGCCCCCACTCTTCGTTCTCGAGCGCGCGCAGGTACTTGGCGCGGATCTTCGTCTTGGCCTCGATCTCGGACACGTCGATGCGCTCGCGCATCCGCGCCTCCCGCAGGGTTGATCCGATCTCGGGCATCTCTTGAGGCTAGACGGCGCGGCGCGCGGCGCGCTCGTGCCTGATGGCTAGCACGGGCGCGGATTCTAACGTCGCAAATTGCGAGGAACCGCCCGTGAACCGCGTCTGTCACATGACACGCGACCGCCGGAGCGGACGAGCTGCTACTCCGCGACCGGCGCCGCCTCGGACGGCGAGGCCTCAAGCGCCGCCAGGACGCGGGGCAGATCCGCCTCGCTGATGAGCACCTGGCGGGGCTTTGAGCCTTCATAGCCGGAGATCACGCCGCGGCGCTCGAGCATGTCGATCATGCGTCCGGCGCGCGTGTAGCCGAGGCGCAGGCGCCGCTGGAGCATCGATGTGGAGGCCGTCTGCATTTCGGCCACGAGCCTGATCGCGTCGGAGAGCAGCGGGTCCTCGTCGGGGTCGAGGTCGCCCTCGGAGCCACCGCCCTCGACCTGCTCCGGCTCGACCTCCTCGAGCAGCTCCTCGCGCAGCTCGGGCTCGCCCTGCTTGCGCCACAGGTCAGTCAGCTTCTCGATCTGCGCCTCGTCGATGTAGGCACCCTGGATGCGCTGCAGGCGGGAGCTGCCGACCGGGCTGAAGAGCATGTCGCCCTGGCCCAGCAGCGACTCCGCCCCGTTCTGGTCGAGGATCACGCGAGAGTCGGTCTGCGAGGAGACGGCGAACGCGATGCGCGAGGGGACGTTGGCCTTGATCATGCCCGTGATCACATCCACGCGCGGAGACTGGGTCGCGAGCACCAGGTGGATGCCGACGGCGCGCGCCTTCTGCGCGAGGCGGATGATCGAGTCCTCGACGTCGGCGGGCGCGACCATCATCAGGTCCGCGAGCTCGTCGATCACGCAGAGGATGTAGGGCAGCGCCGGTTCGCCGCGCTTCGCGCGCGCGACGTTCAGCTCGACCAGGCCGCGGGTGCGGGCCAGCGACATGATCCCGTAGCGCTGCTCCATCTCCTTGACGAGGTTCTGCAGGGCGTTGGCCGCCATCCGCGGGCTCGTGATCACGGGGGTGAGCAGATGCGGGATCGACTCGTAGTGGTTGAGCTCGACCTGCTTGGGGTCGACGAGCACGAGGCGCACCTCGTGCGGGCTCGCGCGCAGCAGGATGCTGGAGAGCATCGCGTTGATCGCCCCGGACTTGCCGGCGCCGGTCGTGCCCGCCACGAGGATGTGGGGCATCTTCGCGAGGTCCGCTCCGATCGCCTTGCCGGCGACGTCCTTGCCGAGCCAGACGGTCAGCGGCGACCAGTCCTTCGGCGGGGCCTGGAAGACGTCGCCGAGACGCACGATGCGGCGGTGGGCGTTCGGGACCTCGACCCCCACCGCCTGCTTGCCCGGGATCGGCGCGAGGATGCGGACGTCGGTGGCGGCGAGCGCGTAGGCCAGGTCGTCCTTGAGCTGGGCGACCTTGCCGACCTTGATCCCAGGGGCGAGGCGCAGCTCGTAGCGCGTGATGTGCGGCCCTGCGACGGTGCCGATCAGCTTCGCCTGCACGCCGAAATGGCCGAGCGCCTCGACCAGCGCCGTCGCGGTGCGCTCCTGGCCGGCGGTGTCCGGGCGCGTCTGCTCGCCGGTCGAGCGCGTCAGCAGACGGCTCGCGTCCGGCAGCTGCCAGACGAAGTCGGGGTCGTCGGTCACCGCGCCGCGCAGCCTGCCCTGCGGCGTGAGATCGGCAGGGTCGGCGTGGGCGACGCCCGCGATCTGCTCGTCCTCCTCCTCCTCGGCGTCGGCAGCGGGCTTCGCGGGGGCCGCTGCCGCGGGCTCCGGCTCGGGCTCCTCCGCGAGCAGCTCCCGCGCGTCCTCGAGCTCCTGCGGGCCGGGCGGCTCGTCCATCCAGTCGCGCGAGGGCGCCTCGACGTGTGTGGCGCGGACGATCAGCTCGGCGGCCTCAGGCTCGGGCGGGTACGGTCCCCGCCCGCTCGCGTCGGCGCCGAGGTCGCGCAGCAGCTCGCGGCGGGGATCCGGTCCGACCCGCTGGGCTGTGCCCATCCGCCGCACCATCCGGGTCGTGTCGCGCAGCCCGTGGCCGGTCGCGCGCAGCGCCGCCGCAAGCGAGGCCCCGGTCAGCAGGATCGCGCCGGCGAGCAGCAGGAACGCCACGATCACCGCGATCCCCAGTCCTTGCACGAGCGGGTCGAACAGGCGGTAGAGGGCTTCACCCAGCAACCCACCGTGGCTCTGCATGTGCGCGGAGCTCCACGCTTCTCCGCCGGCGGCAGCGGCAGGGGCGAGCCCGAGAGCGCCGGCTGCCAGCGCCAGCGTGACGCCGCCGAAGACACAAGCGGCCCCGGTGCGCAGCGGGCGCACGGCCGGTAGCACCGGGCGCAGCAGCAGCGCGCCGCCGCCGGCGACGAGTGCCACCGGCGCCAGCACGCGGGCGCGGCCGAGCGCCCAGCCGGAGGCGACCGAGAGCGCGTGGCCCGCGCGGCCGCCCGGAGCAGGCGTGCCCGCGCTGTAGAGGACGAAGCCGAGGAACACGCCGAGGGCGATCACCGCGAGCCCGAGGATGTCGCGCTGACGCTGCTCGAGGACGGGCAGCCGCGGCAGGCCCCCGGCGAGAAGCCCGCCTCTGCCGCGCGCGGGGCGCGCGCGTTTGCGCGCGGCGGTCTTGCGTGCAGGCGCTTTGCGGCGCGCAGGAGCGCGTTTGGAGGCCGGTGCCATCCCGCGCAACTTCGACGCCGGGACCCCGGAACCTGCCCCGGCGTCTTACCATCGCTTAAGCGGGGGAGGTTTAGATAAAGACATGAACGACTTCAATCGCACCGCACGCGTCCTGGTGGTCGAGGACGACGAGGACATCGCATTGGCTTTGCAGCGCTCGCTGCGGATGGAGGGCTACGAGGTCAGGACGGCCGCGGACGGCGAGGCGGCCCTCGAGGAGGGCCGGGCGTTCGCGCCCGATCTCGTGATCCTCGACCTCGGCCTGCCGAAGATCGACGGCATCGACGTGGCGCGCTCGCTGCGCTCCGACGACGACGTGCCGATCCTGATCCTGACCGCCCGCGACGCGCTCGAGTCCCGGGTGGAAGGCCTCGACTCCGGCGCCGACGACTATCTCGTCAAGCCGTTCGAGCGCCAGGAGCTGCTGGCCAGGATGCGCGCGCTGCTGCGCCGCCGGCCCCCGCGCGGGTCGGCCCCTCTGCGCGTGGCGGACCTGATGCTGAACGCCGACACGCACGAGGTGCAGCGCGGCGAGCGCACGGTCGAGCTCACCCAGCGCGAGTTCGAGCTGCTCGAGTACATGATGCGCAACGAGCGCATCGTGATCTCCCGCCAGCGGCTGCTCGACGAGGTCTGGGGCTACGACCCGTTCTCGACGACGAACACGATCGAGGTGTTCGTCTCGAACCTGCGGCGCAAGCTCGAGGCCGACGGCGAGCCGCGGCTGCTTCACACGATCCGGGGGGCCGGCTACGTCCTTCGCGCGTAGCGCCCGGCGGGCCGTCTCGGGCGTTCGCCCGCCATCGCGGCTCTCGGTGGCCTTCGACCGGCTGCCGATCCGCGTCCGCCTCGCCGGTGTCTCGGCGCTGCTGACGTTCGTGATCCTGTGCGCGTTCGCGGTCGCGATCGGCTCGCTGACCGTCCACAGGATCCGTTCGGACTTCAACCGCCAGGTCGCAGAGTCGGCGCGGGAGCTGCCGAACCAGCTGCGGATCTCGATCGACCCGCTGCGCATCCAGACGCCGCTCACGGACTTCACCTCGAACGGCGCGGTCGTGAAGGTGATGAGCCTCGGCGACAGAATGATCGCCGAGCAGCCGTCGAACGCGCCCAGCTTCGGGGCGCCCACAACGACGGCGAGAACGATCCACGGCTATCGCGTCATCAGCCAGACCGCGATCGTGACGCTGGCCTCGACCGGCGAGCCGGTCGGCCGCGTGATCATCTCCTACGGGCGCCCGGTCGCCGCGACCGAGAAAACCGTCAAGCGCGTCGAGCTGTTCCTCCTGCTCGGCGTGATCGCGGGCAGCGTGCTCGCCGCGTGGGCGGGCTGGCTGATCGCGCGCCGCGCGATGAAGCCGATCGCAGAGCTCACGATCACCGCCGCCGAGATCGCACGCACTCGCGACCCCTCCCGCAGCATGCCCCAGCCCCTCGCCGACGACGAGGTCGCCGAGCTGACCCGCACGCTGGAGGGCATGCTCAGACAGCTGGACGCAGCGCGTGGCGAGACCGAGTCGACGCTCGCCCGCCAGCGCCGGTTCGTCGCGGACGCCTCGCACGAGCTGCGCACGCCGCTCACGAGCGTGCTCGCGAACCTCGAGCTGCTCGCCGACTCGCTCCACGGCGATCAGGGCGAGGCGGCACGCTCGGCCCTTCGCTCCTCGCAGCGCATGCGCCGCCTGGTCGCGGACCTGCTGCTGCTCGCGCGGACCGACGCCGCCCGCAGCCAGCCGCACGAGAAGGTGGACCTCTCGACGGTCGTGGTCGAGGCGGCCGGCGAGCTCGGAGCCGTCAGCGGCGAGCACGACATCTCGCTCGACGTGCATCCGGCGCCGCTGCTGGGCGTCCGCGACGAGCTCCACCGCCTGACGATCAACCTGATCGAGAACGCGCTGCGCCACACGCCGCCGGGAACCGAGATCCGGGTCACGACGGGCACGCTTGCCGACGGGCGCGTCGAGCTCGTCGTCGCCGACAACGGCCCCGGTGTTCCGCCCGAGCTCGCGCCGACGCTGTTCGAGCGCTTCGTCCGCGGCGCGGGCGACCGCGGCGGCTCCTTCGGGCTCGGACTCGCGATCGTGATGGCCGTCGCCACCTCGCACGGCGGCTCCGTCACGCTCGAGAGCCCGCGGCCGTTCGGCCCCGGCGAGCCGGCCCGCGGCGCCCGCTTCGTGGTGCGAATGCCGGGCAGCGCCGACGCGGCGCCGTCACCGTCACAGGAACCCGTGTTGGCCGACCGCGCGGTCTGAGCGCGACGGCAGCCCCGGTGATTCCCGGCGCGCCGTCCAGCGGCGCGAGGGCCAAGTCAGCCAAGGACGCAGGGAGCGCCGTGTGCTCGGCACACAAGCGACCGAGGACGCCGGCTGACGCCGGCCCTCGCGCCGCTAGACCTCGACGACGACCGGGAGGACCATCGGCCGGCGCTTGAGCCGGTCGTAGACGAGTTTCGCCAGGTCGTCGTGCAGGAGCTCGGTGAGGACATCGACCTCGCGCACCCTGTCCGCCGCAGCGCCCGCGAGCGTCTCCTCGACCGTCAGCCTGATCTCCTCGTCGAGCTCGTCGGCCTCGTCGAGGAAGGGCACGCCGCGGAAGATCACCTCCGGGTCCGCCACCGAGCGGCCGTCCTGCTCGGCGATCGTGACCACGACGACGAAGATGCCGTCCGCCGAGAGCATGCGGCGGTCGCGCAGCGCGACGTCGGCCATCTCCCCCAGCTCGACACCGTCGACGAAGATCATGCCTGACTGCTCGGGTGCGCCGAAGCGGGCGCCGCGGGCGTCGATGTCGAGCGGCAGGCCGTTGTCGCCCTGGAAGATGTCCTCCGGCTCGACCCCGACCGCCTCGGCGAGCTGGGCGTGCAGGCGAAGGCGCTTGAAGTCGCCGTGGAACGGCATCACGTAACGCGGTTTGACGAGGTTCAGCATCAGCTTGACCTCCTCGGCGTAGCCGTGGCCGGAGGCGTGCACGGGCGCCTCGCGCGGCGTGATGACGTTGCAGCCGATGTGGTAGAGGCGGTCGATGGTCTCGTTGACGGCGCGCTCGTTGCCGGGGATCGGCGTGGCGCTGAAGACGACGGTGTCGCCCTCCTTCAGCTCGACCTGGCGATGGTCGCGGTAGGCCATGCGCCGCAGCGCCGAGAGCGGCTCGCCCTGCGAGCCGGTCGAGATCACGACGACCCGCTCGTCGGGCAGATCGGTGATCTCGCGCGGGCCGACCAGCATCCCCTCGGGGATCTCCAGATGCCCGAGGCCGCGGCCGATGCCGACGTTCTTGCGCATCGAGCGCCCGACCAGGGCGACCTTGCGCCCGAGCGCCTCGGCGGCGTCGACCACCTGCTGGACGCGGTGGATGTTCGACGCGAAGCTCGTCACGACGATCCGCCCGCGGCAGCGCGCGAACACCTCCTCCAGGTGCGGCCCCACCACCGACTCCGAGGGCGAGAAGCCCTCGCGGTCGACGTTGGTGGAGTCGCCGCACAGCAGCAGCACGCCCTCGCGGCCCAGTTCGGCCAGCCGCGAGACGTCGGCCGGCTGGCCGTCCACCGGGGTCTGGTCGAACTTGTAGTCGCCGGTGATCAGCACCGTGCCCAGCTCCGTTCCGAGCGCGACGGCGCTGGAGTCAGGGATCGAGTGGGTCATGTGGACGAGCTCGAGCGAGAAGGGGCCGAGCTCGAGCACCTCGCCCGAGTCGACCTCGCTCAGATCGACGTCGCGCAGCTTGTGCTCATCCAGCTTCGAGCGCGCCATCGCCGCGGTCAGCGGTCCGGCGTAGACCGGAGCCTCGAACCCGTCAAGCTCGCGAAGCACCCACGGCAGCGCGCCGAGGTGGTCCTCGTGGCCGTGGGTGATGACGATCGCCTCGATGTCGCGCACGCGCTCGCGCAGGTAGGCGAAGTCCGGGAGCACGAGGTCGATGCCGACCATCTCCGGGGTCGGGAAGCGCAGGCCGACGTCCACGACGATGATCCGCCCGTCGTGTTCGACGACCGTCATGTTCTTGCCGATCTCGCCGAGCCCGCCGAGCGGCAGCACACGAAGATCACCCATCCCGGGCCTCCGTCGTCCCTGCGCCGCTGAGGCCGGCGCCAGCCGTCGCGCCGAGGGTCACGCGGGCGTGCCGGCGAGCAGGCCGTGACGTTCGAGCATCTCGCGGACCGCGGCCGTCTCCTCCGCGGTGGCCTCGACGAGCGGCAGGCGCAGCCCGCCGGCGTCGTATCCGAGCAGGTTCAGCGCCGCCTTCGTGCAGGTCGGGTTCGAGGTCAGGAACAGCGTCCGGTAGACGTCCTGCAGCGAGGCGTCGATCTCGGCGCGGTTCTCCGGCTCGTCGAACATCCTGCGCAGCTCCTCGCCGACGATGTGGCTCGCCACGCTGATGACGCCCGCGCCCCCCAGCTCGAGGGTGCGCAGGAAGGACGCGTCGTCGCCCGCGTAGAGGTCGAGGCCGTCGATCTGCTGCAGCTCGTCAGGGTTTGCCTGCTTGACGCCGGTCACGTTCTCGATCTGCGCCAGCTCGGCGAGCAGATCGGGCGGCATGTTCGTCCCGGTGCGCGATGGGATGTTGTAGAGGATGGTCGGTTTGTCGGTCGCCGAGGCCACCGCCTCGTAGTGGCGGATCAGCCCACGCCGGCTCGGGCGGTTGTAGTACGGCGTCACCACGAGCACGGCATCGGCCCCGAGTTCGGTGGCGCGTTCGGTCAGGTGCACCGCGTGGCGGGTGTCGTTCGTGCCCGTCCCGGCTATCACCGTCCTGCCCTCGGGCCGCTCCGCGACGGCCAGCCCGATCAGGCCGAGCTGCTCCTCGTCGGTGAGCGTGGAGGCCTCGCCCGTGGTGCCGGCCACCACGAACCCGTCCGAGCCGCGCTCGGCCAGGCGACGCATGAGCGCCACGAACGACTCCTCGTTGACGCGGTTGCGCTCGTCGAACGGCGTCACGATCGCTGTCAGCACTGCCCCGAGGTCTGGCATGCGGCTCAGTATCTCACGCTTCGCGGGCGCTCAGGGCCCGGCCGAGCCCGCCGCCTGCGGGACCTCGTTTGCAGCAGCAGCGGCGTCGCCGACCGTCCTAGATCGAGGCGCTCTGCCCGCGCACCGCCTCGAGCGCGGCGTCCCGGCTCCCGAAGGCGCGGAAGCGCACGCGCTTGCCGTCCTGGATCGTCCACACCGCCGCCAGCTCGCGCTCGAGGTCGGCGTCGCTGTTGCGCAGCCGCGCGTGCTCCTGGAACACCACGATCACGTCGTCGCCCTCCTCGATCATCTCCGCGACATCCTGCGAGTAGTCGTTCCACAGCGACCAGTACTTGGCCACGTGGGCCACGAACTCGTTGCGGCCGCTGCCCTGCTGGGGGAACCCCGCGACCGGGTAGCCCGAGATGTCCCACTCGATCTCCGGGTCGAGCGTCTCGATCCAGTCGTTGATCCTGCCTGTGATGCGCGCATCGTGGCCGCGCTTGACGACATGCTTGTTCTCGTCGGACATGAGCTTCCCTCGTCGCTCGTACGCCGAGCTTCAGTATCCCGCAATCGGCGCCCCGCGCAAGCGGGGTTGCCACCACCCGGCAGCCGGGGTCACCCGGAGGGGTTACAGCGCCCGCGAGTGCAGCGTCCAGAGCAGAGCGGCCTCGACGCTCGCGGGCAACGGGCGCGCCACGTGCATCGGCGGACAGACTGACCTGCGCCCGGGCGACGTCGAGCTCAGAAGAGCAGGCTCTCGAGCCCGACCGTCAGCGGCTCGGGCAGCTCGCCCACACGCCTGACCGCCAGCAGCACACCCGGCATGAAGCTCTCGCGCCCGATCGTGTCGTGGCGGATCGTGAGCGTCTGCGCGAGGTCGCCGAGGATGACCTCCTGGTGGGCGACGAGGCCCGGCAGACGCACCGAGTGAATCGGGGGCTCGGCCCCCCCGGTCGCCTCGGCCATCAGCTCGGCCGTGCGTTTCGCTGTGCCCGACGGCGCGTCGATCTTCGCGTCGTGGTGCAACTCGATGATCTCGGCCTTGGCCATGTGCCGCGCGGCCTCGGCGGCGAAACGCATCATCAGCACGGCGCCGATCGCGAAGTTCGGGGCCAGCAGCACATTGCGGCCGGCGTCCTGTGCGGCGGCGACGAGCGGCTCCGGGTCGAAGCCCGTGGTGCCGATCACGACGTGGACGCCTCCGCGGAGCGCCGCCAGCGCGTTCTCCAAAGCGGTGTCGGGCTGGGTGAAGTCGACGAGGACGTCGGCTTTGCCGAGCACGTCGGCCAGCGGCGTGCCGAGCGCGGGGTCGGCGCGGCCGGTCAGCTCCATGCCCTCCGCGCCTTCGACCGCGCGGCAGACCGTCTCCCCCATGCGCCCCGCGGCGCCCGCCACGGCGACGCGGATCACGAGCCGTCCTTCAGCGCGGCGGCGGCACGCTCGAACACGGCGCCGTCGGCGCCGACGCCGGCGATCGACATCCGCTCGGGTGCGAACAGCTCGGCCGCCAGCTCGCGCAGATCCTCGATCCGCACCGCGTCGATGCGCGCGATCACCTCGTCGGTCGAGAGCACCGGCATGTCGCTCAGCACCGCGCCGCCGAGGCGGCCCATCCGGGCGGAGGTCGACTCGAGCGCGAGGACCATCCTGCCCTTGAGGTTCTCGCGCGAGCGCACGAGCTCCTCCTCGCTGGCGGGGCACTCGACGCAGCGGCGCAGCTCGCCCGCGAGGACCTCCAGCGCGGAGTCCAGGTTGTCCGGACGGGTGCCGAGGTAGACGCCGACTTCGCCGCTGGCTGCGTAGAGGTTCGACCAGCAGAAGACCGAGTAGGCGAGGCCGCGGCGCTCGCGGACCTCCTGGAAGAGACGTGAGGAGGAGGTGCCGCCGAGGATCCCTTCGAGGACGCGCAGCGCAAAGCGGCGCTCGTCGTCGCGCGCAAGGCCGGAGCCGCCGACGCACACGTGGTACTGCTCGGTCTCTTTCTCCAGGAACGCGACGCGGCGCTCGAACGCCGGGGCACCGAGCTCGGGGCGCGGCGCGGCTCCGGTCCCGTCCTGCGGCTGGGCCGCGCGCACGAGCTCGACCAGTGCCTCGTGCTCGACCGAGCCCGCGGCGGCGATCACGATCGAGCCGGGCCGGTAGCGCTCGGCGTGGTAGGCCGCGAGGCGCTCGCGGTCCACCGCCGAGACGGCGGCGGCCGTGCCGATCACCGGGCGCCCGAGCGGGTGCGCGCCGAAGATCGCGCGCCCCTCGAGGTCGAAGACGCGGTCCTGCGGATCGTCCTCGTACATCGCGATCTCCTCGAGGACGACCTCCCGCTCGGCCTCGAGCTCGCCGAAGCGCGGACGCCAGATCATGTCGGCCATCACGTCGAACGCCCGCTCGAGGTGGCCGTCGAGGACGCGCGTGTAGAGCGTGGTCGACTCCTTGTCGGTGCCGGCGTTGATCTCCGCGCCCATCTCGTCGAAGAGCTGATCGATCTCCTCGGAGGCGTAGCGCTCGGTGCCGCGGAACAACATGTGCTCGAGCAGGTGGGAGATGCCGGCCTGCTCGGCCTGCTCGACGACCGAGCCGGTATCGATCAGGAAGCCCAGCGCCACCGAGCGCACGCCCGGCACGCGCTCGGTGATGACTCGGACGCCTGAGTCCAGGGTGGTGAGGCTGTGATCGGACCGGCCCCGGGGGCCGGTCCGATCCCCTGCGTCAGTCGCGCTCGCGGCCATGGCGCGGGCGCCCGGACCCGCGCTCGCCCTCGCGGCGCCTGGATGAGGGCCCACTCCCCCGCCCACGGTCGCGCCCGTTCGAGGACGGCCGGGCGCCGCGGTCACGATCGCGCCCGCCACCGCCGCCACCGCCGGTGCCGACACCGGCGAGCTCGTCGACCGTCTTGCCCGCGATGTCCGGGTCGTCAGCGAGGCGCAGGCCGATGCGGCCGCGCTCGCGGTCCACCTCGACCACGCGGACTTTGACCTCGTCGCCCTTGTTCAGCACGTCCTCGACCGTCTCCACGCGCTCGCCGGGCGAGACGTTGGAGATGTGCAGCAGGCCGTCGGTGCCCTTGGCCAGCTCGATGAAGGCGCCGAACGTGGTCGTCTTGACGACCTTGCCGTCGTACTCGTCGCCGACCTCGACCTCCTTCATCATCATCCGGATGTGCTCGACCAGCGCGTCGCCGAGCTCGCCGTTGGCCGAGTAGATCAGCACCTGGCCGTCGTCGTTGACGTCGATCTGCGATTCGAACTCGTCGGCGAGGCCGCGGATCGTTTCGCCGCCCTTGCCGATCAGCAGGCCGATCTGCGAGGGGTCGATCTGGATCGTCTGGATGCGCGGCGCGAACTGCGAGAGCTGCTCGCGCGGCGCGCCGATCACGTCCTGCATCTTGCCGAGGATGAACGTGCGCGCCTCCTTGGCCTGGGCGAGCGCGTCGCGCAGGATGTCGAAGGTGACGCCCGTGATCTTGATGTCCATCTGCAGGGCGGTGATGCCCCGCTCGGTGCCGGCGACCTTGAAGTCCATGTCGCCGAGGTGGTCCTCGACGCCGGCGATGTCGGTCAGCACGATGTAGTCGTCGCCCTCTTTGATCAGTCCCATCGCGATCCCCGCGACCGGGCGCTTGATCGGCACGCCGGCGTCCATCAGCGACAGCGAGGAGCCGCAGACGGAGGCCATCGAGGAGGAGCCGTTGGACTCGAGGATGTCCGAGACCACGCGGATCGAGTACGGGAAGTCCTCGATCGACGGGATCATCGGCGCGAGCGCGCGCTCGGCCAGCGCCCCGTGGCCGATGTCACGGCGCTTGACGCCGCCCATCCGGCCCGCCTCCCCGACCGAGAAGGGCGGGAAGTTGTAGTGGTGCCAGTAGAACTTTTTGGTCTCCAGGCCGAGCGTGTCGAGGCGCATCTCCTCCTTGAGCGTGCCCATCGCGACGACGCTCAGGGCCTGCGTCTGACCGCGCGTGAACAGCGCCGAGCCGTGGGCCCGGGGCAGCACGCCGACTTCGATCGAGATGTCGCGGATCTCGTTCTCCGAGCGGCCGTCCGGGCGCTTCTTCTGGACGGCGATGCGCTCGCGGATGATCTGCTTCTCGAGCTTGTCGAACACGAGCTGAGCGGCCTGGCGGCGCTCCTTGGCGGCCACGAGCTGCTCCTCGCTCGCGCCCTCGGGCGCGGCGGGGCCGTACTCGGCGAGGATTTCCTCCTCGACGGCCTTGGTGGCGTCCTGGCGCTCGAGCTTGTCCTCGACCTGGGTGGCCGCGTCCAGCTTGGCGCCGTGGGAGGAGCGGACCTGCTCCAGCAGCGCGGCGTCGACCTGGATCGGCTCGAAGACTTTCTTCGCCTTGCCGACTTTCGCGGCGAGGTCGCGCTGCAGCGCGCACAGCTTCTTGATCTCGGCGTGCGCGATGTCGAGCGCATCGAGGATCTCCGCCTCGGGGATCTCGTTGGCGCCGGCCTCGACCATCAGGATCGCGTCCTCGGTGCCGGCCACGATCAGGTCGAGCTCCGAAGGCGTCTCCGCGTCCGGGGCACCGCCCCCGGAGGGGGTGGTCAGGTCGGGCTCGGGCGGGTTGACGACGAAGTCGCCGTCGATCTTGCCGATGCGAACCGAGCCGACCGGGGTCGGGAGCGGGATGTCGGAGATCATCAGGGCGGCGGACGCCCCGTTCATCGCGAGGATGTCGTACGGGTGGACGTGGTCGATCGAGATCGGGATCGCCACCAGCTGCGTGTCATAGCGCCAGTCCTTCGGGAACAGCGGGCGGATCGGGCGGTCGATCATGCGCGCGGTCAACGTGCCCTTCTCGCCGGGCCGGCCCTCGCGCTTGAAGAAGGATCCGGGGATTTTCCCGGCCGAGTACATGCGCTCCTCGACGTCGACCGTCAGGGGCATGAAGTCGGTGTCGCGGACGCCGCCCGCGACGGCGGTGCAGAGGACCATCGTGTCGCCCTGCTTGACGACTACGGCGCCGGAGGCCTGCTTGGCCATCCTTCCGGTCTCGAACGAGATCTCGCTGCCAGCGATCTCCACGGAAACCCGGGTAACGGCGTCACTACTCATATTCACTGCCTTCCTGGCCGCCCTTCGGTCGGCGGCCCACATTCTTTTATCTCATTATCCGAACCCGGGCAGCTTAGCGAACTCCCGTGCGCGCCCGGGCCGTCCGGGGCGGTCCCTGCGGGCTTTCTCAGCCGCCGAGAGGCTTGCCGCTCGGCACCACGAGCACCGAGCCGCGGGAGGCGTCGAGCGCCGTCCGCGCAGCCCCGCTGAGGGCGACCCTGCCCGCCGGCGCGCCGGGCTGGGAGCCTACGACGATCAGGTCTGCTTTCCCGCCGTCGAGGCCTCCCACCTGCCCGCCCCGCTCCCCGGCGAGCGCTTCGGCGGAGCGCAGGGCGGTGTCGTCGCCGTCGGGCGAGACGACCGCGATCGTGGCGATCGACTGCGGCTCCTCGGCGCGAAGGCCCGAGGCCGCCACGCCCACCGCCGTGCCGCCGATCTCGAGCAGCCGCTGCGCGGAGTTGGGGGGCTCGGCATGGCCGGGCTGCGTGCGGTAGTCCGAGCCGAAGACGACGATCGAGGCCCCTTCGGCGTTCGCCAGCTCTTCCAGGGCGGCGCCCGTCGAGCCGCCGAAGACGACGTGCTGCGGGACATCCGGGCGGCCGAGCATCTCCGCGCCCTGGGCGAGGCGCCGCTCGGCGTCGTGCTGCGCGACCTTCTCGCGCTGGGGGTCGAGCTCCTGGGAGTGGCGGATGTAGGCCAGCGCCAGCTCGCCCGCGTCCCCCAGCAGCCTGCCGAGGGCGAGCGCGTCGTCGTCGGTCTCGGTTCCGTCGTAGGAGATGATCACTTTCGCCATGGGCACCGATCGTCTGCGAGCGGGCACGCGCTTGCATGGGCCAGGTGGCCAGCGTTCGCGCCCGCATTTTGTGCAGGAGGCGGAACCTGAGCGCGGTCAGGCGAGGGCGCTGGCGGGGCTCCCCGCGAACTCCGATGCCCGCATCCGCCAGCGCACCTCGCGTCCGGTTTCGCCCGGCGCGCCCGCCAGGGCATGGGGGAACGTGCCGACACGCGTGAACCCGAGGGCGGCCGGGACTCCCCCGCTCGCGCTGTTGGCCTCGTCGTGGCGGATCTCGACGTGCTCGACCGAGGGCAGCGCGAACGCGGCGGCCGTCAGCATCGCGCCGGCGCGCGTGGCGACGCGCCGGCGCGTGTGCTCCGCGCCGACCCAGTAACCCATCTCGAGCCCCCCGGGGCCGATCCGTGCCATCAGGCCCGCGCTGCCGAGGAGCGCCCGCCCCTCCCCCTCGGACCAGATCCCGTACGCGAACCGCTCCCCGCTGCTCCAACCGGCGATGGCGTCGCGCAGGAATGTCGCGATCGCGCCCGGCGACTCGTCGCCGGCCCAGACCAGCCAGGGCGAGAGGTGCGACCGGTTCGCGTCCACCGCCGCCTGCAGCGCGGCGAGATCGGACTCCCGCCAGTTCCGGAGCAGCAGCCCGTCGCCCCTCAGCGTCTCGGGCGGCGCGCCGGCGCCCGGCACCGCTCAGCCCGGGAAGGCGGCCGCGACGCCCTGCGCGAGCAGGTCCGCGCCCGGCAGCTCGCCCGGCGAGTCGGCCTCATAGCTCCAGCGCACGACGCCCTCGCCGTCGGTCATCACGAGCGCGCGCTGGGAGAAGCCGCCGGGGTGCAGCACGCCGAAGGCAGCGCTCGCGGCACCCTTCGGCTCGAAGTCAGACAGCTGCTCGCTCGAGACGCCGAGCTTCTCCCTGAAGGCGGTCTGCGCCCAGGTGGAGTCGCAGGAGACTCCGTACAGGTACACGGCGCGCGCCGCGAGCTCCTCGAGGAGGCCGTCGTACAGCTGCAGCTGGTCGGTGCAGACGGGGCTGAATGCGAAGGGGTAGAAGACCAGGATCGAGCCGTGGTCCTTGAGGTCCTCGCGGGTGAAGCGCTCGCCGTCGGCGCGCCCCAGGCTGAAGTCGGGGGCCGGCGTGCCTGGCTCGAGCACGGCCATTCAGATCCCGGTGCGCAGCCTACTTGCGCAGGCCGAGCTCTTGGATCAGCTCGCGGTAGCCCTCGAGATCCTCGCGCTGGAGGTAGTCGAGGAAGCGCCGGCGGCGCCCGACGAGCATCAGCAGCCCGCGGCGTGAGTGGTGGTCTTTCTTCTGCGTGCGCAGGTGCTCGGTGAGGTGGTTGATGCGCTCGGTGAGCAGGGCGATCTGGACCCGGGTGTTGCCCGTGTCCTGCTCGCTGGCCCCGAACTGGGCCGTGATCTCGCGCTTGCGCTCGCTGGTCAGTGCCGGCATAGACCCGGGCACGGTAGCAGACGTGGTGCACCGTCCGGGCCGCTCAGCGACCCGGCCCGGAGCGTCGCGTCGCTCGCCTCATCTTGCTCAGCCGGAGCAGTTCCGCCTCCTGGAGGATGCTCGCCGCGGCCACCACGGAACAAGCGCCGTCACGCCGCCGTGGCGATCTCCCGCGTCCGGGCCACATCGGCCCGCATCTGCTCGACCAGAGCCTCGGCGCTGTCGAAGCGCCGCTCGCCCCGCAGGCGCTCCAGGAACTCCACCGTCAGCGTCTGGTCGTAGAGGTCGCCGTCGAAATCCAAGATGTAGGCCTCGATCAGCTCGCCGCGTCCGGTATCGAACGTCGGGCGCACCCCGATCGAGACGGCCGCGGGCCGAGGCGGGCCGGCGGCCACCTGACACAAGCACGCGTAGACGCCGTGACCGGGGCAGGCGAGCGCCTCGTCGGGGATGAGGTTGGCCGTCGGGAAGCCGAGCTCGCGCCCGCGCTCGTCGCCGTGCGAGACGACGCCGGAGAGCTGGAAGGTCGATCCGAGCATGCGGTTCGCCTCCGCGACGTCGCCGGCCTGCAGCAGGCCGCGGATGTGGCTGGACGACACGACCTCGCCGTCGAGTTCGAGAAGCGGATGGACGACGGTGCGAAAGCGCCCGTCGGCGCCCAGGAGGCCAGGATCGCCCTTGGCGCGGTTGCCGAAGCGGAAGTTCTCCCCCACCGAGACCTGCGTGGCGCCGAGCGCGCCGACGAGCACCTCCTCGATGAACTGCTCCGCGGTTCGCCCCGCGAACTCGGCGTCGAACGGGATCACGACCATCTCCTCGACGCCGAGCGAGGCGACCAGCTCGGCCTTGCGCTGCGGGCGTCGTGAGCAGCTTCGGCGTGTGCTGCGGCGCCACGACCGAGACGGGGTGCGGGTCGAACGTGAGCACGCTGTCGGAGCCGGCGATCACCTCGCGGTGGCCCAGGTGCACGCCGTCGAAGGTGCCGACGGCGACGCGGCGCCCATCTGCAGGCCGGACGTCGGGCAGGCGCGTGACCTTCACGGCGCCACAGGTTATTGACGCGCCCGTTCCAGCGCCTGATCGAGCGCCACCCAGCCCGCGTCCGGCAGGCCCTCCGTCCAGCTCGTCCCGCGCGCGGGCGGCGCGATCGCCTCTGCGACCTCGAACGGACCGATGGCGGTTCGGCGCAGCGTGAGGCAGTAGGCGTCACCGAGGTCGGCGATCAGCGAGCGCACGTAGGTGCCTGAGCCGCACTCGATCTCATAGGCGGCCTCGGGCCCCTCCCCGGTCTCGCGCCGCCACAGCTCACGGAAGGAGCGCACGGTGACGATCCGCTCCGGCATCTCGAAGCTCTCACCGCGCCGCGCACGCTTGTACGCGCGCTCGCCGCCGATCTTCACGGCCGAGTGCATCGGGGGGCGCTGGCGGACCTCGCCCGTCGGCAGCTCCCGCCCCTCGGGCGGGACCCTGCCCGTCACCTCGATCTCCCCCTCCGGATCGCCGGTCGTGGAGAGCGCGCCCAGCCGCGCCAGGGTCTCGTAGCGCTTTCCGAGCCCCATCAGCTCCTGCTGGGACTTGGTCGCGCGGCCGAGCAGAACCAGCAGCAGGCCGGTCGCGAAGGGGTCGAGCGTGCCCGCGTGCCCGACCTTCGGCGCAGCGCGCTTGCCGCCGAAGGCGCGGCGCACGGCGGCGACCACGTCGTGCGAGGAGACGCCGGCGGGCTTGTCGATGAGAAGCACCGCGTCCACGGCGCGAGGCTCGCTCAGACGGGTGCGGCGGCCGCGCGGCCGTCAGCGGACGGGTGCAGCTGCGCTGCGATCGCAGAGCGCAGGAAGGCGAGCAGCTCCGCTTCGCTCATCGGCGTGGTGAAGCCCGCGGCGCGGCGGTGCCCGCCGCCGCCCTGGGCGCGGGCGATCACCGAGACGTCGACATCGTCGTCGGTCGCCCGCAGCGAGATTTTGTGCTGGCCGGCACGCTCGCCGGTCGAGAGCTCGCGCACGAGCGCGGCGACCTTCGTCCCTTCCAGCGCGCGCAGCTGGTCGATGATCCCCTCGGAGTAGCTGTCTTCTGCCTTCGCCTCCGCGGAAGTCCTCGGCGCTCAGCGTGGCGATCGTCAGCTCGCCGCCGTCGAAGCGGCGCATTGCGGCGAGCGCGGTGCCGAGCAGGGTGAGCTTGCCCGTGGGCATGCCCTCGTAGAGGCGGCGGTAGACCAGCGGCGCGTCGACCCCGGCTTCGATCAGCGAGGCCGCCATGCGGTGCGCGCGCGGGGTCGTGTTCTCGTACATGAAGCGCCCCGTGTCGGTGATCAGCCCGATGTAGAGGGCTTCGGCGACAGCCGCGCTGGGCGTGACGCCGAGCCCGTCCATCAGGCACCAGACGATTTCGGCCGTGCACGAGGCCTGCGGGTCGACCAGGTTGAGCGTGCCGAAGCCGGTGTTGTCGTGGTGGTGGTCGATGTTGATGAGGTTGGCGCCGTCGCGCAGCACGCTCGCCGAGTTGCGGTCGATGTTGCCGCAGTCCAGGAACACGACGGTGCGTGTGGCGATGTCCGCGGGGGGCTCGGAGATCAGGCCGTCGAGCGGGAACATGCGGTACTCGCGCGGCAGCGGCAGGTCGCTCGTGGCCATGAACATCTCCGAGCGTTTGCCGAGCGAGGTCAAGAGGCCCTGCATCGCGACGAGCGAGCCGAGCGCGTCCCCGTCGGGATGCTCGTGCGTTGCCAGCACGAAGTCCGAGTCCTCGCGCAGGCGGGCGAGCACCCGCTCGCGGACCACGGCGGTCTCAGCGGGGGGTTCCGGCTGCGCACTCACTGGTGTGTCTCCCGGTCGATGAGCTGCTCCAGGCGCATCGCGCGGTCGGTCGTGTCGTCGTAGATGAACTCCAGCTCGGGGGTGCGCTTCAGCCGCAGCTCGCTCGCGATCCGGCCCTGCAGGAACCCGTGGGCGCTGCGCAGCCCGGCAAGGCTGTCCTCGCGCTCCTCGGGAGCCGACGGGCCCCCGCCGGCTCCGAGCACGCTCACGTACACGCGTGCGTGCCTCAGATCGGCGCTTGTCCTGACGTCGGTAACGGTCACGAATCCAACTCTCGGGTCCTTCAGCTCAGATGCCACTGCGTCTCCGATGACCTGGCGAACCGCCTCGTCGACCCGACGCATGCGTCCCGTGGCCACCTGTCTCTCCAATTCCGCGCCGAACCCGGCGTCCCTTCCTGCTCAGTCTCAGCTCAGCTCGCGCTCGACCTGTCGCGTCTCGTAAGCCTCGATCAGGTCGCCCTCCTTGACGTCCTGGAAGTTCATGAGCACGATCCCGCACTCGAACCCGGACGTCACCTCTTTCACGTCGTCGTTGAAGCGCCTGAGGCTCTCGATCGTCGTGTCGTAGATCACCGTGCCGTCGCGGACGACCCGCACGTGGGAGCCGCGCAGGATCTTGCCCTCCGTGATCTGACAGCCCGCGATCGTGCCGATGCGCGACGCTTTGAAGAGCTGGCGGACCTCCGCCTGACCGAGCGGCGTCTCGACCTCCTCGGGGGCGAGCATGCCTTGCATGGCGGCCCGCAGCTCCTCGATCGCGCGGTAGATCACCGAGTAGGAGCGGATCTCGACGCCCTCGCGCTCGGCGACCGAGCGGGCGTCGCCGACCGGCCGCACGTTGAAGGCGAGGATCACGCCCTCCGAGGCCGCCGCCAGCATCACGTCGGACTCGTTGACGCCACCGACGCCGCGGTGCACGACGTTGACGGCCACCTCGTCCTGCGGGAGCTTGGCGATCTCGTCCTCGAGCGCCTCCAGCGAGCCGGCGACGTCGGCCTTCACGACCAGCGCCAGCTCCTGAACGGTGCCCTCCTGGGCGAGCTTGAAGACGTCTTCCAGCGACACCTTGCGTCCGGAGCGGCGCGCGAGCGCCTCGGTCTTCAGGCGGTTCGCGCGCTCGCCCGCCAGCTGACGGGCGCGGCGCTCGTTCTCGACCACGCGCACGTGCTCGCCGGCCTCCGGGACGCCGTCGAAGCCGAGCACCTCGACCGGCTCGCCCGGGGCGGCGCGCTTCATCTTGGCGCCGTTGAAGTCGTGCATCGCCCGCACGCGGCCGAAGTGGGCGCCCGCGACGAGCGCGTCGCCGACGCGCAGCGTGCCGCGCTGGATCAGCACGGTCACGACCGGGCCGCGGCCCGGGTCGAGCTTCGACTCGATCACGGCTCCGGAGGCATCGGCGCCCGCGTTGGCCTTCAGCTCCTCGAGGTCGGTCACGATCTGGATCGTGTCGAGCAGCGAGTCGAGCCCCTGGTGGGTCTTCGCGCTCACGTCCACGAACTCCGTTTCCCCGCCCCAGTCAGAGGGCTGGAGGCCGTGCTGGGTCATCTCGGTGCGCACGCGCTCGGGCTGCGCGCCCTCCTTGTCGATCTTGTTGACCGCGACGACGATCGGGACCTGAGCGGCCTTGGCGTGATCGATCGCCTCCTCGGTCTGCGGTTTGACCCCGTCGTCGGCGGCCACGACGATCACCGCGAGATCCGTGACGCTCGCGCCGCGGGCACGCATGGCGGTGAACGCCTCGTGGCCCGGCGTGTCGAGGAACGTGATCTCTTTGCCCGCGTGCCGGACCTGGTAGGCGCCGATGTGCTGGGTGATGCCGCCGGCCTCACCCGCCGCGACCTCGGTCTCGCGGATCGCGTCCAGCAGCGAGGTCTTGCCGTGGTCGACGTGGCCCATGATCGTCACCACCGGCGGGCGCGCGATCAGCTCCTCCTCGGTGTCCTCGTAGACCGGCTCGACCTCGACGTCGTCGGCGGCGTGGACGATCTCGATTTTCTTCTCGAACTCGTCGGCGATCACCTGGATCGCGTCGTCGGAGAGCGTCTGGGTGAGCGTCGCCATCTCGCCCAGCGACATCAGCTTCTTGATGATCTCGGGAACCGGCACGCCCAGGTACTCGGCCACGTCCTTGACGGTCGAACCCGAGTTGACGCGGATCAGGTCGGTGGCCTCCATCGCGGCGGTGTCGATCGGCGCGATCGTGTCGTCGTAGGTCCCGCGGCGGCGGCGGCCGCGGCGCGGGCGCCGCTGGGGCTGGTTCGACGGCCCGCCCTGCTGGCGGCGCGAGGCCTGTGAGTCGATCACGACGCGTCTGCGCCCGCCGGGGCCGACGTCGCCGGGCGTGCGCTCGCCGGTGCGGGAGTCGCGGGTCGGGCGAGGCGCGGCGGGCTTCGGCGGTGCCGCGGGCTGGCCGTCGGCGGCGGCAGGCGGCTGGGCCGGGGCGCCCTGGGCGGGAGCGGGCTGCGCCGGGGCCGCGGGCGCCTGCGCTGCGGGCGCCGGAGCTGCGGGCTTGGGCGGCGCGCCGGCGGCGGGCGCGGCCGCGTTCGGCTCGGCCGGCGCCTGCGGGGCCTTGGCGGTGGCCTCGGCCGCGGGCTTGGGCGGCGTCGCCGCAGCCGCGCCGTTGGCGGAGCCGTTGCTCGCGCCATCGAGGCCGAGCGCCTGGAGCGCCGCGGACTCGTCGACCGAGGAGGCGGCTGCCTTCGCCTGGACGCCGGCCGCCGCGAGCTTCTCGAGCAGCTCCTTGCTCGTCAGCCCGTGCTCCTTTGCGATCTCGTGTACGCGCTTCTTGCTCATCGGCCCACCGATTCTACGAGCTTGGGGTCGAGCGACACGCTCGCGCGCAGCGTGCGTCCCACGCTGCGGCGGCGGATCGCGCGCTCCAGACACTCGGCGCGCGGACGCTCGCCGTCGAGATCGCGGCAGAGGTAGGCACCGCGACCGCCCAGCCGGCCGTCACGATCGATGGTGGCGACGCGCGGTGCGCGAGACCTCGCCGCGGAGTCGTGCGCGTCGAGGGCTGCAACCGCGAGCCGCACGAGCTCGTCCTTGCCCGCCTTGCGCCCGCACCCGACGCACGTGCGCTGAGGAGCTGGCGGCTGCCGCCTCCCTGCGGCTCTGCGACTCTCGTTCCCCCTGGCCCGGACGGCTATGTCGCCGGCCCCTCGGCGGCCTCGTCGGCCGGGGCGCCGCTCTCGGCGGCCACGTCTACGGGCTCGGCCGGCAGCTCGTCGCCGACGAGCGACTCCGCGTCGTCCTCGGCGAGCTTCTCGGCAAGATCGGCTTCGGCCTCCGCGCCGGTCTCCTCCGGGTCGGGGGAGATCACGGCGGCGTCGGTCTCGCCGAGCGGGGCAGCCTCCTCGGCGACGTCCACGACCTCGATCTCCGCGGCCTCTGCTCCGGCCTCGGTGGGCTCCTCAGCGATGAGCGCGGCGTCGGCCTCGATGACCGCTTCGGCCTCGGAGCCCTCGGCCTCGAGGTCCTCGATGTTGTCGCCCTCGATCTGAGCGAGCGCCTGGTGGGTCTCCAGTCCGCAGTAGCGAGAGCCGGGGAGAGCGGCGTTGGGGCAGCGGCGGCCGTTGGAAAGGATCGCGGCGCAGCGGCCTGCGACCTCCTCCTCCTCGTAGCCGTGCTCGGCCTCCTCGGCGGCGAACTCGGTCTCCGAGCGGATGTCCACGCGCCAGCCGGTCAGGCGCGCCGCGAGGCGTGCGTTCTGGCCCTCGCGGCCGATCGCAAGCGAGAGCTGGTCGTCGGGCACGATCACCGTCGCCTGCTTGGCGTCGTCGTCCACCAGCACCTCCCGCACGCGCGCGGGAGACAGCGCCTTGGCGACGAAACGGGCGGGCTCGTCGTTGAACGGGATGATGTCGATCTTCTCGCCGCGCAGCTCGGAGACGACCATGCGCACGCGCGAGCCGCGCGGGCCGACGCAGGCACCGACCGGGTCCACCCCGTCGGTGTGAGAGACGACCGCGATCTTCGAGCGGTAGCCGGGCTCGCGGGCGACGTTGGCGATCTCGACGAGCCCGTCGGCGATCTCGGGCACCTCGAGCTCGAACAGCTTCTTGATCAGCTCGGGGTCGCGGCGCGAGACGATGATCGCCGGACCCTTGGTCGAGGGCGAGACCTCCTTGATGACAGCCTTGATGCGCTGCGAGTGGTCGTAGCGCTCGCCGTCGACCTGCTCGGACTTGGGCAGCAGCGCCTCGACGCGTTCGCGCAGCTGCACGAGCGTGTAGCGCGAGTCGGACTGCTGCACGATGCCGGTGATCAGCTCGCCGACACGGTCGCGATATTCCTCGTACATCATGTCGCGCTCCGCCTCGCGGATGCGCTGCAGGATCACCTGCTTGGCGGTCTGCGCCGCGATCCGCCCGAAGTCGTCGGGCGTGACGTCTTCCTCGTCGATCTGATCGCGGTATTCGGCGAACTTGGCCGGGTCGATTTCGGGGTCCTCGGGCTCACGCATCTCGCCCGTCTCGGGATCGACCGTGGTGCCCTCGTCGATCGTCTCGACGATCAGGTGCGCCTCCAGGCGCTCAGGGATTTTCAGTTCGATCACGCGGAAGTCGGCGGTGTCGCGGTCCATCTCGACGCGCGCGTACTTGGCCGAGCCCGGCTGCTTCTTGTAGGCCGAGAGCAGCGCGTCCTCGAGCGCGATCATCAGCTTCTCCGGCTCGATGCCCTTCTCGCGGGCGAGCGCGTGCATGGCCTCAAGGATCTCGCGTGACATGGCTGGTTCCTACTCCTCGATCAGGTTCGAACGACGAATCTCCGAGTACGGGATGGCGATCACGCCGGTGTCTGCGGCGAGCGTCACCTCCTGCTCGGAAGCCCCCACGAGCTCTCCTGTGAAGCTGCGCACCGGGCGTCCCTCCCCGTGCGGCACCGGCCGCGGGTGGCGCACACGTACGCGCGCGCGGCGGCCGACGAAGCGGCGGAAGTGCGCCGGCTTGGTCAGCGGGCGCTCACTGCCCGGAGAGGAGACCTCCAGCGAGTAGCGCTCGCGCAGATCGTTCAGCAGCATCGTCACCCGCTCGCACATCGCGAGGTTCACACCGTCCGGGTGGTCTATGAACACGCGCAGGCAGCGCCCACCGAGCACCTCGGCGAGGAGCACCTCGACATCAGGCTCGTTGTGCGCGAGCCGCTGCTCGATCTCTGTCTGGAGGGGGTTCATATCTCGAGGCCGGCATGGAGCGCCGGCGAATCCTTCAATCTGTTCCTTACGCAAAAAGAGCGGGCGGGCGCCCACTCTCGGTACTGCTGCCGCCGCTCGCACGACGACACGAAAGCTGTGCGTCGAGGATAGCACCGGCGCCCCCGCCGTTTACAAGTTCTTCGCCGGGATCGGCCGCCGCTCCGTGCCGGCCTCAGCCTCTTTCTGCTTCCCGCCGGGCCCGGTCCCGATAGAGCCGGTAGTCCCCGCGCTCGGGCCGCAGCGAGCACGCCAGCGCGAGCGGCTGGCAGGCCTCGCGGTGGCGGCCGAGCTGCTGCATCGCGCGCCCGAGGCAGAACAGCGCGTAGTCGTTCGTGGGCGCGCTCGAAGCGACCGCCCGGAACTCCTCCGCAGCGCCTTCGTAGCGCTGCGCGTGGAACAGCGCGCGGCCGAGCGCCTCGCGGATCGAGGCCTTGTCCGGCTCGAGGTCGCGGGCTTTGCTCAGCGGCACGATCGCCGCCTGGTGATCGCCGTGCTCCAGCAGCTCACAGCCGCGCCGGTAGAGCTCGTAGACGCTGTCCATCGCTCTACCTTAGAAAGCCCCCCGCAGCCTCTCGACCGCGTCGAGGATCGCGTCCGCGACCTGCTCCTTGGAGGCCTGTGCGACGTGCTCGGCGCCAACCATCCCGTTGCCGTCGGCCGAGGTGAGGATCGTGACCTCGTTCTGCGCCGAGTCGAACCCGATCTCCGCGCGCGAGATGTCGTTGAAGACGACCGCGTCGAGCCCCTTCGCCGCCAGCTTGCCGCGCGCGTGCTCGAGGCCCTCCGTCCCGTGCTCGGCGGCGAAGCCGACCAGCGTCTGGCCGGGTCGCCGTGACGCCGACAGTGCGCTCAGCACGTCGGGCGTGGGCTCGAGCACGAGCTCCAGGCGCTCGCGACCGCCCTTCTTGATCTTGCCCTCGGTGGCGACCGGCGCGAAGTCGGCGACGGCGGCCGCCATCAGCAGCACCTCGGCCGCGGCGAACTCGCGCTCGGCGGCGTCCTTCAGCTCGCCCGCGGTGGCGACCTCGACCACGCGCACGCCCGCAGGCGCGGGCAGCGAGACGTTGGCGGCGATGAGCGTCACCTCGGCCCCGCGCGCGGCGGCGGCCGCGGCCAGCGCGAAGCCCATCCGCCCGGAGGAGCTGTTGCCGACGAACCGCACGCTGTCGATTGGCTCGCGCGTTCCTCCGGCGGTTACGAGCACCGACACGCCATCGAGTGTCCCGCCGCCAGAGCGGACCCCGCGCGAAGAACCATCCCTATTGAAAAAATCCGCGATCGCCCGCTCGCACGCTGCCAACAGCTCGGCCGGCTCGGCCAGGCGCCCGACGCCCTCCTCCCCCTTCGACGCCAGCCGTCCGGTGCCCGGGTCGAGCACCTCCGCCCCGCGTGCGCGAAGCGTCGCGAGGTTCTGCTGCGTCGCGGGGTGCTCGTACATGCGGTTGTTCATCGCCGGCGCGATCACCAGCGGGCACGCCGCGGCCAGCGCGCAGCTCGTCAGCAGGTTGTCGGCCATCCCGCTCGCGAGCTTGGCGATCGTGTTGGCCGAGGCCGGTGCGATCAGGAACACCTCGGCGTTGGCGACCAGCTCCAGGTGCCCGATCGGGTCGTGCGCGGGCTGCGGCTCGCCGGGGAAGGCGCCGCGCAGCGGATCGCGCGCGAACTCGCTCACGAGCACCGGCGCTCCGCTGAGGGCGGCGAACGACGCCTCGCCGACGAAGCGGCGGCTGTTCGGGGTCTGGAGCACCCGCACCGCGTGGCCGGCGGCCGTCGCGAGGCGGACGAACTCGAGCGACTTGTAAGCGGCGATGCCGCCGCTCACGCCCAGCAGGATTCGTGACATGAGGAGATCAGTGTCGCGCCCCGGCGGGCCCGGCTCAAGCCCTGGCTCGGGGGTTGCGTACGCTCGGGGCATGTCGCTGTTCATCCCGGAGCCCTCGCCGGAGGAGATCCCGGGGCCCATTCGCGAGCCACTCGACCTCGCCCTCGGCGACCTCCAGGGCTCGCGGCCGATCGAGCTGCGCGTCGGGTTCGAGCGCCGCCCGGACATCAATCTGCCCGGCGAGTGGGACTCGGTTCTCTGGTTCCTCGAGCCCGGGGGCAGCGGCTCCGGCTTCGGCTGGTTCGGCGAGACCGGCGCCGAGCTTGCCGTGAAGATCGCCGACTACCTGCAGGAACAGGTCTTCCCGGAGTCGCGCCAGGCCTGGGGCGAAGCGCGACCGCCCTGCCCCGGCCACGGGCATCCGGCCGCGCCGGCGCTCGTCGACGGCGAGGCGTGGTGGCTGTGCCCGGCCACCGGCGGGGCGCTCGGGCGGCTCGGCTCGCTCCGTGGAGGTCCCGCCGCGCCCGGCGGCTGAGGTCACCTGCCCCTCAGCGGTAGTGGTACTTCATCTTCCCCGCTGCTACCTCCTCCAAGGCGATGGTGAGGTAGTTTTTCGACGCCGTTTCGACCATCGGCGGGGGGAACTCGTCGAACGTGCCCTCGCCGAGGTTGTGGTAGTAGCTGTTGATCTGACGCGCGCGCTTGGCGGCGACGATCACGCTGGCGTAGTTCGAGTCGACCTGCTCGAGCAGACGGTCGATGCGGGGGGAGATCATTGGGTGGGGTCAGCCTCTCTTGGTCTTCAGCGGATGCACCAAGTCTAGCCGGGGGCGCCCCGAGGCCCGCTCAGGAGCCGAGGAAGCGCGTCACGCAGCCGCCGTCGGCCTCGAGCGCCGCGCGTTCTGCGCGCGTCACAGCTCCGAACAGCTCGAGCGCGACGGCGCCTCGCGCGAGCGTCCACGTTCCGACGGCCCGCCCGCGCGCCAGGGCGAGCGGACGGAACACGCCGCCGCTGACGATGTGCCGCTCGGCATCCCCGAGCACTTCCGCTCGCGAGGTCCAGCCGAGCAACAGCGGCTCGAACGGGCCGAGCAGGCGCGGCGCGGGCAGCGGCGCGGTCGGCGCCCGGCGCTTCAGGTGCACACTGCCGTCGGCGCGCACGCTCAGCTCCGAGGCGATCGCGCCGAGGCCCGCCCGCGCGTCGCCGAGCGGCAAGCCCGCCCAGCGAGCGAGATCCCGGTCCTGCGCCGGACCGTGCCCGGCGAGATAGCGGCGCGCGAGCTCGCCCAGCGCCGGCGCGCGGTCCACCTGCGGCCCGTCGCCCAGCCAGTCGCGGACCAGCACGAACGCGTGCTTCCCGTCCACCACGGGACCGCGCACGATCAGACCGCGCATCGACGCCGCTGCCAGCAGATGAACGAACGCCTGCCCCTGCGTGCGCACACCGGCGCTCGCGAGCCGCTCGCGCAGCCGGTCGCGGTCGAGCGGCCCCTCCTCTGCCAGGGCGTCCTCGATCGCCCCCATCGCTCGCTCCGCGTCATCCGGCGGCACGCCCTCCTGGCCCAGGCGCCGCGCGTTGGCCGTGCGGAGCCGGGGAGCGCTCAGCGCGTGGAGCCACCAGTAGTCCTCGCTGCGGACCATGTGCAGTGTCCCCCGGTTGAGCCACGTGACGAGGAGCGAGCGCTCGCGCGTCAGGGCTCTGTCGATGTCCTCGGCGGACAGGACGGTGCTGCGGGCGCGGATCGCCAGGCGTGCTCCGCGCAGGTCCTGGGACTGGATCGCGAGCAACCGCTCGGCCACGGCGAGCGGGTCGCCTGCCGGCTCGCCGGCGAGCAGCTGCGCGGTGAGGCGCTCAGCGAGAACCGACACGGCGCAGACGCACGAGCCGCATGGCCTCGCCGCCGCTCAGCCCAGGTTCCGGCCGACCAGCGCGGCCAGCTCGTCGAGCGCGTCCTCCAGCCGGTCGTTCACGACCACGTGACCGAACTCGCTCTGCGCCGCCAGCTCCCGCTCGGCGACCTGCAGGCGGCGCTCGACCTCCTGCTGGTCGTCAGTGCCGCGGCCGACCAGGCGCGTGCGAAGCGCCTCCAGCGAGGGCGGCGCGATGAACACCTGCACCGCCTCGGGCATCGCCTCGCGCACCTGGCGGGCGCCCTGCACCTCGATCTCCAGCACGACTGGTACGCCGGCGCCGACGCGGCGGTCGAGCTCCGAGCGCAGCGTCCCGTAGCGCCGTCCCGCGTAGTCGGCGTGCTCGACGAAGTCGCCCGCGGCGACGCGGCGCTCGAACTCCTCGGGCGAGAGGAAGTGGTAGTCGGCGCCGTCCTGCTCGCCCGGGCGGGGCGAGCGGGTGGTGGCCGACACCGACAGCTCCAGCTGCGGCAGCCGCTCCATCAGCCCCCTGATGAGCGTTCCCTTGCCGACCCCCGACGGGCCCGTGATGACGAACACGCGTGCCAAGGGCCGGGAGAGTAGTGACCGCAGCGGAAGGTCCGCGGAGGCTCCGGGCGACGCCGGCCGGCCCTCCGCCCGCCCCGCCGGCGCCTCAGCCGGGTCGCACGCCGGCGAGCAGCGCCAGCTCGCGCCACTTCCAGTGGCAGTCGACATCCGCGAAGCCGATGTCCCGCAGCCAGCCGAGCTGGGTCTCCACGTCGAGCAGGCGGTCGGAGGGGTCCTCGCACTCGAGCGGCTCCTCGATCGCGGCGAAGAACGCGAGGTGAAGCGCGCGCGTCGGCGAGGCCACATGCTCCAGGTTCGCGAACACGCCGCCGGGAGCCAGCGCTCCGAACACCTCGCCGTAGAGCGCGCGCTTGCGCTCGTGCTCGAGGTGGTGGATCGCCATGCAGGAGACGACCGCGTCGAAGGGGCCGAGGTCCGGCAGCGGCAGCGCGAGATCGTGCTCCAGCAGCGCCAAGCGCCGATCGCCCGCGAGGCGCTCGGCGGCCGCCGCGAGCATCAGCTCGGAGTTGTCGATCGCGACCACTTCGAGCCCCGGGAGCGCCTCGGCGAGCAGCGCCGGCAGGCGCCCGTCGCCCGTGCCGAGGTCGAGCACGCGGCGGGTGCCGGGCGGGATCAGTTCCAGGAGAGCCGCGTCCCCCTGCGCGAGGCGATCGCCGCCGCCGGTCCTCGTCAGGTAGTGGCGCACGTGCGCCGGATCGGACCACTCGCTCGTGCCCATGCGCCGATTATCGGCGCTGCGGGGCCGATTCCGCCTAGTGGTGAAGCAGGTTGATGAGCTCCGAGCGCTGGCGCTCGGAGAGCCCGCCGATCGTCTTGCTGGGAGCGATGCGGCAGTGGACCAGGAGCTTGTTGACCTTGACGCGCCCGTACTTCGGGACGGCGAGGAGCATGTCGAAGACCTTGGCCGTCTCGACGTACTCGGGCGGGTCGAGCAGCAGCGAGTGGATCGAGCGCCGGCCGGCCTTCAGGTCGCGCTTGAGCTGCGCGCGCTTGATGCGGATGTCGTTGGCCCTGGCCAGGGCGTCCATTCTTTGGTTGAGAGACCGCTCTGGGGCAGTGGACGTGTTGGACGTCGGGCCGGTCGCCGTCACCATGGGCGGCGAGTCTACACACCCCGAGGCCTCGATCAAGAAAAAACGCCCAATTCACCTAGACCTCAAGCTGAGATTGACAGGGATCGAGGCTGCTGGACGGTCCGGCCCTGTGTTTGCAGGCGTTTTTAGCCCTTGGGAACAAGCCCTGCGGCGATCCGCGTGCCTGCCGCCGGATCGCGGAAGCTCTCGGTGCCGACGGCGACGAGAGAGGCCCCCACGTCGAGCAGCTCGCGAGCGTGATCGGGGCGCTGAACACCCCCCATCCCGATGACGGGAATTTCGAGGACCGCGGCGACCGCGGCGACCTGAGCCACGGCGACCGGGCGGATCGCCGGGCCGGAGAGGCCGCCGGTCCCCCCTCCCAGCCACGGTCGCGACGCGCCCCCGGGCGCCATCGCGGCTGCCCTCAGCGTGTTGATGAGCGACACGGCGTCCGCACCTCCGGCCTGGGCGCCGAGCGCACACGCGGGCACGTCGGCGGCGTTCGGGGTCAGCTTGACGATCAGCGGCTTGGCCGTCCGGGGGCGCACGGCCGCGAGCACCCGCTCGAGCTCGACCGGGTCCGCGCCGATGTCCAGGCCGGTGGCGACGTTCGGGCAGGAGACGTTCAGCTCGATCGCCGCGATCTCCTCGCGCGCGTCGCAGGCCTCGACCAGCCGGGCCAGCTCCTCGGCGGTCGAGCCCATCACGTTCGTGATCACGGGCACGGGCAACGAGTCGAAGCCCGCGGCGGGGTCGCTGCGGAAGCCCGCGATCAGAGGCAGGTCCTCGGCGAGATAGCCCTCCAGGCCCTTGTTCGGGAGGCCGATCGAGTTGATCATCCCGGCCGGCGCCTCCCACAGGCGCGGCGGCGGGTTGCCCGCGCGCGGGCGCAGCGTGATCGTCTTGGACACGTAGGCCGAGAACGGGAAGGCCTCGCGCAGGGGATCGCCGAACGCCCGCAGGGCGGCGATCGCGTCGAAGGTGCCCGAGCCGTTGACGACCGGGTGCGCGAGACGCAGGCCGCAGAGCTCGACGGTCACTCGTGCGCCCCGGCGTGCTCCTCGACGCGGTCGAGCAGGGCCGCGTCGAACACCGGGCCGTCCACGCACACGCGCAGGTAGCCCCCGTCGCGCACCGGAACGACGCAGCCGTAGCAGGCGCCGTAGCCGCAGGCCATGCCGGACTCCAGCGCCAGCTGAGCTGGCACGCCGGCGCGCTCGCAGATCGAGCGCACGCCCTCGAGCATGCCGGACGGCCCGCACGCGTACACCGTCGCCGCGGGGTCGCTCTCCAGCTCGCGTTCGAGCAGCGCCGTGACGAGCCCGTGATGGCCCGCGGTGCCGTCGTCGGTCGCGATCTCGGCCGCGCGCAGCAGCTGCGCGCCGGGCACCCGCGCGCCGTCGCGGAAGCCGAGCAGCACCGTCGCGGGCACGCCCGCCCGTTCGAGCTCGTCCTGGAGGATCGCGAGGGGGGCGATGCCGACGCCCCCTCCCACCAGGATCCCGCGCCGGGGGTGGGTGGGGTCCTGATCGGGAGCGCTGAAGGCGCTGCCGAACGGCCCCGCCACCCACAGCCGCTCGCCGGCGCCGAGCTCGCACAGCCGCCGCGTGCCCGGGCCGACGTCCTCGAGCAGGAACTGCGCGGCCCCGTCCTCGTGGCGGGCGACCGAGAAGGCGCGCGCGAGGAACGGGCGCTCGTCGAGCCCTCCCCCCCAGCGCTCCTCGGCCGCGAGCATCGCGAACTGGCCCGGCGCGGGCGCGGGCCCACCGGGGTCGGCAACGGTGATCACGCGGTAGACCCCGAGCTCGCGGACCGCGGTGATCTCCAGGAGACGGCGTCCGAACGGCGCCAGCGCCGCCGCTGGCAGGACGCTCACGCCACGCCGGCGCCGCCGCCGGCCGTGGCGGGCTCGGCGTCGTCCGGCGCCACCGGCGCCCCGGGAGCGCCGCGCGTGACCCGCGCGCCCGCGCCCTCCGGCTTGGCCGGCCCATCCGCGCCGTTCTGCGCCCTTCGGCCCCGCCCGCCGGGCGCCGCGCGAGTCCCGTGCAGGTCCTGCAGGCAGATCACCTCAGGCTCGCCGTCGATCCTCGCCCGTGAGATCGCGCGGGCCGCTGACATCCCGGCCGAGAGCGTCGTCAGGCACGGCACCCCGTGGGTGACGGCGGCACGCCGGATCTCGTGCCCGTCCGTGCGCGCCCCGACCCCGGTCGGCGTGTTGATGACGAGGTCCACGTCGCCGCGTTCGATCCAGTCCACGACGTGCGGGGAGCCTTCGCCGATCTTGTTCAGCCGCTCCACCGGCACGCCCATGCGGCCGATCGCCTCGGCCGTGCCACGCGTGGCGACGATCCTGAAGCCGGCGTCGTGGAGCGACTGCGCGATCCCGACGCCGCCCGCCTTGTCTTCGTCGGTGACCGTGATGAAGACCGTGCCGCTGACCGGCAGCGGGACGCCGGCGGCGGCCTGCGCCTTGGCGAAGGCGGTCGGGAAGTCGCGCGCGACGCCCATGACCTCGCCGGTGGACCGCATCTCGGGACCCAAGACCGCGTCCGAGTTCTCGAAGCGGTCGAACGGGAGCACCGCCTCCTTGACCGAGATGTGATCGCCGTAGCCCAGCCCCTGGCGCTCCTGGGGCAGGCCCATGTCCGCGAGACGCTCGCCGAGCATCACGCGGCATGCGAGCTTCGCCAGCGGGACGCCGACGGCCTTCGAGACGAACGGCACCGTCCGCGAGGCACGCGGGTTGGCCTCGATCACGTACAGCTCGCCGGCGTGGATCGCGTACTGCACGTTGATGAGTCCGACGACGCCGATCTCCAGCGCGATGTCGCGCGTGGCGCCGCGCAGCTGCTCCAGCATCTCCTCGCCGAGCGAATGGGGCGGGAGCACGCACGCGCTGTCGCCCGAGTGCACGCCGGCCTCCTCGACGTGCTGCATGATGCCGCCGATCCAGACGTCGGTCCCGTCGCAGAGGGCGTCGACGTCGACCTCCAGCGAGTCCTCAAGGAACCGGTCGAGGTAGATCTCGCCGCCTTCGCCCGCCTCGCGGCGCAGGTAGTCGGCGAGGTCATCGTGGGAGTAGACGATCTCCATCGCGCGCCCGCCCAGCACGTAGGAGGGCCGGACGAGCAGCGGGAAGCCGACCTCGCCCGCGCAGCGCAGCGCCTGCTCGACCGAGCGCGCCGTCGCGTAGGGCGGCGCTTTGTATCCGAGTCTTGCGAGCAGCGCGCCGAAGCGCCCGCGGTCCTCGGCGAGGTCGATCGACTCGACGCTCGTTCCGAGCAGCGGCACGCCGGCCTCCACCAGACCGGCCGCGAGCTTCAGCGGCGTCTGGCCGCCGAACTGGACGATCACGCCCTTCATCGGGGCGCCCGCGCTCTCGGCCTCGACCACGGCGAGCACGTCCTCGAAGGTCAGTGGCTCGAAGTAGAGCCGGTCGGAGGTGTCGTAGTCGGTGGAGACCGTCTCCGGGTTGCAGTTGACCATCACGGCGTCGCGACCGGACTCGCGCACGGTCATCGCCGCGTGCACGCAGCAGTAGTCGAACTCGATGCCCTGGCCGATGCGGTTCGGCCCCGAGCCGAGGATCACCACCGACTCGCGCTCGCCGCGGTCGACCTCGCTCGCTGCCTCGGCGTCCCAGCCCGAGTAGTAGTAGGGCGTGCGCGCGGGGAACTCCGCGGCGCAGGTGTCCACCGAGCGGAACGAGCGCTCGCCCGCGAACGGCGCCTGCGGGTCGCGGGCCAGCTCGGCGAGCTCCCGCAGGAACCAGGGGTCGACCGAGGTGGCCGCGTTGATCTCCTCGACCGAGGCGCCGCGGGCGAACAGCTCGAGGATCGTCTCGAAGCGGGCGGGCCGTGGTTCGGCGAGGCTCGCGAGCAGCTCCTCGGTGGGCGTGTCCTGCAGGCTCGGCGGCTTGTCGAGCTCGCGCGAGCGCAGCGCCTTGGCGAACGCCTGGCCGAACGTGCGCCCGATCGCCATCGCCTCGCCGACCGACTTCATGTGCGTCGAGAGCGTCGCCGATGCCTCCGGGAACTTCTCGAACGCGAACCGCGGCCACTTCACGACCACGTAGTCGATCGTCGGCTCGAAGCAGGCCGGCGTCACGCCGGTGATGTCGTTGTCGATCTCATCGAGCGTGTACCCGACGGCCAGCCGCGCCGCGATCTTGGCGATCGGGAAGCCCGTCGCCTTGGACGCGAGCGCCGAGGAGCGCGAGACGCGCGGGTTCATCTCGATGACGAGGATCTCCTCCGTCTCCGGGTTGACGGCGAACTGCACGTTGGACCCGCCGGTCTCGACCCCGACGGCGCGGATCACCTTGATCGCCTGGTCGCGGAGCTGCTGGTAGAGGCGATCGGTCAAGGTCTGCTGTGGCGCGACGGTGACCGAGTCCCCGGTGTGCACCCCCATCGGGTCCACGTTCTCGATCGAGCAGACGATGACGACGTTGTCGGCACGGTCGCGCATCACCTCGAGCTCGAACTCCCCCCATCCGATCACCGACTCGTCGAGCAGCACCTGGCCGATCGGCGAGGCCTCCAGGCCGAGAGCGGCGATGCGCTCGAAGTCCTCCTCGGTGCGCGCGATGCCGCCGCCGCGCCCGCCGAGCGTGAACGCGGGCCGCACGATGCACGGCAGTCCGAGCTCGGGAAGCGCCGCGCGCGCCTGCTCGATCGAGGTGGCGATCGCGCTGCGCGGCATGCGCAGGCCGGCCTCCTCCATCGTGGTGCGGAAGATCTCACGGTCCTCGGCGCAGGCGATCGCGTCCTGGTTGGCCCCGATCAGCTCGACGCCGAGGCGCGCCAGGGTCCCGTCCTCGTACAGGTTCATCGCCAGGTTCAGCGCGGTCTGGCCGCCGAGCGTCCCGAGCAGGGCGTCGGGGCGCTCGCGTTCGATCACCTTGCGGACCGGCCCCGGCAGCAGCGGCTCGATGTAGGTCGCGTCCGCGAACTCCGGGTCGGTCATGATCGTCGCCGGGTTCGAGTTCACGAGCACGACCTCGTAGCCCTCCTCACGCAGGACCTTGCAGGCCTGGACGCCGGAGTAGTCGAACTCGGCTGCCTGCCCGATCACGATCGGCCCGGAGCCGAGGATCAGGATCTTCTCGATGTCGTTGCGCCTGGGCATCTCTATGCGGCGCTCGCGATCCGCTGCAGGAAGCGGTCGAACAGGTACAGCGAGTCGTGCGGCCCCGGCCCCGCCTCCGGGTGGTACTGGACCGTCCCGCCCGGGACGTCGAGCAGCTCGAGGCCCTCGACGGTGCGGTCGTAGAGGTTGACGTGCGACAGGGAGGCGGCGCCGAAGTCCGTCTCCCAGCGGACCGCCTCGTCGGTGTCGATCGTGCGGCTCCCGCCCGGCCCGAGCGCGGCGAAGCCGTGGTTCTGAGAGGTGATCTCGACGCGGCCGGTGGCGAGATCGCGCACCGGGTGGTTGGCGCCGCGGTGGCCGAAGGGCAGCTTGAACGTCTCGAGCCCGACCGCCCGGCAGAGCAGCTGGTGGCCGAGGCAGATCCCCCACACCGGCTTGCGGCCCACGATCTCCCTGACCGTGTCCACGACATAGGAGAGCGCGGCCGGGTCGCCCGGGCCGTTGGCGAGGAAGACGGCGTCGGGGTCGGACGCGAGCAGCTCCTGCGCCGAGCTCGTGCAGGGGTGCAGCTCGACGCGGGCCCCGCGTTCGAGGAGCTCGCGGACCATCGAGGCCTTGATCCCCGTGTCGATGACGGCGATCAGCGGGCCGTCACCGCTGCCGTGGCTGCTGACGGCTTCGGGCGTCACGACGCGCGCGAGATCCTGGCCGGCCATCGGCGGCTCCTCGGCGATCAGCTCGCGGGCGCGCTCCGGAGCGACCGAGCCGGGGAAGACGCCGCCGCGCATCGCGCCCGCGTCGCGGATGTGGCGCACGAGCGCGCGCGTGTCCACGCCGCTGATCGCGCGCACGCCGCAGTCGGCGAGCCAGTCCAGCCAGCCTCGCTCGGCGCTCGGCGCGTCCTCGCTGTTGCGGGCGTCGCGCATGATCGCCGCGCGCGCCCACGCGCGCTCGGACTCCATCGCTTCCGCGCTGACGCCGTAGTTGCCGATGTGGGGATAGGTGAAGGTGATGAGCTGCCCGGCGAAGGAGGGGTCGGTCATCGACTCCTGGTAGCCGGACATGCCGGTCGTGAAGACGACCTCGCCGACGGCGTGACCGTCGGCGCCGCAGACGACGCCGTCGAAGCGCGTGCCGTCCTCCAGCAGGACGTAGCCGGGCTCGGTCACTTGATGAGCGCCTGGACTTGCTTGAACTCCGGCGTCCCGGCCCGGCCGAGCAGCTCGAAGAGGACCGACTCGACGGTCGTCACGACCGCCCCGGCGCGGTCGAGGCGCTCGAGGCCCCAGCGGTAGTCGCGCTCGTGGCGCGAGCCGACGGCGTCGGCAGGGATGTGCACCTCGATCCCGCGCTGCAGGAGATCGTGGGCCGTCTGGCTGACGCAGACGTGGGTCTCGATCCCGCACACGACCGCCTGGTCGCAGCCCGTTCAGCGAGAAGCCCTCGGCCCTCACGGCGGAGAAGACGGTCTTCTCGATCACCGGCTCGTCCTCCAGGCCGAGCTCGGGGGCGCTGTGGCCGAGGCCTTTCGGATACTGCTCGGTGACGATCCGGGGCAGAGCGAGGATGCGTGCTCCCTCGACCAGCTTGGCGCACGCGCGCGCGACCTCGTCGAACGTGTCGTAGGCGCGGAAGCCCTCCTGCACGTCGACGACGATCAGCGCCGCCCGCCGGCGCGAGAGCAGCCCCATCAGGCCTCCACCAGCGCGAGCGCGCGGTCGCGGTGGGCGAGCGTCCCCGCGGCGAGCGTGGCGAGGATCCGGCCCTGCAGGCGGCGTCCGGCGAAGCAGCAGTTCTCCGAGCGGCTCTCCCAACCGTGCTCGCCGGCGACCCAGCGGGCGTCGAGGTCGGCGAGCGCGATGCTCGCCTGCTCGCCGGCGGCGATCCGCGCGACGGGCAGCGAGAACAGCGCGGCGCCGGCGGTCATGCGCTCGACCAGCGTCGCGAGGGGCAGCAGCCCCGGGACGACGAGCCCGGTGTGGAGCGCCGCGAACGCCGTCTCGAGCCCGGTCGTCCCCATCGGCGCCTGCTCGAACGGGACCTCCTTCTCGTCGCGCGCGTGCGGGGCGTGATCGGTCGCGACGCAGTCGAGCGTGCCGTCGCGGAGCCCTTCGATGAGCGCCTGGCGATCGCTCTCCTCGGTGAGCGGCGGGTGCATCTTCATGCGCGTGTCCAGCGAGCGGACGTCCTCGTCGGTGAGCAGGAGGTGATGCGGGCTGACCTCGGCGCTCGCGCGCACGCCGCGGCGCTTGGCCTCCGCGACGGCCTGGACCGAGCCCGCACACGACAGGTGCATGAAGTGCACGCGCCCGTCCTCGTAGCCGGCGAGCATCGCGTCGCGGGCGACCATCGTCGACTCGGCCACCGAGGGGATGCCGGCGATCCCGAGCGCGGCGCTCACGGCGCCTTCGTGCATCGCCCCGCCGCGCGAGAGCGTCAGGTCCTCCTCGTGCAGGGCGAGCACGCCACCGCACAGGCGCTGGTACTGAAGCGCCTTGCGCAGCACGCCGGCGCTGGCGACGGGCCTGCCGTCGTCGGTGAACCCGAGCGCCCCGTGTTCGGCGAGCTCTGCCATCTCGGTCAGCTGCTCGCCGCCCAGCCCGCGCGTGATCGAGGCCAGGAAGCCGACCGGGATCCGGGCCTGGCGGCTCGCGGCCTCGCGCACAGCGCCGAGCAGCGGCGCGGAGTCGAGGACCGGATCGGTGTTCGGCATCGCGATCACCCCGGCGTACCCACCCGCGGCGGCGGCACGGGTCCCCGTCTCGAGATCCTCCTTGTGCTCCTGGCCGGGGGTCCGCAGGTGGACGTGGGGGTCGAAGAAGGCGGGCATCGCGAGCAGCCGCCCCCGGCCCTCGATCGTCTCCTGGGCGTCCGCGGCCTCCAGCGCGCCCGGCTCCCCCAGCTCGGCGATACGGCCGTCGCGCACGCTGATGTCACGCCGCGCGTCGAGACCCTCGCGCGGGTCCAGCGCGCGCACGTCGCGCAGCAGGATGTTGGCGGGCTCCCCGATCCCACCCACGAGCGGCTCGGGGTGGCTCATGCTTCCCTGCCCTGTCGCGCCGCGAGCAGCTCGGCGGGTCGTCGCCCGTCGCGGTCTCGCCACCGCGTGGAGGAGCCGAGCCGGACAGGAGCTCGTAGAGCACCGCCATCCGCACGACGACCCCCGCCTCGACCTGCGCGGTGATGACCGCCTGCGGCGAGTCGACGACCTCGCCGGAGAGCTCGACGCCGCGGTTCACCGGCCCGGGGTGCATGAGGATCTGCCCGGCGCCGCAGACGGCGGCCGTTGATCTGATACCAGGACGCGTACTCGCGCAGCGAGGGAACCCAGGCCTCGCTCATGCGCTCGCGCTGCATCCGCAGCGCGTAGACGATGTCCGCGCGATCCAGCTCATCCAGCGTGTAGCGCACCTCGCAGCCGAGCTGCTCGATCCCGCGCGGGATCAGCGTCGGCGGCCCGGCGACCGTGACGCGCGCGCCCATGCGCTGGAAGGCGAGGATGTCCGAGCGGGCGACCCGGGAGTGGACCACGTCGCCGACGATCCAGATCTCGGCGCCGTCGATCTCGCCGAGGCGGCGTTTGAGCGTGTAGACGTCCAGCAGCGCCTGCGTCGGATGCTCGTGCTTGCCGTCGCCGGCGTTGACGATCGCGGCCGAGCACCAGCGCGAGACGAGCTCGGCGGCGCCCGCCCAGGGCGTGCGCAGGACGATCGCGTCGGGCTTGTGCGCGCTCAGCGTCAGCACGGTGTCCTTCAGCGACTCGCCCTTCTCGACGCTCGAGCCGCTCGGCGGCGAAGTTGACGACGTCGGCGGAGAGCCGCTTCGCGGCCAGCTCGAAGGAGCTGCGGGTGCGCGTCGAGGCCTCGTAGAAGAGGTTGAGGACCATGCGGCCGCGCAGCGCCGGCACCTTCTTGATCTCGCGGTCGGAGACCTCGGCGAAGCGCTCGGCCTGGGAGACGATGCGCTCGATCGCGGCGCGGTCGAGGTCCTCGATCGAGAGCAGGTGGTTCATCACGCGCCGGCCTCCATGAACTGGATCCCGGCGCGGCCGGTGATCGCGACCTCATCGACGCCGTCCAGCTCGCGCACGCGGACGTGGACGTGCTCCTCGCGCGCGGTCGGGAGGTTCTTGCCGACGTAGTCGGGGCGGATCGGCAGCTCGCGGTGGCCGCGGTCGGCGAGCACGGCGAGCTGGACCCGCGCCGGGCGCCCGTAGTCGAACAGGGCCTCGATCGCGGCGCGCGCGGTGCGGCCGGTGAACAGCACGTCGTCGACGACCACGACCGTCAGGCCCGCGATGTCGAAGTCGATGTGCGAGGCGTGAAGGACCGGCGCCTCGGGGCGCGTGGCGACGTCGTCGCGGTAGAAGCCGATGTCGAGGTCGCCGAGCAGGACCTCGACGTCGAGCTGCTCGGCGAGAAGCGCCTGCAGGCGCCGCGCAAGGAAGGCGCCGCGACGGTGGATCCCCACCAGGGCCGGCGCCGGATCGCCGGGGTTGCGCTCGAGGATCTCGTGCGCGATGCGCGTCAGCGCTCGCCGCACATCGTCCTCACCGAGGACGACCTTCTCACTGCCTTCCATCACGTTCCTTCCTGGCCTCGCGGGACCGGGTTAAAGGATCGCGAGGAATGTATCAGGGGGAGGTGACCGTCTCGGTGCGCGGCTGAGGAGCCTTGGCCTCCTCACCGCCTCCGGCCGCGCCGCCGTTCTTCTCGTTCTTCTGGTTGGCCTCGGCCTGCGCCCGCTCGCGCGCCTGGCGGTCGGCCCAGCGCAGCAGCGCGGCCGGGCCGCGCTCGGGGAACGGCACCTCGATCGTGTCGAAGTCGCGCGGGGCGACGGTGTTCGGGAACACCGCGCGCGCCTCGTCGCGGATCTCCGCGCCGGCGTAGCGGCTCGACAGATGCGTGAGCGCGAGCAGCCTGACCTCGGCGCGCGCGCGCGAGCTCAGCGGCCTGCCGGGCGGTGCTGTGGTTGGTCTCGCGGGCGCGCTCGGCCTCGGCGTCGAGGAACGTCGCCTCGTGTACGAGCACGTCGGCTTCGTGGGCGGCGATGGCCAGGGCATCGCACGGCGCCGTGTCGCCCGAGATCACGATCTTGCGGCCCTCGCGATCGGCGCCCATCACCTGGTCGGGCGTCACGCCCCCGACCGCTTCGCCGCGCTGCAGACGGCCGAAGTCGGGCCCCGGGCTGACGCCGAGCTGCTGGGCGACCTCGGGGTCCAGGTGGCCGGGACGAGCGTCCTCGACCAGCACGTACCCGTAGGAGGAGGCCCCTTTGTGGTGGACCGGGACCGCGGTGATCCGGTACCCCTCGCCCTCAACTGCCTCAGCGGGGCGCAGCTCGACGAGGGAGAGCTTGAACGGCAGGCGGCCGAACGCCGCCTTCATGCTCGCGATCAGCTCGCCGAGGCCGGGCGGGCCGTAGACGGTGAGGGGCTGGGAGCGCTCACGCAGCGCCAGGGACTTGAGCATGCCGGGGAGGCCGAGCCAGTGGTCGGCGTGGAAGTGCGTGAGGTAGACGGCGTCGAGATCGAGCAGCCCGATCGAGCGCAGGAGCTGGCGCTGCGTGCCTTCGCCGCAGTCGAACAGCAGCTTCTCGCCGCCTCGGCGCACGAGCAGCGCGGGCAGGCCGCGGCGCGCGCTCGGCGTCGAGCCGGCCGTGCCGGCGAAGAAGATCGAGAGGTCCATCAGGGCTACGGTACCGGGGCCGCGGGGCGCCAGGCAGCCGCTCGGCTTACCGGTGCGGGGCTCGGCCCCCTCCCCGGTAAGCTCGTCCCGACGGCGTCCGCGCGACGCCCCCAGCGCCCGTAGCTCAGTGGATAGAGCGCTCGCCTCCGGAGCGAGAGGTCGCAGGTTCAAATCCTGCCGGGCGCGCTTGGCGGTCGGCCAACTCCGTCGGCTTCTGCGCGTGGTGCTGCCAGGACCTCAGCGGAAGAAATCGCCGGCGCGCGGGTTCGGCGGACGAGTCCGAAAATCCCGCCCCATCGAACCGCGGAGGCTGTAAGCTGACGCCATGACGCTGGTGCTTGCAATGAGCACGGTGGCTTGGGTCGTGATCGGGGTTGTTGTCGCGTTCTTCGCGATCCTCGCCATCTACTGGCTCTTGATCCGAAGGGGCGAAACCGACCTGGACCGTCTGGATGCGCGCGGCGGCGAGAGCCGCGACGAGTAGGCGAGACTCGTCCGGCGCGCTCATCGCCGCTGCCACGGTCGCAGCTGGATGGTCATCAGGAAGCCGACGTCGGCGGCCCCACGCGACGCGCTGCGCTCGAGCGACGGCGTCGCCGCACGGCCCGCAGTAGCGTCGCGGCCTGCCCACCAGGCGCTGCGCAATCGCAACGCCGCAGACCTCGCAGACAATCGGCTTGGCGGTCAACTAGATGACCGCCGAAAACGTCCGAGATCGCGCGCTGTTTTTCCCGCCGGGCGCGCTTGGCCCTACCCCACCCGGTAGGTCACATGCGTCGCCAGCGGCGACCCGAGGACCTCAACCGGCCGAAGTCGCGGCGTGCCGACGTTCTCGAGCAGCCGCTCGCCGCTCCCGAGCAGCACCGGCGCGATGTGCAGCTGCAGCTCATCGAGTTGGCCGGCGGCGAGGTACTGCTGGATCGCGCTCGCGCCGCCGGCGACACTCACGTCCCGCTCACCGGCCGCCTCGCGCGCAAGGTCGAGTGCCGCCTCGGCGCCGTCGGTGACGAACGTGAAGGTCGTCCCTCCGGCCAGCTCGAGCGGCTCGCGGGGATGGTGCGTGAGCACGAACACCGGCACGTGGAACGGCGGTTCCTCGCCCCACCAGCCCGTCCAAGAGAGGTCCCACTCGCCGTCGCCGCCGCCGAACATCCGGCGCCCCATGATGACCGCGCCGACGCCCTCGCTCGCACGCGCCGCGATGTCGCTGTCAGGCCCGTCCTCGCCTCCCTCCTGACCGTGCTGGGCCCGCCACGAGCGCGTCGCGAAGACCCACTCGTGCAGTTGCATGCCCCCGATCCCGATCGGGTTCTCCGGGCTCTGCTCGGGCCCCGCCGCGAAGCCGTCGAGCGAGATCGATATCTGGCAGCGGACCGAGCCCACGCCGCCAGACTACCCGGCGAGGACGCTCGAATACCAAGTGGAGGCCGGGGCGGCGAGCGAACGCCCGCCGCCCCACCGCCTCCTACGATCCGATCACGGGTCTTTGGCCGTGACTTTGCCCGGCGGCGCGATCAGTTTGTCTTTGCCGGCCACCGTCATCGGGTTCAGGGACGCATCGGTCAGGGTGCCGGACCCCGGACCGAAGACGAGGTTGTTGCCCACCACTTCCGGCGAGAGCGTGCCTTCGAATTCGTCGCCGACCGTGCCGGGGATGCAGCGCAGCTGCAGACGCACCTTTTTGATTTCGTCGCGGATCACCGGCGGCGGCCCCGGTTCGGTCACGAGCACCGACGGCCACGGCAGGCCGTTCGCGAACATTTCGACGTTGCCTTTCGGGCAGGCCGAGTTACCCGGCGCGCTTTTGCATTTGACCAGCTGGAAGGCCGTCATCAGGTCTTCGCCGGGTCCGCCCGATGCCGGGTTCCAGATTTCCTCGGTGTCTTTGACTTTGCATTTGATGGTCGTCCCGAGCGCCGTGAAGGTCAGCGCGCCCGCCGTGGCGACCGGAACCGGTCCCGAGCCGATCAACACGTTTTTTTTGTACCAGTGGGGAACCGCCTGCGCAGCCGCCGGGATCACGGCGAACGCCATGACCGCCACCAGCGGCGCAAGGACAGCGAGCTTCTTCCGCATTGCTCCTCCTCTCCGGGGACGCCGCACCGCAAGGCCGGGCATCCCCCGGACGATCTGCCGCGCCTCCCCCCTTGGCAGGCGCATTTGGATGACCGCGCGCCGGCGTCTGCGGTGCCGGCGCCACGCAGGGCGACTCTACATTCCCTTCACAACTGATTTCCACCCCACGTTCGGACCACCAGCCCGAGGGCTCGGCGAGAGCCGCTCGGTCACACTGGACCGGCGGCTGGAGCGGCCCCGATCCCCGGCGCGACGCCCTTGCGCCGCGCCGGAGCCCTGCGCCCCTTCGATCGATCACCCAAGACGCTCATCGCCCTGGCCGCCGGACAGATCGACCCCAGGTCTACGTCTGTGCTTCGACGCGGCCTTCTTCCCCGTACGCGCTCGGCAGCGAGAGGCTGAGTTCGATCTTCTTGGGGCATCCCGATGAGTTGCTCGCCGCTTTGTCCAGTCTGAGCGACTGGGCCCCGAACGTGACCGCGAGCGGCGCGCGCGCGGCACCCGCCGTGTTCGTGCCTTTGAGCGTCTTCTGGTAGTGGCATTCGTTCAGTTCGTGTTCGAACTGAAGCAGGAGGCCGACCGGCAGTGTCGCCTTGCCTTTCGCGCTCAGCTTCAACGGCCCGTGAGCGACGAAGCCGAGGTGCAGGTTGCCAAACGAGCTTCCAGATTCGCAGTGCCCTGAGCCGTCCAGGACGCCGATCCCTTCGGTGACTTCAAGTTCGTCGCGAGCCTGGCCGTTCGTCAAGACTTCCAGGAACATCCCAGCGAGCGTTCCCCGACATTCGACAGACACGACCGAGCTGCGGATCTCGAGGTTTTCGCTCCCCAGCAGTTCGACCGTCTGTCCCGCCGTCAGAGCCGTCCCTTCTTCGCTCAGCGTCAGCTTGCTCGCCGCGGACGCCGTCGCCGCCGTGAAGCCGGCAGAGACCAGCGCGAGCGCGATCGCAAGGCCTGCGATACGTCGCATGTGTGTCACCCCATTCCCGGTTGAGCCGCAGGACACGTCCGGATCTTGGAACCGATCCGTCACCTGGTCCCCTGCGCCTGACCATACTCCTCGGCAGGCGCGATGTCCGGACCGCGCTCGGCTAAGGCGAGAGTCGCTCGACCACCCACGCCCCGTCCGCCAGCCGGAAGCGCAGCCGGTCGTGGAGCCGGTTCGCGCGCCCCTGCCAGAACTCGACCGTCTCCGGAACCACGCGGAACCCGCTCCAGCGCGCCGGGCGCGGCACGGGTCCCGGCGGCGGCCAGCGCGCTTCGAGCTCGGCCTGGGCGCGCTCCAGGACCTCGCGTCCCTCGATCACGCTTGACTGCCGGCTGGCGCCGGCCCCGATCCGCGAGCCGTAGGGGCGGCTCGCGAAGTAGGCGTCGGCGCGCTCCTCCCCGACTCCCTCGACGGCGCCGACGACGATCACCTGGCGCTGCAGCTCATACCACGGGAACAGGAGCGACGCCCGGGGGTTCACCGCCAACTCGGTGCCCTTGCGGGAGTCGAGGTTGGTGAAGAACTCGAAGCCGCGCTCGGCCACGCCCTTCAGCAGCACGGTGCGCGCCGAGGGCTGCCCGCCGGGAGCCGCGGTGGCAAGCACCATCGCCGTCGCCTCGTGCACGCCCGCCGCGGCGAACTCGGCCTGCCAGCGCTCGAACTGCTCCAGCCAGCTCGCCGCAAGCTCGCTCTCATCCAGCGTCCGCTCCATGGGGCTGCTTTCTGCGCCCGTGCCGGCAACCCTGCCGCGCGCGGCGCCGCAATGGAATGATGGCGCCGTGACCGCCGCTCCCCCACGGCTGCGCGAGATCGTCCGTGAGTGGGGACGGATCGGGTGCCTCGGCTTCGGCGGGCCGCCCGTCCACATCTCGATGCTCCGCGCGCTCTGCGTCGAGCGGCGGCGCTGGATCGAGCCGGTCGACTTCGAGCACGCGCTCGCGGCGGTCAACATCCTGCCCGGCCCCGCCTCTACCCAGCTCTCGATCTACTGCGCCTGGCGGCTGCGCGGCTACCGCGGCGCGATCCTCGGCGGGCTCGCGTTCATCCTGCCCGGGCTCGTGGCGATCCTCGCGCTGTCCGCCCTGTTCCTGGCCGGCTCGCCCCCGAGCTGGGTACGCGGCGCCGGGATGGGCGCGGGCGCCGCGGTCGCTGCGGTCGCTGTGCGGGCCGGCGCGGAGATCGGGCTCCCGCTCTGGGCCCGCACCCTGCCCGAACGGCGCGCCCGCGTCGCCGCCTACGCGCTGGCCGGCGCCGTGGTCGCAGCGCTGACCGGCCCATGGCTCGTACTGGTGATCCTCGTATGCGGGCTGATCGAGCTGGCGCTGGCACAGGGAGGGCCGGGTCGGCTGCGGAGCCTGCGCGCCGACGGCTGGCCGTTGCTGGCAGCCGCGTCGGACCCGGGCGGGATCGGCTCGCTGATCTGGACGGCGCTGAAGGTGGGGGCCCTGTCCTTCGGCGGCGGCTTCGTGATCGTGCCGCTGATGCAGGCCGACGCAGTCGGCGCCTACCACTGGATGACGCACGAGCAGTTCCTGAACGCCGTCGCTCTCGGACAGGTCACGCCGGGCCCGCTCGTCCAGACGGTCGGCGCCGTCGGCTACGCAGCAGGCGGCGTCGGCTGGGGGCTGCTGGCGGCCTTCGTGGCCTTCCTGCCCTCGTTCTCGTTCATCCTGATCGGCGCGCGCCGCTTCGAGCGCCTGCTCTCAGACCGCCGCGCGCTCGCCTTCATGGCGGGTGCGGCCCCGGCGTCGGCCGGGGCGATCGCGGGCTCGGCGCTGCCGCTCGCGTTCGCGATCAGCCAGGCATGGCAGGTGCCGCTGCTCGCGCTCGCCGCGCTCGCGCTTCTGTGGCTGCGCCGGCCGATCGTGCCGACGCTGCTCGGCTGCGGGGTGATCGGCGCCGCCGCGGCGCTGATCGGTGCGCCCCTCGCGTAGCGCTCAGGGGGCGGTGACCGACCACGTGCCGGCCACTTCGACCGGCGCTTCTTCTTCGGCCTTCCACCTCGTGCCGAACCCGAACCGGCCACTGCGGCCCGGTGCCGGGATTTCTTCGAAGGACTCGGGGTTGTAGGCGCGTTCGAATTCCAGGTTCGAGACCGACCGCGTGTAGATGCACAGCCAGCCGCGCGCGGCCATGCCCGGCCCCAGGCAGTTGGTCGCGGCTTTCGTGACCGGAGTCACTTCGATCTGTTTTTCGATCGGCGCCGTGAGCGGGATCGAGAAGGTGACGGCGCCTTCGACCGCCGCGCCCGCCGCCACGTTGCCGGGCTCCGACACCGAGAACGCGCCGCTCTCGGTTTCGCCTTTCGGCAGCAGCGACAACGCGGAGAAGCCCGTGTCCCCCTTTTCGCCGCGCGCGCCGCGTTTGCCTTCGGGCCCCTGGATGCCCTGCGGCCCCACCGTCCCGGTCGGCCCGAGCGAGCCGCGCGAGCCTTTCGCGCCGTGCAGCTTCTTCAGGACCTTCGGGTTGATCTGCTTGGTCGAGTTGATGAGGTAGTGGCTCGCCGCGAGCGCGCCCCCGCTCATCGCCAGCACCAGCGCCAGCGTCGCCGCCACGTTCGCGTAGGTGAGCCTGCCGCGGAGCGCGCGGATCATCCTGGATCTCATCGCCAAAGCCTACGCGGATGCGAACGGGCCGCGCGCCGTATGGGCCGGCAGGCGTCCGCGCTCAGATCGCGTGGTCGTCGGCCGCGCCCTCGCGGCCGAGCTTGCGAAGCAGCCCGTCGAGCGCCTCGCGCGCGGGCGCTCGCGAGCCCTCAGAGCCTTCGCGGCTGCGCTTGTGCTCGCGTTCGGGGCCGGCGACCGTGTACAGGCACCAGAACGACCAGGCCATGGCCACGACGGCGACCCCGTAGAGCGCGAGAGCGAGGACCTGCACGCCCGCCACGCGGGCGAGGACGCCGAGCACGAAGAGGCCGACGGCGTAGATGCGCAGCGCGTTCACGCACGCCATCCGGGCGCTCGCCTCGGCGCCGCTCTCCTCGAGCGCACGCTGGAAACGCGGGTTGCCGGTGCGGTGGAGCCGGACCACGACGGGGCCGAGCAACCGGCGCTCGGGCGTGTTCAGGTACCGCAGAGGGCTGGGCTCGTCGCTCACCGCGGACGTATCGGCGCGGTTGCCCGCGTGCTTTAGCCGCCGAACGAGCGAGGGCCGCGTCCCCCCCGGAACGCGGCCCTCCGCTCTGCGCTCACGCCCCTCGCGGGGCTATGGCGTCATTCCGGCGCGTGACCAGTGAATTCGATCACCTGCTGGAAGGTCGAACGGTTCGTCCAGCTCATCGTCACCTGTTCGAGTTTGTGCGTTTTGTGGTTGATCTTTTTGAGCAGCACCGACGGCTGGAATTCGATCCGGACCTTGGCCGCTCTCCAGGTTTTCATCGGGTGCCCTTCGTTTTCGGCCGACAGTTTTTCTGCCGCCCCCTGCAGAGCCCCCCACAGCGCGTTCCGGCACGCTTCGAGGCTGCCGTTGCCGCAGTACTGGCGGCTGTTCGGCTGCAGCACCGTGTGGCCGAGCACTTCGTTCAGCGACTTGTACACGTAGCCGTACCAGCCTGAGCCGTACGAGGAGCCGCCCGAGTTCTCGCCGTTGTCCGGTCCGATCGCACCGCGCAGTTCGTTGGTCAGCGCTTCACCGAGCACCGGGTTCAACACTGCTTCGGCCATCGGCGTCCATGCTCCGTCGAGAACCGCTGCGGCCGCTGCCTTCGGGCCTTCCTTGCCGAATCGGCTCGCACCCTTGGCGACCCACTTGCTGATCGTCTTCTGGGCTTCCTTGGCCAGCGCGCTCGGTTCGCTGCCGGGCGTGTTGAGGACTTCTTCGATCACCGGCCAGACTTCGACCGCGCGCAGATCCTGCGTGGCGGCCTTGTTCATGATCGACGCGTCGTCGGCCTCGGTCATGCCTTCTTTGAACCCTTTGTAGAGCTGGACGCGGTGGATCGGCCCCTCGCCCCATTCGTCGGAGGCGGCGCCCCATTCGGGGGCGGGCTTGTTGTTCCAGTTCGTCAGGAACCCACTCGCCGGGTCGACTTCGTGCGGGTGTTCTTCGAGGCCGAGGAACCCTTTCCAGTCGTATTCGCCCGTGCCCAGAGTCGGCAGGCTCGGGTTCGTGCCCGGAGCGCTGATCGGCAGGCGGCCGGTCGAGAAGAAGGCGATGTGTTCATCGCTGGCGTAAGCCATGTTGAACGTCGTCTCCAGTTCGTTGGCCGCTTCGAAGAACTGCTGCGGGTTGTGCACCTGGTCGGAGTCCAGCTTGCTGAACGCGACCTCGCCCGCGGGCTCACGGCCGCGCGTCGCGCGGTCGAGCGCGATCGCGTACGGCTGGCCGCCGACCATCGCGGTGCCCTGGATCGGGCCGTGCACCGATTCTTTGAAGAACACCTCGTGCGCCGCTTCTTCGCCCTTCGGGCCGATTTCGCCGGCGTCGAAGGTGTGGAACGCGATGCATTCCCCGTGGTAGAGGTAGTGGGTCGATTCCCGCGTCGGCGGGCTTTCGTCGGGGTTGCAGAGTTTCTCGAGGAACGTCTGCGTGTTCTGCTGGTCCTCGGAGGTCAGCGACCACGCGAAGTCGCGGCCGCGGCCGATGAAGACGTAGGGCGAGATCGGCGCCACGACGCCCTGCGCGTCGATCCCCGGACCGTGGAGATCCGCCTGGAAGACGATCTCCGGGTAGAAGTAGCCGAGCTGCGGACCCATGACCGCCTTCGGGTGCCCGTTGGCGGCGTCTTTCGAGCCGACGAGCAGGAAGTTGGACATGCGCCGCCGGGAGGCCTTCAGCGCTTCCGCTGCTTTCTTTGCCGCCGGGCTGACCGAGCCCGGTTCGACCAGCAGCCCGCCCGGTGTCGCACCGGTCGGTTCCTTGTTGTACGGGAACGCGGCTTTGCCGGTCGTCGGCGCTTCGGGGTCGTTGACCCGGCGCAGGTCGCCGAAGATTTCCTTGCCGGCCGCTTCGCCGAATTTGTTCTCGAGTTTCGCGAGGTATTCGCTGTCGAACACTTCGCCGCCGCCGCCGTTGCCGAAGATCGAGCCGATGAAGGCGAAGCCCGCGATCGCGTCAGCGAATTTGAATTTCGGCAGGCCCGTGCCCGGGTGCGAGTTGACGTAGGCGTTGACGCCTTCGATCCACGCTTCGAGGTCCTGGATCACGCGTTCGCCTTCCGGTCCCTTTTCTTCGAGCACTTTCTTCTGGCCTTCGACGTAGGCGACCGCTTCGGCGCTCGGTTTGAACGAGCGCTGTTCGAGGAGCAGACCGAAGGCGTTGACGCCGGGCACGCCCAGCGCCGCGGTGTAGGCGGGGCCGATGCCCAGGCCGAGCAGCAGCCCGCGGTCCTTCACGGCAACCCAGCCCGAGCCGTACATCACGTCGGCACGCGTAGCGCCGGTGATGTGCGGGATGTCGTGCTTGTCGCGCACGATCGTGACGCCGGCCTTCGGCGTTTCGGTGCGCAGCACGCCACCGCCGGCGTTGACGTTGAATTTCTCCGGGAGATAGTCCTTTTCGATCAGCGCCTGCGTGACGTTCCCACCATGCGGCGTGAGCTTTTCATAGAGTTTCACCTGATCGAGCGAGTACTTGCCGATGGTCTCTTCGCCTTCCGCGCCCGGGGGCAAGATCTGGAAGGCACCACCGGAGAAGTCTTCAGGTTCGGTCGCTCCTGCCGGCACGGCCCACAGCGCGAGCAACGCCAGGCATGCCAAGGCAGCGAGTCCCGCGGCTCCGAGCGCGCGCGACCGCCGCGAACGAACAGTCCTTGTTCCCAAACGCTTCATGCTCCCTCCCAGCTGCCCGTGCCACCCCTCAGCGGCAGGGCAATCGACCCCTCGGACCGGCGGATCGTAGCACCTGCTGTCAACCCGCCCGGTGAAGCGAACGTGAAGGCGCGGGACCGCGCCGGGGGTGCGCTCAGATCTCCAGGTAGCGCAGCACGACGCGCCCGACGACGATCACGTCGCCGTCGCTGAGGTCGGCCTGCTGCACGCGACGCCCATTGACCAGCGTCCCGTTCGAGGAGCGGTCGTCGAGCACGCGCGCGCCCGACGCGCGCGGGACCAGGATCGCGTGGCGGCGGGAGACCGAGCTCTCGTCGAGGCGCAGATCCGCCGACAGGCCGCGGCCGATGTGGATCACGTCGGTGCCGATCGGGATCAGGAGCGTGCGTCCGGCGCCCTGGACCTCGAGGTAGCGCCCGGGGCCCGGGGTCCCGGTCTCGCTGGCCTGGCTGAGCGTGCGCTCGTCCAGGCACGAGATGGGATCGACACGTTCGGTGATCCCCTCGGCAGGGGGCCGGCTGAGGGTGCGGGGGGCGGTACCCATTGCCCACACCATGGTACCCCCGCAGTGGGGCTCGTTAGTCAAGAAAAGCTAAAAATCGGCTGTTTGTGCGCCGATTCGCACAACGCTCTCAGCCAGGGGCCGCTCAGCGTGGGGCGGGTCGGGATCCGGTCCCGTACCCTGGGGCCAGATGGCGCCGCCACCGCTCGCAGCAGAGTCGGCCGATCTCCTGACCGCCGTCCTCGTCGTCGGCCCGCTCGTGCTGCTCGCCCTCGCCTACGGGCGGCGCGCGCACCGCCTGGGCGCCGCCGGACACGCCGTGCCGTCCTGGCGCCAGGCCTGCTTCTACTCGGGCTTCGTCGTGATCGGCGCCGCGGTGACCGGCCTCGGACCTCTGAGCCAGGAACTGCTCTACGTGCACATGGTCGAGCACCTGCTGCTGGGCGAAATCGGGGCGCTGCTGATCGTGCTCGGCCTGACCGGGCCGCTGATCGCGCCGATCCTGACCTTCCGGGTCTTCGGCGTGCGCATCTTCGACCGGCTGCGGATCCTCGCGCACCCGCTCGTCGCGTTCCCACTGTGGGCGATCGACCTCTACGTCTGGCACCTGCCCGTCCTCTACCAGGCCGCGCTGCGCCACCCCGGCGTGCACGTGCTGCAGCACGCGATGTTCCTCGGCCTCGGCATCAACATGTGGATGTGCCTGTTCGGGCCGCTGCCGATGCCGTCGTGGTTCGGCAACCTCGGCAAGCTGATCTACATCGTCGCCGTGCGCCTGACCGGCGCGGTGCTGGGCAACATCTTCCTCTGGTCCGGCACCGTCTTCTACTCCTACTACCTGCACGGGGACTCCGTCTACAACATCTCCCCGCTGGCCGACCAGAGCATCGCCGGGGCGGTGATGATGGTGGAGGAGTCGCTGCTCACGCTCGGGCTCTTCTGCTGGCTGTTCCTGCGCGCAGCCCGGGAGGGCGAGGAACGCCAGGACCTGCTCGACTTCGCGCACCTGAACGGCCTCGAGCTGACCGACGAGCGGGCCGCGCGCGCGGTCGCCGCCGGGCGCGGCGCGGAACTGCGAAAGCGCCTGGAGTCGCACCTCGGCGACTCGCCCGCCGGCGAGCAGGTGCCGGAGCCGGCCCACTCGCCGAACGGCGCCTCGGCGCCCGCCGGCGAGCTACGCTGAGCGCATGTGTGCCGGCTGTGCGATGGCGGCCGCTTCGGCGGCGACGGGCTTCAGGAGCTGGATGCAGGTGCACGCGCCGGGCTGGGCGACACCGAAGCGGATGCGGCGGCTGACGATCGCCGCGATGTGCGCGGCCGGGATCGTCTCGACCGTCGGCTTCAGCGGCTCGACGCCTGCGCCCGCACACACCAGCGGGACCGTGCTCGCCGCGCACGCGGCACGCTGAGACTCCGCCGCTAGGGCCGCTCGCGGCGCAGGCGCAGCAGAACCGACGCGAACCCCTGCAGCCAGAACAGCGCGCCGACGGCGAGGGCCAGCCAGACGCCCGCGCTCGCACCGCCGAGCGCGATCAGCGCGACAGGCAGCACAGCCAGGGCCGCCATCCTCAGATACAGCCTGCGCAGCCAGCGAAGCCGCTCGGCGGGTGGGGCGCTGCGAGGCGGCGGCGCGCCGAACAGCCGCCGCGCGAGCGTGAGCAGCAGCCGCCGGCGCACGCCTCAGATGGCCGGTGCCGGCTCGCGGAGCCCGGCGCTAGCCGCCGGCGACGGCGGGCAGGATCGTCAGCTCGGACCCGTCCTTGACCGGCGTGGAAAGCCCGTCCAGGAAGCGGATGTCTTCGCCGGCGAGGTACACGTTCACGAAGCGGCGCAGAGAGCCGTCCTCGTCGGAGATGCGATCGCGCAGCTCGGCGTGGCGCTCGAACAGGCCGTTCAGCACCTCCTGCACCGTGGCGCCCTCGACCTCGGCCTCGGCCTCGCCCCCCGCCGCGGCTCGCAGCTGCGTCGGGATCTTCACGACGACGCTCATCAAACGGTCAGCGGCTCGGCGACGCGCGCCTGGAAGTCCGCGAGCGTCGGCTCGATCGTGTGCGTCTCGAAGCTCCCGCGGACCGCGTCGAGCGTCTTCAGGCCCTCGCCGGTGATCACCAGCACGACGCGCTCCTCGGGGTCGATCTCGCCACGCTCGGCGAGCTTCGCGAGCACAGCGGTGGTGACGCCGCCGGCCGTCTCGGTGAACACGCCGGTCGTCTCGGCCAGCAGCCTGATGCCGTCCTTGATCTCCTCGTCGGTCACAGCGTCGATCGAGCCGCCGGTGCGGCGGGCGAGGTCGAGCGCGTAGGGACCGTCGGCGGGGTTGCCGATCGCGAGCGACTTGGCGATCGTGCTCGGCTTGACCGGCCGGCAGACGTCCTGGCCTGCCTCGAACGCGCTCGCGACCGGCGAGCAGCCCGCGGCCTGGGCGCCGCTCATCTTCGGGAGCTCGCCGTCGAGCAGACCGACCTCGCGCCACTCCTCGAAGCCGCGCGCGATTTTCGTGAACAGCGAGCCAGAGGCGATCGGCACGACGCAACGGTCGGGAAGCTCCCAGCCGAGCTGCTCGGCGATCTCGAAAGCGAGCGTCTTGGAGCCCTCGGCGTAGTAGGGACGCAGGTTGATGTTGACGAACGCCCAGTCGCGCTCCGCGCACAGCTCGGTGCAGAGACGGTTGACATCGTCGTAGTTGCCCTTGACGCCGACGAGGTTGGTGCCGTAGACGCCCGTCGCGAGCACCTTCTGCTCCTCGAGGTCGGCGGGGATGAAGACGTAGGAGTCCAGCCCGAGCGCCGCACCGTGGGCGGCGACCGAGTTGGCGAGGTTGCCGGTCGAGGCGCAGGCGATCGTCTCGAAGCCGAGCTCGCGCGCGCGGGTCGTGGCGACCGAGACGACGCGGTCCTTGAACGAGTGCGTCGGGTTGGCGGCGTCGTTCTTGACCCACACCTCGCGCAGGCCGAGGCGCGCCGCGAGGCGGTCGGCCTTGATCAGCGGCGTGCAGCCCGCCGGCAGCCCCGCGCGGGAGTTCGCGCGGCCCGACGGGCCCGGAGGCGCCGAGAGCGGCAGGAAGTCGGCGTAGCGCCAGATGTTCTGCGGCCCCGCCTGAATGCGGCGGCGGCGTTCGGCGACGCTCAGCTCGCCGCCCGTGCGCGCGTAGGCGACCTCGAGCGGGCCGAAGCACCGCTCGCAGACGTACAGCGCCTCGAGCGGGTACTCGCTCTTGCACTCCCTGCACTGAAGATGACTGGCAGCCATTGGAACCCCTTTCGCTCTATCGCTTTGCCACTGTGCGATGAGCCGGGGCTCGCCACACATCTCTCTGGAATTGGCACCTTCCGCGCGTGGCTTCTGCGTGGTTGCCGGGGTTTCGCTGGGCCAGTCCCTCCACCCCTCTGGATGTGTCCTATGTGCGCTGCAATTTAGCAAACGCATCGGCAGAGATGTGCGTCGACTTCAGCGCCGGGCGGGTAACGCCGCACGACGGACCGGTGTAGCCCAGAGCGTGAGCGGCACCACCAGCGCCCGTGAGGGCGGGGAGACCGGCGAGCGCACCGGCAGCGCGGGTGAGCCCTTCCGGTTCGCGAACCCCGACACCAAGCGGCGCATGCTGGTGATCGTCAACCCCTACGCCACCACCGTCTCCGACCGCCTGCGCCACCTCGTCGTCTACGCGCTGCAGGGGCGCTTCGAGGTCGACGCGGTCGACACCGAGGCGCGCGGACACGCGACGGAGCTGTGCCGCGAGGCGGCGCACGAGGGCTACGACGTCGTGGTCGCCTTCGGCGGCGACGGCACCGTCAACGAAGCCGCCAACGGCCTGCTCGGCTCCCCCACTCCGCTCTCCTGCCTGCCCGGGGGCTCGGCCAACGTGTTCGGGAAGATGCTCGGCATCCCCGGCGACCCGGTCGACGCGACCGAGCACCTGCTCGCGATGGCCGACGACTGGCATCCCCGCAAGGTGGACCTGGGCGTGGTCAACGGCCGTTGCTTCACGTTCGCCTCCGGGCTCGGCCTCGACGCGAGCGTGGTCGAGCGCGTCGATGCCAACCCGCGCCTGAAGGCGCGCTTCGGCCCCTGGTTCTTCACCTGGGTCGCGGTCAGCACGTTCATGCGCCGCTACCTCGTGCGCCCGCCGCGCCTGACGGTCCGCACGGCAGGACGGCGAGGAGCTCGAGGGCGTGACCGCGATCGTCCAGAACGGCGCGCCCTTCACCTACTTCCAGAACCGCCCGATCGACATCGCCGAAGGCGCCTCGCTGCAGTCGGGCACGCTCGCCGGCGGGGTCCTGCACCGCGCCACGCCGCTGACCGGCGCCTCGATCGCCTTCCGCGCGCTCTCGCGCAACGCGCGCGTGACGCGCAACCGCCGCATCACGGGTCTCGCCGACGCGAGCACGATCAGCGTGCGCGAGCGCCGACGAGCGGCCGCTGCCGCTGCAGGTCGACGGCGACTACCTCGGCGAGGTCTCCGAGGCCCGCTTCTCGGTGCTGCCCGAGGCGCTGAACGTCATCGCCTGAGGGGCGCTCAGCGAACCTTGTAGACCGCTTTGGCCGCGGGCGCGCTCGTCCCCGCCGGAGTGGTGACCGTCACGCTGTAGGTTCCGGGCCCCAGCGCGGGCGCCGTCGCGGTGACGCTCGTCGGCGAGAGCACCGTGACCGAGGTCGCAGCCGCTTCACCGAAGTGGACGGCCGACGCGGTCAGGAGGTTCATACCTGTGACCGTTACGGTCATGGCCGCGCTGCCCTTCCCCGTTTTGGACTTGGTCACGACCGGCTGCTGGGAGCCGAAGGCGTAACCGTCCCAGCCGTTTGCGGCGATCCCGACGACCCCCGTCAGCCCGATCGCCGCCGGCTTGGCTTCGACCTCGATTTCCTTGGTGCCGTTGCCGAGCGCCCCGTAGCCGTTGGTGCCCCACCCCTCGACGGTCCCACCCGAGGTCAGCGCCAGCGCATAGTTTTCGTCGGCAGCCGCGATCGCGGTCACCCCGCTCAGCCCCTTCACGGCAATCGGAGTGACGCTGCAGTAGTTGGAGAAGCACTCTTCGGGGCCGAAGCGTTCCCCGTAGCCGAGGGAGCCTTCGTAGTTCGACTCCCCAGGAGACGACGGTGCCCCCTTCGAGCAGAGCCAGGGCGAAGCCGTCGCCTGCCGAGATCGCGGTCGCGCCGGTCAGGTACGGGCCTTCAGGGCACGGGCCGCCCACACCGGTTGCGCACACGCGCTGCGGTGCTTTGGCCGGGCCTTCCCTTTCGCCGTCTCCGAGCTGGCCGGACTGCGTCGATCCCCAGGCGAGCACTTCGCCGTCGGAGAGGAGCGCGAGCCCGGAGGCATAGCCCGCTGCCACGGCGACAGCGCCCGAGATCCCGGACACCGGGACCGGCGAGGTGTTGTTGACGCCACGGAGCGTGTAGGAGTGACCCCATTCGACCACCGAGCCGTCGCTGAGCACTGCGAGGCTGTGCGCTCCGTTCGCGGACACAGCCGGCCACTTCGCTGAGCCCAGGCACGGGCACCGGCGACAGTTTGTTTTCCGTCGTGCCGTCGCCCACTTCGCCTTCGGTGTTCCGCCCCCATGCCTCGACGGTGCCGTCGCCCAGCAGCGCGAGCGTCGCCAGCCCGGCCGTCACGGCCTTGACTCCGCTCAGACCCGGGACCGGGACCGCGGTGGAGCTGTTCGTCGTCGTGCCGTTGCCGAGCTCCCCGTCGCCGTTCTCGCCCCATGCCAGCAGCCTGCCGTTGTCGAGGACCGCGAAGCCAGAACCGAAGGAGCGAGCGATCTGCACCACGCCTCCGAGGTCCGGGAGCGGTTGGGGCGTGTCCTGTGGTTTGGTGCTCTTCGCGCCCGAGCCCAGATCGCCACCCATGTCCGAGCCCCACCCGTAGACGTTCGAGACCACCTTCTTCGCCTGCGCCGGCGTCGCCGCCGTTGCCAGCCCCGCTGCTGCAAGCGCCGCGAGAGCGCCCGTCCTGATCATCGACAACGGCCTGCTGCTCCTCATCGCCCCTCCCGATCTCTCTCTCGGCCGCGCCCCTGCGGCCTCTCGCGCGAATCCTAACCGCTGGACGGACGTCCGGGGTGAACAATCTGTTGGCACGGTCGGATCCGACCAGCGGAACGCCGGCCGGCGCCGCGAACGTGCGTCAGTCGTCCGCCGCGCCCGGCGTGACCCGGTAGGCGTCGAACACCGACTCGATGTTGCGAATGCGCGTGATCGCGGTTTTCAGCGTGTGGGTGTCGGCGAGCTCGACGACGAAGCGGTTCTTGACCATCGGCCCCATCGACAGGCACCGCGCTTCGAGGATGTTCGCGCCCGACTCCGAGAACGCGCGCGAGAGGTCCTCCAGCAGGCGGTGGCGGTCCCACGCGTCGATCTGGATCTCGACGATGAAGCCGGTCGACTGCTCGCCGTCCCAGGAGACGTTCGTGAAGCGGTCGGGGTTCTTGCGCAGCGACGCCGTGTTCGGGCAGTCGGCGCGGTGGATCGTGATCCCGCGGCCGAGCGAGATGTAGCCGACGATGTCGTCGCCGGGCACCGGCCGGCAGCACTTCGCGAGGCGCAGCATCACGTCGTCGACGCCTTCGACGCGGATCCCGTACTGCCCCGAGGACTTGTTCGGGCGGCGCTTCGGACGCCCGACGCGCAGCAGGTCGGCCCCGCCCTCGTCGCCGTCGGCGGACTCGCCCTGCTTCAGGCGCTGCATGACCTTGTTGACGACCAGCTTCGGCGAGATCTTGGCCGCGCCGAGCGCGATGTAGAAGTCGTCCGCCTTGCGGTAGCCGACCTCGCGGATCACGTCGGCGAGCAGCGCCGAGCCGGTGATCTTCTGCGCCGGCAGCCCGGCTTTGCGCAGCTGCTCCTGGAGCAGCTCGCGGCCCGGCGTGCTCGGTGTCCACGCGCGACTCGGCCTTGAACCAAGCCTTGATCTTGTTGCGCGCACGCGTCGTCTTGACCGTCGCCAGCCAGTCGCGCGAGGGCCCGCGGTCGCGCTTGGCGGTGAGGATCTCGACGATGTCGCCCGAGCGCAGCTCGTAGTGCAGCGGGACGATTTTCCCGTTCACCCGCGCGCCGACGCAGCGGTGCCCGATCTCGGTGTGGACCTCGTAGGCGAAGTCCAGCGGCGTCGCGCCGGCGGCCAGCGACTTGACTTCGCCCTTGGGCGTGAAGACGTAGACCTCCTCCTCGAAGAGGTCGGTGCGCAGGGTCTCCATGAACTCCTGCGGGTCGGACATGTCCTTCTGCCAGTCGAGCATCGAGCGCAGCCACTTCAGCTTCGCGTCCTCGCCGCCGGCCCAGCGCGGTGCCGCCGTCGTCGTCGGCCGGCGCCTTGTAGACCCAGTGCGCCGCGACGCCGAACTCGGCCATCTCGTGCATCTCGTGCGTGCGGATCTGGATCTCCAGCGGCCGGCCCTCGGGCCCGATCACCGTCGTGTGCAGCGACTGGTACATGTTGAACTTGGGCATCGCGATGAAGTCCTTGAAGCGGCCGGGCAGCGGCTTCCACAGCGAGTGGATGACGCCGACCGTGCCGTAGCAGTCCTTCACCGAGTCGACGATCACGCGCATCGCGGTGAGGTCGTAGATCTCGTTGAACTCGCGGCCCTTCTTGGTCATCTTCGAGTAGATCGAGTAGAAGTGCTTCGCGCGCCCGGCGATCTGCGCGTCGATGCCGACCGTCGCGCAGCTCGGAGCGCAGGTACTCGCCCGCCTCGGACGACGTAGTGTTCGCGTTCGTCGCGCTGCTGGGCGACCAGCGCCTTGATCTCCTGGTACTTGCGCGGGTGCAGCGTCGCGAACGCGAGATCCTCGAGCTCCCACTTGATCGCGTGGATACCGAGCCGGTGCGCCAGCGGCGCGTAGATGTCGAGCGTCTCGCGCGCCTTCTCGATCTGCTTCTGCTTGGGCATCGCCTCGATCGTGCGCATGTTGTGCAGACGGTCGGCGAGCTTGATCAGGATGACCCGCACGTCGGTGGCCATCGCGACCATCATCTTGCGGTAGTTGCTCGCCTGCGCCTCGTCGCGCGACTGGAAGGTGATGCCCTTCAGCTTCGTGACGCCGTCGACCACGCCGGCGATCTCATCGCCGAAGCGCTCGCGGACCTCCTCGATGGAGGCGGAGGTGTCCTCGACCGTGTCGTGGAGCAGCGCCGCGCAGAGCGTCTCGGTGTCGAGGCGCATCGAGGCGCAGATCCGCGCCACGCCGACGGGGTGCACGATGAACTCCTCGCCCGACTTGCGCCGCTGTGCGGCGTGGTGCTCGCAGGCGAACACGAAGGCGTCCTGGACGCGCGCGCGGTCGATCTCGACGGCGGAGTCGGCGGCGTGCTCGGAGACGATCGCGAACAGGTCGCTCAGCAGCCGCCGCTCGGAGGCGTTCAGCCCGGCGGGCTGCGGGATCTCGGTCGCCGGGCGGGCCGGGGCGGGCGGCTCGGAGACCTGAACTCCCTGGGTGTCCTGGGGTTCCTCGGTCGTCGCCATGGCTTAAGGGTAGGGGACGCGCTGGCCGGACCCAAGCGGTCTCGCCGGCCGTGCCGGGCGGATCGCACGGCGAGGGCACACTTGCTCTGTGCTCACCCTCTACGGCGTGGCGGTGCTCACCTTCATGATGCTGATGTACGCGCTGGAGCGCCGCGGGGACGGGTTCGTGCTCGCGTTCGCGGGCGGGTGCGCGTTGTCGAGCAGCTACGGGTTCCTCGCGGGGACCTGGCCGTTCGGCGTCGTCGAGCTGATCTGGTCGGGAATCGCCCTGAGCCGCTATCTGCAGCTTCGCCGCCAGGCGCGAGCCGGGGCTGCCGGCTAGAGCAGAGCGAGCTGCTCGCCCGCCGCAACCGGCGCCCGCGCCTCGCTGTCATCCGGCTCCTGCCCGCCGGCGCCGTCGGCGGCGACCGCGTGGCGCAGCCGCAGCCGCGGCTCGACGACGCCGTTCCATTCGTTGACCTCCAGGGCGAAGGTGACCCGCGCCGGCTCGCCTTCGGCGACCGGCAGCGCGGCCCCCTCGCCGAAGCGCACACAGCGCGCCCGGGCGCCGCCCGACTCGACGGTGAAGCGAAGGTGGCGCCCTTCGCCCATCGGGCGCGGATCGCGCAGCCGCGCGCCGTCGATCATCAGGCACACCGGCGGGTTCGCGCGGCCGAAGGGGGCGAGCGTCCCCAGCTCCTCCGCCAGCCCGAGCCCCAGCTCGCCGCACTCGACGACGGCGTCCACGCGCTCAACGACGCGGGGCCTGCCGGCGTCGATCACCTCGCCCGCGTGCTCGGCGAACGCCGCCGCGAACGCATCGAGGCGGGCGCGGTCGAGCTCGACCCCGGCGGCGGCGCGGTGCCCGCCGAAGCGCAGCAGGTGCTCGCCGCAGCACTCGAGCCCGCCGAGCAGGTCGAAGCCGTCGATGCTGCGCCCCGAGCCACGCCCCCGCTCGCCGTCGAGCGCCACCATCACCACCGGCCGCCCGCTCTGCTCGACCAGCCGCGACGCGACGATCCCGATCACTCCGGGATGCCAGCTCTCGCCCGCGAGCACGTAGGCGTCGCGCGGGCCGAGCTCGGCCATCTGGGCTTCGGCCTCGAAACGGATGCGGCGCTCGATCTGGCGGCGCTCGGCGTTGGCCGCGTCGAGCTCCCGCGCGATCTGCTCCGCCCGCGCCGGGTCTTCGGTGAGGAGCAGCTCGAGCCCAGCGTCGGCGCGATAGAGGCGCCCGGCCGCGTTCAGCCGCGGCGCCAGCGCGAACCCGATCGCCCGCTCGCCGACCTGCGCCGCGTCCACGCCTGCCACCGCCATCAGGGCGCGCAGCCCCGGCTTCGCGCTCGCGCCGAGCGCGCGCAGGCCGCGGCGGACGAAGGTGCGGTTCTCGCCGAGCAGCGGCACCACGTCGGCGACGGTCGCGAGCGCGACGAGGTCGAGGTCGCGCGCGAGGGCGCGCACGTCGCGGCCGGCAGCTTCGAACAGAGCCTGCGCGAGCTTGTACGCGACGGCGGTCGCGCACAGCTCCGCGCACGGGTACCCGCACAGAGCGGGGTGCACGATCGGAGCGTCGGGCAGGGCGCCGTCCGCGCGGGGGGAGTGATGATCGGTGACCACGACCTCGACCCCGAGCTCGTGCGCCGCCCGCACCTCCTCGACGGCCGTGATCGCGCAGTCGGCGCTCACCAGCAGGGTGGTCCCGCGAGCCGCGAGCCGCTGCACCGTCTCGAGCTGCAGCCCGTAGCCGGCGGCGCGGTCGGGGATGTAGCTGTCCACGTCGGCGCCCAGCTCGCGGAGCGCCCTGACGAGCACCGCGGTGGAGCAGATGCCGTCCACGTCGTAGTCGCCGTGAACGGTGATCCGGCGGCCGCCCTCCGCGCAGATGTGGTCGAGGACGAGCGCGACGGCCTTCCCGATCCCCTCGAAGCGCTGGGGCGAGTGCTCCTCGGAGGCGTCGAGGAACGCGCGCGCGCCGGCGGGGTCGCCGTGACCGCGGCGCACGAGCACCTGCGCCGTCGGTCCGCTCACGCCGAGCTCGCGGGCCAGTGCCTCGGCGGCGCCGGGCGGGCAGACGGGGATCTCGAAGCGAACGCTCTGCACAGCCGAGCGAGGTTACGGCCGGTGCGGGACGGAACCCGCGGCGCGGCCCGCGCGAGTCGCCCCGGACGCTCGCGCTAGAGGTGCTCGGGCGGCGCCTGGTGCCCGGTCTGTTCGCGGCGCATGCCGAGGAGGTAGACGATCCCGATGCCGATGATCGCCCCCGGCACCGCGTAGAGCACGATCGCGATGTCGGTCGCCTTTTCGCCGGGGATCGTCAGCGAGGAGACCTTGATCGAGTAGATGATCAGCCCGATGACGACCGAGCCCAGGAGCGAGCCGATGAAGGCGCCGACGATCCCGCCCCAGAAGCGGTCCGGCAGCCAGATGGTGAAGTGCCAGATCGCCAGGCCCATCATGACCCAGCCGAGCATGCCCATCTAGCGCGACCTCCCGTGGCGGCGGTTTTTCGGCCGTTTCTGGCGCGGTTTCGGCTTGTCCTTCAGGACGAGGTCCTCGGGCGTCAGATCCGCGGACGGGTCGCGCTCGGCCTGCGGCTCGGGCTCGGGCTCGGGCTCCGGCTCAGGGGGCGCCTTCGTGGCGACGGGCGCGCGGCCCTTGCCGGTCTCGTCCTCCTGGATGTCGGCGACGAGCTCCTGGAACTCCTCGCGCGAGACCCGCTGTTCGGGATCCTCGGGAGCCGTCAGGCGCCCGCGGCGGCGCCGGCCTGTCTTCTGATCGGGCTCGACGTCCTCGGGTGCGCCGGCCGCTGTGGTCGCGTACGCGGGCACGAGTCCACCCGTTTCGCGCTCGAGCCTGGCGCGCCGTGCGCGGTAGCCGGGCTCGCGCTCCTTCCAGTGGGTGAGCACCGGCGAGGCGATGAAGATCGAGGAGTAGGCGCCGGAGGCGATCCCGATCATCAGCGCGAACGCGAAGTCCTTGAGCGTCTCGCCGCCGAAGGCCAGAAGCGAGAGCACCGGCAGGAGCGTGCAGAAGGTCGTCGCCAGCGAACGGGTGAGCACCTCGGACATCGAGCGGTTGACGATCTGCGAGAAAGCGGCCCGCGGCATGCGCGGCACGTTCTCGCGCACACGGTCGAACACGATGATCGTGTCGTACAAGGAGTAGCCGAGGATCGTCAGCAGAGCGGCGACCGTCGCCGTCGTGACTTCCCTCCCCGTGAGCGAGTAGACGCCTGCCGTGATCAGCAGGTCGTGCATCAACGCGATCAGCACCGGCACGGAGTACTTCCACTGGAACCGGAGCGCGATGTACGCGGAGATCACCAGCAACGAGGCGATGATCGCGATCACCGCGCTCTTGGCGATCGTTTTCCCGAACGTCGGCCCGATCGAGGTCGACGAGAAATGCCGCGGCTGGAACTGCGCCAGCCCTTTTTCGATTTCGTTGACCTTCGTCGGGCGCAGCGTCTTGGTCGAGATCTGGAAGCCGTTGCCGCCGACGCTTGCGTTCGAGTACTTCTGGACCTCGGCGTTGGGGAATCCGAGCTTCGTCATCTCGTCCGCGACCCTGGCCTCGCTGATCTTCTGCTGGAAGCCCGTCTGGATCCGGGTCCCGGACTTGAAGTCGATGCCGAAGTTCAGCCCTTTGCCGCCGATCGCCAGCGCCCCGATCAGCAGGATCACGCCGGAGAACGAGAAGAACCATTTCGAGGCGCCCATGAAGTCGAAGGTCCATTTGTGGCCCTCGCCCTTCGCGCCGAGCGCCGCCGGGTGGGTCACGAGCTTCGATCGCGCCATCGCGCCGAGCACTGCTTGGGTGGCCAGCACGGCGGTGAACAGCGAGACCAGCACGCCGATGCCGAGGGTGAACGCGAAGCCCTTGACTTCGGCGGTCGCCAGCGCGAACAGGATGAACGCGGTCATGAAGGTGACGACGTTGGCGTCCACGATCGCCGCGAAGCCCCGTTTGTAGCCGGTCGCGATCCCCGATACCACCGATCTGCCGCCGCGTATCTCCTCCTTGACGCGCTCGAAGATCACGATGTTCGCGTCCGCGGCGACGCCGATCGTCAGGATCAGGCCGGCGATGCCCGGCAGGGTCAGGGTGATCGGGATCAGCTTGATGAGCGCGAAGAAGTAGATGCCGTAGATGACCAGGCCCCCGACCGCGATCAGCCCCAGGATGCGGTAGAAGGCGACGAGGAACACGCACACGAGCAGGAAGCCGACGAGGAGGGCGATCAGGCCCTGGTTGAGCGCCTGTTTGCCGAGTGTGGCCGAGACCTGCGAGCGGGAGATCAGGTTGAGCTTGATCGGCAGGGCGCCCGACTGGAGCTCTTCGGCGAGTTCCTGCGCCGAGCCGATCGTGAAGCCGCCGGAGATCTCAGAGCCGTTGGTCGAGTCGATCCCTTCGGGGTACTTCGTGTAGTCGATCGAGGGGGTCGTGACCAGTTTGCCGTCGAGCCCGACCGCGAAGTGCTGTTCGGCCGAGGTCTTGGGGACTCCCGGCAGCTGCGCTTCCTGGCCGCGGTGCGCGATGTTCTTCGTGACCCCTTCGAAGACGCTCTTGCCGTGGCCCGTGAAGCCGAAGTTCACGTTCGGCTGCCCGTTGCCGCCCGCGCCTTCGTCGAAGCCCTGCTGCGGGTGCGTGATGTCGGCGCCCGTCAGGACCGGGTCGTCCTTGATGACGAAGAAGGAGTTCGGGTTGCGGTTCAGCACTTTCCCGCCGGCGCCTTCGGTCTGCCGGGCCTGGATCAGCACCGTGCCCGGGTTCACGCGCACGGCCTTCGGCTTCGCGTTCTTGGGCATCTTGCCCTTGCTGATCAGCTGGTGTTCGGTTTCCCGGACCGCCTTTTCGCTTTCGGCGGCGGAGCACGTCGTCTGCGTTTCCCCGTGCGGCCCCAGCGGGCAGAGCATCTGCTGGTTCTTTTCGTCGATCAGGTACCAGCTGCCGTAGAGGCAGCCGTTCACCTGCGCGGGCGTGCAGTTGGTGTGCCAGTCCCAAGTGGTGTCGTTGTGGCGCAGTTCCGGCGCCCGTTTCAAGGCGCGCTGGACGGCCTTGTACTGGGTGAGCCCGAAGGCCGAACCGCCTGCTTCGCGCCCGCCCGTGACCGATGCTTCGGTCGGAGCCGGGGTGCCTTCGGGTCCGATCACGTTCGGCTCCCAGTCGTAGAACTGCAGCTGGGCGGTCGTACCGACCTGGCGTTCGGCCTTTTCGATGTTCGTCACTTCCGGCAGCTGGACGACGATTTCCTTTTCGCCGGAGCGCTGGATTTCCGGCGAGGCGACGCCGAGCTGATCGACTCGTTTGCGCATGATGTCGATCGCGCGGTTCAGCGATTCGGTGTCGACCTTCGCCTGCCCCGTCGGGCGGCCCTCGTAGACCAGCTGGACGCCGCCCTTCAGGTCGAGCCCGAGGCGCGTTTTTTTGGCGACGATCGTGACGGTCGCGAGGCCGATCAGGATCGCGACCAGCAGCAGGATCACGGAGTTGCGGCGGCGGTCGGTCATCTCTCTTGAAAGGAGACTACTTGTCGGGCGTGAGCACCAGCAACAGCCCACCGTCGTCGTCGTAGGCCGGGAAGATGTCGGCTTTGGCGTCGGCGGCGACGTCCCGTTCGCCGGCGACGCTGACCGGGACCGCCAGCGCCCGCACGCCCCACTCGAGCACCGTCCCGAGCGGGTCGTCGCCGTTGTTGAAGCTCAGGCCGAGCACCTGCTGCACGGGCTGTCCGATGACCTCCTCCTCCTCGAGCCCGGTGAACGCGAAGGCGTTGCGCCCGCAGCCGATGACGCGGGCCTCGCCGTCGCAGACGAAGAACGCCGCGTCCGGGGCCGGGAAGTAGTCGTCGAGCAGCTCGAAGAGGAACGCGAAGCCGCACTTCGTGCAGCCCTTGCGCTGGCGCGTGAAGCCGATGTTCCGGTCGACCTCGGTCGTGCGGTGGCCGCAGTTGGGGCAGATGAACGGGTGCGCCATGTCGCACAGACTACGAAAGCATCTTCAAGGACAGGCCAAGCAGGCTCTTCTCATCCTTCGGTAGGAGGCGAACGCGCGCGCTCAGAAGAGCGCCGCGTCCCGCACCGGCGCCTCGAGCCCGAGGTGCGCGTAGGCGCCGGGCGTGGCGGTCCGCCCGCGCGGCGTGCGCTTGATGAGCCCCTGCTGCAGCAGGTAGGGCTCATAGACGTCCTCGATCGTGTCCTGCTCCTCGCCCACCGCGACCGCGAGCGTCGACAGGCCGACGGGCCCGCCGCCGAACTTCTCGCAGATCGCGCCCAGGATCTCGCGGTCGAGCCGGTCGAGCCCGAGCTCGTCGACCTCGAGCAGCTCCAGCGCGGCCTCGGCCGCGGCGGCCGTCACGACGCCCTCCATGCGCACCTCCGCGTAGTCGCGCACGCGCTTGAGCAGGCGGTTGGCGACGCGCGGCGTGCCGCGGCTGCGCGCCGCGATCGCGACCGCGCCGCGATCGTCGAGCTCGACCTCGAGGATCCCGGCCGAGCGCCGCACGATCACCGCCAGCTGCTCGGTCGCGTAGGGCTCGAGGCGCGCCTGGATGCCGAAGCGGTCGCGCAGCGGCGTCGTCAGCAGGCCGGTGCGGGTGGTCGCGCCGACGAGCGTGAAGGGCGGCAGCTCGAGCGTCACGACGCGTGCGCCCGCGCCCTGGCCGACGGTGATCGGCAGCCGCCGGTCCTCCATCGCCGGGTAGAAGGTCTCCTCGAGCGTGCGCGCGAGGCGGTGGATCTCGTCGACGAAGAACACGCTGCGCGGCTCGAGCGCGGTCAGGAACGCCGCGATGTCGCCCTTGCGCTCCAGCGCCGGCCCCGCCGTCTGCACGAACGGGACGTCCAGCTCGGCGGCCACGATCTGCGCGAGCGAGGTCTTGCCGAGGCCCGGCGGCCCCGCGAGCAGCAGGTGGTCGAGCGCCTCCCCGCGCGCGGCGCTCGCCTCGATCGCGACGGCGAGCTGCTCGCGCAGCGTGTCCTGGCCGACGAACTCCCCGAGCGTGCGCGGGCGCAGCGAGCGGTCGAGCTCGTCCTCGGCGACGAGGTAGGGCGTCTGGATCCTCTCGGTCGGCACGTCTGTCACCTGCTCACCCCGCGCTCCGCGCGAGCCGCAGCGCGGCGGCGATCAGCTCCTCGGGGCTCTCGCCCTCGGCCTCGCGCAGCAGCTCGTCGGCCTCGACCGGTGCGTAGCCGAGCTCGAGCAGGCCTTCGCGCGCGAGCGCGCGCGGCTCCCGGCTCTCGCCCCGGCGCGCGAGGATCTCGGGCTCGGCCGGCTCGGCGCCGTCGGGGACGACCTTCTCGCGCAGCTCGACGATGATCCGCTCGGCGGTGCGCTTGCCGATCCCGGGGACCGCCTGGAAGCGCGCGGCGTCGCCCGCCGCGAGCGCGGCGATCAGATCGCGCGGGGGCCCGGCGGAGAGCACCGCGAGCGCGACCTTCGGGCCGACCGCCTGCACCGAGAGCAGCATCAGGAACAGCTCGCGCTCCTGCTCGGAGTGGAAGCCGTAGAGCGCGAGCGCGTCGTCGCGGACGATCAGGTGCGTGTGCAGCGTGACCTCCTCGCCCGACGGGCGGCACGTGGCGCAGCGTCTCGGCGGAGACGGCCGCGCGGTAGCCGACCGCGTCGCAGAGGATCACGACGTGGTCGGCGCGGCGCACGGCCACCTCGCCCCGCAGGAGCGCGATCACGCTGTGCCCTGCCATCGCGGCGGCGAGCGGCGCCCGGTTCAGGTGGCAGACCGCGACGGCGAGCGCGTCGGCGGCGTGGTCGGGCCGGGGCGGCTCGGGCAGCGCGAGCAGCGCCGCGACCATGCGGGCGACCTGGTCCTTGCCGGCGCCGCCGGATCCCGCACACGGCGCCCTTGACCTGCTGCGGCGTGTAGCCCTCGCACGGCAGCCCTCTACGACCGGCGGCGAGCATCACGACGCCGCGCGCCTGGCCGACGGCGAAGGCGCTGCGGGCGTTCTGGCCGAAGTAGAGCTCCTCCAGCGCGACCGCGTCCGGCTCGTGCTCGTCGATCAGCGCCTCGACCGCCGGCGTGGATCTCCGCGAGCCGGCGCTCGGGCGCGAGGGCCGGCGCGGTCTCGATCACGCCGCCGTCGAGCGCGACGGGACGCCCGCGGCGGCGCGCCACGACGCCGTATCCGGTGTTGGCGAGGCCGGGATCGATGCCGAGGACGATCATGCTCCGTGATTCTCCGCGTGGCAGCGGACGCCTGCTTGGCGGGCCCCAGCCGCCGCCGGCGGGGAACTGGGTGCCTGCCTGTGCCCCGATGGCGTGGCTAGGCTCCCCGCGTGGACGCCGGCGCCGAGATCGACTTCGAGGCCGAGGGGCTGCTCGACGGCCTGCGAGGGGGAGCAGCGCGCGGAGCGGCTCGCGCTGCTGCGCGAGCTCGCCGCCGACGGCGTGCCGCTGGCCGATCTGCGCCGCACGACGGCGTCCGGCACGCGTCATGTTCCTGCCCGCGGACCGGATGATCGTCAGCGACGCGCGCTACACGGCCGCGCAGATCGCCGAGCTGGCCGGGATCGAGCCGGAGATGCTGAACGCGCTCAGCCGCGCGATGGGCCTGCCGATCGCCGAGACCGACGAGCCCATCTACACCGACCTGGAGCTCGAGGCGGCGCAGCGGCTCCAGGTCGGCCGCGCGCTCGGGATCCCGGACGAGGAGACGCTGGCGCTGCTGCGCGTGCTCGGCCGCAGCCTCTCCCAGGCGGCCGAGAGCCTGCGCGCGATCCCGCTGAAGATGGTGATCGAGCCGGGGCTCAGCGAGGCCGAGCTCGCCAAGCGCTACGCGGCCGCGGTCGAGCAGATGTACCCGCTCGTGGACCCGATGATCACGCAGCATCCTCACGCTGCACCTGCGCCACGCGACGCAGGCCGAGGTCGTCAACGCGATGGAGCGCAGCGGCGGCGAGCTGCCCGGCGCGCGCGAGGTCGCGGTCGCATTCGCCGACCTCGTCGGCTTCACGCGGCTCGGCGAGGAAGTCCCGCCGGATGAGCTCGGCCGTCTCGCGGCGCGCCTGGAAGCGCTCGCCGGCGAGGTCGCCGAGCCGCCGGTGCGGCTGGTCAAGACGATCGGCGACGCCGCGATGCTCGCCTCGCCCGAGCCCGAGCCGCTGCTGGGCGCGACGCTCGGCCTGGTCGAAGCCGCCGACGCCGAGGGCGAGGAGTTCCCGCAGCTGCGCGCCGGCGCCGCCTTCGGCTCCGCGCTGCCGCGCGCCGGCGACTGGTTCGGGCGGCCCGTCAACCTCGCGAGCCGCATCACCTCGGTCGCGCGGCCGGGGAGCCTGCTCGCCGACGACGCGCTTCACGACACCGCGCCGGAGGACTACCGCTGGTCCTACGCCGGCCAGCGCCGCCTGAAGGGCCTGCGCGAGCCGGTGAGGCTATTCCGCGCGCGCCGCCAGGAGCGCCTGAGCCCTCGCTCCCCGCGGCGTCCTCCGGTCGCCGGGCTGCCAGATCCTCCACGGCGGCGCGCCCGAGGCCCAGAGGTCGTTGAGCGCGACCGCGTCCTTGTAGGTGTCCATGCACTCCCAGAAGCCCTCGTGGCGGTGGGCGCGGAGCTGCCCGTCGCGCGCGAGGCCCTCCAGCGGCGCCCGCTCGAGCACGGCGGCGTCGCCGCCCGCGGCGATGTAGTCGATCGCGCCGGCCTCGAAGCAGAAGAAGCCGCCGTTGATCCAGTGCTCGGAGCGCGGCTTCTCGTTGAAGCCGGTGACCCGGCCCTCGCCGTCGAGCTCGGTGACGCCGAACTGCAGCTCGGGGCGCACGACGGTCATCGTCGCGAGCGCGCCGTGGGAGGCGTGGAAGTCGAGCAGGGCCTCGAGGTCGATGTCGGCGACCCCGTCCGCGTAGGTCGCGCAGAACATCTCCATCCTCGAAAGAACACGGCCAGGCGTGCGATGCGGCCTCCCGTCTGTGTCTCCAGCCCGGTGTCCACGCACCGCACCGTCACGCCCTCCGGCCACGGGTGCTCCGCGGCGAAGCGCTCGATCAGCTCGCCCTTGTACCCCGTCGCCAGCAGGAAGCGGCGGAAGCCCTGCGAGGCGTAGAGCTGGACGACGTGCCAGACGATCGGCAGCCCGCCGATCTCGACGAGCGGCTTCGGGATCTCCTGCGTGCGCTCCTGCAGCCGCGTGCCGCGACCCCCGCAGAGGATCGCGACGATCGGCCGCTCAGCCTGCGACACGTTCGAGCACGTCGGCGGAGACGTCGAAGTTCGCGTGCACGGCGCTGACGTCGTCGAGCTCTTCGAGCGCGTCGATCAGCCGCATCAGCTTGCCGCGCCGCCGCCTCGTCGAGCGGCACGAGGCTCGACGCGCGGTAGGAGAGCTCGGCGCTGTCGATCTCCACGCCCGCCTCCTCCAGCGCCGCGCGCACGGCCGCGAAGTCGCCGAGCGAGGTGATCACCTCGAAGACGTCGTCGTCGGTCGAGATGTCCTCCGCCCCGGCCTCCACGGCGGCCATCAGGTCGTCTTCGGAGTAGCGCGTGCCGTCCACGACGATCGTGCCCTTCTTGTCGAACAGGTAGGCGACCGAGCCCGGCTCGCCGAGGCTGCCGTTCTGCTTGGAGAAGGCGTGTTTGACCTCGGCGCTCGTGCGGTTGCGGTTGTCGGTCAGCGCCTCCACCAGCACCGCGACGCCGCCCGGCCCGTAGCCCTCGTAGAGGACCGATTCGATCGCCTCGGCCTCGCCGCCCTCGCCCGTGCCCTTGGCGATCGCGCGCTCGATGTTGTCCTTCGGCATCGACGCTTCCCTGGCCTTGCGGATCGCCAGGTCGAGCGCGGGGTTGCCGACGGGATCGCCGCCGCCGTCGCGCGCCGCGACCGTGATCGCGCGCGTCAGCTTGGAGAAGTGCGCGCCGCGGCGGGAGTCGACGATCGCCTTCTTGTGCTTGATCGAGGCCCACTTGGAATGACCGGACATGGCTCTCAGTCTACGAATCGGGGGCGCGGCGGTGCGCTTCGGGCGGCTTCGCACGGCCCCTCCCGGGCCCGCGCGAGGCGCGGGTCATAGGATGCGCACACGCCGATGAGCCCGCCAGCGCTGCCCGACATCTTCAAGGCCTACGACATCCGCGGCATCTTCGGCGAGCAGATCGGCGGCGGCCTGGCCGAGCGGATCGGCCGCGCCTTCCCGGTCGTGCTCTCACAGCTCGCAGGCAAGCCGGTCGGCGAGCTGAGGATCGGGCTCGGCCGCGACATGCGACTGAGCGCCCCCGAGCTGGCGGCCCGCTACCGCGACGGGATGCTCGCCGCGGGCGCGAACGTGATCGACGCCGGGATGGTCGGCTCGGAGATGCTCTACTGGCTCGTCGGCTCGCGCGAGCTCGACGGCGGGCTGATGTGCACCGCCTCGCACAACCCGAAGGCCTACACCGGGGCGAAGCTCGTCCGCGAGGGCGCGATCGCGCTCTCGGGCGACTCGGGCATCCAGGACATCCGGCGGCTGGTCGAAGACGGAACCGCGCCAGAGGGAGCGGAGCCCGGCCGGCTGGAGGAGGTCGACATCTACGAGCCGTTCCAGGAGGCGGCGCTGCGCTTCATCGACGCCGACGCCGTGCGCTCCTCCCCGCGCCCGCTGAAGGTCGTCGTGGACGGCGGCAACGGCATGGCCGGGCCGATGGTCGGGCCGCTGCTCGAGAGCCTCGAGCTGGAGCTGATCGAGAGCTACTGGAGACCCGACGGCGAGTTCCCCGGCCACGAGCCGAACCCGCTGCTGCCCGAGAACCGCTCCTTCATCATCGAGAAGGTCCGCGAGACGGGCGCCGACCTCGGGATCGCGTGGGACGGGGACGCCGACCGCTGCTTCTTCATCGATGAGACCGGCCGCTTCGTGGACGGCGACTTCCTGACCGCGCTGCTCGCCGAGTCGCTGCTCGGCAAGGCGGAATCGGATCCCGCCCACCCCGAAGCGATCCTGTATGACGTGCGCGCCTCGCGCGCGGTCCCGGACACGGTCGAGCGTGCGGGCGGGGTCGCATACGTCAACCGCGTCGGGCACGCGTTCTTCAAGACGCGCATGCACAAAGAGGGCTCGCTGTTCGGCGGCGAGGTCTCCGGCCACTACTACTTCCGCGATTTCTACTGCGCCGACTCGGGCACGATCCCGGCGCTGCTCGTGCTGGAGCTGCTCGCCACCGGCGGCACGACGATGTCCGAGCGCCTCGCGCCCTATCCGCGAGAACTACTTCATCTCGGGCGAGATCAACTCCGAGGTCGCCGACCAGCAGGCGAAGATGGACGAGATCGCCGAGCGCTACTCGGACGCCGAGCAGAAACAGCTCGACGGGATCTCGATCGACTACGAGGACTGGCACTTCAACGTGCGGCCCTCGAACACCGAGCCGCTGCTGCGCCTGTGCCTGGAGTCGCTGGTGTCCGAGCAGGACATGGAACGGCGCCGCGACGAGGTGCTGGCGCTGATCCGCTCGTGAGCGCGGACGGGGGCGCGGCGGAGGAGTCGGCCGAGCAGCGCGCGGAGCGCGAAGCCGAAACCGAGCGCGAGAACCTCGCGGCGGCGGCCGAGGCGGGCATCCACCGCCTCGCCGTCCCGACGCCGTTCATGGTCGGGCGCGTGAACGCCTACCTGATCGAGGATTCGCCCCTGACGCTGGTCGACTCGGGGCCGAACTCGGCGAAGGCGCTCGACGAGCTCGAGCAGGCGCTGGCGGGACGGGGGCACCGCATCGAGGACATCGAGCTGCTGGTGATCAGCCACCAGCACATGGATCACTTCGGGCTCGCCTCGATCCTCGCGCGGCGCTCCGGAGCGGAGGTCGCCGCGATCGCGCCGCTGGCGCCGTACCTCGCGAGCTACGGCAAAGAGACCGACCTCGACGACGCCTTCGCGGAGAGCATCATGCTCCGTCACGGCATCCCGGCCGAAATCGTGACGGCGCTGCGCGCGGTCTCGGCCGGCTTCCGCGCCTGGGGCTCAGCGGTCGAGGTCACGCGCCCGCTAGGCGACGGCGAGGAGCTCGCGCTGCGCGACCGCACGCTGCGCGTGCTGCAGCGCCCCGGACACAGCCCATCGGACACGGTGTTCCTCGACGAAGAGCGCAAGCTGATGCTGGCGGCCGACCACCTGATCGCGCACATCTCCTCGAACCCGCTGCTCGCGCGCCCGCTCGGGGGTGAGCCCGATCCCACCGGGCCGCGGCCGCAGGCGCTCATCACCTACATGCGCTCGCTCGAAGCGACGCGCGAGCTGGACCTCGACCTCGTGCTGCCGGGGCACGGACGGCCGATCACCGACCACGTGGCCCTGATCGACGAGCGCTTCCGGATGCACCGGCGCCGCGCCGAGCGGATCCTGCGGCTGATCGCCGAGCAACCGCGCACCGCGCACGAGATCGCCCAGGAGCTGTGGGGCAACGTGGCGGTCACGCAGGCGTACCTGACGCTCTCGGAGGTGCTCGGCCACGTGGATCTGCTGCTGGAGGACGGCCGGGCCTCCGAAGAGGAGCGCGACGGGGTCGTGCGGTTTACAGCTGTGGGATGAGGATGATCGGACGCGGACGCGTGCCTGGGGCCGTGCTCCGGGTGGCCCCCTTGGGTGCGGGGCGCGCGCCCGGCTAACGCCCGTCGATCTCGACCGGATCGCCGAGCGCGACCTCGCCGGGCTCGATCACGGCGCAGTGCACGCCGATCGCGAGCGGCTCTGTCGTCTCGGCGTCCCCGCGGAGCTCGCGCAGCACGTCGAGCGTCGGCAGGTCCACCTCGCCGCTCTCAGGGTCGAGGGTGGTGACCGTGCAACGGCCGACGTGGCCCATCGGCCGTAGCCGGGCGCCGCCGATCCGCAGCTGCCGCCCGATCCAGCCGTCTTCGGCGAACGGCTCGCAGCCGTCCAGCTCGATCGTCATCCGGAAGCGCCGCGTGTCGATGTTCTCGCGGCCCGCGGCGCGGGCAAGCGCGGCGGCCGAGGACCGGCAGAGGATGGTCGCCGCGCCCGAGGCGCCCCGGTCCACGGACGAGCGGCCCGGGTCGAAGGCGACCAGGCGCAGCGGCAGGCCGGCGTGCTGGGACAGGGCCGCCGCGAAGGGGCCGTCGAGCGCCCGCGCGGGCCGCATCAGCGAGTAGAAGCGGACCTGGACGCTCTCGCCCGGGGCCGGCGTGCCCGCGACGCGGCTCCCGTCGGGGAACGTGAGCGAGAGCTCTCCGTCCTCCGCGAGCTCGGCGACGACCTGGTTGAGCGCCGCGCTGCGCTTTCCGTTGACCATCCGCCCACGCTCGTCGACGAGGAAGAACGCACGGTCGCCCTGCGCGCCGTCCCTGCCCAGCAGCAAGCGCTCGCGGCGCTGGATGCGCAGCGCCTTGACGGGCGTGGTGGACAGTGCGGCGACGCGGGGCTCGGAGGCGATGCTCTTTTGTAGCGCAGCACCCCGATCCTCAGGCCGCCGCAGTCCTCACGGCCTCGCCAGCCGCTTGGCGAACAGCCCGAGCCCGCCGGACCAGCCGCCGGGGGAGCCGACCGAGTCGCGCATCGCCTCCCAGCCCTCGCCGTGGCGCTCGAGGTGGCGGTGCTCCAGCTCGACGAGCGTCTGCTCGGCGCCCCGGGGTGTGAACGTGACCTCGATCTCGCTCGTCCGCGCGGGATCTGTCTCGAGCTGCCAGCTCAGGCTGATGTCCCAGCTGATCACGAACCGCCGCGGCGGCTCGTACGCCAGCACGCGCGCCCAGCGGCACTCTTTGCCGTCGGTCGCGCGGTCGTAGACGTGGCCGCCGGCACGCGGCTCGAAGACCATCTCGGCGAGCTCGCCGTCGAGGATGTGATGGTCGGGGTTCCACCAGCTGCCGATGTCCTCGGTGAAGACGCTGAACGCTTCCTCGGCCGGCGCGTCGACGACGATCGAGGCGCGCACTGCGGTCCCGGCTGCCTGCGTGGGTGCTGAGCTCATCGCTTCTCCTTGAATTTCTGCTCGGCGGCCTTCTTGAACGAGGCCAGCGATCGGTTCCAGAACTGGTCGAGGTAGGCACGGAGCTCGCTCACCCCGGCAGGGTCGACCTGGTAGATGCGGCGGCTGCCGTCGGGGCGGTCGCTCACGAGACCGGCCCCCTTGAGCACCCGCAGGTGTTGCGAGACGGCGGGGCGGCTGACCGGCAGTTGCCCGGCGAGCTCCCCCACGGCCTGCGGGCGCTCGGCGAGCAACTCGAAGATCTCGCGCCTGGTCGGGTCGCCGAGAGCTTCGAACGCCTGCCCTTGGTAAGTCGCCACTAACGGTAAGTTAGCACTTACGTCAGCCGTCGTCAAGCGGCGGCGCGGGTCGCCCTCCCCCGGCGAGCCGCAGGAACCAGCGGTGCAGACGGTCGTCCTCCCCGAGCTCGGCGTGGAACGCGACCGCGATCAGGCGATCCTGCCTGGCTGCCACCGGGTGGCCGTCGAGGACGGCCAGGATCTCGACGTCCGGCCCGTGCTCCTCGATCCAGGGCGCCCTGATGAAGATCGCACGCAGCGGCGGGCCGTCGATGCCCGCGAGGTCGAGGTCCGCCTCGAAGCTCGCGACCTGGCGCCCGAAGGCGTTCCGGCGTGCGGAGATGTCCATCAGTCCGAGGTGCTCGCGGTCGAGCATGATCAGGCCGGCGCAGGAACCGAGGATCGGAAGCCCTCGCTCCGCGAACTCGCGGAGCGGCCCGGCGAGCCCCTCGCGCTCGACCCCGAGCGTCATCGTCGTGGACTCCCCGCCCGGGACGATCAGCCCGTCGAGGCCATCGAGGTCGGCGGGAACGCGCACCTCGCGCGTGCGCGCGCCGAGCCGGGAGAGCATCCGCGCGTGCGCCTCGAAGCCACCCTGGAGTGCGAGAACGCCTATCAGCGGGCCGTCTCTAGGAGCCACGCTGGGCGAGCAACTGCTCCTCGTCGAGCTTCGAGCTCTCGAGGCTGACCATCGGGGTCCCGAGGCCACGGGAGGCATCGGCCACGCGCTGCGGGTCCTGCCAGTGCGTCGTCGCCTCGACGATCGCGCGTGCGCGCGTGGCCGGGTCCTCGGACTTGAAGATGCCCGAGCCGACGAACACGCCCTCGGCCCCGAGCGCCATCATCAGCGCAGCGTCGGCGGGCGTCGCGATGCCACCGGCGCAGAAGAGCACGACCGGCAGCCGTCCCTCCCGCGCGACGCCGCGAACGATGTCGAGCGGCGCCGCGATCTCCTTCGCTGCGGTCGCGAGCTCGTCGTCGCCGAGCATCGTCAGGCGCTTGATCTCGGTCCCGATCTGGCGCATGTGGCGCACAGCCTCGACGATGTCGCCGGTGCCGGCCTCGCCCTTGGAGCGGATCATCGCGGCGCCCTCGCCGATCCGCCGCAGCGCCTCGCCGAGGTTGGTCGCTCCGCAGACGAACGGCACCTTGAAGTCCCACTTGTCGATGTGGTTGCGCTCGTCGGCGGGCGTGAGGACCTCGGACTCGTCGATGTAGTCGACCTCCAGCGCCTCGAGGACCCGCGCCTCCATGAAGTGGCCGATCCGCGCCTTGGCCATCACCGGGATCGTCGACGGCCTCCTGGATCCCGGCGATCATCTCCGGGTCGGACATGCGCGCGACGCCGCCGTCGCGGCGGATGTCGGCAGGCACGCGCTCGAGCGCCATCACCGCGGCGGCGCCGGCGTCCTCTGCGATCTTGGCCTGATCGGGCGTGACGACGTCCATGATCACGCCGCCCTTGAGCATCTCCGCCAGGCCCGCCTTGACGCGGAATGTCGCCTCGTCGCGCATGGCACGCAGTCTATAAGCGCTCGCACGCCGCCCCGGGCGCCGCCCGGGCCAAGGCCCCGGACGCCCCGTCCGCCGCGGCGGACAGAGAGCTCCCGGTTCCAGCGCCCGCCGGCGCGGCCGGCCCGGTCAGGCGAGCGCGCGGGTGAACACCAGCCGTGTCCCGCTGCTCGGCGAGTAGTCGGCGACCTCTTCGACGGAGAAACCGAGCGCTTCGTGGAACGCGCGCGAGCCCTCGTTCTCGGGCGCCGTTATCGCCCTCAGCGAGTCGGCCCCGCGGGCGCGTACGAGCCGCTCGAAGCGCTCGTACATCGTCCGTGCGAGCCCTTCTCCCCTTGCCTCGCGCCGGACCGCGACCGCGTGCACGTAGCCGGTGCCGTGCTGATTGACGAACCCGAGCAGGTAACCGACGATCCGCCCGTCGCGCTCCGCGAGCACTGAGGTCTCGCCGAACTCGTGCACGTAGAGGGCCTGGTGCAGGAACGCCACATCCCGCTCGGGGCCCCAGAAGTCGTCGAGCTCGCCGAGGATCGTCCGCAGGTCGGCGACGGTCACGGCGCGGAGTGCCGGCGCGGGCTCGCCGGCGTGCACGCTCAGGTGCCCGCGGCCTGTTCGGCGCGGAGCCGGTCGCGCTCGTGGTGCTCGCTCGCGGCGCGGTCGATCGCCTCGGCGAGGTCCGGCATGCGGCTGCGGATTTCGTGGAAGGAGTGCGAGGTGAGGCTGAGCGCCCGCAGCGGCGTCGCCACCGTCACGCTCGCGGTCCGCCTGCCATCGGGGTGCACGAGCGCCAGCTCACCGACGATCTCGCCCGGCCCGACCGTGTTGATCAGCTCACCGTGCTGGCGGACCTCGGCTGTGCCGTCCTCGATGAAGATCGCCTCGTAGCCGTAGTCGCCCTCGGCCATCAGGTGATCCCCCGGCTCGGCAAGAAGCTCGTCGATGTGGCGAGCGAGCATGCGACGGTGGGCCTCGCTGAGGCCTCCGAAGAACTCGACACGGCCCAGGCGCTCCGGACCGTCGCTACCGACCAGGGTGCGGTGCATCGCGCGAGATCCTTGCAGACCGGCCGGGAGGAGCGACTGTCAGACCGGGCGTGCGGCCGAGACGTTCAGCCGCACGTAATCGAGCGGCAGCCGGACGCGCTCCATCACGGCGGCGACGAACGGCTCACGCTCCTCCTCGGGAAGCCGCTCCAGGTGCGCGGCGAGGATCGAGGTGCGCACGAACGCCGCGGTCTCTTCCGGGAACGCAGGCTCGTCGGCGAGCCAGCACTTGATCTCGGTGAAGCCCGCGTCCTTCAGCCTGCGCTCCGTGTCCTGCGGGCTCGCGAAGGTCCACGGCGAGAAGCCTTCGAGGTCGGAGCCGACCGACGCGGCTGCGGCGTCGATGACCTCGCGCACCTGCTCGATGTTGCCCTCTCCCCCGCACTGGACCTCGAGCTTCCCGCCCGGCTTCAGCGCGCGCGCCAGCACCGGCCACAGGGCGTCGTGGTCGGTGACCCAGTGCAGCGTGGCCGTCGAGAAGACGACGTCCACCTCGGCGTCCATGTCCAGCTCCAGCACGTCGCAGCGGCGCACCTCCGCGCGCTCGCCGAGCCGCTCGCGCGCGATCGCGACCATGTCCTCGGAAGCGTCGATCGCGAGCACGCGACCCGCCGGGACCAGGCGGGCGAGATGCTCGGTCACGCGCCCGGTGCCGCAGCCGACATCGAGCACGGTGGCGTCACGCTCCACCCCGATCAGACGCGAGATCACCTCGTTGGCCCAGCGCTGCTGCGGCTTGCTGGTGCGGTCGTAGGTCTCCGCGTCCCAGGGTGTGCTCACGAGAGCGAGGCTAGAGGATCGGACCTACTTCGCGCTCGCCGAGAAGGAGATCTTCCCGGGGCCGCATTTGGAGCTCACGCCGCCCCCCACGACCTTCTGGAAGAACGTGATCGTCCCCGAGACGCGCTTGGGACTCGCGAACTTGCCGCTGATCGTCATTTCCGTGGTCGTCGTCTGGTTGGCCACCGAGGAACCGGCGAGCGCTTTGTCGGAGAAGCCGCCGTTCGGCTTCACCTTCAGCTTGCCCGCGTTGATCAGCGAGCTGCCCGTGTAGGGACTCACGCCCGGGCGAAAGCCGCCGGCGCCGAAGCACCCGAGCGTGCCGAACGTGAAGTTGGACAAAGACCTCGAGTCGGGCGCGACCGTGAACTTCACCGGGGCGCGGAAGCCCTCAACCGGTTCGGCGCTGGTGTGGCCGGCGAAATGCGCCTTCTTCTTGGGCGTGGCGGCGAGCGCGCCGGCTGCCAGGAGCAGGGCGCAGGCGAGGACGAGAGACGCGACCAGAGCGGTCGCGCCACGAACGGCGGTGCGAGTCATTTCAGTTCCCCCTTCGCGACTGGAGGCAGTCCCCCCGCCTGCCGGTACGGGCGCGAGCATAACGCCGCGCCCACTCGCCGCGGCTACTTCAGGCGAAAGGCCTTGATGCGGTCGTCGTACTGCGCGGTGTCGCGCGCGTACACGCCGTAGGCGAGCGCCTGGATGATGCTGAGCAGCGCCGCGTGCGAGCGCACGTAGGCGGGGCTGTTGGAGGAGTAGTAGAGCTTGATCTGCGCGAGCTTCGCGATCTCCGAGAGCGTCGCGTCGGTGATCGCCGCGGTGCGCGCCTGGCGATGGCGCGCCAGCTTCATCGCGCGCACGACCAGCGGGTGCGGCCGTCCCGCGGAGAGCCCGATCACGAGCGTCTGGGCGTCGATCCGCCCGAGCCGGCTGAGCGCCTCCTGGGACGGGCTCGCGACGACGTCCACGCGCAGGTCCAGCAGCATCAGCAGGTGGCGCAGGTAGCTGGCGAAGAACGCCATCTGATCGGTGCCCGCGACGAGCACCTTCTCGGCTTCGACGATCGCGGCGATCAGCGCCTCGACGTCCGAGCGCGAGACCTTGCGCGCGGTCTCCTCGACGTTCAGGTGGTCGGCGGCGAGCGCTGACTCGAACTCGTTCTGGTCGAGGGAGAACAGCGGTGTCGAGCCGTTCGAGGACCCCTCCTTCGCGGCCTTCGCGTGCACGCGCCGGTATTCCTCGCGCGCGGCCGCCTGCAACTCGGGGAACCCCTCGAAGCCGAGCGCCTGGGAGAAGCGAACGACCGTGGAGCTCGAGGTGTTCGCGCGCCGGGCCAGCTCCTCGGCCGTCTGGAACGCCGCCTCGTCGAGGTGGTCGACGATGTACTGCGCCACGTCCTTCTGCGAGCGCGAGCACTCGTCGAAGCGGGCCTGGATGTACTTGGAGAGGCTCTGGTGCTCGGAGGTGCCGTTGACCGGCCCCGCCTCGGGTGTCTTGGTCGCAGTGCGCTTCACGGCGGTCTGATTCGACGCATCCGCATCGCAATCCTCCCCGCGCGCGATGATCCGCCCCGCGCGCACGCGCGTACGTAAAGCTGCGATGGGAACGCTGAAGCGCGGGAAGATGGAAGAGCGATGAGGATCGCGATCGTGGGTGCGGGCGTCTCCGGCCTCGTCGCCGCGCACCTGCTGCACGGCCGGCACGAGATCGTCGTCTACGAGGCCGGCGGCTACGCCGGCGGCCACACGAACACGATCCGGGTGGACACGGAGTACGAGACCCACCACGTCGACACCGGCTTCATCGTGATGAACGACCGCAACTACCCGCTCTTCACGCGCCTGCTCGATCGCCTCGGCGTCGCCCGCCAGCCGACGAGCATGAGCTTCTCGGTCAAGGGCGAGCACGAGGACTTCGAGTACTCCGGCACGCCGCACGGCCTCTTCTGCCAGCCCCGCAACCTCGTCAGCCTGCGCTTCCAGCGCATGATGCTCGACCTGCTGCGCTTCAACCGCGAGCTGCGCCGCCTGCTCGAGGGAGGCGACCGTGGGGCAGGCCGACTCGCTGGCCGACTTCCTCGCCCGCCACCGCTTCTCGCGGCACTTCGTCGAGCGCCTGATCGTTCCCCAGGCCTCGGCGGTGTGGTCTGCCGACCCGGCTCAGATGCAGCAGCTTCCCGGTCCGCTTCCTGGCCGAGTTCTTCGCCAACCACGGCATGCTCGGCTTCCGCGACCGGCCGACACTGGTCGACGATCGCCGGCGGCTCGGCGCGCTACGTCGAGGCGCTGACGGCGCCGTTCCGCGAGCGCATCCGGCTCGGCTCGCCCGTGCGCTCGATCACCCGCGAGCGCGGCCACGTCACCGTGGTCGCCGAGGGGCGCGGCGGGCGCGACAGCGAGCGCTTCGACCAGGTCGTGATCGCGACGCACTCCGACCAGGCGCTGGCGATGCTCGCCGACGCTTGCGAGCGCGAGCGGCGGGTGCTCGGCGCGATCCCCTACCAGCACAACGAGGCGGTGCTCCACACCGACTCGCGGCTGCTGCCCCGGCGGCGCTGGGCGCGCTCGGCCTGGAACTTCCATCTCCTCGCCGAGCCGAAGCCGGTCTCGACCGTCACCTACTGGATGAACCACCTGCAGCGGCTGCGCGCCGACCGCGACTTCTGCGTCACGCTCAACCGCACCGAGGCGATCGATCCGCAGAAGATGATCCGCACGATCTCCTACTCGCATCCGGTCTTCACGCCCGGCCGGCGTCGCCGCGCAGGCCCGCCACCGCGAGATCAGCGCCATGGAGCGGCGCACGCACTACTGCGGCGCCTACTGGGGCTGGGGCTTCCACGAGGACGGCGTGCGCAGCGCGCTGGCGGCGTGCGAGCCGTTCGGGGTGAGCCTGTGAGGAGCGCGCTGTACGAGGGGGCTGTTCGCCACCGCCGCCTCTCAGGCGACGCCCGCGGCGAGTTCCGCCACCCGCTGTTCATGGCCTACCTCGACCTGGACGAGCTGCCGGGGGTGCTCGACGGCGGCCTGCTCTGCTCGGCGCGGCGCCCCGCCCTGGCCTGGTTCCGGCGCGCCGATCACCTCGGCGACGCAGGGCTGCGACCTCGCCGAGTCGGTGCGCGAGCTCGTCGCCGAGCGCACCGGCCGGCGACCGGGCGGGCCGATCGGGCTGCTCACGCACCTGCGCTGCTTCGGGCACAACTTCAACCCGGTCAGCCTCTACTGGTGCTTCGGGCGCGACTCCGGGCGCGTCGAGGCGGTCGTCGCGCACGTCACCAACACGCCCTGGGGCGAGAGCCACTCCTACGTGCTGGATGCCACCGGCGATGCATCCGATCGTGGGACCACGACGCTCGCGCGCGGGAGCTTCGAGAAGCAGCTCCACGTCTCGCCTCTGATGGGCATGGAACAGACCTACGATCTGAGGGTGACCGAGCCCGGCGAGCGCATCTCGGTGCACATCGCCTCCACCGACCCCGAGGGGCACACGGTGTTCGACGCGACGCTGTCGCTCGCGCGCCGCGAGCTGTCCCGCCGCACGCTTGCCGCGCTGCTGGCGCGCTACCCGCTGCAGACGGTCGCGATCCTCGCGCGGATCTACGGCCACGCGCTGCGCCTGCGCCTGCGCGGCGCCCGCTACCACCCGCACCCCAAGAGCGGAGCGGCGCCGGCGTGAGCACCTCCCTGGCCCGCAGGACGAACGGCCCGCCGCTCGCGCGCGGGGTGGGTGGGAATCGCTTCCAGACAGCGCTGTCGCGGCGGCTCGTGCTGCGCGCGCTGCGCGGGATCGACGGCGGCCAGCTGGAGCTGCGTGAGGGCGAGCGGCGCTTCGTGCTCGGACGCCCCGACGCCGAGAGCCCGCTGCGCGCCGTGATCGACGTGCGCTCGCCGCTGTTCTACCGCCAGCTCCTGCGCGGCAGCGTCGGGCTCGCCGACTCCTATCTGGCGGGCCAGTGGGAGTGCGACGACCTGGTCGCGATGACGCGGATCGCCGCGCGCAACGTCGGTCGCCTCGACCGCCTCCGCCGCGCGACGGCGCCGCTGCTGGCCCCGGCGCAGCGCGCGGCGCGCTGGCTCGAGCGCAACACACCGCGGCGCTCGCGCCGGCAGATCGCGGCCCACTACGACCTCGGCAACGACCTGTTCGAGCTGTTCCTCGACGAGACGATGATGTACTCCTGCGCCGTCTTCGAGCGCCCGGACGCGACGCTCCGCGAGGCCTCGCTGGCGAAGCTCGACCGCATCTGCCGCCGCCTGCGGCTCGGCCCCTCCGACCACGTGCTCGAGATCGGCACCGGCTGGGGCGGGTTCGCGGTGCACGCCGCCGGGCACTACGGCTGCCGCGTCACGACCACGACGATCTCGCGCGAGCAGCACGCCTACGCCACCCGGCGCGTCGCGGAGGCGGGCCTCAGCGACCGCGTGACGGTGCTCGAGCAGGACTACCGCGAGCTGACCGGGCGCTACGACCGGCTCGTCTCGATCGAGATGATCGAGGCCGTCGGCTGGCAGTACCTGCCGACGTTCTTCAGACGCTGCTCGCACCTGCTGCACGAGGACGGGGCGATGCTGCTTGCAGGCGATCGTGATCGACGACAGCGCCTACGAGGTCGAGAAGGCCTCGCGCAGCTTCATCAACACGCACATCTTCCCGGGCGGCTGCCTGCCCTCGCTGGAGGTGATCGCGCGCCAGGTCTCCCACGTCACCGACATGCGCACGGCGCACCTCGAGGACATCACGAGCCACTACGCCCGCACGCTCGCCGCCTGGCGCGAGCGCTTCCTCGCGGCGCGCGGACGGGTCGCCGAGCTGGGCTACGACGAGCGCTTCCGGCGGCTCTGGGAGCTGTATCTCTGCTGGTGCGAGGGCGGCTTCGCCGAGCGCCGGATCCGCGACGTGCAGCTGCTGCTCGCCAAGCCGGAGTTCCGCGCAGAGCCCGACCCGGTGTAGGGTCCTGCGCCGTGAGGCGCGCGCTCTACGAGGACCTGCACGAAGACTTCCGGGCGAGCTTCCGCACCTTCCTGGAGCGGGAGGTGACCCCCCACTACATGGAGTGGGAGCGCGAGGGGATCGTCCCCCGCGAGCTGTACGCGGCGGCCGGCCGCGGCGGGTTCCTGGCGATGGCGGTCCCGGAGGCCGACGGCGGCGCGGGCGCCGAGGACTTCCGGCTCAACATGGTGATCGGCGAAGAGTGCCAGCGCGCCGGAGTCGGCAGCTTCGGCCTCGGCATCACGCTCCACAACGACATCTGCCTGCCCTACTTCCTGAGCTACTGCACGCCCGAGCAGCGCGAGCGCTGGCTGCCGGGCATCGTCTCCGGCGAGCTGATAACCGCGATCGCGATGACCGAGCCCGGGATCGGCTCGGACCTCGCCGGCATGTCGACGACCGCGCGCCGCGAGAACGGTCACTACCTGGTCAACGGCTCCAAGACCTTCATCACCAACGGCGTCAACGCCGACCTCGTCGTCACGGCCGTGAAGACCGATCCGTCGCTGAAGCACCGCGGCATCTCGCTGGTCGTCGTCGAGCGCGGGATGGAGGGCTTCGAGCGTGGGCGCAACCTCGAGAAGGTCGGCCAGCACGCGCAGGACACCGCCGAGCTGTCCTTCGACGACGTCCACGTCCCGGTAGCCAACCTGCTCGGGGACGAGGGCAAGGGCTTCGTCTACCTGGTCTCGAACCTGCCGCAGGAGCGGCTCTCGATCGCGGCCAGCGCGGTCGCCGCCGCCGAGGCGATGCTCGGCTGGACGCTGGAGTACGTGCGCGAGCGGACCGCGTTCGGCCAGACGATCGGATCTTTCCAGAACACGCGCTTCGAGCTCGCAGAGCTGCACGGCGAAGTCCAGATCGCGCGCACCTTCATCGACCGCTGCGCGGTCGCCCTGGACGCGGGCGAGCTGACCGCCGAGGAGGCGGCGACCGCGAAGTGGTGGTGCACCGACCTGCAGGGCCGCGTCGCCGACCGCTGCCTGCAGCTGTTCGGCGGCTACGGCTACATGGTCGAGTACCCGATCGCGCGTGCGTGGGCCGATGCGCGCGTGACCCGGATCTACGGCGGCGCGAACGAGATCATGAAGGAGATCGTCGGGCGCTCGCTGGGGCTGTGATTCCAACTTCTTGACACCGGCGGGCAGGTGGGGGTTATGATCGCGCCCGGAGGCGGTCCGCTCGGGACGGGCCGGTTGGGATCGAGAGAGGGAGAGGGGCGCATGGAGGGGCGAGCGCACGGACGCTCGGCAAGGACGCGGATGGCGGCGTGGACGACGCTTGCCACCCTGCTTCTGTGCCTCGGAATCGGCGCGCCGGCACACGCCGCGGGCGTGTTCGGCTGGGGCGAAGGGACGTTCGGCCAGCTCGGCAACGGGCTCGAAACCGAGTCCGACCTGCCGGCCGCGCTCAGCGGGGTCTCCGCCGCCGGCGGGGTCGCGGCGGGCGAACAGAACAGCTACGTCCTGCGGCCCGACGGAACCGTGCTCGCCAGCGGCAGCAACATCTACGGCCAACTCGGGGACGGTCTCTCCGCGGGCCCCGAAACGTGCGGCGGCATGCCGTGCAGCCTCACCCCCGTGCCCGTGAGCGGCCTCGAAGGGGTGACGGCGATCTCGGCCCGCGGGAGGCACGCCCTTGCGCTCCTGGAAGACGGGCATGTGATGGCCTGGGGCTCACAGGACAAAGACGGGACGCTGGGCGACGGCACCTACACCGGACCGGAAAGCTGCATCGAAATCAAAGGGAACACGTTCGGGTGCAGCAGGGTGCCGGTGGAAGTGAGCGGACTCTCCGGCATCAAGGCGATCGCCGCCGGGGGCTACTTCAACCTGGCGCTGCGCGAAGACGGCCACGTGATGGCCTGGGGGGACAACGGCGCGGGCGAGCTCGGCAACGGCAAGGCGCCCCTCGAAACGTGCGTCGCGCAGGCCTGCTCGACCGTGCCCGTCGAAGTCCCCGGCCTCAGCGGCGTCACTGCGATCGCGGCCGGGCGCGGCTTCGCGCTCGCGCTGCTCGAAAACGGCCACGCGATGATCTGGGGCGCGGGCGTCGCCGGGGCCGTCAAAGGCGAAGAGAAGGGCACGACGGTCCCCGGCGAAGTGCCGGGCATGACGGGGATCACCGGTATCGGCGCCGGCGAAACCTGGCCGCTGCTGATCGGCCCGGGCGGATCCGTCACGCAACGGCGACTCGGGGTCGAAGGCTTCGAGGGCGAATACAGCAGCGTCAGCGGCATCAGCGAAGCGGTTGCGGTGACCGGCGGTATCGGCACCCGTTACGCGCTGCTCGCCGACGGCGAGCTCGTCTCCTGGGGAAGCGACGAACACGGGGAGCTCGGCTACGGCTACCGCGAAGGCTTCGCTCAGACGGCTCCTCGCGGCGTCTGCTCGCTCGCAGCCGTCACCGGCGTCGCCGCTGAATTCCGCCACGCGATCGCGGCGACCGGAGAAGAAACCGGCGCGCCGGTCCTGACCGCGATCAGCCATCACTACGGACCCAGGACGGGAGTCGAGAGCGTCGTGCTGAGCGGGCGCCACCTCACAGAAGCCACCGCCGTCCACTTCGGCGCCGACTCGGTGCCGTTCAAAGTGCTCTCCGACGAAGCGGTCGAAGCGGTCGCGCCCGCGGAGTCCGAAGAAGTGCTGCCGACGGTCACCTCGCCCGCCGGCACGAGCTTCTCGTGTGGAGGCGTCGCTTACGAGCCGCTCGAACGCCCATACGTCAGAAAGGTCAGCATCAAGACGATGCCGGACACCGGAGGAACCTCGGTGACGCTCGAAGGTGGCCTGATGGCCGAAGTCTCCGAGGTCCTGTTCGGCTCCACCCCCGCCGCGAGCTTCACCGCCAACGAGATGCACTTCTCGGCGCTCCAGAACTACGGCAAAGTGACCGCCGTATCTCCGGCGATGACCGCCGGGAAGGTCACGATCACCGTCGTCGGGGCCGGCGGCAGCGGGTCGTCGAAGAAGGTGAAGATCGAGCCCGTGCTCACCGGCATCAGCCCGGCGTCCGGTCCGCTCGGCGGCGCCCCCGTGACGATCAAAGGCGTCGGCTTCGCAACTGGCACCACCGCAGAGAAATTCAAGTTCGGCTCGGTCAAGGCGAAGGTCTACAACTGCCCGACCAGCACCGAATGCGTCGTGCAGGCTCCGGAACGAACGACGCCGGGGACCGTCCCGCTCACGGTGCAGGTCAACACCGTCAAGGCGACGACGACGCCAAGCTACACATACGAATGATCGGCTCCGGCCGGGGGCGGGCCGAGATCGGGCCCGCTCGCCCGGCCGACGAGTCGGGGCGCGCGCAGCAGCCGGCCTCGGGCCTCGGTCAGCCAGGCGCCCCTGCGCCCGCAGCCTCGGCGGAGGGGCGGGTCCTGATCTCCCTCGCCAGCTCCACGAAGTAGTCGAGCGCGGCCGGATCGGCGAGCGATTCGCGGCTCGCCGCCTGCTCGGGCGGCGTTCCCATCAGGATCCGCTTGACCGGCACCTCGAGCACCTTCCCCGAGAGCGTGCGCGGGACCTGCGCGATCTGGCGCACCTCGTTGGGGACGTGCCGCGGCGAGCAGTCCTCGCGGATCGCGGCCTTGATCTCGCGTTCAAGGCCTTCATCCAGGGTGACCCCATCGCGCAGCACGACGAACAGGATCATCCGCAGCTCCTCGCCGACGCCGTCCGCCCCGGCCACCGGCACATCGACGACCAGCGAGTCGAGCACCGCCTCCACGCGGCCCGCGGCGCGGTAGATCTCGCTCGTGCCCATCCTCACGCCCTGGCGGTTGATGGTCGAGTCCGAGCGTCCGTAGATCACGGCGCCGCCGCGGGGTGTGATGCGGATCCAGTCGCCGTGGCGCCAGATCCCGGGGAACATCGCGAAGTAGCTGTCGCGCAGCCGCTCGCCACTCTCATCGCCCCAGAGGAACAGGGGCATCGAGGGCATCGGCTCGGTGACGACGAGCTCGCCGACCTCGTCGGTCAGCGAGCGCCCCTCCTCATCCCAGGACTCGACCTTGCAGCCGAGCGCCCGGCACTGCAGTTCGCCCTCGTAGACGGGCAGCATCGGGCAGCCCGCGACGAACGCGGTGCACACGTCGGTGCCGCCGCTGGTCGAGAACATCCAGATGTCGGGATCGACGTGCTCGTAGACCCAGCGGAAGGACTCCGGCGAGAGCGGCGAGCCGGTGGCGCCGAGCGCGCGCAGCCGGTGAAGGTCGGCTTCGCGAGAGGGCTCGATCCCCGCCTTCTCGCACGAAGCCAGCAGACCGGGGCTCACGCCCATGCAGGTGATGCCCGCGCGCTCTGCCAGCCGCCAGAGCGCTCCCAGGTCCGGGTGCGCGGGGCTGCCGTCGTAGAGCACGATCGCCGCCTCGCTGTGCAGGCAGCCGACGAGGAAGTTCCACATCATCCAGCCCGTCGTGGTGAACCAGAACATGCGGTCGCCGGGACGCAGGTCGAGGTGCATGCGCTTCTTGAGCTGCTCGAGCAGGATCCCGCCGTGCCCCTGCACGATCGCCTTCGGCAGGCCGGTCGTGCCGGAGGAGTAGAGCACCCACAGCGGGTGGTCGAACGGGACCTGCTCGAAGCGCAGCGGCGAGGCGGGCGAACCTCGATCCAGCAGCTCCTGCCAGGACAGCGCCTGCGAGCCGAGCGCGCCGGGCGAAGCGCTCTGGTCGAGGTATCCCAGCAGCACCGCGTGCTCGACGCTTCCCAGCTCGGCGAGGATCCCGGCCGCGACCGCGGTGCGGTCGAAGTCCTTGCCGCCGTGGCGGTAGCCGTCGACCGCGAGGAACACCTTCGGCTCGATCTGCGCGAAGCGGTCGATCACCGAACGGGCGCCGAACTCCGGCGCGGCGCTCGACCAGATCGCGCCCAGCGAGGCGGTGGCCAGGAACGCGACCAGCGTCTCCGGGATGTTCGGCATGTAGGCGACGACGCGGTCGCCGCGCCCGACGCCGAGCGCTGCCAGCCCCGCGGCGGCCGCCGCGACCTGCGCGCGCAGCTCGCCCCAGCTCAGCTCTTCCAGCTCCCGCAGCTCCGAGCAGTGAAGGACGGCGATCTCGCCGTCCTCGTGGCCGCTCAAGAGGTTCTCGGCGTAGTTCAGCTCGGCGCCCTCGAACCAGCGGGTCCCCGGCATCTCGTGCGAGGCGAGCACGCGCTCGTAGGGCTTCGAGGCGATCACGCCGGTGAACTCCCAGATGTCCGCCCAGAACTGGTCGAGCTCGTCCACCGACCAGCGCCAGAGCGCCTCGTAGCCGTCGATCTCGAGGCCGTGGCGCTCGGAAACCCAGTCCTCGAAGCGCGCCATCTCGGTCGCCTCGACGCGCTCGCGTGAGGGGATCCACATCGGCTGCCGGCTTTCGACGCTGGCCATCGGGCTATTCTCGCCGATCGTGGACCCGTCCGGACTGCGTAGCGAGTTCCCCGTGCTCGCAGAGCTCGCCTACCTCAATGCCGGCACCGACGGCCCGCTGCCGGCGAAGGCCGTCGAGGCCGCCCGCGCCGAGCTCGAGCGCGAGCTCGCCGAGGGCCGCGCGATGGCGCACTTCGAACGGCGCGGCGAGCTCGGCAAGGCGCTGCGCGCAGCCTACGCGCGCGCGCTGCGCGCGGACCCGGCCGACGTCGCGCTCACGACCAGCACGACCGAAGGGATGGGGCAGGTCGTGATGGGGATGGACCTGCGCCCGGGCGATGAGATCCTCACGAGCGACGAGGAGCACCCCGGCCTGCAGGGCGCGCTCGGGCGCCGCGCGGGACATCCTGGGCGCCACGATCCGCGAGGTGCCGTTCGCGCGTCTGGCCGAGGAGGTCGGGCCCCGCGACGCGCTCGTCGCCTGCTCGCACGTGAGCTGGGCGACCGGGGCGATCGCGCCCGCGGAGCTGGGCGAGCTCGACGTGCCGGTGCTGCTCGACGGCGCGCAGGGCCTCGGCGCGATCGACGTCGATGTGACCGCGCTCGGCTGCGACGCATACGCCGGCGCGGGCCAGAAGTGGTGTTGCGGACCCGACGGGTCCGGTGCGCTCTGGGTCGCACCCGGGTTCAGGGGCGAGCTCGCCGTCTCCCGGCGCGGCTACGGCAATCTCAAGGAAGCCAACGCCGGGCTCGACGCCGTCGTCCAGGATGACGCCCGGTGCTTCGATGCCCCCTCGCTGAGCGCCGAGGCGCTCGCCTGCTCGCTCGCCGCCGCCGAGGTGCTCGAGAGCTTCGGCTGGCCGGCGGTGTGGGAGCGCGCGCGGACGCTGGCGGCGCGGCTCGCCGAGCTGCTCGCCGAGCGCGGCCGGGAGCCCGTGCCGCGAGGGGAGAGCACGCTCGTGTCGTTCCCGAGCCCCGACCCCGAGGCAGAGCGCGCGGAGCTCGCCGAGCAGGGCGTCCTGATCCGCAACATCCCGGGCCGCGGGTGTCTGCGCGCCTCCGTGGGGGCGTGGAACGACGAGGGCGACCTCGACCGCCTGCTCGCGGCGCTGCGCCCGTGAGCAGGGCCGCCTCCGAGCCGCTCGACGCTCCGCCCGCCGCCGCCGCTCCCGCGGGCGCGAGGACGCACGGCCTGCGCGAGCGGTTGCGGAGCCCGCGAAGGCGCGCTGCGCGTCGCGGGCCTCGGCGTGGTGATCGCCGCCGCGGCCGTGATGAACATCGTGCGCCTCTCGCAGAACGGCTACGGCAACATCTTCTACTCGGCCGGCGTGCGCTCGATGCTGCGCTCCTGGCACAACTTCTTCTTCGTCGCATCCGACCCCGCCGGGCTCGTCACGATCGACAAGCCGCCGCTCGGGCTGTGGCTGCAGGCCGCGAGCGCGAAGCTGTTCGGCTTCCACCCGCTCAGCCTGCTGCTGCCCGAGGCGCTCGCCGGCGTCGCGGTGGCAGCGGTGCTCTACGTGATCGTCGCGAGGCGCTTCGGCACGCTCGCCGGCGCTGACCGCGGGACTGACGTGCGCGCTGCTTCCCCTCGTTCGTCGCGGTCTCGCGCACGAACAACGTCGACGCGCCGCTGATCCTGCTGATGCTGCTCGCCTGCGCCGCCGCGATCCGCGCGTGCGAATCGCGGGCGCTGGCGCACGCTCCTGCTCTCCGGCGCTGCTCGTCGGCCTCGCGTTCAACACCAAGACGCTCGCCGCCTACCTGGTCGTGCCCGGCATCGCGCTCGCCTACCTCGCTGTGCGCGCCCGTCAGCGTGCGCCGGCGCGTCGTGCAGCTGCTCGCCGCCGGCGTGCTCGCGGGCGCCGTCTCGTTCGCGTGGATCGCCGTCGTCGAAGCGACGCCGGCCTCGCAGCGGCCCTACGTCGGCAGCTCGACCGACAACACCGAGCTGGGCCTGACCTTCAGCTACAACGGCTTCGGGCGCGTCGAAGGCCAGGCCGGCAGGCCCGGGCACGACGCACGGCAAGCCCGGCGCGCGCGTGCCGATCGACGTCGCGCGCCGCGTGGATGCGCAGCGCGCGCGCGAACACCGCCCGCCGCCGCAGCCACACGAAGCCCCCGGCGGCCCCTCGCCCAACATCGGCCGCTATCCGAAACCGATCCCCTTCGGCGGTTCTCCGAGCCCGCTGCGGCTGTTCGGCGTCGGGCTCGGCGACCAGGCCGGCTGGATCCTGCCGTTCGCGTTCTTCGGGCTGATCGCGGCCCTCGTGCTGCTGTGGCTGGAGCGGCGTGGCCCGGAGGGCGAGGAGAACGGCGGCGTCGTGCTCGCCTCGGAGACCGCCGCCGCCCGCCGGGCGGCGCGACCCGCGCCTGGCTGCGGTGCTCGTGCTCGGCGGCTGGTTCGCGGTCGAGGCCGCCGTCCTCAGCCTCTCGAAGGGCATCGTGCATCCCTACTACGTCTCCGCGCTCGCGCCCGGCGCGGGCGCGAGCGCCGGGATCGGGCTCTACGCGCTGATCCGCCTTTGCCGCCGGCGGACCGGCGCGGGCTTCGTCATCGGGCTCGCGCTGAGCGCGGCCGCTGTGCTGAGCACCGTCGCGGCAGAGATCGTGCTCATGCACCGTTACGAGTACCTGCGCTGGTTCGTGCCGGTGCTGGCGGTCGCTGCCGCCGCTTGCCTCGTCGCGCTGCTGGCCGCGACGCTGCTGCGGCGCGCGCACGCGGCCGCGATCGCAGCGACCGCCGCGATCGCTGTGCTGCTGATCGTGCCGGCCGGATACGCGTCCACCACCTGGCTCGCGCCCGTGCAGTCGACGTTCCCCGCGGCGGGCCCGAAGCAGTACGCCGGCTGGGGCGGCGTCGGCCTCAACGCCCGCGCGGTCGCGATCGACCGCGCGCTGCTCGACTACGTCCAGAGCCACGGCGCGACGAAGCGCTACGAACTGCTGACGGTCTCGATGCCGACGGCCGCCTCGTTCGTCCTGATGGGCGCGAACGTCTCAGGCCTCGCCGGCTACAGCGGCGTCGACCCCGTGCTCGACGGCAAGGGCCTCGCGAAGCTCGTCGAACGCGGCGAGGCCCGCTACGTCGTGCTCGGCGGCGAGTACTCGACGCGCGGCGGCAACGGCGCGACGCGGGCCACGCTCGCCGTCTGCCGCGAGCTGGCGCCGTTCGAATGGCGCAGCCCCGACGCGTACCCGAACGGGCTCACGCTGTTCGACTGCCGCGGGCACGAACGGCAGCTCGCGGCGCAGGGCTAGCTCAGCTCCGCTAGGCCGCGACCGACAGCTCGCGATGGAAGGCGCGCGCGAACAGCTCGCGCTCGCGCCCGGCCGCCCAGCGCGGCACCGCCGGGTCGCCCTCGGCGATCAGGCGCAGCCGCACCGAGCCGTCCTCGAGGTCGATGTCGGTGTCGCGGACGAGCTGGTCGCGCGAGCGCTCGAGGTCCTCGGCGAGGCGCAGCAGCGCGGCGCAGCGGTCCAGGCGCTCCTCGTCGCCCGGGCCGAACAGCGCCGACATCGGGCCGGGGCTCGGCATGCCCTTGCGGTGGTAGCGCGCGGCCTGGGCGATGATCGCGGTCTCGACCGGCGCGAAGCCCGGCAGGCCGCCGTTGAGGATCAGGTAGCGCGAGTGCTTGTGGTGGTCGTCGTAGTCGATCGACATGCCGATGTCGTGCAGCATGCACGCGGCCCACAGCAGCTCGCGCTCGCGCGGGTCGCCCGCGTGCAGGCCGAGACGCGCCAGCTCGTCGAACATGCCGAGCGCGAGCGCGGCGACGTGGCGCGTGTGGGGCCCGTCGACGTGGTACTGAGCCGCCATGTTCAGCACGCTCGCGCGCCGGACGTCCTCGAACAGCGTCTCGTCCTCCGCGCCGAGCAGCCGCTCGAAGAACACGCCCTCGCGCAGCCCCGCCTCGGTGGTCTCGATCGCCTCCGCCCCCGCCGCGCGCAACGCCTCGCGCACGACGACCGCGCCGCCGAGGATCAGGTCGGCGCGCGCCGGCTTGACGCCCGGCACGTCGGCCCGCTCGGCGGCGGGCAGCGCGGCCAGGCGCTCGATCAGCTCCTCGAGCGCCTCGACCCCGATCACCATCCCCTGCACGCCGTTGCTCGGCAGCCCCGCCGCGCGCTGGGCCGCGGCCGCGAGGTTGCGCACCGTGCCGCCGATGCCGACCAGCCGCACCGGCGCGCGCTCGCGCTGCTCGGCCAGCCAGGCGACGCCGTCCAGCTCGGCGCGGATGTGCTCGCGCAGCTCGTTCAGCTGGCGGCGCTTGGCGGGTCCGTTCGGCGGCAGGAAGCGCTCGCTCATGCGCACCGTGCCGAGCGGCCAGGAGCCCGAGCTGCGCTCCAGCCGCCCCGCCACCGCGACGAGCTGCATCGAACCGCCGCCGAGGTCGAGCACGCAGCCGTCGGCGAGCGTCGTCGAGTTGACGGCCGCCAGGTAGCCGTAGCGTGCCTCCTGCTCGCGGCTGAGCACGCGCACCGGGAGCGGAAAGCGCTCGCGGGCGCGGTCGAGGAACTCAGGCGCGTTCTCGGCGTCGCGGATCGCGCTCGTGGCGACGGCGTCGACCTCCTGCGCGGTGAGGCCGCCGGCGTGGCAGAAGTGCGCGAACACGTCGAGGGTCGCCAGCGCGCGCTCGATCGGCTCCTCGCCGAGCCGCCCTGTGGCCATCAGGCCCTGCCCGATCCTCACCGGCTCGTAGATCTCGTCGGTGCGCCGCCACCAGCCTTCGCCGGACTCGAATACGACGAGCCGAAACGAGTTCGAGCCGAGATCGATCACCGCCAGCCGCGTCCGTGGCGCCATCGTCTGCAGCGTATTGCCCGATCCGGCGGGCTCTAGGCGGCCGGTGCGCGTCGTCTGCGGAGGAGGCCGGCACGGAGCGCCGGCCGACCCACCAAGAAATTCAGGCCTCGGCGCGCTTGGCGGCGTTGAGCGCCCGCTCGGCTTCGACCAGCACCTCGCGCAGCTCGGGGCTGCGCTGGTGGACGAGCGTGAAGCCGATGCTCGCCGTCGGGTGGACGACGCCGACCCCGGCGTCGACGCTGCAAGCGGGAATCACGCGCTGCAGGCCCTCGACGACGACCGTGAGGCCCTCCTCGTCGGCGTGCGGGAGCAGGACGGCGAACTCGTCGCCGCCGAGCCGGCCGATCAGGTCGGTTTCGCGCAGACGCCGTGTCAGCGCGCGCGAGACGGCCTTGAGCGTCTCGTCGCCGACGGCGCTGCCGAACTGGCGGTTGAGCTCGCGGAAGCCGTCGAGGTCGATCACCATCAACCCCGCGGTCTCGCCGTAGCGGTGGCAGCGGCCGAGCTGCAGGCGCAGGTCGTGTTCGAACAGGCGGCGGTTGCGCAGGCCCGTGAGCGGGTCGTGGTCGGCGAGGCTGAGGAGCTGCTCCTCGAGTTCCTTGCGGGCGGAGATGTCCTGGAGCTGGGCGATGTAGTGCAGCGGGCGCCCCTCGCGGTCACGTACGAGCGACATCGACAGGATCGCCGACACGGTCTCGCCGGCGGCGTCGAAGTAGCGCTTCTCGACCTGGTAGGCGGGGATCTCGCCGTCCTGCAGGCGGCGGCGCTCGGCGGCGTCGTTGGCCGCGTCCTCGGGATGCATGATGCCGTCGAAGCGCTTGCCGACGAGCTCGTCGGAGGTGTAGCCGGTGATCTCGCACAGAGCCCGGTTCACCAGCAGCCAGCGGCCTTCGGTGTCGATCAGGCCGGTGCCGATCGGGGCGTGCTCGAAGACCTCCTCGAAGCCTTCGGTGCGGCGTGGCGCCATCAGGTCGGCGCGCCGGCGCGCGGTGATGTCGAGCACGACGGCGACGCCCCCGTCCACGTTCGAGCAGTCGTGGTTGGCCGGGCCGCCGTCGCTGCAGAGCGGGCCGGCGTCGACCATCAGGCAGTGGCGCTCTTCGGCGGTCCAGATCTCGCGCGTGCGCGTCTCGCCTTCCAGGGCGGAGCTGAAGAGGGGCTCGAAGCGCTCCCAGAACTCCGCCGGGAACGCGTCGGCGACGTAGTTGCCCTCGCGGCAGATGTCGGGGTCGCCCATGCGCTCGATCGCCTGCCCCGCGGTGAGCACGAAGCGCAGCTGGCGGTCGAAGACGATCACGAGCGCCTCGGGCAGCTCGTGCAGCGCGGCGGAGGCAGCGTGGTCAGCGCTCGCGAGAAGCTGGCCGTTCGGGGGGTTCACGTGCCCTTCATCGGCCGCGAGAGGCCGCAGCTTGACTGCGAATGCGCAGGTTTCAGCTAGGGCCGGATGAACGTGTCGGGGTCCGGCCCGATCCGCTCGCCGCGGTCCAGCGCGGCGATCGCGGCCATCTCGGCGTCGTCGAGCTCGAAGTCGAACACGTCGAAGTTCTCGGCGATCCGCTCCGGTGTCACCGACTTCGGGATCACGACGTTCCCGCTCTGCAGGTGCCAGCGGATCACGACCTGGCCCGCGGTGCGGCCGTGGCGCGCGGCGATCTCCTGGATCGCCTGCTCGCTCAGCGCGAGCCCCTGGGCGAGCGGGCTCCAGGCCTCGGTCACGATCCCGAGCTCCTCGTGTTCGGCGCGCAGCCCGTGCTGCTGCAGCAACGGGTGCAGCTCGACCTGGTTGACGGCCGGCGTCTCGCCGGTCTCCTCGATCAACCGGCGCAGGTGCGGAGGCTGGAAGTTCGACACTCCGATCGTCCGCACGAGGCCGTCGTCGCGGGCCTCGATGAACGCCTTCCAGGTCTCGACGTAGCGGTCGTGGGCCGGGACGGGCCAGTGGATCAGGTACAGGTCCACGTAGTCGGTCTCCAGCCGTCCGAGGCTCTTGTCGAGCGCCCGGCGCGCCTCCTCGTAGCCCTGGTTCTCGTTCCAGCACTTGGTCGTTATGTAGACCTCGCCGCGGCCCAGACCGCTGTCCTTCACGGCCGTTCCGACCGCCGCCTCGTTGCGATAGGCGGCCGCGGTGTCGATGTGCCGGTAGCCCGCCTGCAGGGCAGCAAGGACCACTTCGGTGGTCTCCTGCGGGGGCACCTGGAAGACGCCGAAGCCGAGCTGCGGGATCGCCCCGCCGCCGCGGGTCGGGATCGACGGGACCTGTCCTGTCTGCGAGCTCATCTCGATTCGTCTGCCCTTCCGTTGCTGAGCCTAAACGAGCGGCGGCGTTCGCGGTGCCCGTCCCCGCGTACCCTTCGCTGATGGCAAGGCACGCTCGCAGCCCCGTGACCCGCTGGGCACAGCGGGCGTTCGCCACGCACGAGCAGGCGGCGCGGACCGGCGTGCCCGCCGAGGAGCTCGAAGCCACGTTCACCCGCCGCCGGCTGATCGGCGCCGGCGCGGGCCTGGCCGCCGGCGCGGCTCTCGCCGCCCCTCCCGCGAAGGCGCTCGCGCGGCTCGCTGCGTTCGCGCGCCAGGCACCGCGGATCGCGATCGTCGGCGGCGGCCTCGCCGGCCTTCGCTGCGCGCACCTGCTCTGGACCGGTCCCGGCGGACCGCTCGCCTCGACCGTGTACGAGGCGAACCCGGATCGCGCGGGCGGTCGCTGCTGGACGCTGCGCGGCTTCTTCTCCGCGGGCCTGGAAACCGAGCACGGCGGCTCGTTCCTGAACTCCAACCAGCTCGCGGTGCGCTCGCCTCGCGGCCGGGCTCGGCATCGCCGAGGAGGTGCTCGACGGCGGCGATCTGCCCCAGGGCGAGGAGGTGTTCTTCATCGGCGGCACGCGTTACTCGCTCGCCGAAGCGCAGGCCGACTGGCGCGCGTTCGGCTTCGACGCCTTTCGCGCCGCCGCGCGCCGTGCGCGCAAACCCGGCGGCGAAGCGCACCTCGACGCGATGTCGGTGCCGGAGTGGCTCGACAGCACGCCGATCGGCTCGGGCAGCCGCTTCGGGCGGCTGATGCAGGCCAACACGGTCACCGAGAACGGCGGCGACCCGAGCGACCAGTCGGCGCTCGACCTGATCGAACTGCTCACCGGCAACCCGCGCTCCTCGCTGCAGCCGCTCCCCGGCGACGACGAGCGCTACCACCTGATCGGCGGCAACGACCAACTCGTCAGCCGCATGATCGCCGCGCTCCCCGGCGGCGCCGTGCAGCACGGGCGGGCGCTCGTCGCGCTGCGGGAACGCTCCGACCGCTCGTTCACGCTCAGCTTCGAATCCGGCGGCACGACCGAAGACGTCCAGGCCGACTGGGTCGTGCTCGCGCTGCCGTTCAGCACGCTGCGCGACGTGGACCTCTCGCGCTCGGGGCTGAGCGCGCAGAAGCGAACCGTGATCCGCACGATGGGGATGGGCACGAACGCGAAGGTCCACCTCGAGCTCTCACACAAGACGTGGCCGGCGCTCGGTTACTCGGGCGCCGCGTACGGCGAATGGCAGCGCCTGGCGTGCGCGTGGGACGACACGGTGGCGCTCGGCCCGAGCGCGAGCCCGGCGCTGTACCTCGCCTTCCCCGGCGGCCGCCGCGGCGCCGAAGGGCTGAGCGGCGCCGCGCACGGCCCGGCACCGACGGCCGACGTGGCGTTCGCCCTGGGCGAGATCGAGCACGTCTTCCCGGGGACGACGGCCGCTTTCACGGGGCGCGCCTACGAGGACCACTGGGCCGCCGATCCGTGGGTGCACGGCGCCTACTCCTACTACCGCGTCGGGCAGGCGGCGAGCTACGGCACGATCGCCGCGCGCTCGGAAGGGCGGGTGCTGTTCGCCGGCGAGCACACCTCGATCGCGAACATCGGGTTCCTCGACGGCGCGGTGGAAACGGGCGAACGGGCCGCGCGCAGGCTGGCGCGCCGCCTCACCCGCAGAGCGGCGCCGTTCGCCGTTTGACGGCCGGCTCGCGATGCCCTAGCTTGAAGGTGCGGTTCGTGCAGGAGGGCCGGATCGCCAGGTTCAAGGAGGGACGGAGATGGAGGAATCGAGGGGGTCGCGGCTGCGGATGCTGCCGCAGGTGGTGGCGGCGCTGCTGGTTGGGGACATCGCGTACCGGCTGCTCGCACGCGAGCCGCTGCGCAGGGCGCTCGGGATCGAGACCTCGCACGCGTGACTCACGCCGGAGCGAGCAGGAACGCGCGCACGTTCGGCAGCGGCTGCCACGAGTAGACGGCCAAGCGCCGTCCTTCGTAGCGGACGCTGCCGGACTGCGGCAGGTGCGCCGGCCCGCCGCCGACGAGCTTGCGGGCGCCTGAACGCACCAGCAGCTGCGAGCCGGTCAGCGTGCGCACGATGTCCGCCAGGGCATGCAGGTGCGTCGAGAGCGGGTGCAGGCGCGCCGCGACGTGTCGGGCGACCGAGCCGAGCGCCGCGAGCCTGACCGCCGCGCACGACTGCGGCGAGGGCGCCTCGGGCACGAACAGGCTCGCCTGCAAGGGCCCGGCGGGGAACGCCTGGACCGCCAGCGGCGAGGCGTCGTAGCGGCTCCCGCCGGCGCTGAGGACTGTGGCGGTGGCCGGGGGCGCGGGAGCGAGCGTCCCCATCACGAACGCGCCGTGGCTGTAGAGATCGACCGGCGCGCCGATGAAGCGCGTCACGAGCTTGACGTAGCCGAGGTCGTCCTGCACCGACATCACGTAGCTCGCGAGCGCCCGGCCGTGCGCGCGCAGCGAGCCCCGGACCGGCGCGAGCACATGTGGGCCGCCCACGTCGGCCAGCACGCGCCCGCCGCGGATCACACGCAGGCGGACGATGTGCCAGTGCGGCGTGTAGACCAGGGCGTGGACAGCCGCGCGCACGGCAGCGGTTCGGCCCGACGCCAGCGCGTCGAGCAGCGGCCGGTAGCTCTTCACGCGCGCCACGTCGAGGCGCGTCTCGGTGCCGTCGAGCTCCGCGGCGTAGATGCGCCGGGCGACATCGGTCTGCACCGCCGCCACCGTCGGCGCCGTCGCGGCTCCGCATCCGCCCGTGGCCGCGGCCGCGCGGTCTGCCTTCGAAGCGCCGTCATCGACGTCGAGCCCGAAGGCGAGCGTCGCGGCGGCTGCCGCGAGCAGAGCCGCGAGGACAGCGGCGCCCAGCAGGCGCAGAGCGAGCTTGCGGCGCATGCCACGAGACTCGCGCGGAGCCCTAACGGGCCCCTCATGGCGCGGTGAGAAAGGCCACATGAGCCCGGTCCCGGCTACCCGCGACGGCGCTTCTACCCCGTCCAGGCGAGGCCTGCGCCGTTCAGGGGAATTTCCGCGCGGCCGATACCACCCTGTGCGGGCTGATGCGAAATCCGAAGTGCTCGACCTGCCCGCGCTGCGGATGCGCGAAGCGACGGTCGTCGCCGCCGTGCCACTCACGTTCGGCGTCGGCCTGCTCGGCTGCCTCTATGTGGGGCTGACCTGGAACCAGCCGCACCGGCTGTTCCTGCTGATGCTGTTCGTCGTCAGCTCAATCGGCTCGCTCGGCGTCTACAGCGTGCGCCAGCAGATGGTCCGCAGCCCGCATCGCGAGCTCCTGTTCCTGGCGTGGACGCTGAGCGACTTCGCGCTCATCATCGCGGGCACCGTCGTGGACGGCGGGACGAGCTGTCCGCTCGTGATCGTGCTGTTCCTGCCGGTCGTCTTCTCGGCCATGTCCTACCCCGTGAGCTCGGTCGTGATCGTGAGCGCGACGAGCGTGGCCACCTACCTCGGCCTGGCGCTCAGCGAGGGCGGCACCAACCTCGCCTACACCGTCTCCTTCGCGTTCATCCTGCTGTGCACCGGGGTGCTGAGCAGCTGGCAGGCCCAGAACCAGAACCGCCAGCATCGCGCCCTCGCGAAGGCGTCCCGGACCGACCCGCTGACCGGCTGCTTGAACCGCCGCGGCTTCGAAGAGCGTGCGAACGCCGAGCTGGCGGCGATGCGCCGCACCGAGCGCAGCGGCGCGATCGTGGTCCTGGACGTCGACAAGTTCAAGCCCGTCAACGACGTCTTCGGCCACGCCGCCGGCGATGAGCTGCTGTGCTGGGTCGTCACCACGCTCCAGAGCGCGCTCCGCCAGAGCGACGCGATCGGGCGCCTCGGCGGCGACGAGTTCGCGCTCGTTCTGCCCGAGATCGGCGCCGACGCGGCGCGGGACCTCACCACTCGGATCGGCGAGGCTCTCGCGGAGCGGGCACCTTGCTCGCTCGGCGTCGCGCTCCACCCGCACGACGGCGACGATCTCGAGACGCTGACGCGACGGGCCGACAGCCGCCTCTACGGCAGCCGCCGCGGCCGCTACGAACGCGAACAGGCCGCCGGAACAGCCGCCGGCCCGGAGCCTGCCGCAACGCCCGGCGAGGAGGAGCGCGCCGGCTTCGGCGCGATCGACCTGTGGCGGGCCGCGCTCGACGCGATGCCCTCGCGGGCGGGCCGCGGCGAGCGCGAGCGCCCCGAGGAGAACGTCCAGTCGATGCTCCTCGACCAGATCGACGCCTCGGTGATCGTGACCGACATGACGGGCGTGGTCATCAGCTGGAACCACGGCGCCGAAACCCTCTACGGGTGGAGCAACGAGGAGGCAGTCGGGCGCAGCGCGCGCGAGCTGGTCGTGCCCGCTGACGCCGCGCAGGCCGAACTGCTGATGATGGAGCTGAGCCGCGACGGGCGCTGGGACGGCGAGCTGCTCGTACGCGACAAGGAGGGCAACCTGTTCACGACCTACGTCCGCAACCGCCTCGTCCTCGACGAGGAAGGGATGCCCTCGGCGGTCGTCGGTGTGGCCGTCGACATCTCGGCGCGGATCGCGGCCGAGACCGAGCTGCGCGACTCGCGCAACTACGCGCAGGCGGTCACCGAGTGCATGGGCGAGGGACTCTTCACACTCGACCGCGAGGGCCGGATCACCTACATCAACCGCGTCGCCGAGGAGCTGCTCGGCCGCCGCCGCGGAGAGCTGATGGGCTGCGATGTGGGCGCGATGGTCTACGCGCCGCAGCCGGACGCCGGCGCGCTCGGATTCGAGCAGTGCGCCGTCGCCCGCGCGGCGCGTGGCGGCGAGACGGTCCGCGTCGAGGACGACGCCTTCGCGACCGGCGACGGCGGCGAGCTGCCGGTCGCCTACACCGCGACGCCGTTCTCCACCGAGGAGGGGCCGCAGGGCTGCGTCGTGATCTTCCAGGACATCTCCGAGCGCAAGCGCCGCGAGGAGGAGAGCCGGCGCAACGCCGAGACGCTCGCGGTGATCGAGCGCGTGGAGCGCGCGCTCATCAACGAGAGCTTCGTGCTGCACTCGCAGCCGATTCTCGACCTGCGGACGGGCGCCACCGTCCAGCACGAGCTCCTGATCCGCATGGTCGAAGACGACGGCCGCGTCATCGCGCCGGGCGAGTTCCTGCCGGTCTGCGAGCAGTACTCGATGATCGGCGAGATCGACTGGTGGGTCATCAAGCAGGCGGCGCGCCTGGCCGGCGAGGGTTACCCCGTGCAGGCGAACATCTCCGCGCGCTCCGTCGGCGACGCCGACGTCCTCGAGCACATGGAACGGTGCATCGAGCAGCACGAGGTCGCGCCCGGGATGCTGGTGTTCGAGATCACCGAGACCGCCGTCGTCGAGGACGAGGCGGCGGCGCGCACGTTCGCCGAGCGCCTGCGCCGGCTCGGCTGCAAGATCGCGCTCGACGACTTCGGCACCGGGTATGCCAGCCTCACCTACCTCAAGCAGATGCCGGTCGATTTCCTGAAGCTCGACATCGAGTTCGTCCGCGACCTGAGCGTCAACGAGGCGAGCCGCCACGTGGTGCAGGCGCTGGTCGCCCTCGCGCGCGACTTCGAGCTGCAGACAGTCGGCGAGGGCGTCGAGGACGCCGCCACGCTGGAGCTGCTGCGAGAGCTGGGCGTGGACTACGCGCAGGGCTTCCACATCGCGCGGCCCGCGCCTTTCGCGGAGGGCCCCGGCGACCGCATCGCCGTCCCGGAGACGCACGCAGCGCTTGCCGCCACGGTCCCCGCTCGCAGCGCTGCGCCCCGGGGGCGGGCGCGCAGAGCCGCCGGCGTGAGCCGGGTCTAGCTCAGAGCGCCTCGTCGAGCACGAACAGCTCGGCCGCGATGTCGGGCTCGATCTGGGTGCCGCTGATGAACGCCACGACGCGGCGGCCGGTCAGCCGCTCGACCGCCTCGCGGAAGTCTCCCTCCATCGCGAGCTGGAACAGCCCGCGGATCTGGTGGACCGAGTCGGCGTGGTCGCTGCGTCCGAGCGCGCGCTCGGCATGCGTCAGCACGTCGTGCATCAGCGTGACGAGCACGTTCCGGTAGTGGAACGTGGAGGCGGTGGTGGGACCACGGCCGAGATGCTGGGTGTGGATCCCCACCAGCGCGCTCGTCACGGCGGCGTTCAGCTCGCCGCCCCTCAGCTGCTGGGTGTCGGCCATCGAGCACCAGACCTACCCGCAGGCGTGCTCGAGAAAACGGCGGCTGTCAGTAGAGAGCGGTGGCGAGGCGACCGCGCGTGCTGCGCGCGAGCGGGTCCTCGGGGCCGAGCGCGTCGAGCTCGCCGACGATCACGCGGCGGATGTCATCGCGCCTGGACTCGGAGCCGGGCAGTGCGGTGAGCAGGGCGTCGAGGGCGTCCTCGAGCCGCCCGTCGTCGAGCGCGGTGAACGCGTCCTCGAGCAGCCCGTCGTCCTCGAGCCGGATGCGAGCCGCGAGGCCGTCCGCCTGGAAGGAGCCGGCGACGGCTTCGAGCACGCTGCGCGCCTCCTCGCGCTCGCCGCGCGCGAGCAGGATCTTCGCGAGCGCCAGCGCGGCGTCGGGACGGCCCGGCTGCAGCTCGAGCGCCCGGCGCAGGTCCCCCTCCTCCCCGCTCTGCGCGAGCAGGTCCGCCTCGGAGGGCAGCAGGCCGTCGAAGAACCGCTCGACCTCGCTCGCCGGCAGGGCGCCCACGAACTCGTCCGCCAGGCGGCGGTCGCGGAAGGCCTTCACGGCCGGGATGCCCTGGATCTGGAACGCCTGCGCCAGCTGCTGGTTGGCGTCCGTGTCGAGCTTCGCCAGCACGACCTTGCCCTCGCGCGCCGCCGCCGCGCGCTCCAGCAGCGGGCCGAGCTGGCGGCACGGCCCGCACCACTCGGCCCAGAAGTCCACCACCACGGGCAGCTCCGCCGAGCGGTCGACGACCTCGCGCTCGAAGTCGGCTTCGGTGACGTCGATGACGGTCATCGCCTAGAGGGTAGAAAGGCGAGCGCCTCGTGCCGGTGTCCGTGCGCGTAGAGTCGGAGCCCCCCGAGCGCAAGGAGCGTCATGTCGAGCATCAAGCAGGTCGGGCGTGTGATGGTGCCCGTCTCCGACCAGGACCGTGCGATCGAGTTCTACACCGGCAAGCTCGGCTTCAGCGTGACCGCCGACGTGCCGTTCGGCAACGGCGATCGCTGGGTCGAGGTCGCGCCCCCGGAGGGCGGCGCGGCGCTCGCGCTGGTGCCCCCACGCGGCGAATACCAGACCGGTCGCATGACCGGGATCGCGCTGGAGACCGGCGATGCGAGCGCCGCGCGCGAGGAGCTCGCCGCCGCGGGTGTCGACGTGGACGGCGCACTGGTCGGCGGCGACGGCACCGTGCCCCCGATGTTCTTCTTGCGCGACCAGGACGAGAACTCGCTGCTGATCGTGCAGGGGCCCTAGCCGCGGCGCGGTCCGGGCGCCCGCCCCGCCTCTGCGGGATACTGCCGCTGCGATGTCGCAGCAGAACGTGGAGGTCGTGCGCCGGGCGCTCGCGGCGTTCAACAGCGGCGAGATGAAGCAGGTGCTCGCGATCGTCCAGCCGGACTTCGAGGCCCGCATCGCGCCCGAGCTCTCGGCCGAACCCGACACCTACCGCGGGAGCTCGGGGTTGCAGCGCTACTTCGACTCCTTCCGCGAGGCCTTCGAGGAGATCCGCTTCGAGATCGAGGGGCTGACGGACGCCGGTGACTCGGTCGTCGTCGGGCTGCGTATGACGGCGGCAGGGAAGGTCACGAAGATCCCCGTCGAGCAGCGCAACGCAGGCGTCTGGACCGTCGTCGACGGCAAGGTGTCCCGGATCGAGACCTACGCGTCGCTCGATGAGGCCATGCGGGCGGCGGGAATCGAGGTGCGGTGATGGTGAAGCTGGTGTTCGTGATCCGCCGGCGCGAGGATCTCCCCGCCGAGGAGTTCCACCGCTACTGGCTCGAGGAGCACGGCCCGCTCGCGGGCGGGCTGCTCGAATCGCTGGGGGCGCTCCGCTACGTGCAGGCGCACACCGTGCAGCCGGAGCTGAACGCGGGGCTCGCTGCGACGCGCGGCACCGTGGAGGCGTTCGACGGCCTCGCGGAGATCTGGTGGGAGTCGCTCGACGCGTTCCTGGCGGCGTCGACCTCGGAGGAGGGGCGCCGCGCCGGCGAGACCCTGATGCAGGACGAGGCTCGGTTCATCGACTTCGAGCGCTCGTCGCTGTTCGTGACCGAGGAGCACGAGGTCTTCGGCGACCGCACCACCGAGGGCGGCTAGCCGGCCGCCTCACGGGTACACCTGCTTGCCGGTCGTCGAGTCGTGCAGGACGATCGCTTCGGTCGGGCAGTTGCGTGCCGCCTCGAGCAGCACCTCGTCCTGCGCCGCGCCGATCAACCGGGCGACGCGGTCGACCGCGAAGACGTCCGGCGCGAGCTCCTCGCAGTCACCTTGGGCGATGCACGCAGACTCGTCGATGTTCACCGTGTAGGGCATTGCCGTCTCCTTTCCTTGGGCCGGCGGTTCAGCCGGCTCGTGACCCGCCGGGCTCGAGCGCTCCTCGCACCGGCGTTGACTTCAGGCGCGCGCCGTTGCCGGCTCGCCCCCTCGGGCGGAGCCGCATCGCGAACAGGGCCGCGACCGGCACGGCGCTCGCCAGCATCGCGTAGCGCACCGGGGCGAGCGAGGCGTCGGTGCCCGAGCCGAGCGCGTGCGCCAGCCCGAGGACGTAGACGACGACCGTCAGGCGGTGCAGGCGGCGCCACAGACGTGCGCCGATGTGACGGCGCGCGTAGAAGCTGAGTCCCAGCATCGCGGCCAGATAGCCGGCGACGATGCCCAACCCGGTCCAGAGCGGCCGGTATCCGATCGTGAACGGCACGAGGATGCCGCTCCAGCCCGCCTTCAGCCACGGGTCGGCGGCGAGCAGCGCCCCATGAGCACCGATCGCTCCGAGGGACATCAGCGCCAGGTGCTCGTGGAGCTTGACCGCATCCCGGCGGCGATGCAGAGGGACGAGCTTGGCCGCCATCGCCAGCCCGAGCACGACCGAGGCGGTCACCAGCAGCATCGCAACGACGCCCGCCGAGCGTCCGGCCAGCCACCAGACGTAGGTCGACGGGGCGGCGCTCATGCGACGCTCCGCAGCACCGGCTGGGTCCGGTCCGCACCCGGTGCGAGAACCCACTCCACGCCGCCGTCGTCATGGACGATCACGCCGCCGTGCTCCGAGAGCGCGCGGCGCGCGCCGATCGGGCCGCTGAGCAAGGCCAGCTTGGCGAGAGTCTCGGCTTCGAGCGCGCTCGGCGCGAGCGCCGTCGCCGAGATCAGCCCGCTCCATGTCGGCGCGCCGGTGGACGGGTCGAGAAGGTGGTGTGCGTAGCTGCCGTCCTCGCGTCGCCAGATACGCACGTTCAGCCCGGAGGTCGCGATGCCTCCCCGGGCGATCTCGACGCTGCCGATCGTGTCGCCCGTCAGGGGGTGTTCGATCTCCACGGCCACCGGATCGAACAGGGCGCCGGGCCCGCCGACGGCGATGTCGCCGCCGCAGTCGACGACGAAGCGCCGGTGTGCCCCCAGCCGGCGCGCGACCGCGTCAGCGGCGAGCCCCTTGCCGGTCCCACCGGTATCGAGCCTGACGCCGCCTCGCCGCACGGTCCGGCAGCGCTCGTCGACCGTGACGCGACGCCACCGCGCGTGCGGGGACGGGGCCGCCGGACGGCGCGGCGGGGCGGCGTCCAGAGCCTCGGCCAGGGAGGCGGGGACAGAGGTGTCGCGAGAGTGGTCGTAGCCGACCGCCTCGATCTCTGCGACGAGCGTCGGATCGACGAGGCCGCCCGTGCGCTCGGCTGCCCACAGTGCGGCTGCCACCGCGGCCCGCAGCAACTTGGAAGCCGGGACCTCCGAGCGCGGGTCGCCGTTCAGGGCGCAGAGCTCGCTGCCGGGAAGGAAGCGCGAGAGCCTCGCGGCGAAATCCTCCACGTACAGCCGTTCTCGCTCGACCGCCGTGGCGGCGCTCGGCCCGTCCGGCGCCAGCGGCGGCTCCACGATCAGGCGCACGTCGCTTCCCATCGAGCGAAAGGTGATGTCGGCGGAAGCGCTCACGAGGTCCTCGTCAGCAGGGATCCACCTTCGAAGGCGCCCGCCGCGGCCACCTGCTGGGAGGCGCTGGGACCCGGAGCCGCCGCGTGGGCGGGAAGCTGGACGATCACCTTGCGTTCGAGCACGCGCCGCACGAGAACGCGCCGCGGCGGAGGCGTGCGCGGACGCTGCGCACGGAGCGCCGGATCCTGGCCTGCCCGCATCTGCAGAGCCAGCACCACGAGCACGACGGCGAACGCCAGGGCGGCCGCGGCGAGGACAGGCGCGCCTGAGCGCACGCCCGGAGCCGTTCGCTCATCAGTCATCGCGCACCCCCGCCCCACTCGCGGAGGTGACGATCGCGGGCGCGACCGCGGCGGGCGCCGCGCCGGCTGCGCCCGCCGGCGCAGCACTCGTGACGAGCCGCCCGCTCGCGGTCGTCCTGACGACGAGGCGCCTGCCGTTGACGAGCGCGACCTTCGCCGGAGCGGCGCCTGAAGGGAGCCCTTTCGAGGTGCTGCGAAGCTCGGCCATCATCAAGGTGAAGACGACCAGGAAGGTCGCGAGCGAGAGCACGACCAGCGGGAACGGGCGCAGCAGCGGATGCCGCCGCGGAGCCCGCCGGGCGGGGCTGGGTGCCGGACGCTCAGTCATCGCCGTGGCTCCCGTCTCCGTGGCCGCCGCTCGCGCGCGTCTTCACGCCTCCCGACGGACTCGACGCGGCGCCGCTGCTGTGTGTCCGGACCGGGCCGGCGGGTGCCCTTCCCGAGCCGGAGCGCACGCCGCTCGCCCGCGAGACTGGCGCGGCGGGCGAGCCCGCGGCACGCGGGGCGCCCGCCGCACCGCTCGCCCTCGTGACCGGCGCTGCCGGCGGGCCCGCCGCTGAGGCGGTCCCCGGGGCGCCGCTCGCCCTCGACGAAGGCGCGGCCGCGGAGGGCCGCGCGCCGCCTGGCGCTCGACCCGACCCCGCCGCGACGGGTTGGGGCTTGGCGTGGCGATACACGTGCACCGTCCGGCGGATCACCTGCGTGCGGACCTCGACGGGCTGCTTGGCCCGCGCATCGATCGCGGCCGTGGTGTGCCCGGAGCCGAGCGCCAGCCCGGTGACCACCCCGAGGGCGCCGACGGCGCTGCACGCCGTGAGGGTTCTGAGTTTCGCCTGCATCGCTGTAAGCACCATCGCGGGCGTGGCCCCAGCAGATCCCCAGCGCCTGGCAAAGACTTGGTAAAGCTTCGCGGGACCCCGCTAGTCGTCGCCGGAGCGGGAGCGGTCGCCTCCTTCGCCTGCGCCGCCGGACCCGCCGCTCGGCGGGGGGAGTTCCGGTTCGGCGCTGGGCGATGGCGCTGCGACGCTCGGCGCGGACGGAGTCGTAGTCGTGGCGGCGGGTGCGCGGTGCTGAGGGGCCGGCGTCCTCGCCGGTCTGCTCGGGCGGCGCGGCGCCGCCAGCAGGCGCAGCCCGGCGCTGCCGGGTTCGGAGGACAGGCCGATGCGCTGGCTGACGATCTGGCTCGTGGCCCAGGTGACCCCGACCGCGAACACGATCCCCAGCAGGGCCAGGGCCACAACGAAGGCGCGCCGAGAGCGGAAGCTCATTGCTGCACGACCGGGAGCTCGAGCCGGGCGACGGCTCCGCCGCCGGGACGGTTGCGGACAGATACCTCGCCTCCCCAGGCGCGGGCGATGGTGCGTGCGATCGAGAGCCCGAGGCCGCTCCCGGCGCGGGCCGCGCGCCCGGCTCCGCCACGGTGGAAGCGCTCGAACACGTCCTCCTCCTCGCCGGGCTCGAAGCCGGGGCCGCGGTCGCGAACCTCGACCCAGCCCGCTCCAGTCGCGATCTCGATCGCGCGCCCGGCGCCCGCGTACAGCAGCGCGTTCTCCAGGAGGACGTCCAGAACGCGATCGACGTCGCTGCTTGCGCTGCGGACCGCGGCGGGGGCGGACCGCTCAGCACTCAGCACGACCCCCTCTGCCTCTGCGCGCACACGCCAGCGCGCGACCGCGCGGCGCGCCGCCTCCGGCAGGTCGACCGCCTCGGCGGGAAGCTCGCGCTCCTCGGCCTGGCTGAGCTGCAGCAGCTCATCGACGATCGCCGCCAGGCGATCGACCTCGGCGACCCCGGCGTCGAGCTGCCCGCGCGCCTCGGCGTTCGTGCTGCCGGCGCGCGCCTCCTCGAGCCTGAGCCGCAGGGCCGTCAACGGAGTGCGCAGCTGGTGGGAGGCATCCGCCACGAACTCCCTCTGGGAGCCGATCATGCGGCCCAGGCGCGCGGCCATCTCGTTGAACGAGCGGCTGAGCGAGCGCTGCTCGACGCTCCCCTCGACCGGGGCGGTCGCTGTGAGATCGCCGCCGGCGAGCCGGCGCGCGGCGCGCTCGAGCCGGCCGAGAGGCTGCGCGACCTGACGCGCGATCAGCACCCCGGCAAGAAGCCCGAGCAGCAGCACCGCTCCCGCGACGAGCGCGAGCTCGACGACGGTTCGGCGCACCGAGCGCTGGACGGCCGCGACGCTCTGGGTGATCCGCACCGCGCCAACGGGCCGGCCGTAGCGGAGCACCGGCACCGCCGTGGCCAGGATGCTCTCGCCGAGCGTGCGGCTGACGCGCTGATCCTGGACCCGGTGCCCCTTGAGCGCCGCCGCGATCTCGGGGCGGCTCGCGTAGCTCGCCCCGGCTGTCGAGGAGCCCGCGCTGTCCGCCACGATGCGGCCGTTCGCCCCGACGATCAGCACCCGCCCCCGCGTCGAGGCGGCGCTCGCCTCGGTCAGCACCTGCAGCCCGTTCCGGTCCAGCGGCCGCAGGAGGTCCGCGGAGGTGGCCGCGACGACGTCGGCTTGGCTCATCGCCTGGGAGTGGACCTCGGCGTTGACGCGGTCACGAAGTGTGAGCGCAAGGGGCACCCCGAGCGAGACGACCGCAAGGATCAGCACGTATGAGAGCGCCAGCAGCAGCCCGGTTCGGAGGCGGACGGGTCATCCCTCCCCTGGGATCGCCAGCCTGAAGCCGACGCCGCGAACGGTCTCGATCGCCCCACCGCGGCGTGCGCCGTCACCGAGCTTGCGGCGCAGGGACGCGATGTGGACGTCGAGCGTCTTGGTCGAGCCGAACCAGTTCTCGTCCCAGACGTCGTTGATCAGCTGCTCGCGCGTGACGACGTGCCCGGGCTCCTCGGCGAGTCTCGCGAGCAGGTCGAACTCCTTGCGCGTCAGCGACAGCTCCTGCGCGCCGAGCCGCACGCGGCGCGACCCCAGGTCGACCGACAGCTCGCCGACCGCGAGGCTGTCGGGGCAGCGTCTGGTCTCTCGTCCGTCGCAGCACCGCGCGGATGCGCGCGGCGACCTCCGAGGCGGCGAACGGCTTCACGACGTAGTCGTCCGCGCCGAGCTCGAGCCCGAGCACCCGGTCGAGCTCGCTGCCCCTGGCCGTGATCATGATGATCGGGAGGCGGCGCGTGCGCTGCAGCTCGCGCGCGAGCTCCCGCCCGTCGCCGTCCGGGAGCATCAGGTCCAGCAGGGCGATGTCCGGTGCTTCCTCCTCGACCGCGGCCAGCGCGTCCGCGACCGTGGCTGCGCGGCGCACGGCGAAACCCTCGCGGTCGAGCGCGCGGACGAACGGTTCTGCGATCGCGTCCTCGTCCTCGACCATCAACACGCGATCGCGCCCGGCGGCGCGCGGTGTCCCCTCCTCCGCCGAGCGGCGGGTGCGTTCGTCGGCGATCGGTGGCACCGCTGCGCTCCCTCTAGCGCTCCTTCGGGTGCAGCCGGCTGATCTCGCGCTGGACGTCGGCCTCGGTCACCGGACGCCGCACGTAGACGTCCCACGCGTTGGTGACCAGCCCGATGCCCCAGAGGCCCGTGAGCCACGCGGGCCAGGGGTATCCGGAGCCCGTGAAGGCCCAGATCCCCCACACGGCCGCGTTGACAACGAGGAAGACGAAGACGTGGCTCGCGAAGTCTCGCCGCTTCTTGATCGACTGCAGCGCCTGCTCGCGCTCGCTGACCGGCTGCTCGAGATCTTCGCTCATGCCGCCAACATCGCAGCGGCGGCTGGGCGAGCCATCGGTAGCCACCCGAGGAGGTGCTGCGGGTGGCTACTGGCTGCTGTCGCGGACCGGCGGCCTACTCCCGCGCCAGCACCCGGTCCAGCTCGACCGTCGCGCTGGAGCCGTCGTCGGGGAACACGACGATCACGGTCGGGGGGCCCCCGAACCAGTCGTTGGACTCCGCCTGCCCGACGAACTCGGCGGCGCGCCGAGCACCGCCCTCGCCCAGGACCCAGACGTCCTCGCCCTTCTTGAACGGACCGTCCTCGAGGTGTCTCATGGCGTGGATTCTCTCTTGTCGGCCTCGCACGCGGCCTCACCCTCAGCGGATGAAGCGGGAATCAGCCGTCCTTACGCGAGAGCGGGGATCACTTCACCTGCGAGGCGCTCCAGCTGCCCCTGATCGTCCACGAGCGGGTTGAGCAGGATCAGCTCCGCGCCGGCCTGCGCCACTGCGCGGATCCCCGCAGCGCACTCCTCCGCCGGACCGGCGACGATGTGCTCGGACCATTCGCCGCCGCCGTAATGGTCCTTCAGCGCGTCCTCCAGGCGCCGGCGGGCGAGCGCCGGATCATCGTCGACGTGCACGTAGACGCGCTTGCCGAAGCGGAACTTGTCCGGGTCGCGGTTCTGCGCGGCCAGCTCCTCCCTCACGATCGCCACCTGTTCGGCGAAGCGCTCCGTCGTCTGGGAGCCGGCGCCCATGAAGCCGTCCCCGTGCCGCGCCGCGCGGCGCATGCCCGGCGGGCGCGCTGCCGCCGAACCAGACAGGCGGATGCGGCTTCTGCACCGGCTTGGGCTCCATCCTCGCGCCCTGAAGCTTCCATATCTCCCCGTCGAAATCGATCTGCGACTCGGTCCAGCAGGCCTTCATCACCGCCAGCGCCTCGTTGAAGCGTGCGACCGGCCTGTCGGCATCGACGCCGAACGCGGCGAACGGCCGCTGGGCGCCGCCGGTGGCGACGCCGACCTCGACGCGGCCGTGGCTGAGGCAGTCCAGCGAGCTGATCGCCTTCGCCAGGTGCAGCGGGTTGTGCAGCGGCAGGACGAACACCGCGCAGCCGAGCCGCAGCCGCTGGGTGCAGGCCGCGGCGTAGGTCAGCGTCTGGAGCGCGGCGAGGCTGCCGGCGGCGCCGAGCACCTGCTCCTGGACCCAGCCGCTCTCGAACACCCCGAGCTCCTCCACGCGGCGGAGGTGGGCACGGAAGGCGTCGGAGTCGAAATCGGCTTTCGCGCGCGTACTGCGGGATGGAGATCGCGAATCGCACGTGAGCGGAGAGGTTATTCGGCGCGAGCCGTCATCGAACCGGAGCCCCTGATCTGCAGAACGTGGGCCCGGCTGGACTCGAACCAGCGACCTACCGATTATGAGTCGGCAGCTCTGACCAACTGAGCTACGGGCCCGGCGCCGTGCCGGGCCGCTTTGCCCCGTGTTGGGGCGCGGCCCGGACGGGTCGGCCAGACGCTACCAGTGCTCCTCGACTGCTCAGGGGTAGCTGACGAGCAGCTTCGCGGCGCCGACGAGTTCCCCGGTGTCTTCGCCGAAGACGACCTCGCCCACGTAGCAGACGACTTCGGTCGGGTGCTTGGTCCGTTCCGCTTCAGGGCAGACGCCGGCCTTGAAGCTGGTTTCGAACCGGCCCTTGGCGTCGGTCGTCACTTCCTTCGCGTTTTCTTCGAGACATGGGTTCGACGGCGCGAGCCAGAACGTCTTCCCGCACTCGAGCAGCTGGATCGTCTTGTTGGCTGGGAAGTGCTTGCCCTTCAGCGTGATGGTCGTGTTGACCATCACCTTGTGCGGCGTGGCCTTGACCTTCGGGCTGCCTCCGCCCATCGCATATGCCGGCCCGGCCGCCGCGAAGGCACCGGCGACGGCACAGAGGGCGATCGTGCTGTGAGACCTTCTCGACAGGAACATCGTGAACCCCGCTTGCTCGACGACGTGAGCTCCGAGTGTAGTCCCGGCGCGGCCGCGCCGTCCAGATATGCTCCGCCCGCCGCCGCCGGGACCGGCGGCGATCCGGCTCGGCTCACTACAGGAGGGATGCGAGATGGCGGCAGAGAAGGCAGCGATCGTCACGGGGGCTTCGAGCGGCATCGGGCTCGCGATCGCGAAGGTCCTCGGCGAGGAGGGCTACGCGCTGACGGTCGCCTCGCGGCGCCCCGAGAAGCTCGAGGGCGCCGTCGCCGAGCTGCGCGACGCCGGGCACGAGGTCGAGTCGCTGGCGGTCAACGTCGCCGACGAGGAGCAGATCAAGCAGGTGGTGGCGACGCACCGCGAGCGCTTCGGGCGCCTGGACGTGCTCGTCAACAACGCGGGTGTCGGCATCGGCGCGCCGGTCGGCGAGATCCAGACCAAGCACATCGACATGCAGCTCGCGATCAACCTGCGCCAGATCGTCATCTTCTACCGGGAGTGCATGCCGATGCTGCGCGAGGCCGGCGCCCAGCACAAGAACGCGCTGGTCGTGAACACCTCCTCGATCTCCGGCAAGCACGGCGAGGGCTGGCTGTCGGTCTACTCCGCGACCAAGCACGGTGTCGTCGGCTGGACCGAAGCCATGAACAAGGAACTCGGCGCCGACGGGATCAAGTCGACCGCCCTGTGCCCGGCCTTCGTCGACACGCCGATGACCGACTTCGTCAAGGAGCACGTGCCGGCCGCGGAGATGATCCGCCCCGAGGACATCGCCGAGTCGGTGCGGTTCCTGCTGCGGGTCTCGCCCGCCTGCGTGGTGCCCGAGATCATGTTCGTGCGCCCGGGCGAGGGCCTCTAGCTTCCGCCTCCTGACGTTTCACCGCCTGCCGCGGGGGAATCCCACAAGCAGGTGTGAACACAGTCGCGATCATTCTTCTCGGTGCTCTCGTCCTGCTCGTCGTGACGGGCGCCGCGGCCGCCGCGCTGGACCTCTCGAAGATCGGCTCGCAGGCGCTCGGCCGGCGCCGCGCGCTCAGGGCGTGCCGGCGCGGCTGGGACTGGCAGGCCTTCGAACGGGAGCTCGCCGCCTATGCGGCGCACCGGCGCGGACACCGGCCCGCGGCGCACCGGCGGCGCTGACTAGGCCGTGACGGGCACCGGCCGGGCCCGCGTCGCCGCGCGGCGCCTGCGGGCGGGCGTGAGGCGGCGCGCGCGGATCTCCCCGCGCGGGTCGTGCTGGTCGTCGCGGGGCGTGCGGCGCTTGGACGCCGCCACGAGCACGTGGTGCTCGGCGATCGCGCGATCGAGCTCGCAGCCGTCGGCCTCCACGAGGCTCGCTTCGAGCTGGGCGACGAGGATCCTGACCTCCCTCTCGGTTGCCGGGCGGCCGCCCCGGCAGCGGGCGAAACGGTCCCACGCCTTCGCGAAGGAGATGAAGTCGGTGCGCCCGCCGGCGCGGTGGGCGGCGAGCATCGGGCACGCGCCGCCGCGGCCGTCGGTGTAGGCGCCGACGAGCACCCGCTCGCTGGAGAGCACGCCGGCGAGCATCGCCTCGCGCGTGGCGAGCGGCAGGCAGTCGATCGCCAGGCGCAGGCGCTCGATCGGGCTGCTTGAGGTGCGGCGCTTTCGCATAGGCTGTGCCCCGCTCGAGGCGCTCGGGCTCATCGCGGGAGGGGCGCGTCCAAGACTAGGCCTCCGCCTCACCGCCGGCAAGGAAATCCCTGCAGCTGAAAGGAAACCTGCATGAAGCTCGGCATCCACATCGGTTACTGGGGCCTCGGCCTGACCTCCGAGGACCAGTTGCAGATCGTCCAGGAGGCCGAGCGGCTCGGCTACGACTCGGTCTGGGCGGCCGAGGCGTACGGCTCGGACACGGCCACGGTGCTCGCCTGGCTCGCCGGGCAGACGAGCAAGATCAGGCTCGGCTCGGGGATCTTCCAGATGCCCGCTCGCTCGGCCGCGATGACCGCGATGACGGCGGCCACGATCGACCAGCTCTCGAACGGGCGCATGATCCTCGGCATCGGCTCCTCCGGCCCGCAGGTGGCCGAGGGCTGGCACGGGCAGCGCTTCGCGAAACAG
>CAVTXW010000006.1:0-495916 GCA_963738815.1 uncultured Solirubrobacteraceae bacterium
TGCTACTCGATGATCTCGCTGACCACGCCCGAGCCAACCGTGCGGCCACCCTCTCGGATGGCGAAGCGCAGGCCCTGATCCATGGCGATCGGCTGAATCAGCTCGATCTCCATCTGGACGTTGTCTCCGGGCATGACCATCTCGACGCCGTCGGGGAGCTTGGCGACCCCGGTGACGTCGGTCGTGCGGAAGTAGAACTGCGGCCGGTAGCCCGTGAAGAACGGAGTGTGGCGGCCACCCTCCTCCTTCTTGAGGACGTAGACCTCGGCCTTGTACTTGGTGTGCGGGTTGATCGAGCCGGGCTTGCAGAGCACCTGGCCGCGCTCGATCTCCTCGCGCTTCGTGCCTCGCAGCAGGCAGCCGACGTTGTCGCCGGCCTGGCCCTGGTCGAGGATCTTGCGGAACATCTCGACGCCGGTGACGACGGTCTGCGTGGAGTCTTTGACGCCGACGATTTCGACCGTGTCGCCGGTGTTGACGATGCCCTGCTCGACGCGGCCGGTCGCGACGGTGCCACGGCCGGTGATCGAGAAGACGTCCTCGACCGGCATCAGGAACGGCTTGTCGAGCTCGCGGACCGGCTCCGGGATGTAGGAGTCCAGCGCCGCGGCCAGCTCGAGGATCTTCTGCTTGTAGGCGTCGTCGCCTTCAAGGGCCTTCAGCGCCGAGCCCGTGATGAACGGGATGTCGTCGCCCGGGAAGTCGTACTCGGAGAGCAGCTCGCGGACCTCGACCTCGACGAGCTCGAGGAGCTCGTCGTCGTCGACCATGTCGGCCTTGTTGAGGAACACGACGATGTAGGGGACGCCGACCTGACGGGCGAGCAGGATGTGCTCGCGCGTCTGGGGCATCGGGCCGTCGGCGGCCGAGACGACCAGGATCGCGCCGTCCATCTGCGCCGCGCCGGTGATCATGTTCTTGACGTAGTCGGCGTGACCGGGGCAGTCGACGTGCGCGTAGTGGCGGTTCTCGGTCTGGTACTCGACGTGAGAGGTCGCGATCGTGATGCCGCGTTCCTTCTCCTCGGGCGCGTTGTCGATCTCCTCGAAGCTTCTGGCTTCGGCGCCGCCCTGCTCGGCGAGCACGGAGGTGATGGCAGCGGTCAGCGTCGTCTTGCCGTGGTCGATGTGACCGATGGTGCCGACGTTGACGTGCGGCTTATCGCGCTCGAATTTCTCCTTCGCCACTTTCTGTTCGCTCCTAACTCGTCTTGTACGTTCGCCGCTCGATGAGGGCGAACCGGGGAAATCTATCTAACTGCGGGATTCCTTGACTGCTGCTGTGAGGCCCGAGGCTTCTAGGCGGGCACCGGTTCGCCGGTGCGGGCTTCGACGACCTTCTCGGCGATGTTCGGCGGGACCTCTTCGTAGTTCTCGAACTGCATCGTGTAGTTGGCCCGGCCCTGCGTGTTGGAGCGCAGGTCGGTCGCGTACCCGAACATCTCGCTGAGCGGGACCCTGGCGGTCACCGCCAAGGCGTTGCCGCGGCGCTCCTGGCCCTCGACACGTCCGCGACGGCGCGAGAGGTCGCCGATCACCTCACCGAGAAAGTCCTCGGGGGTGACGACCTCGACCGCGAAGATCGGCTCGAGCAGCACCGGCTTGGCCCGTTTCGCCGCCTCTTTGAAGGCGTAGGAACCGGCGACTTTGAAGGCGATCTCCGAGGAGTCCACGTCGTGGTACTTGCCGTCCACGAGCGTGACCTTCATGTCGACCATCGGGTAGCCGGCCTTGACGCCGTTCTCGAGGGCATCTTCGATGCCCTTCTTGACCGCGGGGATGTATTCCGAGGGGATCGCGCCGCCCTTGATCTTGTTGACGAACTCGAAGCCCTCGCCCGGGGCCGGTTCGAGGTCGATGAAGACCACGCCGAACTGGCCCGAGCCGCCCGTCTGCCGGACGAACTTGCCTTCGATCTTCTCGACCGTGCCGCGGATCGTCTCGCGGTAGGAGACCTGCGGGCGCCCGACGTTGGCCTCGACGCCGAACTCGCGCTTCATGCGGTCGACGAGGACCTCCAGGTGAAGCTCGCCCATCCCGGAGATCTCGGTCTGGCCCGTCTCCTCGTTGGTGCGGACCTGGAAAGTGGGGTCCTCTTCGGCCAGGCGCCCCAGCGCAACCGACATCTTCTCCTGGTCGACCTTCGTCTTGGGCTCGACGGCGACCTTGATGACGGGCTCGGGGAAGATGATGTTCTCGAGGTGGATCGGCGCGTCAACGGCCGCCAGCGTGTCGCCGGTGATGACCTGCTTGATGCCGACCGCCGCGGCGATGTCGCCCGCGTAGACCTCGCCGACCTCCTCGCGATCGTTCGCGTGCATCATGAGGATGCGCCCCACCCGCTCGGTGCGGCCGGTGCTGACGTTCAAGACGCGCCCGCCGGCCTCGAGTTTGCCGGAGTAGACGCGGAAGTAGGTGAGCTTGCCGACGTAGGGGTCGGCGGCGATCTTGAAGGCGAGCGCAGCAAAGGGCTCGGAGTCCTCGGCCTTGCGGACGACCTCGCGCTCCTGCTCCTCGCCCTTGATCAGTTCGGTTCCGACGACCGGCGGCACGTCGAGCGGGGAGGGCAGGTAGTCGATCACGGCGTCGAGCAGCGGCTGCACGCCCTTGTTCTTGAAGGATGAGCCGCACAGGACGGGGGTCAGCTTGGTCGAGAGCGTCGCCTGGCGGATCGCCTTCTTCAGCGCCTCTTCGGAGACCTCGGCTTCCTCGAGGATCAGCTCGAGCAGCGCGTCGTCGTAGTGGGAGACCTCCTCGAGGAGGTGCTCGCGCGCGGCTGCCGCAGCGTCGGCCAGCTCGGCCGGGATCTCGGTTTCTTCCTGTTCCTTGCCGAGATCGTCCTTGTAGACGATCGCTTTCATCTTCACGAGGTCCACGACGCCCAGGAAGTCGGCCTCAGCGCCGATCGGCAGCTGGATCGGCACCGGGTGCGCGCCGAGGCGATCGATCATGGTGCGCACGCCCATCTCGAAGTCGGCGCCCGTGCGGTCCATCTTGTTGATGTAGGCGATGCGCGGAACGTGGTACTTGTCGGCCTGGCGCCAGACCGTCTCGGACTGGGGCTCGACGCCCGCGACCGAGTCGAACAGCGCGATCGCGCCGTCGAGCACGCGAAGCGAGCGCTCGACCTCGACCGTGAAATCGACGTGGCCGGGCGTGTCGATGATGTTGATGCGGTGGCCGTCCCACTGCGCGGTCGTGGCCGCCGAGGTGATCGTGATGCCGCGCTCCTGCTCCTGTTCCATCCAGTCCATGACCGCAGCGCCCTCGTGCACCTCGCCGATCTTGTAGGTGCGGCCGGTGTAGTAGAGGATGCGCTCGGTCGTCGTCGTCTTGCCGGCGTCGATGTGCGCCATGATCCCGATGTTGCGGGTCTTTTCGAGGGAGAACTGTCTAGGCATCGATCAGGATCCTGGGTTTCGGTTCGGGGGACGGTGGCGGGCCAAAAAAATGGGCCCCTCGGGCCCACGCGCGCTGCTGGTCAGTGTCGGACCGGTTCGCGTCGCTATGTGCTCGAGATCTCCATCTTCGATCAGGTCCCACGAACGGACCGCTCGCAAGCGGCCCCCCGCCCGTGGCGCCTCGGCGACTATAGCAGAGGAGTTCGTGCTTCCAAACGCCGTTCCTGCCCGTCGCGCCGGGTGATTTCGGCGCATCAGACGGTTCTCAGCCGGCGCTCTTGCGGTCGCGCTCGGAGCCCTCGCAGGGCTCCTCCTGGAAGACCGCGCCGAGCCGCTGCATGACCTTCGTGGCCGCGCGCATCTCGCGCGGTGAGACGTCCGCGAGCGCGTGCTCCCAGCGCTCCCGCCACGCGGCCCGCTTGGCCTCGACCCGCGCGCGCCCGAGCGGCGTGAGCTTCGCCATCACGACCCGCCGGTCGTTGTCCGAGCGCGCGCGCTCGACGTGGCCGGACTCGGCGAGGCCGTCGAGCATCTGGGTGACGGTGGCAGGCGAGAGGCGCGCCGCGAGCGCGAGCTCGCCGGCGGACAGCTCGCCGCGCTCGTCGAGCTCGATCAGGAGCTCGAACTGCGCGTGGCTGATCTCGGCCCCGACGAGGTGCGTGTCGCGCCCGCGCATGCGCGTGACGGCGCGGAACAGGTGACGGAAGGCGAGGCCGAGCGCCGTCAGCTCGGGCGCCGGGTCGGCGGCCGACGTGCCCGTCTTCGTTTCCACCGTCCGCTTGCGGGATGTGCCGGCGCCGGCCATGGCTACAGCCCCACCTCCATCGCGCTCTCGTGACGCAGCAGCGACTCCTCCTCGTGATCGGCGGCCACAGCCTCCGTGTCCGACGGGCGCTCTGCTTTCAGGAGCATCACGCACGGGATCAGCGAGAGCACAGCGATCGCGAAGGCCCACCAGTAGGTGTGGGCGAAAGCGGCGGCGAGCCCGGCGTCCGTGTGCACTCCGACCGACGCCCGCTGGAGCACGACCGCGAGCACCGCGACGCCGATGGCGCTGCCGAGGCGCATCACGACGTTGATCTGCGGCGTGGCGTCCGAGAGCTGGTCCGGGCGCATCGAGGCGAAGGCGGCGGTCATCGCGGGCATGAAGCCCAGGCCGATGCTGATCCCGCGCACGAACAGCACCGCGGAGATCGTCCAGTAGGACGTGTTGGCGCCGATGAACGCGAGCGGGATCGTGCTCAGCGCCAGCAGCGACACGCCGCAGATCGCGACCCGCCCGCCGCCGTAGCGCTCGGTCAGCCGCCCGGCGATCGGCATCATGATCAGCGCGCCGATCCCCTGGGGGCCGTTGAGCAGGCCGGTGTCGATCACGCTCAGGTGGCGGACGCTCTGGTAGTAGAGCGGGACCAGGATCATCGCGCCGAACAGCGCGGCGCCGAGCCCGAAGGTCGTGAGCGACGCGCCGGCGAAGACCTTGTTCTTGTAGAGGCGGACGTCGAGCAGCGGCCGCGGGATGCGCAGCGCGTGCAGGCAGAACGCCACCCCCATCACGATCCCGACCACGAGCGGCACGAGCACTTCAAGCGAGCCGAACGGCGCGCCGGAGCCGAGCTTGGAGATGCCGTAGATGCTCAGCGCGGCGCTCGCCGGCAGCAGCGCCAGTCCCAGCCGGTCGAGCGGTCCGGCCTCGCCCGAGTCGGTCTCGGGGAGCATCCGCCAGCCGAGGTAGAGCGCGACCACGCCGATCGGGGCGTTCACGAAGAAGATCCAGGACCAGTGCAGGTTCTGCAGGATCACGCCGCCGATGACCGGGCCGAGGATCGGGGCGAGCATCGCGGGCATCGAGACGATCCCCATCACCCGCCCCATCCGCTGCGGACCGGCGACCTGCGCCATGATCAGCTGCGCGAGCGGCATGATCATGCCGCCGCCGATGCCCTGCAGCACGCGGAAGACCACGAGCGCGACGAGCGTGTTCGAGAACCCGCACGCGATCGACCCGAGCGTGAACAGGACCAGCGACACCAGGTAGACGCGCTTGGCGCCGAACCGCCGCGCCATCCAACCGGTCACCGGCATCACCGCCGCCAGCGCCAGCAGGTAGCCGGTCACGACCCACTGGACTTCGGAGATCGAGCTGTGCAGATCCTTCGAGAGCGTGTCGAGCGCGACGTTGACGATCGTCGTGTCGAGGATCGACATGATCATCCCGAGGATCACGACGCCCGAGATCACCCAGACGTGGCGCTCGATCTTCACCGGCTCGGGCCTGGCTGCGGTCACAGAAGACATTCGGTACCGAAATGTTAGGTACCTAACGAATCTCCTTCAAGCCCTCTGGACGGGTGTGTGACCGGTCTCACAGATGACCGTCACGAAGCAGCAATGCATACGCTCCCGCGGTGACGAAGGAAGCTCGGCTGGCGCTCGTCCTCGCGATCAACGTCGTCATGGTTGCCGCACTCCTGGCCGTAGGGCTGCTCTCTCGCTCGCTCGGGGTATTGGCCTCCGGGGCGGACTATCTCGGGGATGCCCTCGGCGCAGGACTCGCACTCATCGCGCAGCGGATCAGCCGACGCACACCGGGACGCAGCAGAGCGATCTCGTTCGCCGCGCTCGCGAACTCAGGCCTACTGCTCGTCGTGACGGTGGCCGTGGCGGCCGAGGCGACACATCGACTCCTCAATGGAACGCCGTCCATTCACGGGTTGCCGGTCATCCTCGTGAGCGTGATCGCGGCTGCGGCTATGGTCGTCTGCGCTCTGATCCTGGGGAACGTCGAAGACGACTTGAGCATGCAGTCGGTGATGCTCGACACCCTCGCTGACGCCGCCGCCGCAGTGGGCGTGGCCATTAGCGGCGCAATCATCCTGCTCACCAAGGGGACCTACTGGCTGGACTCGACCGTCGCGCTCGTGATCGCTCTTGTCGTCGGCTACCACGCCGTGAAGTTGATGAGACGGGCGCTGAGCAGCACGCGGGACCTCTGCCGGTAGCGAGGCCGGACCGCCCTGACACAGCGCGGGGCCTACCCGTACAGCCCGCGCCTGCGCGGCACGAGCAGCGCGAGCACGATCGCGACCGGCCCGACGAACAGGCCCGCGACAGTCCACGCGTTGAAGCTCCGTCCCCTGCGCACGGCTGCGTAGCCGGCGAGCACGGCCTGCGCGGTCCACAGCGCGAGCACCGCGAACAGCCCCAGCGTGTGCATCAACAAAACGATCCCCCCTTGCCCTCCATGGCACGCCAAAGGGTACCGGATCCAGCAGCGATCGCGAGCATCTTCAGGACGCCGGCCGGATCCCAGCTTCGCGCCCGCGCCCCCGCGCGAAAAACCCTCTCCCCCTGAAAAGAAAAAGCCCGTCGCGCCGGACGGGCGTCGTCGAGTAGAGGCGCGCGCCCGCTACCAGCGGTAGTGCGCGAACGCCTTGTTCGCCTGGGCCATGCGGTAGATGTCGTCCTTGCGCTTGTACGCGCCGCCCTGCTGGGAGACCGCGTCGAGCAGCTCGTTCGCCAGGCGCTGGGCCATCGTCTTCTCGCGGCGCTGGCGGGCGAACTCGACGAGCCAGCGCACGGCCAGCGTGCGCGCCCGGCGGGCCGGGACCTCCACGGGCACCTGGTAGGTCGCGCCGCCGACGCGGCGGGAGCGCACCTCGAGCGTCGGCGTCAGCGTGCGGATCGACGCCTCGAGTGTCTCCAGCGGCTCTTTGTCGCTGCGCTCGCCGAGGACGGCGAGGGCGTCGTAGACGATCCGCTCGGCGGTCGACTTCTTGCCGTCGAGCATGACCTTGTTGATGACCTGCTGGACGAGCTTGGACCGGTGGATCGGGTCGGGCTCGACGGGGCGGATCTGGGCGGCTGCGCGGCGGGGCATCTAGGTCTTCTGGCGGCTTTCCGGCGTTTCTATTTCTTCTTCACGCCGTACTGCGAGCGCGACTTCTTGCGGTCGCTGACGCCGGCGGCGTCGAGCGTGCCGCGGACCACCTTGTAGCGCACGCCCGGCAGGTCCTTGACGCGGCCGCCACGCACGAGCACCACCGAGTGCTCCTGCAGGTTGTGGCCCTCGCCCGGGATGTAGGCGGTGACCTCCATCGAGCCGGAGATGCGCACACGGGCGACCTTGCGCAGAGCGGAATTAGGCTTCTTCGGGGTCGTCGTGTACACGCGCGTGCACACCCCGCGCCGCTGCGGGGCGGCGACCTTCTTCTTGCGGCCTTTGCCCGACTTCAGACCGGGCGTGGCCAGCTTCTTCTTCGGGGCCACGCGGCCCTTGCGCACGAGTTGCGAGGTGGTCGGCATTGGGCGGCAGATGCTAGCAGCCGGGCGCGGGGCGGCAGGGCGGCGGCTAGGCCGCGGCTGCGGCTGCGGCGGGCGCCAGCGCCCGCGGCGCGGACCGGAGCCGGCATCATCGCCGAGGCCACGATCACGAGCACGAAGGCCAGCGCCTGCAGCGTCACGCCGAGCGCGCTGCCGGCCATGGGGTCGCCGAAGACGATGATCCCGCCGGCGATGCCGGCGATGTTCGCGGCCGTGCCCGTCACCGCGATGACCGGGACCGCCTCGCCGTCCTGAAGACCGCGAGCGGAGGCGTAGAAGGCGACGATCGAGGCTGCGACCGCGACCGCGAGCCAGGGGCTCGTGACGAGGCCGACGAAGCCGCCCGAGCCGGTGATCCCCGTCAGCGCCTTGATCGCGGTGTCGGAGACGCCGAACAGGATGCCGGCGGCGGCCGCGAGCATCACGCCGTGGTGCTCGACCGGGCCGCCCATGCGCGGGCCCATGATCAGCAGCCCGCCGATGAAGAACAGGCCCGCCTCGAAGGAGATCATGCCGACGTTCGAGAAGTGCGAGTGGGCCCCGTGCATGGCCGGCAGCGTGACGCCCAGCAGCACGAGCCCGGCGGCGGTGAGGGACAGCCCGATCCACTGGCGCTTGCCGACCTCGAAGCCGAACAGCCGCTCGGCCATCACGGCGATGAACACGACGCCTGCGGCGAGGGCGACCTGGACAACCGACATCGGCGCGAGCGCGAGGGCCGCGACGTGCAGGCCCCAGCTGGCCGTCGCCGTGAGCATCCCCAGGCAGAACCACTTCGACGAGTACAGCCGGATCGCAGAGCGGATCGGGTGCAGTGCCTGCACCTTCCCCACCGAGTTGGCGCCCTTGTACTTGTAGAAGAAGCCCAGGTTCGCCACGAAGGCGCAGGCGAGAGCGAGAAAGATTCCGAGGTCCAAGGTCATAAGGAGCTAGTCGTTTGCGGTGGCCTGCATCGACTACGGGGAGCCACTGCTTTACTCCGCCTCGACGGGGCTAGGCGGATCGACCGCTCCAGGACCATACCCGTTGCAACCTCTGTGCAAGCTAAAGGCCTCCCGAGAAGTCCTGAAGACCCCGCAACGGTGGGATATCCGGTCGATTCCGCGGACCGCGGTCCGGACCGCGGCGAGGCGCCTGCGAGGCCGCTGCTGATGGTGGACATCGACGGCGTGATCTCGCTGTTCGGGGGCGGCGGCGGGGCCAGGGAGGGCGACGTCGACGGACGCTTCCACTCGATCGAGGGCATACCGCACTTCCTTTCGGCCATCGCGGCCGCTCACCTGCTCGACCTGGCAGAGCATTTCGAGCTCGTCTGGGCGAGCGGCTGGGAAGATCGCGCCGAGGATCACCTGCCGTACCTGCTCGGCGTGCCGCAGGGCCTTCCCTTCCTGCGCTTCGACCGCGCGGACCACGCCTCCAGCGGCGGTGCCCGCGCTCGAACGCACACTGGAAGCTCGACGCCATCGAGCGCTACGCGGGCGAGCGGCCGCTGGCGTGGATCGACGACGCGCTGGACGAGGACTGCCGGGCGTGGGCTGGGCGCCGCGCGGCGCCCACCCTGCTCGTCCAGACCGATCCCACGCCGGGGGCTGACCGATACCGAGGTCGCGCAGCTCACGGCGTGGGCGCTGGAGCTGCGGGCGGCGTAGGCGCCGCGACCGGGGCGACGAGCACCGCCGGCGAGACCGCCGCCCCAACCCCCGCCCCGCCGGCGTAGAGGGCGCGGATCCACACGGGCGCCGAGGCGCCCACCGCGAAGCCCGCGGGCGAAACCCATTGACCAGCGGCGTCCGTGACGCCTTCTGCGACGCTCGTGTGCGCGACTTCCAGGCCCCGCCGCGCGACGCTCCGCGCCTGCAGCAGCACGGGCGCCCCCGGAAGCGGAGAGCCGCCGAGCGTCGCCAGCGAGACGACCAGCTGCGGCGGCGCGCCGGGCGCCGCGGGGACGAGCGTGAGCGTCGCCTTCACGGGGTTGGGAGCGAGCTGCAACACGCTCGCGCGGATCGCCGGGAGCCGGCCGTACAGGGCATCGCCGGGGCAATCGGTGCTGTCGGCGTCGCGATGGCCGGACACGCGGCGCAACGAGACGCGCGCCCGCGCCGGGTATTTGCTGTACGACGCCCCCGCCGGGTTGACGCGCACGGTCACGCGGCCGCTCGAAGGAGTGCCGTGGAGCGCGAGCTTCCAGGCCAGCAGCCGCTGCAGCGCCGCCTGCGCGGCGGCCGAGACCGGGACGCCCGAGTAGGAGCCGAGCACGGCGACCCCGGTCGAGACGAAGTTGTAGCCGCCGGCCTGGGCGCCGACGACCGGTTCGTCGATGCCGCCCGCGCGGGCCTCCCAGATGCGCCCGAAGCGGTCGAGGACGAAGTTGTAGCCGATGTCGTTCCAGCCGTTGAATTCGCGGTGGAACAGGAAGATCGAGCGGAGCATCGCGGGCACCTGGCCGGCGGAGTAGCCGTTCGGGTTCTCCGTGTGGTGGACAAAGGCGACCTCCACGGCGCCGTAGACCGGTGCGACCCGCGGCGGCGGGATCCCTTTCGCCCAGGCCGTGCGGGCGATGATCGGCGGCTGCCCGGGCCCGGCGGCGAGGACCGGCTGGGCAAGCGTGAGCGCCGCTGCGCGCGCGCTCGCGCCCTGCAGGGCGGCACTGCTCGCGAGCACGAGCCTCAAACGGGCGCCGGCCAGCGGGGCCGCGCTCCGGAGCTGGGCCAGCCGCGCGCCGCCGAGCCAGAGCGGCTCGCCCGCAGGCGCGTCCGGCGCCGAGGCATCGGGACCGTGACCGTGCGCCCCGGCGGCCACCCAGGGGCCCCACGCACCCGCCGCCGTCCTCACTCTGAGCTGCGGGCGCGCTCCGCGCTCGCCCCGCCACTCCAACCCGGCGACGGCGACACCGGCAGGCAGCGCGACGGTTCGCTCTCCGTGGACGATGCCGAGATCGATCGTCCGCAGCGAGGGGCCGGCGCCCGTCGCCGCCAGCGTCGCCGGGGGCCGCAGCGCTGCGCCCGCGAGCGCGCCGGCACCCGCGCGCAGCAGCGATCGGCGCGTCATCTCGGGGACGGCCACGACTCCCGGAACACACGGCGGACGCGCCGGTCGCGCCCGCGCCGGTGAGAGGCTCCTCACGCGCGGCGCCGGTCGGAGGGCGAGATGCGAGTATCTCCGCTCGCCGCGCATGTTCGTCGCGACGACCCTCCTCTATCCCCTCGCGCTGGCCGCCCTTTGCATCGGCGCCGGGCTGCTCGCCGACCGGCTGAGCGGCGTCGGGCTCCACGCGGCGCTGATCGCGCCGCTCGGCTGCGCGGCGTTGATCGCGCTCTCACAGCTGACGACGACCTTCTCATGGTCGGCGCCGGCGACGCCGTGGCTGCTCGCCGCGCTTGCCCTGGCCGGCTTCCTGGCCGGGCGCGGGCGGCTCGGGGAGCTGCGCGGGGCGCTCGCCGCCGAGCCGCTGCCACTCGTCGTCTCGGTGCTCGCCTATCTGCTCGCGCTCGCGCCGGTGCTGCTGAGCGGGCGGCCGGGCTTCTCCTCGGGCGCCCTGTCGGATGCCGCCGTGCACCTCGTCGGCGCCGACTACCTGATCCACCACGGGCAGGGCCTCGGCGGCCTGGACCTCGCGAACTCCTACGGCCGCGTCCTGCACGGCTACTACGGGATGGGCTACCCGTCGGGTGCCGACACGATGTTCGGCGGCAGCGCGCTGCTGCTCGGCCTGCCGCTCATCTGGGCCTACCAGCCGTTCAACGCCTTCGTCCTCGCACTCGGCTGCGGGCCCGCTTGGATCCTTGCGCGGCGGCTCGGGCTGGGACGGGCGATGGCCGCCGCGGCCGCTCTCACCGCGGTCGTTCCAGCGCTCCTCTACGGCTACGAGCTCGAGGGCTCGATCAAGGAGCTCACCACGATGTCGCTGCTGCTCGCCTGCGGCTGCCTGGTCTCCGAGCCGGGCAGGTGGCTCGCGCGCGGGGCGCGCGGGGCCCTGCCGCTGGCGCTGCTGTTCGCGGCCGGTCTCTCGGTCCTCGGCCCGGCGTTCGGGGCATGGGCGATCGCCTGCACGGCCGCGCTCGTCGGGGCGATCCTCCTCGAGCGGGGCCGGGCCGGACTGCGGGGTCGGGTCCCGGTGGTCGCACTCGGCGCACTCGTGATCCTGATCGCGGCGCTGCCCACCTGGCGACATCTCGGCGGCGCGGTGCAGGTCGCGGGCGAGATCGCCTCGACACCCAACCCGGGCAACCTGAAGACGCCGCTGCACGCCGTGCAGGTGCTCGGCGTGTGGCTGAACGGCAGCTTCAAAGTAGAACCGCCGGGGACCGCCGGGTGGCTGACCGAAGCCCTGTCCGGGCTCGTCGCTGTGTGCGCGGTGGTGGGCGTCGCGGCGTGCCTGCGCCCGCGTGCCCGCGGGGTCGGCCTGTGGATCGCGGGCATGCTGCTCACCTGGCTCGTGGTCAGCCACGCGGTCACGACCTGGGCGGGCGGGAAGGCGCTCGTGCTGAGCACCCCGGTGGTGGTGCTGCTCGCCTGGGCGGGGATCGGGTTGATCGCCGGGCTCGCGCCGCGGGCGCTGGCGCTCGCCGCGGCGGCTGCGGCGGCCGTCGCGATCCTCGCCGGGGTGCTGGTGTCGGACGAGCTCCAGTACAACGCGGTCGCGCTTGCGACGACCGCACGCTACGACGAACTCGGGGAGATCGACGGCGCGTTCGCCGGGCGGGGGCCCGTCCTGTTCACCGACTTCGACGAATACGCGCTCTACTCGCTGCGCGATCTCGACCTCGGGAGCCCGAACTTCGCCTACCCCTCCCCCGCCCTGGCGGCGACGGCCGGCGGCTACGGGCGCCCGTTCGCGCTGGCGTCGATCCCGCCGCGCGCATTGGCCGCCTACCCGCTCATCATCACGCGCCGTGACCCGCAGGCGGCGCGGCCCCCGGCCGCCTACGCACTCGCCCGAGAGGGTCGCTACTACCTGGTGTGGAGCCGCACGGCCGGCGCGCCGCTGCCGGTCAGGGTCGCCCGGGCGACCGCTGCGAACCGAGGGGTCTCGTGCCCGCAAGCGGCATCGGTGGCGGACGCCGCGGGTCCGGCGGGCTCGCTGGCGGCGTCGCTCGCACCGCGTGTCGTGGATGTGAGCCTCGCCCGCGCCCGGCGCCCCCGCGGCTGGGGGCGCGCGCGTGGATACGTCGTGATGAAACACGCAGGCGTGCTGCGCGCGCGTTTCTCGCTCTCCACCGGCGGCGACTGGGATCTGTGGCTGCGCGGCCGGCTGATGCCCTCGATCGAGGTGAGCGTCGACGGGCACGCGATCGGCTCGGTCTCCGGGCGGGTGAGCGGCAACTCGCTGATCACCTCCCCCGCGCCGCCGCTGCGGGTCCGGCTCGCCGCCGGCCGGCACACCGTCGAAGTGCGCCGCCCCGCGCCGACGCTGGCGCCCGGCGGCCGCGGGGCCGCGGTGCTCACCGGTCTGTTCCTCACTCCCGCCGGCGCGTTCCCGTCAGGGCGACTCGTGCGGGCGCCGGCGGCCGCGTGGCGCTCGCTGTGCAAGGCGGGGCCGCTGCAGTGGGTCGAAGGGTTCCGCCGGGCTGCCCGTTAACGACCGCCGCCCGCTCGAGGCGGGCGGCGGTTTCAATCGTTGTGCGGCCGCGAGCTACTTGCTCTCCTCGGCCCCCTCGGCCGGCAGCTCGAGCTCGGCGAGCTCCTCGGCGAAGCCGGGGTCGGTGCCGCCGGCGCCGATTTTCTCCAGCGAGGCGAGGTCGGCGTCGAACTCCTGGCCGTAGCCACCTCCGAGCGAGTCGCCGTCGGTGAGCCCCAGCTCGGCGGCGATCTCGTCCTGGTCGAGCAGACCGACGTCGTCGATCGCCCGCGGCAGCGGCTCGGAGGGTTCGATCTCGATCCGCCGGTAGCGCTTGAGCCCGGTGGCAGCCGGGATCAGCTTGCCGATGATGACGTTCTCCTTGAGCCCGTTCAGGCGGTCGATCTTGCCTTCGAGCGCGGCATCGGTCAGCACCTTGGTCGTCTCCTGGAAGGAGGCCGCCGACAGGAACGAGTCCGTGTTCAGCGAGGCCTTGGTGATGCCGAGGATGATGTCCTCGAACTGCGCCGACTCGCCACCCTTGTCGGTCACCGCGCCGTTCGCCTTCGCGAACTCGAAGCGGTCGACGAACTGGCCGGGCAGGTAGTCGGTGTCGCCCTTCTGGTCGACCCGCACCTTTTTCAGCATCTGCCGGACGATCAGCTCGATGTGCTTGTCGTTGATGTCCACGCCCTGCGACTTGTAGACCTCCTGCACCTCCTTGACGAGGTACTGCTCGGTCTCCGTGCGGCCGCGGATCGCCAACAGCTCGTGCGGGTAGACCGACCCCTCGTTGAGCTGCTTGCCGGCGCTGATCTTCTCGCCGTCGGCGACGAACAGCCGCGTCCGGCGCGGGAACGCGTGTTTGTGCTCCTCGCCGGCGTCGTCGGTGATCGTGACGGTTCAGCGCCTTGTCGGTCTCCTCGATCGACACGGTGCCGTCCTGCTCGGCGATCTTCGCGAGACCCTTCGGCCTACGCGCCTCGAACAGCTCGACCACGCGCGGCAGGCCGTGCGTGATGTCCGCGCCGGCGACGCCGCCGGTGTGGAACGTACGCATGGTCAGCTGGGTGCCGGGCTCGCCGATCGACTGCGCGGCGACGATGCCGACCGCGTCGCCGATCTGCGCGAGCGCGCCGGTCGCCATCGCGCGGCCGTAGCAGGCCTGGCAGACCCCGCTCGGCGCCTCGCACTTGAGGACTGAGCGCACGGGCACCTTGATGTCGGCCCCCTTCTCGCGCTCGTCGGCGAACGCGGCCGACGATGTCGGCGAGCTGCTCACGGCCGATTTCGGTGCCCTGCTCGGCCAGCATGCGGTGCCGCTTGGTCTCGATCGGAAGCGCCGCGAACCGTCCGACCAGCCCGTCGTTGGGCTCGCCGTCCGCCTTGAACACATCCATCTCGATGTACTCCTCGGTGCCGCAGTCGGCATCGCGGATGATCACGTCCTGCGCGACGTCGACGAGGCGCCTGGTGAGGTAGCCCGAGTCGGCGGTGCGCAGAGCGGTGTCCGCGAGGCCCTTTCGCGCCCCGTGGGTCGAGATGAAGTACTCGAGCACCGACAGGCCCTCCATGAAGTTGGCCTTGATCGGGCGCTCGATGATCTCGCCCTTCGGGTTGGCCATGAGGCCGCGCATACCGGCGAGCTGACGGATCTGCTTGAACGATCCGCGGGCGCCGGAGTCGGCCATCATGTAGATCGGGTTGAGTTTGTCGAAGTTCTCGATCATCGCGTCGGCGACCTCGTCCGTGGCCGCGTTCCACTGCTCGACGACCGCCTCGTGGCGCTCCTCCTGGGTGATGAGACCGTCCTCGTACTGGCCCGTGATGTCCGCGACCAGCTCGTCGAACTTGTCGAGGATTTCCTGCTTCTCGGGCGGGACCACGACGTCGTTCTTCGAGATCGTGATGCCGGCCTGCGTCGCGTACTTGAACCCGAGGTCCTTGAACGCGTCGAGCACCAGCGAGATCGTCGTCGCGCCGTAGCTCTGGACCAGGAGGTCGATGAGCCGCGTCGTGTCACGCTTCTTCATCGACTGGTTGACGAACGTGTACTTCGAAGGGTCGAACTCGTCGCCCAGCGCCTCGGCCAGCGCACGCTCGATGCGGTCGTTGTAGATGATCCGCCCGATCGTCGTGAGCACGTGGCCGAACTCGCGCCCGTAGGGGCGGAACTCGGCGACGTCGTGCAGCTTCACGACGCCCGCCTCGTAGGAGAGTTCGGCCTCCTGCGCGGTGCGGAACACGTGCGGCCGCGGGTCGTGCGTCGCGCGGTCGATCTTCGCCAGCTCGTCTGCTTCCGGACCGTAGGTCAGGTAGTAGGCGCCCAGGATCATGTCCTGGGTCGGCGTCGCCAGCGGCGCGCCGTGTGCCGGCGAGAGGATGTTGTTCGAGGACAGCATCAGGATCCGGGCCTCGGCCTGCGCCTCCGCTGAAAGCGGCAGGTGCACGGCCATCTGGTCGCCGTCGAAGTCCGCGTTGAACGCGTGACAGACGAGCGGGTGGACCTGGATCGCCTTGCCCTCGACGAGCAGCGGCTCGAACGCCTGGATGCCCAGGCGGTGGAGCGTCGGCGCGCGGTTGAGCAGCACCGGGTGCTCGTGGATGACCTCCTCGAGCACGTCCCAGACCTCGGCGATCATCGAGTCGACCATCTTCTTGGCCGCCTTGATGTTCTGCGCGGACTTGCGCTCGACGAGGCGGGCCATGATGAACGGCTTGAAGAGCTCGAGCGCCATGATCTTCGGCAGCCCGCACTGGTGCAGCTTCAGGTACGGCCCGGCGACGATCACCGAGCGGCCCGAGTAGTCCACGCGCTTGCCGAGCAGGTTCTGGCGGAAGCGCCCCTGCTTGCCCTTGAGCATGTCGGAGAGGCTCTTCAGCGGGCGGTTGCCCGGACCCGTGACGGGCCGGCCGCGGCGGCCGTTGTCGAACAGCGCGTCGACGGCCTCCTGCAGCATGCGCTTCTCGTTGTTGACGATGATCTCGGGCGCGCCGAGGTCGAGCAGCCGCTTGAGGCGGTTGTTGCGGTTGATGACGCGCCGGTACAGGTCGTTGAGGTCGGAGGTCGCGAAGCGGCCGCCGTCGAGCTGCACCATCGGGCGCAGCTCCGGCGGGATCACCGGCACCGCGTCCAGCACCATCATGTCCGGTTTGTTGCCGGACTGGATGAAGGCCGAGACGACCTTCAGGCGCTTGACCGCGCGGGCCTGCTTCTGGCCTTTGCCCGTCTTGACCTGGTCCTCGAGCTCGATCCGTTCGGCCTCGAGGTCCACCTGCTGGAGCAGGTCGCGGATCGCCTCGGCGCCCATGCCGCCGCGGAAGTACTCGCCGAAGCCGTAGGGCGAGCCGAAGCGCTCCTTGAGCTCACGGAACGTGGACTCGTCGTGCTCGATCTGCTTGGGCTCCATGGTCTTGAAGAGCTCCCAGACGTTGCGCATCCGCTCGGCCGCGTCCTCGATGTACGCTTCCGTGTCCGCGATGTCGGCCTCGAAGGCCTTCGTCAGCTCCTTGACCTGCTTCTCGCGGTCCTCGTCTGAGATCTTCGACAGGTTGATGTCGAGCGAGTCGGCCCACAGGTGGTCTTCGTCGTTGAAGTTCGTCTGTTTGCCGTTCTGCAGGTACTTCTCGCGTCGCGCCAGCGACTCGCGCAGCTCCAGCACGCGCTCCTCGCGCTCGCCGGCGTAGCTGTCGAGGACCTTGTTGACCTCCTTCTCGAGGGAGTCGAGGTCCTTGCCGCGCGCCTCGTCGTCGACCCACGTGACGATGGAGGCCGCGAAGTAGAGAACCTTCTCCAGTTCCTTCGGCGCCATGTCGAGCAGGTAGCCGATCCGGCTCGGCACGCCCTTGAAGAACCAGATGTGGCTGACGGGAGCGGCCAGGTCGACGTGGCCCATGCGCTCGCGGCGAACCTTGGAGCGGGTCACCTCGACGCCGCAGCGCTCGCACACGATGCCCTTGTAGCGGACGCGCTTGTACTTGCCGCAGTAGCACTCCCAGTCCTTGGTGGGACCGAAGATGCGCTCGCAGAACAGGCCGTCCTTCTCCGGCTTCAGCGTGCGGTAGTTGATCGTCTCCGGCTTCGTGACCTCGCCCGAGCTCCAGCTGCGGATCTGCTTGGAGGACGCGAGGGAGATCTCAATTGCGTCGAAGTTGTTGATGTCAATCACTTGTGTGCCCTTCTTGCCGAAGTGTGAGTCTGAATCTCTTGTAACTGGGGGACCGGTGCTGCGGGTGTAACTGGGGGTTAGGCCGAAGGCCGTAAGGGGGCGCAGCCCCCCTTACGCACTGGCCGTTCCTCTACTCGGGTGCCTCCTCGCTCACGAGCGAGTCGAGGTTGACCTCCTCGGTCGCCCCGACCTCGTCGATCGCGGGCTCGGCGTCGCCGTCGTCGTCGGACTCGGCGGAGGCGTCGGTCTTGTCCTCGCCCTCGAGCTCCTCGTCACTTGACTCGGTGGCCGCCGCCCTGACGCCCGACAGGTCGATGCCGAGCTCCTCGGCCGCCCTGAGCAGGTCGTCGTCCTCGTCGCGCATCTCGGCGCGCTGGCCCTCCTCGGAGACGACGTTGACGTCCAGCGCCAGCGACTGCATCTCCTTCAACAGGACCTTGAAGGACTCGGGGATCGACGGCTCGGCGATGTTCTCGCCCTTGACGATCGCCTCGTAGGCCTTCACGCGGCCGACCGTGTCGTCGGACTTGATGGTCAGCATCTCCTGCAGCGTGTAGGCGGCGCCGAACGCCTCCAGCGCCCAGACCTCCATCTCGCCGAAGCGCTGGCCGCCGAACTGCGCCTTGCCGCCCAGCGGCTGCTGGGTGACGAGCGAGTACGGGCCGGTCGAACGGGCGTGGATCTTGTCGTCGACCAGGTGCAGCAGCTTCAGGATGTACATGTAGCCGACCGTCACCTGTTCCTCGAAAGGCTCGCCGGTGCGGCCGTTGAACAGCGTCATCTTGCCCGACGCCTGCTCGCCGACGCGAGCGGACTTGTCGATGTCCATCCTGATCCGCCCGGTGTGGGCGTCCTGCCACTTCACGAGCGCGTTGTCGACGTCTTCCACGGTCGCGCCGTCGAAGACGGGAGTCGACACGTACACGCGGCGCCTGCCATCGGCGTCCGGGTCGGCCTCCTTGTAGGCGTCGGTGCCGTCGTCGTACCAGCCCTGCGCCGCGGCCCAGCCGAGGTGGGTCTCGAGGATCTGCCCGACGTTCATGCGCGAGGGCACGCCCAGCGGGTTGAGGATCACGTCGACCGGGGTGCCGTCCTCGAGGAACGGCATGTCCTGCTGGTCGACGATCTTCGAGATCACACCCTTGTTGCCGTGGCGGCCCGCGAGCTTGTCGCCCTCGGAGATCTTGCGCTTCTTGGCGACGAACACACGCACGAGGTCGTTGACCCCGGGCGGCAGGTCGTCACCGGCGTCGCGGCTGAACGTCTTGACGTCGATCACCACGCCGCCCTCGCCGTGGGGGACCTTCAGCGAGGTGTCGCGGACCTCGCGCGCCTTCTCCTTGAAGATCGCGCGGATCAGCTTCTCCTCGGCCGTCAGCTCGGTCTCGCCCTTCGGCGTGACCTTGCCGACCAGCAGGTCGCCCGAGATCACCTCGGCGCCGACGCGGACGATGCCGCGGTCGTCGAGGTTGCGCAGCGACTCCTCGGAACGGTTGGGGATGTCGCGGGTGATCTCCTCCTCGCCGAGCTTCGTGGTGCGGGCGTCGATCTCGTACTCCTCGATGTGGATCGAGGTGAGCTCGTCGTCCTGCACGAGGCGCTTGGAGAGGATGATCGCGTCCTCGAAGTTGTAGCCCTCCCAGGACATGAAGGCCACCATCAGGTTCTTGCCGAGCGCCATTTCGCCCTTGTCGGTCGAGGACCCGTCGGCGAGCACGTCGCCGGCCTTGACCTTCTGGCCGGTGGCGACCAGCGGCTTCTGGTGGATCAGCGTGCCCTGGTTGGAGCGCATGTACTTCTGCAGCTCGTACTCCTCCTTCTTGCCGTCCGAGCCCGCGACCACGATGCCGTCGGCGTCGATGTAGTCGACGGTCCCGGCCGCCTTCGAGAGCAGCACGTCGCCGGTGTCGAGCGCCGCGCGGCGCTCCATGCCCGTGCCGACCAGCGGCGCATCGGACTTCAGGAGCGGGACCGCCTGGCGCTGCATGTTCGAGCCCATCAGCGCGCGGTTGGCGTCGTCGTGCTCGAGGAACGGGATCATCGCCGTCGCCACCGACCAGATCTGCTCGGGGGAGACGTCGACCAGGTCCACGTCTTTCGGCCCCACGGTCACGTACTGGCCGGCCTGGGTGCGGCACAGGATCTCGGTGCCCTTGAGCTTGCCTGTCTTCGGGTCCACCGGCGTGTTCGCCTGGGCGATCACGAGCTCCTCTTCCTGCGTGGCGTCGAGACGGCGGATCTCCTCGGTCACGACGCCGTCCTTGACGACCCGGTAGGGCGTCGTGACGAAGCCGTACTCCGAGACCTCGGCGAACGAGGACAGCGAGCCGATCAGGCCGATGTTCGGACCCTCGGGGGTCTCGATCGGGCACATCCGGCCGTAGTGGGTCGGGTGCACGTCGCGGACCTCGATCGGGGCGCGCTCGCGCGTCAGCCCGCCGGCGCCGAGCGCCGAGAGACGACGGCGGTGCGTGAGGCCCGCCAGCGAGTTCGTCTGATCCATGAACTGCGACAGCTGCGAGGAGCCGAAGAACTCCTTCAGGGCCGCCACGACGGGGCGGATGTTGATGATCGTCTGGGGCGTGATGGTGTCGGCGTCCTCAGTCGTGAGGCGCTCGCGCACGACGCGCTCCATGCGGTAGAGGCCGATCCGGAACGCCTCCTGGATCAGCTCCCCGACCGTCCGCAGGCGGCGGTTGCCGAAGTGCTCGTACTCATCGAGGTGCTCGTCCACGGGCTCGCGCGGCATGCTGATCGCCTCAGCCGCGTAGTCCTTGATCTCCGTCTCCGGATCCTCGGGCAGCCCGAGCCGCTTGGGCAGCTCGACCAGCTCGCGCACCAGCGCGAGGATGTCGTCGTGCGTCAGCGTGCGGGTGTCGATGTCGATGTCGAGCCCGAGGCGCGAGTTGAGCTTGTAGCGCCCGACGCGCGTCAGGTCGTAACGCTTGGGGTCGAAGAACAGCTGGTTCAGAAGCGCCTTCGCGTTGTCGACGCTGGGCGGCTCGCCCGGGCGCTGCTTCTTGAACAGCTCGATCAGCGCGCCCTCTTCGCTGCGGGTGGCCTCCGTGTCCGACTCGATCGTGTTGCGGATGTAGAGCGAGTTGCCGAACAGCTTCAGGATCTCCTCGTCGCTCGCGTAGCCCATCGCGCGCAGCAGCACCGTGACCGGGAGCTTGCGCTTGCGGTCGATGCGGACGAAGACCTTGCCCTTCTTGTCGATCTCGAGCTCCAGCCAGGACCCGCGGGCCGGCATCAGGTTCGCGATGAAGACCTGCTTCTCGCGGTCCTTCGGCTCCATCAGGTAGGCGCCCGGCGAGCGCACGAGCTGCGTCACGACGACGCGCTCGGTGCCGTTGATCACGAACGTGCCGCGGTCGGTCATCCAGGGGAAGTCGCCCATGAACACAGACTGCTCGCGGATCTCGCCCGTCTCGCGGTTGATGAACGCGACGGTGACGGTGAGCGGCCGCGCGTAGGTCAGGTCCTTCTCGCGGCACTGCTCGAGCGAGGCAACCGGTTCGTCGAAGGTGAACTCACCGAACTGGACGGCCAGGTTGCCGGTGTAGTCCTCGATCGGCGAGATGTCGTCGATCGTCTCGCGGAGCCCGCCCTTCTGCGGGTCCGTCAGCCACTCAAAGGAGCGGCGCTGTATGTCGATCAGGTTGGGAACATCAACGGTCTTGTTCAGACGCGCGAAGCTACGGCGCGTCCGGAGAGCATCTACAGCAGCCAAGAATTGACTCCTTCGGAGGGCGAAACACGGACGAGGAGGGCGCCGGGGGCGCGACCAGCAAAGATAGCACACTAAAGCGGCGCCCTGAAGGGCCGCCGGTGCTCACGGACCCCGCCCTCGACGCTCGCGTATGTGGCGCGAGGTACCTGCCAGGCGGCTGCGACTATCGACCAGCGTCGGCCATCTTACCGGAAAGTGGGCTGTACGGGGGGGATAAATGGGCCCTGTGCAGTCCTTTTTCTGGCGGCGCGCAGCAGCGGATGCAGACGCCGCGACCGGGTAGTCAGGCGATACCCGATCGCACCAGGAGGTGCAGCTATGCCAAGCGTGAGCATCCGCTACATCGTGGATGACGTCGACGCCGCGATCGACTTCTACTGCCGGCGGCTCGGCTTCGAGGAGGTGATGCACCCCGCCCCGACATTCGCGCTGCTGGCGCGCGGAGAGCTGCGTCTTGCGCTGAGCGCGCCGAGCGGCCAGGGCGGCGGTGGACAGGCGATGCCCGACGGGCGCGTACCCGAGCCCGGCGGGTGGAACCGCTTCATGCTCGAGGTGAGCGACCTCGACGGCTTCGTGGCGGGGCTGCGCGAGGCGGGCGCGCGCTTCCGCAACGACATCGTCACCGGCGTCGGCGGCAGGCAGGTCCTGCTGGAGGATCCGGCGGGGAACCCCGTCGAGCTGTTCGAGCCGACCGCGCCGGAGGCGAGGCTGTCCTCCGGCGGGGCCGCGAGCTAGCGCAGGCGAGCGACCGAGGCGAGCAGGGAGCCCTCGGCGGAGGCGCCGGGCGCGTCAGTCGATCAGCGAGCTCATCGCCGTGCCGGAGATCATCGTTGCTCCGTTGGCGACTTCGATCGGCAGCAGGCGCCCGCGTTCGCCGCCGTCGCCCAGCGAGAAGCGATGGCCGGCGCCCCAGGTGTACACCTGGCCCGTGGCGGAGAGGCCGATGCCGTTCTCGCCGGAGGCGACGACGCGGGCGAAGTGCAGTTCTGTGGCGACGGGCGTCATCCGGGTCGCGTGCCGGCGGTCGCCGATCTGGCCTTTGCGGTCGTTGCCCCAGCCGTACACCCGGCCTCCGACGAGCGCCAGGTCGAACCCGGAGTCGTCCCCGGTGCCGATCGCGTCGCCGCCGCAGGAGATCTCGCTTGCCGGGCCCGGGAGGGCGACCTGCGTCGGTTCGAACACGCTCTGCGGGCCGGCGCCCACGCCGGCCTGCCCCTGGCGGTTGTCGCCCCAGGTGAAGACGGCGCCCGATTCGGTGCGGGCGGCGGAGGTCAGCACGCCCGCAGTGATTTCGACCACGTGGGAGAGGTTGTGAACCGGCAGCGGGGTCGAGGTTTCATCCACGCCGGAACCGACCCCGAGCTGACCGTTGCTGTTCGTCCCGCACGCCTCGACGGTGCCGTTCGCGAGCAGGATCAGGACGTGGTTCTGCGCGCCCTGCACGGCGACGGCTCCGCTGACGCCGGGAACGAGCCGCGGCGTGAGCTGGTGTTTCTTGACTTTCGGCCCGAGACACAGCGAGCCCGATTCGTTCAGCCCCCACGCCCAGAGGTGGCCGTTCGAGTCGATCGCGAACCCGTCAGAGCGCGCCTCGCCGATCGAGACGATCTTGGTGCCTGCCGGGAAGCTCGGCGTGACCGGCGTGTTGGAGTCGTGGCCCACGCCGTTGCCCAGCTCGCCGTATTGGCCGTTCCCCCAGGTCCACACGGTCCCATTGGCGTCGAGCGCCAGGCTGGAGGCATTCGAGGCGTCGATCCGGACGACGTTCGCGACGCCTTCGACGGGGGTGGGGACTTCCTGTGTGTACGGGTTGCCGCCGAAGTAAGACCCGAACCGCTCGAGCTGCGCGCCCGCGGCGGCCGCCCAGGTCAGCCCGAGAGCCGCGGCGAGCACGACCGCAAGCGCGAGACGGGGCCGCAGCCCCCTCCACAGACCCCTCTGCATGCGCACGAGCGTACACGAGCGTCACGCCGGTTGGTCAGTTACCTACCTGGCTACGGTGCGGAGCGCGCGCCGCTCAGGCGGCCACGCCGAGGGCGCCCGCCCGGGCGGTGAGCGCCGCAATGACCTGGGCGATCAGCTCGTCGAGCTCCACGCCCAGCTCCTCGGCGCCGCGCACGACGTCCTCGCGGCTGACGGCCGCGGCGAAGCTCGGCTGCTTGAGCTTCTTCCTGACCGACTTGGGGGTCATGCCCGCGAGGCCTTCGGGACGCACGTACGCGCACGCGAGCACGAAGCCGGAGAGCTCGTCGACCGCCGCCAGCGACCGCTCCATGTCGCTCACGCGCGCGACATCCATGTAGTCGGCGTGGGAAGCGACCGCCCGGACGAGCTCGGGCGGGTAGCCGCGGCGCTCCAGCTCGGCCATCGCGATGCGGGGATGGCCGGTCGCGGCGTCCGGATGGCGCTCGTAGTCGAGGTCGTGCAGCAGGCCCGTCAGGCCCCAGAGCTCCTCGTCCGCGCCCCGCCTGCGCGCCTGGTCGCACATCGCCGCCTCGACGGCGAGGCAGTGACGGCGCAGCGGCTCTGCCTCGACCCACTCGTGCAGGAGGGCGAGGGCTTCCTCGCGGGAGGGGAGGGTTCTGGGATCGGCCACTGGAGGCCGACGATAGCGGCGCCTAGCGCAACTCGACCGAGACCCCGCCCCACTCCTCGGGGGCGACGTCGGCGATCGACTGCGTGAAGGTCCAGCGGTGGCCGGCGAGGTCCTCGAAGGTCACCTGACGCTCGCCGTAGGGGTGGTCGCAGAGCTCCCGCACGAGCCGCGCGCCGTGCGCGAGCGCTGTGGCCTGCATGGCCTGCGCGTCCTCGACCCGCACGAGCACCGAGGAGCAAGCGCCGGGCACCGGTCCACCGGGATCGGCGTCGGGCGGGGCGTCGCGCACGACGACCGCACCATCGCCGGCCCATAGCTGGGCGCGGTGGTCGCCGGCCTGCCAGCGGACCGCGAAGCCGAACGCGGCGCACAACCACGGGATCGCCGCTTCGACGTCCGCGTAGACGAGTTCCGGGATCACGGTCGAGGGCGGGACCGAACGGTTGGCGAGCACGACGCGTTTGTAGCACCCCGCGCGCCCCCCCGCCAAACGAAAGAGGCCCCGCACGGTGCGGGGCCTCTTTGAAGACATCGCCGGGACTCGCCCGAAGGAGCGGCGAGCTACTTGAGCTCGACCTTCGCCCCTGCCTCCTCGAGTTCGGCTTTGAGCTTGTCGGCCTCCTCTTTTTCGACGCCCTCCTTGACGGGCTTGGGGGCCTCGTCGACGAGCGCCTTGGCCTCTTTCAGACCGAGCCCGGTCGCCGCACGGACGACCTTGATGACCTGGATCTTCTTGTCGCCGGACTCGGCGAGGATGACGTCGACGGTGCCGCTCTCTTCCTCGGCACCGGCGTCGCCGCCGCCGGCGCCACCGGCGGCCGCGGGCGCAGCCGCGGCGACGGCCGTCGCCGAGACGCCGAACTCCTCCTCGAGCGCTTTGATGCGCTCGGCGAGCTCGAGCACGGAGATGCCCTTGAGCTCCTCGATCCAATCCTGCGTGCTGGTTGCCATGGTGTCTCAGTCCTCCTTGGTGGGATTCGTCTCGGCGTCCTCGGCATCCGCCGAGACGTCCGCTTGGTTGTCGTCGTCGTCTTGCGCCGGCGCCTCAGCAGCCGGCTCAGCTTTGTCCTCCGCGGCAGCAGGCGCCTCGGCGCCGGCCTCCGGCTCCGCGGGCGCCTCTGCCTTCGGCTCATCCTCCGCCGGCGCCTCGGCCTCAGCCTCCGCCGGCGCCTCGGCCTCGGTCTCCGCCGGCGCCTCGGCGTCCGGCTCCGCGGGTGCCTCGGCCTCAGCCTCCGCGGGTGCCTCAGCCTCAGCCGGCGCCTCCGCCGCAGCCTCGCCCTCGGGCTCGGGCGCCGCCTCTGCCTCGGCCGGAGCGGCGTCGGCGGCGGGCGCCTCCCCGGCGGGGATCTCGCCGGACTCCTTCTTCTGCTGAACCTGACCGAGCGCCACCGCGACGCCGCTCAGCAGCGCGTTCAGCGAGCGCACCAGGCCACCGACCGGCGATGCGACGATGCCGACGAGCTGGCCGTAGAGCACGTCGCGTGCGGGCAGCCGCGAGAGCGCGCGGATCTGCTCGACCTCGAGCTCCTCACCGCCCATCATGCCGCCCTTGAACGGCAGCAGCTGTGTGGCTTTGGCGTAGTCGGCGACCGCCTTGGCGGCCGTCGCGACGTCGCCGCGCACGAAGGTCAGAGCGGTCGGACCGACGAGGTAGCCCTTCAGGGGCTCGGCGCCGACCTGGTCGGCGGCGCGTTCGGTGAGCGAGTTCTTGACGACCTTGAACGCGGCGTCGGCCTCGCGCAGCTTGGCGCGCAGCTCGGCGATCTGCTCGACCGTGATGCCTCGGTAGTCGACGGCGAAGATCGCCTCGGACTCGTCTATGTGGCCGGCGATCTCGGCGATCGCGGCGGACTTCTGCTCGCGGTTCATTCAGGCTCCTGTCCCGGTCTTATGCCTTCGCGGCCGGGGGTCTCTGGGGCGTATGAGGTGCCTAGGCAGCAGCGGTTGCCGCGGGCGCCTCCTCGATGATGTCACGTGTCCGGCTCGGGTCGACTTTCACGCCCGGGCCCATGGTGGAAGTCAGTGTGATCGAGTGCAGGTAGCGCCCTTTGGCGGCCGAGGGCTTGGCGCGCACGAGCTCGTCGATCACGGCGGCGTAGTTCTCGAGCAGGCTGCGGTCCTCGAAGCTGGCCTTGCCGATCACCAGATGCACGATCGCGGTGCGGTCGGTCCGGTACTCGACCTTCCCGGACTTCGACTCTTCGACGGCCTTCGCGACGTCCATCGTGACGGTGCCGACTTTCGGGTTGGGCATCTTGCCCGCCGGGCCGAGGATCCGGCCGAGCTGCCCGACGACGTTCATCAGGTCCGGTGTCGCGATCGCGACGTCGAACTCGTCGAAGCCGTCCTGGATGCGCTTGGCGAGGTCCTGGGCGCCCACCACGTCGGCGCCCGCCTCTTCGGCCTCTTTGGCCTTGTCGCCCTGGGCGAACACCGCGACCGTCACGTCTTTGCCCAAGCCGTTGGGCAGCGCGATCGTGCCGCGCAGCTGCTCGTCGGCGTGGCGCACGTTCAGACCGGTGCGCACATGCAGCTCGACGGACTCGTCGAACTTCGCGGTCGCGGCGTTTTTCACGAGCGCGATCGCCTCGGCGGGCTCGTACTCGCGCTCGCGGTCCACTTTGGCGACGCCCTCGCGGAAGCGGCGACCGTGGTGCGTGGTCATGCCTCCACCTCCACGCCCATCGAGCGCGCGGTGCCGGCGATGATCTTCGCCGCCTGGTCGACGTCGTGCGCGTTGAGGTCCTGAAGCTTGCGCTCGGCGATCTCGCGCAGTTGCGCCTGGCTGATCGTGCCGACCTTCGTGCGGTTCGGCTCGCCCGAGCCCTTGCTGATTTTGATCGCCTGGCGGATCAGCACCGCAGCGGGCGGGGTCTTGGTGACGAACGTGAAGGAGCGGTCCTCATAGACCGTGATGACGACCGGGATCACGGTGCCTGTTTCGCTCTGCGTCTGGGCGTTGAACGCCTTGCAGAACTCCATGATGTTGATGCCGTGCTGACCGAGGGCAGGACCGACCGGCGGGGCGGGGCTCGCCTGCCCGGCGTTCGCCTGCAGCTTGATCGTTGTCAGAACCTTCTTGGCCATGTCTAGAGCTTTTTCACCTGGTCGAAGCCGACTTCAACGGGAGTCTCCCGTCCGAAGATAGATACCAGCACCTTGAGCCTCGCCGCGTCCTCGTTGATCTCGGAGATCTCGCCGGAGAAGTCAGACAGCGGGCCGGAGACGACCTTGACGGACTCCCCGATCGAGAACTGGGCGCGTGTGCGCGTCGCCGTGGCGACCTCCTTGTGGAGCAGGCGGTCGACCTCGACCTGCGTCAGCGGCACCGGCTCCTGGGAGGCGCCGACGAAGCCCGTGACGCCGGGCGTGCCCTTGACGACGCCCCACGAGTCCTCGTTCAGCTCCATGTTGACGAGCACGTAGCCGGGCATCGTGCGCTTCTCCTTGAGCACCTTCTGGTTGTTCTCCATCTCGGTGACGGACTCGGTCGGCACGACGACCGAGCGCACGGCGCGCTGCTGCCCGAGCGAGACGACCCGGTGCTCAAGGTTGTGCTTGACCTTGTTCTCGTGGCCTGAATAGGTGTTGACGACGTACCAGCGAAACATTCAGAGGCTCCTGGGGGATGTTGCGAAGGGGGAGTTGACGGTGCGACGCGAGCCGGGGCTCATCGCGTCAGAGGATGAATTCGACGAATTCCTTGGCCACGAAGTCGGCGAGGCCGAGGTAGGCGCCGGCAATGGCGACGAACCCGAGCACGACGGCCGTGGCCTGGAAGACCGCACGACGGTCCGGCCACTGGACGCGCTGAAGCTCGGCCCAGCTTGCGCGCAGGAAGCCGATGACGCGGTTGCCGCCGCGCAGCGGCGCGCCCGACGCGCGCTCGGGGGTGACCCCGCCGCCGTCGCCGTTGGTGCCGCCGGCTCCTGCGCCGGCATGCTCGAGCTCCTGGAGTTCGTCGTCGCTGATGTCGCCCTCGGCAGCGGCCTCCTCCTCGATTTCCCGCTCGGAGAGGTGCCGCGGGTCGGCCTCGACGTCGACGTCGCGCTCGGGCGTCGCCGGGACGCCGCCGGCGCCACGCACGAGCGCCGCATCGAACTCGTCGACCTCGCCGGAGGCGTGGTCGAGCGAGCCGGGCAGGTCGGCGCGCACCGGCTGGCTCGGCGTGGCCGCGGCTTTGCCACGGCCGGAGCCTGCGGTGCCGCGCTGGCGGCGCTGCTTCGCACGTTTGCGATCACGGGCCACTGAAGCGCTCCCGCGCTACCGGGTCTCCCGGTGACTGGTGTGCTTGCGACACCAGCGGCAGTACTTGCGCAGCGTCACCCGGTCGGGGTTGTTGCGCTTGCTCTTGTTGGTCTGGTAGTTGCGCCGCTTGCACTCCTCGCAGGCGAGGGTGATAGCGATTCGAACGTCTCCGCGGGCCATGATCGGAAAACCCTTGAGTAGTGGTTGCAGCGGCTCCGGGCGAAGAAAAACCCCGCCCAGGCGCGAGGTAGGAGCAGTCTAGCGTGCTTGAAGCGGCGCCGCACCCGCCCGCCGGAGGCGGCTGCGAGCTACTCGTAGAGCGTCAGCGTCGCGAGGATCACGTACATGGAGACGAGCGCCCAGCCCTCGAATTCGGCGGCGCGGCCGTCTCCGCTCACCTGCCACAGCGCCAGGGCGCTCAGCGCGAGCGCGCCGGTGTACACCGGCGCCAGCGAGAACGTCAGCGTCGTCGCGAGCATGAAGGAGATCAGGACCAGCGCAGGGAACAGGAACGCCGCGATCTGCGCGACAGAGTTTTTGACGACCGAGATCGCGAGGTCGGCGCGTCCCTTCCAGGCCAGCACGATCCCCGCGGTGTTCTCGACGGCGTTGCCCGCGATCGCGACGATCACGAGCCCTGCGAAGGCCTGCGAGAGACCGAGCTGGTCGATCGCCGGCTGCAGCGCGGCGATGAACCAGTCGGAGACGAACGCCGAGGCGACCCCGCCGGCCAGGAGCAGCGCGATCGTGACTCGGAGGGGCATCCGCGCGGCGCCCGGTGCCTCCGCCGTCTCCGGGCGCTGGTCGGAGCGCAGGTAGTCGATCGCCCATGCGCCGTAGACAACGAGCAGGCACACCGCGCCCACCGCCGAGATCGTCTGCACGTGGTGGCTCGCCGGGTCGTGGGAGCCGAGCGAGAGCGCGAGCAGCACGATGATGAACACAGTCACCAGCAGCAACGTCGTCGTGTCGCGCGGCAGGCGCTTGGAGAAGCGCATCACCCGGTCGGGTGCGCGCCTGGCGCCGACGACGATCACGAGCCCGAGCACGAGCATCGCGTTGGCGAGCATCGAGCCGACGATCGCCGTCTGCGCGACCACGAGCTGCCCCTTCTGGAGCGCGAAGATCACGACGAACAACTCGGGCAGATTGCCGAGGCTGGACTGCAGCATCCCCGTCAGGCCGGGTCCGAACCGCTCGCCGAGCTGCTCGGTCGCGAACGAGACCACCCATGCGAGCCCCGCGAGCGCGACGGTGGCGAGCGCGAACCGCGGCACCGCGGCGACGCCGCCGTAGTTGGCGAGCCCCGCGAGCGCCGTGAAGAGCGCGATCGCTCCCAGCGCCCCCCGCTCGGCCGCGCTCAGCGCGCGCATGAGAGGGCGGTCTGGGACTGGCGGGGGCTAATGCTTGTCGAGGACTTTGTCGACGAGGCCGTACTCGAGCGCCTGGTCGGCCGTGAAGAAGCGGTCGCGCTCCATGTCGGAGCGGACCTGCTCCTCGGAGAGCCCCGTGTGCTCGGCGTAGATCTGATCGATGCGTCTGCGGACGTTCAGGATCTCGCGCGCGTGGATCTCGATGTCGGTCGACTGGCCTTCGAAGCCGGCGGAGGGCTGATGGATGAGGATCCGCGAGTTCGGGAGCGCGGCGCGCTTGCCCTTGGTCCCGGCGGCGAGCAGCAGCGAGCCCATCGACATCGCCACCCCGACGCACATCGTCGCGACGTCGGGTTTGATGAACCGCATCGTGTCGTAGATCGCCAGGCCCGAGTAGATGCTGCCGCCCGGCGAGTTGATGTAGATCGAGATGTCCTTGTCCGGGTCATCGCTCTCGAGGTGCAGCAGCTGCGCGACGACGAGGTTCGCGACCTGGTCGTCGATCGGCGTGCCGAGGAAGATGATGCGCTCGTTCAGCAGCCGCGAGTAGATGTCGAACTCGCGTTCGCCGCGGGCCGTGCGCTCGATGACCATCGGGATAAGTGGCATGGGGCACTCACCCTAGCGGCCAGCGCAGCCCGACTCCGAGCGCACCCACCCGCGCCGCCGCTCTGGCCGAATGTAGGAGTTCAGGGCACAACCGTCGGTGGGTAGGCGGGTTCTGGACGAAGCGAACGATGGAGGATCACGGATGACACCCCACCGACACCTCGGCCCTGCCGCGCTCGCGGCGACGATCGGCAGCGCACTTGCTCTCGCCGCCGGCGCCGCCGCGATGACCAGCCACGCGGGCTGGCCGCACGACGAACACCTCGTGATGGACAAGGGCCCGGCGGGCCGCACCCACGTCCTGACCGGCGTGCCTGACAAGCACAACTACCTGCTGGGCGGCTACGGCGACGACACCATCGAAGGCGGCAACGCGGGCGATGTGATCTGGGGCGACTACCACCCCAGCGGCGAGAAGCGCCAGACCGCGGTCATCCGCGCCGGCGCCGGCCAGAACTTCATCTACGCCAACGACACGCTCAACTACGTGTGGACGGGGACCAACCCCAAGACGGTGGTGCACGCCCACGAGAACGGCGGCGTCATCCACTGCCAGAACGCCCACCAGGTCGTCTACACGAGCCACCACGCCAAACCGCACTGGAAGTTCGAGGGCTGCCGCCACATCAGCTTCTACTCGGTCGGTTACTGAGGGCGGACGCTCAGGACGGGCTGAGCAGGCGCTCGCGCAGCGCCGCGACGTCGTCCGCCTCCAAGCCGCCGGCGGCCAGCGTCGCCTCGAGGTCCAGTGAGGCGAGCGTCGTTTCGATCACCTCGCCGGCAGTCGTGCCGCGCTCAGCCAGGTAGGCCGCCAGCTCCTCTGCCGGATCGCTCTGACCGAGCGCCGCCCAGAGCCCTGCCTGGCGCTCGGCGCTCAGCTCGTAGTCGGCCGCGATCGTCTCCGGCGCGACCCCGGCGAGGGACAGCGACACCATCGCCAGCTCGCCGGTGCGGTCACGCCCGCCGACGCAGTGGAACGCCACGCCACCGGGCGCGGCGTGCGCGATCGCCTTGACGGCGCCGGCGGCGAGCTCGGGCTTGCGCATCAGGTGCGCGCGGTAGTAGATCGGCGTCCCGAACTCGGGCGTCGCCTCGATCGACTGCCAGAAGCCGCGGTCCTCGACTCCGTCGAGGGCGGCGTGGACCGTCTCGACCTCGGCCGGGCGCGCCGCGAGGTCCGCCGCTTCCTCGCGCTCGCGGGGGTTGCGCAGGTCGATGACCGTGCGCACGCCGTGATCGAGCAGCGACTGCCAGCCGGCGGCTGACAGCCGCGAGAGCGAGTCGGCGCGCACGAGCGCGCCGCGCACGATCCGCCTGCCCCCCGCCCCGGTCAGCCCGCCGAGGTCGCGGACGTTGAAGGCGCCCTCCCAGTCGAGATGGCGCTCACGGGCTGCCGGCGTCACCGGTCTACAGGTTCACCGTTCGCATGCCCTGGGAGTCGTAGCGGTCCCCGGCGGCGGCCGGCACCTCCGCCGCGATGCGCTCGACCTCCTCGGCGCTCAGCTGGACATCGGCGGCGCCGAGGTTCTCTTCCAGATAGCTGACGCGCTTGGTGCCGGGGATCGGGACGATCTGCTCGGAGCGGCCGAGCACCCAGGCGAGCGCGAGCTGCCCGGGCGTGACGCCCTTCTCGGCGGCCAGCTCGCGAACGCGCGCGGCGAGCTTCAGGTTCTCCTGCAGGTTCTCGCCGGTGAAGCGCGGGCCGTAGCGGCGGAAGTCGCCCTCGTCGAGCTCCTCGGTCGAGCTGAAGCGCCCGGAGAGGAAACCGCGGCCGAGCGGGGAGTAGGCGACGAGCGCGATGCCGAGCTCCTGCAGGGTCGGCAGCACCTCGTCCTCGACGTCGCGCGTCCACAGCGAGTACTCGGTCTGCACGGCGGCGATCGGGTGCACGGCGTGCGCGCGGCGGATCGTCTCGGCGCTCGCCTCGGAGAGCCCGATGTGCCGCACCTTGCCGGCCGCGACCAGCTCGGCCATCGCGCCGACCGTCTCCTCGATCGGCGTCGCGGGGTCGACGCGGTGCTGGTAGTAGAGGTCGATGTGATCGACGCCCAGGCGTCGCAGCGAGCCCTCGCACGCGGAGCGCACGTAGTCGGGGCTGCCGTCGATCGAGCGCCGCGGCGGTCCATCCGCCTGCATCTCGATCCTGATGCCGAACTTCGTCGCGACGAAGAAGTCCTCGCGGCGTGGAGCGATCGCGCGGCCCACCAGTTCCTCGTTGGTGTGCGGGCCGTACATGTCGGAGGTGTCCAGGAAGTTGCAGCCGAGCTCGAGCGCGCGCTCGATCGTGCGCGTGCATTCCTGCTCGTCGGAGCTGCCGTAGAAGGCAGACATGCCCATGCATCCGAGGCCGATCTCCGAGACCTCCGGGCCGTCGGCCCCGAGCTTGCGCTTGTCCATCGGGCGCTCCTTTCGGCTTGCGCTTCGCCGCCCGCCCGCTCGCGGCCGACCCTGGCGCCCGGTATATCACCGCCGCGGGGGCAACCATCTAGTGTTGCTCGGAGCGACGTGTTCCCGGTCAATCTGCCCAACCTGCTGACGGTGCTGCGGATCATGCTGGTCCCGGTGCTCGTCGTCGCCCTGCTCGGCAACACGCCGGGCGGCGACGTGCTTGCCGCGGTCGTCTTCGCGCTCGCCTCGCTGACCGACTTCGTCGACGGCTACCTCGCACGCGCGCGCGCGGAGGTGACTACCTTCGGCAAGCTGATGGACCCGCTCGCGGACAAGCTGCTGGTCGTCGCGGCGCTGATCTCGCTGGTCTCGTTGCACCGCCTCGCGGCGTGGGTGGCGATGGTCATCATCACGCGCGAGCTGGCCGTCACCGTGCTGCGGATGGGCGCGAGCGGCGCGGGCGTGATCGTGCCGGCGAGCAACTTCGGCAAGGTCAAGACCTGTCTGCAGATCGCCGCGATCCTGGCGTTGATCGCGGTCCACGGGCAGCCGCTCTGGGTCTCCGCGCTGCTCTACCTGGCAGTCGCCGTGACCGTCCTCTCCGGGCTCGACTACTTCTTCGGCGTGCGGCGGCTGATGGCCGCGCGCAGCGGCGCGCAGACCGGCGGCTGACAGCGCCGCTCAGGGCAGCTCGCGCTCGGCGCCGGCGTCGAGCCAGCCCTCCAAGCTCGTCTGGCGCGCGACCGGGTCGCCGGATTCGATCTCAGCGCGGACCTCCGAGAGCAGGCCGTGGCGTTCGGCGACCACGTTGTGCTGGTGGATCGTCTCCAGGTTCTCCTGGCGCGCCGAGACGAAGCTGCGTCCATCGAGCTGGGGGAACCCGGCGACCACGCCCGCGATCATCTCGCGCACGCAGTCCTCGACGAAGCGGGGGCGGCGGTGCGCCTTCTCGACGACCTCGACCTCATCCGAGCGCTTCATCAGCTCGTAGATCTCCGAGGACATGCTCGCCTCGGCTATCCCCAGCAGCGCCGTCGCTTCGATCTCCTCGACGCACTCCTCGATGCAGCCGATCTGCAGGGTGGCGAGGCCGCGCTGGTTGTGAGTCGCGACTGGGACGGCGCGCAGCACCGCGTCGATCTGCTCCTCGCTCAGCTCGACGTCGGTCGCCAGCCGCTCCCGCGCGCGCGCCGCAACAAGCTCCTGGGCGCAGGGGCACGCGGTCATGCCGGTGGCCGAGACGCCGACGATGCGCCGCGTCCCGTGCTCGTAGGCGACCGCGCGGCCGTGCAGCGTGTAGATCTCCTGCGTGCGCACGCCCGAGACGGGGGCCGGCTTGTGCTCGGGGTAGCGGGCCGCGATCGTGACCTCGGCGCGGGCGGCGCCCTGGCGCTCGCGGACCAGCTCTGCGATGTGCTGGGCGAGCGTCTCGGCGCGGAACGGCGACTCGCTGAGCACGACCTGGCCGATCGCCTCGTTGACGACCTCGTCGAAGCGCGACATGTGCGCGCCCTTCTGGTGGCGCGAGAGATCGACGAAGCAGTCGAGCCGCGCGAAGAACAGCTCCTCGCGGATTCGAACGACCTTCTCGACCCCGGTCACGCCGACCCTTGTGAGCCCGACCGGGACGCCGGGCGTGCGCGCCTGGACGTCGTCTCCGGAGCCCAGCGAGGGCGAGACGAGGAAGCTGCTTCCGCTGCCCTGCATCGCCGCCTAGCGTACCGCGGCCCGATGCCCGCGCCGACGGGCTGGCGAGTGCCGGCGGGAGCGCTGCCGACCGCGAACTCTCGCGCCGCCGATTCTGGTATCACTCCGCACTTAGTCGGAAGCGGCGCCCAGGGGAGATCGAACGGGCACACCGCGACCGAGGGATATGCAGGTGGACGCGACGAGACTGCCATTCGAGCTCAGGGCACAGGAGGCTTAGGCGTAGGTCGGGGAGGTCGCGTCGGCTCGCCGCCGCGACGGGGATACGGATTAGATCCTTGGGAGTCAAAGTGAGCGAGAAGCTGGAGGGACTGCAGGCCACGGCGGAGACGCCGGTTGCGGAGATGGAAGAGCTGCAGGGCGTGATCGCCGAAGGGCAGGAGCGCGGGTTTCTGACAGCCGATGCGATCGCCTCGGCGGTCGACGAGGCCGAGTTGTCGGGGCAGCAGGCGCAAGACCTGCTGAGCTACCTGGAGGAGCACGGAGTCGAGCTCCTCGCCGCGGGCGAGGCTGCGCCGGAGCTCAGCGAGCCGATGGACGGCGCCACGGCCGAGAGAAGCGACGACGACGACGGGGAGCTCGCCGGCGAGGACAGCGACGAGCAGGCCGGCGAAGACGAGGGGCAGGGGCTGCGCACCCGCCTGGAGGAACTCCGCAGGCCCGAGGTCGACCTCACCGTCGAGCCGAGCCTCGACTCGCTGCGGCTGTACCTGCGCTCGATCGGGCGGGTGCCGCTGCTGAGCGCCGAGGAGGAGGTCGCGCTCGCGAAGCGCATCGAGCGCGGCGACATCGCCGCCAAGCAGCACATGGTCGAGGCCAACCTTCGTCTGGTGGTCTCGATCGCGAAGGGCTACGTCGGCCGTGGGCTGACGCTGCTCGACCTGATCCAGGAGGGCTCGCTCGGGCTGATCCGGGCGGTCGAGAAGTTCGACTACCGCCGCGGCTACAAGTTCTCCACCTACGCGACCTGGTGGATCCGCCAGGCGGTGACGCGCTCGCTGGCCGACAAGGGCCGGACGATCCGCATCCCCGTGCACATGGTCGAGCGCCTGAACAAGCTGCTGCACGCCGAACGGCGCCTGATCCAGCAGCTCGGACGCGAGCCGAGCCCCGCCGAGCTCGCCGACGAGCTCGAGTGCACCGTGCGGGAGGTCCGTGACGTGATGCGGATCACCCAGCAGCCGATCTCGCTGGAGAAGCCGGTCGGCGAGGAAGACGACTCCGCGCTCGCCGACTTCGTCGAGGACGCCAACGCGGCCTCGCCCTTCGAGATCGCCTCCGAGGCGCTGCGCCGCGAGAACGTGATGCGCGTGCTCGCCGCGCTGCCGCGCCGCGAGCGTGAGGTGATCGAGATGCGCTACGGCATCGTCGGCGGCCGCTCGCGCACGCTCGAGGAGGTCGGGCGCGCGTTCAACATCACGCGCGAGCGCGTACGCCAGATCGAGAACAGGACGCTGAAAAAGCTGCAGACGCTGCCGGACGCGCAGCAGCTGCGCGAGGCTTCCTGAGCAGCCCCGCCGCGCGCCGGCAGACCACCGCCGGCGCGCCTTCGCGGCCCATGCGCGATCACCTAGACTGACCAGCCGGCGGCGGGGTTCCCGAGCGGTCAAAGGGGCGTGGCTGTAAACCACGTGGCTCTGCCTTCGAAGGTTCGAATCCTTCCCCCGCCATCGCGCGCCCCGGCAACAGAGGGCGCCTCGCACAGTGCGACGATCGGGGCGCTACCAGCCCCACGGGATCGCTCGTGACTCCCATCGGACCGGTTCAGATCAACGCTCGAGCGCCGACCGCGTGAACACGGCCCAGCCGGACCCCAGCAGCGCACCGGCGATCACGTCGGACGGGTAGTGCACCCCGAGGTACACGCGCGACCAGGCGACGGCGAGCACGATCACCGCGATCAGAACGGTCGCGGTCCACGATGCTCGACGTGTGCCGGTCCTCGTCAGCGCAACCAACAGCACCGAAGTCCAGAACGCGCCCGCCTGGCCCGCGTGGGCGGACGGGTAGCTCCACCCGCTGACGTGCTGAAGATGCTCAACGGCAGGGCGAGGCCGGGCCACCAGCGCCTTGACGGCGCTGTCGATCGCAATCGCGCCTGCAAGGCTGAGCGCCACCGCGAGCGCATCTACCCGTCTCCCGATCCGCGCCAGGAACACTGAGAACACGAGCGCCAGCGGGATCAGGAGCCATGTGCTCCCTGCCCAGGTAACCACCCGAGCGAGTTCGACCAGGGCGGCCGAGCGTTCACCGGCGAGCGTGCGCATGTAGTCCGCCTCCGAGGAGCCGACCACCGACAGCCAGAGTTCCCCCGCCACCCAGGCGACCCCCACGAACGCCGCGAGCCCCAGCGCGAGCCGCGCGGCCACACCGCTGTCGTACTTCCCTCGGTTGCGCACCGCGCTCGGGACGCTAGCGCCCCTACGGCCGGCTCGCGCGACAAGGCGGCAGCGCGCGCTCGTGCGTCAGTTGCAGATGGGCCGGAGCTCGCCCCCCCGCCCCCACGATGTGCCACGCTGGAGGACGTGGATCAGGCCGAAGTGGACGCCGTCCTCGGCGACCCGCGGGCGAAGGCGCTCCTCGAATCGCCGCTCGCCGCGAGGCTCGCGTACACGGGGTTGGACGGCACGCCCCGCGTGGTGCCGGTCGGGTTCCTGTGGAACGGCGCCGAGATCGTGATGTGCACCGCGCCGAGCGCTCCGAAGGTGCGCGCGCTGCGCGAGCGGCCCGCCGTCGCGCTCACGATCGATGAGGAAGACCCGCCCCAGAAGGCGCTGCTGCTGCGCGGCACCGCGGCGATCGAGGTGGTGCGGGGCGTGCCCGAGGAGTACATCGCCGCGGCGGCCAAGCGGATCGCCGGAGAGACGCTCAGCGGCTTCGAGGCCGAGGTGCGCTCGCTCTACGAGGAGATGGCGCGCCTGAAGGTCCGCCCGCAATGGGCCAAGCTGCTCGACTTCGACGGCGGGCCGCTGCCGGCGTTCCTGCAGCGGCTGATCGACACCCGGGGCTGAGACGGCTCACTCCGAGCGCTACCCGTGAGCCGAGTGGGAACCCCGTAGCCGGCGGTACTCCTCGACCGTCAGCGGCCGCCCTCGAACCGTGCTCAGCGCCGGTGCTCCGGCCAGGTAGGCGTCCTCGTTTCGCCGCCACACCGCCAGGTAGCGGTAGAAGGGGATCACGGGGTGCAGGTGGTGAACCAGGTGGTAGTTCTGGTAGAGGAGCGCCGGCGAGAGCAGCCACTCCCAGCCGACGCGGTTGCGCGTCGTCTTGAGGCGATCCTCGCGCGGGGTCTTGTGCAGCCGGTGGTGCGGGAGATAGTCGAAGGCCCAGCCGAGGAACAGGATCGTCAGTCGCGAGGGCACGAGCAGGAGGACGAGCCAGACGACGACGTTCCCGGTGGCGATCAGGGCGATCGGGATCGCCAGTGCGAGGCCCAGCCCGAACACCGCCTCGACCTGCTCCCGCCGAGGGCGCGTCCCCACCCGCGGCAGGTAGAAGAACAGATAGGCGTAGTCGATCGTCACCCAGCGCAGCGGCGCCTGCCAGGCCGGGCCGCCCATCGTGTAGCGGTCCGGGTCAGCTCCATCGGGATGATTCGTGAAGCGGTGGTGCTGCATGTGGATGAAACGCCACACCGGGAACGCCGCGTGCAGGGCGAAGAACGGCGTCGCGATGCGGCCCATCAGGTCGTTCAGCCACACGATGCCCGCGGCGCTGTGGTGACCCGCGTCGTGGGCGACCGTGAACAGCAGGTAGCCCGCCAGGGCGTTGAGCAGGATCGTCGCCCACCAGGCCAGCTCCCCGGTCAGGTAGAGGACGCTGGCGGCGACCCAGATCGTCAGCCCCGCGGCGAGCAGGACGAGCGTCGGCACCGCGACGGCCGGCAGCGGCTCACGTGGGTCGGGGATGCGGGCCACCGTCGAAGGAGACGGGTTGATCTGTTGGCGGGTCACGACGCTCCACTCAGCACAGGTTTGCGCCGGCAGATCCTACGGGGCGACACGCGCGCGGCCGAGGCCCTCCGCTCCGTGCGGCCAACCGGCGCGTCCCCTGCCGGGGCGCTCACCCGATCGATTCCGAGGATCGGGCGGTCCGTCCGCCCTGCCGATCAGGATCGCCGCGTGGCGGTCCCCGTGATCATCTTCGTGGCGTGCTTCGCGGCTGGTGTGTACGCATCCAGCCGCTGGCTGCCGGAGCTCGCGCCGGGCCCCGTGGGCAGCCTCGCTTTCTTCTCCGTCTGCGGGCTGCTCAGCGCGGCGCTCGCAGTCTTCGGGCTGAACGTCTACGACCTGGTCGAAACGCTTTCGCGCGGCGGCATCTTCGGCGGCGGGCGCGACAACGGTGTCCTGCTGGCGAGCGGTCTCGAGTCGATCCTGTTCCAGAGCGGCGTGCTGTCAGCGACCGCCTTGGGCATCTACCTCCTGGCCCCGCCTCCGCCGGAGCCGGATCCCGCCGCGGTCGCCGTACCGCCCCCCGCCTGAGCGCTCACTCCGCCAGCCCGGCTAGCAGGCGCCGCGCGCCCGCGCTCGCTTCGGCGCGCGCCGTCGCCGGGTCGGCCGCGGTCGCGATCATCACCCCCGCCTCCTTCAGCGCGGCCGCGAGCATCCGCGCGGTCGCAGCGACCGGAAGATCGGCCGACACCTCGCCGTCGGCCGCGGCGGCCGTGAGGCTCGCGGCGATCAGGCGCTGGGTGTCCTCGAGCAGCGCGTCCCACCCGATCACGGCGGGCGCGTCCGCGGTGATGCGGAAGTACGCCGGCTCTGAGCAGGCGTCCAGGCAGCGGGCTCGTCTACGACGTCGCGACCGGGCTGGTCGAGGTCGTCGCGACCCGCGCGCCGGTCCGGGGTTCCTAGGCTTTCGGCGCGCCGGCCGCGCCGGGCGCCGCCGACTCTGACGTCAGGAACCCGACCCGGGGACGAGTGCACCCCGCGCTAGTGTCGGGGGCTGACCCGGCCGCGGGCCCCGATCGGCGCGCCGGGTCCTCGATCGAGAGAGACGACCGACCCGCAAGGGGGCCGTGATGAGCACCCAGGCCACGATCGAAGTCGAGGGGATCGTCAAGCGCTTCGGCGAGGTGCGCGCGCTCGACGGCGTCGACCTCGTCGCCCAGCCGGGCAAGGTGCTCGGGCTGCTGGGCCCCAACGGCGCCGGCAAGACCACGCTCGTGCGCGTGCTCGCAACGCTGATCGAGCCCGACGAGGGCACGGCGCGGGTCACCGGCCTCGACGTCGTCGCCGACGCCGCCCGCGTGCGCGAGCGGATCGGGCTGGCGGGGCAGTACGCCGCCGTGGACGAAAACCTCACGGGGCTCGAGAACCTGACGATGGTCGGGCGCCTCTATGGCTCCGCGCGCGCGCCCGCCAAGCAGCGCGGGCGGGAGCTGCTCGAGCGCTTCGACCTGAGCGACGCCGCCGACCGGCCGGCCAAGACCTACTCCGGCGGGATGCGCCGCCGCCTCGACCTCGCGGCCGCGCTCGTCGCCGAACCGCCGGTGCTGTTCCTGGACGAGCCCACGACCGGCCTGGACCCTCGCAGCCGCCTCAGCCTGTGGGGCGTGATCGAGGGTCTCGTCGCCGGTGGTACGACGGCGCTGCTGACGACCCAGTACCTCGACGAGGCGGACCGCCTCGCGGACGACATCGCCGTGATCGACCACGGGCAGCTGATCGCGCAGGGCACGCCGAACGAGCTCAAGGACAGGCTCGGCGGCGAGCGCCTGGAGGTGCGCCTGGAATCGGCCGCCGACGCCGCACGCGCGGCCGAGGTGCTCGCGGCAATGGCCGAGGAGCCACCGCAGCACGCCGGGCACGACGTCACGTTCGCCGTTCGCGAGACCCACGGGGTGATCGTCGAGGCGGTGCGCAAGCTCGGCGACGCCGGCATCGATGTCGAGGACCTCGCGCTGCGCCGCCCGACGCTCGACGACGTCTTTCTGGCGCTGACCGGCCACGCCGCGAGCGAGGACGAGGAGGACGGCGCGGGCATCGCCGACACGCAGGAGCGCGCGGCATGAGGCGTCTCGTCACCGACACGCTGATAATCGCCGAGCGGAACGTCGTCCGCCTGACGCGCACGCCGGAACTCCTGATCGGCTACACGATCCAGCCGATCATGTTCGTGCTGCTGTTCCGCTACGTGTTCGGCGGCGCGATCCGCACCCCCGGTTACGCCTACGTCGACTTCCTGATCCCCGGGATCATCGTCCAGAACACCGCCTTCGGCGGCTTCGCCACCGCGCTCGGCCTCAACGAGGACGTGCGCAAGGGGCTGATCGACCGCTTCCGTTCGCTGCCGATGTCGCGCGGCGCGGTGCTGGGCGGGCGCACCCTCTCCGACGTGGCGCTGAACGCACTGTCGATCACGATCCTGCTCATCACCGGCGTCATCATCGGCTTCACGTTCCACTCGAGCTTCGGCGACGCGGTCGGCGGCGTCGCGCTGCTGCTCCTGTTCGGCTACTCGTTCTCCTGGGTGCTCGCGTTCATCGGGCTGGTCGCGAAGTCCTCGGAAACGGTCAACTCGGTCGGCTTCATCATCGTGTTCCCGCTGACGTTCATCTCCTCGGCCTTCGTCCCGGTCGCGTCGATGCCCGAAGGGCTGCGGCAGTTCGCCGAAGTGAACCCCTTCACGATCATCGTCGACGCGATGCGCCACCTGTGGCTCGGCGCGCCGTCGAACAACGACGTGCTGTGGGCGGTCGTGTGGTCGCTGGCGCTGATCGCGATCTTCTCGGCGCTGTCGGTGAGCCGCTACCGCCGCGCGGCCGGGGGCTGAGCGCGGGCGCCGGGATTCAGACCGAGCGCTCGCGCGTGCGCGCGCCTTTGAGCGCCCGCACCTCGGGCTCGTGCCCGAGCGGGATGTAGGCATCCAGGGGTGGCGCGGCCGGCAGCCGCCGGCCGGCGCGCCTCACGTAGACGTCCTGCTGGTTTTCCGGCGAGCGGTCGTGCGCGTAGAACGCGAACTCCGAGAACGTGCGCTTGCTGACCTCGTTCTCGCGCCTGATCAGCGCGAACACGGTGGGCAGGGAGCCGCCGCCGAGCTCGGCCCGGAGCGCTTCGAGCCCGGCTCTGAGGATCGCGGTCCCGAGCCGTGTGCGGCCGTCGTGCAGCAGGCGCCCGGTGTAGCGCTCGTCGCGCGCGATCATGTTCACGTACGGGTTGGTTGAGAGGCGCCGCACGAACCAGGGCGTCGAGGACTTCGCGCGCAGCTGGTCGTTGCCCTCCGGCCGCACGGACGCGAGACCGAGCAGCGCGCCGCTGGCCAAGTCGTTGACGAACGCGACCGTCTGCGGCAGCGCCTCGCCGCTGAGCAGGTTGCCCACGATCAGCGCCACCTCGCGCCCGGCCGGACCGTCGCTGCAGTGGAAGCCCTCCAGCTGGGCGTTGCCCGCGCATTCCTCTTTGCTGCGGACCGTGACCCGCACGGGGGCCGCGAGCACCTTGGCGTCGCTGATTCGCATCGCGGCCCAAGATAAAGACGGCGCAGGCGGAAGCGGGCTGTTCAGCTTCCTTTCAGCTTCCTCCTTCACGATCGGCGCATGCGCCTGCTGGTGGTCGACGATGACCCCGCGCTCAGAGAAGCGCTCGCGCTCGTGCTCGACCTCAACGGCTTCGAGGTGACGACCGCGTGCGACGGGCGCGAGGCGATCCGCACGCTTGTCGAGACGCCACCCGACGCCGTCGTGCTCGACGTCCTGATGCCGGAGATCGACGGGCTGGAGGTCTGCCGGCGCATGCGCGCGGCGGGCGACCGGACTCCCGTGCTCATGCTGACGGCGCGCACCGAGGTCGCCGAGCGCGTCGAAGGGCTCGAGGCCGGAGCCGACGACTACCTGGCCAAGCCGTTCGCCCGCGAGGAGCTGGTCGCGCGCCTGCGTGCCCTGCTGCGCCGGACCGGCTGGGAGGGCGATGACACGACGCTGCGCTTCGAGGATCTCAAGCTCGACCCCTCCACGCACGAGGCACGCCGCGGAGATCGGGTGCTCGAGCTGACCCGAACCGAGTTCCTGTTCCTCGAACTGCTGATGCGCCACCCCCGCAAGGTGCTCACGCGGACCGCGATCTTCGACCAGGTGTGGGGCTATGACTTCGGGCCGTCGTCGAACTCGCTCGAGGTGTACGTCGGCTACCTGCGGCGCAAGACCGAGGCGGAGGGAGAGCCGCGGCTCGTGCACACCGTGCGCGGCGTCGGCTACGTGCTGAGGGCACCGCGTTGAGCTTCCGCCGGCGCACCGTGATGCTGGCGGCAGGCGCTGTCGCGGTCGCGGTGCTGATCGCCTCGGTCGTCGTCTACTTCGTCACCCGCGACGAGCTCGTGGGACAGATCGACGCGAGCCTTCGTGAGAAGCCGGGCACCGTCGCCCTGTCGGGCCTCAGCGCCGTCCAGGCGGCACAGCTGACCAGGGGTGCGAGCGCCGGACCCCTCGGCCTGCTGGCCGCCAAGGCCGGCCGCCCGCTCAGCGGGCGGGAAAGCGTCGAGATCCTCGACGGAGTCGTGGTCCGCCGCTCGAGGAGCAGCACCGCGCACCCGAAGCCCGGCGGGAAGGCCGCCGCAAGCGCGCCCAGCTCGGCAGGCGGCGGCGTGAGCGCAGCCGACGAAGGAGGAGGCGTCAGCGTCCAGGCCGGCGGCCGGGCGCTCGGCGAAGCGAAGGGCTACGTGGTCGAACAGCACGGGGTCTCCTCGCTTCCGAGCGCGCTGGCCAAGCGACTGCCCGAACTCTCTCCCAAGGCCCGTCTCCTGATCCCCCCGCAGGCGCTGGGCGGCGCGACCGGCTACGTGCAGCTCTACAGCCCGGGGCGCACCGTCCAGAGCGGCGATCACGGACCGCTGCTGCCGGTGACCGCAGCGACTCGCGCGGTCGCGGCCGGTGCCCGCTCGGCGTTCTACGCGAACGTCATCGTCAGAGGGACGCCGGTGAGGATGTTCACCGAGCGGGCCGGTAAGAACGCGGTGTGGCAGGCCGCGCTGCCGCTCACCGATCTCAACAACACGCTCTCGCACCTGCGGCTCGTGCTCGCGCTCGTCGTGCTCGGGGGCATCGCGCTCGCGGGGGGCCTGGGACTGCTGGTCTCGCGAGCGGCGCTGCGCCCGGTCCAGCGGCTCACGGGGGCGGCCGAAGAGGTCGCGAGAACACAGAACCTCGGTCACCGCATCGAGGAACCGGGCGGAGACGAGCTCGGCCGCCTCGCGGGCAGCTTCAACACGATGCTCTCGGCGCTCGAGGACGCGCGCCTGGCGCAGCGCCAGCTCGTCAGTGACGCCTCGCACGAGCTGCGCACGCCGCTGACGAGCGTCCGTGCGAACCTCGACGTCCTGGCCGACGGAGAGCGCCTCGACCCGTCCGAGCGAGCGCGCGTCGTGGCGGCCGTGCAGGCGCAGCTGGCCGAGCTGACGGTGCTGGTGGGCGACCTCGTCGACCTGTCGAAGGGCGAGGTCGACGAGATCGAGGTCGAGGACGTGAGGCTCGACCTCGCCGCAGCCGTCGCCGTCGAGCGCGCGGCGCTGCACGCGCCCGCCTGCTCGTTCGCGCTCGACACGGAGCCCTGCCTCGTGCGCGCCGCCCCGGCGCGACTCGATCGCGCGATCGCCAACCTGCTCGACAACGCCTGCTGCTGGAACCCCCCGGGAGGACCGCCGATCGAGGTCCGCGTCCGCGACGGCGAGCTGCAGGTCCGCGACCACGGTCCCGGCATCGCCGCCGAGGACCTGCCGCGTGTGTTCGACCGCTTCTACCGAGCCACGGCGGCGCGGGCGCTGCCCGGCTCGGGGCTGGGGCTGGCGATCGTCAGGCAGGTCGCGGATATGCACGGCGGCACCGTGGAGGCCGCCAACGACGCGGGCGGCGGCGCGCGGCTGACCATCCGGCTGCCGGCGCTCGCGATGAGCGAGGCCGAGCTGCGCGGTGCCGGCACGCCGGTGCCTGCCGGCGCGGGAGCGCTCGTCGGGGAGGGAAGGACATCGCCGGAGAGCGGCCTTCACGATCCTCCTCTGCCGCTCTCAGACGATTCTCAGGTCCCGGGCGCTTGATGTGGCTGCGCCCCCCGGCGCAGCCCCACCGTCAAGCAGAAGGAGCCTGCAATGCCCCCCGCCGAGACCCCCCGCCCGCGCGCCCGCGCCGCCGTGCGCCTCCTCGCCGTCATCGCGGCGCTGGCCCCCATTTCGGCGCTCGCCGCCTGCGGGGGCGCGGGCAGCGCAACCAACGCGGCCGACGCCGAACACGCCTCCGAACGGCGGGACGAACAGAAGGCCACCGAGTTCGCGAAGTGCCTGCGCGAACACGGCGTCAACGCGAGCGCCTCCTCGTCGGGGGGCGGGTTCCAGCTCCGGATCCAGGGGGCGCCGGGAAGCGGGAAGCAGTCGATGCTGGGCGCCCAGAAGGCCTGCGCCAAGTACCGGCCCGAACCGAAGAAGATCAAGCTCTCGCCGCAGGAAAAGGTCAAGCGCGAAGAAGAAGTCCTGAAGTTCGCCAAGTGCATGCGCGAACACGGGATCGACATCCACACCGAAGTCGGCGGCGGCAAGGTCGCGATCGGGATCCAGGGTGGCTCCTCCGGCGGCGGCCCCAACCCCGCGAGCCCGGCGTTCCAGTCGGCTCAGAAGGCCTGCTCCGGCTATATGCGCAACGGGCCGAAGGGCGGGCTCCTCGCGCCGGGCGCCCAGGTGCCGAACAAGGGCTCCGCCGGCGCGGAAGGTGCCGCTGGAGCAGGGCTGTCGGTCGGGGGCTGAGCGTGTTCCCGCAGGGACGGAGGCGCGCGCTGCGCGCGCGGGCGCTCGCCGGCACAACAGCGTGTGCGGCGGCCCTGTGGCTCCTCGCGTGCGGAAGCGCGAAGGCGCCGGTCCACGCGGCCGCCTCCGAACAGGCGGCCGAGCTGAAGGCCGAAGTGAAGTTCCAGGATTTCGCGAGCTGCCTGCGCGAACACGGCATCGAGGCCGAATCCGACGGCCACGGCCTGAGAGTCAACTCCTCCAGCGAAGCGGCGATGAAGGGGGCAGAAAAGGCCTGCGCGCGGTACCGCCCGTCGGAGCAGAAGGGGCCCAACCGCATGTCGGCCCAGGAAAGGGTCGACCTCGAAGAAAAGCTCCAGCGCTTTGCCAAGTGCATGCGCCAACACGGCATCCAGGTCGAAGCGATCGCCCCCGGCGGGCGCCCGCAGATCAACATCCACGCGACGCCGGGCGGCGCGAACCCCGACAGCCCCGCATTCAAGACCGCGCAGAAGGCATGCTCGGCGCTGCTGCCGGGCGGCGGCGCCTCCTCTGCGGCGGGCGGCAGCTGAGCGATGCTCGAGGGAGCAGAGCAGGCGCAGACAGACGTCCTCGGGCCCGGCGTTCCCGGCGCCGAGCGCGAGCTGCCGCCGCCGGCGGAAGGCTCTCGCCGGCGGCGGCGACGACTCGCCGCGCTCGCGGCGGTGCTCGTCGTCGTCGCGGCCGCGCTCGCGATCGTGCTGGCGAGGTCAGGGTCGGCCGCCCGCCATCCCGGCGACACGGGCGTGCCGGCGGGCGACACGACGGCGACCGTCACACGCCGCACGCTGACCGAATCCTCGACCGTCGACGGCACGCTCGGCTACGGCAGCAAGACCGAAGTCTTCTCCCGCCTGTCCGGCACGTTCACGTGGCTGCCGGGCGTCGGCGCGCGGATCGCCAGGGGCGGGACGCTGTTCCGCATCGACAACACGCCCGTGGTGCTGATGTACGGCTCGCTCCCGGCCTACCGGACGCTGAAGGAGGGGGTGAGCGACGGGCCCGACGTGAGCGAGCTGAACGAGAACCTGATCGCGCTCGGCTACGACCCCTACGGCGCGATCGGCGACCTGGAAGCCTTCGGCGAAGCGACGGCCACAGCGATCAAGCGCTGGCAGAAGGCGGAGGGCCTGCGCCAGACCGGCGCCGTCGAACTCGGGCGCGTCGTGTTCGCCCCCTCGGCCCGCCGCGTCACCGAAGTACACGTGAGCGTCGGCCAGGATCCACCCGAAGGCCAACCGGCGTCGGACGCCGCCGCCGAAGAACCCAAAGGCGAACAGCCGCCCGGCGGGTCCACCACCCCCTCCTCGGAATCCCCACCGAAGAAAGAAGCCCCGCCGGGTGCAGGCTCCAAGAAAGAGCCGACGGCCAAGAAACCAGCGCACAAAGGCAGCAAAGCGAAATCGCCGCACAAAGGCTCGAAATCGCCGAATCCCAAAGGCAGAGGAGCGAGCAGCGATCCGCCTGCGAAAGAAGGCTCGAAAGAACCCGCCGGCAAAGGCAGCGAAAACCCGGGCGGCTCCGGGAGCGCGGGTGAGCTCGCGCTCACGACGACCTCGACCCGGCAGCTCGTCTCGGTCTCGCTCAAGGCCGAACAGCAGCAGCTCGCTCGGGTCGGCGAGCACGTTCCGGTCACGCTGCCCGGGGGCGAGTCGGTCGGCGGGCGGATCACCTCGGTGGGCACGGTCGCGACGACCCCGAAACCCAGCGGCGAAGGGGGCGGCGGAGGAGGAGACGAATCGCCGACGATCCCGGTCACCGTCACGCTCGACCACGCCGTCGCGCGGCTGGACGAGGCGCCGGTGAGCGTGGCCCTCGTCGAGAGCGTGCGCCACAACGTCCTCACCGTGCCCGCGACGGCGCTGATCGCGACCGGCGGCGGCGGCTACGCGGTCGAAACGCTCAGCGGCGACCACCGCTACACGCTGGCCGTCACCCCCGGCATGTTCGCGGGCGGCTACGTGGAGGTCGAAGGACGAGGCCTGCACGAGGGGCTGACCCTGATCGTCTCGCAATGACCGTGGTGCTCGAGCTGCGCGGCGTCGTCAAGCGCTACGCGGGCGGCGTGCAGGCGCTGCGCGGGGTCGATCTGCGCGTCGAGGAGGGCGAGCTGTGCGCGATCGTCGGGCCGTCGGGGTCGGGCAAGTCGACGCTGCTGCACATCATGGGCACGCTGGAACGTCCGAGCGAAGGGCTCGTGCGGATCGCCGGCGCCGACGTCGCGCGCGCGTCGGACCGCTACCTCGCCGCACTGCGCGCGCGCCGGATCGGCTTCGTCTTCCAGCAGTTCCACCTGATCGAGGCAGACAGCGCGGTCGAGAACGTCGCCACCGGCCTTCTCTACACGGGCACGGCCGCGCGCGCGCGAAGGCGCGCCGCCTCGGCGGCGCTCGAACGCGTCGGGCTCGGGCACCGCCTTGGTCACACCTCGGCGCTGCTGTCCGGCGGCGAGCGCCAGCGGGTCGCGATCGCGCGAGCGCTCATCAGCGAGCCGGCGATCGTGCTGGCCGACGAGCCGACCGGCAACCTCGACACGCGAACCGGAACGGAGATCCTCGAGCTGCTGCGGTCGCTGAACGCGCAGGGGACGACCGTCGTCGTCATCACCCACGACCGCGAGATCGCCGCGAGCCTGCCCCGCCGGGTCGAGCTGCGCGACGGGCGCCTGATCCACGACGACGAGCTGGAGGCATCGGCGTGAGGGCGCTCGCCCTGCGGCGGGCGCCCGGGCGGCAGCTCCAGCGCGCGGGCGGACGCTCGCCGGCCGAGGAGGCGGCGCTGCCGCAGCTCGCGTCCAGCCGGCTGCTGGCCGCCGACGTGGTCAGGGTGGCGAGCATCGGGCTGCGAACCAGGCGCCTGCGTGCCGCGCTGTCCGCTATCGGGGTCGCGATCGGGATCGCGGCGATGGTCGCGGTGCTTGGGATCTCGGACTCGAGCAAGGCCGGGCTCGTGGCCGAGCTGAACGAACTGGGCACGAACCTGCTGACGCTGAGCCCGGGGCAGACGTTCCTGGGCGACAACGCGGAACTGCCCGAGGCCGCGGTCCGGGCCGTGCGCCATCTGCAGAGCGTGCGCTCGGCCGCCGGGGTGACGACGGTCAGCGGCGCGAGCGTGCGCCGCAGCCCGTTCATCGAAGCCGCCGAAACGGGCGGCGTGACCGTCGAGGCGGCGGAACCGCAGCTGCTCGGGACACTCGGCGGGCGCATGCTCCGGGGTCGCTTCCTGGACGCCGCGAGCGAGCGCTACCCGCTGGTGGTACTCGGTGCGGTCGCCGCGCAGCGGCTCGGCGTCGAGCGGCTCGTGGCGAACGGACGGCCGGTGAACGTCTACATCGGCAACACGTGGTTCACGGTCGCCGGGATCATGGGCCCGCTGCCGCTCGCGCCGGAAATCGAACGCGCGGCGCTGATCGGCTACCCCATCGCGGCGCACATCTTCGGCACCACCCGCCACGTCAGCACGGTGTACGTGCGCGCCGACCCGGAACGGGTCAGGGAAGCGGACGCGCTGCTCGGGGGCACCGCGGACCCGCAGAACCCGGAACAGACGCAGGTGAGCAGGCCCTCGGACGCGCTCCAGGCACGCGCCGAGGCGCAGAGCACGCTCACCTCGGTCTTCCTCGCGCTCGGCGCGGTCGCGCTGCTCGTCGGCGGCGTCGGGATCGCGAACGTGATGGTGATCTCCGTGCTCGAGCGCCGCCCCGAGATCGGCCTGCGGCGCGCGCTGGGGGCGCGCTCGGTGCACATCGCCACCCAGTTCCTCGGCGAGTCGGTGCTGCTGTCGCTGCTCGGCGGCTGCGTGGGCGTCGGGCTCGGCGCGCTCGCGACCGCTGCGTACGCCGCCAACCAGGGCTGGCAGGTGGTCGTGCCGCTGCCATCGGTTGCGGGCGCGATCGCCATTGCCCTCGTGCTCGGCGCGCTCGCGGGGCTCTACCCGGCGATCCGCGCGGCGCGGCTCGCGCCGGCGACCGCCCTGCGCAGCGTTTGAGAGGCTCCGCTCAGCGCGGCGCGACGGGCGCTGCGGCGCGGCGCCTGCGGGCCGGAGCGCGCGCGTGCCCGCGCGCGGGCCCTTCGCCCGCGTGACGCGCAGGAGGCGAGCCGGAGCCCGGCCCGACCGAGTCGCTCTGGGCGATCTCCGGCCACGGCGCCCCGGGGCGCGCGAGGCGGAAGCCCTGCACGAGCGGGACGCCGATTCGCTGCAGCGCATCGAGCTCCGTGTCGGTCTCGATGCCCTCGACGACCAGCAGCGCGCCGACCTGCCGCGAGTAGCCCGCCAGCGCAGCGACGAGCGCGGCGCGCTCGGGGTCGGCGTCGATCCCGGCGCCGAGCGAGCGGTCGAGCTTCAGGTAGCGCGGACGCACGGCGGTGATCTGGCGCAGCCCCGAGTAGCCGGCTCCCATGTCGTCGACGGCGAGCGACGCGCCGCGCGCGAGCAGCGGGCCGATCGCCTCCGCGAGCTGCTCGTCGGCATCGATGAGCGTCTCCTCGGTGAGCTCCACGATCAGGCCGGCGAGCTCGTCGGCCTGATCGTCGCCCGCGTCGTGGAGCAGCGCGAGCGTCGCCGCTTCCATCAGCACCGCCGCGGAGAGGTTCACCGACAGGCGCGTCCCGTCGGGGCGCTCGCCCAGCAGCGCCAGCGCCCCGCCCAGGCACGCACGCTCGAGCGCCGGGCGCCCGCCGATCAGCTCGGCGAGCGCGAACCAGTGCAGCGGCGAGGTGCCCGGCCCGAGCCCACCGGTGTCGGCACCGAAGCGCGCGAGCGCCTCATGGGCGTGCACCGTGCGGCTGCGGATGTCGACGATCGGCTGCACCACGATCTCGAGCCCCTCGCCGCGCACCAGCCGCGCGAGGCCGTCGCGTGCCCGTGCGCGCTCGGCGGCTGAGAGCTCTTCCCGGGCCGCGGGCGCGGCGCGCTCGCTCACGCGCGCGGCGATGTCCCCGGCCAGCAGCAGCGTCTCTGCGCTGTCGGCCTGGAGGCGCGCCTCGCGGAGCAGCAGGTTCAGCTCGGTCGTGAGCCGCCCCGCGGTGAGCAGCAGCGCCGTCACGGCCACGACGAACACGGCGTAGGAGGCATCGAGCGAGCCGTAGCGGATGACGGGAAGCACGAGCGCACCCATCACCACGGTCCGGCCGACCCAGTGTGCGCGCCCGCCGCGGGCGAGCACACCGCTGGCGATCGCGACCAGCCAGAGCACGGCGATCACGTCCACGCGCTGAGAGCCGAGACCGACGATCAGCACAGCGGCGCTGGCCGAGACGGTCTCCTCGAGGGTGAGCGTGCCCGCTCGCGGGGCGGCGAGCTGCACTCCCGCGCTGAGCGCGATCGTCGCGAACCCGGCGAGCGCGGCCGCGCCGGCGAGGTGCGGCTCGGCGAGGATCAGTGCGATCCCGGCGACTCCCATCGCGACCCGCGTGAGGGCAGCGGTCCGGCGCGCACGCAGGATCTGCTCGCCGTGCTCGATCGGCTGAGGGGGGCCGAGAATGGCCATCCGGAGAGAAGTCGGCGCCCGTCCGCAATCCCTTGAGGCAGGAGCGCGATGACGGACGGGCGCGGCTCAGACCGATGCCGGCGCGAGCTGCGCGGAATGCACGCCAGCCGGCAGCCCGAGCTGCTCGCGCACCTCGCCGAGCAGCTCCAGCAGCCGGTCGCGCTCAGCGTCGGAGAGCCGCCCGCACAGCTCGCGCTCGAAGCGCGAAGCGGCCGTGATCGCCTTCGCGAGCAGCTTGCGCCCCGCCGGCGTTAGGTAGAGCGCGTGCGCGCGGCGGTCGCTCGGATGCGGGCGCCGCTCGAGCAGCCCGCGCTCCTGCAGGCCGTCGATGAAGGCGACCATGCGGCTGGGGGGATCCGCAGCTGCTCGCCGAGCGCATGCTGGGAGACCCCTTCGCCGGCGGCGAGGGCGCGCATCAACGCGAAGTCGCGCGGCTCCAGGGCGAGCGGCGCGAGGCGTTCGCGAAAGCGCATCGCGACGGCGAAGCCCAGCGTCGAAAGGGCGAAGCCGACGGCCTCAAAGGGCTTATCGGGATGCTCGGCCATGCTCAGATGATAACGTCCTCAAATGATTTCTGATAATAATAATTATTAATAGGATGATTTTCGCGACGCAGACGGGAGCGCAGCGGTGAGCGTGGAGGCTGACAACGGGATCGAGGTCGAGGGCCTCGTCAAGGACTTCAAGGGCGGCGTGCGAGCCGTCGACGGGATCGACCTGCAGGTCGCTCCGGGTGAGATCTACGGCTTCCTCGGCCCCAACGGGGCGGGCAAGTCCACGACCGTGCTCGTGCTCACGACGCTGCTGCCGCCGACCGCCGGCCGTGCGCGCGTCGCCGGCCTCGATGTCGTCTCGCGCGGCGCCGACGTGCGCCGCGCGATCGGCGCCTCGCTGCAGGAGTCGGCGCTCGACCCGTTTCTCACCGGCCGCGAGCACATGCGCCTGCAGAGCGCTCTGCACGGGCTCGGCGGCGAGGAGCGCGAACGGCGCGGGAGCGAGCTGCTCGAGCGGGTCGGGCTGACCGATGCCGCGGACCGCAAGGTCGGCGGCTACTCGGGCGGCATGAAGCGCCGTCTCGACCTCGGCCTGGCGCTGGTGCACCGGCCCCGGCTGCTGTTCCTCGACGAGCCCACCACCGGTCTCGATCCGCAGAGCCGCGCCGCGCTGTGGGATGAGGTGCGGCGCCTCGCCGACGACGGCGTGACCGTGTTCCTGACCACCCAGTACCTCGAGGAGGCCGACGTGCTCGCGGACCGCGTCGGCATCATCGACCAGGGCCGGATCGTCGCCGAGGGCACTCCGGCCGAGCTCAAGGCCGAGATCGGGCGATCGAGCGTCGAGGCGATCCCCGTGGACCCGACCGAACACGACCGGCTGACCGGCGCGCTCGCGCGCTTCGGCGAGCCCGCGGCCGCGTCGCCCGGCGGGGTGGCGGTGCAGCTCGCCGACGGCGCCGGCGGCCTGGCCGAGATCGTCAGGGCGCTCGACGGCGAGGGCGTCCGCGTCGCGGACCTGCGCCTGCACGCGCCGACACTCGACGACGTGTTCCTGGCCAAGACCGGGCGCTCGCTCGAGGGTGCCGGCGACGGCGCCGATGCGGCCGCAGAGGACGTCGCGGCCTGAGATGGGGATCGTTCTCTACAACCAGGTCGGGGTGCTCGCGCGGCGCGCGATGCTGAAGACGCTGCGCCAGCCCTTCCAGCTGTTCCCGGTCGTCTTCTTCCCGGCGATCCTGCTCGCGGTCAACGCGAGCGGCCTGAAGGCCGCGACGCGGCTCCCCGGCTTCCCCACCCACTCCTACGTCTCCTTCGCGATCGCCGTCGCCTTCATCCAGGGCGGCATGTTCTCGATGATCAACACCGGCACGAATCTCGCCGCCGACATCGAGACCGGCTTCTTCAACCGCCTGGCGCTGACCCCGCTCAGCCGCGTCTCGCTGATCGCCGGGCTGCTGATCGGCGTCGCCGGCCTCGGCGTGCTGCAGGCGGGCGCCTACATCCTCGTCGGGCTGATCGCCGGCGCCCACCTGCACGCCGGCCTCGGCGGCGCGGCGCTGATCCTGGCGCTGGGCGCGCTGGTCGCGGTGGGCTTCGGCGCGATCGGGTGCGCGGCGGCGCTCGCGACCGGCTCCGGCGAGGCGGTGCAGGGCATGTTCCCCCTGTTCTTCGTGCTGATCTTCCTGTCGTCGAGCAACCTGCCGCGCAACCTCCTTCACACCGGCTGGTTCCACTCGGTCGCGACCTGGAACCCGGTCTCCTACCTGATCGAGGGCTTCCGCAGCCTCTACATCTCCGGCTGGGACGGCACCGCGCTCGCGCGCGGCTTCGCCGTCGCGACGGGCCTCATCCTCGTCGGCCTGCTGCTCGTGGCGGGGGGGCTGCACAGGAGGCTGCAGCGGACATGACGCGCGTGCTCCCGAACGCCGGCACCTGGCGCATCGCGCTCGCGATCGCCTGGCGCAGCATCCACACCTACGTGCGCCGGCCCGACCTGTTCATCCCCTCGCTGGTGTTCCCGCTGGTGTTCCTCGCGACCTTCGCGGGCGGGCTCTCCGCGCTCGGCGAGGTCCCGGGCTTCCACTTCCCCGCCGGCTACACGGCCTTCCAGTTCGTGTTCGTGCTGTGCCAGTCCTCGATGTTCGCGGGCCTCTTCACGGGCTTCACGCTCGCGTTCGACTTCGAGAGCGGGTTCGCGCGGCGCCTGATGCTCGCGGCCGAGGACCGGCGCGGGATCGCGCTCGGCTACGCGCTCGTCGCGCTCTCGCGCGCGGCGATCACGATGGCGGTCATCACGTCCGTCGCGCTGATCGCGGGCATGCGCATCACCGGCAACGGCGTCGACGTCTTCGGCCTCTACGGGCTCGCGTTCCTGCTCGTGCTCGTCGGCTACGGCTGGGCGGCCGGCGTCGCGTTCCGCTTCCGCACGATCCAGGCCGGCCCGCTGATGCAGACGCCGGTCTTCCTGCTGCTGTTCCTGGCGCCCGTCTACGTCCCGCTCGCCCTGCTCAAGGGCTGGATCCACGGCGTCGCCTCGGTCAACCCCGCGACCGCGTTCCTCGAGGCCGGGCGCGGGCTGATCTCCGGCGTGCACGACCACACGGGCCTCGCGTTCATCGCCGCCGCCGCGCTGATCGCGGTGTTCGGCCTGTGGACCCTGACGGGTCTGCGCCGCGCGGAATCCGCGGGCTAGCGGCTGCCCGGCGGCGCCCGGGCGTCCGCAGCCGTTGCAACCGAGCGCGGATCGGGGTAGAAGATGCCTCGGGCCCGCCGCGGGCGGGCGCCGGCGCGGGCCAACCACCAGGAGGGAGCAGGAATGTCATCTGCACAGTCCCCGACACGAGTCCTCGTCGTGGCGCACAAGACCGCCGCCACGCAGCCGCTGCTCGACGCGGTGCACGAGCGCGCCCAGCGGGGGCCGGTCACCTTCACGCTGCTCGTTCCCAACCCGGCGCACGGCCTCCACAAGGCCGTCGACCCCGAGGACCAGGACGCCGGCGAGGCGCAGGGCGTGCTCGCGCACGCGCTGCCCCTGCTCTCACAGGCCGCCGGCAGCGACGTCGAGGGCATCGTCGGCGACGCCGACCCCTCCGCCGCGATCCAGGACGCGATCAACCTCCGCGGCTTCGACGAGGTCATCATCTCGACGCTGCCGAGCAAAGTCTCGCGCTGGCTGCACCTCGACCTGCCGAGCAAGGTCAGCGGCCTCGGGCTGCCGGTGAACGTCGTCACGCCCCAGGAGTAGCGGCCCGCGATCCCGTGCCTGGCCGGGGCCCGGCGTCGCGGTCCGGAGGCTTGACAACAACGTATAGTCGCGTTCCTCGACTGCCCTGGCGCAGACAACGGTCTGTAGACGTTTCGTCAGCGCCTGACGAGAGTGATCCGCGATGGAGACCGTGCGCGAGCAATTCGCCAGGAACCTGCGCCACCACCGCGACGCGGCCGGTCTCTCGCAGGAGGCGCTGGCCTCGATCTGCGACCTCCACCGCACCGAGATCAGCCTGCTCGAGCGCTGCAAGCGCTCGCCGCGCCTGGAGACGATCGTGATCCTCTCGCGCGGCCTGCAGCTCGCCTCGCCCGCGCAGCTGCTCGACGGCATCGCTTAGTCCCGCAGTTCCCTTTCGGCGGCCCGGGGCGCGCGCTAGAGTCTGCCCTTCCCGCCCAGCTAGCTCAGTTGGTAGAGCACTTCCATGGTAAGGAAGGGGTCATCGGTTCAAGTCCGATGCTGGGCTCTCGCACGACGGCCTCCCAAGCTGCGCGAATGCATTGGCAGTGGCTGGCCGGGGCGCTCTGCGGGTTCTTGCTCGCGCTGGTGACGACGCCCGCGTCCGTCTACGGCGCGGTGCTGCTGCTGCCTGTGCAGGTGAGCATCCTGCGCGTCCCGAGCCCGGCGGTGACGCCGACGAACCTGCTGTTCAACGTGTTCGCGGTGCCCGGCGGCCTGCTGCGCTTCTGGCGCGAGGGACGGCTGTTCGGGCCACTTGCCGGACTCCTGCTGACCGGGACGCTGCCCGGTGTGATCGCCGGCGCGGTCCTGCGGGTGGAGCTGCTCCACCAGCTACTGCGGCGCGCGCCTGCAGAGCCGCATCCCGGAGCGCTCGCTGCGCCGGCTGCTCGGGGTCATCGCCTGCCTGGTCGCAGCCCGCTACACGCAGGAGGCGATCCGGCACTCCCGGGCGCCGCGCGGGCCGCCCACGCCGGCGCGCGCTAGCGGCTCAAGCGCTCGCCGTCTCCGCCTCGGCTTCCTTGATCTCCTGGGCGAGCTCGTCGGCGGCGATGTCGGTGGCCAGCGCGACCATGCGGTTGGCGGCCTTGATGTTGGCGGCGATCTGGTCGGCCATGTTGGTCGCGTAGACCACGACCAGGCCGGCCTCGCCCTCGTCGAGCACGTCGCCGAGCTCCTTCAGCTCGGCGCGCTTCATGCCGCCGTGGACGTGACCGGAGACGGCCCCGATCGCCGCGCCCGCGCCGCCGCCGGCGGTCAGCGCGCCGAGGATCCCGACGGCAGGGAACAGCGCCGCGACGGCCCCGGCCGCCAGACCCCAGCCGAGCCCGTGCGCGGCACCGTGGCGGGTCGGCTGCTCGTGCTTCTTGACGATCTTGACCTTGCCGTCCTTCTTCTCGACCACAGCGGCGTCGAAATCGTCGGAGGCTTTGACCTCGTAGTAGAGGGCCTTGATCAGCTCGTAGTCGCCGATCGCGGCGTCAACGCTGTCGTAGGACGCAGCGGCCACGAAGAGTGTGTCGGGCTCATCAGCCATGGGGGACCTCCGTTGAGGGTGGGTCGGTGGGCGGGGGATCCAATCCTCCCGCCGGCCCCGCCGGGGTCACTCCTCCCATTCGGATGATGCGAGCCGCACGTGCGCAGGGACCATCCGCAGTGCAGCAGACAATCAATCTGAACCGAACCAGCCCAAGGCCGACAAGGGGGCCCATTTGCTTGCAGTCACCGAATACCCGTTCCTAGAAATCTTCTGGACGATCCTGATCTTCTTCGCCTTCTTCATCTGGATCTGGCTGCTGTTCGTGGTCTTCGGCGACATCTTCCGCCGCAGCGACCTCAGCGGGTGGGGAAAGACGGGGTGGATCATCTTCATCATCATCGTCCCCTACCTCGGCGTGTTCGTTTACCTGATCGCCCAGCACAAGGGGATGACCGAACGGACGATCGCCGCTCAGAAACAGGCGCAGTCGAGCATGGACGAATACGTCCGCGAAACCGCCGGCGCCGGCACCGACCCGACGCAGCAGATCGCGAAAGCAAGCGAGCTTCTGAAGTCGGGGGCGATCACTCAGGAGGAGTTCAACGCGATCAAGGCCAAGGCGCTGGCCGCCTAGGCGCACGACCGGGGCCGTCGCCCGCGGCGCGGCGGCCCCTTCTCAGGCGGGACAGGCGATCGGCTTCGAGCCCGCGGTGTCGAGGCAGAGGTCGACGCGTTCGGGCAGCCGGCCGCGGCGCACCCTCAAGCGCGTGTACTTGCCGAGCGCTCCCGCCTTCGTGACGAAGACTTCGAGCACGGCCCCCGCGCGCAGGAAGTGCTCGAAGGAGCGGAAGACGATCGCGCGCACGCCGCCGGCCCCCGCGACCGTGGTCCGGCTCGCGCCGTGGCGCGGACAGCCGCCGCCGCGGCAGCGCACGCGCACGAGCGCGCCTGCCGGGGCCTGCTGGACCGAGAGCAGCCGCAGCCTGATCCCGCCCGCGAACGCCACCCCCACGACCCTCACGACCGGGAAGGGCGCCAGCAGCGAGGGCGCGTGCTGCTGCGCCGGCACGGCTTGGACCTGCGCCGCGACGCCCGAAGCCGGCGCGGGCGGCGACGGCGCCTGGGGCGCCGGGGCGATGTCGAAGACCACAGGTGCGCTGCGGCCGGTCGGGTTGCCTTCGATCGAGCTGCGCTGGACGGCTACGGCGGTGTAGCGCCCGGCCGCGAGTGCCGGGCTCGCGGGGCTCGAGTGCCACGCGGCCCCGGTCCCGGCAGCCGTTGCGGTGGCGACCAGCGTGCCCGCCTTGGATTCTCCTTCGTGGATCTGGACGGTCACCGCGGTGGTGTCGCTGGCGGTCCCGCTGAAGGAGGGTGCGAAGTCACCCGGCGCCGGCGCCGGCTGCGCGACGGTGACCAGCGGCGCGGTGGTGAGAATCGTGAACGTGACGGGAAGGCTCGTGGCGGCGCCCTGGGCCGCCTGCGCGGTGTAGGTCCCGTCAAGGAGCGGCGCTTCCGGTTCGAGCGACCAGCCGCCCGCTTCGATGATCGTCGTGCTCGCGGTCTGCACCGGCGTCCCCGCCGGCAGCGCGCCTGAGTAGATGCTGAGCGTCACGGGGCCGCCGAGCTGTTCGGCCGCGCCCGCGAACAGCGGCAGCTGTTGGCGGGTGACGGTGCCGCCGAGCGGCTGGGTGATCGTGACGGCCGCCGCGGCCTGCGAGGCGTGCGCGAGCAGCAGCGTGACGAGCGCTCCTGCGAGCGCCGTCGTCGTCAGCCGCCGGATCGGATGCTTCGTCGCGTCTCGCGCCACGCGACTCCCCCTTCTGCCGCTTCTGGCAGAGCGTAGCGCCGCGCATCGGCCCGGCGGACGGACGGTGGATGGCTTGCAGCCGCCGTCTCGGCGCCCTATGCGGCCGGTGCGGCGAGCGCCTCGCCGATCGCGGTGATGGCCGCGCGCTCAGCCTCGCTGATGTCCTGGCCGGACTCGCTGTGGGAGCTCGCGACGTGCTCGGCGAGGCTGGTCACGAAGCCGTTGTAGTCGCTGACCTCCTGGTCGGTCGCCTTCGAGCGGAGCGCCGCGCTCGCTTCGCGCAGCCGCTGCAGGACGTGGTCGCGCAGCTCCTCGGGCGAGTGGACGTGGGGGTGCTCCACCTTCGGGCGCGTGCCGACGAGCTCATCGAGCAGCTCGCTGCTGCCGTGCTGCTTACGGGCCTCGGCGTAGGACTTCCCCATCGACAGCGCCTCGCGGAAGGTCCCGCCGTGCTCGGCTGAGGACACCATCAGCCCCGCCAGCGGCGGCGCCTCTGCGATCAACCGCCACTCGTCCTCGCTGAAGTCGGCTTTCGTCGTCACGGTCTCCCCTTTCGTTTCGGCAGACGATACGACGGCGGCCTATTGCACGGCCACTCGCGTCGCGAGGCCCCGGGATTGCGCCTCCTCGACCGAGACGATCTCGCGGCCGAGCGGGATCAGCGAGACGGGGATCAGCTTGAAGCACGCCAGCCCGAGCGGGATCCCGATGATCGTCAGACACAGCAGCACGCCCGTCACGAGGTTGCCGAGCGCGAGCCACCAGCCGCAGAGCACGATCCAGAGCACGTTGCCGATCATCGACGCCGCGCCCGCATCCGGGCGCTCGACGACGGTTTTGCCGAACGGCCAGAGCGCGAAGCGGGCGATCCGCAGCGAGGCGATCCCGAACGGGATCGTGATGATGAGGATGAAGCAGATGAGTGCGGCGAAGAGGTATCCGAGCGCCATCCACAGCCCGCACAGCACGAACCAGATGATGTTGAGAAGCAGGCGCACGACGCGTTCCCCCTTCGGAGGTGTCCTCTCCGGAGACCATACGTCATCGTCCCTCGCAGCCCTGTTCAAACGCGCAGGCGGCGGCTACCATCCGCCGTTCGGTGGGTTCGCGCTCGCAGCGCGAACCGGAGAGCCGCAAGACATAGAAGGGGGATGGACGGCAAGGATGCCGCACGCAAGGATGAGACCGCCGCACGACGCGTGGACGGTGAGCGCCCGGACAGCGCTGCTCGCAGCTCTGGCTGCGCTGCTCACGATCGCGGCGCTCTTTGCGCCCGCCGCCGCCCTCGCCTCCGAACCGACCAACTCGGGCGACAACCTGCGCGACGGCTGGTACCCCGAACAGGGCTCGCTGACCCCGCAGCTCGTCAGCGGCGGCACCTTCGGGCAGCTCTGGTCCGCAGAAGTCGAAGGCTCCGTCTACGCCCAGCCCTTGCTCGTGAGCGGCGAGGTCCTCGTCGCCACGGAGAACAACAAGGTCTACGGGCTCGATCCGAACACGGGCGCCAAGAAATGGACGACCTCGCTCGTCGGCACGGCGTGGAAAGCGGCGGACATCGGCTGCGGGGACCTCGCGCCGAACGTCGGCGTCACCGCGACCCCGGTCGTCGATCCCTCGACGAACACCGCCTACATGACGCACAAGGCCTATGCCTCAGGCTCGAGCGGGACGGTGCGCTGGTACATGGACGCGATCAACCTGGCGACCGGCGCTGAGCGCGAAGGCTTCCCGGTCCAGCTCCAGGGCACCGCCCAGAACCAGCCGAGCATGACCTTCAACCCGACCTCGCAGCTGCAGCGCCCGGGTCTTCTGCTTCTGAACGGTGTCGTATATGCCGGCTTCGGCTCCGACTGCGACCTGAACACCTGGCAGGGCTGGGTCTTCGGCGTCTCGACGGCGGGCCAGGTCAAGGCGCGCTGGGTCGCGGTCCCGGGGGGCAACGGCGCCGGCATCTGGCAGTCGGGCGCGGGCCTGTTCTCCGACGGGCCGAACACCCTGATGGTGAGCACGGGCAACACGGGCGCCCCGTCCACACCGACGCCGGGCAAGACCCCGCCGAACACGTTCGGCGAGTCGATCGTGCGTCTGAACGTGCAGGCGAACGGCGAACTGAAACCAATCGACTTCTTCGCCCCCTTCGACGCCCAGGAACTCGACGGCGGAGACGCCGATTTCGCCTCGGGCGGCATCACGGGGCTGAACAGCGAATTCTTCGGCACGCCCTCGGTGCCGCACCTGGCGGTGGCAGTCGGCAAGGACGGTTACGTGTACCTCCTCAACCGCGACGAACTCGGCGGCTACAAGCAGGGCAGCGGAGGCGGGGACAAGGTCGTCCAGCGCCTCGGGCCGAACGGCGGCGTCTGGTCGCGGCCCGGCGTCTGGCCGGGCAACGGCGGCTGGGTGTACATCCCGACGGCCTCGGCGGGCAACTCGGCCGGCGGCTCGTCCGGCTTCCTGCGGGTCTACCAGTACGGCGCCAACGGCGAAGGCAAGCCGACGCTCTCCCTGCAGGCGACCTCCTCGGACGCGTGGGGCTTCGGCACCGGGGCGCCCATCATCACCTCCGAAGGCACGACCTCGGGCTCGGCGCTCGTCTGGAGCGAGTGGATGCCGAACGGCACCGGCACCGGAGCCCAGCTGCGCGCCTACGACCCCGTCCCGGTCGGCGGCAGACCTGTGCTCCGGTGGAGCGCGGCGATCGGCACCGGCTCCAAGTTCGCGACCCCCGGGGTCGGCGCGAACAAACTGTTCGTCGGCAACCGCGAAGGCAAGGTGATCGCATTCGGCTCGCCGGTGACGCCGGCCCTGAGCGGCCCGTCGACGAGCTTCGGCACGACCACGATCGGCCAGAGCAACGAAAAGACGATCACGCTGACAGCCAACACCTCGCTGACCGTCACCGGCATCTCCACGGGCAGCGCCCAGTTCGCCGTCGGGACCCCGAAACCGGCGCTCCCGGCCGCCGTCGGCGCGGGCCAGACGATCCAGGTGCCGGTCACGTTCAAACCGAGCGGGAGCGGCCTGCAGGCAGCCACGTTGACGGTCGCAACCAGCGCCGGCACGCTGACCTTCTCGCTGCAGGGCACGGGCCAGCCCGCGGAAGCCAAGATCGAAGCCTCGCCCGTCGTCCTGTCCTTCGGCGGCACGACGGTCGGAGGCAAAGTCTCGGCCGCCGCGACCTTCCGCAACGTCGGCGGCGCGCCGTTGACGATCGAATCGGTCGGTTCGATCGCACCGCCGTTCTCCGTGAGCGGGGCGCCGGCTCCGGGCAAGGTGCTCCAGCCGGGCGAAGCGGTCAACGTCGAAGTCGCCTTCGAACCGACAGAAGAAGGGAACTTCGGCGGCCAACTCACGCTGAAGACCAGCGCCGGCGAATCCACGATCGCCCTGGCCGGCGCGGGCGGCAAACCCGGCGTCCTGAAGTTCACGCCTGAAACCGTCGAATACGGGAACGTCCCCGTCGGCTCGACCGCGTCGAAGACCTTCACGATCACCAACACGGGCGGCACGAACGTCACGCTCACGAAGTCCAAGCCGCCGCTCGGCGGCAGCTTCGCAGCGACCAGCACGCTGTCCGAGGGCACGACCATCGCGCCCGGCGAAACCATCACGGAGACCGTCGCGTTCAGCCCCACCTCGCCCGGCGGGGCGACCGGGGTCTGGGTGCTCAACGGGACCGACACGAGCGGCCTGCACGAAATCCAGTTCACCGGCAACGGCACGATTCCGGCGCCGGGAGCCGGCTGGTCGCACAACGGCTCGGCCACGATCACCTCGGGCGTCGTGCAGACGACCGCGGCCGTCTCCAACCAGGCCGGCTCGGCGTTCTTGGAAACGCCGCTCGAAAGCAAGCACCTCGTGATCGAATTCGACCAGACGATCAACGGCGGCAGCGGCGCCGACGGCCAGGCGCTCGCCCTCGCCGACGCCACGAAAGCCGCCCCCACCGCGCTGGGCGAACAGGGCGGCGGGCTCGGCTTCGGCGGCATCTCCGGCATCGCCGTCGGGTTCGACACCTGGAAGAACTCGGTCAACCCCTCGAACAACTTCGTCGGCATCACCGACGGCAGCGCCGGTGCCGGGCTGCTGCACTGGCTCGCGACATCGACGGCGATCCCCGCGCTTCGGACGGCGACCCGCCACGTCAAGATCGAAACGCTGAACGGCACCGTCAACGTGTGGGTCGAAGGCACCAAGTACCTGAGCACGGCCGTCACGCTCCCGCCGAAGGTGCTCGTCGGGTTCACCGGTGGCACCGGCGGCGCGAACGACGTCCACAAGGCCGCGAACGTCACGATCAGCGGCGAACCGGCGGTCGAAAAACCGAAAGAAGAACCGCCCGCGACGCTGAAGATCACCAACGCGATCAGCGCCCCGAGCGGCTCCCCGCAGGCCGAAACCACGCTCACCTACAGCGGCACCTGCCCCTCCAGCTTCACCACCGCCGCGCTCGCGGGCGGCGGCTCAGCCACCCCGACCCTCACCGGCGCCGTCCAGGGAGCCAGCTGCTCGGTCGCCGAGAGCGCCCCCGCCGGCACCGGCTGGAAGACCACCGCCTCCGTCAACGGCGGCGCAGCAGTCGAAATCGCGCCCGCCGCAGGCAAGATCACCGTCCCCGCCTTCGCCCTCGCAGCCGGCGCCAACACCGTCGCCTTCGCGAACACCTACACGGCGCCCAAAGAAGAAACAGGCGTCCCCACCATCCCCGACCCGAGCGCCGGCGGCTGGCAGCTCAACGGCAACGCCGCCCTCGAAAGCCCGAACCTCGTGCTCACGGCGGCGGCTGAAAAGCTGACCGGCAGCGCGTTCTGGCCGACCAAGATCGACCCGCGCAACCTGGCCTACGAATTCACGATCTCGATCGGCGGCGGCACCGGCGCCGACGGCCTCGCGTTCGTGATCGGCGACGCGACCAAGGCGGCGCCGACGGCCCTGGGTGAAGGTGGCGGCGGGCTCGGCTTCGCCGGCACCTCGGGCATCGCGGTCGCCTTCGACACCTTCCAGAACTCGGTCAACCCCTCCAACAACTTCATCGGCATCAGCGACGGGGCCGGGACCACGGCGGGCACGCTGCACTGGCTGACGACCTTCAACCCGCTGGCCTCCTCGCTGCGGACCGGCACCCACAAGGTCAGGATCGACACGAGCGAAGGCGGCGTCGCCGTCTCGCTGGACGGGACCAAGATCGGGAACATCGCGGTCGCGCTGCCCGCCTCGGCCTACGTGGGCTTCTCCGGCGCGACCGGCGGGCTCACCGACCGGCACGCCGTCTCGGGCTTCACCGTGACCGGCTCGGGCGCGAAAGAAGAACCGAAGCCCGCAACGCTGAAGATCACCAACGCGATCAGCGCCCCCTCCGGCTCCCCGCAGGCAGAAGCCACGCTCACCTACAGCGGCACCTGCCCCTCCAGCTTCACCACCGCTGCGCTGGCGAGCGGCGGCTCAGCCACCCCGACCCTCACCGGCGCGGTCCAAGGAGCAGGCTGCTCGGTCGCCGAGAGCGCCCCCACCGGCACCGGCTGGAACACCACCGTCTCGATCAACGGCGGCGCCCCTGTCGAACTCAAAGAAGCCGGATCGAAGCTGACGGCGCCGAGCTTCGCCCTCGCCGCCGGCGCCAACACCGTCGCCTTCACGAACACCTACACGGCGCCGAAAGAAGAACCGCCGGCCGCGACGCTGAAGATCACCAACGCCGTCAGCGCGCCGAGCGGCTCCCCGCAGGCTGAAACCACGCTCACCTACAGCGGCACCTGCCCGTCCAGCTTCACCACCGCCGCGCTTGCGGGCGGCGGCTCGGCCACCCCGAGCCTCACCGGCGCCGTCCAGGGCGCGAGCTGCTCGGTCGCAGAGACGGCGCCGAGCGGCACCGGCTGGAAGACCACCGCCTCCGTCGACGGCGGCGCCGCAGTCGAAATCGCCGCCTCCGGGGGCAAGGTCACGGTCCCCGCCTTCGCCCTCGCAGCCGGCGCCAACACGGTCGCGTTCGCGAACACCTACACGGCGCCCAAAGAAGAAGGCGGCGTTCCCACCATCCCCGACCCGAGCGCCGGCGGCTGGCAGCTCAACGGCAACGCCCTGCTCGAAGGCACGAGCCTCGTGCTGACGAAGGCGACCGCGAACCAGGCCGGCAGCGCGTTCTGGCCGACCAAGATCGACCCGCGCAACCTGGCCTACGAATTCACGATCTCGATCGGCGGCGGCAGCGGCGCCGATGGCCTGGCGTTCGTGATCGGCGACGCGACGCGAACCGCGACCGCGAAATCGCTCGGGGAACAGGGCGGCGGGCTCGGCTTCGCGAAAATCACCGGCTGGGCAGTCGCCTTCGACACCTACAAGAACTCCGCCAACCCGTCGAACAACTTCGTCGGCATCAGCGACGGCGCCGGCACCACCGCGGGCACACTGCACTGGCTCACCACGTTCACGCCGCTGGCCTCCTCGCTGCGAACCGGCACCCACAAGGTCAAGGTCGACACCGCCGGCGGCGCGATCGCCGTGTGGCTCGACGGCACGAAGCTCGGCAACGTCTCCGTGACACTCCCGAGCTCGGCCTTCATCGGCTTCTCCGGCGGCACCGGCGGCTCGACCGACCGGCACGCGGTCTCAGGCCTCACGGTCGCCGCCGGCTAGCAGCGCACGTCCCTCGGGCCGATGGGCTCGGGGACTTCAGCCTCACGCGAACTCGGGACCAACCAAGACGCGGCGGGCAAAAAAGCAGCGGAGCCGCGACGAGCGCGACTCCGCTGACGGGGCGGCTGGGTGCCGCGCGCCCCGAAGGCCGGCATGGTGCTCAGACCGACCCTCGGAGGCCGGCACGGAGCGCCGGAAACAACCGGTCCCGGTGGGCCGACCGCGGGCTCCATCCCGCAGCCGGCCCCCAGGCCGGTGCCCACCCGCCGCTACTTCTTGCGCGGGCAGGGAGCCTTGTATTCGGCCGTGACCGTGGTTTTGGTCAGGCCGCCGAGTCCGGCGAACGTGAGTTCGGCCTTCACCGGCAGGAATTTCTTCGGGCACTTCGTCGGCATCGTGCCGTAGTAGGTCACTTTGCCGTTCTTCTTGATCGCCGAGCCGGTCTTGACCTTGATGGACTTGACCGACGCGTCGTTCGCGCCCGGGACCGTTTCGACCAGCGGCACGTCGGCTTCGAACTTCTTGCTGTAGAGGCCGCTCGAGTTCACGAAGTGGCCCTTGGAGAGGATTTCCAGGAGCACCGGTTCGTGGCCGAACGTGAAGAACTCGAGGCCACCGCCCGGGGCGTAGAACGATTCGATCGTCGCCGTCTCAGGCACGACTTCTTTGCCGAACGCGACGAAGCCCTGGACCGAGCCGGTCGGACCGGCCTTGGCCTTGGCGCACGCCTTCGGGCCCTTGCCCGACGGTTCGAGCACGGAGGGGGCACACGTGGGGAAGCCAGAGGTGTGGAGCTTCACGCCCGCCGGCAGGTACACGTTGACGTGTTCCAGCGGCGGCGGGAACCCGCCGTATTCGGTGCCCGTGATCTGGAATTCCGATTCGAACGCAGCACCGGCGCCGAAGATGTTGCCCGTGTGCGGGAAGCCCGCGATCGGCACGGCCTTGGCTTTGAACTGGACTGTCGGCGCGGCGGAGGCGACGCTCGCCAGCGCCAGCGCCAGGACCGCGGCGGCCGCCACGGCGAGGCTGATGGTTGCTCTGCGCATTCCTGTCCTTCTCCAATCGTGGTTTGCGGGCAGGCGGTCTTGCGCTCCGCTGCCTCTCACTCCCACTAACACCGCCACCGGCCGATCGGTTCGCCCAGCCGGTGTCAGCGGCCGAACATCGCTCATCGGTAGGAGTCAGCGGCGCGGGCAGGGCGCCTTGTATTCGACGGTCACGGTCTGCTGGGTCAGCCCGCCGAGCCCGGCGAACGTCAGCGCGGTCCGTACCGGGAGATAGCCGCGGGGGCACGCCTTCGGCAGGCGCCCGTAGAAGACCGTCTTGCCGCCCTGCCTCATCGCGGTCCCGACCTTGATCCTGATCGTTTTGACCGAGGCGTCCTGCGCCCCGGGCACCGTTTCGACGAGCGGGATGTCCGATTCGAGCTTTTTCGAGAACGGGGCGCCCGCCGAGACGTAGTGACCTTGGGAGAGGATTTCGATCAGCGCCGGTTCGTGGCCGAACGTGAAGAACGTCAGCCCGCCACCGGGCGCGTAGAACGCTTCGATCGACGTCGTCTCGCCGACGATCGACTGGCCGAAGGCGACGAACCCGGAGGCCGAGCCGACACCCGCAAGCGATCCCTTCGGGCAGCTCCTCGGCCCTTTGCCGCTCGGTTCGAGGGTCGCGGTGGGACAGGTCGGGAAGCCTTCCGGATGGAGCTGCACCCCTTCGGGGAGGTAGAAGTCCACGTGGATCAGGGGCGGCGGGAAGCCGCCGTATTCGGTGCCCGAGATGTCGTATTCGGCCAGCAGCGATGTGCCGGCGCCGAGGATGAAGCCGGTGTGCGGGTAGCCGGGGATCGGGAGCGGCTCGGCTTTGAACGTCACCGTGGGTGTGGCGCCCGCCAGAGACGCCAGCACCAGCGACGCGGCGCAGGCGAACACGGCGCTCACCGCTGCGAGCCGAGTGCGCGTGCCTCTCCCCTCCCTCATCCTGCGGGCATCATCTCGCAGATCGCGCCCGCGCGGCGCGCTTCCGGCGCGCGTGTGCGCGGTGGCGGCAGGGCTCGTTCCACTAGGCTGCCGGTCATGGACCCGGACCGCGCCCGTCAACTGCTCGAGGGAGAGCGCCAGCGCGTCGAGCAGGCGCTCGCCGGGCTGCGCGCCCGCGAGGCCGAAGGTCACGCCGAGCAGGACGAACCGGGCGAACGCGACTCCGAGGACCTCAACGAACGCGGCATCGACGACGCGCGCGAGGAGGACCTGGTGACTCAGCTCGCCGCCGTCGAGCGAGCTGAGGCCCGGCTCGCTGCCGGGACCTATGGGCGCTCGGTGCAGAGCGGCGAGCCGATCCCGGACGAGCGGCTCGAAGCGGTGCCCACGGCCGAGCTGACGGTCGAGGAGCAGCGCGCCGCGGGCGCCTAGCCCGCCAGCAGCTCCCCGCGCCCGACCGCCACGACGCCTCCCTGCACCTCGACGCGCTCGAAGCGCTCCCCTTCCCCCTCGGCGCGGGCCCTCAGCAGCGAGGGGCGGCCCAGCTCCGCGCCCTGACGGATCTCGAGCCACTGGCCCCGATCGGCCCAGCCGTGGCGCACGAGATGCACGGCCAGCGGACCCGCAGCAGACCCCGTCGCAGGGTCCTCGGGCACGCCGAGCGCCGGGGCGAACATGCGCGTCTTGAAGCGCTCACCGTCCCGGGCGAAGCAGCTCACGCCGGCCAGCGGCTCCAGCTCCCCCAACGCGCGAAGGTCGGGCTGGAGGGCGGCGACCTCCGCGGGCGAGCCCGCGGCGAGGAAGACGTGGCGCGGTCCGTTGCAGTAGCGCTCGACGGGGAGCCGCGAGGACTCGATCCCGAGCGCCGCGAGCAGCGGCCCGGGATCCCGCACCGGCTCCCAGGTCGGGATCGGCTGGAGCATCGACGCCGCGAGCGCGCGCCCGGCGCGGGAGAGCAGCGCGACCGCGATCTCGCCGGCCCCCGTCTCGAGGACGACCCGCTCGAGCGCTCGCGCCGAGGCGAGCGCGGCGCCCGTACCGAGCACGGGATGTCCCGCGAACGGCAGCTCGAGGAGGGGAGTGAAGATGCGGGCGCGCGCGTCCCCGCCCGCCTGCGCCGCCAGCAGGAAGACCGTCTCCGAGAGCTTCAGCTCGCGCGCGATCGCCTGCATCTCCGACGCCCCGAGCCGCGAGCCGTCGGGGAACACAGCGAGCTGGTTTCCCTCCAGCGGAGCCTCGGCGAAGACGTCGAGCAGGAGATAGCGAAGCGCTCCGCCCTCCTCGGCGGGCGAAGGCTCGGGCGCCGAGAGGAGCCGGAACGGGTCGTCCAAGCTGGGGCTCAACCGCCGTCGAGCGCAGACAGCGCGATCGATGCCGAGCCGACGTCGATGCGCTCGCGCCCGTCGCGCACGGCGTCCGGCACGGCGACCGCGATCTCCACGATGCCCTCGACACCCTCCGCCGCGGCGAAGCGCACCTCGCCGCCGTCGAGCTGCAGTCGCGGCTGCTCGCCGCGCTCGAGCTCGACGCCCAGCACCTCGGCCCAGCGCTCCGCGGCGGGCAGGGGCTCCGCGAGCGCGACCGTGATCCCGGTCAGCCGCCCGGGCGGGCCGCTGCCGACGCGCCCCGTCCAGTCCGGGCCTCCCCAGCGCCAGCTCCCGTAGGGCCGCGAGCTGTCGAGCGAGACGATCGCCCCGCGCAGGTCGCCCGGATGCATGTGGGTCCCGGAGATGTCGGGCAGGTCGATGCTCCAGACCGTTCGCACGCCGAGCTGCTCCGCCCGCTCGCGGGCGCCGTCGAGGTCCTCGATGTCGAACAGCACCATGTAGCCGCCGTCGCCGCCGTTGCGCTGGAGCTGGCGTCCCGCCGCCGTGGCCTCGGCGACCGGCGAGACGACCTCGATGAAGCAGTCGCCGATCGCGAACACGACGTTCGCGAGTCCGAACTGCCCCACCCCCGGGTCGCGGAACGGCTCGCCGAGGCCGAGCTGGGAGCGCAGCAGCGCCGCCGTCGCCTCGAGGTCGGCCGCGACCAGCACGGCCTGGCGAAGCCTCACCATGAGCGGCCCCCCGGCATGCGGTGAAGCCTACCCCGACCGCTGCACGGAGATAATCACCGCATCGCGGGCGACTCCGAACAGAGAACGGCGCAGGCCACCGCGCAGAGGGGTGCTCCGCGGCCTGGCGACGAGCGCCGACTGGCTCGCGCCCGCCGGTAACCCGTCGCGCGTCGTCCTGGGCGTGATCGTGACGGGCGCGCTGCTCGCGGCCGAGAGCGGCCTGCACGACAACTACCTCGACACCTTTGCCTCGGGGGTTCTCGCCGCGCTGCTGTACTGGCTCGCCCACGCATACGCGGACGTTCTCGGCCGGCGCCTGCGCAGCAGCCGGCGACTGACGGCCGGCGAGCTGGGGCAGTCGCTCGTCCACGAGGCCGCCGTTGTCAGGGGCGCGGCGATCCCGCTGCTGGCGCTGCTGATCGCCGCCCTGCTCGGCGCCGACCGCGAAACCGGCGTCAGCGTCGCGATCTGGACCGCAGCCGGGAGCATCGTGGTCCTCGAGCTGATCGCCGGTGTGCGCAGCCATGCGACTCGGGGCGAGATCCTGCTCGAGTCGGCGGTCGGGATCACGATGGGATTGGGCGTGATCGCGCTGAAGGCGCTGCTCGGGCATTAGCCGAGCACTGTAGACAAAACGTTTCGATATGTGATAATCCATTCCTCGGAACTGTTGTGAAAGCTCGCCGCCGGGGCGGGCGTTGCCGAGGAGGTTCACATGGAAGCCGGGGAGGTCCCTGCCGGCGAGCAAGCCGGCCCGCCGCGACCGCTGTACAAGCGGCTGCCGCGCGGCCCGCACCGGCTGGACAAGCGTGCTGTCGCGCGACACCAGCGGGTACGGATCCACGGCGCGATGGTGCGAGCCGTCGCCGCCGATGGCTACGACGCGGTCAGCGTCAGGCAGGTGATCGCGCTGGCCGGCGTCTCGCGCCGCTCCTTCTACGAGCAGTTCGCCAGCAAGCACGACTGCTTCCTGGCGACCTTCGAGGAGATCGCCGGGCAGCACCTCGCGGCGGCAAGGCGAGCGTGTGCACTGACCCCCGGCGGCCCCTACCGGCGCCTGGAGGCGGCGCTCGGAACCTGCGCCGGCGAGCTCGCCCGCGACCCGGAGGCGGCCGCGCTGGTGCTGCTCCATCCCCTCGCTGCAGGCGCGCCCGGGGCGCTGCGCCTGCGCGCCGCCTCGGCTGGATGGGAACGCCTCCTCCGCGCATCGCTCGCCGGCACGCCGCTCCTCCCCGCCCCGGCGGGGGCGAGCTCAGAGGTGATGCTCGGCGGCATACAGGGCATCCTGGCGGCGCGGCTGCGCGACCCCGCGCCGCCCTCACGGCGTCTCCTCGCCCGTGAGCTCGGGTGGTGGGCGCTCGCACCGAAGCTGCCGGCGCGCGCCGCGGACGCACGCCGCGTCGCCTCGCTGCTCCGCGACGACGCACGGCGCGCGTCGCTGGCGGCAGCGGCGCGCCCGCACAGGACCAGGGAGCGTCCGCGAACAGATCGCGAGCGCCTGCTCGCCGCCGCTCTCAGGCTGGGGGCGCGCGACCGGGTCGCGCTCCTGAGCGCGGCGCAGATATCGGACGAGGCCGGGGTGCCGCTCGGTGCCTTCTTCGAGCTGTTCGCCGACCGCGACGACTGCCTGCGCGCCGCCGTCGCAGACGCCGGCGCGCGGCTGCTCGCGATCGCCGAGGGTGCGTGCGAGAGCGGCCCCGGCTCGCCCGCCGCCCTGCGCGACACCTTCGCTCGCATGCTCTCGCACCTGGCGGCCCACCCGCTCCAGGCACGGGCGGTGTCCGTGCTCGCAGCGTGCGCCGGCCCGAGCTGCGCCGGCTACGCGGCCCGGCTCGACACCGAGCTCGGCCTGCGGCTGGGCACCTGCCTGGCTCCGCGCGGCGAGCCCGGTGGAGCGGCCGTCGTCGGCGCGCTGTGGCATCTCGTCCGCTGCCACCTGGCAGACCGCCGGATCCGGCAGCTCCAGTCGGCCACCGGGAACCTCGCGCTGTTCGCTCTCGCGCCCGCGCTCGGGCCCGGTCTCGCCGCTGAGGCGCTGCTCGAAGGGCGCTGAGCAGCGGCTAGCTCTTGCGTTTCGTGCGCCTGTCGGCGAAGTACGTGAGCACGATCCCGACCAGAAGCGAGATCACGATCACGATTATCAGCGGCGCTCGTCCCGAGCCGAAGACCCAGTCGACGTTGACGTCGTCGACGTTCAGGACCGCGAACAGCGTGAAGTAGATCACGAGCACGACCATCAGGCCGGTGCGGACGAGCTCCTTGCTGCTCCGCTTCGGCGCCGGCGCCTTTTGGTCCCTCTCCTGAGGCGGCTGTGTGGCCATCGCCTCGATCGTATCCGCCGCACGCGCCGGGCGGGGACGTGCAGCCGTGGGGGCGCCAGGCGCCTACCATGATCTCGATGCGACGACTGCCGACGATCGCCGTCCTCGGCGCCGCGCTGCTCGCGGGATGCGGCTCGCAGACCAAGACGGTGTCGATCTCCAGCGCGCCGCCGGCCGCGACCACGGCGACGACCCCGACCACTCCCACCACCACCGCGCAGGCGCCCACCACCACGACGACGGCGCCGCCCTCCACGGGCACCTCGACGACCCGCACCGCACCCGAGCCGTCATTCGCCGAAGCCGGAGGAGGCACCCACGAAGGCTCGCTTCAGGCCGCTGTGGCGACCGTGCACGCGCACGGCTACACGCCGGTGGACACCTCCGAATATCACCCCTCGCAGACCCTGCGGGTGCTGGTCGCGACGCGCTCGGGGTCAGGTGACGGCTACGGGCAGCAAGCGTTCTTCTTCGTCGACGGTCACTACCTCGGAACCGACGCGAAGGAACCGAGCGCGAAGCTCAAGGTCGTCTCCCAGAGCGACACCGAAGTCGCGATCGCCTACCCGCTCTACCGCCGCAACGACCCCCTTTGCTGCCCCGGCGGCGGGCAGCGGGTTGTGCATTTCGCGCTCAACAACGGCAAGCTGCAGGCGCTCGACCCGATTCCGGCCGCCAGCGGGTACGCGAACCTGAGCCGTTACTGATCTGCGCGTCCGGGAAACCCTCGCTCAGCTCCTATGTTGGAGCCTCACCCCCGAGAGAAAGGCTGAGAGATGAGCGAGCGGATCGAAGGTCGCGGAGAGGAGCTGCTGAGCGGCAAGAACTTCGCCAACGTGTCGACGCTGCGCGACGACGGCTCTGTCTTGAGCGCTCCGGTGTGGGTCGACGTGCAGGACGGCAAGCCCGTTCTCAACAGCGCCGAGGGCCGGGCGTGGCCACGCAACCTCGAGCGCGACCCCCGCATCACGCTGACGGTCCAGAACATGGAGAACCCCTACGAGTACGTCGAGGTCCGGGGCCGGGTCGCCGAGCGCACACACGACGGCGCCGACGAGCACATCGACGCGCTCGCCAAGAAGTACCTCGACGCCGACTCCTACCCGTACAGGCAGCCCGGCGAACAGCGCGTGATCATCCGCGTCGAGCCCGAGCACGTACACGTCAACACCGGCTGAGCCGGACGGGCCCGGCCCGATCCGCTCTCAGCCGCGACCGCGCACCAGCCGCCGCCACCAGCTCGCCCGGCGCGGCTGCGCGGCGAGCCACTCCTCGCGCAGCGGCAGGCGGCCGTCGCGGCGCGCGCGCAGCACGCACTCGGTGTGGGCGTGGCGCCGGCGCCGGGTGTCCCCTTCCGGAGCGATGAGCATATGCTCGCTCAGGGCGGGGAGCAGATGACCACAGAACGGACAGCGATACGTCGATGGCTTTCGGTTGGCGGCTCGCCGCACCGTCCACCACGGCGCGCTCGGAAGCGGGGGCATCGCAGCATTGTCGCGCCGCTCGCCGCGACCGTCGCGGCGACCGCCGCCGTCGGGCTCGGGATGGCGCTGGCACGGGGCGGACTGCGCCCCTCGGGCGGCAGGCGACTGAAGCGGCCGCTCGGACTCCAGGGCCAGGAGGGCCTGCCCGAGGGCCTGCGGCGGATGGCGCTCGAGCAGACCGACGTGGCGCTCGCGCAGCTCGCCGGCGCCGAGGGCGGCGGGGCGCGCAAGGCGGTGCACGAGACGCGCAAGGCGATCAAGCGCCTGCGGACGATCGTGCGACTGCTCGAAGGCGAGCTCGGGTCGGAGGCCTGCGCCCGCGAGCAGGCGACGCTGCGTGCTGCCGCGGAGCATCTCGCGGGGGCGCGCGACGCCGAGGTGATGCTCGACACGCTCGACGCGCTCGTCGCGCAACGCCCGCGCAAGCTCGGCGGGCGCCCCGGGGTCGCGCGGCTGCGCCGCCACCTGGCGGCCGAGCGCGACGAGGCGGAACGGCGGATGCTCGCGCCCCGCAACCGGATGTTGGTCGCTGACGAACTGCGGCTGTTCCGCGCCCGCGCCCTGGCGTGGGAGCTCGCTCCCCGGTCCGGCATCGGCGCGATCGAGGAGGGCCTCTCCCGCATCTACCGGCAGGGGCGCCGGCGCAAGCGCCGCGCCGCCCGCTCGCGAGGCGGGCGGATGCGGACCATGCACCAATGGCGCAAGCGCGTGAAGGATCTGCGCTACGCGGCCGAAACGCTGCGCCGCGCGGAGCCCGCGCCCGGACCGCTCGCGAGGCTGCCGGGCAAGCGCCGCAAGCGGATCTCCGCCGAAGCGCGCCGGGTGCGGCGGCTCGCGCGCCGGGCCGATGAGCTCGGCGAACTGCTCGGCGAGGAGCACGACCTGGCGGTCTTCGGCGCCTGGCTGAGCGCGCACGGCAAGGCTGCGGGCGTCGGTCGAACCACGCGGCGGGGGCTTCGCAAGCAGATCGTGCGCCGGCGGCGCAAGCTGCGCCGCCGCGCGCTGCGCGACGGCCGGCGCCTGTACGCGCGCAAGCCGCGCGCGTTCCTGCGGCGCGTGGCCCGCGCCTACGCCAAGAGCGCCCCGCCGGCTAGCTGACGCTGAGCACGGTCAGCGTGCGCGTGCCGCGCGGCAGCGTCACGGAGGTCTCATCGCCCTCGGCCCGCCCGAGCAGCGCGGTCGCGGTCGGCGATTCGACGGACAGCCGTCCCTCTCGCGGGGCGGCGTCGTGTGAGCTGACGATCTTCCAGGTCGTCTCCGCGCCCTCGCCGTCCCGCACCACGACGGTCGAGCCGAGCCCCACGACCCCGCTGCTGGCCGCACCCTCCTCGACGATCACCGCCGCCGCGATCCGCTCGCGAAGGCGCGCGATCTTGGTCTCGAGGTGCGCCTGCTCGTTCTTGGCGTCGTGGTACTCGCTGTTCTCCTTCAGATCGCCCCATTCGCGCGCCGTCTTGATGCGCTCGGCGATCGCGCGGCGGCCGTCGCCCTCGAGGGCTTCGAGCTCGCCCTCGAGCTTGCTCAGTCCATCGGCGGTGATCAGGTTGGCGGCTTCGCTCATGGCCAAGAGCCTACCCGCCCGCCCGAGCCGCCCCGCCCCCGGCGCTAGAAGTAGGTCGCGGGCGGAGACGCGAGCAGCGCGTAGATCTGGACGATGGCCGCCTGCACCAACAGCTGTCCACTCGGCGGCGAGCCCGCGACGAACAGGTCGTTGGTGAGCCGCAGGTGCTGCCAGGAGTAATCGACATAGGACTGCGCGAGCCGCGGCCCGGGCGGGTCGTGCGTGACCGAGTCGAGGTACATGAGGTTGCGGAAGTAGACCGAGGGGAAGAACGGGTTCTCCGCGCCGAGCCGTTCGGAGGTGAAATAGGCCAGCGCCGCGGCCGCCGTCTGGCGTGCCTCGTAGAGGTAGGCGGAGTTGCCCGTGGCCTGGTAGAGCAGGGTGCCGGCACCGATCATCACGCCCTGGGTGTAGCTGTAGAGGTGGGGTTCCACCTGGCCGCGCCGGGTGATGTGGTCGGCGTACATGTTGTTTTCCAGCAGCAGGCACTGCCGCACCCATTCGTAGGCCTGCACCGCGAAGCCGAGGTACCCCGGGTTCTTGGTCGCACGGTAGAGCTGCACACCGAGCTCCGCCGCGGGACCGGTCGTGATCGTGTTGCGGTCGCTGTTCTCGAATTGGTTGGTGAACGGGATCCCTCCCGGGCAGGGGAGCGCGGCGGAGCTCTGCCAGCCCTGCATCTCGAAGGACATGATCCCTTCGGCGGCCGCGAGCAGGCCCGGTTCGTGGGTCATCTCGTAGACGCGCATCAGCTCGATCCCGACCCAGTCGTTGTCGTCGTAGTACTTGACCCCGCCGGGACCGGCGGGCGGGGCGACGGTGCCGTCATAGGCCGGAATCGTGCTTTCGAAGAAGCCTTCGGGTTCGCCCGAGTTGGTGGCGTCGTAGTAGGAGCGCAGCCCGATCATGCGCGTCTTGAGTTCGCGGGCGAACGTGGTGCGCAGCGCCGGCACCTTCGCGATCGCGGAGACGTTCGCCATGCTCACCGTTGCGGCGAGCCCCTGCGAGAAAGGCCACAGGAACGAGAACGGTTCGCCCTTGTAGAGCCCGGAGCCCAGCAGGTAGTAGGAGCGCTGCATCGCCTGGAAGGCGCGCAGCCCACGAGCAGGGTTCCCGTGCAGCACCGGCGCCGCCGGCTTGCGGGCCTTTGTCTTCTTGCTCGCTGCGGCCAGGGCCTTGCGGCTCGCCCTGAAGGCGGGCCGCGTCGCGCCCGCGGGATAGGGCGAGGTCCGCGGGGCTGAGCCCCGCGCCGCCTCGCCGGCGGGCGCATGCCACAGCACCGCGGCGACGCACGCAAGCGCCACGGCGAGCGCCGCTCGGAGATGATGGAGCCTGGTCGCGTATCCGGTCATGCCTCAAGCAACCACAACAGACGATCCCCGCGGAGGTTTTGGTCCCCGCTCCTACGTGGCGGTCGGACACGTGACAATCGACGTGCTCCCCGACGGCCGGCGCCGCCCCGGCGGCACCGCGCTCTACAGCGCGCTGCAGGCGGCGCGACTCGGGTTGAACGCGAAGATCGTAACGCGGGGATGCGAGGACGAGCTCCAGGAGCTGCTCGCGCCGTTCTCGCAGGAGCTGGAGCTCTTCGTCGAGCCGGCGCCGGCGACGACGACGCTGTACACGACCGGCAGCGGCGAGGCGCGGCGCCAGCGGATGCTCGCGTGGGCCGGCCCGATGTCCCCTGTGCGGCCGGAGCCGGGTGCGATCCTGCATCTGGCGCCTGTCGCAGCCGAGCTGAGCTCACGGCCCGCAGGCGAGTGGGGGTTCACCGGGCTGACACCGCAGGGCCTCGTGCGCGGGTGGAGCGATCCCACAGGCGAGGTCGTTCAACGGCCGCTGCCCGGTTCGGCGCTGGCGCTGTTCGAACGCTGCGACGCCGTGGTCCTGAGCCGCCAGGAGCGGGACGCGTGCGAGCCCGGCGTCGAGGTGGCGCGGCGCGGCGGCGCGCTCATCGCGGTCACGGCCGGCCCGGCGGCGACGGTCCTGCTCGCTGACCGCCACAGCCCGCCGCTTGAGATCTCGGTCTCCCCCGTCACCGAGCCGGTCGACGACCTCGGCGCGGGCGACGTCTACGCGGCGACGCTGTTCGTCGCGCTCGCCGAGGGCTCCCCTCCCGAGACGGCCGCGGCGCTGGCCGGGGCCGCAGCCGCGCTGCGGCTCGGCGGCGCCGGGCCCGGGGCGGTCGCCGGGCGCGACGCGATCGAGGCTCAGGCGGCGAGCGCCGCGCCGAGCAACCCGCTCAGCTCATCCCCGTCGAGCTGACCGCGCATCCCGCACGCAACCGCCGCCAGCAACAGGCTTCCGCCCGCGGGCGGCATCTCGACCTGCGAGATCTCCGCCGCCGGCGCCACCCGTGCGATGCGCTCGCGCAGCGGGTCGAGGTAGATCTCGCCCGCCTTGTAGGTGCTCCCGATCAGCCCGACCGGGAAGCTCCCCTCGAGCCCGGTCTGCGCGATCACAGCCGCGACCTGGTCGCCGAGCAGCGTGGCGCCGCGGGCGAACAGCTCCGCAGCCACCGCGTCCCCGTCCGCGGCGACGCGGTGGCACTCGACCGCGAAGGCCGAGATCTCTGCCTTGGTCAAGGGCCTGGAGTACACCAGCGAGGCCACGGCCTCGACCGTGGCGCAGTCGAAGAACGCGCACGCCGCTGCACCGAGCGCCGTCGGGGGCCCCGACGCGTCGCGGTCCTTCAGGCAGGCGCGGATCGATTCCGAGCCGAGCCAGTAACCCGAGCCCTCATCGCCGAGCAGGTGTCCCCAGCCGCCTGTGCGCCAGCCGTTCCCCGCCGTTCCGACCCCGAAGACGTTCGAGCCGGTGCCGGAGATCGCACCGACGCCGGGACCGCCGCCGGTCGCGGTCGCCCAGGCCCCGACGACGTCGTTGACGACGATCCATGCGTCGCCGCGGGCCTTGCGAACGTGCCCGGCGATCGACGCCGTGTCGGTGCCGGCGACGGCCGCGACGGTGGCACCGAGCTCTGCTTCGGTCACGCCGGCGCCCCCCAGGGCGGTATCGGCCGCGTCCGTGAGGGCTCGCACGGCCGCCTCTGCGCCGACCGCGTCCTCGTTGCTGGGACCGGCGTGCCCCAGATGCAGAGAGCGCGTCTGGAGATCGAGCACGGCGGCGAGCGTCTTGGTCGCGCCGCCGTCGACGCCGAGCAGCCAACGGACGTTCTCCCGCGCGGCGGGCGCGGTCAGCGCGGACGGAAGCTCGACGAGGGAGCGGCGCGAGGACATCGAGCGTGGATCCTGCCAGGAACCGCGGCGGTGTCCGGGTTAGGATCGCCGCGATGCGAGCCGAGCCGGTGTTCCCCGGCGCCACGGGCGAGTCGGGGATGTACGAGTCCTTCTACCTGCGGGCGGTCTCGCCGCACGAGCCGCTCGGCGTGTGGCTGCGCCACACCGTCCACAAGCGACCCGGCCGGCCGCCCACGGGCTCGGTCTGGTGCACGGTGTTCGACGCGGCGGCGGACGGCCCGTTCATGCACAAGGCGACCTTCGAGGAGCTGCGCGTGCCCCCGGGCGGCTGGATCGAGATCGGCGGGCACGCCGCGATGGGGCCGGACGGGGCACAGGGAGAGTGCGGCCCGGCGCGGTGGTCGGTGCGCTTCGACGCGCTGGCGGAGGAGCTGCGCCACCTGCGCCCTGCCCTGCTCTACCGCACGCCGCTGCCACGCACGAAGCTGACGAGCCCCGCCCCGCTCGCGCGCTTCGACGGCGTGCTCGAACTGCCGGCCCGCCCGCCGATCGACCTGTCGGGCTGGCACGGCATGGTCGGCCACAACTGGGGGTCCGAGCACGCCGCGCGCTGGATCTGGCTGCACGGCTGCGATTTCGAGGGCGTGGAGAACGCCTGGCTGGACGTGGCGATCGGGCGTGTGCGCGTCGGCTCCCGGCTGACCCCGTGGATCGCCAACGGCGCCCTGAGCCTCGACGGGGCCACCCACCGGCTCGCCGGCCGCGCCGCGGTGCACGAGGACCCGTCGTCTGCCGAGATCGAGGTGCGCGGCGGCGGCGGGCTCGCCGTGACGGCGAGCGTCACGGTCCCGCCGGGGAGCGCTGCGGGCTGGCGCTACGCGGATCCCGGCGGCGCAGAGCACGACGTCGCGAACTGCTCGATCGCGGCGCTGGAGGTGTCCGTGTCCCGCCGTGGAGAGGGCGGGAGGCGGGTCCTGCGCAGCGTCCACGGGGGCGCCTACGAGCTCGGGATGCAGGAGCACGACCACGGCGTGCCGCTCGCGCCGTTCGCCGACGGCTGAGCCTCGTCCAACCGATCTCTCAGCGCTCATGTGATCGGCGGGCCACGCCGATGCAAAGCGTCGAGCCAGGGGGGCTCGACATGGACGATCCCGTTCTTCACGAGCACAACGACACCGTCGGACGCGACGGCCACTCCATCGCCGAAGGCGCCGAAGCGCTGCTGCGCGAGCACCCCGGGCGCGCAGGTCTGCGCGCTCGCGTCAAACGGCCTGATCGTCCCGGTCCCGCAGACCGTCGGGCTGTGGGGTCAGGGCCTGATCGAGGGCCGCGCACTGATCGACAACGTGGTCGCCGGCGACCGCACGGCCGTGGTACGCCTGTGGCTGGCCGCCCAGCAGGAGGGCGCCGCCGCGACCAAGGTGCGGATGCTCGCGAGCCCGACGAAGTGGTCGACGCTCCACTTCATCGACCTGCGCGAAGTCCACGGCGTGTTCCTGGGCGTGATCCTCCCCAGCGACGAGGATGCGGCTGATGAGCCCGCCGAGCAGGACACGAGCCCAGCCGCGCCGCGCTTCTGCACGCTCACCGAGGACGAGGGCGCGCGCGTCCTCGCCGCCGACGACGCGTTCACCGAGATGTTCGGCTACACCGAGGCAGAGCTGCTCGGCAAGTCGGTGCTCGACCAGATCCACCCGGACGACCAGGGCCGAGCGGTCGAGGGCTGGCTGGCCGTGATCTCGAGCAACCGCGCCCAGCAGACGAGACTCCGCCGGCGCCGCAAGGACGGCACCTACATGTGGGTCGACACCACCCTGCACAACTTCCTCAACCACCCGGAACGCAACTGCGTGGTCGTGGAGATCATCGACATCTCCGCCGAGATGGCCGCACAGGAGGCGCTGCACGAACACGAGGAGCTGCTGCGGCGCCTGACCGACGCGATGCCGGTTGGACTGCTGCAGATCGACGTCGCGCGGGACGTGGTCTACAACAACGCCTGCCTGCTCGAGATCCTCTACGGCTCTGAGCCGATCGACAGCGCGATGACCCTGGAGCCGGCGCCGATCGTGCCGGGCGAGCAGGAGGCCGCCGCAGAGCGCCACGACGAGCCGGCGCCGACCGTCAACGCGCTGCTCCAGACGCTGACCGAGGAGAGCACAGGGAAGTTCGCCGAGGTCCTCGACGAGGTGCTCGGCGAGGGCGTCGACCGCGACGTCGAGGTCGACATCCTCCGGCCCTCCGGGGCCTGGCGCCGGGCGCTGATGAGCGTGCGCGCGCTCTCACGCGCCAACGGGGAGGTCGGCGGCGCGATCACCTGCGTGCTGGACATCACCGACAGCGCGCGTGCGCGCCAGGAGCTCGAGCACCGCGCCACCTACGACACGCTCACGCACGTCCACAACCGCTCCTCGATCCTGGCGGTGCTGCAGGAGCAGCTCGAGCGCGAGGACGGGCTTCACACGGGCGTCGTCTACGTGGACCTCGACAAGTTCAAGCCCGTCAACGACACCCTCGGCCACGCGGCGGGCGACGAGCTGCTCGTGCTGGTCGGCGAGCGCCTGAAGCTGGCCAGCCGCGACAGCGACGTGATCGGGCGCCTGGGCGGCGACGAGTTCCTGATCGTCCTGCGCGACGTGCCCTCCTCGGACGTCGCGATGCGGGTCGCAGAGCGCATCAGGATGACGATCTGCGGCACCTTCGAGATGTCCTGCGGCGAGGCCGAGCTGCGCGCCAGCATCGGCGTCGCGTGCGGCGAGCACGGGACGGTGAGCGCCGACGAGCTGGTGCGCCGGGCCGATGCCGCGATGTACCGCTCCAAGAGCGACGGGCAGTGCGTGCCCGTGCTCGCCGGGGCCTGACCGCCCCGCTCCACACGCCGCCCGCCTCGGCGCCGCCGCCCGTTAACGACTGAGAGCGCGGAGGGCGTTTGCCCTGCCGCGCTCTCTGGAGAGGCGATCCGCGCCGGGCGACCGGCGCGGATCAGCTCAGGTGCTCAGATTTCTTTTTCTTTGTGTTCCTGCGCGGTTTCGAAGAAGAACTCGCCGTTCTTGATTTCGACTTCGTCGAGTTCGCCTTCGAAGATGGACGGCTCAACGACAGAGTTCGTTTCTTCGTTGAATTTCCCGCCCGGTTCTTTTTCGTACTGGCAGGCTCCGGATTTTTCGACCGGGATTTCGATCAGCATTTTGTGCAGTTCCCAATCGATTTCGGTCCGTTCCTTGAAGCCACTGGGGAGCTTTTTGCTCGTCGTGGGTTCCTTTTCGCCGCTGTAGGACCCGCCTTCGACTTCTTTTGTTTCGTTTTCGCCGTTTTTCGGCACCGTTTGCGCGGGGATCACGAGGTGGCAGAGGCCGCCCTTGACAGAGATGCCGATGGACGTGCCTTTCGTGATTTTCGCTTCGTTGTTTTCTTCTTCACCGAGGCCGACCGCACCGTTGGAGTGGAATTCCATTTCGAGTCCGGGACCGATCTTTGCTTTCAGGTAGCAAAGTCGTTTCGGCGCTTCCGAAGTTGGGCACCTTGAGCCGTACGGCTTTTCCGGTTCGCCTTCGATGAAGCCGCCGGCGAGACGGCGCCCCGCCTTGCACTTCTTGAACTTGATTTCCGTCTTGAAGGTTTTGCTGTGTTCTTCGAACACTTTGCCGGAAGAGCTCAGTTCTTCGCAGGCGATCTTGAACAGCGGGTGTGATTCGCTGCCCACGAGGAGGGGTTCCATGAACCCTTCCTTGCTCTTCGCGAGCACCGGCGAGCCCGGCGTGATCGGCGGCCCCGTGGGCACGCTCGAGACGAATTCCCCGAAGAAAGCTTTCGGTTTTTCAGTTTTCGCGAGAGCCGGCGATGCGAGCGCCCCGACAACGCACGCGACCGCGGCCAGCACGACCGTGATCCTAAGTCTCCTCATACTCCTAAGTCCTCGCTTTCGCCTCACGCTCTGGAGGCCAGTAGACGGTTTCACGAACGCGTCTGCGACCCAGGAACACTCCGGGCACCCCCTGCGGCCCCCCGAGATCGCGACTTGACGCCGGCGAGCATACCATGGATTGCGGAGGTTCGAGCAGCTATCGTCGCGGCCGATCGGCCGTCGCAGTCGAACATTTGGACCGGCGTCGAGCCGGTCTCGTTTCTGCCAGGCACGACGGAGGGACACCTTGCGCGCTGGCCGGTCGGCGAGTCTAGCATTCACAAACCGATGACGTCAGACAGAAGACCAACGTGAACCGCGTCTCCAGGCGCACGCTGATGCTCGCCGTCGCCTTCCTCGCGGTGATCGCCGCCGTGCTCATCATCACGCTCGGCGGCAGCCGCTCCCACCCGAAACAGCGAGCAGCGGGCGCGGCGCCCGGCGGGCAGAGCGCGGCGCAGGCCGCCTCCGCCTACCTGGGGCTCGGCCTCGGCGAGGTGCGCCGCCGGCTGCGAAACGGGGAAACGCTCGCAGAGATCGCCGACTCGACCCCCGGCCACAGCGCCAGGGCACTCGAACACTCGATCCTGGCGGGCCGCAGCGCCGAACTGAAGAAGCAGGGCGCGACGCCGGCCCAGACCGCGGCGGCCGTCCACAGGCTGCGCGTGCGGCTGCGGGCTCAACTGCGCCGCCAGCGCCGCACCGGGGCCTTGATCAGGAGCGCGTCGCGGTACCTGGGCGTCGACGAAGCCGCGATGCGGGCACAGCTGCGCTCCGGGAAGACGCTCGCGCAGGTCGCGGAAGCCCACGGCCACTCGCGCGAAGAACTGGTCGACGGCATCGTGCGTGCGCGCACGGGGACGCTCGAAACGGCGCGCAAGAAGGGCGAGATCACGCGCGCTGAGGAAAAGGGCGCGGTCACACTGCTGCGGACGCGGGTCGCCCGCGCCGTGAAGGCGAAGAACCTCTAGCCCCGACGGTGTATCGAGGCCTGCAGGCGTAAAGCAGGGCCCGCTCGCGGCCGATGGTCAGTGCGCGGACACAGGGAGTGCCGCTCGGACACAGGGAGTGTCCGGTGATCACAACCCAAAAAGGGGGCCCGACGTGGCCATGCACATCGGTAGGCGCAGCACGGGAGGCAGGCGACGCGTCGCGGGCCTTCTGGTCTTTCTCGTGGCGAGCGTGATCGGCGTGAGCGCATACGCGTTCACGGCCAGCAACACGGTCGCCAGCCACTCTGCAGGTGCGGGTTCGGCGACGGTCAGCGGCTACACGGTCGCCTCGCCGACGAACTACACGTTCAGCGGCGACGGCGAAACGATGACTGCCGTCACCTTCGACCTCGACAAGGCGGCGACGGACGTCGCGGTCGCGCTGACGGCGTCCACGCCGGCGAAAGGCGACTGGACCGACTGCGGCGCTTCGGAAGGTTCATCGCCGTTCGCGGTGACCTGCACGTTCAACACTCCTGTGCCGGACGGAGAAGGCCTGAAGCTGTCGGTCGCAGCCGTCAGCAGCGGCACCGTCACGATCGAATAAGGCATACGCCCACGCGGAGCGGCCCCCCGCCTCTGGCGGGCGGCCGCTCCGCAAGCGGCGTTCCCACCCCGCGAGCGACAAGCGATGCGAGCACCCCGCCAGATCAGAACGCTCCTGTGGGGCGCTCTCGGCCTCGCCCTGGTGGGGCTTCTCTGGTTCCTGTTCGCGCCCACCGCGCTCGGAGGGTCCACGACCTACGTCGACACCGACGGCGTCAGCATGCAGCCGCGCTTCCATTCGGGCGACCTCGCGCTCGTTCGCAGCGAGGGCGACTACCGCGTCGGGCAGATCGTCGCCTACCACAACCGTGAGCTCGGGACGGTGGTGCTGCACCGCATCATCGCCCGCGACGGCTCGCGCTACGTCTTCAGGGGCGACAACAACAACTTCACGGACTTCGAACATCCGGCGCGCTCGCAGCTCATCGGCGCGCTCTGGATCCACCTGCCCGGGGCCGGCAGGACACTCGACTCGATCCGCTCCCCGGCTTTGATCGCTGTGCTGTTCGTGGTCGCGACGCTGCTGGTCGGTGGCTTCTCGTTCGCCAAACGCCGGCGCAGGCGCAGGCGCGAGCGCCTTGGTTCGCCGCTTCCCACCGCGGGCCCGCCGGCCGCCGCCGAGCAGGGATCACGCGCGGCGCCTGGCGTCGGGCCAGGCGGCCGTGATCGCCGCCTGCGCGCTCGCGGCGATGACGCCGTTCTTCGCGCTCGCCGTGCTCGCGTTCACGCGCCCGGCGGCGGAGGTGCTCGCGGTGCGCGTCCCCTACCGCCAGAGCGGCCGGCTCAGCTACAGCGCGAGCCCGCCGGCGGGACCGACCTACCCGGACGGGAGCGTGCGCACGGGCGACCCGCTCTTCACCCACGTGGTGTCCTCGGTCCAGGTCGCGTTCGCATACCGCTTCGCGAGCGCGGCCCCGCACCGTCTCGCCGCGCGCGGCTCGCTGAACGCGACCGTGGCCTCGACGAGCGGGTGGCAGACGACGATCCCGCTGTCGGCCTCGAGCCCGCTGCACGGCGACTCGGGCGTGATCCGCGCCCGCATGAACCTCGACTCGCTGCTGGCGCTGATCTCACGTGTGGAAGCGGACACGGCCGTGCGTGGCTCCTACACGCTCACGATCGCGCCGCGGGTGGTCCTGTCGGGCCAGGTCGCGGGCGCTCCCCTGAGCGGCACCTTCGCGCCGGCCAGCAAGTTCGCTCTGAACCGCCTGGAGATCCGCCCGGTCGCAGCAAACGGCGCCGCCTCGGAAGCGGCGCAGGCGCCGACGAGCTTCGAGCACGCGGAAGCCGGCGCTGCCACGGCGAAGCTCGCGCGGCCCGCGCACATCGTGCTCGGGCCGGTCTCGATGACCGTCGCCTCGGCACGGGCGATCGCGCTCGGGGGTCTCGCCCTGGTCGCATGCGCGGCGCTGGCGGCGGGCCTCGCTCTCGCCCGCCCTCGCAGGCGCAGCACGACAGCGGCGATCCTCTCTCGCTACGGCTCGCTGATCGTGCCGGTGTCGACGGTCTGGCAGCAGCCCGGAGTGGCTGTGATCGACGTAGAGGACATCGACTCGCTCGCGCGCATCGCCGGACACTACGAACGCTCGATCCTGCACGAGCGCGCCGAGTACGGCGACGCGTTCTGGGTCTGCGACGAGAGCGGGCAGTTCCGCTACGCGGTGCTCGATCCGCTGTGGCAGGCGCCCGCCGAGGAGGACTCGATGCCCGCGGATCAGGACGTGCCGGCCGAGCCGGAGCCGCTCGAAGCACACGGTTGGGCCCCCTCGCCCGGGACGCCGCCGGCGCCCCGCGAGGAGATCGCGGCGGGCGACCTGCGCCCCCCGCTCCCGGTTGAGACCCTGCAGTTCGGCGCCGCCTCGTCGTCGGCGCTCGCCCACGGCTGAGCTCCGATCAAGCCTTGGCGCGGCCTCCGGCGAGGCGCCCGGACGGTGTGCGCCGCACCGCCTCCCGGCGGCGCAAGGCGTGGTGGACGGGAGAGTCCGAGGAGAAATCGCGCGAGCTCGGGCGCCCGTGCTCGCCCCCGTCCGGCTGAGATCTCTCGTCGGCATCGAGATTGGTCCGCAGGACCGGCGGGCTCCCGTGCGAGCCCGCCGCGGCGGGGCGGCGCGCCCTCTGGGTCAGGTCCTCCTCGACGAGGAGCGCGACCGCGAGCAGCCCGCTCACCAGGAGCGCGACCAGCCCTCCCGCGCCGATCAGCGCAACTGCAATGAGGGTCGCGATCAGCGACGCGACGAAGGTGGCAATAAGCAGAGGCCGGTTGATCTGCGAGGACTACCCGGAATACGGCCGCTGACACATCGTCTGCCCTCCAGCTAGCCGAAGGTGAACGCGTACGCCTCGGCCCCCGGCGCCGAGAAGGCGATCTCGAGCGTGCGCTCGCGGACCGCCCCGTCCTGGCGCACGAGCTGGTACAGACGCCCCTCCGTGAGCACCCCGTTGCCCTGCTCGTCCACGTCGACCCCGTGCGAGGAACCGGGCGGGTCACCGCCGAGCGTCACGCGGAAGGGGATCGGCCCCTGCTCACCGGGGGACAGGACGAGGTGGGCATCGCGCGCCTGGAAGGCAAATGAGATCGTCCCGCCTGCCTGGCCGAGCGTGACGTTCTCCGGACCGATCGTCCACTCGCCGCCGAGCGCCCAGGCGTTGAGCGCAAGGGACGCGGGCGGGCTGTATCGGCTGGGCTCGTCGAGACCGGGAGGCTCGTTGGAGGCGAAGCGCTCGCCGCGCCCGTAGCCGAGGTAGCTCTCGGGCGTACGCAGATGCTCCCAGTCCGCTTCCGCCTCGACCCCCTCCCCCATCGCCGGAACGAGCTCCCGTGCCACGCCGAGCAGGCTCTGAATGGTCCGCTCGGAGCGCTCGTAGCGCCCCTCGCCGAAGTGCTGGTCGCGGATCGCGCCCTCCTTGTCCACGAAGTAGAGCGCCGGCCAGTAGTGGTTGTCGAACGCCCTCCAGATCCCGTAGTCGTTGTCGACGGCGACCGGGTAGGAGATCGCCCGGGCCTCGACCGCGGCACGCACCCGGTCCGGCTCGTGCTCGAAGGAGAACTCCGGCGTGTGTACTCCCACGACGATCAGGCCGTCGTCGCGATAGGCCTGCGACCAAGCGCGCACGTAGGGCTCGGCGCGCAGCCAGTTGATGCAGGTGAGGGTCCAGAAGTTCACCAGGACGACGTGCCCGCGCAGCTCCGAAGGCCCGAGTGCGGGCGAGCCGATCCACTCGACCGCGCCGTCGAAGGAGGGCATCTGGAGGTCGTTGGCGCGGACGCTCATCGCTCGTCAGCCTCCTACGGGGGTGCCGATCCTCGCGCCCGTAGGGCCCCTGGGAATTCGCCCTGGTCGCGGGCGGGGTCCCGGTCAGGCGGCGGACGCTTCGAGCAGCGTCTCGAGCCGAGCGAGCGTCTCTGGGGTGCCGATCGCCACGATCGTGTCGCCCGCAGCGAGGACCGTGTCGCTCGGGGGCTGCGGCTGGAACGCGGCCCCGCGGCGCAGTCCGACGATCATCGAGTCGCCGCGGATGTCACCGACGGTCCGGCCGGGGCCCGAGCCGCCGTCGGCGATCTCGATCTCCTCCAGCCGGTAGTGGACGTCCACGTCGACCACTCCGCTCAGGTTGCGGTGCATCGCGAGTCGCGCCATCTCGGTGCCGCTGGACTTGTACGGCGATATCACCCGGTCCGCGCCGGCGCGCTTCAGCTTCTTCTCCGTGTCCTCGAGCGCCGCCCGGGCGACGATCGATATGTCTTCTCTGAGCTCTCGCGCGGTGAGGGTGATGAAGACGTTGTCCGCGTCGGAGTCGGCGCACACGATGATCGCCCGGGCGTGGGCGATGCCCGCCTCGCGCAACAGGGCCTCCTGGCTCGCATCCCCCTCGGCGAAGTGCGCGCCGAAGGACTCAGCCACCGCGCGATGCTCGGGGTTCTGGTCGAGCACGACGCACGCGGCCCCGGCCGCGCGCAGGTCACGCACGACGGCGCGGCCGACGCGCCCGAAGCCGCAGACGATGTGGTGGTCGGTGAGGGAGTCGATCATCTTCCGCGTGCGGCGCAGCGCGAGCAGCTCACCCAGATGCCCGTCGACGAACAACTCGGCGACGAGGGCGAGGGCGTAGAAGAGCGTACCCACGCCGAGCACGATCAGAGCGACCTGCGCGACCTGCCCGGCCACGCTGTGCGGCTGCGGGAAGCCGCCGACGGTCGCCTCCGTGTCGAGCGCCCAGCGGAACGAGTACCAGTAGTCGTGATGCTCGCTGCGCGAGAGGACGAGGGCCGCCAGCAGCAGCAGGACGATCGCGATCGCGGCGAGGATCCCGATGCGGCGCGCAAAATGTCTCAGGCGCCGCAGCGCGAGCTCGCTAGGGCGTTCGCCCATCGACCCGCCGTCCTCGTCGCCGCGCATGAGGCTGGATGATCGTGCACCGCGTCCGGGCGCGCGCGGCGCCCGAGACACGGCGCTTCAGGATCGGGGCAACGCGCAGGGCTCCGGAGGCGCCGCCGACGCCCCCGACCCCACGCGAAGCCCCTCAGAACGCGCTGTTTATCTCGTAGCGTTCTTCGAAGGTCTGAACCAGCGTCGCCCGCAGCGCGACGCCGACCGGTTCTTCTTTGCCGTGTTCGGTCCGGATCTCCTGTGAGAGCAGGGGCGGTTCCCCGCCGAGGCTTTCGGGCACCTGCCGGCCTTTCCTCGCGCTCAGGAAATCGGTCACCGTTCGCAGCCCTCGGTCGATCCGGACACGCATCAGGATGCCTGAGGTTTCGAGCCTCGCGGACGTGCCCGGTGTGCCGGCGTGCGAGCACTGGTACTGGAACACGCTCGACGGCAGGAGCTTCAGGTACACGGCGCCCGGTTCGCCCGCCGGCGCGAGGGTCCCGGTTAGCGCCAGCTGCACCTGCCCCGCGGATGCGGTGTTGGTGCATTCTTCGCCGCCGTCCTGACAGCCGGAGAAGACGAGCGTCATCGCGACCGTCGTGAGGCCCGTGATCGTGCCGCTACCCGACGCAGTCGCGCAGGTGAGGGCCTTCTTGCTCGTGGTTTCCAGCGCGATCGGCGAGGCCGCCTGGCCTGCGAGCGAGAAGCCCGCTCCGGGCCCGGGACCCGGGAGCCATTCGAACCTCCCGGTCGCAGCGGCCGACGGCTCGGTGCAGGTCGCGTTCGCGAAGCTGCCCTTGCTGCCCTTCGGCTCTTTGACGCAGCGGCCGAAGACGGGCGGAGCGGCCACGTCATAGCTGACCGTTGCGGTCGAGCTCTGCCCGTCGGTGCTGGTGGCGGTGACGCTGAAGTGGTGTTCGCCCGGCAGCGAGGTGTCGATGGCGGAGCCGTCGGGGACGGTGCCGCTGCAGCCTTCCGCGCCGGGCTTCAGGCCGGGTCCGGACGCGCCCTCGCTGCACGAGTATTCAGCGTCGACGATCTGGCCCTTCAGGTAGACGGCCCCTTCGGCGGGTGAGGTGATCGACGCCGTCGGGGCTCCGGCGACCGTGTATTTGACCGTCTTGCTCGCGGTCTGGCCGTCCTGGCTCGTGGCGGTGACCGTGAATTCGTGGGTGCCCGCCGTCGTGTCGATCGGAGCGCCGTTTTCGGCCGTGCCTTTGCAGCCTTCGGTGCCCGGCTTCAGCCCGGGGGCGCCTTCGCCGTCGCTGCAGGAGTAGGACGCGTCGACGACCTGACCGGGTTTGTAGCCCGCGCCTTCGGTGGGCGCGGTGACCGTCACGGTCGGGTTGCCCGCGACCGTGTATTTGACGGTCTTCGAGGCAGTCTGGCCGTCCTTGCTCGTCGCGAGGACGGTGAATTCGTGCGCGCCGGGCGAGGTGTCGATCGCCGAGCCGTTCGCGACTGTCCCGCTGCACCCTTCGGCGCCCGGTCTCAGGCCCGGGCCTCCGGCCCCCTCGCTGCAGGAGTAGGAGGCGTCGACGGCTTCGCCCGGTTTGTAGTGCGCGCCTTCGGCCGGAGTCGTGATCGACACGGCCGGGGGGCCGGCGACGAAGTACGTGACCGTCTTGGCGGCGGTCAGGCCGTCCTTGCTGGTCGCGGTGACGGTGAACTGGTGTTCACCCGGCGTCGAGGTGTCGATCGCGCTGCCGTTCGCGACCGTGCCGGTGCAGCTTTCGATCCCCGGCCCGCCCGCGCCCTCCGAGCAGCCGTAGGAGGCCTGGACGCCTTCTCCCTGGTGGTAGCCCTGGCCTTCGGCCGGGGTCGAGATCGAGGCGCTCGGCGGCGCCGCCGATTTGTAGATGATCGAGACTTTCGGCTGTTCTTTGCTCGAACCGTTGAGCCCGGCGGACACTTCTTCGGCCCCGGCGACCACGAAGCTCGAACCGCCGCCACCGCCGCTGGAGCCGCAGCACCCGCCGCCTCCGCCGCCGCCGCCGTAGTAGCCGCCGCCGCCGCCGCCGCCGTCGCCTTCTGAGTTGGCGCCGCCTGTGCCGCCCTGCCCGAGTTTCCCTGCTTCGCCGGTGCTTTCGGCTTTGCCTGCGGCGCCGCCGTTTTTCTGCGTCCCGCCGCCTCCGCCGCCGCCGGGCCAGAACCCGCCCCCGCCGGTCCCGCCTTCGAGGAAGCCCGCGTTGCCGCCTTCGCCGCCGCGCGAGTTTTCTTCGGAGATCCCGTCGCCCCCGCCACCACCGGCGACAACGAGGCGCGATTCGAGCGAGCCGGCTTCGGCGCGGGAGATCGCGCGCAGGTCGGACGCGTTGCCGCCGTTGGCGATGTTCGATGAGCCGCCGCCGCCGAAATCGATGAAGTACCGCTGCCCGTGTTTGACGGATACCGAGGCGGTCACGGTCTCGCCGCGGCCGCCTCCGCAGCAGCGGTCCTGGCCGTTTTCCCCGACCGCGATCACCTTCACGCGCGAGACACCGAGCGGAACGACGAACGACTGCTCGGAGCCGCTCGACGGGAACGGGATCGTTTCGGTGCCACCGGCGTAGGTGACGGTGACGCCCGTCGGTTCTTCGATCGTGTTGAGGGCGAACGACGTTTCTTCCCCGCCCGCGGCGACGAAGCTCGAACCACCGCCACCGCCGGCGCCCGCGAAGTTGCCGGCGCCGCCGCCACCGCCGCCGTAGTAGCCGCCGCCCCCGCCGCCGGCATCGCCGTTGGGCGCGCCCGTACCGCCTTTGCCGCCCTGCCCGAGCGAGCCAGGTTCGCCTGTCGTGCCGCCTGCGGGCGAACCGCCCGCGCCGCCTTTGGCCTGGGTCCCGCCGCCTCCGCCGAAGGCCGTCCCGGCCGAGGAGTTGTCGGGGTTGCCCGCGCCGCCTTCGGATGCGCCCGCGTTGCCGCCCTGCCCGGCGAAGTTGCCTTCTTCCTCTTCGCCTTCACCGCCGCCGCCGGCGGCGACGACGAGGCGCGAGGACAGCGAGCCCGCTTCTGCCTGCGGGATCGTCCGCAGGTCGGCGGCGACGCCGCCGCGCCCAGCGACGCCGCCCGCGCTGCCCGCGCCGGCGAAGTCCGCATAGAGGTGCTCGCCGGGTGTGACCGTGAGCGTCGTGGTGACCTTCTCGGAGAATCCGCTGAAGCAGCTTCCGAACAGGCAGATGTTCCGGCCTTTTTCGCCGATCGCGGTGACTTTGATGTGCGTGACACCCGACGGGACGACGAACGTCTGCTCGGGGCCGGGGCCGAACACGAGCGTTTCCGCCTGGGCGCTCGCCGCGCCGGTCAGCGCGAGGAGCACCGAAACAAAGGCGAGCGCGAGGATCCCGCGACCACGACCCGACCGGAAACCGTCCATGTCTCTGCCCCCTCGGATGATTGGCGCTGCGAGGTGGGTGAGCCTAAGCGGCCGCGGTGGCCCGGCATAGGACGGGTAACAGGCTGGCAACAACTCGGCCGACGCTGGACCCGGCGGCGGCGAGCGCTGCCCGGTCGGGGCTTTGCCGTGGCCGTATCCGCTCGCAGCGCGGCTGCGAAGATGCCGAAGATGGACGGCCGACCGTCGCTGCACGTCGACTACGACGAGCGTGGGATCGACTACGTCAGGCACCGCCGCGCGGACCCGCGGATCGCCGCGCGCATCCACGCGGCGCTCGGCGACGCGCGTACGGTGGTGAACGTCGGCGCGGGCGCGGGGTCCTACGAGCCGACGGACCGCCGTGTGGTCGCGGTCGAGCCCAACGCGACGATGCGCAGGCAGCGGGCCGCGGGGAGCCCTCCCTGTATCGCCGCCAATGCCGAAAGCCTCCCCTTTGAGACGGACTCGGTCGACGCTGCGATGGCCTGCGTGACGATCCACCACTGGCCGAGGCAAGCGCAGGGGCTCGCGGAGCTTCGGCGGGTCGCACGCGGACCCGTCGTCATCTTCACCTTCGACCTTCGCGACCTACCCGACTGGCAGCGCGAGATCTTCCGCGAGGCGGTGGCTCTCGAGGAGCCGCGGTTCGGCACGCCGGATGCCGTTGCCGAGGCGCTCGGCGGCCGGACGCGGATCGAGACGATCCCGACACCGGCCGACTGCACCGACGGCTTCTTCGAAGCGTTCTGGAACCGCCCCGAGGCCCTGCTCGCAGACGAGATCCGGGCGAGCCAGTCGGTCTGGGGCCTGCTGCCCTGGGGCGTCGAGGAGACGATCGTCGAGCGCCTGCGCACCGCCCTGGAGTCCGGCGAATGGGATCGCCGACACGGTGACCTTCGCGAGCTCGACACGTTCGACGGCGCCCTGCGGCTGATCGTCTCCGAACCCGACCCGCCGGCCTGAGCGCAAGGCTGCCGGGTGCCCGCGTACTTCGCGTACGGCAGCAACATGTCCGCGTCGGTCATGCACGCGCGATGCCCGCGCCATCGCTTCCTCGGGCGGGCGCGCCTGCCGCAGCACCGGCTCGCGTTCACGCGACGTTCGGTGCGAACCGGCACCGGCGTCGCCGATGTGATCGCCGATCTCGAGCACACGGTTTGGGGAGCTCCTGTACGAACTGGGCGCAGAGGATCTCGACGCCCTCGATCGCAAGGAGGGCGCCGGCTGGGCTTACGAACGACGCGAGGTGGGCGTACACACTGATGACGGCGCCGAGCACGATGCCGTTGCGTACGTGGTCATCGAGAAATCCCCGGAGGTGGTGCCCCCGTCGTTCGACTACCTCCAGGGCTTGACCGACGCCGGGCGCGAACGAGGGCTCCCCGATGCCTATCTCGACGCGGTCCTCCTCTCAGCCGGCGTCCGTATCGATCGCAGCCGTGGTTCAGGCCGCTAGCGCTTCGTCTCGAACAGGCCTGTCACGCTGACTTCACCTGAGGCGTTGCCCGATTGCCCCCTCCACGGCTCGATGGGCCAAGCCTGCGCCAAGGTCTCGTTGCGGCGGGCCGCCCCAAAGCGACTCATACGCGGGTTAGGCTGCACACAGAGTGCTCGAGACCAAAGGCCGATCTCCCACCCCGAAGCGGGGAGACCCAAACCTGAAGATGATGCGTGTGGGGCTGTCGCCGGAAGAGTGGCGCAAGCTGCGCGCGTGGGCGGCCGAGGAGAACACGAGCCTGCCCGCGATCATCGTCAGAATCCTGCGTCGCGCGCTCGAAGGCAGACCCCGCACAGGCTGACTGCTCAGCGGGCGTCCCCACGATCAACATCCACGGCCACCTGCTGCCGCCTCCTGCAAGCGGCCGATGTCGGCGTGGACGACCACGCGGCTCTGAAGGTGGGGCGCAGGTTGTGGGGGCGCGGGGCGCGCAGGCCGGCGCAGTGAGGGCGGTCCCCTTTACAGCCGGTTGGGACCGTTACGGGTCGCGGGCTTCTCGTCCGGCCTGTTCGCTCAGGCGGGCCAGCTCATCATCGCTGAAGCCTTCATCGATCTTGAGGACTTCGACCGCGCGGTCGAAGTCCTTCGCGGCGACATAGACATCCCGGGCGGCCGCAGCCCCCAGTCGTATGCCGCCGGAGGCGACGCGCGACATGTGCTCGATCCCCGCCTCGGAGAGGCGCTCGGCGACCATTTCCGCCTCCGCCTCGTTACCGACCGTCGTCACGATCTTGGGCTCCTCGGACATGCCTGGAGAGTAGCGGCACCCGTCCAGCTCGATCGCCTGAAAGGTGATCGCACGGTCGAGCTGCTGTGCGGCGCACGCCTGTGACAGTCCGCTCCGCGGCGGCTGGCGGCGCTCCCGATCAAGGCGAAGGGAGTAGAAGGCAGACCGTGTCGCATGCAGCTATCGACCTGTTCTGGCTCCCGCTCGGGGCCGGAGGCCATTTCGTGCGTCTCAACGGTCGTCTGTACGAGTCCGTTGCGGCCCGCCTTCACCATCGCGATGCGCGGGACCTCTACCACTCAGCGATTCAGGTATCGCTCGACGACGAGACCTACGTGATCGAGCAGACGCCCGTGCCCGACCTCAGCGGGGAAAGCCGCGGCGTGGTGGCTGTCGGCGCCGTCGGGGCTCGCTGGGCGCAGCGCTTTCGGGTCTTTCGCTACGAGATCAGGGCATGGCGAGGTGGGAGCATCCCTGACGTGCGGGAGTCCGTTGACAGTCCGCGCCGACTCTCGCAGGACACCGGCCAGGCGCGGTGCTTGCTCAATGTCGTTCCCGGCGTGCCCACTCCGGTTTGGGGCCGCGATGAGCTCGGCACCGGCGAAATGTGGAACTCGAATTCGGTGATCGCATGGAGCCTCGCCACCAGCGGCATCGACGCCGGCGAGATCGCACCGCCACCGAACGGGCGGGCGCCCGGCTGGCGGGCCGGCGTCGAGGTTGCCGGGAGGGCTCAGTCCAAGTCTTGGTCGGGCCTATAGTCGAGCGATGTCAGGAATGCGGGGACACACCGGAGCCGGACCTCTCCCGCCGCCATGGGAGCTCTGCCGTCGCTGCGGCGGATCCGGGCAGGTCAACGGCACCACCTGCAGCCTGTGCGGCGGCACCGGCAAAGCACCGCGCTAGAGCGCGGAGGGGCCCGTTCCCAGCCGCACGCGCTGCGGCGGCCCCGCCTTAGGTCCTGCGATTCGCCTCGGAAAGGTCTTCGGGGTCGTGCCGGTTGCCGAGCTCGTTGAGCTCGGTCGCCTGTCGGATCGCCTCGGCAGCGAGCGCGTCGTCGGGGGACTCCCGGCCCACGAGCAAGAGATAGAAGCAGACGCCGGCACGTTCGGCCTCGGGGAAGATCCGCCCCTCCGCGAACAGCTCCTGCACTTTGGCGACGTGGTCTGCGGCCTCGCGAGAGCGGGGGCCGATCTCCTGGACGTGGAGTATCCGCTTACGTCTCCCCTCGAGATCTGCGTTGGGAGGCGGGAGGTTGTCGAGCGCCGTGATGTCGCCTCCGTCAAGGCCGACGAGCTCCTGGAGCCAGTCCACCGCGAGGTCGGTCAGCTCGTACGCGACGAGTCCCGTGTGTTTCTCTTTGCCGAAGCGCGACATCCGCTCAAGGTCCGCCCGCGCCGGATGCTCGTCGGGCAGCATCGAGCCGAACCCCTGCAAGAAGTAGTCCGCCATCCCCGTCTCCGGTGTCGCCATGAGCCGAGGCTAGCGCCTCCACAACGCGGAGGGGATCGCCGGTGGCCGACCGGCTTTTCCCGGAGGATGCGAGTTCCTCACCGAGGCGCCCTTGAAATCGCCGCTCGCGGATCCTAGGTTGCGTCGCGACGCGGAACCGAGCCGCGAAGAGCGAGGCCAACGAGGTGTGAGGCCGCGCCACCGGAACCGGAAGGTCGGCCCTCGGGCCGGACGCCGGGGAAGGTTCCTCAAGCGGCCCGGGTTCGCGTCGCTTTCGTTCTCAGGGGGCGAAGCCGATGGCTCTGCGGATTGCGCGTCAGGCACGGATGCCCGCGACCTCGTCGGCGGCGGCGGGGGCGCACATGGCCGACGCCGCGGCTGGCCGAGCATGATGCCCGGATCGCACGCGCAGTTCAGGGACTGCCGGGCCGTCAGGCCCGCCGCAGGCGCCCCGAAGGGGCGACCTTGACAGGTCCCGGGCCGGAGCTAACCGCTCGGCGAGAACCTCACGCGCCTTGGTCGCTCAGATACCGTGACGCCGGGTGATGACGTGAGGTCGCTACATGGATCGGCGAGTGAGACGGCGGCGGCGCCCCTCGATGCCTGCCTCGCCTTCCTCGCCGCCATCGATAACTATCCGAACTGGTATCCCGAAGGAGTCCGCAAGGTCGAGGTGCTTGAGCGGGACGCCACCGGTCAGCCCACGCGCGTGCTGACGGTTCTGCACGTGGAGGTGGCCGGATTCAACCGGGACTTCCATCTGACGATGGACGTCGAAATCGACCCGGGCCGGCGCGTCGCGCTGAAAAAGGTCAAAGCCGACCCCTCGGATCCGCCCTTCGACGTCGTGTGGAACCTCCGCCAGGGGGACGGAACCGTGATCGAGCTCGAAGTCGACACCGCCCTCCCACTCCCCCGGCTCGTTCCGCTCGGGGGCGTCGGCGATTCGATCGCCCGGTCGTTCGTGTCCGCTGCGCGCAGGGCGCTCTCCCCGGAGACGAGCTCCGCTGAGTGAGGACGGCCGAGGGCGAAAACGGGATTTGCACGCCAGCCTCGCGCTGACCCTCACCGACGACGCGGAGGACGGCGACTCGGATCGCGTCGACCCCCATGCCGGTACTTGCGAGCACCTCAGCAGCATCGCCCGACTCGGCGAGGACCAACCCCAGAAGGATGTGCTCGGGAGCGATCGCGTCGTGCTTGAACGCACGAGTCTCGCCCTGGGCGAGCACAATCACCTGCCGTGCGCTGTCAGTGAAGCGCTCGAACATGCGCGCCCATGCTGGTCGCGGGCGGGCGCAGCCGCGAGAGGCCTGCGCGGCGGTACGCTCTCGCGGGTGCGGCAAGGGTTCGCTCACGACGCCGTGATCGTGATGGACGAGCGAGGGGATCTTCGCGCCCCTGGCGCCGCGATCACGGTCGAGCTGTGCGGCCATTGGGATCACAAGCCGCCGTGTCCGCTGGCGCCGCATCACACGAGCCACCGACGCGAACGCGACACCGTTCGGCTCAGAACGCTGTTCGCGACCGACGCGGCGAACGAGGCGGACGCGCGAGCCCGGATCGTCGCCGCACTCGAACGGGGAGAGTTGCGCGGACCGGACGGCCGGACTTCGCAATGGCAGCTGCGAAGCAACTGCGCGAGCGTCCCGCGGGCAGATGAGGAAGATCACCTGCGTCGGCTCGCGGACGGTTAACCACGGGGCGCTCGATAGGGCGCCGCGGGCCCGGCGGCATTTTCTCGGAGGATGCGGCTTGCTCACCGAGTGACCCCTTGAAACTACTTCCTGGGCAACCTAGGTTGCTCGCGACGCGGATCCGAGCCGCGAAGAGCGAGGCCAACGAGGTGTGAGGCCGCGCCACCGGAACCGGAAGGTCGGCCCTCGGGCCGGACGCCGGGAAAGGTTCCTCAAGCGGCCCGGGTTCGCGTCGCTTTCGTTCTCTCGAGGCGCGGGGGCGCAGGCGGAGCCGGTGGCCATGCGGAATGGGCCTGAGGCGCGGAGGCCCGCGATCGCGTCTGCGGCGGCGATGGGGTCAGGCACGGCCTCAGCGAAGCGAACGCCATCGAGCCTACGACCCGCGTTTCAGAGCGATGACCTGCGGCGGACACTTCGCCGCAGGCGGCGCGAGGTGCGCGGCTGGTGGCGCCGGGAGGAACGGTTCGGCTCGAGCAAGGTCGAAGATCGCAAGGAACGGCGGGCTTGGGGGCTTGTAGTCGCCACTCGTGCATGTGACTTCAGCCTGTTGACGAGGCGTGCTCATGCGCTCCACGACGGCGACGGCCGGCCAGCGAAACGCGAGACCTTCAAGCGTCCGGGCGGGTTCCTCAAAGCCGGTGAGGGGGCGAGGCGGCCCGCCGGGGATACCGCGCACCGTGAGCACCGAGCCTGCTTCGCCGCCTTCCACGGTCAAGAGGTGCATGTGCGACACGAGCGGAGGCTGATCGAACGTCCCAAGGACCGACAGACGCCGACCGCGCAGCGAGTAGAGCTCGGCACGGTAGCTCTGCGGAATGCGTCGGAGCGCTTCGCTCGGCGTAACCGTTCGTCTAGTCGCTGTCCGGGAGCCGGGGACAACGCGGCGCGAGATCACAATGCGCGTCCTCGAGGCGAAGCCGATGTAGCCATCGGGAGCGTCGAACCGTGCTAGGAGACGGACGCTCGGGAGCTTGAAGATCGTCACCTGCATCCGCGATGTCGAGGAGGCGACACCGACCGCGATCAGATCCCCTTCAGCCGCCAGACTCGGGGTAGCCGAACCCTTCAGCCATCGCAGCACATGCCATTCCCCGCCCCGGACGTTCCGCACAAACACAGGCTGCATCGTGGCCTGTTCCTGGAGCAGTTCTTCGCCGCAGCTCGCGGCATCGACGAGCTGTTCGCCCACCACCGTGAATTCCCCGTACCCGCCCTGCACCGAGGGCGACCATTCGCAGCCTCCTCCGGTACGCGATTCCGAGATCTGCCCGACCGGTGCGAGACGGCCCGGCGGCACACCGCCGGAGAACGCTTCCCTGGGACCGCGCCCCGCGACGGCGACCGCCTCGCCAGAGGACGCAAGCAGCGGGCCGGGTTCATACAGCCCCCCGAGTACCCTGCCCGGCGACGAGAAGCCTTGGTAGAGAACCCGCGTCTCGTCGACCCAGACCACACCCCTCGCGAGCACCGCCACCCCCCTGTTCGACGGGGAATCCAAGTATTGCGGTGATGGCACCGCCCGGGCGGCGGACGTCGCGATCCCGAAGGCGGCGAGCGACGCGACAAGCGCGCTCCCAGCGCGGGCTGCCCGAGACCATCGGCGCCGCCCGCTGATCCGCGACCCTCCGATCGTCAAGCCTTCCCCCGGGCCGGCATCCCAACGCAAGCTAGCGGAATCCGAGGACGTCGAGCGGGAGTTCCTCAGGACTGATCTCGCTCTGGAGAGCCAACTCCGTACGCGCCCGAGAGGATTCGAACCTCTGACCTTCGGTTCCGTAGACCGACGCTCTATCCAGCTGAGCTACGGGCGCAGAGCGACGAAGTCTAACGACGGCGCGCGGCCGTCCCGGCCTCAGCTCTCGACGCGCTCGAAGACTGCCGCGAGGCCCTGGCCGCCGCCGATGCACATCGTCTCGAGCCCGTAGCGCACCTCGCGGCGCTCCATCTCGCGCAGCAGCGTGGTGAGGATCCGCGCGCCGGTCGCCCCGACCGGATGGCCGAGCGAGATGCCGGACCCGTTCACGTTCACGCGCTCCAGTCCGTCGGGCAGCTGCCACTCGCGCAGCACGGCGAGCACCTGCGCGGCGAACGCCTCGTTCAGCTCGATCAGACCGAGCTCGCCCATCTCCAGTCCGGCCAGCCGCATGGCACGCTCGGTCGCGGGCACGGGGCCGATCCCCATCGTCGCCGGCGGGACCCCGGCGGCCGCCCACGCGACCAGCCTGCCGAGCGGGCGCAGCCCTAGCTCGGCGGCCTTCTCCGCGTGCGTGACGACGCAGATCGCAGCGCCGTCGTTCTGTCCACTGGCGTTGCCCGCGGTCACCGTCGCGTCGGGATCGTCCTTCGCCATCACCGCCCGCAGGCCCCCGAGCGACTCCATGCTGGCGTCGGCGCGGGGGTGCTCGTCGAGCGCGACCGGATCGCCGCGCCTGACCGGCACGGGGACGATCTCCTCCGCGAAGCGGCCGTCCTGCTGCGCGGCGATCGCCCGCTGGTGCGAGCGCAGCGCGAGCTCGTCCTGCTCCTCGCGCGGGATGCCGTACTCCCGTCGCAGGTTCTCAGCCGTTTCGAGCATGCCGCCGGGAACGGGGTGGTTGACGCCGCCCGCCGTGACCCGCCCGCGCGTGAGCCGGTCCTCGAGCTCGACGTGGCCCATCCGCGGGCCCCAGCGCAGGTCGGTCGAGTAATACTCGGTCTGGCTCATGCTCTCGACGCCGCCCGCGAGGATCAGCTCCGCGGCTCCCGTCTGCACGCGCATGCAGCCGTCGATCACCGCCTGGAGCGCCGAGCCGCAGCGCCTGTCCACCTGCACTCCGGGCACGTCGACCGGCAGACCGGCGTCGAGCGCCGCGACGCGGCCGATCGCCGGCGCCTCGGCGTTCGGCGAGCACTGGCCGAGAACGACGTCGTCCACGTCCTCGCCGCCCAGCCCTGTCCGTGCGATCAGCTCGCCGATCACGGTCGACGCGAGCGTCGCCGCATCGAGGTCCCTGAACACGCCGCCGAAGCGGCCGACGGGGGTGCGGAGCGGTTCGCAGATCACCGCTTCGCGGCCGCCGTTGCCGTTGGTGCTCACTCCCGCCCCTCGCTCCAAGCTCCGATCACGGGCAGAAGTCTACGAATCGCGCGCCGCCCCGCGTCACCGTCACGGTCGGAGTCCCGGCTCCGGCGCGCGAACCGGCACGCCGCAGCGCAAGCATCGTCGTAGGCCACCCCGGCCCAACCGCGCGATCGGATTTGGACGCCGCGCGCGGAAGGCCCTGCGCCTTTCAGCGTCAGAGTTGGCATGGACCCTCTCAACGAGTCGCGCCACCTGGCGCTACGCGGCGGCCGCGCCGCGCGCGTCCGCCCGCTGCGTCCGAGCGACCGCGATCTCTACGAGCGAGCCGTCGTCGATCTCTCCCCGCGCTCGCGCTACCTGCGCTTCTTCGCACCGATCGCCAGACCGAGCGCGCGCCTCCTCGACCAGATGACGCACGCAGACGGCCGCCGGCACGTGGCCCATGTCGCGCTCACCCCGGACGAGACGAGGGCCGTCGGCGTGGTCCGCTACGTCCGGCTCGACGACGAACCGCGGGCAGCGGAGCTGGCGATCGCCGTCTCGGACGACTGGCAGGGTCACGGGCTCGGCGTCGAGCTCCTGGGCCACAGCGCCGAGCACGCTCGGCTGGCAGGACTCCGCTCGCTCATCGCCACGAGCATGCGCGAGAACCTCGGGGCCGCCCGGCTGCTGCGCGCCTCCGGCTTCGAGCCGGTGCCCGGGGCCGGACCGTACGCCGAGCACCGGCTCAGGCTCGGCTGCTGAGCGCACGGCTCGCGGTCCGCGCGGCGGCCCTGCCGGCGGGTCAGTCCGTGAACGCCGAGAGCCGTACCGCAGGGGAACGGCGCACCGGACCACCAGATCGACCCGCGGCGCCGCCGCTCAACGCGCGCCCCCGTGAAGCGCCTCGGTCAAGGCGAGCGTCCGCTTCGAGATGTCCATCAGCTCCCGGTTCTGCGCCCTCTCGTCCTCGGCCTTGCCCGCGAGGGAGCGAACCTCCTTGGTGAGGTGCAGGATCTGGTCGGTGACGTCGATCAGCTGCGTGTTCTGCTTCTCCTGCGCCTCGGAGAGGCCGATCAGCTCCTTGTTCTGCCGGTCCTCCTCCTGAACCGTTCTCCACTGCTCGTCGGCGACCACCTCCCGCTTCGCTTCGGCCCGGTTCTGGCTGATCATCACGAACGTGGACAGGAAGATCGCCTCGAGCGAGACGATCATCGTCAGCAGGCCGAACGGGTAGGACTCGACGCCGAAGCCGATCCAGCACCCGAACCAGATGATGTGGATGTAGACGAACGCCATCGAGCCCGAGAACGCCGTGATGCGATCGGCGATCCGGTTCTGGGCGTAGCTGGCGCGCGCCTCCGCGTGCCGGAGCAGCGCCGGGTTGACAGGCTTGGGCGCCCTCATCGGCAGCACCCAGGCGTGCAACGGCTTCGGTTTCGGCAGCGCGCGGGTGTGCGCGACCGTTTCGTTTCCCCCGTCGTGGCTCATCGCCGCTCCTCTCGTCGGTTCCTGGCGGCGGAGACGCCCGCGGCCGGCCTCGGCGCGAGAACCCCCCTGCTGCACGGAGAGGGAGGGATTCGAACCCTCGAACGAGGTTTCCCCCGTTACGCGATTTCCAGTCGCGCCCGTTCAACCGCTCCGGCACCTCTCCAGATCCTGCGGGCCGTGGCCGGCCCGGCGGCGCGATGAAGGCTAGAACACCGCGGCGCCCGCGCCGTTGATAGCCTGCGCGGCGATGCTCCTGCTCGCGACAGACCAGCGACGTCCAAGACGATCGGCCTGCTCATCACGTTCGTGGGCATCGGCATCCTCGTCAACATGATCATCGTCTACATCGCCGTGCTGATCCGCGGCGAGCGCCAGCAGAACCAGGACTACCTCGCCTCGCGCCGGCCGCCCGGCACGCCCGAGGACTGACAGCTCGCAAGCGCCCGCCGGGGCGCGTCCCGCGCTGCTCCGGCGAGCCCTAGATGATGAAGACGGGCGTGCCGACCGGCGTTTTGCTGTAGAGCGCGATCACGTCCGGGATCCGCATCCGGACGCAGCCGTGCGAGGCGTCGTGGCCGATCGAGGAGTACTCGCTCGGGTCGATGCCGTGGATGCCGGCGCCGCCTTCGATCGACATGAAGCGTGCCTTCAGCGGGTCGGCCGGCCCCGGCGGGACAACGGTCCCCGCGAGCGCACCGGCCCAGGCTTTCTTCGGCACGTACCAGGGCGGGTCGACCTGCTCCCATTCGATGTGGTGCAGCCCGGCCGGCGTTTCGAGGCCTTCCATGCCGACGGCGACTTCGTAGGTCTTTTCGAGTTTCAGGTGGCTGTAGAAGAGGAGCCGGAACGTGCCTCGGTCGACCACGATGTAGGCGGGGTACTTCGCGGCCAGCTGCGCGGTCGTGACCTTCGGCTTGACGATCTTCATCGGGACCGCGACGGTGCGGCTGCCGAGCGGCGCGAGCAGCGCCGCCTCGACGCGACCGCCGAGCTTGTCGTTTTCCACCGTGCGGCCGTCCTTGCCGGGGATCTTGCGCAGCCCACTCGAGCCCGGTTCCACGTTCGCGTCCTGTGGAGGCCGGTTGACCTCCGTCCGGACCCTCGCGGTCAGCCCGCGCACCGACTCGTGGGAGTAGCTCGCCGCGAGCGGGATGTCGCGGTTGACGCTGCCGCCGAAGACGGAGCGCCACGTGCGCGTGACGATCGAGCCTTCGCGGCTCGCGTCGATGGCCTGCTGGACCATGTTCTGACGTCGACCGTGACGCCGGCGCTGCGCCCGGTGAGCGTCCACGTGTGAGCCGGCGGCGTGCACGACGACCGGCCCGCTCAGCCGCTGCACGATGTCGCGTTCGAGCTTCGCGCGCGCGGCCGCCTCGTGCAGCCCGCCGACGGCGATGCCGTCGATGCGGACTCCGTTGGCGATCACGTCACGGCGCGAGTGGTCATAGAGGTACGCGGCCAGCGCGACGATCACGAGCAGCGCGACGAGCGCGCCCTGCGGCGATCGGCCATCGCCCACGCCAGCGGCTGGCCGATTTCGCCACCGCGATCCATCGAAGTAACCGCCAAGGTCAGCCTCTCAACCGTTCGACTGCAGCGAACTTCCCGGGCCGCCGAGTTTAGCGGCCGGGTTGGACCCTGCAATCCAGTTCCCAGCATGTCTTCGAGCGCTGGAGCATCTGTCCAGCTTCTTGACACGTCATGCGTGCTGTGTAAACTGCGGCCGCGGAGGAAAAGGGAGCACGACAGGCCCGAACCCAGGAGGTACGCCGCACATGCCAGCCAACCCCGAGACAGCCCGCGCCGTCGCACCCGTGGAGCTCCCGGCCGACGCCGGCGGGCCTGCTGCCGCTGCGCCCGCGCCCCGGTGGCGCGACCCCAAGCGCCACGCGTGGCTGCTCGGCCTCGTGGTGCCGACGCTGCCGTTCATCACCTGGGGCCTGGTCGAAGCAACCGGCGTGGGCGCGCTGTGGTTCTTCGGCCCCGTGCTCATCTTCGGCATCTTCCCGCTGCTCGACCTGGCGATCGGGATGGACGCGCGCAACCCACCCGACGACGTCATCAAGTGGCTCGAGCAGGACCGCTACTACCGCTGGTGCACCTACCTCTACATCCCGGTCCAGTACGCGGGGCTCGTGCTCGCCTGCTGGCTCTTCTCCCGCCCCGACGCTCTCGACCGTCGACAAGGTCGGCCTCGCGCTCACCGTCGGCATGGTCAGCGGCGTGGCGATCAACACCGCCCACGAGCTCGGGCACAAGCGCGCGAGCCTCGAGCGGTGGCTCAGCCGCGTGGCGCTCGCCCAGTCGGGCTACGGGCACTTCTTCATCGAGCACAACCGCGGTCACCACGTCAAAGTCGCCACCCCCGAGGACCCGGCGAGCGCGCGCCTCGGCGAGAGCTTCTACGCGTTCCTGCCCCGCACCGTCGCTCGGCAGCCTGCGCTCGGCCTGGGAGCTCGAGGCGGCGCGGCTGCGGCGCCTGGACAGCGGACCGTGGACGCCGCGCAACGACATCCTGACCGCGTGGGCGATGAGCATCGTCCTGCTCGCCGCTGCTCGTCGCCGTCTTCGGCACGGTGATCGTCCCGTTCCTGCTGATCCAGGCCGTCGTCGGCTTCAGCCTGCTCGAGGTCGTCAACTACCTCGAGCACTACGGGCTGCTGCGCCGGCACCGTGAGGACGGCCGTTACGAGCGCACGCGTCCCGAGCACAGCTGGAACAGCAACAGCGCGGCCTCGAACGTCCTGCTCTATCACCTGCAGCGCCACTCCGACCATCACGCCAATCCGGTGCGCCGCTACCAGGCCTTGCGTCACGTCGACGAGGCGCCGCAGCTTCCCACCGGCTACGCCGGCATGATCGTGCTCGCGCTCGTCCCCCCCGTGTGGCGGCGCACGATGGATCACCGGGTGCTCGAGCACTACGACGGAGACGCGGCGCTCGCCAACCTGCATCCGCCCAAGCGCCGCCGTTACCTGCGCGCGGCCGGCGTGCAGGTCGCGAGCGCCGGCTCCGGGACTGCACCGTGAGCCGCTGGCGTTGCCCCGGCTGCGGCTACGAGTACGACGAGGAGCAGGGGCACCCGCGCGAGGGCTTCCCGCCCGGCACGTCTTTCACCGAGGTTCCGGACGACTGGGCGTGCCCCGACTGCGGCGTGCGCGATAAGGTCGATTTCGAAGAGGTCGGGTGATGCCCCCTAGCCCGACTGCCGCCGGCGTCCAGAGCAAGCGCATGTCAGCCAGTCCACGCACCCCCTATTCGGTGAAAGCCCGCGAGCTTCTGCGCAACGCGTTGCTGGACGCCGCCTGCCAGGAGCTCGAGTCACGTCACTGGGCGGAGATCACGATGGCCGACATCGCCGTCGCAGCAGGGGTCAGCCGCCAGACGCTCTACAAGGAGTTCGGCTCCCGCGAGGAGTTCGCGCAGGTGTTGGTGCTGCGCGAGGCCGAAAGCTTCCTCGACGCCGTCGAAAGGAGCGTCAACGAGCACCTGGCGGACCCGTCGAAGGCGCTGGGCGCGGCGCTCGACCTGTTCCTGACCGAGGCGGCCGAGAACCCGCTCCTTCGCGCCGTCGTGATGGAAGAGGGCGCCGAGGAGCTGCTGGCGCTTCTCACCACGCACGGCAAGCCGCTCGTCGAGCGGGCCGCCGACCGCCTCACCGAGGTGATGGTCTCGGGCTGGCCGCTGATGAAACGCCGTGACGCCGAGCTGCTGAGCGAAGTTCTCGTCCGCCTCGCGATCAGCTACGCGGCGCTGCCCAGCGGCCCTGCACCCGAGACCGCGGCGGCGCTTTCCACCGTGCTCGAGCCCTACGTGCAGAAGCTGATCGGCGAAGCGGTCAGCTAGCCGGCGCCGGCGGGGGGTCCGCCGCCCTCGGCCGGTGGAGCCTTGCCGCTGTCGCGCGCGGCACCAACCGCTACGACCGGCTGAGCGGCCAAACGCCCCCGGGGCGGCAGGTCACCACATAAGATGGACCGCGATGAGGCTCGGCCTGCTCTCCACGGCACGGATCAACGAGCTACTCGTCGCGGGAGCGAGGCAGACAGACACCGTCGAGGTTGTCGCGATCGGCTCCCGTGACAGCGTACGCGCCGAAGCGCAGGCGCTGGCCCTCGGGATTCCGCGCGCGCACGGCTCCTACGAGGCGCTGATCGCCGATCCCGATATCGAGGCGGTGTATGTCGCGTTGCCCAACTCGCTCCACGCCGAGTGGTCGGTGCGCGCTCTCGAGGCCGGCAAGCACGTGCTGTGCGAGAAGCCTCTCTCGCGGCGCCCCGAGGAGGTCGACGCCGCGTTCGACGCCGCCCAGCGCCACGACCTCGTCTCTGTCGGAGGCGTTCATGTGGCGCCACCACCCGCAGGCGCAGCGGCTCGTCGAGCTGGTGGAGGGGATCGGCGAACTGCGCCTGATCCGGGCCTCGTTCTCGTTCCTGCTCGACCGGCCGGACGACATACGCCTGCGCGCCGCGCTGGACGGCGGCGCGCTGATGGATGTCGGCTGCTACTGCGTGAGCGCCGCCCGTCTGCTCGCCGGCGAGCCGCTGGCCGTGCACGCGCAGCAGGTGAGGGGCGGCGACGGAGTCGACGTGCGCATGAGCGGGCTGCTGCGCTTCTCAGGCGACGTGCTCGCGACGATCGACTGCGGCTTTGACCTGGCCGCTCGCGACGAGCTCGAGGTGACCGGGACCGAGGGCGTCCTGTGGCTCGACGATCCATGGCACTCGCGCGACCCGGTGATGGAGCTGCGCCGCGCAGGCGCCGTCGAGCGCATCGAGGTCGAGCGTCGCGACCCGTACGCGTGCGAGCTCGAAGACTTCGCGGCGGCCGTCGCAGCCGAGCGCGCTCCGCGCTTCGGCCGCGGCGACGCCGTCGCACAGGCACAGGCGATCGCCGCGCTGTACGCGAGCGCGGAGAGCAACGAACCAACGGAGGTAGGACGATGAAGACGAGTCTCGGCATCTGGGCATTCGGCCCGATGATCACGCGCTTTGTGCCCGGCGGCTACCAGCCCGCGCACGACTACGTGGCCGAACCGGTTGCCGAGAAGGTGCACCGGGCGGTGGCCGGACTCGGCGATCTGATCGACGGCTACGAGTTCCACTACCCGCAGGAGCTCTCCCACGAGAACCTCAGCGACGTGCAGGCGGCGCTCGGCGATCACGACATCTACTGCATCGCGGGGGGCCTGCACCTCGATCCCCGCTTCGGCCGGGGGGGCCTGGTCAACCCCGACGAGCACGTGCGCGCCGAGGCGGTGCGGATCGTCCGCGAGGGCGCGGAGTTCGCCGGGTCGCTCGGCGCCCACATGATCATCTGGCCCGGAATCGAGGGCTACAACTACCCGTTCCAGACGCCCTACGTGCAGTCGTGGCACTGGCTCATCGAGGGGATCGCCGAGGCCGCCGAGATCTGCAAACGCCACGGCGTGAAGCTGTTCCTGGAGCACAAGAACTCCGAGCCGGCGATGAAGATCCTGATGCGCAACATGGGGATGACCATCTACGTCGCCAACAAGCTCCGCGCCGAGGGCCTCGACAACGTCCAGGTCAACATGGACTGGCAGCACCTGCTGATGAACGACGAGCACCTCCCCGAGTACGCGGCCCTGCTGCACTCCGAAGGCCTGCTCGGGCACCAGCACGGAAACTCGGGCTGGGGCACCTTCGACGACGACAACATGCTCGGCACCACCGCCTTCATGGAGACGGTCGAGCTTGCCCTCGAGCTTCGCCGCTGCAACTACGGCGCGAACGGGGAACGGCTCGGCCTGGACCTCTACCCCTACACCGAGGACCAGGTCGGCGCCGTCAAGCGCTCGGTGATCCAGTGGAACTTCATCGACTCGATCGCGGGGAAGATCGACGACGAGGCGCTGCGTGAGGCGCAGGCCCGCAAGGACGCAGTGGCCGCCTACGAGCTCGTCTACGCGGCGCTAGGAGCGTGAGCGCCAGCACGCGTCGGGGGCGCGGCACATGAGCGCGGTCGGGCTCGACGTCGGCACCAGCGGCGTCAAGGGGCTCGCGCTCGACGACGAGGGGAACGTGCTCGCGGCCGCGGAGGCCGGCTATCCCCTGTCGACGCCCCGCGCGGGGTGGGCCGAGCAGGATCCCGAGGACTGGTGGCGCGCCGCCGAGGCTGTGCTCGGGCAGCTGCGGGCAGCCGCCGGCCCGCCGCAGGGCATCGGGCTCTCCGGGCAGATGCACGGTCTGGTGGCGCTCGACGCCCAGGATCGCGTGCTGCGGCCGGCGATCATCTGGAACGACCAGCGAACCGCGGCGGAGTGCCGGGAGATCGAGGAGACGGTGGGGCTCGCGCGGCTGACAGCGCTGACGGGCAACCGGGCGCTCACCAGCTTCACGGCGCCGAAACTGCTCTGGTTGCGCCACCACGAGCCGGACGTGTTCGCGCGCATCGCGCGGATCGCTCTGCCCAAGGACTACGTCCGGCTGCGCCTCTGCGGCGAGCACGCGACCGATGTTGCCGACGCCTCCGGCACGCTGCTGCTCGACGTGGCCGAGCGACGCTGGAGCGAGGAGATGCTCGACGCGCTCGCATTCGACGCGGCCTGGCTGCCGCGCGTGCTGGAGAGCTCGCAGGTGAGCGGCGCGACGGCCGAGGGCGTGCCGGTCGCCGCCGGCGCTGGCGACCAGGCCGCCGGCGCGCTCGGCGTCGGCGTCGTCGATGCGAACCCGCCCGCTGCCGTGTCGGTGGTGCTCGGCACCTCCGGTGTCGTGTTCGCCGCGCTCGAACGCTACGCCGCGGACCCGCAGGTGCGCGTGCAGACCTTCTGCCACGCGATTCCGGGCACGTGGCACGCGATGGGCGTGATGCTCTCCGCAGCGGGCTCGCTGCGCTGGCTGCAGTCGATCCTCGGCGCCGGCTACGACGTGCTCACCGCCGAGGCGAGCGCCTGGGCCCCTGGGACCGAGGGCCTCACCTTCCTGCCCTATCTCGCCGGCGAGCGCACCCCGCACGACGACCCCGACGCGCGAGGGTCCTACACCGGGCTGGGCCTGCGCCACGACCGCGGCGCGCTCGTGCGGGCGCTGTTGGAGGGGGTCGCCTTCGGCCTGCGCGACTCGCTCGATCTGATCTCCGCGCTCGGCCGGCGCCCCGCCCTCGGCCGTGTCTCGGGCGGCGGCGCGCGGAGCGAGGAGTGGCTGCGGATCGTCGCGTCTGTGCTCGAGCTGCCCCTCGAGCGTGTCGCAGTCGAGGACGCCGCCGCGTTCGGCGCCGCGCTGCTCGGCGGGGTGGCGGGCGGCGTCTGGCCCGACGTCCCGTCGGCGGTCTCGGCGACCGTTCGCCCGCGCGCGCCGATCGAGCCGGTGCCTGAGTGGATCGCGCCGTACCGGGACGGGCAGGAGCACTACCGTGCCCTCTACCCAGCGCTGCGCGCGTGCCGCTGACGCCTCCCGCGGACGCGGCCATATTCGATTTCGACGGCGTCATCATCGACTCGCTGGCGCCGGTCGAGACGGCCATCAACGGCACGCTCCGGGCACACGGGTTCCCGCCGCGCCCGGCCTCCGAGCTCGCACGCTTCATCGGCCCTCCCACGCCGCGGGCCCTCACCGAGCTGATGGGAGCGGCCGAGGGCTCGGAGGCCTTGGACGCTTACGTCGCCACCTACCACGAGCAGTTCGAGCGGGTCTACCTCGAGCAGACGCGGCTCGTCGACGGGATCGCCGAGGTCCTTGCCGATCTCGCGATCCCTCGTGCCCTGGCGACAGCCAAGGAGCGGCGGTTCGTCAGGCCCCTGCTCGATCGCTTCGGCCTGGTCTTCGACATCGTGAGCGCCCCCGAGCTCGCCGAGCCCAAGTCCGAGACGGTCGCCCGCGCGCTGGAGTCGCTGCAGGCCCATCACGCCGTCGTGGTGGGCGACCGCTCCTATGACATCGAGGCGGCGCGCGCCTGCGGTCTGCGAGTGATCGCGGTCACCTGGGGCATCGGCGACCGGGACGAGCTGCGCGACGCCGACGCCATCGTCGACAGTCCCGCGCAGCTGGCCGCGCTGCTGGCCTGACCGAGCGCGAGCGCCACCGCCGGACGGCCATCGGCCCCTACGTGCGAGGATGCTTCTCCGATGGAGCAGCGGCGCATCGAGCGACTCCAGCGCAGCGTCAGCGTCGTGGGCCTCGGCACCTGGCAGCTCGGTGCCGACTGGGGCTCGGTCACACCCGAGGACGCGCACGCCGTGCTCGAGGCGGCCGTCGGCGCGGGGGTCACCTTCCTCGACACAGCCGACGTATACGGCGATGGGCGCAGCGAGAGGTTCTGCGGCGAGCTTCGCGCACGTCACCCTGGCGTCTTCGTCGCCACGAAGATGGGCCGGCGGGCCGAGCAGCTGCCAGAGAACTACAACGCCGCGGCGTTCGAGGCGTGGAACGCTCGTTCACGCGAGAACCTCTCCTTCGAACCGCTGGACCTCGTCCAGCTCCACTGCCCGCCCGACGCGGTCTACGAGGACGACAGCGTGTTCGACGCCCTCGACGCTCTCGTCGACGCGGGCCGAATCGGCGCGTACGGGGTCTCGGTCGAGACCTGCGCGCAAGCGCTGCGCGCGATCGAAAGGCCGCGCGTGGCGAGCGTTCAGATCATCCTCAACTGCTTCCGGCTGAAGCCGCTCGAGGAGGTGCTCCCGGCCGCCCGCGCGGCCGGCGTCGGGATCATCGCCCGCGTACCGCTCGCCTCGGGCCTGCTGTCGGGGCGCTACGACGAGCACACGACGTTCGCGCCCGAGGATCACCGCAACTACAACCGCCACGGCGAGGCCTTCGACGTCGGGGAGACGTTCTCGGGGGTGCCGTTCGAGACCGGCGTCGCAGCGGCCCACGAGCTGAAGGCGCTGCTGGACCCGGGGGTCACCCTGGCGCAGTTCGCCCTGCGCTGGGTGATCGACCAGCCCGGTGTGAGCACGGTGATACCCGGCGCGCGCAACACCGAGCAGGTGCTCGCAAACGTGTCGGCGGCGGCGCTGCCTCCGCTCAGCGCCGAGCAGCTTCAAGGGGTCGAGGAGGTCTACGACCGCCTGATCCGCGAGCACGTGCACTCGCACTGGTAGCTAGAGCACGGCGTCGAGCGCCTCCTCGATGAGCTCCTGCCCCTCGAGGAAGTCGACCACGGTGTAGCGAGCCCGCAGGCGTCCGCCGTAGCGCAGCCCGGCCCTCAGCATCGGCTTGTCGATCCCCAGGTAGCCCGAGTCGTGATCTGGCACGCCGGCCCGCCGCAGTTCCCCGGCGACCTTCGCGAACCCGTCGAGCGACGGTCCGAGGCGCGCGGTCAGCTCCTCCCAGCGGCTCTCGTCGCCCGGCCACGAGGCCGGCACCGCGGCGATCATCCGCTGCTTCTCCGCAACCGCTGCGAGAACGTCGGGCGGAGGCTCCCCGATCCACACGCGTGCCTCCTCGTCGAGCGGCTCGGCCACCGGCCGCGGCAGCTTCGGCGGCGTGGTCCCGCCGCCGAACGCGAAGCGCTGCAGGCGCATGGCGAACCCCGTCGCGTAGCCGACCTGCAGGCCGTGCAGGGCGCGCGGGCGCAGGCCGCGACCCGCCAGCAGATCCCACAGATGCGACGTGTGGTGCTCACAGCCGCTCGCCGGACGGGAGCTGCCGACCTCGGCCATCACGATCCCCGACGCGATCAGCCCTCGCAGCAGGTCGGCGACCGCCTCGACGTCGCCGGCGAGCAGAGCCTCGATGTCCAGCGACGGGAGCGGGGGCAACTGCCGCCAGTCCTCGCCGTAGAGCAGGTGCGTCGCGAGCCAGTCGACCCGCGCCGTGGCCTTACCGAGAAGGTCGCCGATCCCGGCCCGCGTCAGCTCGACCGGGGCGCGCGCGGCGATCCGCGGGTCCGCGAAGATCCCGGCCGGCGCCCGCGCGGGCAACGTCAGCTTCACGCCCGCTCGCTCCATCGCAGCGACGCCGGAGGCGTAGCCGTCCATCGATGCCGCCGTGGGGACGCTGAAGAACTCGCAGCCGGCGAGCTGCGCGGCATAGCGGACGATGTCGGTCAGGGTGCCCGAGCCGACGGCGACGAGGGTGCCGCTCACGCGCGCCGCCACGGCCTCGGCGGCCTGCTCGGTCGCGTGCCCGTCCGACGGGAGCACCAGCGCCTCGGCGTCCAGCTCGGCCGCCACCCGGGCGCCCGCGACCGCCTCGGTGTTCTCGTCCATCACCGCCAGCGCCGGACGCGGCACCGCCTCCGCGAGCCGCTCCAGAGCGTCCTCGGCGACGAGGATCACTGGCCGTAGTAGGCGTGCGGCCCGTGCTTGCGCTCGAAGTGCTTGCGACGGACCGGGTCATCGAGCAGCGGCCCGTCCGGCGCCAACAGCTTCGTGAGCAGCGCCATCTGCGCAACCTGCTCGAGCGTGACGGCGACCTCGACGGCGGCGGCGGGCGAGGCGCCCCACGCGAACGGGCCGTGACCGCGGACCAGCGCACAGCTGTCGTGCTCGTTCGTCGCCTCGACGAGCGCACGCCCGGTCGCGGCCTCGTATTCCTCGTCGATCTCGGCCTGGGTCAGCGCGCGCGTGAGCGGGATCGGACGGTCGCTGAGGTCGGCGTGAGTCGTGCCAAGCACGGGGATCTCCCGGTCGGCCTGCGCCCAAGAGGTCGCCCACGTCGAGTGGGTGTGCACGACGCCGCCGATCCACTCGTGCGCCCGGTAGAGCTCGATGTGGCTCGGCGTGTCGGTGGAAGGCCGCCGGTCCCCCTCGACGACGTTTCCCTCGAGGTCGACGAGCACGATGTCCCCGGCGGTCATCGTCTCGTAGGAGACCCCGCTCGGCTTGATCGCCACCACACCGCGCTCGCGGTCGATGCCGCTGACGTTGCCCCACGTCAACGTCACGAGGCCCAGCGCCGGCAGCGCCAGGTTGGCGGCCAGCACCTCCTCGCGGATCACAGCTCCACCAGCTCGACGTCGAGCAGCTCCGCGAGCCGCCGCCAGCTGGCCGCATGCTCTCCGAGGTTGGTGACGAAGTGGTGGGGGGCGCCGAGTTGCAACCAGCCGTCCATGAAGTCCCTGACCCCGGCCTGCGGGCGGAAGTGGAAGTAGGGCATCTCCACGTTCGGGAGCTCGGGCGTGTCGAGCACCTCTCCGTGCCCGACGACCAGGCGGTACTCCTCGCCCTCGAGGGGAACGAGCGCCGCGGTGGTCGCCGGACCCGGCTCCGCGGAGAAGACGGGCGTGGGCGGGTTGCCCAGGCCGCCGATCCCCAGCTCCCGGTCGACCAGTTTGATCGGGCGGTCGCGTCGGGCGACCTTCCAGTTGCCCTCGCCCATGTGACTCACGAGCACCGAGTCCAGCTCGAAGTCCATCGCGTAGAGCTCGCTGAAGTGAGCGTCGCCGAGCAGCGTCTGGGCAGCGCACATCAGGGTCAGCGTGTTCGTGTCGCCCTCGGCGGCATAGCCGTATCCGTCGGCCATGAGGTCCGAGGCGGCGAGCAGCGGCAGCTGCTCGAAGCGGCCGTCGCCGCCGATCGAGTCGAAATGCGCCGAGAAGCCCCGGTATCCCTTCTCCTCGAGGAGATCGCGAAGCGCCAGCTCGAAGCGGGCCGCGTAGGCGTGGGACGCGCGCGGCAGGGCCGGGTCGACCTCGAAGCGCTCGCTCTGCTCGGCGATCAGCGTGCCGATGCGATCCTCGCCGATCTCCTGCATCCGCGCGTGAAGCGCGCCGAGGTCCTCGGCGACGACGAGCGCCCCGAGTCGCCGCAGCATCGCGGGCGGGTCGTACAGGATGTCGCCCATGCCGTTCATCGGGTAGCCGAACAGCGCCACCCTGGTGGACCGCAGCGCCGTGACCGCCGCCGCGGCGCGTGCCCACTCGCCGAAGCGCGCGGCGAACGAGTCGGAATCCCATTCGTCGGTGATCACCGAGAACGGGACCCCGGAGCGCACCAGCGCGTTGCCTTGGTCCTGCGCCCCGTGGATGCCCTGGTTGTAGGTCAGGTCGGACATGTCCCACGCGGCCGTGACCGCCCGTTCGGGCTGGATGTTGGCGAGCAGCAGCGGCAGCGGTGTCTCGCTCAGCGCCCGCACGGTGCGCATCGCGGGGCCGTAGGTGAGCATCACGATCGCGATCCCGTCGACTCCGGACGCGCCGTAGGCGCGCACGATCTCCTCGACGTCCTCGCGGTTGCGCGCGGGCCGGATGAACTCGATGTCCGCCACATCCGAGAGGCGGGAGGCCACGGCGCGGGCGTACTCGGCCTGGTGGTCGGTGATCCCGGGCAGCATCTCGTCGTAGAGCTCCTGCATGATCCCGAGCAGTCCGATCCTGGGTCTCACGAGGCTCTCCCTTCGGTGTAGATGCGCTTCAGGCCGTGGAGCAGATCGGCTTCGGTGCGGCCGAGGCGCTCGTACAGGCTCCAGTAGATCGCGTACACGCGATCGTAGACGGCCTTCGCCGCCACATCGGGCTCGTAGCGCCTGGCCACCCCGGGCCTGGTCGCTGCGATCGCGCTCGCGATGTCCGGGAAGTGCCCGGCCGCGACGGCGCCGAACAGCGCGGCCCCTCGCGCGGGGATCTGGCTCGAGTCCGGCACGCTGACGCTGAGACCGCTCGTGTCTGCGAGCAGCTGCATCGTCAGCGGGCTCTTCTCGGCGATCCCTCCGCACGCCACGATCGTCTCCAGTGCCAGGCCGTGCTCGCCGAAGTTCTCGATGATCCGCCGGTTGCCGAAGGCGATCGACTCGAGCAGCGCCCGGTAGATCTCCTCGCGGGTCGTCTGCAGCGTCATGCCGAACAGCGCGCCGGTGAGGGCGGCGTCGGCGAGGATCGTGCGGTTGCCGTTCCACCAGTCGAGCGCGACGAGCCCCGTCTCGCCCGGACCGATCGCCTCCGCCGCCCGCTCGAACGCGGGCAGCTCGGCGCCCGGGGGCGCGACCGTCTCGAGGAACCAGGCGAGCATGTCGCCGACTGCGGCCTGCCCCGCCTCGTAGCCGAAGAGGCCAGGCAGGATCCCGTCAGGAACGACGCCGGTGATCCCGGGCAGGCGGACCTCTCTCGGGTCAACGACGAGATCGCAGATCGAGGTCCCCACCACCATCACGAACGTCCCGGGTGACTCCACGCCTGCGCCGGGGACCGAGACGAACGAGTCGACGTTCCCGACCGCCACCGTCACCGTGTCCGGAAGCCCGAGCCGGGCCGCGACCCCCGCCCGCAACGTCCCGGCGCTCGCCCCCAGCGGCGCGAACTCGCTCCCGAGCTTCGCTGCGGGCCGGTCGAAGCCGGGATAGGCCGCCTCGAAGTACGCGGTCGGCGGCAGCCCTTCCTGTGGGGACCACATCGCCTTGTAGCCGGCGGTGCAGCTCTGGCGCGTCTCGTTCCCCGTGAGGAACCAGACGATCCAGTCGGTCGCCTCGATGAACCCGTCGCAGGCGTCGTAGACCTCCCGGTCCTCGAGCCACACCTCGATCAGCTTCGGGAAGTACCACTCCGAGGAGATACGCCCGCCGTAGCGCTCGAGGAAGGGCTCGGCGCGCTCCACCGCGACCTCGTTGAGCCGGTCGGCGACCGGCTGGGCGGCGTGGTGCTTCCAGAGCTTCGGCCAGGCGTGGCGCCGGCCGCGCCAGCGCTCCTGGGCCATCAGCGGCATCCCGTCGCCAGTCACAGGCAGCACGGTGCAGGAGGTGAAGTCGACGCCGAGGCCGACGACGCCCTCGCGCGCCCCCGGCACCTGCTCGAGCACGTCCGGGATCGCCTGCTCGAGCACCGCCACCCAGTCGTCGGGATGCTGGAGCGCCCAGTCGGGCGGAAGCTCCTCGGTGCTCCCCGGCAGCTCCCGGTCGATCACCCCGTGCGGGTAGCGGACCTCGCTGATCGCCGCCTCTGCGCCGCTCTCGAGATCGAGCAGCAGCGCGCGTCCCGACTCCGTGCCGAAGTCGACGCCTATCGCGTATCGGCCGACGGTCACCGCGCGGGTGTGGACTGAGCCGCGCGGGCGGCGTCGGCCGCGATCGCCTCATCGCGCGCCTTGCGGTACTCCTCCACGACGATCTGCGTCAGCTCCTCGACCGAGGTCTCGGCCGTGGGCTTGTCGAGCCCGATCCTCCCGTCCTGGATCAGGTTGACGCGGTCGCAGGTCGCCAGCACGTGCACGTAGTTGTGGAGCACCATGATGATCGAGACGTTGCCCTCCTGCTTCAGCCGCTCGATCAGCTCGAGGATCATGCCGCCCTCTTTGGCGCCCATCGCCGCGAGCGGCTCGTCCAGGAGCAGGATGTTGGCCTCGCCGTACACGGTCCGCGCGACGGCGATCGACTGGCGCTGTCCGCCCGACAGCCGGGCGACAGGCACGTCGAGCCGCGGGATGTTGATGCCGATGTCGTCGAGGGCCTTGCGCGCCTCTCTGCGCATCTCTCCGTTCGAGAGGAACGGGATCGGCTTGTGGACCTTCTCGCGGCGCAGGAACATGTTGTGGTAGACGGACAGCTCGTCGATCAGCGCGAGGTCCTGGAAGACCGTGTCGACGCCCTGGGCGCGCGCGTCGTCGACGCTTTTCGGCTCGTAGGGCTCGCCGTGCAGGAACATCTGCCCCGAGTCCTGCTTGTGGAAGCCCGTGATGGTCTTGATCAGCGTCGACTTGCCCGAGCCGTTGTCGCCGAGCAGGCCGAGCACCTCTCCCTTTTTGAGCGTCAGGTTGATGTCGTGCAGGGCCGTGATCGGGCCGAAGCTCTTGGCGATGTGCTCGACGCGCAGCACCTCCTCGCCCGGCGCCCCGGCGCTCTGCGCCCGCGCACCGAGCTCGGCGCCGGCGCGCGCCTCGTCGGCCGCGACCTCCTCGGCGGGCAGCAGCTGCTCGCCGGGCGGGAGCGGCTCTTCGGGAGGCTGCTCAGGCAAGTCCCGACCCCGTTCGCACACGCTGGACGAAGACGTTGATCGTCATGACGAGAATGATGGCGAGCCCAAGGTAGAGGTCCAGGTAGTCGGCGCTGACCCCCTTGATGATCAGGCCGTCGTGCAACACCCCAAGGAACAGGGCCCCGATCAGCGCCCCCACGACCGTTCCCGAGCCGCCGCGCAGCAGTGTCCCGCCGATCACCGCGGCCGCGATCGCCTGGAAGAGGATTTCGTTGGAACCCGAGGGGTCCGGCGTCGCGGTGACCGTGCGCACGGACTCCAGCACCCCGACCAGCCCCGCGAGCAGCGCGCAAAGCATGAAATTGCGGATCATCACGAGCCTCACCCGCACCCCGGCCTCAGCCGAGCCGAGGCGGTTGCCACCGACGGCAACCGTGTGGAGACCCCACCGCGTGAAGCTCAGGACGAGCTGCAGGCCGACCACGATCGCAAGCGCCCAGATGATCTCGGAGTACGTGCCGCCGCCGAAGATTTTCGCGAACGTGTCGACGTGCAGCGAGGACGTCCCCGGCGTCGACACGGGCGCGGAGTGCGAGATCACGAGCGTCAGGCCGTCGAGGGTGAACAGCATCCCGAACGTCGCGACGAACGAGGAGATGCCGACGACCGCGATGAAGAACCCGTTGATGAAGCCGATCAGCGCGCTGCCGCACAGAGCCAGGAGCACGGCCGGCACCAGCGGCAAGCCGACGCTGACGTTCAGCTTGTAGAAGAGGAACGGCGTGATCAGGTAGACGGCACCGATCGACAGGTCGATCTCGCCGTTGATCATGATGAAGACCTCGCCCGCCGCAAGGATCGCGATCGGCGCGAAGTACGGCAGCAGGGTCTTGAAGTTGTCGGCGGACGCGAAGCCTTCCGCCGACACCAGGAAGTAGATGAACGTCGCGATCGTGACGAGGATGATGCTGCCCTCGCGCAGCGTGAGGAAGCTGCGCAGGAGTTTGAGGGCGCTCGCCCCGAGGGTCCCGCGGCTACCCGCAGGACCCCCGGTCGGCGCTTGCGCCGAGGCTTCGCTTCCGGACGCGACAGCCACGGCTCGTCGCTACGCGTTGACGACGCCGGGCTTCGAGGACGTTCCCTCGAAACGACTCTTGGTGCTGACGTACGGCTTGACCGTTTCGTTGGTCAGGAACTTCAGGCCCGTGTTGACGTCGGCCGGACCGGTGAGCGTTTTCGACACTTGGTAGAGGAACAGCTCGAGCGTCGGCAGGAAGCCCTGCAGGTAGGGCTGCTGGTCGATCGTGAACTGGATGTAGCCTTCGGAGAGCAGCTTCTCGGTGTTTTCGAGCAGGTCGTACCCGCCGCCCTTGACCTTGCCCTTGACGCCTTTCTTCTGAATCGTCTTCGCGACGCCTTCGGTCGAGCCGGCGTCGACGGCGAACATCCCCTTCGTTTCGGGATGACCGGCCAGGTAGGATTCGATCACCGTGAGCTCCTGCGGGACCGCGGCGCCCGTCGCGATCGTGTGGGTCTTGATCGACGAGTGTTTCTTGAGGGTCTTCAGGGCGCCGTTGATGCGCGGCTGGATGTTCAGCGAGCCCGGCGTCGCGATGAACAGCGCGACTTCGCCTTCCGGCACGAGTTCGGCGATGTGTTCGCCCATCTTTTCGCCCGACACTTCGAGGTTCTGGCCGATGTAGGCGAGGCGGTCATTGGCGGGCGGTTCGACGTCGGCGTTGTAGGAGAGGACCGGGATCCCCGCGGACAGCGCGCTCTTGACCGGTGCGTTGAACGCCGTAAGGTCGATCAGCGACACCGCGATGCCGTCGGCTTTGGCCGAGATCGCGCTGTTGACCGCGTTGACCATCTGGCTCACGTTGCTGGTTTCCGAGCCGGTCCACGTGTACGAGCAGCCGAGCAGTTTGCAGGCGTCCTGGATGCCGTACTGGGTCGGGACGAAGAACGGGTTCGTCGTGACGTGGTTGACGAACGTGAATTTGTAGCTCGGATGCGAGCCGAAGATTTCGGACGACCCGCTGTTGGAGGCGCCCGACCCGCAAGCGGCGAGCAGTGTGCCGACCGAGCCGGCCGCAACCCCCGTCAGCGCGGTCCTGCGCAGAAAGGACCGCCGGTCGATCCCCGGCCGATCAACATCGTTTCGCTCATTGAACTCAAGCCGTTCTACGGCTTCGTGGGCATGATCTGAATCCGACATGAAGCTCTCCTCTCACCCGTGTCCCAGACGTAACTGCTGACACTATTCACGGTCTGCCGGACCGTAGTCAACACCCATTTCGGAGGAAACGCCGCAAATCGGGGCGGGAGGCCACAAGGTTGGGCGCTTTCTTGCAGGTGCCATGCCCCGGAGCCTACCGCGACCGATGACCGCCGCTCGGGTCTCGATATACCCTGCCCCAATGGACGGCAATCCGCCTCCCGGCGGCCATGGCGGGGTCGAGCGACCGTTCTCGCCTGCGCCCGTCTGCGTCCGCGACCCTGAGCCACCCGTGACCTTCGGCCCGTTGGCCGTTCGTCGCATGACCAAAGACGACGGCAGATCGCTGATCGTCTACGAACGCGTCCATCGCCCGCCCCGCGAAGGTCCCGGCGAGGCCTCACGCCGCGCCTCGCCGGCGTGAGCGAGCTGCGCTTCAACGAGCTCCGCGGCGAGGAGGTCGTCTACGCGATCCATCGCCAGGACCGCACGTTCCTGCCCGACCGCGCCCACTGCCCGCTCGACCCGACCAAGCCGGGCGGGCCGCAGACCGAGATCCCCCTGGAGGACTTCGAGATCGTCGTCTTCGACAACCGCTTCCCCGCGTTCGAATCGCCCGCCGGCGCGGCAGAGGTCGTCGTCTACACCGCCGACCACGACGGCTCGTTCGGCGCCCTGGCGCCGGAGCGGGCCGAGGACCTGATGTGGGTGTGGCGCCACCGCTACGCGGAGCTGGGAGCGCGCGAGGACGTCGAGTACGTCTACATCTTCGAAAACCGCGGCGTCGAGATCGGCGTCACGCTGCACCACCCGCACGGGCAGATCTACGGCTATCCGTTCCTGCCGCCGGTGCCGGCGCTCGAGCAGGCCGCCGACGCGCGCCTCGGCGGCTGCGCGCCCTGCACGCTCCTGGCGCGCGAGCGCGAGGCCGGAACGCGGCTCCTGCTGGAGAACGAGGCGGTCGTCGGCTACGTGCCGGAAGCCGCGCGCTGGCCGTACGAAGCCCATCTCGCGATGCTCCCCCACCGCCGCTCACTGCTCGACTGCGAGCCCGGCGAGCTGCGCGCACTCGCCTCCGCACTGCAGCGGCTCGTCCGCGGCTACGACGCGCTGTTCGCACGCCCCATGCCGTACGTGATGGCCGTGCACCAGGCGCCGACCGGCGGTGGGCTGGGGACGCAGGAGGGTCACCTGCACGTCGAGTTCTACCCGCCGCTGCGCACCGCCGAGAAGCTGAAGTTCCTCGCGGGCTCCGAGCAGGGCGCAGGCACCTTCATCGGCGACGTGCTCCCCGAGGAGGCGGCCGAGCAGCTGCGCGAGGCGATCGGTGGCGGCTAGGCGCGCCACCGCCTTCGCCCCGGGCCGCGTCAACGTGATCGGCGAGCACACCGACTACAACGAGGGGCTCGCGCTGCCGTTCGCGATCGAGCAGGGCGTCACGGTCGGCGGCGTCGCTGCTTCCGGCGAGGACGCGTCGGGCGAGCTCGTCGAGGCCCTCGCGCTCGACCTCGGCGAGCGCGACAGCTTCCTCCTGCGCGAGCCGGGCACGAGCGGACGGCTGGCGCGCGTTCGTGCGTGGCGCGGTCGCGGAGCTCACGGCGGCGGGCGCGACGCCGCCCGGCGCGCGGCTGGAGATCAGCGGCGACGTGCCGCGCGGCGGCGGGCTCTCCTCTTCGGCGGCGTTGTCCGTCGCGGTGTGCCTCGCGCTGCTCGAGCTGGACGGCAGCGCCGCCGCGGAGGATCTCCGACGCGACCGGCTGGCGATCGCCCGGCTCTGCTCGCGGGTGGAGAACGAGTGGACCGGCGCACACACGGGGCTGCTCGACCAGCTCGCGAGCCTCTACGGATCTCGCGACGCGGCGCTGCTGATCGACTTCCGCAGCCTCGTCGTGGAGCCGGTGCCTGTCGACCTCGCCGGCTGGCGCTTCGCGGTCGCCGACTCCGGCGAGCGTCACAGCCACGCGAGCTCGGGCTACAACGAGCGTCGCGAGGAGTGCGCCCGGGCGTGCGAGCTGCTCGGGCGTCGACTCGCTGCGCGACGCTCGCGCCGACCAGCTCGCGGAGCTGCCGGCGCCGCTCGGCGACCGCGCGCGCCACGTGGTCGAGGAGAACGGGCGCGTGCTGGCGGCGACCCGTGCCCTGCGCGAGCGCGACATGCCCGCGCTCGCGGGCCTGCTCGACGCCTCGCACGCGAGCCTGCGCGACCTGTACGCGATCTCGACCCCCGCGGTCGAGTCAACCGTCGCGCGGCTGCTCGACGCGGGCGCAGCGGGAGCGCGCCTGATCGGGGGCGGATTCGGCGGCTCGGTCCTCGCTCTCTTCGAACCGCAGACGCCGCTGCCTGTCGGGGCGATCCCGGTCGCGCCGGGCCCCGGCGCGCACGCCGAGGCAGGCTGAGCCGGACGCGAAGCGCCTCAGCGCCGCAGGGCCCGTGCGCAGCGGGCCGGCATGCCGTCTCGGTCGCTCACAGCCGTGCGGCCAGCAGCGCCGCCGCAAGCAGCACGACCGTCAGCGAGAGCATCGCGAGCGCCCCGTCGAGCGGACCGAGCAGGCGCGGCAGCGTGAGCGGTTCGGTGCTGCCGTCGGTCAGCCTGCGAACGCCCTCCACCGCGAGCGTGCGGCGGCGCAGGTCTCGCGCAGCCGAGCTCAGGCGCCGCTGAGCGAGGCTCATCGCCATGCAGCCGCCCGCGACCAGCACGCCGGTCGCATCGAGGCGCAGCGCGCACACGAAGTACCCGGTGAAGGCGGGGAACGCGCCCCATCCCGCGGCGAACCACATATCGCTGTGGAAGCGCCCGCCCGCGAGCTCGAGGTTGTAGGCAGGCAGCAGGAAAGCCCCGATCGCGACGAGCGGCGCGAGCCACGCCGAGACCGTCACGATCCCGCCGATGCCGATCCCGATGGCCGCGGCCGCGCTCGCGATCGCCGCACCCCAGAGCGCGCGGTCAGAGAAGCGGGTGCCGAGCGGGCGATCGTGCAGCTCGTCGAGCGACGTGCGCGCACACGCCCACCGCGAGGGCGAAGGCGGCGAGGCCCCACAGCAGCCGGTCCACGTACACATGGGGCGCGAGCGCAGCGCCGATCGCGAAGTAGCTCAGGTGCCAGAGCGTGTACGGCGGGTGCAACAGCGTGAGCGCGTCGGCGAACCGGCCGCCCCCGAGCGCGTAGAAGGCCGGGCGCTGCGGCCGGGCGACCATCCGCTCACGCCCGCCGCGTGGCTGACATCACGACGCCGCCGCCGAAGCTCATGCGGCGCACGCGCACGTCGTCGAGCCCGGCGGCGCGCCAGTCGCGGACTATCGAGTCGAGCGGGTGCGCGCGGTAGTAGTCGCGGATGCTCGGGCCCAGGAAGCGCCCGACCCGCGCCCACTCCGGCGACGCCAGACGGCCGAGCGCCGGCAGCCCGACGGCGGTGTAGAGCCGCCATGCGGCGCGGGCCGGCGCCCACGGCGGCACCCCGAACTCGAGCGAGGCGACGCGGCCACCTCCCCGTACCACGCGAGCCAGCTCCGCGAGCGTCGCTGCCGGGTCCTCGACGTAACGCAGCAGGTAGGTGAAGCTGAGGCCGTCGAAGCTCGCGTCGGCGAAGGGGAGGCGCTCGGCCTGCGCCTGGAGCAGCTCGATGCGCCCGGGCGGCTCGGCGGCGAAGCGCGCGCGGGCCCGCGAGAGCATCTCGGCGCTCTGGTCGACGCCCACGACCGCGCAGTCGGCACGGCCGAGCAGCTCGGCCGCAACCATGCCGGTGCCGGTCGCGACGTCGAGGATGCGCTGGCCTGGACGCGGATCGAGCTCGTCCGCGAGCGCGCGGCGCCAGCGCGGGTCCTGCCAGAAGCTGAGCGCGGCCGAGAGCTCGTCGTAGCGCGATGGCAGCCCGCTGAACAGCTCGAGCGCCTCCGCCTTGCGCGGCGAGACCTGGTGCTCCGGTGCGGTGGGTGCCGGCGAGCTCATGTGTACGGGATCTGAAAGGCTAGCCCGAGACGCCCGCCCGGGCGCCCGGTCGCGACCGAAGCGAGGAGCAGATGCCACCAGACGCCACTCACGGTCCTTCGCCGGTGATCCTCGTCACCGGCGCCTCCAGCGGCATCGGCGAGGCCACGGCACGCCTGCTCGCGCGCGAGCCGGGCGCCGCGATCGTCCTCGTGGCGCGCCGCGCAGGAGCGCCTCGTGCCGCTCGCCGAAGAGCTCGGCCCCTCGGCGAGCTTCGTCGCCGTGGACCTGCTCGACGCCGACGCCCCCCGCAAGGTGCGCGAGCACGTCGAGTCTCGCCACGGCCGGCTCGACCTGCTGGTGAACAACGCGGGGGCGGCCTGGCGCGCCCGCTTCGCCGACGGCGGTTACGAGAACGTGCGCCGCACGATGGCGATCAACTTCGACGCACCTCTGCGGCTCACCGAGGAGCTGCTCCCGCTCCTGCGGCGCAGCTCGCCGTCCGCGATCGTCAACGTCTCCTCGACCGCCGCGCGGGTCGCGCGTGCCGGCACCGGCGCGTACAGCGCGTCGAAGTTCGCGCTCACCGGATGGTCGGACTCGCTCGCCGCCGAGGAGCGCGAGCACGGCGTACACGTCGGCCTCGTGCTCCCGGGCTTCATCGCGACCGAGGGCTTCCCTCAGTCCGAGCTGATGGAGAACCCGCTCACCCGCCGCATCGTCTCGACGCCGGAGCGTGCCGCGGAAGCGATTCGCGAAGCCGGGCTCGGCGGGCGCTCCGAGCGCTACGTCCCCCGCCCCTACTGGCTCGCGGCGGCGTTGCGCATTCTCGCCCCGGCGCTCGTGCGCCGCGCGATCGGCGGGCGCGGCGCCGCCATGATGACCACGACGACCGGCGCCGACCTCGCCGAGCGCGACAAACCCGCTGAGCCGGCCGAGGAGCCTGCCGTCCCAGCGCCGTCGCCGTGGGAGCCCGGGACCGCGAGCGGACGCTCGCCGCTGCCGCCGGGCGATCGCAGCGGCGCGCGGGAGGAGCAAGGCTGAGCGACACCACGCTCGTCGCCGGCGCGACCGGGTTCCTCGGAAGGCGCCTGACACGCGCCCTGCTCGACGGCGGTACGGCCGTGCGGGCGCTCGTGCGCGACCCGGCCGGTGCCCCGGCTCGCAGCCTGGCGGAGAGCGGCGCCGAGCTGCACAAGGCCGACGTGACGGATCGTGCGACCCTCGCGGACGCCTTCGCGGGCGTCCGGACCGCGTACTACCTCGTGCACGAGATGGCGGGCGGGAGCGGGTTCCACGAGCGCGAGCTCGACGGTGCTCGGAACTTCGCGCGCGGGGCCGCCGCGGGCGGGGTCGCGCGCGTGGTCTACCTCGGCGGGCTCGGCGAGGAGTCGGCATCCGCGCACCTGCGCAGCCGCCATGCGACCGCCCTCGCCCTCTCCGAGCACGGTCCGCCGCTCACGTATTTCAGAGCCGCGATGGTGGTCGGCGCCGGCAGCGAGTCCTACCGGACCCTGCGCTACCTGGTGCAGCGACTGCCTGCGATGGTCGCGCCGAGCTGGCTGCGCACCGATACGCAGCCGATCGCCGTCGCCGACGCGATCGAGTACCTGGCCCGCGCGCCCGAGGTACCGGAGTCCGCGGGCCGCGAGGTCCAGATCGGTGGACCGGACGTCCTCACCTACGGCGAGATGCTCGACCGCATGGCCGACGCCATGGGGCTCCGCAGAAGGCTGAAGGTGCCGGTGCCGCTGCTGACCCCGAGGCTGTCCTCGCTCTGGCTCGGCCTGGTGACGCCGGTCGACACGAAGGTCGCCCGGCCGCTCGTCGAAGGCCTCCGCACCGCGACCGTCGTCACCGACCCCAGCGGGGCGGTCCCATTCGGCATCGAGCCGCTGTCCTTCGACGTGGCGCTGCGCGCGGCGCTCGAAGAAGAGCGCTCCGAGGGGTGACAGGCGGGCCGTGAGCCGCGCGCTCGTCCTGTTCACCTGCGACCTGCGGCTGCGCGACAACCCGGCCCTCGCCGCCGCGGCCGCTGAGCGCGAGCTCCTCGTGCCGGCTTTCGTGCTCGACGAGCGGCTGCTGGCCGCCACGTGCGGCGCACCGAACAGGCTCGCGTTCCTGCGCGACTGCCTGCGCGATCTCGATGCCTCGCTCCGCGCCCGCGGAGCCGGCCTGGTCGTGAGACGCGGCGACGTCGTCGAGCAGGCGCTCAGGCTCGTCCGCCGCTTCGGCGCGCAGGCGATCTACATGAGCGATGACACGACCCCCTACGCCCGCGAACGGCACGCCCGCCTGGCCCGGGCCTGCCGCGAGCAGCGCGTCGAGCTGCTCACGCTCGGGACCCCCTCGGTCGTCGCGCCGGGCACGGTGGTACCCGCGGCAGGTGGCCACTACCGCGTCTTCACCCCTTACTGGCGCGCCTGGCGGGCGCAACCGCGACCGGCCGCTGCGACGACGCCGCGGCGCATCGCCGCCCCGCCCGATCTGCCGGCGATGCGCCTGCCCGCGCTCCCCGGCACGCGGCGCGCCTCACAAGCACTGCCGGCGGGCGGCGAGACGGCGGCACGCGAGCGCCTCGCGCGCTTCACCGCCGGGGACCTCGGGGGCTACCCCGAGCGCCACGACGACCTGGCGGGCGAAGGGACATCACGGCTCAGCCCCTACCTGCACTTCGGCTGCCTCTCCGCGCGCAGCGTGGTGGCACGCAGCGACGGCAAGAGCGGCGGCGAGGAGTTCGCCCGCCAGCTGTGCTGGCGCGACTTCCACCGCCAGGTGCTCGCCGACCGCCCGGATCTCCCGCGTGCCGATTACCGCCCGCGGGGGCGCGGGTGGCGCCGTGACCCGGACGCGCTCGGCGCCTGGCAGGAGGGCCTCACCGGCATCCCGATCGTGGATGCCGGGATGCGCCAGCTCGCGCACGAGGGCTGGATGCACAACCGCGCGAGGCTGATCGTCGCGTCGCTGCTCACCAAGACGTTGCGCATCGACTGGCGCCCGGGAGCCGCGCATTTCGCGGCGCTGCTGTGCGACGCCGACGTCGCGGACAACGTCGGCAACTGGCAGTGGGTGGCGGGCACGGGGAACGACACCCGCCCCAACCGCGTGTTGAACCCGCTGCGCCAGGCGCGCCGGTTCGACCCGGACGGCGTCTACGTGCGCCGCCACCTTCCCGAGCTGGGTGCGCTCGCGGGCGCGGCCGTGCACGAGCCGTGGCGGCTGCCCGCCGCCGAACGCCGCCGGCTTCGCTACCCGCAGCCGATCGTCGATCCGGGGAGCTTCGGACGAGGCTAGGCTCGGAGCATGATCGAGGCGATCACGATCCAGGGCGAGACGATCCGTCTCGGGCAGCTGCTGAAGCTAGCCGGCATCGTCGACAGCGGCGGCGAGGCGCGGGCGTTGCTGTCCATGGAGCCCGTGCTCGTCAACAACGAGCCCGAGACGCGCCGCGGGCGCCAGCTCCACCCGGGCGACAGTGTGCGGGCGGCGGGCCGGGATCTCCTCCTGACGAGCGCGCTCTAGCCCAGCCGCGCGACGATCACCGGCGAGCTCGTCGGCTTCGAGCTGCCGCCGAGGGGCTCGGAGGTCACCATCACGGCCGTGGCGCCTGAGAGGGAGCCGGGCACGCCGACCGCGGCGCGGCCCGACGAGCTGACCGTGAAGAGCGCATTCGTCGGCCGCGCGGCGCCCCCGCGTTCGACCCAGACCTCGTAGATGTGGCCCCGCGGCGCCTGCGGCATGCCCGCGATCCGCAGCTGGCCGCGCTCTCCGTCGAGGTGCAGGATGACGCGCGCCCCGGGCACGCTGGCGCGCGCATGGATCGCACGGTTCACGACCGGCCCGCTCTGCGCGAACGCGAGCGCCACGGCCGCGGAGACGGCGGCGACCGCGAGGCCCGCGGTCGCGAGACGCCAGGGTCGCCACTCGCGTGAGCGCCGCCGCACGGGCTCGGCCGGGGCGCCGCGACTGCTCGCACCCCGCAGCTCCGCCTCGGAACGGACCGTCGAGAGGATGCGCCCGCGCAGCTCGGAAGGCGCGCTGCGCTGCGCCACCGCGGACGGCAGCACGTCCACGACCGGCTGCATCGCGGCCAGATCCTCACGGCAGTGCGCACACGTGGGCAGGTGCTCGGCGAACTCCAGCGCCTCCTGCTCCTCCAGCGCGCCAAGCGCGTAGGCCGCGGCGTCCTCGGGACGCCCGGTGCAGCTGCCTTGCCGCTCTTCGGTGCTCATCCGACCACCTCCCCTGGTTCGCCGAGCGCGAGGCGCATCTTCTCGAGCCCGAGCCGCATCCTTCCCTTTACCGTGCCGATGGGCGTGTCGAGCATCGAGGCGATCTCGACGTGGGTCAGCCCGCCGAAGTAGGCAAGCTCGATCACGTGGCTCTGCTCGCGCGGGAGCTGCTGCAGCGCCTCGCGGATCTCGCGGGCCTCATCGCGGCGCGCGAACTCCAGCTCGGTGCGCTCGCGAGCCGGCACGCGCTCCTCGATCCCTTCGTCCGCGACCACGCTGCGATCGCGCACGGCACGCCTGCGCAGGGCGTCGATCGCCCGGTTGTGCACGATCCCCAGCGTCCAGGTCCGCACGCTGCCGCGGTTGCGGTCGTAGCGAGCGCCGCTGCGCCACACCGACAGGAACGCCTCCTGCACGACGTCTTCGGCCAGCGAGCGCTGCCCGCACATGCGCATCGCGAGCGAGTAGGCGGCGTCGGCATGGCGGTCGTAGACGACCTCGAACGCCGCTGCGTTCCCCCTGTAGACGAGCTGCATCAGCTCCTCGTCGGCGAGGACACGCAGGTGGGTGGCCGAGCGCTCGCCGCCGGCTGACCGCAGGGGGTTGAACATCCCGTTTCAGATACGGATGAGGCGGGGCGCCGGATCATCGGCGTCGCCGCCCGCGCCGCCCCGCACGGATCCTACGCCGCCGGGCGCTCCGCGGGCTCGTCCGCCGCCGCCAGCCGATGCTCGCCGAGCAGGTGAGACTGCTCGGGCCCGGGGTTCAAGGCGTCCTTGAAGCCTCGCATGCCGGTACCGAGCGATTTCCCCAGCTCGGGCAGGCGCTTGGCGCCGAAGACCATCAGCACGATGACCAGCAGGAAGGCGATGTGAAGGGGGTTGTCGAGGCCCATGGCTTCCGTCCTTTTCTCGTTGTCGTCTCTCTACACGTGGTGTTACGCGGCGTGCTCGGGGACGGATCACCTTCCGAGGAAGGCGCCGCCGGCCACGAGGTCGAATCTGGGTCGAGGGCTCCCCCGTCGGTGCGGGCCCGTTCGCCGCCGCGAGGCTCCTCGAAGGAGCGCCGGCTCAGCGCGGCTCGCGCCACATCTTCCACATCGACGGCCCCCGCACGAGATGCACCTCTTCGGTGACGCGGAAGCCGTGGCGCGCGTAGAACGCGATGTTGCTCTCCTTCGAGGACTCGAGGAAGGCGCCGACGCCGTCGCGGTCGCATTGCTCGAGGACGCCCTGCAGGACCGTCGAGCCGAGCCCGCGGCCCTGCGCGGCCGGGTCGGTCCCGAGCACGGCCAGGTAGTAGTGGGGCTCGCGCGGGTGGCCGCGCTCGAGTTTTTCCCAGCCGAGGGTGACGAGCGGCAGCCTCGCGATCAGCCGTGCGCGGGCGAAGCAGGGCACGAGCGCAGCCGTTTCGCTCAGGCTCGCCTTCCAGTGACCGGGCGGCGCCCACAGCGCGGCACAGCCGGTGCTCTCATCGGTCCACACCTCCTCATGGGGCAGGAGCTGGCGCATTCGCGTGGCCTGGAAGCGCTCGAGCGCGGCCAGTCGCAGGTCATCGGGCCGCCAGGCCCAGCTCGCGACCGGGTCGTCGAAGAACGCCCTCGCAAGCACGCCGGCGAGGGCCGGAACGTCCTGCTCGGTGGCGCGGCGGATCGCCGGCGGCGAGGCCATCGCGTGACCTTATACGTGCGCCCGCCGGCCGAACGCTCAGCCGAGGGCAGCGTGCGCGTCGGCGGCCGGGCTCGCCGCGGGGGGGTCACCCGGCAGCCCCCACGCCTCGGCGATCAGCTCGTAGCTGCGCAGCCGGTCCTGGTGGTCGTAGGTGATGTTGACCACGATCACCTCTTCGGCGCCGTACTCCTGCGCCACCTCGCGCAGCCCGGCTGCGACCTCCTCGCCACTGCCGAGCACCGTGCGCCTTCGCATCCCCTGCCCGGCGGACTCCTCCTCGGGCAGCGAGGCCAGGAAGTGCTCGGCGCGCTCGGGTGGTGGCACCGCGATCGGGCGGCCCTGGCGCAGCAGGTGGAAGGTCATGCGCCCGCTCGCCGCGATCCGCCGCGCTGCCGCCTCGTCCTCGGCGGCGATCGCCCACGCCGCAACCGCGACGCGCGGGCGCTTCTCGGCGTGTTCGTGCTCGGCGAAACGCTCGCGGTAGAGCCGAGCCGCTTCCGCGCCGCCGGAGTTGATGAAGTCGGCGAAGGCGTAGGGCAGCCCGAGCTCGGCGGCCCAGATCGCGCTCTGCAGCGAGGAGCCGAGCAGCCAGACCTCGGGGATCTCGGGGCGGCCGGGAAGCGTCGCCGCCAGGCGCGCGAACGGGTGGTCCGGGGGCAGCCGTCCCTCGAGGTGCCCCAGCAGCTCGGCGAGCTGCTGGGGGAAGTCGTCGGGCGCGGCCTGGCGCCGGTCGCGCTGCAGGGCGAATGTCGTCATCGGGTCCGTTCCCGCGGCGCGGCCGATGCCGAGGTCGATGCGCCCGGGGAAGAGGCCTGCCAGGAGGCTGAACGTCTCGGCCACCTTGAACGGGCTGTAGTGCGGCAGCATCACGCCGCCGCTGCCGACCCGGATGCGCTCGGTCGCCGCCGCGACCGGACCGATCAGCGCCTCGGGGCTCGGGCCCGCGAGCATCGGCCCGCCGTGGTGCTCGGCGAGCCAGTAGCGGTGATAGCCGAGCCGGTCTGCGAGCTGCGCCAGGTCGAGCGTGTTGCGCAGGGCCTGGGAGGCCGTCGAACCCTCCGAGACGGGGGACTGATCGAGAACCGAGAGTCGCAGCGGGGCAGTGCTCACGCGAGAGAGGTTAGGAGGATTGGATGGGACAGCGGACGCGCCGCGCCGTCCGTTCGCCGGCGCCCCCGTGGATGGCCGGGCCCGCCGCATAGGCTAGGGTTCGCGGCCGACCCTCGGGGAGAGGAACGATTTGGAACCAACGCTTTTCCGCGACCGCTCGCGCCCGGTGCAGATCGTGCTCGGCGGGCTGATCCCGGCGGCGCTCGGCGCGGTCGCCGGCGTTCTGCTGGGCGTGTCCTCGACCGCGTACTGGGCGGTCGGCGCGGTCGCGGCGATAGGCGGCTTCCTGTCGGGCTTCGAGCACCAGGACGGCTGGGGCGGAGCCGACCGCGGGCTGGTCGCCGGCTTCATCTACGGCGTCGCGCTGCTCGTGGCACACGCGATCGCCGGCACGGACGCCAAGGTTTCGTTGGGCAAATTCCCGCCCCTGCTCGCGGTCATCACGGCGATCTTCGGCATGTTGCTCACAGCCGCCGGAGGGCGGCTCGCGCGGTACCAGCGCGAACGCGCCGCCGCCCGCGGGCATGTTGCACCGGCGAGCCCGGAGGCAGACGCTCCGAGCACGCCGCCGCCCGCGGACAGACCCGCAGGACCCGTCACGCGATAACGAACCAGGAGGGGCATTTGAGCGCGGAGGAGACGGAACCGGACTACCACCTGCTGCTCGATCGGGACGAGGTCCCGGTCGCAGCGAGCGCACTGCGGCTCTACATCGGCGACGAGGCCCATCAACCGGAGATCCAGGCGCTGGGGCGCCAGGCGCTCGCGGGCCTCGAGGCGCCACCGGACGAGCGCGGCGTGTTGAGCCTTCCCCTCAGCGCCAAGGAGATGAAGATCGTGTTCTTCGCGGTGCGGCTGCTCATCAACGACCTGCAGCGCGAGCAGGCCGACGAGCGCGAGATCCTCTGGCGGATCCTCGAGAAGCTGCCCGATGAGCACGTGATGCGCGCGATCGAGCTGTAAGCCTCGTCCTCGCCACCTCTCCCGCCCGGCCGTGGACACGGCGCCCGACGGCTGCGCCACGCTCGGGTAGCATCGCCCGCCGAGTGATGGGTGCAACCGTTGAAGGCGCGGGCACGGCGCGCCCGGCGATCGGGAACGGCGCCGGCGAGCGGGCCGAGCGCGCCGTCATCAGGACGCTTCTCGCGCTGCCGGAGCCGCTCAAGCGCCGTCTCGCCGGAGCGCCGCTGCAGCGCGACGGGCTCACCCTGGACCTCGAGACCCAGGTGCTCCTCCGCCTCGCCGAACGCGACCCCGAGCCGCCGCTGCACACGCTCACGCCCGCGCAGGCCCGCGCACACCTGCGCTCCTCGGCGGGGCGGGTGGTGGCCCGCCCGGCGGCGATGGCCGAGGTGCGCTCGATCATGGTCGCGGGCGGCGCCGGGCCGCTGCCGGCGCGACTGTACGTCCCGGCCGAGGCCGCGGACGGCGAGAGCGCGCTGGTCGTCTACTTCCACGGCGGCGGCTGGGCCCTCGGCGACCTCGACACGCATGACACCGTCTGCCGCGCCCTGGCCCGCTCCTCCGGCGCGCGGGTGCTGAGCGTCGAGTACAGGCTCGCTCCCGAGCACCCTTTCCCGGCCGGCGTCGAGGACGCGCTCGCCTCCTACCGCGACGCCGTCGCACGGGCACCCGAGCTCGGTGCCGACGCGCGCCGGATCGCCGTCGCGGGCGACAGCGCGGGCGGGCACCTCGCGGCGGTGACGGCGCAGCTCGCCGCTGGCGACGAGCATCCGCCCGCGTTCCAGCTGCTGATCTACCCCGTCACCGACTGCGCGGAGGTGGCGCGCTCACGCCGGGAGTTCGGCGAGGGGTTCCTTCTGACCAGGGAGAACATGGATTGGTACGAGGAGAACTTCATCGGCGACCACGACCGGCGCGATCCGCGCGTCTCGCCGCTTCACGCGGAGAGCCTGGCCGGGCTCGCCCCGGCGATGGTCGTGACCGCCGGCTTCGACCCGCTGCGCGACGAGGGCGAGGCCTACGGCCGGCGCCTGGCGGCCGCCGGCGTGGCGACGATGCTGCGCCGGCACCCGGGGTACGTACACGGCTTCACCCACATCATGGTCGGCGGCAGCGGACCGCGCGAAGCACTGGCCGAGATGGGCGGGGTGCTGCGCGGCGCCCTCGCGGGCTAGGGCGCGCGACGCGCGCGTCCGTCTGCGGCGAGACGCCGTTCGCGCGGCTCGCGACCGGCGACCGAGTCGCTCCCGGCCGGCTCGCCGAGATTCGCGTCGCCGCCCGCTCGGCGTCCGAGCGCCGCGGCACGGCGCATCGGGACCGCGAACCAGAGCACCAGGAACGGGATCGCGGCGAGGGCCGCGGTCAGCACCCCCCACCCGGCCCCGAAGAGCTTCGTCGTGACGAGCAGCAGGCAGCCGCACATCGCGAGCGCGAGGAACCCCATGCCGGTGATCACGAGCCGGTTCGCCGAGAACACGAGGTGGCGCTTGTCGTCGTGGCGGAAGACCCAGCGGTGCTGGGCCGAGGGAGCGATCGTGCAGAGCGCGGAGAGCGCGGCGAGCAGCAGCGTGACGATGTAGACCACTCGCTCGAAGCCACCGACGTGCTCGAAGCCGACGTTGAACGGGACGATGAGCAGGAACGCGAACAGCACCTGCACGCCGGTCACGACGACGCGCAGCTCCCCCGTCAGCTCACCGAGGTTGCGGTCCAAGCGCTCGTGTTCGGTCTCGTCCCGGCGCGCGTCGCCCCCGCGCTGTTCTGGCTCGCTCATCGCTATCGCTCCCTGGGCAGCTCCTCGTCCTCGCGCTCGCTGCTGCGCTCACGGTCCGCCTCGCCGTCGGCCCGCCCGGGCAGCTCCTCCTCGCCCGGGGCCTCGTCGTGGAGCACCGCATGGGCAGGTCGTTCCTCGCCGTGGCTCGCGTGCTCGATCAGCATCTCCTCGGCCTGCTCGAAGCCCTCGGACTCGCCGCCGCCGGCCTCCACAACGGGGCGAATCGATTCGTCGCGGGCCTCATCTGACGCGCCGGCCGCGGTTGGAACGCCGCCGATCGAAGCCGCTTCGCGCGCGGCCAGCTCTGTCTGCTCCCGCTCCTCGGGACCTTCGTTCGCCATCGATGTTCGGCTTACCCCGCGGGCCCGCCCCGAAACCAGACGGTCGGCGCCCGGCCGGTAGGTTGGCGGTGTGGCGCAACGCGAGACGACTGAGCCGCAGCCCGACCTGGTCTGCGTGGTCGAGATCCCTAAGGGCTCGCGCAACAAGTACGAGTACGACCCGCTTCTCGGCGGGATCAAGTTCGACCGCCTGCTGATGAGCGCCGCCACCTACCCGGCGGACTACGGCTACCTGCGCGGCACGCTGGGCCTCGACGGCGACCCGCTCGACGCGCTCGTGTGCCTGTACGAGCCGACGTTCCCCGGGTGCCTGATCCCGGTAAAGCCAGTCGGCATGTTCGGGATGAGCGACGAGAAGGGGATCGACCACAAGGTGATCTGCGTGCCGCTCGAGGACCCCTACTGGAACCACCACGAACAGCTCGAGGACCTGCCGCTGCTCCTGCGTCAGGAGATCGAGCAGTTCTTCTCGATCTACAAGGAGCTCGAGCACGGAGCCGACGTCGTGATCGAGGGCTGGGGCTCGCGCGAGCAGGCCGAACGCGAGATCGCCGAAGCGCGCCGGCGCCTGGACGGACACGGCGCCGGCTGAGCGGGGCGCGTCGCCCCAGCTCACGTGAGCAGCTGCCGTCCTTCCTGCAGCGGCCTGGCCGCGCCGGCGTGGCGAGGGGCCTCGGCAGCCGGCGCGTCCTCGACGGTCAGGGGCTTGGCGATGCTCTCGAGGCCTTCGCCCTCCGCGGGCACCCCGAAGAGGAGCTCCGCGACGCCGCCGATCATCATCATCACCGCCCCCAGGGCAAAGGCGATGAAGACCTGCTCGTAGCTTCCGCTTTCGATCAGCCGGTTGAAGATCTGCGGACCGATGACCCCGCCGATCCCCGTTCCCACCGCGTAGAAGACGGCGATGCACAGAGCGCGGGTCTCGAGCGGGAACACCTCCGAGACCGTCAGGTAGGCGGCGCTCGCACCCGCCGAGGCGAAGAAGAACACGACGCAGATGCAAACCTCGAAGGTGATTTCGTTGAGGTGGTGGCCCTTGAACAGCAGGCCGGTGACTACCAGCAACAAGCCGGAGAGGAGGTAGGTGCCGGCAATCATCGGCTTGCGCCCAACGGTGTCGAACAGCGGGCTCAGGATCAGTGCGCCGAGGAAGTTGCCCGCGGCGAAGACCGCGAGGAAGTAGGGCACGTCGCCCGAGGCGGTCTGGAAGTAGGTCGTCAGCAGCAGACCGAAGCCGAACAGGACCGAGTTGTAGATGAACGCCTGCCCGATGAAGAGCGCGAGTCCGAGGATCGTCCGCCGCGGGTACATCGTCACCACCGAGCGCACGATCAGCGGCAGCGGGATCGTCTTGCGCTGGCGCACGGTCAGCTCTTCCCCGCTCGGCTCCGGGAGCTCGCGGCCGGTCGAGTCGCGCACCTGCCGCTCGATGTCTCCGACGATCCGCTCCGCCTCCTCCTCGCGGCCGTGCACGAACAGCCAGCGCGGGCTCTCGGGGACGTTGCGCCGGACCAGCAGCACCGCGAGTCCGATCACCGCGCCCAGCACGAACGACAGCCGCCAGCCGAGGTCGGTCGCGAACACCGAGCTGTTCAGCATCAGCACCGCGAGCAGCGCCCCTCCCACCCCTCCCAGCCAGTAGCTGCCGTTGACCGAGACGTCCACGCGCCCCCGGTGCCTGGCCGGGATCAACTCGTCGATCGCGGAGTTGATCGCGCTGTACTCGCCGCCGATCCCCATCCCGGTGATGAAGCGGAAGACGAAGAACCACGCGGCGGAGAACGTGAACGCCGTCAGCACGGTCCCGAAGAGATAGATCCCGAGCGTGATCATGAAGAGCTTCTTGCGCCCGAAGCGATCCGTCAGCTGGCCGAACACGATCGCGCCGAAACAGGCGCCGGCGATGTAGAGCGAGGCGCCCCAGCTCGAGATGTCCGCCTTGGCCAGCCCGGCGCCGGCACCCGGTTCCGCCAGCCGCGCGGAGATCGAACCGACGATGTTGACCTCGAGCCCGTCCAGGATCCAGGCGGTGCCCAGACCGATGATCACGATCCAGTGGAAGCGCGACCATGGCAGCCGGTCCAGGCGCGCCGGGATCCTCGTCTTGATCGTGCCCGTTTCGACTCCCTCGCTCACAGCCAGCCACCTTTCTCCCTCGGGCCACGCGACCCGGTTCCTCGCCTGTGGCTGGTGAGCTACCCGGCGGCGGGAGGCCTCAAGCCGGGCGCGGCGGCAGCTGCACCACACCGGCGAAGAACTCGTCGATGCGGTCCACGATCTCGCGAAAGCGGGCGAAATCGGCAGGCTTGGTGACGTAGGCGTTGGCGTGATCGCGGTAGGCGCCCATCACGTCCTCGTCGGCCTTGGAGGTGGTGAGGACGACGACCGGGATCATCGCGAGCGCGGCGTCGCTCTTGATCTCGGCGAGCACCTCAGCGCCGCTCTTGCGGGGCAGGTTGAGGTCGAGCAGGATCAGATCGGGGGTCTCGCACCCGGCGTAATCACCCTCGCCCCGCACGTAGCGCAGCGCCTCGACCCCGTCGCCGACGACGTCGAGCCGGTTCACGAGGCCGCGCTCGGCGAACGCCTCGCGTATCAGGAGCACGTCGCCCGGGTCGTCCTCGACGAGCAGCACGTTGACCGTGTCCGCGTTCATCGCTTCACATTCTCCACTGCGGGCAGGGTGAAACGGAAGCTCGCCCCCCTCTGTAGTCCGTGTCGAGCCAGATCCGGCCGCCGTGGTACTCGACGATCTTGCGGCACAGCGCGAGCCCGATGCCGCTGCCTTCGTAGGCGTCGCGGCCGTGCAGCCGCTGGAAGATCAGGAAGACGCGCTCGGCGTACTCGGGCTCGATGCCGATGCCGTTGTCGCTGAAGGCGATCTCCCAGTCGCCGTCGAGGCGCCCGGCGGACACGCTCACGCGCGGTGGCTCGGCGCCGTGGAAGCGCAGCGAGTTCGCGAGCAGGTTCTGGAACAGGGAGCGCAACAGGGATTCGTCGCCGAGCACGCTCGGCAGCTCGCCGGCCTCGATCCGCGCGCCCGTCGCCTCGATCGGCGACGCGAGCGCGTCCCGCGCGCCCGCCAGGACATCGGACAACGCGACCGCGCGCTTCTGGCGGCCCTCGCGCCCGACCCGCGAGAACGCGAGCAGGTCGTTGATCAGCGTCTGCATGCGCTTCGCGCCGTCGACCGCGAAGTCGATGTACTGGTCGGCGCGCTCGTCGAGCTGCCCGCGGTAGCGGGTCTGGAGCGCCTGGCAGAAGCTCGCGATCTTGCGCAGCGGCTCCTGGAGGTCGTGGGAGGCGACGTAGGCGAACTGCTCCAGGTCCGCGTTCGAGCGCGACAGCTCGAGGGCCTGGCGCTCGACGCTCTCGCGCGCGGCATCGACCTGCCCGAGCTCGTGCACGATGCGCTCGCGCATCGCCTCGATCTCCTCCGTCAGCTCGCGCACCTCGCGCGGACCTCCCGGGACCGGCAGCGGCGCATGGAAGTCCCCGCCCGCGACCCGCCGCGCGCCGGCGCCGAGCCTGCGTAGCGGGTCGGTGATGGCGCGCCGCAGGATCACTCCCGCGGCCGCGAGGCTGCCCAGCACCAGCACCGCGGCGAAGATCAGGAGCGCGTCGAGCTCGGTCGAGGCGCGGTTCAGCCGGTTGCGCGCCGTCGCGACCTTCGCTTCGAGCGTCTGGTGCAGCGCGGCGAGCCTCGTGCGCAGCGTGTCGAACAGGCGGCGCCCGCGCGCGTCGGGGGTGATGCCGCGTGCGACCACGCGGCGCGGTTCCGCGAGCGCGCGGGACACGAAGTCGTGCTGCCAGCGGTGCGCCGCCACGCGAACCGCCGCCACCTCCCCCGGGACCGGCACCCCCACCTGACGCTGGTGCGCTTCGAGCGTCTTGTACGCGGCGGCCTCCGCGCCGAGGCCTTTGCCGTAGGGGTCGAGGAACTGCGATTCGACAGTGATCAGGTAGCCGCGGATCCCGGTCTCCTCGTTCACGAGCGCGCTCTCGAGTTCGAGCGAGGCGCGGTTGGAGGGCCCCGCCTGGTCGAGCAGGAAGCTGCGCTGGTCGGAGAGGCGAACGCTCGCCACCAGCGCGAGCCCGATCCCGATCGCCGCGAGCACGAGCAGGACGCCGATCGTCAGCGACAGCAGCTGACCGACGCTGAGAGCCGAGAGTCGCGCGCGCAGGCCGCGGCGCCGGGCCGGGGCCGCGCTCACCCGTGCACCGGAGAGGCGGAGCCGGCGTGATTGCCGATCAACAGCATCGCCACGTCGTCGGCGGGCGGCCCGGACGCAAGTCCTTCAACCGCGTCGAGCAGCCCGTCCAACAGCGAAGCGGGGCGCTCGCGCCAGCCGGGGTCGGCCGCCATCCGCTCGGTGACGATCCGCCGCAGGCCGTCCTCGCCGACGCGCTCGGGGCCGTCGCCGATCCGTCCCTCCACGATGCCGTCCGTGTACATCAGCACCGCCCAGCTCGCGGGGAGGTCCACCTCCATGGCCGGCCACGGGCCGTCGCCGAGCCCGATCGCCGGCCCGGTGCGCCGGTCGCCCAGCGGCCGGACCGTGGCGCCGTCGATCAGCAGCGGACCCGGGTGCCCCGCGGCTACGAGCCGGGCGCGCCGCCGAGCGGGGTCGATCTCGACCTCGGACAGCGTCGCGAACAGCCTCGGCAGGTGGCGCTCCTGCTCGAACACGCGGCAGAGCGTGTCGAGCACGACCGGCTGCGCCGCTCCGGCCAGCCTCAGCCCGCGCCAGGTCGCTCGCAACACCGCGCCGATCGCCGCTTCGTCGACGCCGTGCCCGCAGACGTCGCCGATCAGCGCATGCAGGAGCCCGTCATCGTCTTCGACGAGGTCGAAGAAGTCGCCGCCGAGCAGCGCTCGCCGCCTGCCGGGGCGGTTGCAAGAGGCCGACCACACCTTCGGATCGGCGATCATCGGGCTCGGCGCGAGGCCGCGTTCGAGCCGCTCGACCTCTCGCGCCTGCGCCTCGGCGAGCAGCAGCTCGCGCTCGGCATCCTCCGTCGCGCGTCGGCCGACGGCGTAGCGGATCGAGCGGCCGAGCTGGCCCGGCTCGAGCCGGCCCTTCACGAGGTAGTCCTGAGCGCCGGCCTGGACGGCCATGATCCCGGCGGACTCGTCTGCGAGGCCGGTCAGGACGACGAGCGGCGCGCCACCCAGCCCGGCGCGAAGCCGCGCCACACTCTGCACGCCGGCCGCATCCGGCAACCCGAGGTCGAGCAGCACGCAGTCGAGCGGCTCCGGCGGATCGGCCAGCGCCTCCCCCAGGGTGCGCAGGCGCACGAGCGTGCAATCCGGCAGCGTTTCGGCGAGCTCGTCCTGCACCAGCAGCGCATCGCCGTCGTCGTCCTCGACGAGCAGCACGACAAGCTCCCCTGTGTTCGCGCCCGCCTGCTCGCCCAGCTCCACCGCAGCGGATTCTAGGGCGGCGGGCCGCCGTTTCGCGACGAACGGCGTTGGGTACCGGTCCGAGCGTGCTGCCGGCCGCGAGACCCCACACTCACGATCATCGCCCTTGCGAGCCGCGGGGCCCAGCGGCTCGATGCGAAGCGGCGCGATGCGCCGCGGTGCCGCGCGCGCCGTGTCGGCTGCGGAGGCGATGAGCTCTGCCCCGGCTGCGACGATCGGACTGCGCGGGCCCGGGCATCGCGCGGCGGCGCCGCGGGCGCGGCTTCGAATATCGCTACCCGACTGAGGAGCGGGTGGAGGATCCGGAGATGCTCGCGCGGATCGCGCGGCTCACGATTCCGCCCGCTTGGACCGAGGTCTGGATCTGCGTGGACCCGCTGGGGCACCTCCAGGCGACGGGCCTCGACGCGGCGGGACGCAAGCAGTACCTCTACCACGAGCAGTGGCGCGCCCACCGCGACCGCGCGAAGTTCGACTCGATGACCGAGTTCGGGGAGCGGCTGCCGCGGCTGCGCCGGCGCGTGACACGCGACCTGCGCGCAGCGGAGGGCCGGGCAGGCGGGCTCACGCGGGAGCGGGTGACGGCTTGCGCGGTGCGGCTTCTCGACCTCGGTTTCTTCGGATCGGCTCCGATGACTACGCGCAGCGCAACGAGTCCTACGGGCTGACGACGATGCTCCGCAGCCACGTCGCGATCGAGGATCGGCTGCTGGTTTTCGACTTCCCGGCGAAGTCAGGCCAGCGTCGCGTTCAGGCGGTCACCGACGAGGACTCGCTGGCAGTGGTGCGCGCGCTGAAGCGACGGCGGGGCAGCCCTCAGCTGCTGGCCTACCGCGACGGCACACGCTGGCGCGAGCTCCACGCGGAGGAGGTCAACGAGTACATCAAGGAAGCGGCTGGGGGCGACTTCACCGCCAAGGACTTCCGGACCTGGAATGCCACCGTGCTGGCCGCCGTCGCACTCGCGGCCCGGGCCGGGGTCGAGCCCGCCCGGCGCGAGCGGGCCGTGCGGGCGGCGATCAAGACCGTGGCGGCCTATCTCGGCAACACGCCCGCCGTGTGCCGCGCCTCCTACGTCGACCCGCGCGTGATCGACCGCTTCAAGGCGGGCGCTACGATCGCGCCGCCGGGCAGCTCGCAGGGCGGGAACGGACCGGATCTTGCGCGCCCGCGGGTGCGCCGGCGGGTCGAGTCCGCGGTGCTGGAGCTGCTGGCAGACGCGGACTAGCCGAAGACCGTCCTCGATCCCTCGCCGGACGAGGGCGAACGGTTCTCATGTTTCCCAGCCCGGCGCGGATGGGTAGGAACGCTGACGAGTTTGGTCCCGTCAGGAGGTCACGACGTGGGGCACCCGACACACGCAGAGAGCGGTGCGAGCGGCACAGCAGCGTGAAATCGCGCCAATCAGCGAGCGCCCAGCGGTGGATGGCGCCCCCGCTGCGCCGGGCCTGCTCGATCACCGCCCCGGTGCGGGCCGAGAGCCCTCCTCCGAGGAGCTGTTCGAGCAGTTCCGCAGCGGCAGCGCGAGCGCGAGCGAGAGCATCGCCGCCATGTACCTGCCGCTCGCGAAGCGGCTCGCGCAGCGCTACGTGCGCTCGTCCGAGCCGCGCGAGGATCTCGTCCAGGTCGCGTGCGTCGGGCTGGTCAAGGCGATCGAGCGGTTCGACCCGGACCGCGGGCCGACCTTCGCCTCGTTCGCGATCCCGACGATCCTCGGCGAGCTGCGCCGCTACTTCCGCGACGCGACGTGGGCGGTGCACGTGCCGCGCGGCGCCCAGGAGCGGGCGTTTGCGATCGAATCGGCGCAGGAGCAGCTCCGCTCGACGCAGCGGTCCGCGCCCACGGTCGAGCAGATCGCCGACTACCTGAGCATCTCCGAAGAGGAGGTTCTCGACGGGCTGCTGGCGGTGAAGGCATACGAGGCCGATTCGCTCGACGCACCGAGCGGCGGCAGCGACGAGGAAGGCCGCCCGCAGCTCGAGCTGATCGGCGAGGAGGACCGGGCGTACGAGCTGATCGAGGCGGACGCGAGCATCGTGCCGGCGATCCGCTCCCTCGGCGAGCGCGACCGCCGCGTGCTGCACCTGCGGTTCGTACGCGAAATGAGCCAGAGTGAGATCGCCGCTGAAATCGGCGTCTCGCAGATGCAGGTGTCGCGGATCCTCGCGCGCTCGCTCACGGAGCTGCGCGTACTGGCCGGCGGCGCCGGCCGGGAGGCCTGCCGCGACGCCGGATAGACCGCGTTCTCTCCACCTCGGGCTGCGTTGCCGCTGATACGATCGGCGGCGCGGAGGCCCTCGTCAGAGAGGCATCCGAGAACGCGACAGCCGCGGGTCGGGCCCAAGTTCACGAGAGAGGGCGGAGGCGCACCGGCAGCTCCAGTCGAACGCGAGAGGTTTGCAGCATGCCTTCGGTCGGACAGCTCATCATCAGTCGTACCCGTGAGGAGGCGCGTCACACGATCGTCCTCCAGGGCGAAGTCGATCTCGTCACCGCCCCCGAGCTCGAGGACACGGTCGCCGCGCTGTGCCTGGGCGGCGCCCAAGAGCTGATGCTGGACATGCGCCAGGTCGTCTTCATGGACTCCTCGGGGCTGCGCACGGTGCTTGCCTCGATGGACATGTGCCGTCTTCACGGCTGCGAGCTGATGCTGATCCCGGGCACGGCCTGTCGGCGCCTGTTCGAGATCACGGGTGTGATCGACGACCTGCCGCTGAGCGAGACCGACGAGCTCGTCTAGCCGCTCACCTCACGCCGACCCGCCCGCCGTGAAGCGTCTGGTCTCCGCACAGCACCACCGCGACGAGCTGCGCCCGCGTGTGGACGTTCAGCTTGGACATCGCGTTGCGCACATGCGTGCGGACCGTCTCGGGGGAGATGTGCAGTTCCGCCGCGATGTCCCCCGTGTCGAGACCCATTGCGATCAGCGTCACGACCTCGCGCTCGCGTTCGGTGAGCCCGAGGTTCGCCGCGCCGCGCGCGATCGCCGCCGGTTCGGATTCGCCGCCGGCCATCGCGACGAAGATCGCCATCCGCCGCCCGCCGATATCAGCCATCCGCGCCGCGAAGTCGATCCGGACCTGACTGCCGTCGGTCCGCGCGAGGTCGCGGGTGCCCGAGTATTCGCCGGTGCGCAGGAAGTCCTTCCACTCCTCGTCGGCCTCCTCTCGCTCGGCGGCGCCCAGCTTGTCGCGCAGCGAGCTGCCGATCAGCTCCTTGCGCGATCCCCCGAGCAGCTCGACCGCGGCCGGGTTGAGCTCCACGATGCGGCGCGATTCGTCGAGCAGCGCCACAGGGTTGGAGGTGCGCTCGAACACCAGCCAGAACAGCCGCTCCCAGCCCGTTCCCCCACGGGGGTCGCTCATCCGGTCAGCATACCCCGATCGTGGTAGTGCGAACGAGCGCCGGGCTGCTCCCCTATCGGGTCCGCGACGGGCACGTCGAGGTGCTGATCGCACACATGGGCGGACCACTGTGGGCGCGGCGCGAGGAGGGAGCGTGGTCGGTCATCAAGGGCGAGCACGGCGAGCGCGAGGAGCCGCTGGCCGCAGCGCGGCGCGAGTTCGAGGAGGAGACCGGCCTGACCGCGCCCGGCGGGCCGTTGCTCGAGCTGGGGGAGGTGCGCCAGTCCGGCGGCAAGCGCGTCACGGCCTGGGCCGTCGAGGCCGACATCGACGCCGCGAGCCTGCACAGCAACACCTTCGAGCTCGAATGGCCGCCGCGCTCCGGCCGCGTGCAGGAGTTCCCGGAGCTGGACCGCTTCGAGTGGTGCGCGCCCCCGCTCGCGCGCACGCGGCTCGTGAGGGGGCAGGTCGAGCTGCTCGACCGCCTCGAGCGGCTGCTCGGCTAGAAGCGCTCGTCGATCTCTGCGCGGTCGGCGTAGAACGCGACGTGCCCGCGGATCCGCGCGACGGCGTCGTACGGCTCGCGGTACTCCCACACAAGGTTGACCCCGCGCTCGCCCGCCGAGGGGACGCTGTAGTAGCTCGCGTCGCCCTTGAAGGGGCAGTAGCTCTCGTGATCGCTCGGCGTCAGCAGCTCCATGTCGACGTCGCCGAGGGGCACGTACTGGACCGGCTGGTAGCCGGCCTCGCTCAGCGTCAGCGCCTCGCGCGTGTCCGCCACCTGCTGCCCGCCGATGGAGACGATCACACGGCCGGGGTTGCGCTCGATCGTGATCGGATGGTCCGGCCCGGGGATCCTGACCGGCTTGCCGTGGGTCGCAGTGCTGTCGCTCATCTCGGCCTCCTTGGTTGGGACCCACTCACCTTGACACGGGCGAGCAGCTGACCGAACCCCCTACGCTGGGAGGATGTCCAGCGAGGTCCCCGGCCCCCGTCGCGGGCTCCAAGGCGAAGTCGTCGGGCTCAGGCGCCCGGGGCCGCCACTGCTCGCGCGCCTGGCGATCTCGTGGCTGACGAACGCACTCATACTCGCGGTCGTCACGCTGCTCCCGAACGTGCACGTCCACAGCGCCGGCGCCCTGATCGCCGCCGCCGCCGTGTTCGGGGTGCTGAACACGATCCTCAAGCCGCTGCTGCTCTTCATCACCTTCCCGCTCGCGATCCTGACCCTGGGCATCGCCTGGTTCTTCGTCGCGATGCTGATGCTCGACCTGACCGACGCGATCGTGAGCGGCTTCTCGATCGACGGCTTCTGGACGCTCGTCCTCGCGACCGTGATCGTCTGGCTCGTGAACATGGTGCTCGACCAGGCGCCCGGCCCGTGGCAGCTGAGCGGGCGCCGCGGGCGCATCAACCGCTTCCTCGGCAGGCCCTAGCCGGCAGCCGGACATGCGCGAGGTGCACCCCAGCCAGCGCTGAGGTCTCGGCGCGGGGGCTCGCTCCCAGCCCCCGCGCCGTTCCCTCTCCCTCTCCCCTAGGGCGCGATGGGCAGCTGCACGTAGGAGTCGTGCGCGCCGCCGTGGAGCAGACTGATCGTCCCGCCCAGCTCCTGCCCGAGCGTCGGCAGGGTGGGCGTGCCGGTCACCGTGTTGGCCGTGCCGATCGTCAGACGCAGCCTGTCGCCGGCGGGCACGATCACGCCGGTGGGGTAGATCTCGACTTCGTATTCGGTCGGCTGGCCGGGCGTCACGGCCTGCTGGGCTTCTTTCGTGAACGGGTGCCACGGGCGCGTGACGATGTGCTTCGGCCCGTAGGTCGCGAGGCTCGGGTCGGTCGCCCGCTGGCTCGCCTGCAGGAAGCCGGCGGTTATCTGTTCGGATTTGCCGTCCGGTTCGACCTCGCTGAGCACCGCCACGAGCGTCGCGTCGGAAGTGCTGAGCGTCGCCCACAGGTTGGTCTTCAGCAGCCCCTCGATCTTCTCGGGCGCGGCCAGCGGCGCGGTCGAGTAGGTGAGCGAGCTCGCCTCGTAGGTGTTGTTGGTGGTGTCGCAGACCGGGTTCGACGCCGCGCCCGCCGTCCACTGCGCGGTCTCACGCGAGCAGGGGCTCGAGGCTGCCGAGCAGCGGCGCGGTGTCGCCCGCTTCGGTCTTCGGCGGCCCGCTCGCCAGCGAGCCGTCGTGCAGCGACAGCGGCGCCGAGCCGGACGATTCGCCGTTCAGGTAGAGCCGCTGGTAGGCGGTCTTCGGCAGCGGGAACTTCTTGAAGTGTTCCCAGTGCGTGCCGTTGATCGGGTACAGGTTGACCTTCGGCGTCTTCTGCACGCCGTTCTTGGTCCCCTTCAGCCAATGGCTGAACCAGTCTTCCTTGATGTTCGGGTTTTCGTATGCGGGCCCGGAGGTGACGTGGTAGTGGGGCGACATGAACAGCACCCGGTCCTTCGAGCTCTTCAGCGATTCCCACAGCAGCGGCTCGCCGCGCTGGAAGAGGTCCCACCAGCCGCCCTGGATCACGACCGGCACGGTGATTTCGCCGGCGCGCACGACCGGCGAGCGCAGGCGGTAGAACGGCCCGTCGTAGGCGTCTTCTTCGCCGAGCGCCGCGCCGAGGATGTGCGAGACGCTGAATTCGGCGTTGCCGAGGAGGTGTTCGACGTAGCTCGTCGCCGCTTCCTGCGGGTTTTCGGAGGCCGAGGCCGGCGGCAGATCCGACAGCGCCGTCACGAGGCCCAGCCACAGCGGGATGAAGCCGGTGTCCACCGAGCCGCCCTGGAAGGTCACGTCGCGGTATGCGTCGGCCATCGGGATGTCGGCCCACACGGCCTTCACCGCCCGCGGCTTGCCTTCCTTGACGCGCGCCGCGTCGGCCTCTGCGATCAGCAGCGAGGTGATGCCCATGTAGGACTCGCCCGTGGTCGCCACACCGCCGTCGGACCACGCCTGGGCCTGGATCCAGTCGAGGACCTCCCCGTAGTCCTGCTGGGTGCGTTCGCCCCACGAATCCCACTTGCCGCCGCTGTCGCCGGTGCCGCGGTCGTCGAGCACCATCACGGCGAAGCCCTTTTCGGCGAGGCCCGGTTCGTCGCCCGCGATCCCCTGCGAGGAGGAGCCGGCGCATTCGCCCGTCGGGTCGCCGGCGTTCTTGTTGTAGCCGGTGACCGTGAGCACGGTCGGGTAGTGGCCGCTGCTCGAGGGCAGCCAGATGTTCGCCCGCAGCACCACGCCGTCGCTCATCGCGATCGGCACGTCACACAGCGCGACGCTTGCGCTCGCGGTCGAGGCGCCGGCCGCCAGGGCGAGGAGCGCGAACGCGCCGAGCGCCGCCACTCGGCGCAGACGCCGTCGCATCCGCGCCCCGGTCGAGGTCCCCGCCTGCGGATGCAGGCGACCGGCGCACGCTGCGTGACGATGCATTGACGCTCCTGACGAGATGGCTTTGCGAAAGCCGGCCGACCGACGCCGGCCCGGCCCCTCCCCCGCGAGCCGTGTGGCACTCGCGCGGGGTGGGAATACCCGGGCCTCGCGCCCGCCAAACATCAGCCGTCGCTGATGTCAGCCCGGGCGACACGGGTGGCCAGGGGCGTCAAGGCGTCACCGGGAGAGGATGATGGGCGCCGTGCACGGCGCATGCGATCCCGCTTTCGCGGCGGTCGGCGAGGCCTTCCGCGAGAACCTCGGCGAGGAGCTCGGCGCCGCGGTGGTCCTGGCCGTCAGCGGCCGGAGGGTGGTCGACCTGCATGGGGGCTGGGCCGACGCTGCGCGCACGCAGCCCTGGCAGCCGGACACCGTCGTGGACGTGTTCAGCACGGGCAAGGCGTTCGTCGCGCTGACGGTGCTCTCGCTCGGGCTCGACCTCGACGCGCCCGCCTGGCAGGACGCGACGCTCAGACAGGTGCTCGCGCACCAGGCGGGGCACCCCGCGATCCGCGAGGAGCTGCCGGCCGAGGCCACGTTCGACTGGGAGCGGATCGTCGGCGCGCTCTCCTCTCAAGAGCCGTGGTGGCAGCCGGGCACCAGGCACGGCTACCACGTCAACACGTTCGGCTTCCTGTGCGGTGAGATCGTGCGGCGCGCGACCGGCGAGACGCTCGGCGCACGGTTCGCGCGGCTCGCCGGCGCGGACGCGGGTGCAGCGTTCGGCGCCCCGGTGGGCGCCCAGGTCGCCGAGTTCGTCTGGGACATCGAGCGCGCCGGCGATGGAGCCGACGGCGCCGAGCTCGACGAGGCCGCGCGGTTCCTCCTCGCGCGCGCCTACTTCAACCCTCCGGGCGTCAACGGCGTCGGCACCGTCAACACCCCCGCGTGGCGCGCCGCGGAAATCCCGAGCGCGAACGCGCACGCCAGCGCTCGCGGCGTCGCGGAGGTGTTCGCGCGGATCCCCGAGGTGCTGGGGACGGAGCTGCTGGCGGAGGCCACACGGCCGTGGTCGGACGGCGAGGACTTCGTGCTCGGCCGCCACACCCGCTTCGGCCTCGGCTTCCAGCTCTCCCAGCCCGACCGCCCGCTCGGGCCCGGCGAGCGCTCCTACGGGCACTTCGGCGCCGGCGGCTCACTCGGCTTCCACGATCCCGAGGCCGATCTCGTGTTCGCCTACGTCTGCAACCGCTGCGAAGGGCGGCGCTGGCAGACCGCGCGCAACCGGCGGCTGCTGGACGCGCTAGGCGACTGCCTCTGAGAGCGGCTCCGCCGCGGCGGGGGGGCAGGCGGGCCTCTGTCTTCTTCGAGCTCATCGAAGCGGCGCGAGGGCAGGTGGCGCGTGAACGGGAAGGCCGCGAGCACCAGCAGCGCGGCGAACAGCAGCGCGAGCTTGAGCGCTTCGAGCTGCGCGTCTTCGTAGTGGCGGACGAGCTGGTCGGTCGTCGCTTGGTCAACCCCGGCCGCCTTCGCCCCTTCGCGGACCTGCGCGGCAGCGACGAAGCTCGCGCCCGTGGCAAGCTGCGTGTGCACCTGGCCCTTGACGCTTTGGGAGATCTGCGGGTCCGACTCGACTTTGGCGGTGAACGCGGCGATCAGGCCGGTGATCACGACCGCCCCGAGGAACGCCGTCCCGAGCGAGGAGCCGAGCTGCTGGGCGGTGAACTGCAGGCCGCCCGCCTCGCTGCGATCGCTGTCGTCGACGGCCGACTGCACCACGTTGCCGAGCTGGGAGACGACGAGCCCCATCCCGATCCCGAGCACGCCCATCGCGATCAGGAACGAGGCGTTGTCGAGTTCGGGTTCGATGGTCCCGAGCAGAAGCAGCGTCGCGACGAGCACGATCAGCAGACCGATCCGCACGAGCGGCTTCGCCGGGAAGCGCTTGGCCAGCGCCGAGCCGGCGATCGCGGAGGCGAACAGCCCGGCGGACGCGGGCAGCATCCGCACACCGGTTTCGAGCGCGTCGAGCCCCTGCACGATCTGCAGGAACAGGGGCACCGTGAAGAAGACCCCCATCAGGATCAGGTTCTGGGCCAGCATCGTCGAGAGTCCCGCGCGCATCACGCGATCGCGCAGCAGCCGCAGGTGCAACAGCACGTCGTGTCCGCGTTCCTCGCGGTGGCGCTCCCAGGAGGCGAAGGCCCACAGCAGCAGCCCGCCGCACGCGACCACGAAGGGCGTCAGCGAGAAGCCGAAGGGTTCGACCGGCGAGTTCTTGGGGTGGATCCAGCCCCAGTTGCTCGCCTCCAGCACACCCAGGACGATCAGCGAGAGCGCGAGCGCGGAGAGGACGCCGCCGAACCAGTCGAGCTGCCCCCGCTCGGACGGACGCGGCGGGTCCGGGATCACGCGCGAGCCGAGCAGGATCCCGATCGAGACGACCACCTCGCCCGCGAAGACGACGCGCCAGCTCAGCTCAGTGGTCGCCCAGCCACCGAGGATCGGCCCCACGGCGATGCCGGCGCCCGCCACGCCGCCGAGCACGCCATAGGCGACCGCGCGCTGCTGGCCCTCGAAGCTCGAGGCCGTCAGCGCGACCATCGCCGGCAGCACGAGCGCGGCGCCGATCCCCTCCAGCACCGACCACCCGAGCGTCAGCGAGGGCACGCTCCAAGAGGCGGCCGTGAGCGCCGAGCCGCAGGCGTAGATGACGGTGCCGATGCGAAAGGCGCGCCGGCGCCCGAGCAGGTCGCCGAGCTTGCCGCCCGTCAGCATCAGCGCCGCCATCACCAGCGCGTAAAGGGCGATCACGGCCTGGATCGTCGTCACCGTCGTGTCGAAGTCGGCCACAAGCTGCGAGATCGCGACGTTCATGACGGCCTGGTCGAGCACCATCAGGAACTGCGCCGCGGCAAGGACCACCAGCACACTCCGTTTCGCCATCAGCCGACCCTACTGCCGGCCGGGGGGGATCCATCCGCCGAAACGGAGGAACCGCGCATAAGCTGGGGACCGTGCCGGCGCCCGCCGTCGACTGGACCGAGGTCACCGCGATCGCCACCGCGGTGCTCGCGCTCGGCCTCGTGGGGGCGCTCGGCGCTGCCGTGTTCACTGCGCAGCAGGTGCGCGAGGCGCGCATCAGCCGCGAGGCGTTGATGGCGGCGGAGTTCTTCCGGCGCTGGAGCGAAGAGGCGCTCGTCGAGGCACGCCGGATGTTCGCGCGCTACTCCTCGCCCGAGGAGCTGCGCGACGCGTTCGCCGCCTTTGTCGCCGTCGACGCGCCCGAGGCCTACGTCTTCTACCGCGAACTCGACTTCTTCGAGCAGCTCGCGGCGCTGGAGAGCCGCGGCGCTTTCGACCTGGAGCTGATCCGGGTGCTGCTCGGCCACACGCTCGTCGAGCGCTGGGAGATGTGGCGGCCCGCGCTGTACGAGGCGCACGGTCCCGGGGTCTATCCGATGTTCGAGGCGCTGGCGGGGAAGCTGCGGGGGTCGGTCACCGGCAGCCCCGCCTGAGCCCGGTACCGGCCGTCGCCGGCCGGCCGGCGCGCTAGCTCTCGGCCTGTGCGTCGGCGAGCAGGGGAGCGCCCGCCGGGATCGCGGCGGCGATCGCAGAGCGGCTCTGCTCCTCGGCGGGAGCGGCGCCCACGGGCGCACGCGCCTCGCGGAAGCTGACGAGGCGTCCGCGGCGAGGGTCGTACAGCTTGAGCTTCGTCGCGCGGAGGCCGTCGGCGAGGGAGAGCGTCGGAACGTCGTGGAGCGCAGGCGTCTCGTCGTGGGCGCGGCTGAGGTTGTAGTTCGGGATCTGCGCGTTGAGGTGGTGGACGTGGTGGTAGCCGATGCTTCCGGTGCAGAAGCGACCCAGCGGCGAGAGCTTCAGGAACGAGCTGCCGCGCAGCGCCGCCTCGGTGAAGCTCCAGCTCTCGCCGTCGCTCCAGTAGGCGCCCTCGAACTGGTGCTGCACGTAGAACAGCCAGATCCCGATCGACCCCCCGAGCAGAGCCGGGATCCCGAGCACGAGCAGGTAGTCGCGCCAGCCGATCAGCCACACCAGCAGCGCCACGATCACGAACAGCGCGGCGTCGGTCGCGAGGACGCTGCGACGCATCCTCGGCCGCGCGCCCTTGACGGGGATGCGCGGCCCGATGATCATCGCGACGATCGGTCCGAGCCCGAGCATGACGAGCGGGTTGCGCTCCAGCCGGTAGCCCAGCCTGCCTTTCGCCGTGAGCGCTTCGTACTCCGCCACGGTCAGCGTGTGCAGGTCGCCGGTACCGCGACGCTCGAGGTCGCCGGCCGTCGCGTGGTGCACGGCGTGGTCGTGGCGCCAGCGGTGGAAGGGCGCGTAGAGGAGCAGGCCGATGCCCCGGCCGAGCCACAGGTTCGCGCGCCGCGAGGCGAAGAACGATCCGTGCGTGCAGTCGTGAAAGACGATGAACGAGCGCACGAGGAAGATGGCGGCCGGGATCGCGAGCAGCAGTGCGAGCGGCGACTGCCCGAGGAGCAGGTACATCGCGACCGTCAGGCCCAGGTAGGGGACGACCGAGGTCGCGAGGGAGAGGATCGCGCGTGGTGTGCTCGGCCGTGCGTAGGGGGCGAGCTGCCGGCGCCACGCTCGCGCGTCCATGCCTTGGCCCTCGGCCGCCGGCGGCGCTGCGTCCGGCTGCGCGTCGTCGACCCCCTGCCCGCCGAAGGACTGCTCATGCATGTGTAGGCGCTCCTGACGGCGCTCGCTGGCGCCTGCGATTCGAAGACTCTGGCTGACCCGAACCGCCCACTTGGCGGGACTCAAGCGAGCTGACTTCGCGGCCGAGACCTCGACCGCCGCGGGGGACCGTAACAGAGGCGGAGGCGGAGCAGGCCGGCGGAGCCGCGAGGGACGGGCGAGCCCGCCCGCCGCGAAGCCGAAAGCGGGTCAGCTCTCCTCGGTGACCGGCGTCGCATCGGTCACGGCAGGATCGTGCTCGGGCGACGCGGGCAGCTCGCTTTCGCCGCTGAGCCGGGTGTCGGCTGCGGCGTCCTTGCGCATCTCCTTGCGCGCCTGCTTCTCGGCGCGCTTCTCGCGGAGCTTGTGTTCGCGAGCGAGCTTGGCCATCGTCGTTCGCTTCTTGCTGCTTGAAGCCATTGGTTCGGTCCCTTCGTCTGCCCGGGCGAGCCCGGGGCGGCGTGGCCGCCCCGCCGGCTCGCGGCGTCAGCCGGCGTCGTTCCTAGACGACCTGGACGTTGGCGGCCTTCGGTCCCTTGTCGCCTGGTTCGGCGTCATAGGTGACCTTGGCGCCTTCGGGGAGCGAGCGGTAGCCCTCGCCGACGATCGCGGTGTGGTGGACAAAGAGGTCCTTCGACTCGTCGTCGGGCGTGATGAACCCGAAGCCCTTGTCGTCGCTGAACCACTTCACAGTTCCTGTAGCCATCTACTTCTTCCTCCGGCGTCGAATGGTGCTGCGGACGCGGAAATTGCTTACGCAAAGGCTACGAGCGCGGACACTATTTCGCTGAGCACGATGCCCAGCCTGATTTGTTGACGGTAGCACCCTCACCGCGCCGATGCGCGCGGGCGTCGCCGCGAGGAGCGGCGCGGCCTGCCGTCACGCGGCTCCGGTCGGCGACGAGTGTCCCCGCCGAGGTCGTGCCCGAGCCCGAGACGGCGCGCAAGCTGGCGCATCTCCTGGCGCTCGCCGGCGCCGACCAGCGTCACGCCGACGCCGGAGTTGCCGGCGCGTCCCGTTCGCCCGACCCGGTGGACGTATGTCTGGTGGTCGGCCGGCGGATCGAAGTTGATGACGTGCGAGACGTGTTCGATGTCGATCCCGCGCGCGGCGACGTCCGTGGCGACGAGCGTGTCGACGCGTCCGGAGTCGAAGTCCCTGAGGGCCCGGTCGCGCTGGGCCTGGGACCGGTTGCCGTGGATGGCGACGGAGCCGAGGCCATGTGTGGCCAGGCGCTTGACGAGGCGGTCGGCGCCCCGCTTCGTGCGCACGAACACGATCGCGCGGTCGCAGTCCGAGCGCAGCTCCTCGACGAGCGCCTCCAGACGACGATCGTCCCTGACCGGCACGAAGCGATGTTCGACCAGCGACTCGGCGTCCCGGCCCTGCTCACGGTGCTCGTGGGCGACCGCGCCTTTCGTGAAGCGGCTCGCAACGGCGCCGGCGACGCCCTCGAGCGTGGCTGAGAAGAACAGCGTCTGACGCGCCTTCGGGCAGGCGCCGACGATGCGGTCGATCGCGGGGCGGAACCCCATGTCGAGCATGCGGTCGGCCTCATCGAGGACGAGCATCCGGATGTGATCGAGCGTGAAGGTCCTCCGCGCGAGCAGGTCCTCGAGCCGGCCGGGCGTCGCGACGATGATGTGTGCGCGCTTGGCCCGCGCCGCCTGCGCGGTGATGCCGACGCCGCCGTAGACGGCGGCGATCCGCAGCCCCTTGGCGCGGGCGAGGTCCTCGAGCTCGGTCACGATCTGGGCGGCGAGCTCGCGGGTGGGCGCCAGCACCAGCCCTGTCGGGGCCGGGCCGGCCTCGATGCGCTCCACGAGCGGGATTCCGAAAGCGAGCGTCTTGCCGGAGCCCGTGGGCGCCTTGACGAGTACGTCGCGACCGGCCAGCACGTCGGCAAGCACGAGCTGCTGGACCGGGAAGGGTGCCGTTATCGAACGGCGGGAAAGGGCGCGGCACACCGCGCCGGACACGCCGAGATCGGCGAAGGACTGCTCAGACATTCGTTACTGCTCCTGACGGCGCTCGCTGGCGCCAGCGATTCGGGAGGACTGGCTGACCCGAACCGCCCCTGGCGGGACTCAAGCGAGCTGACCTCGCGGCCGAAAGCCTCGACCGCTGCGCCAGACGGTAACAGACGCCGTTGCGGGTTCCCGCCCACGAATCCGGCGATGCAGGATCCAGGCGATAAGCTTGTAACGATTAGTTCATGCGGCGAGCAGGTCCGTGTGCCTGCGGCGGAGGGAGACTCCTCCGGGGCGTTTTCCCGCCGAACCACCGCCGGGGCACGGGCCGGCCCCCGACGCGCGAGTGCAAGGAGACGCACTGTGCCGAGTTCCTACCAGCTGCGCCAACAGGAGCAACACGAGCAGAAGCTCCAGGAGATCCGCGAGCAGGTGGCCAAAGGCACGCTCGTCATCCGCGAGATGACCGCCGATGAGCGCAAGCGCTTCCCTCCGCGCAAGACCGCCGAGCCGAACGCCCGCTCGAAGCGGCGCTGATGGCCGCCTTCTTTGTCCCGCCGCTCGACGGCGATGCACCGGCGGCCGAGCAGACCTACCGCGAGCTGCGCGACGACGCCGAGGCGTGCATCGGAGAGACCTCGCGCGAGCGCCGGATCGAAGGCGTGTTGTGCCGGCGCAGCGGACGCGACTGCCAGCTGCGCGTCGGCGAGCTCGACGAAGGCAACGGCCGTACGGTCGCCGCGATCATCCAACTCGGCCGAGACACCTACACCGTGCATCACCTGAGCACCGAGCACGACGGGCCGCCTGCGCCGCTGGTGCTGCGCCACTCCGACGTCTACATGGTGACGGACTTCCAGTAGCCCCCGAGTGGCGCGCACCTCGCGTGCCGCCGCCTCGGAACGACGAGAGCCGCCCGGAGACGGCTCTCGCTCTCAGTCGGCCTCCGGCGGGGCCCTCGCGGGTCTCGCCTACCGGTCGGCCTCGATAGCGGGGGCGGGATCGATACCCGATCCGGCGACTGTTGACGGCCGGCGAACACGGGCGCGAGCCCACAGAGTGCGAGCAGCCGATCCTGCTCGGAGAGCCGGTGCGGTGCCGTTCGTGCATAGCGGGAGGAGATCCGTAGCTGATACTCGCACAACCACAACTGCATACAACGATACAGTTGTGATATGGTCGGCATATGCACAACACCGCCGACATCCCCCACCCGCTGCCCACGCCGCTGGTCGAACTGATCGCAGAGCGATTCCGCGTCCTCGGCGAGCCGATGCGTATCCGTCTCCTCGACGCGCTGCGCGAGGCTCCGGCCACCGTCCAGCAGCTTCAGCTCGCGACCGGCGCGTCCCAGCAAAGCGTCTCCAAGCATCTCGGCGTGCTGCTTCGCAGCGGGCTGGTGAGCCGCAGCAGGGAGGGGAACTTCTCGGTCTACGCGATCGCCGACGAAGGCGTGTTCGAGCTGTGCGAGCAGGTCTGCGGCGGTCTGCGCCGCCAGCTGGACGAGCTCGACTCACTACTGCCGGGAGGAGCCAAGCGATGAGCGCAACCGCATGCATCCGCCGAGAGGAAACCGCCACCGAGGATTCTCGCTGGCCGCTGGAGCGGGTGCTGTTCGCGCTCGCCGGCAGTATGACGCTGCTCAGCGTTGCGCTGACCGCGCTTGTCTCTCCCTGGTTTCTCCTGCTGACCGCCTTCGTCGGGGTCAACCAGTGGCTGTACGTGCTCCTGGGCGCGTGCCCCGCCTCGTTGATCTTGCGCCGCGTGTTTTCGCTGCGCTCCGTCCTCTACCCCCACCTGGACGCAAGCTCATGAGCACCGCCATCGCGCCTGCACCCGCCGCTGCGCCGACGCCCACCCCCGCGCATCACACCGCCGTCGGGCCGATCGGACGCCTCGGTCGCTACACGGCCACGCACTTCCGCACGGTCCTCATTGGTTGGGCAATATTGGCTGTGGCACTCGGCTTCTTCGCACCGAAGGTCGAGACGGCTCTGTCCGGCGCGGGCTGGGAAGCGAGCAGCTCGCAGTCGGTGCAGGCGCGCAAGCTGGTCGAAAAGGACTTCGCGGGCCTTGGCAGCTATGGCCTGATGACCGTCGTGTACTCGCCGACTGAAACCGTCGACGCGGCCGCCTTCAAGTCGGAGATCGCGCGGGTGGAACAGGTGCTCCGCAGCAACAGCGCCGTCCGCACCGTGGCTTCGCCCACACCTGGACTGTCGATCTCCCGCGACGGCCACACAGCCATCGTCCAAGCGGGCGCCGCGAAGAACCCCAACGAAATGGTCGCAGCCGCAGACAAACTCAAGGGAACCCTGCACGGGCTCTCGAGCAGCACGGTGGTCGTGAACCTCACCGGCGCCGCCGGCATGTGGTCCGACTTCAACGCCGCCAACCGCGCGGCGATGCTCAAATCGGAGGTCATCTCCTGGCCGGTGACGCTCGGCATCATGCTTCTGGCGTTCGGATCGCTCGTGGCCGCGGGCCTGCCGCTGATGCTGACGATGATCGGTCTGCTCTCGGCCGCCGGGGTGCTTTACCTCGGAACCAAGATCGCGCCGATCTCGATCTGGGCAATGAACTTCGCGCTGATGTTCGCGCTTGCGCTCGGCATCGACTACGCCCTGTTCATCGTGATGCGCTTCCGCGGCGCGTTGTTCGGGTCCGAGATGGACGCCGAGGAAGCAACTGCCGTGACGATGGACACCGCCGGGAAGGCCGTCCTTTTCAGCGGCGTGACGGTCCTGATCTCGCTCACCGCAGTGATGCTCGTGCCCAGTCCCGCGTTCCGCAGCATGAGCCTCGGGATCATGCTCGCCGTCATCTTCGTGCTCGCCGCGACCCTCACACTGCTCCCGGCGGTGCTCGCCAAGCTCGGCCCGAAAGTCGACAATCTCGCGCTGCCGTGGGCACACAGCGGCGAGCACCGCTCCCAGAGGTTCGCGGCATGGGGCGAGCGACTGTGGAGCCACCCATGGCGCTACGGGATCCCTGCGCTGGTGGCACTGCTCGCGCTCGCGTACCCGGTGACGCAGCTCAAGACCTCCATGCCCTCGATCAAGGTCGTGCCAACCAGCGACTCCTCACGCATCGGCTACAACCAGGTGCAAGCCGCGATGGGACCCGGCGCAACCGGCCCGCTTCAGCTCATCACTCCCGCGGCCGATGCCGCGAAGGTCGCCGCGATCGCAAAGGCAGACCGGGGTATCGCCCAGGTAATGCCGTCCCAGGCAGGTGACAAAGGCCTCGTCCTGGTGACAGCCATCCCAAGCCAGGACCCCTCGAACCCCGCCGTCGGCACAACGATCAACCGGCTGCGCAGCGAGGTGCCGGCCGGCACCGTGCTCGGCGGCGCCGTCGCCGAAAACCACGACCTGCAGAAACTGCTCTCGGCCAAGACCTCGCTCGTGATCGGAGTCGTGCTGGTACTCGGGTTCCTGCTGCTGTTGTTCGCGCTACAGGCACCGCTGCTCGCGGCGGCAGGCGTGCTCACGAACCTGCTCGCCACCGGAGCCGCGTTCGGCGTCTCCAAGTGGATCTTCCAGGACGGCGCGCTGCACTCGCTGCTCGGCTTCCAGCCGCAAGGGTTCCTCGACGCCTGGGGGCCGGTGTTCTTCTTCGCGATGATCTTCGCGATCTCGATGGACTACACGATGTTCCTGCTCTCCTCCGCCAAGGAGCACTGGGACCACACGAAAAGCGCCAAGGACGCGATGGTCAGTGGGATGGCGCACTCCGGGCGCGTGATTTTCGCCGCCGCAGCGGTGATGGTCGCCGTGTTCTTCACATTCGCGCTCTCCGGGCCGCTCCCGCCAAAGGAGATGGGGATCATCCTCGGAGTGGCGGTACTGCTCGACGCCGCGCTCGTGCGGCTGCTCCTGCTCCCGGTCCTCCTGCGGCTCATGGGTGCCCGCGCCTGGTATCTGCCCAAGTGGTTGCGCCGCGTCCTGCCCGACGTGCGCTTCGGACACTCGTGAACGAGCAGGAGCACGTACAAGTTGAAGGCCCAGAAATCTCGACAAGCTCCTCGGGGCTGGCGGCGTTGAGCGCTGGGCGCAGGTCGCGCTCCGCGTCGGCGAGCTCGACGAAGAACTAGGTCGAGCGTTTGACGATCGTGAGGGTCAGCGTCTTGGGCGGGGAGGCACCGGCGCTGTCGACGGCGATGAAGGCGACCTGGTAGCGGCCGGGGGCTAGGGCCTTGCCGCGGACTCGCCCGCTGAACGCGACCTTGTTCAGTCCCGTGTGCGCGGAGCGGGTCAGCGTCGCGACGGTGACGGTGCGGGTGCAGCTGGGCTTGTGGCGCAGGCTTCGGCTGTCGGGGCGGCAGCTGCGACCGACGCGGCGGCCACGCGTCTTCTTCTGTATCGCGATCGTCACCGTGGCCGGCTGATCGAGGCGGAACGAGAAGACGGTGCCCCGCTTGGGGTGGACCGACGAGGCCTTGCCGCTCAGCGGCGTCGAGGAAGGTCCGACGGCGAAGGTCGAATTGCTCTCGCGCAGAGCCGAGATCGTCGCCTTCCTCGGCTTCGTCGGCTGTGGTGCCGGGGGGACGGCGTTGAAGGTCGCGGTTACCGTCTGATCCGCACCCATGGTCAGCGGGCATGTGCCGGTGCCGCTACAGCCGGCGCCGGACCAGCCCACGAATGCCGACCCGGCCGCGGGCGTCGCCACGAGCGTCACCTGCGAGCCGTCGTCGAACGGGCCCGAGCACGACGATCCACAGTCGATCCCGGGCGGCGAAGACTGCACCGCTCCTGAGCCCGTGCCGGCCTTCGCGACGTTCGCGGTGAATGGATCGCCGAGCGCGCGGAACACGAGCAGGCTCCCGAAGGGGACGTTCTCGATCGGACCTGCCGCCACGACCCGCCGATCGGGCTCCAGCGCGATCGCGTCCGCTTCGGCGCTGGCCGTCTCGGTGACCGTGGCGACGCCGCCGCTGCCGAACGTCGGGTCGAGCGCGCTGTTCACGGCTCCGGTTCCCCCGTTCGCTGCCAGGCGCCAGACGACCGCGGCCCTCGGTTTCGCACTCATTTCCGTGCTCCCCCCGACGAGCATCTTGCCGTCGGGCTGCAGCGCCAGTGCCGTAGCGGCGGCGAAGCTGCCGCCTTCGATCGCGGCGGTGCCGTTGGCGTCGAAGGTCGGGTCGAGCCCTTCATTGGTGATGCCCGGGCCACCGTCGGCCTTCAGGCGCCACACCATCGCGTCGTCGCCGAGCGGCCCGCCCTGCGTGAAGCCGGCCATCACGATCTTGCCGTCCGGCTGCACCGCGACGGCATTGGCGACCTCGTCGCCGCCGCTGTCGACATCTGCCTGCCCATCGGTATCGAAGGTGGCGTCGGGAGTTCCGTTCGCTGTCAGTCGCCACGCCACTGCGTCTCTGGGATTGGCCGCAAGCTTGCTTGCTCCGGCGACAACGATCTTCCCTTCCGGCGCCAGCGCGATCGCGTTGGCCGAATCTTCTTTGCCGTCGCTGATTTCGACGGCGCCGGCGGTGCCGAATTCCGGGTCAGGCGCACCGCTGCCCGTCAGCCGCCACACGCCGACCTTCTGCGGCGCCGGAGATGTCTGAATCGTCCCCGCCACGACGATCTTCCCGTTCGACTGGATCGCGACCGCTTTCGCGAAGTTCAAGGTGCCGGTGTCGAGCTGCGTCGTCCCGGTCGTGCTGTCACCGAACGTGGGGTCGAGTTCGCCACTCGCAGTCAGCCGCCAGACGGTCGCCTCCTCGCCACCGACGGTATCGCTGATCCCGACGACGACGATCTTGCCGTCGGGTGCGACGGCGACACCCTGGCCTGAATTGGTCCCTTCGGTTTTGATCACGGCTTGACCGCCGCTGCCGAAGCTGGGGTCGGGCGCGCCGTTGGGTAGAAACCTCGATACCACCACGGTGCCGTTGCTCGGGCTGGTGACCGCGACGAGCTTCCCACCGGGATCGGGTGCCGCCGGGGTCGGCCACGTGGACACCTGGCGTTCGAGGATCGTCGCTCCCCCCGTCCCGAACGTCGGATCCAGGTCGCCGGAGCCCGCCAGCGCCACCCCGACGCCCGCGCCCGCCGCGAGCGCACACACCGCCACTGCGCCGCGTGCAAGCCATCGACGCGTTGTCGCCGGCTCCGATGCCCCCGAGCCCCCCGTTAGCACTCTCTGATTATCCACGACGAATGAAGCGCACGGAGTCCGGCCGGGGCCGGTGCGGCGTTCGCCCAAATCCCAAGGTTCGATCGCGCACGACGCGCTCCGCCCTCGAGTGCGACCGCCCACAACGACGAGAGCCGCCCGGGGGCGGCTCTCGCTCTCAGTCGGCCTCCGGCGGGGCCCTCTCGGGTCTCGCCTACCGGTCGGCCTCGATAGCGGGGGCGGGATTCGAACCCGCGACCTTCGGGTTATGAGCCCGACGAGCTACCAGACTGCTCCACCCCGCGTCGCTACGTCCAGTTTTAGCAGAGCGGCCCGTTTTCGGCCAGCCGTCCAAGCGCCTGTTTGCGGCCGTTTTCCGTCTCGCGCACGCCGCTTTAGGATCTCCGCCGTGCGCGTCGCCGTCGTCGACATCGGGACCAACTCCACCCGGCTGCTGATCGCCGAGGTCGAGTCCGGCTCGAGCTCGGTCGAGACGCTCGTGCGCCGCTCGGAGGTGACGCGCCTCGGCCACGGCGTCGACGCGAGCGGGACGCTCGAGCCCGAGTCGGTCGAGCGCACCTGGCGCGTCCTGACCTCCTACCGCGACGAGATCGACGAGCAGCGCTGCGAGGCGAACCTGGCCGTGCTGACCTCGGCGGTGCGCGACGCCGCCAACGGCCCGGAGTTCGCCGCCCGCGTCCGCGACGAGCTGGGCCTCGACGCGAAAGTGCTGAGCGGCGAGGAAGAGGCGCAGCTCACGTTCCTCGGCGCGATGGCGGGCCGGCCGGCCGCGGTCGAGCCGACGGTCGTGATCGACATCGGCGGCGGCTCGACCGAGTTCGTGGTCGGGACCGGGCGGAGCGCCGGCTTCCACGTCTCCACGCCCGCCGGCGTCGTGCGGATGTCAGAGCGCCACATCCACAGCGACCCGCCGCGCGGCGACGGAGCTGCAGGCGCTGCGCGAGGACACGCGCGAGGTCTTCCTCGCCCACCTGCCCGAGGAGGAGCGCGCGCCGGTCAAGCACGGTGTCGCAGTCGCCGGGACCGCCACCTCGGCGGCGTCGATCGAGCTCGAGCTCGACCCCTACGACCCGGCGCGCGTCCACGGCCACCAGCTGCTGCTCGCGACCGTCGAACTGCTCGAGGCGCGGCTCGCCGAGATGACCGAAGAGCAGCGCCGCGAAGTCGTCGGCCTGCACCCCGACCGTGCGCCGACGATCGTCGCCGGCATGATCCTGCTCTCCGAGGCGATGAACGCGATGGGCCTCGAGAAGGTCGAGGTCTCCGAGCACGACATCCTCTACGGCGGCGCGTTGCGGCTCATCAGCGGCGTCTAGGGGCCCTTCACCGCGCCTGGCGGTGCCACGCCTCCGCACGGTGCGGCGCGGGGAACCCCCTTGACCAGAAGAAACCCGCGCGCGCCGCGGCGGCGCTCACGCCAGGTTGGACTTGCGCGGGTACACCACGCTCGGGTCCGTCAGCACGTTCACCAGCGCCGGCAGCCCCGCCCCGAACGCGCGCTCGATCGCCGGCGCCACGTCCTGCGGGCGCTCCACCAGCTCGCCGTGGCCGCCGAGCGCGCGCACCACCTCGTCGTAGCGCGTGCCGGGCCGCAGGTCCGCCGCCACCGAGTACCCGTACAGGAACTCCATCGGGTGCTTCTCGAGCGCCCAGATGCCGTTGTTCCCCATCACGGCGACGACGTTGACGCCGTGGCGCGCGAGCGTGTCGAACTCCATCCCTGAGAACCCGAACGCGCCGTCGCCGAGCATCAGCACGACCTGGCGCTCCGGGTGCGCGAGCTTCGCTGCCAGCGCGTAGCCGGGGCCGGTGCCCAGGCAGCCGAACGGGCCCGGGTCGAGCCAGCAGCCCGGGTTGTAGCTGTCGATCACACGCCCCGCGTAGGAGACGAAGTCGCCGCCGTCGCCGATCACGATCGCGTCACGGTCGAGCGTCTTTGCGAGCTCGGCGTACAGGCGCATCGGGTGCAGCGGCGAGCGGTCGTCTTCGAACTCCGCGCGCTCGGCGCCCCGGCGCTCATCCTCGACCCTGCGCAGCTCCTCGATCCAGGGGCCCGTCGGCAGCGCCCCGCCGGCGCCGCGGATCTCCGAGAGCGTGTGGGGGATCGAGCCGTAGCACTCCGCCGCCACCGGGCGCGGGTGGCTGCGCTCGGGCTCGGCCGCATCCACCACCACGATCTCGGTGTCCTCGCCGAAGGCCGCGCCGAACGCGAGCCTGAAGTCCATCGGCACGCCGATCACGAGCGCCACGTCCGCGCCCTTCAGGCCTGCCGAGCGCGCCCGCGAGAAGAACAGCTCGTGGTCGGCGGGCACGCAGCCGCGCGCGAGGCCGTTCAGGAACACCGGGATCCGTCAGCTCCTGCACGAGCTGCAAGAGCTCCTGCTCGCCCCGGCCCCAGTAGAGGTCTGTCCCCGCCATCACCACCGGCCGTTCGGCTCCCGCGAGCAGCTCCGCCGCGCGCTCCAGCGACGTGCCCGAGGCGCGCTGCTCGTGGGCGCCGCCGTCCTCGCCGTGGGGCGAGTCCTCCTCGCCGCCCTCGGCCGGCTCGGCAGCCTCCATGAACACGTAGTCGAGCGGGAAGTCCACGAACGCGGGGCCGCCGTGCGGGGCGACCGCCGCCGCGAAGGCGTCGTCGACGAGCCCGGGGATCTCGGCCGTGGACTCGGGCGTCGCCGCGAGCTTGCACAGCGGGCGCACGAACGGGACGTGGTCGATCTCCTGCAGCGAGCCCTGACCCCAGCGCAGCGCCGGCGCGCGGCCGCCCAGGACCACGACCGGGGAGTGGTTGGCCTGCGCGGAGGCCATCGCGCTCACGCCGTTGGTCACGCCCGGTCCGGCGGTCAGCGCGCAGACGCCGGGCTCGCGCGTCACCTTCGCCCAGCCCTCCGCCGCGAACGCCGCCGTGGACTCGTGACGCACGTCGACGATCTCGATGCCCTCCTCGCGACAGCCGTCGTAGATCGAGAACAGGTGCCCGCCGGAGAGCGTGAACAGGTGGCTGACGCCGTGCGCCTTCAGACGGCGCGCGATCAGGCGCCCGCCGTGGTAGGTCGCCGCCTGCGGGGCCGCCTCCGTGGACTCGGTCGACATCGGCGCGACTCTATTGGATGAAGGACGGGCCGATCCCGCAGCCTGCCGCCGATGCCCGGGGTGGGAGTCGAACCCACACGCCCTTTCAGGCCGTCGATTTTAAGTCGACTGCGTATAGCCGTTCCGCCACCCGGGCGTGCTCTGCGAGGGGAGTGTAAGGCGGGGGTGGGCGGCGGGTGGTTGGGTCCGAAAAACACCCTTATGAAACCTTGAACTTCCGCTTAGGAGAGCGCAACTAGGCGATTGCTACCGTGTCTCAACGGGCAACAGCCGGGCGACGACAGAGGGTGCACTGTCCATGGAGGTCTCCGCTCTACCACAACCGAGCAGCATCTCGGGCCTGCGCGGCCCGTCTGCGCTGCTGCGCCTGCAGTCGGACGAACGCCTGATCGCGCTGACCCGCCGCGGCCACCACGCCGCCTTCGAGGTGCTGTGCTCGCGCTACCAGTCGCGCCTGCTGTCCTTCTGCCGCCACATGCTGGCCTCCAAGGAGGACGCCGAGGACGTGCTGCAGGAGGTCTTCGCCGCCGCGTTCAACGCGGTGCTCGCCGACGAGCGCCCGATCAACGTGCGGCCGTGGCTGTACCGCATCGCGCGCAACCGCTCGCTCAACCACCTGCGCCGCGCCACCGCCACCGGCGTGGACTCGATGGACATCCACTTCGCCGAAAACGGGATCTCGACGAGCGACAAGGTCCTGCGCCGCGAGAGCTTCCGCGAGCTGATCGCCGACGTCCACCAGCTCCCCGAGACGCAGCGGACCGCGCTGTTGCTGCGCGAGATCGACGCGCTCTCCTACGACCAGATCGCCGAGGCGATGGACACGACAGTGCCGTCGGTCAAGTCGCTGCTCGTGCGCGCGCGCATCTCGCTCGCCGAGGCCGCCGAGGCACGCAAGCTGAGCTGTGAGGAAGTCCGGCTCGAGCTCGGCGAAGTCGCCGAGGGCCTCGCCAAGCTGAGCGCGCCCGCCCGCCGTCACCTGCGTGGCTGCGAGCGCTGCGGCGGCTTCAAGAAGCAGCTCAAGGCGACCAACACCGCGCTCGCCGCGGTGCTGCCGGTCGCGCCGCTTCTGATGCTCAAGAAGATGGTCCTCGCCAAGCTCGGCATGACCGCATCGGCCGGAGGCGCACACGTCGCCGGCGGTGCCGGCGCAGGCGCGACCGTCGGAGCGGGCGCGGCGGCAGGCGCGGGAGCCGCAGCCGGCGGCGGCAGCTTCGCCGGCGGCATGATGACCGCCGGCGCGGGCGCCCTGGCGACCAAAGCCGCAGCCGGGCTCGCCGCAGCCGCGCTCGTGACCGCGGGCGCCGTCGCGACCGACCACGAGGTTGCGGCCCCCTCGCATCACCACCGCCGTGCCGCCGCCGCCGTCGCATCGGCCTCGACCGCCGCTGCCGTGGCCGCCGTCGCGACCCCCGTCGTCGCCCGCGTTCGCGAGCAGCCGCTGAGCGCCGGTGCCGCGTCGGTGCGCTCCCACGCCGCGAAGAGCACACACCCTGCCAAGCCGGTCCTCGCCGCGCTGGCCGTTCCCGCCGCCGGACCGGCGACGACGCCGGCGCCCGGAACCCCGCCGGCCCCCGCGACCGACCCCGCGACCGCCCCCAAGACCGAAACGCCGGCGACCCCCGAACAGGTGACCCAGGTGACCAGCGAGACCACCACGCTGCCGGCCTCGGCGACGACGACCCCCGCCGAAGCCACGCCGCCGCCGGTCACGACCCCGGTCACGACGCCTACCACCGGCACCCCTCCGACGGTCCCGCCGGCCGAAGAAGCACCGCCCGCGACGACGACCGCGCCGGTGAGCCCCGACGTCGTCACGACGACGCCGCCGCCCGCGCCCGTGCACGCACGCCACCGCACGGGAGGGACCGAGGCACCCGACGGGGCCGGGCTGCTGGGCCTCGGCGGCCGGTCGGAACGCGCGCTGATCCGCGCCGCGCGGCACGCCGGCTGAGCCCTCGGCGCGTCAGCCGAAGGTGAAGGTCTTCAGCGGCCGCAGCAGCACGCCGCCGGAGGCGACTTCGCTCGGTTCTTTGACTTCCGAGGTCGCGCCTCGTGCGGTGAGCATCACGATCTCCACGCCGCGGCGCGCGCCGGGGCGTTCGGGCAGCAGCAGCACGTTGCGGCCGTACATCTCACGGCCGTCGATGCGCACCTTGTAGAGCACCTGGTAGGCGGGGACCTTGTTGACGCGCGTCTTGCCCTCGCCGGTCCGCTCGAGACCGGGGAAGCGCGCCGGCAGGCTGCGGGCGTAGCCCGTCGCGTACACGGGCAGGGCACCCGACGGTTCCCCCTGGTAAGGCGGCAGCACGAGCGGGTTGACCGCGTAGGAGTACTTCAGGGAGCCGTCCGGGTAGTGCGCGGCGACGCGGGCGTACCCGCCGGGTTCGGGCTTCTCGCGATAGAGGCCGCGGTAGGTGAACGAGAACGGGAAGCTGCCCCCGTGCGAGTAGTGCGCGGGCTCCAGGGTGAGCACCGCGGCGGCGACGAGCACCAGGAAACCGACGCCGGCGGCGATGACCGCCACGCGCGCCGCCGATCCGGCGCGCCGCCAGCGTGGCTCCAGCATGCGCCCGAGCGTCGGTCCGTACTCCCGCTTGACGGGGATCGACGCCATCTAGGGCCTCGTCACTCGCCGACCGAGAACAGCGATTCGAGGTCGTGGCGGGAGTACGCCGCGAAGGCCACCATCGTCTGGGTCCTCACGACGCCGCCAAGGCCGCCGATCTCAGCCGTCACGACGTCGGCGAGCTGCTCGTGATGGGGCACCCGGACGATCGCGACGAAATCCCACTCGCCGGTGACCGAGTAGGCCTCGGCGACGCCCTCGATGTCGGCCAGCTCGCCGCCGAGGCTCGAGAGGGCGTTGCGCTCGGCCTCGATCAGCACGACGGCGTTGGTCATGGTCACAGTTTCATGCCTCCGGGGCGGCAGGATCGGGCAGGGCTCCAATGTACAACCAGGCGGCGCCGCTCCGCGGGAGCGCCTGCCACCATGACCCGATCGACGGCGCAGGGGGCGGCCGGGCCCGGCGCCCGTCCCCTACCCCTCCTGCTCTGCCAGCCCGCTGAGCCCGAGCCCCACGCACAGCCCGAGCAGCCCGCCGATCACTCCCGCCATCCAGCTGGCCTCGGGGCGCGCGAACGGGATCGCCAGCAGGAGCGCGGCGAAGGCGCCTGCTCCGAGCAGGTCGCCTTCGTAGTACTCGCCGCGGCGGAGCGCAATGAGGTCGGGCGCCGCCCAAGCGCCGAGCAGGGCCAGCGCGCCGGCGTTCGCGCCGGCGAGGAAGGGATCGGCGTAGACGGCGTCGGCGACCAGCGCGCCGAGCGCGCCCGCGCCCAGGAACAGCCCCAGCACGACGGCCGGTCCGTGACGGCGCTCGAGCAGCCAGCCGAACAGCGCTGTGGCGAGGATCGCGACGAACGCGTACAGGCCTCCGCCGCCGCCCTCGAAGTAGGCGAACTGGTAGGTGAAGATCCGCCACCAGTCGCCGTCGATCGGGCCTGCGACAACCGTGTGGCGCAGCAGTTCGGGTTCGGCCCGGATGGCCACCCACATGCCGATCGAGACCGCGACCAGCGCGATCGTGGCGTACGGGCGCGTGACCGCCCAGCGGCTCGAGCGCGTGCGCACCGGCCGCGGCGCCGGGCGCGTACGTCCCGAGCGGCTGCGGCCGAGCAGCGTGCCGATGCCCCCGCGACGCCCGCCGGAGCCCGCATCGGGCTGCATCCGCGGCAGCTTCGGTGCCCTCCTGCGCAGCCTGTTGCCGCAGTACGGGCACTCGGTCACGTAGGGGCTGACCTCAGATCCGCACTGCTTGCAGACGACGAAAAGATCAGCTCCGGAGCCCACCAGGCCATTCTACGGTCCTATGCCGGGAGTCCCGCCGGGTGGATCGGTCGCCCGGAGGGGCTCGACCCCGGCACGCGGCCCTTTGGAATACTCAGTGGCCATGAACCTCGGATACGACCAGAAGCTCTACATCCTCGCCTTCGACCACCGCGGCTCCTTCCAGAAGAAGTTCTTCGGGATCGAGGGCGACCCAGACGCGGAGCAGACCGCGATCATCGCCGACGCCAAGCACCTGATCTTCGAGGGCATGCTCCAGGCCGTGAGCGCGGGCGCCGAACCAGGCGTCACCGGTGTTCTGGTCGATGAGCAGTTCGGCTCGACGGTTCCGCAGGAGGCCAAGGCGGCCGGCCTGAAGCTCGCGATGCCCGCCGAGCGCTCCGGCCAGAACATGTTCGACTTCCAGTACGACGAGGACTTCGGCGAGCACATCCTCGCCTTCGACCCCGACTTCACGAAGGTCCTCGTCCGCTACAACCCCGACGGCGACGCGCCTGAGAACGCAGAGCAGCTGCGCAAGCTGAAGATCCTCTCCGACTGGCTCAAGCAGCACGACCGCAAGTTCCTCTTCGAGCTGCTCGTGCCCGCCGAGCCCGCCCAGCTCGAGTCGGTCGGCGGCGACAGCGACCGCTACGACGCCGAGCTGCGCCCTGAGCTGATGCGGCGCGCGATCGCCGAGATCCAGGACTCGGGCATCGAGGTGGACATCTGGAAGATCGAGGGCGTCGATGAGCGCTCCGACTGCGAGATGCTCGCCGAGCAGACCCGCGTGGGAGGCCGCGACGGCGTCGTCTGCGTCGTCCTCGGCCGCGGCGCCGACGACGCCAAGGTCGACGAATGGCTCACCGCCGCCGCCCCCGTCGAGGGCTACGTCGGCTTCGCGATCGGACGCTCGATCTGGTGGGACCCGCTCAAGGCCTACGTCGACGGCAAGATCGAGCGCGCCGAGGGCGCGCGCCGCATCGCCGAGAACTACCTGCGCTTCGTCTCCGTCTACGAGCGGGCGACGAAGGCCGCAGCGGCTTCGTAGGAGGGCCAAGTGCAGAAGGTCATCGCGGTCACGGCGGCAGATCGTCGTTCCTCGCAAGGACGCAGGGAGCGAAGTGTGCTCTGCACACGAGCGACCGAGGACGCCGCGAGGGGCGACGAGGTGCCGTCGTGAAGATGCGCCAATCGCTGGCGGATTGGGAGCAGGCGTTCGTCCGCGAGATCAGCCTCGACCGCGTCCGCCGCGACTCGCTGCGGCGCACGGCCGAGCAGCGGACCGCCAAGCGTGAAGTCCAGAAGCGTCAGAAGCGCGGCAAGCTGCGCTTCATGCTGCTCGTCGCGACGCTGATCTTGACCGCCGTCGTCGTGACGGTCGTGATGTTCCGGACGCTCTACCTGCTGCTGGGTTAGAGACGCCGGCTCCGTCGGTGCGCCCCGCGGCCGTCGCGGGGTCGCCTAAGAGCTGCCGCGCCCGCCCTCGCCGAGTTCTCGCAGCGAGTCGTCGACCTCGGCGATCTTCTCCGGCTGGGGACCGTCAGGAGGCATCGTCACGCCCGTCGCTTCGCGATGGATCTCGAGATAGATCTCCTTCCGGAAGACGGGCACCTTCTGTGGCGCCTGAATGCCGATCCGCACCTTCTCGCCCATCACCGAGAGCACCGAGACCTCGATTTCGTCCCCGATCATGATGCTCTGGTTGGACTTTCGCGTCAGAACCAGCATTCTGGGTGCACCTTCCTGTTTGCCGACTGGCCACCCCGGCGGGAGCCCCACCCACCAAGTCCGGCAAGCATAGTCCCAGGACCGGGGGAAAGCGATACTTCGCTGACAACCATCCCGCTCGCTGCGGCCGACCTGCGACGGCCGCCCGATTCGAACAGCTCGATCACCCGCATCCGGCCTCCGCCGCCCCCCGGGTGCGAGCCGGTCCGAGCACGGACCTCCGCTGCCGAGCACCGCGCGGCACCGCGCCTTTGCGCTAGTCTCCCGGACCGTCCATGCCCCGGAAATCACTGCGCCCGCACCTCAACCAGATCCGCGCTTGGGCGCGCCAGGGCCGTACCGACGCCTGGGTCGCGCACCAGCTCGAGGTGAGCGTGCGCGACATCGAGCAGTTCAAGCGCCAGAACGACCTCGCCGGCGACGAGACCGGTGAGGCCGCCGCCGCCGAGTTCGAGGAGATCGACCTCCGCGCCGAGGACGACGCGTTGATCGCCGCCGAGCTCGAAGCGGCGGAAGCCGAGGCCGAGCGCGCGCTCGCCGAGGCCGCCGAGAAGGACGACGGCGAGGAGGACGATGCCGAGGACGGCGAGCCGCGCCGGCGCCGCAGCCGCCGTGGAGGCCGGCGCCGTGCCGGTGCGCGCAACACCTCGCCGTTGGAGGGCACGTTCGACCACGGCGAGGAGGGCTTCGGGCTCTGGCTCGATCCGGCGATCCAGGACAACCCTGTCTACGCCGAGCACTGGGCGGGGCACCGCCTGATCGAGGTCGCCGTCGAGGAGGACCGGATCGTCATCCGCCGCATCGACGGCGGCGACGAGTAGGCCGAGGCTCGGCCGGCGCTCCTGCCGGCCCTTTGACGACGCCGGCCTGCGCTCCCCGCGAGCGTCCGGCTCAGCCTTCTGCGATCTCGAGGCGCCCGCCCGCGAAGTCCGCGGCCTCGCGCAGGTAACGCGCGAACGCCGCGTCGGCCACGACCGCGGCATCCCACGCCCACGGCTCGTCGGGCGCGACCCTCATCGCGACCTGCTGGCACCAGGAGGTCCCGGCGTCGTAGAGGTCGGCCAGCTCGCCCGCCGAGAAGCGTCCACCGAGCCTTCGCCGCAACTCGGCGACCAGGGCGTCGGTCACGCGTTCGAGCAGCCGCCGGCGGTCTTCGGGCGCAGCGCAGAGTCGCCGCTCCCCCTGCTGCCATTGGTAGAGCGCCGTCTCGAAGGACACGCGGCGAGGCTAGCAGCGGCCGTGCGGCACGGATCCGAGATGCTTGATCCTGCGCGGCCCTGCGCCGCCGCACGATCGATCAGCTAGTTCTTCGGCAGCCCGCCGATGATGTAGGTCTGCTCGTCGGGACGCTGCATCCCGAGGGCGCGCGCGGACTGTTCGAGGTTGCTCTGGCTGCTCAACCGGTTGTGTTCGGCGACGAGCCGCCTGTGTTCGACCTGCATCTGGGCCACGCGCGCATCGGTGTGCCGCGACTGGCGCCACGTCGAGAGCATGTGCAGCCCGGTGCTCAGGTACAGGAACACCAGCGCAAGCAGCACCAGCAGCATCGCGATCCGGCCCAGCCGGTCCCACCGCACGCGGGCAGCAGCCTGCAGGGGCGCCGGCGCGCGAGAGGCGCGGCGTTTGCCGGCTGCTCGCCGTGGCGGGGCGTAGGAGGCTGCGGGCATCTCCGGGCACATTCGCGGCGCCCGGCGATCCTCCTTCCCCGACCGGACGGCTCAGGCGCGTCCGAAGGCTGCTGAGCCGGGGAAGCGAGCCCGCCCGCCCAGCTGCTCCTCGATCCGCAGCAGCTGGTTGTACTTGGCGACCCGGTCCGAGCGCGAGGGCGCGCCGGTCTTGATCTGGCCGCACCCGGTCGCGACCGCGAGGTCGGCGATCGTGACGTCCTCGGTCTCGCCGGAGCGATGGCTCATCACGGCGGTGTAGCCCGCCGCGCGCGCCATCTCGATCGCTTCGAAGGTCTCGGTGAGCGTGCCGATCTGGTTGACCTTGATCAGGATCGAGTTCGCGACCCCGGTCTCGATGCCGCGGCGCAGGCGCTCGGTGTTGGTGACGAACAGGTCGTCGCCGACGAGCTGCAGGCGGTCGCCGAGCCGGTCGGTGAGGGCCTTCCAGCCGTCCCAGTCCTGCTCGTCCATGCCGTCCTCGATCGAGACGATCGGGTAGCGGCCGGCGAGGTCGGCCCAGTAGTCGGTCAGCTCAGGCGCGCTCAGCGTGCGGCCCTCGTGCTCGAGCACGTAGCCACCGTCCTCGAACAGCTCGCTGGTGGCAGGGTCGAGCGCGATCGAGACGTCCTCGCCCGGGCGCAGGCCGGCCGCCTCGATGCCCGCCACGAGCATCTGCAGGGCCTCCTCGTTGGAGCCGAGATCCGGCGCGAAGCCGCCCTCGTCTCCAACCGCCGTGGAGAGGCCGCTGTCGTGGAGCGTGCGCTTGAGCGCGTGGAAGACCTCGGCGCCCATCTGCAGGCAGCGCGAGAAGCTCTCGGCGCCGGACGGGACGACCATGAACTCCTGGAAGTCGATCTTGTTGTCCGCGTGCGCGCCGCCGTTCAGCACGTTCATCATCGGAACAGGCAGCAGGCACGCGTCAGGGCCGCCCAGATAGCGCCACAGCGGCTCGCCGTGCTCGTCGGCCGCGGCATGGGCGCTCGCGAGCGAGACGCCGAGGATCGCGTTCGCGCCGAGGCGCGACTTGTTGGGGGTGCCGTCGAGCTCGATCAGGGCGCGGTCGAGGCCGGCCTGGTCGTCGGCGTCGAGGCCCCGCACGGCGCCCGCGATCTCCCCGTCCACGTTCGCGACGGCGCGCGTGACCCCCTTGCCGCCCCACGCATCGCCGCCGTCGCGGAGCTCGGTGGCCTCGAACTCGCCGGTCGAGGCTCCGGAGGGGACGGCGGCGCGTCCGCGCGCGCCCGAGACGAGCCGCACGTCCACCTCGACCGTCGGGTTGCCTCGACTGTCGAGGACCTGGCGGGCGTGGACATGCTCGATCTCGCTCACATGTGCCCCTTCGTGGGGTGTCGCTGCCCCGGCGGCGCCGGCGTCAGCCCGAGGTGCTCGTGGTGCCCGAGGCGCCGGTGCTCGTCGTCTTCGGCGCTTTGTACTGCTTGCAGTTGGCGACCACGTAGCCGCTGTTGCAGTCCGTCTTGCCCTGCCACTTCTTTTTGAAGTTCTTGATGAAGTTGCTCAGCTTCTTCTGCTGGGCCTGCGTGGTCAGCGTCTGCTTGATCGACGCTTCCACCTTCGACAGCGCCTGCGCGTTGCCGGGCTTGACCGACGTGACCTCGTAGAGGTAGTAGCCGAAGGGGCTCTTGACCGGGCCGCCGAGTTCGTTGGCCTTGGCCGCGAACATCGCGTTGTCGAGCGTCGCGTCGTCCTGCCCCTTGACGACTTCGCCGAGCTGGCCGCCTTTGGCCTTGCTGGTCGGGTCGACCGAGCGCTTCTTGGCGACTTCGCTGAAGCTCTTGCCGGATTCCAGTTCTTTTTTGGCTTCCTTCGCCTCGGCTTCGGTCTTGGTGAGGATGATCTGCGCGCCGCGCTTTTCAGGTGTGCCGTACCGGGACTTGTTTTCGTTGTAGTACTTCTGGATTTCGGCCTGGCTGACCTTCGGTTTTTCTTTGACGATCTTCGCCTGGATTTTCTGCGAGAGCATGTTCAGCTTCACGCGCAGGAGCAGGTCGGAGACCGTCTGGCCGGAGGTCTTGAGGAATTTTTCGAATTCTTCGGGTTTTTTGAACTGCTGGCGCTTGATTTTCAGGAACTGGTCCTGAACTTCCTTGTCGGTCAGTTTGACGCCGAGCGATTTCGCTTCGCCGAGAACCCAGGCGGAGGAGGTCAGGAAGCCCAGCACCTCCTGCTGCAGCGATTTGTACTGCGTTTCGCACTGTTTCTTGAGTTCGGCTTCTGTCGGCGCTTTCTGGCCTTTGGTGGTCACCGCGGTCGTCTGTTTGAGGTGTGCGACGCACGCCGTGTAGTTCGGCGGGTCGGGGACGACCGGTTTTTCGCCCGTGGCACCCGAGGAGGATGCGACCGTCATCCAGTGAGTGAAGGCGGCCTTGGTGATCGCCTGCGAGCCTTCGACGTTGACGACGGCGTTGCCGGGCACGCCGCCACCGCAGGCGGCGAGGCCGATGACCACAAACAAAACGGCGCCGAGCGCCGCGAAAAGACGGATGGGCTTCGTCACGAGTCGGGCACTCTAGCGGATCAAAGCTTGGGTTTGCGTAAGCGTCGTCTCAAGCCCACCTAAGACTTTCGAGCCTCCGCGCCGGGGCACCGCTAGGCGGCCTCGCGGACCACCGACAGCAGCGTGTCGGCCGCCTTCACGACGCTCGGGAACCGCTCGTGACCCTCGCGCGGCACCCGCATCGAGACCTGCGAGCGGCCCGACTCGTACAGCGCCTCGGGCAGCTCCTCGCGCAGCCTTTTCGCGCGCGCCGAGTCGAGCTCGATCGGGACGACCGCGAGCCGGTCGCCGCGGAAGCTGACGGTGCGGGCGCCGGCCTGGCCGAACTTGATGCGCGCGCGCTGCAGCGAGAGCAGGTTCTCGAGCGGCTCCGGGATCGGGCCGAACCGGTCCTCGAGGTCCTCGCGCAGCCGTTCCACGTCGGCGACCTCGACCGCGGCGGCGACGCGGCGGTGGACCTCGATCTTGGCCTGCTCGTAGGGGACGTAGTCGGCCGGCACGTACGCGTCGACGTTCACGTCCAGGCGCACCGGCTCGGGAAGCTCCTCGCCCTCCTCCGCGGTGCCGGCGGCACGCACCGCCTCGTCGAGCATCTGCATGTAGAGCTCGAAGCCGAGCGCGGCGACGTGACCGGACTGCTCGTCGCCGAGCAGGTTGCCGGCACCGCGGATCTCGAGGTCGCGCATCGCGATCTTGAAGCCGGCGCCGAGCTCGGTGTAGTCGGAGAGCGCCGAGAGCCGCTGCGCGGCCTCCGGCGTGAGCGCCGCCGCCGAGTCGTAGAGCAGGTAGGCGTAGGCGCGCTCGCGGCTGCGCCCGACGCGCCCGCGGATCTGGTAGAGCTGCGCGAGCCCGAAGCCGTCGGCGTGCTCGACGATCAGCGTGTTCGCCTGCGGGATGTCGATGCCGGACTCGATGATCGAGGTGCAGACGAGCACGTCGGCGCCACCGCGCAGGTAGTCCATCATCACCGCCTCGAGCTCTCCCTCGGCCATCTGGCCGTGGGCGACGGCGAAGCGCACCCCGGGGCAGAGCGCGCGCAGGCGCTCGGCCGTCTCGCTCGATCGTCTCGACGCGGTTGTGCAGGAAGAAGGCCTGGCCGTCGCGGCCGTGCTCGCGCTCGATCGAGCGAGCGCACGAGCTCCTCCTCGTACTCGCCGACGTAGGTCCGCACCGGCCGCCGGCCCTCCGGCGGGGTCTCGATCACGGAGATGTCGCGCAGGCCCGCGAGCGACATCTGCAGCGTGCGCGGGATCGGCGTCGCGGACATCGAGATCACGTCGACCCGCAGCTTGAGCTGGCGCAGCAGCTCCTTCTGCTTGACGCCGAAGCGCTGCTCCTCGTCCACGATCAGCAGGCCGAGGTCCTTGGCGCGCACGTCGCGCGAGAGCACGCGGTGGGTGCCGATGAGGATGTCGACGCGGCCCTTGGCGAAGCCGTCGATCGCCTCTTTCTGCTCGGCGGCGGTGCGGAAGCGCGAGACGTGCTCGATCGTGAACGGGTAGTCGGCGAGACGCTCGGCGAAGGTGCCGTAGTGCTGCTGGGCGAGGATCGTGGTCGGCACCAGCATCAGCACCTGCTTGCCCTCAGCCGCGCACTTGAAGGCGGCTCGCAGCGCCACCTCCGTCTTGCCGTAGCCGACATCCCCGCAGATCAGGCGGTCCATCGGCCGCGGCGCCTCCATGTCCGCCTTCACCAGTTCGATCGCTTCGCGCTGGTCGGGCGTCTCGGTGAACGGGAAGCGCTCCTCGAACTCCCGCTGCCAGTCGCCGTCGGGCGCGAAGGCGAAGCCGCTGCGCCGGCGGCGCTCTGCGTACACGCCGAGCAGCTCGCCCGCCAGCTCCTGCGCCGCGCGCCGTGCCCGCGCCTTCATCGTCTCCCAGCGCGTGCCGCCCGAGCTTCGACAGCGGCGGGTGGGTGTCGCCGCCGTAGCCGAGGTAGCGCGAGATCTTCGCGAGCTGGTCGGTGGGCACGTAGACGCGGTCGTCGCCCTGGTACTCGAGATAGAGGTAGTCGCGCGTGACGCCCGCGACGGTGCGCGTGTCAAAGCCCGCGAAGCGGGCGACGCCGTGGTCCTCGTGGACGACGATGTCGCCGGTGCGCAGGTCGGTGAACGAGCGCAGCGCACCACGGCGGCGCGGGCCGGCGCCGGCGCCGTCGCCGGGACGCTCTGCGCGCCGGCGACGGATCAGCCGGTGCTCCGGGTAGACGGCGAGCTTCAGCTGCGGCGCGACGAACCCCTCGCGCAGCGACGCGGCGGCGAAGCGCAGCGAGGGCTCGATGTCCTGGCGCGTGACGTCCACGCCCTCGCCCAGCCAGCTCGCTTTCAACCGGCCGAGGTTGTACGCCGCGCGCTCGCCCTCGCCGCGGCGGGGGAACGTGACGACGGCCCGGTAGCCCGAACGCACCAGCCGCTCGAGCTCCGGCTCGGCTTCGGCCAGCGATCGCGACGCGGTGTCCGCAGACTGCGCGCGCAGCTCGATCTCCTGATCGCCCGAGTGCGCCGAGAGCCGGACGCGCGCGCGCCCGGCGAGGGCCGCGGCGATCTCCTCCGGGCTCACGTAGAGGTGGTGCGCGTCCGTGTCGCCGAACGCCGCGCACACGTCGTCCCAGAGATCCTTCAGCGCGGGCCCGATCTCCTCCTCGGCCGCGACCAGCAGCTCTGTGCGCTCTGCGGGCTCCGTTTCCGGCATCGATCAGCTCCAGCAGCGCGAGGAAGCGCTCGACCGGCAGCAGCTCGGCGATGTCGGGGCGCTCGCCTGTCTGCTCGTCTCCGGCGCCGGGCAGGTCCTCGGCAGCGAGCTCGGCGAGCTCCCGGTGCTCCGGCGCCAGCTCCGCGGCGGGCGCGATCTCGACCTCCTCGGCGTCGCCGAGGGAGCGTTGCGTGAAGGTCGAGAACCAGCGCAGCGATTCGATCTCGACGTCGAACATGTCCACACGCACCGCCCTGTCCTCGGTCGCCGGGAACACGTCGAGCAGCCCGCCGCGCATCGCGAACTGGCCTCGCTCCTCGACCTGGTCGACGCGTTCGTAGCCGGCGGCGACGAGCTCGGCCGCGCACTCGTCGAGGTCGAGCAGCTCCCCGACCCGCAACGTGAACGAGCGCGGGCGCAGCGCCGGGTCGGGCACCTTCTCGGACAGCGCCGCCGCGCTGACGACGACGACCGGGGCGTCTCCCTCCGCCACGGCCTCGCCCGTCGCGCCGAGCAGCGCGTCGAGCGCCGCCACGCGCAGGCCGACGAGGTGCGGCGGCGGCGCGAGGTGCGACTCGTAGGCGACGCCGCGCGAGGGGTAGTAGCGGACGGGCCGGGGCGCGAGCCACGAGCGCAGGTCGGCGGCGAGGTCGCGTGCCGCGCGGTCGTCGCCGACGACGACCAGCAGCGGCCTTCCGCGGGAGGCCTCGTCGCGATCGGCCAGCGCCGCGATCAGGTAGGGGCGCAGAGACGCGGAGACGAAGGCGCGGCCGCCCTCCCGCGCAAGGCGCATGGCGCCTGCGTCCTGCTCGATCGCGCCGAGCAGCGTGCGCAGCGAGCCTGCGGCCGGCGTCACTGCGCCACCGCCGGCGTGTCCGGGTCCGCGGTCACGGCGCGCTCGACGGCGTCGCAGGCACCCTCCACGAGGGCGCGCACCCGATCCTCGGGCTCGGCGAAGCGCGAGAGCACGTAGGCCGCGACGATCTCCGGGTCGGTCGAGTCGGGTCGGCCGACACCCACACGCACGCGCATGAAGCTCATCGCCGCCGAGCTCGCGCTTGATCGACTTCAGCCCGTTGTTGCCGGCGAGCCCGCCGCCGAGCCGCGTCCGGATCTCACCGAACGGCAGGTCGATCTCATCGTGGACGACGAGCACCCGGTCCAAGGGGAGCTTGAAGGATCCGCGCGCGGGGCCGACGGAGCGGCCCGCGTCGTTGTAGAAGGTCTGCGGGCACAGCAGCGCGACCTGGGGGCGCTCCGCGCCGTCCGGCAGCGCCCACAGAGGCGGTCGCCCTTCGGCGAGATGCGCCTTGAAGCGGTCCTTGCCCCATTTCAGCTCCCAGCGCTCGGCCAGGCGCTGCAGTGTTCTGAAGCCGACGTTGTGCCGGCTGCGCGCGTACTCGGCGCCGGGATTGCCGAGTCCGACGATCAGCCAGTCGACCGGAGCGCCGCCGCCGCCAAGGAGGCGTTTCAGGGCCGGCTACTCCTCGCTGTCTGCGGAGGACTCCTCGGAGCCCTCGTCGCCGGCGGCCGCCTCGCCCTCCTCGGCGCCCTCGCCCACGAGCTCTGTCTCGGACTCGATTTCCTCCTCGACTTCGGCCTGGAGTTTGGGCGGCGAGAGCGTGGCGACGACGGTCTCCTCGACGTCGTCTGTGAACTTCACGCCCTCGGGGACGGCGATCGCGGAGAGCAGGATCGTGTCACCGATCTGCATCTCGCCGATCTCGTGCTCGATCGACTCGGGGATCGCCGTCGGCAGCGCTTCCACGTTGATCTCGCGCGTGATCTGCTCGAGCACGCCGCCTTCCTTGACGCCCGGCGCATCCTCGACGCCGTGGAGCTCCAGCGGCACGATCGCGTTGATCTCCTCATCGAGGCGGACACGCAGCAGGTCGACGTGGATCGTCTCGCCGCGCACCGGGTCGCGCTGCGCTTCCTTGAGCACGACCGGCGTCGCTTTGGCGCCGTCCACGCTCAGATCCAGGACCGCGCCGGAGCCGGCGAGCGCGATCCGCAGCTCGCGGGCGTCGGCCTCGAAGCCGAGCGGGTCCTGCCCGCCGCCGTAGACGACGCCGAGAACCCGCCCCTCGCGGCGCAGGCGCCGAGCCGCGCGCGATCCCTCGCCGGAGCGGCTGTTGACTGACAGCTTTGTGGACGTGGAGGCCATGAGGCGAACGGAGACTCTAGCAACCGCGTGGCAATCGATTCGCCCTGCGGGAGGGGGCTAGGGGCAGTCTGCTTCGTTGGAGATCGGCGCACTGATCGACAGCAGGTGCACGTGGATACCCGTCAGGAAGTTCCCGGTCCGCTTGATGTTCACGCACTGCACGACGGGGAGCGCACCGATCACGGTCCACGCCACGCGCGACGCTCCGGTGGCGCCGAACGGTGAGTACGAGGTGTCGGAGTTGATCAACAGGATCTTGACGGCGCCGTTGCGCCGCAGCCGCGGACTGGCGGCGTTCGCGCGAACGCGCGCCAGGCACCAGGACTGCTCGGCACACCCGCTCAGAGTCGAGAGCATCCCGGCGACGTCGCCACGGACCTGGGCCTGGAGCACGGCCTCGTCGGCGTCGCGTTCGACGTTCTCGGCCTGAAGGAAGCGGGCCAGCACCACACTGGCGAGGATCACGAAGGCCAGCGCGGCGATGGTCGCGTTGCGCAGCCGCTTGCGGGTCCGGGGGTCGAGCCCGCGCCACCACGCCCGCGGTCCCGGCGCGCCGGTCTGGGGCGGGGGGGTCACCCCCAGGGCGGAGGCGAGGTGCTCCTCGATCGCATCGGGGGCGCTGGTCGCGTGGTGTTCTGAGCCCGGCACGCTCGACAGGATGGCGCAGAGCCGGCGCTGAGCGCGCCGGGGCGCTCAGAACAGCTGGTTCTCGCCGCCGAAGACCTCGCTCACCGAGTCGTCGACGAAGATGCGGCGGATCGAGTCGGTGAGCAGCTCGGCGCACGGCAGCACCCGCACGTTGCCGGGCAGGCCCGGCCGCACGGGGATCGTGTCGGTGACGACGATCTGCTCGAACTCGGCCTCGCGGAGGTTCTCGAAGGCGTTGCCGGAGAAGACCGCATGCGTGGCGGCGGCGTAGACCTTCGCCGCGCCCGCTTCCTTGACCGTCAGGGCAGCCGCCTTGAGCGTTCCGGCGGTGTCGATCAGGTCGTCCACGATCAGCGCGGTCTTGCCGCGCACGTCACCGATCACGTACCCGATCTCGGCCACCTGCTGGGCAGGGCGCTCCTTGTCGAGGATCGCCAGCTCGGCGCCGACCTTCGACGCGAATTTCTTGTTCAGCTTGACGCGCCCGGCGTCGGGGGCGACGACGACGAGGTCGTCGAGGCCGAGGTCGGTGAAGTACTGGGTGAGCATGAACAGCGCGGTCATGTGGTCGACGGGCTTCTGGAAGAAGCCCTGGATCTGCCCGGCGTGCAGGTCCATCGTCAGCACGCGGTCGACGCCGGCGGCCTCGAGCATGCGGGCGACCATGCGCGCCGAGATCGGCTCGCGCGGCGCCGACTTCTTGTCCTGGCGCGAGTACCCGAACCAGGGCGTGACCGCGATCACGCGGTGCGCCGAGGCGCCGACGGCGGCGTCGATCATCAACAGCAGCTCCATCAGCGCGTCGTTGGCGCTCAGCTGTTCGCGCGGGTTCCCGCACATCGGCTGGACGATGAAGATGTCTGCGCCGCGGATCGACTCGTCGTAGCGGCAGTAGACCTCGCCGTTCGAGAAGGTCTTGAGCGTCACCGGGCCGATGTCGACGCCAAGCTTCTCGGCGATCTCCACCGCCAACTGCGGGTTCGCCCGCCCGCTGACGACCATGAGCCGCTTGTTGTAGTCGATCGGCAGGCTCGCGCGCGAGGGCTGCGCGGACGTGTCCATCGCGCTGCTCATCTCCCCTGGCAGTGTAAACGTCTGTGTGGTGGTCACGGCTGGATCGCTCATCTTTCCGCCGCCTCCCCCCTCCGGCCGGCGCAGCCTCGCCCCCGCCGGCGGCATCCTCGTCCTCCGCGCCGGGCCCGCGGTAGCCCTCCTTGTTGACCTGCCGGGCACGGGCGATCCCGAGCGCTCCCGGCGGTACGTCCTCGGTGATGACGGAGCCTGCACCCGTGTAGGCGCCGTCGCCGACGGTCACGGGCGCGACGAGCGTCGTGTCGACGCTCGTCTTGACGTCGTCGCCGATCGTCGTGCGGTGCTTGGCGCGACCGTCGTAGTTGGCCGTGATCGTGGCCGCGCCGAGGTTCGTGCGGGCGCCGACGTCGGCGTCGCCGATGTAGGAGAGGTGCGGGATTTTCGAGCCCGGGCCGATGTCCGAGTTCTTGACCTCCACGTAGGTGCCCACCTTCGCTCCGTCGCGCAGGACCGTGCCAGGGCGCAGGTAGGCGAACGGGCCGACCGAGACTCCGTCCTCCAGCTCGCAATCGAGCAGGTAGGAGTGGCGCACACGGCACTCGCGCCCGATGCGCGTCGCGCCGTGGATGCTCGTGAACGGCTCCACGACGGTGTCCTCGCCGATCTCGACGTCGACATCGATCACGGTCGCGGCAGGATCCACGATCGTCACGCCCGCAAGCATGTGGCGCCGGTGGATGGCCTGCTGGGCCTCGGCACGGACCTCGGCCAGCGCGGCACGGTCGTTGACTCCCAGCACGAGACGGGGATCGTCGATCAGGTGCCCGGCGACCGCGGCACCGTCGGCGTGGAGGAGCTCGAGCACCTGCGGCAGGTACAGCTCGCCCTGGGCGTTCTCGGAGTCCAGGCGGGGCAGCGCGGCGCGCAGCGGCCCGGCCTGGAAGACGAAGATGCCCGTGTTGACCTCGTGGATCTCGCGCTCGGCCTGGGTCGAGTCGCCCTGGCGCTTGGTCTCGACGACCCGTTCGACGGCCCCGTCGGGGTCGCGAACCACCCGCCCGTAGCCGCTCGGGTCCTCGAGCACCGTGGTCGCCATCGTGGCAGCGCCACCACCGTCGCGGTGCGCGTCGAGCAGCTCGCGCAAGCGCCTCGGCGCTCACGAGCGGCACGTCGCCGCTCAGCACGAGCACGGCCGCGCCGTCGTCCAGGTCCCCGCCCAGCGCCGCGAGCGCCGCAGCGACGGCACCGCCCGTCCCGTCAGGGCGCTCTTGAACCGCGAGCTCGACCCCATCGGGCAGCACCTCGCGCAGTGCGCGGGCCGGCGAGTCGACGACCACGATCCGCTCGGCACCGGCGGCGGCGGCGGCGCGGAGGGGCCACAGCAGCATCGGCAGCCCGCAGAGGTCGTGCAGCACCTTCGGCACCTGCGAGCGCATGCGCGTGCCCTGGCCGGCAGCCAGGATCAGTGCGGTCGGGGCACTCACGAGGTTGATGCTAAACGCTCCGAGCGGCCGCGCCGCCGCCGTGGGACGGTGCGGCGTCGAGCTGGGGGGCAGGGACTCGAACCCCGATTCTCAGGACCAAAACCTGATGTCCTGCCGTTGGACGACCCCCCAAGGGCAGACGCCGCAAGGATAGTCGCCGCGACCGGCGTGGCAGCCGACCTGGTCCAGGGCCGGTGAACCTCCGGCGTGCACGCGTGCGCTGCCCCGTCAAGCGCTGCAACCGTCATGTCACTTTGCTAGCCTGCCGCCCCACGAAACGCCGAGTCCCTGGCCGGGCGTCAGGGAGCGGGGGACCCAAGTTGTTGGGGCGAATCCGCGGCAGAGACCGCAGAAGCGCAGGCTCTTTCAGCGCTAGTCCGTCAGCTAACCCCGCAGGCTCACGAGAGAGGTCTTCGTTTTGCGATCGCACTGCGTCGATGCGTCCGTTTGCAGAAAAAGGGGTAACCGGTCCTTCTCAGTGCGAAACGGACCTGCGAGAACGGCTAGGGGGCTGCACGCCACGCTCGCGGCGGTTGTCCTGCTGTGCGCTCTGTGCGCACAGGCCTCTTCCGTCGCCGTGGCGGCGCCGCCCGCAACCGCGGCGACAGCCCCCTGCCCGGGCTCGAAGCTTCAGCCCACGTCAAGCGATCAGGCCGCTGTCGACGCCGCGACGCTGTGCCTGGTCGACGCCGTCCGCGCGGCCAACCACCTGCACGCACTGCGGCCGAACGGGCAGCTCGCCAAAGTCGCCTCGAGCCAGGTCGCCACGATGATCCGCTGGGACTACTTCTCCGACGTGCGCCCGACCGGTCAGACCCCGATGTCGCTCGTCGGCGTCACGCACTACCCGGCCCACACCGCGGGTTTCGCCGTCGGCCAGAACATCGCCTGGGGCACCGCGGCGTTCGCGAGCCCGGAACACATCGTCGCCGAATGGATGGCCTCGCCCCCGCACCGGGCGATCATCCTCACGGCCGCCTACCGCGACGCCGGCATCGCCGTCACGCCTGCGCTTCCGGGCGTCCTGCGCGCCGGCCAGAGCGGCGCGACCTACGCCATGGAGTTCGGCGTCCGCCACTTCTGAGGGGTCGGCAGGGCGCTTCGGCCTGCGCGGCGCGGCCCCGGTGAGCGGCCTCCGCGCCGCGACGCGCCTCCACCGGCCACGCCGCCGCACGCACCCGGTGCGCGACGGCCTGCCGTCAGGAGCGGCGCCCGCCGCGGCGGGGCACGCGTCCGCCCGCGGCGCCCGCCTCAGACGCCGGCCCGCCGGGCGAGGCGATCCCGAGGACCCGCATCGACTTCAGACCGAGGCTCAGCTTCTCGCGCCCGTCGCTCGAGCTGACGTCGAGCCCCGAGAGCTCGCGCACACGCTCCAGGCGGTAGTAGACGGTGTGCCGGTGCGTGAACAGGCGCTGGGCCGTGCCGGCGACGTTGCCGTCGGCCTCGAGGAAGGTCTCCAGCGTGCGCACGAGGTCGGTCTCGTACTGGTCGTCATAGGCCACCAGCGGCTCGACGGTCTCGGCGTAGAAACGCTCGAGCTCGGCCGGGTTCTCGCTCATCGCCGAGAGCAGAAGGCGGTAGGCGCCCGTCTCCTCGAACGCGAGCCCGACGCCGCCGTCAGGCGACCCCTGCGCGACGTTCGCGGCCAGCAGCGCTTCGCTGGCGGCGCGTGGCAGCTCGCTGGGGTCGCCGGTCACGCGGCTGCGGCCGAGCGCGAACGTGTAGCCGGAGAGCCCGGCTTCCATCTCGCGCAGCACGGTGTCGGCCGCGCGGGCAGCCGCAGTCTCATCGCCGCCGGGCACCAAGACGAGCACCTCGGCCGCAGTGGCCCTCGCGCTCGGAGAGCGCCGCGATCGAGCGGCTCGCAACGGCCCGCGCCCCGCGCTCGGCGACCGCTCGCACCCGGCCGCGCCAGCCCTCGTCGGTCGGCGCCTGGGGATGGGCACGGGCGACGATCATCGACGCGCCGTCCTCGATCTCGAGCGATAGCTCGCGGGCGCGCGCCAGCAGCTCCTCGCGATCGGTCAGCCCCCGCGCGAGGATCGCGCGCAGGTAGTCGGCCGCTGCCGATTCCGAGACGCGCTCGGGGGCGCGCACGCGCTCGACCTCCGAGGCGATCATGGTCAGGAGCAGGCGCTGCATCGCGGCCGAAGGCGACGCCTTGGCCCGCATGTGCAGCGTGCCGACGACCGTGTCGGCGACGCGCAGCGGCGAGCTGACGACGCCGTCGCCGCGGCCGAGCAGAGTCCGCTCCTCCGCGGGCGAGCGCGCCGCGACCGCGAGGGTCGCGCCCCACGGATCCGTCACGGCGAGGCTGGCGTCGAGGGTCCGTGCCGCCGCGCGGACCACCTCGGGGAGCCCGGCTCCGGACTCGACCGCCTCGGTGATCGCATCGAGGGCGTCCAGGTCTGACACAGGTCAGCCCCAGAAGTAGACGACGGCGAGCGCGCCGGCGACGCCTGCGCCGACGAACACGGCGAGCACGTACAAGGACAGGACGGCGGCGGCCAGCCGCTCCCACAGCCGCGAGTACGCGGTCCATGCGGGACGCAGGATCAGGCCGGCGTACACGGCCAAGCCGATGACCGCGCTGGCGCCCGCTACGAGCTCGTTGATCTGTGATCTGCTCATGCGTCTAGCGCAGGATTGTTGCGCAACGAGCAGTCGCAGAAGGGCTGCGGCACGGCCGGGAGCCGGCGCTCACGGCCAAGCGCGGGCTCGGCCCGGCGGCTGACGGCCGGCGTCCGCGGGCGTCTCGGCCGGCGCAGGCTCCCCGAACGAGGCCTCCACCGGGACAGCTGTGAGCGCAGCCGGCTCTCGCTCGCCGAGCGCGCCCGCCGCGGCGCGGGCGAGCGTGATGCCCTCCTCGCGTGGCCGCGCGAAGAGCCCGATCGCGGTCGGCCCCGAGCCGCTCACCAGCGCCGGTGATGCCCCCGCACCGCCGAGCGCCCGCAGGGCCTCTGCGATCTCCCCGCGCAAGGCGACGGCCGCCCGCTGCAGGTCGTTGTGGAGCAGCTCGGTGGCGGCCGGAAGCGGCGCCCCCTGCGCGAAGGCCGAACGGAGCTCGTCGTGCAACCGGACCAGCTCCGAGCGCTCGCGCGCGAGACCGAGGCGGTCCGCCTCGGCGTAGACCGCCGGCGTGGAGAGCTCGAAGGCAGCGGGCAGCAGGAGGATCCCGAACCCGGTCCGGGGCGGCGCCAGCCGCTCCAGGCACTCGCCCGCCCCCGACGCCAGCCAGCGTCCCGGCGCGATCTGCGCGGGCACGTCGGCGCCCAGACCTCGGGCGATGTCCAGCAGCAGCCCCTCGTCGCCGAGCCCGGAGACGGCGCGAGCCAGGCGCAGAGCCGCCGCCGCGTCCGCGGACCCGCCGGCGAGCCCGGCGGCGAGCGGGATCCGCTTCTCGACCGTGAGCCGCAGCGGCGGCGCCTGCCAGCCGGTGCGCTGGCGGAACTCGCGCAGGGCGCGCGCCGCCAGGTTCTCCTCCGCGCGCCCCGGGACGCCCGGGCACACGAGCTCGTCGCCGACCCGTCCACCCGGGGCCGGGCCGAGGGTGAGCTCGTCGGCGAGCGAGATCGACTGCATCACGGAGACCAGCTCGTGGCGCGAGTCGCTCTCGCGTACGGGTCCGAGGAACAGGCCGAGGTTGATCTTCGCCGGCGCGAGCGCGCGCAGGGTTGGCAGCTCCGCCGTCACAGCCCAAGAATTCCGGCCAGCGCGCGGAAGTCCTGCGGCGTGAGGCGCTCGGCGCGCGCGTCAGCGGGCTGGCCGATCTGCTCGAGCGCGGCGCGCACCTGCTCGCGGGAGCTCCGAGCACCGGCGAGCGCCAGCGAGCCGGCGAGCGTCTTTCGCCGGTGAGCGAACGCGCCCGCGACGAGCGGGCGCACCGCGGCGGCTGCCGGCGCGCCGTCCCCGCCGCGACGGCGCATCTCGATCAGCACGGAATCGACGTTCGGCACGGGATGGAAGACGGTGCGGGGGATCGCGCGCAGGACGCGCACATCGCATTCGAGCTGCGCGAGCACCGAGGGCGCGCCGTACGAGCGCGAGCCGGCCGCCGCGGCGAGCCGCTCCCCGACCTCCTTCTGGGTCATCGCGACCCAGAGCACGACGGCGGGCAGCTCCTCGATCGTGCGCAGCAGCACCGTCGCCGCGATGCCGTAGGGGAGGTTCGCGACGACCTTGTCGGGCGCCGGGCTCAGCGCGCCGAAGTCGAGCGCCATCGCATCGCCCCAGTGGACGCTCACGTTCGGGTGCGGCGCGACCGCGTCGAGCAGCGGCTCGCGCAGCCGCTCGTCGACCTCGACCACGTGCACGTGCGCGACGCGCTCGGCCAGATGCTCGCTCAGCACCCCGAGGCCCCCGCCGATCTCGAGCACGACGTCCTCGGGGCCCAGCTCCGCGGCCCGCTCGATCACGCCAAGGATGTTCGAGTCGATCAGGAAGTTCTGGCCGAGGTCGCGGTCGGGGCGCACGCCGAAGCGCCGCATCCGCCGCAGGCTGGGCTGCCCGCCGTCCGCGATCGCGCTCACCCCCAGCCGAAGATGCGCGCCCCGTTCGCCTCGACCGCGGCGCCCAGCGCATGCGGGTCCTCGCCACGCAGCGCGGCCACGAACTCGAGCGTGTGCGCCACGAAGGCCGGCTGGTTGCGCTCCCGCCGGACGGCCTGCGGGGTCAGGAACGGCGCGTCGGTCTCGACCAGGAGGCGCTCGGTGGGCACCGCGCGCGCTGCCGCGGCCAGATCCGTCGCGCTCGGATAGGTCACGTTGCCCGCGAACGAGATCGCGTAGCCGCGATCGAGGCACTCGCCGAGATGGTCGGGCATCGAGAAGCAGTGCATCACGACTGAGACCCCCTCGGCTTCGGCGCCGAGCTGCGCCAGCGTCGCGTCTTCGGCGGCACGCGTGTGGATCACGAGCGGCTTACCCGTCTCGCGGGCGAGCTCGATCTGCGCGGCGAAGGCGCGCTCCTGGTCGGCGGCGGGCGGCGCGCTGTCACGGTAGAAGTCGAGACCGGTCTCGCCGATCGCCCGGCAGCGCTCGTGGGCGGCAAGCGCGCGCAGCTCGGCGAGGTCGGCGTCGTCGAAGCCGCGCGCGGAGTTGGGGTGGCGCCCCACCGCCGCGTAGACCTGGGGGAAATCCTCGGCCGCCGCGAGCGCCGCGCGGCACGATGCGCCGTCGATCCCGACCGTGAGGATGCGGCTGACTCCTGCCGCGTCGGCCGCCGCGACGAGCTCGGCGTCGGGAGGGTCGCAGAGATCGAGGTGGGTGTGGGAGTCGATCAAGCCGCGCCGGCCCCGCGCGGCTCCTTCGGGAACAGCGCCTCGACTGCCTGGACGGCGGAGATCGTGCCGCGCCCGAGCTCGGCGCTGTCGAGCGAGGTGTCCTCGGCCCCCAGCGCAGCCAGGAGCCGTTCGGTGCTGGCGGGAAGGTAGGGCCACAGCAGCACCGCCAGGACACGCAGGCCCTCGGCGAGGGTCGCGAGCACGACGTCGAGCTCGCCGGCAGCGTCCTCGTCCTTGGCGAGCTGCCACGGCGCTCGCTCCTCGACGTAACGGTTCAGACGGCGAACGCGCTGCCAGATCTCATCCAGCGCGGCCGTGAGCTCAGCGCGGTCGATCAGCTGCGCGACGCGCGCCGCAAGGCCGTCGAAGTCGGCCGCGATGACCGGGTCCGGGGGGACCTGCGCCGCCGCGCCGGCGCGGTAGCGGTGGAGCATCGAGATCGAGCGGCTCGCGAGGTTGCCGAGCTCGTTCGCCAGCTCGGTCTCGTAGCGCAGCTCGAATGACGCGGTGGACACCGAGCCGTCCTGCCCGAACGGGACGTCGCGCAGCAGATAGAAGCGCAGCGCGTCCGCTCCGAAGCGCTCGATCACCTCGAACGGGTCGAGCACGTTCCCCAGCGACTTGCTCATCTTCTCGCCTTCGAGCAGCAGGTAGCCGTGGACGAAGATCCGCTCAGGCAGCTCGATCTCGGCCGCCATCAGGAGCGCCGGCCAGTAGACCGTGTGGAAGCGGAGGATGTCCTTCGCGATCAGGTGGTAGCTGGCGGGCCAGAACTCGTCGATGAGATCCTCGCCGGGACGGGCGTAGGAGAGCGCGCTGTAGTAGTTCAGCAGCGCGTCGAACCACACGTAGAACACGTGGTCGTGATCCCACGGCACCTGCACGCCCCACGTGAGCTTGTGCCGGGTGAGCGGGACGTCGCGCAGCCCCGAGCGGATGAACGACAGCGCCTCGTTGAAGCGGGTCCGGGGCGCGACGAAGTCGGGGCGCTGCTCGTACAGCTCCTCCAGGCGCTCCTGGAACGCCGACAGCTTGAAGAAGTAGTTGTCCTCCTGCTCGCGCGTCAGCTCGATGTGATGGATCGGGCAGCGGTTGCCCTCGTCGATCTCGTTGTCCGCCTTGAAGTCCGCGCAGCGCGGGCAGTACCAGCCTTCGTAGGTACCCATGTAGACATAGCCGTTGTCGCGAACCTGCGAGAGCACGCGCTGGACGACGGCTTCGTGCTCGGGGTCGGTGGTGCGGATGAAGAAGTCGTTGCTCGCCCCGAGCTGCGGCGCCAGAGCCCGGAAGCGCTCCGCATTGCGGTCGGCCAGCTCCTGGGGCTCGAGCCCGAGCGCGTGAGCGGCGTCCGCGACGGGCTCGCCGTGCTCGTCTGTGCCCGTGAGAAAGAAGACGGGCTCCCGGCGCTGGCGGTGGTGGCGCGCCATCACGTCGGCCGCGATCGTCGTGTAGGCGTGGCCCAGGTGAGGCGCCGCGTTGACGTAGTAGATCGGGGTCGTGACGTAGAAGGACATCGGCTGCGCCCAGGCTACTCGGCGGGCCCCGTGAGACCGCGGTAGAGCTCGTTCGCGCCAAGCCCCGTGAGCTTTGCGACCGCCGCCGCCGCCGCACGCGGTCGGGCGCCGGCCTCGACCAGCTCGCGCAGCGCCGCCAGCGCCTGCTCGCGCGAGCGCTCGGCGGTGGTCCCGGCGGCCCCGACGACGAGCGTCACCTCACCGCGCACCTCGCCTGCGCCGTATCGGGCGGCCAGCTCGGCGGCGCTGCCCCGCGCCACCTCCTCGTGGAGCTTGGTCAGCTCGCGGCACACGGCGGCCGGGCGCTGCGGATCGATCTCGGCCAGCAGCGCGAGCGTCCCGGCCAGACGGCGCGGAGACTCGTAGGCGACGAGCGTCTCCCCCGCCCCGGCGAGCAGCTCTCGCAGCTCGCCGCGCTTGCGCGGCAGGAAGCCGGCGAAGCACCAGCGCGCCCCGGGCAGCCCCGAGGCGACGAGCGCGGTGACGGCCGCGCTCGCTCCCGGCAGGACCTCGACCGGCAGCTCCTCGCGCAGGCACTCACGCAGGAGCTCGTGCCCGGGGTCGCTCACCAGCGGCGTGCCGGCGTCGGAGACCAGGGCAACGCGTGCGCCGGCGCGAATGCGCCCGCTCAGCTCCCGTGCGCGGGGAGCTTCGTTGTGCTCATGGAGGCTGACGAGCGCCCTCGCGTCGATGCCGTGACGGTCGAGCAGGATGCGCGTGCGGCGCGTGTCCTCGCAGGCGATCACGTCCGCGGCGGCGAGCTCCTCCAACACGCGCAGGGTGATGTCAGCCAGGTTGCCGATCGGCGTCGGGCAGACGGTCAGTCGTCCGACCGGCGCCCCCGGGGAGGTCATGCGGCAAATATAGGGTCCGACCGATGGGCAGCGAGGAGCCGCCTCAGTACACCCGATATCGGGCCCGGCGCCGGCTGCTCGGCGGCGCCTCCCCCGACGCCTCGACGGCGCCGCGCGAATCCGTGCGCCCTGAGAAGCCGGCCGAACCGCCGCGGCGAGGACCGGCGGGCGCCGCGCCGGACGCGGGCGAAATCCGCGCGGGCGGCGGCGGACGCCGGCCCTCGCGGCGTGGCCTGCAGGGCGGCGGCTGGCGGCGCTGGGCCACCCCGAAACGGATCGTGCTGGGCGTGATCGCCCTGATCTTCGGGTGGCTGCTCCTCTCCCTGCTGCTGTTCCTCATCAGCTCGCACTTCAACCGCACGCCGCTGGAAGCGAACGTGGCGGGCGCGCTGGACCACGCGGGCAACCCCCTCACGTCCGCGAACAACATCCTCGTCCTCGGCTCTGACAGGCGCCAGAAGAACAGCAAGGAACCCGGGGCCGAAACGACTGGGCCGGGCCGGTCCGACACGATCCTGCTGATCCGCACCGGAGGCGGGCACTCAGCGCGGCTGTCGATCCCCCGTGACACCGTCGTCGAGCTGCCGAACGGACAGGGCCTGCAGAAGATCAACGCGGCGCACGCCTTCGGCGGCGCGAGAGAGTCGGTGGAAGTCATCAAACACTGGCTCGGCGTCCCGATCAACCACGTCGTCGAAGTCAACTTCGAAAACTTCCCGCAGCTGATCGACGCGATGGGCGGCGTGAACTACACCGGTGGCTGCATCATCTCCAAGATCAACGGCGGGTTCGCGAACGGCGGATACACGCTGAGGCTGCCCGCGGGCTCTCATCACATCGACGGCAAGCAGGCGCTCGCGATCGCTCGCACCCGCGAGAACCTCTGCCAGCCGAGCGGCAACGACATCCAGCGCGAGGAACATCAGCAGGCGCTCTTCAACGCGATGAAATCGCGCCTGCTCTCACCTTCGAGCTTCTTCCGGCTCCCATGGATCGCGTGGAACGCCCCGCCGGCGATCATCTCGGACATGAGCGGGCCCACGCTGCTCTCGCTGTTCGCCGGGATGGCGGTCTCCGGGACGCCGCCGACGCGGGTGCTGAAGCCCACGGGGGCGGTCACACTGCCCGGCGGCGGCGCCGGGCTGACGGTCTCGGAATCCGAGCGCCGCCGTGACGTGGAAGCCTTCATGAACGGCTGAGCCGGGCGGGGGCTCAGCTCTTGGAGGCGACGGTTTTCGACTCCTTCTTGGCCGGCTCGCTCTTCTTCGTGCTCTCCGAGGAGGAGCCGGACTTCGCGTCACTGGAGCCGGACGACTCCGAGGACTTCTCGGAGGACTTCTCAGAGGACTTCTCGGCGGCCGCCGCGTTCTCGCGCTGGCGCCGCTTCGTGCCGTAGTCGGTGTTGTAGAAGCCTTTGCCCTTGAAGTGAACGGCGGGCGCGTGAAGTACCCGCTCGACCGGCACGCCGCTCTCGGGATCGACCTTCAGTGGATCGTCACTGAACGACTGGACGAGCTCGAAGGTCGTGCCGTCGGGACGCTTGTACTCGTAAATCGGCATCGGCGAGCCGATTATAGGTGCGGGCCCCAGCGCGGCCGGGGCGGCGCGGCGATGGAGGCTCAGTCGGTGAGCAGCGCGCGCACGGCGGTGATGCCGGCTTCGATCGAGGGCGTGAAGTCGCGCTCGGGCTCGCTGAGCATGCGCAACGCGAAACCGTCGGCGAGTGAGAACAGGATCTCGGCGATCGCCTCCGGCTCGGCGTGGAGGTGCAGCACGCCCTCCTGCTGGGCGAAGGCGAGCAGTTCGGCGACCTGCTCACGGGTGCGGCGGATCAGCGCGGCGTACTCGACGGCGATGTCCTCGTTACGTCGCGCGAGCGTGAACAGCTCGAACACGAGCGTCAGGAAGTCGGGATCCTCCCGAACCGTCTCCTGCAGGTTCTGCACCATCACGTCGATCAGGTCATCGGCGGTGGTCGCGGTGGCGAGCTGGGTCTGCAAGCGCTCGAGGCGAACGTCGCCGTCGCGGCGCACCGCCTCCACCAGGAGCTGCTCCTTGGTGCCGAAGTAGTAGTGCAGCAACCCGCGCGAGACGCCGGCCTCGCGGGAGACGTGGTCGAACGTCGACCCCGTCGTCCCCCGCTTGGCGACGCTGTGACGCATCGCGTCGATGATCCTCTGGGCCTTCTCGCCGGACAGCGGGCGCTTGGTCGCGCCGGCCGGCTGCTCGGGGCCGTCGTCGGTCTTGGCGCGCAGCGGTGCTGCGGCCGCGTCAGCGCTCAACGAAGCTCCCCCTTCGGACGCCGGAATCAGGCGTTGACGCCTGCGGGCTCGGGCGTCGCCGGAGCCGTGGTCGAGCTGTAGTCGAACTGCTCCTCGGCGCCGAACAGGAGGTCGAGCACCTTCGAGCGCAGGCCTTCGTTGAGGACGACGGCCAGAACCGCGCCGAAGCTGATCAGCAGCAGCGTGCGGCCGAGCCCTCCGCGGCGGCGACGCCGGCGCCCGGGCTCTTCGCGGAGCGCGCCGCCGGCGTCGCGCAGCGACTCGACCGCGTTGCGCAGCTCGGCCTGGAGCTTGCGGTCCTCGAGCAGCGCCTTACCGGCCGGCTTGCCGTTGCTCATGCGCCCGTACGCGCTGCGCGCGGCGCCGTAGGCAGCCAGCAGGCTCGCGCGAAGCTCTTCGTCCTCGATCAGACGCTGTACGTACCGGTTGTTCTGCGCGGCCTTGGCCGCTTCGGAGGCCTTCCCAAGTCTGTCCTTCGATGCCATCTCGCCACCGCCCTTGCCGAAAGCTTGCAGGTCCAGCGTTCAATACTACCCGTGCGGCGCTGCCGTGAGCACACGCGCCGGACGGTCAACCTACGCGTGCAGCGCCGCCTGCTCCTGCGCCGACGGGAACGACCACGCGGCGCGGGTGCGCCGCTCCTGCCGGAAGACGAACCGCATCTGCTGCGGCGGCCTGAGCTGCGCCTCGTGTGGACGGAAGGTGGAGCACGGCTCCTCCACCTGCAGCGCGCACAGCAGGTTGACGCGGAAGTAACAGCCCTCGCAGCTCGGCTTGGGTGCGCTCCGGCGCCCGCCGGCGGCAGGCGAGATCCCGCGGTTGCTGCGCTGCTTCGCTCCCAATTCCTTCCCCCGGTTCAGTAGCCGTCGATGGGACGCGACGATCAAATCACAGCGCTCGCGGCGCCCGCGATGGGCATCGCGCAAATGCCAGAGAAAACGCTCTCGGCCCCGCAACGAGGAGCCACAACGTCACTTTCCTGTGACTATCCCCGCCCCGAAGCCGCAGTTTGCGCCCGCTCCGATCATCATGGGAGGGAGTGGAGATCCTGCTCACCGGTGCCAGCGGATTCGTCGGCTCGGCGCTGATGCCCGAGCTGCTACGCGAAGGGCACGCGGTGCGGGCGATGACGCGTGACCCCGCGCGCCTGCTCGCGGCGTCGCCGCCGACGGACGCCGGCCCCGGCTCGGTGCGAGTCGTCCGCGGCGATGCGATCACCGGCGTAGGGCTCGAGCGGGCGCTCGCAGGGACGGAGCTCGCCTACTACCTGATCCACTCCATGGAGCCCGGGGTGGGTGGGGACGGTCACTCGGACTTCGTCGAGCGCGAGGCGGTCGCAGCGAGGAACTTCGCCGCCGCCGCGCGCGCAGCCGGAGTGCGCAGGATCGTCTACCTGGGCGGCCTCGTGCCGCGCTGGGAGGCACGAGGCGGCGCCCGGCGGGGCCGCGCGAGCGAGCGCCGCTCGAAACACCTCGCGAGCCGGGAGGCGGTGGAGCGGGAGCTGCTCGCGGCCGTGCCCGGCTCGCTGGCCTTGCGGGCGTCGATCGTGATCGGCGCGAGATCGCGCTCGTTCCGCCTGCTCGTGCGGCTGGTCGAGCGGATGCCCGTGCTGACGCTGCCCGCCTGGCAGCGCTACCGGACCCAGCCGATCGACGAGCGCGACGTCGTCGCGATGCTCGTGAGCGCGGCGAGCGAGCCCGATCGCAGGCGAGGTGCTGGAGGTGGGAGGCCCCGACGTGCTGAGCTACGGCGAGATACTCGAACGGATCGCCGAGGCCATGCTCGTGGGCCGCCCGTCGCTGCGCCTGCGCGTCACGATGACGGGCATCGCGGGCCGGCTGGCGGCCGCGATCGCGACCGAGCGCCCGGAGCTCGTGCTGCCGCTGATGGAGGGCCTGCAGGGCGACCTGCTCGCCCGCGAAGACCACGCGGCGGAGCGGCTCGGGGTGAGCCTGCACAGCTTCGACTCGGCGGTGGAGCACGCGCTGGCAGAATGGGAGCGCGCCGAGCCCCTCGCCGCCCGCTGATGAGCCGAGTCACCGCCTCGATCGAGATCGCCGCCGCGCCCGAGCGCGTGTGGGAGACGGTGATGGACCCCCGCTGCCTGGAGCATTGGGTGACGATTCACCGTCGCCTGCTGCGGGCGGACTCCGGTCCGCCGCGAGTCGGCTTCAAGATGGACCAGGCGATCCATCTGCGGGGCGTCACCCTCGACGTGCACTGGGAACTGGTGGAGTGCAAACCGCCGAGACGAGCCGTGTGGGAGGGGCGCGGCCTCGCACGCTCGCACGCTCACACCGAATACCTGCTGAGTGGTGAGGACGGCCGGACCCGCTTCGACTATCAGAACGAGTTCCGCGCACCGCTCGGTCCGGTCGGAGCGCTGGTGAGCCGTGCGCTCGTCGGCGGAATCCCGCAGCGCGAGGCCAACCGCACGCTCAGCGCGCTGAAGGAGATGATCGAGCGAGGCCGGTGAGGGTGTAGGGTGCAGATACCCGGGATGTGAAACCGCCACATCCAAACAAGTGAACAGGGACTGACTGTGACTGACTTCCTCGATGAGAAGCGCAAGGAGATCACCGACCGGCTCAAAGAGCTGCAGCCGTTGGTGGACGAGTACCACCGTCTGGAGGCGGCGGCCAGCGCGCTCGCCGGTGTCGGCGGCTCGGCCATCAGCAGCGCGCGCTCCGCGATCAGCAAACGCGGCCCCGGGCGCCCGCGCGGCGCGGCTTCCAAAGCGGCGCCGAAAACGACACGCAAAGCGCCGGGGTACGACCAAACGGCGTGCCGGGCGCCGCAAAGGAAGCGGCACCCGCGCCGCCGAGGCGCTGTCGCTCGTGCAGGGGCAGCCCGGGATCACGATCCCGGAGCTCGCGGCCAAGATGGGGATCAAGCAGAACTACCTGTATCGAGTCCTGCCCGGCCTCGAGCAGGAAAAAAAGGTCGCCAAGAAAGGGCGCGGCTGGTACCCGAAAGCCTAGTTTCGAGTAACTACTTCGAGGGGGGACCGACCCTCGAAGTTCGGATAGCCAGGAGTTAAACGACGAGGGGCGCGGTGCGTGATACCGCGCCCCTCGTCGTTCTGCTTTCGGCCGGCTGCTAGATCATCCCCTGCTCGGCGACCGTGTCGCGCTCGCCGACGAGCTCCTCGACCGAGGCGTCGATCTTGCCGCGGGAGAACTCGTCGAGCTCGAGCCCCTCGACGATCGTCCACTCGCCGCCCTCGCAGGTGCACGGGAAGCCGGTTATAAGACCCTCGGGGATCCCGTAGGAGCCGTCTGAGGCGACCCCCATCGACACCCATTCGCCGCCGGTGCCTTTGACCCAGTCGCTGACGTGGTCGATGGCCGCACTGGCCGCGGAGGCCGCCGAGGACGCGCCGCGTGCCTCGATGATCGCAGCGCCGCGTTTGCCGACGTTGGGAAGGAACTCGTCCTCGATCCATTCCTGGTCGTCGACGACGCCCGCCGCGAGGTGCCCGCCGACCTTCGCGTGGAACAGGTCGGGGTACATCGTCGGCGAGTGGTTGCCCCACACGCCCATCTGCGTGATCTCCGTGACCGGCCGATCGAGCTTGTTGGCAAGCATCGCGATCGCGCGGTTGTGGTCGAGGCGCATCATCGAGGTGAACCGCTCGCGCGGGATGTCGGGCGCGTTGTTCATCGCGATCAGGCAGTTCGTGTTCGCCGGGTTGCCGACGACGAGCACCTTCACGTCGTCCGCCGCGTTGGCGTTCAGCGCCTTGCCCTGACCCGTGAAGATCTTGCCGTTCTCGGCCAGCAGCTCGGCGCGCTCCATGCCTTTGGTGCGGGGGCGCGACCCGACCAGCAGCGCCACGTTCACGCCGTCGAACGCTTCCTCCGGGTTGTCGTGCAGGTCGAGGCCCGCGAGGAGCGGGAACGCGCCATCCACGAGCTCCATCGCGACGCCCTCGAGCGCGCCCATCGCCGGGGGGATCTCCAGCAGGCGCAGGTCGACCGGCACCTCGGGGCCGAGCAGCTGTCCGCTGGCGATGCGGAACACGAGGCTGTAGCCGATCTGACCGGCTGCGCCGGTCACGGTCACGCGTACGGGGTTGCTCACAGGCTCATCTCCTGGGGGTGTGGCGGGTTTGCGGTTTTGCGGTCAGGCCGGGACGGCCTCTCGCAGGCTCTCGTCGATCGAGCCCAGGAACTCCTGGGTCGTCTGCCAGGGCTGATCGGGCCCGACGAGCAGAGCGAGATCCTTGGTCATCTTCCCAGCTTCAACCGTCTCGATGCAGACGCGCTCGAGCGTCTGCGCGAACTCGCCGACCTCGGGGGTCCCGTCCATGCGCCCGCGCGCGGCCAGGCCGCGGGTCCACGCGAAGATCGAGGCGATCGGGTTGGTCGAGGTCGGCTGGCCCTGCTGGTGCTGGCGGTAGTGGCGGGTGACGGTGCCGTGCGCGGCCTCCGCCTCGACGGTCTTGCCGTCGGCGGTCGCAAGGACGCTCGTCATCAGGCCGAGGGAGCCGAAGCCCTGCGCGACTGTGTCCGACTGCACGTCGCCGTCGTAGTTCTTGCAGGCCCACACGTAGCCCCCTTCCCACTTCAGCGCGGCCGCGACCATGTCGTCGATCAGGCGGTGTTCGTAGGTGAGGCCGGCCGCCTCGAAGTCCGCCTTGAACTCGTCCTCGTAGACCTCGGCGAAGATGTCTTTGAAACGCCCGTCGTAGCTTTTGAGGATCGTGTTCTTGGTCGACATGTAGACGGGGTAGCCGCGCTCGAGCCCGTAGCGCAGCGAGGTGCGCGCGAAGTCACGGATCGAGGAGTCGAGGTTGTACATCGACAGCGCGACTCCGCTGCCGGGGAAGTCATAGACGTCGAGCTCGATCGGCTCGTCGCCGTTCGCGGGGGTGAAGGTCATCGTCAGCTTGCCCGCCCCCGGGACGACGAGGTCGGTCGCGCGGTACTGGTCGCCGAAGGCGTGACGGCCGATCACGATCGGCTTCGTCCAGCTGGGAACCAGGCGCGGGATGTTCGAGATCACGATCGGCTCGCGGAAGATCACCCCACCCAGGATGTTCCTGATGGTGCCGTTCGGCGAGCGGTACATCCGGTTCAGGCCGAACTCCTCGACGCGCGCCTCGTCGGGCGTGATCGTCGCGCACTTCACCCCGACGCCGAACTCCTTGATCGCTTCGGCTGCTTCGACGGTGATCTGATCGTCGGTCGCATCGCGGCTCTCGATGCCGAGGTCGTAGTACTTCAGCTCGACGTCGAGATAGGGAAGGATCAGCTGCTCCTTGATGAACGCCCAGATGATCCTGGTCATCTCGTCGCCGTCGAGCTCGACGACAGGGTTCTTCACAGTGATCTTCGCCATGTTGCGGTCCTTCTTTTAAAGGGGGAGGGGGATGGGCCGTCGGCGGCCGAGTGTCGCGGGGAACTCAAGCCTGCGCGGCGCCGATGCTATCGACCGGAGGCGGCCGGCCCGGGCGCGCTATTCGTTCCAGCTCGGCTGCGCCGCGTGGGCGACGAGCGTCGTCGGCGCGCCGCCCGCGAATGGGACGGTGACGACGTTGTCGCCCTGCGCGGGGCCTTCGAGCCCGCCTTCGGCGACGAGCAGGCGCGAGCCGTCGTGGGAGATGGCCCCGCCGACCACCGGCCTGCCTTTCACCTTCACGCGGCGCGCACGGCCCGAAGGCACCATCACAGTCCAGGCTTCGCTCGTGTCCTGGCCGACGAACTCCGCGAGCAGCCGCCGGCCGTCGCTCGAGAAGCCCAGCGGCATCAGCCCCGACACGAGCGAGCGCACGTGGATCGAGGTCAGGCGCCGTGCGGCGCCGACGCTCGAGCCGCGCAGCCAGATCTCATAGACCGGCGCGTCGTTGCGCCTCAACCGCTCACGGTCATACGCGATGAACCGCGGGCCCCAGACAGGGTTGAGGCTGCGCCCGTCGGAGGTGATCCGCTTCAGCGAGCCGCCGGCCGCCGCGGCGATGTAGAGGTCGACCTTCGATTCCAGGTTCTGGCCCATCGACCTGCCGAACACCACGCGGTCGCTGCCGTCGGGGGCGAAGCTCGCGCCATAGACGATCCCGCTCGCGGCCGTGCGCAGCGTCCCGGTGGTCGTATCGAGGATCCCGAGGCCGGACTTCTTGACGAACCCCTTGATCGCGGCCGAGGTGAGCATCACCGCGAGGTAGCGGGAGTCCGGCGACCAGGCGAGCGGCACCGCGTTCTGCTTCTGCAGGTCGCCGAACGTGCTGGGGCGCCCGCCAAGGGCCGGGTACAACGCGAGCGCCGGTCCCTTTTCGGGGCCGGCGCCGAACAGCCCCGCCGCCACGAGCGCACCGTCGGGCGCGATCAGCGGCTCCTCGCCCGGTCCGAGCGGCGTGGGGCTGGCACCGCCTCCCGCTGCAGCCCAGACCCGCGATTCGGGCTGCGCTTCGCTTGAGGTGACGTAGGCCAAGCGGGGGCTCGGCAGTGGTTCGGCCGGCGGTGCGGACGCGTGCGCCCCGGCCGTCCCGAGCAGGGCGGTCGTCAGCAGCGTCGCGGCTGCGAGAACTGCTCGTGTACCCCCCGGCAACTGCATCACCGCGAGCATATCCTCGCCACAGGCTGCAGCGCCGCCATCTGCGACACTTCCGGCCATGGCCACCGCCTCGCAGGCCACCGGAGAGGACACCACGCCGTTCAAGACCCACGAGGTCTTCAACCAGGTGCCGCCGCTCGAAGGCGTCGACGTGTTCTCGAGCAACCGGCCGCTGGTCGAGGCGACTCAGCGCGAGGGGGCCGGCTGGGTGATGGAGCGAGCCGCCGAGCTGGGCCGCTTCGTGGGCGGCGCCCCGCAGCAGGAATGGGGCCGTCTCGCCAACGAGAACACGCCGGTGCTGCGCACCTTCGACCGCTACGGGAACCGCATCGACGAGGTCGAGTTCCACCCGGCCTGGCACAAACTGATGCAGATGGGTGTCGAGAACGAGCTGCACTCACTGCCCTGGACGAGCAGCGAGCCGTTCCCCCACACCGCGCGCGCGGCCCTGTACATGACCGCGATGCAGGCCGAGGCCGGGTACGCCTGCCCGATCACGATGACCTTCGCGGTCGTTCCGGCCCTGCGCGCCCAGCCGGAGCTGGCCGCCGAGTGGGAGCCGCTGCTGATGTCCACGAGCTACGACGGTCATCTCCTCCCGGCGACCGAGAAGGGCAGCGCCATCTCCGGGATGGCGATGACCGAGAAGCAGGGCGGCTCGGACGTGCGCGCGAACACGACGATCGCCCGTCCGCTGAACGGCGGCGGTGCCGGAGCCGAGTACGAGCTCGTCGGGCACAAGTGGTTCTGCTCGGCGCCGATGTCGGACGTGTTCCTCGTGCTGGCTCAGACCGACGAGGGCGTCTCGTGCTTCTTGATGCCGCGGATCCTGCCCGACGGGTCGCGCAACGAGTTCCACATCCAGCGTCTGAAGGACAAGCTCGGCAACCGCTCCAACGCCTCCTCGGAGGTCGAGTTCCACGGCGCGTGGTCGCGCATGGTCGGCGAGCCCGGCCGCGGCGTGCCGACGATCATCGAGATGGTCGGCCACACGCGGCTGGACTGCGTGATCGGCTCGGCGGCGGGGATGCGCAGCGGCGTCGTCAGCGCGACCTGGCACACGGCTCACCGCAGCGCCTTCGGCAAGCTGCTGGCCGACCAGCCGCTGATGCAGAACGTGCTCGCTGACCTCTGCGTCGAGTCCGAGGCGACCACCGCGCTCGCGATGCGTCTCGCCCGCGCCTACGACGAAGCGCGCGAGGATGCCGACGCCGGCGAGAACGAGACCGACGCCCAGCTCTTCAAGCGCCTCGCGACCGCCGTCGGCAAGTACTGGACCTGCAAGCGGGCACCGAACCACGCGTTCGAGTCGCTCGAGAGCCTGGGCGGCGCCGGCTACGTCGAGGAGTCGGGGATGCCGCGGCTCTACCGCGAGGCGCCGCTGGCCTCGATCTGGGAGGGCTCGGGAAACGTCATGAGCCTCGACGTGCTGCGTGCGCTCACGCGCTCGCCGCGCTCGCTCGAGGTGTACCTGAACGAGGTCGAGCAGGCCGCGGGCGCCGACGCCCGGCTCGACGCGCGGGTGGCGGCGCTGAAGGGCCAGTTCTCCGACCCCGGCACGCTCGAGACGCGGGCTCGCCGGGTCGTCGAATCGATGGCGCTGTGCCTGCAGGGCTCGCTGCTCGTCCGCCACGGCGACCCCGCTGTCGCGGACGCCTTCTGCGCCTCGCGCCTGGGCGGCGACGGCGGCCTCGAGTACGGCACGCTGCCCGCCGGCTGCGACTTCGAGGCCATCATCTCGCGCTCGCGGCCAGAGGTCTGAGCCCGAGAGGCGAGGGCCGGCCCGCCTGCGCAGGACGGGTGCAGACGGGCGGGACTCCTACCATCTAGCCATGCCTCCGCGCCGGCGCACGAGCTTTCAGCTTGCGCGCATCTTCGGGATCAGAGTCGGCGTCAGCGGAAGCTGGTTCCTCGTCCTGTTCCTCCTGATCTACTGGCTGGGGCGCGAATACTTCCCCAAGATCATCGCCGGCTCGGAGACGACTTCGTACCTGATCGCCGTCGCCGCTGCGTTCGGCTACTTCCTCTCGCTGATCCTCCACGAGCTCGGGCATGCGCTCGTCGCGCGCCGGCTCGGGATCGGGATCACGGGCATCGAGCTGTGGTTCTTCGGCGGGCTGTCCCAGATGCAGCGCGAGCCCGCGACGCCGGGCGAGGAGTTCAAGATCGCAGCGGCCGGCCCCGCGGTGACCTTTGCGCTGCTGGCGCTGTGCGCAGGCGCCGGCGAGGCTCTGTCCACGGGGCATCCGTTCACCGACTCGATCACCAAGGAAGGCTTCACCACGACGCCCGGGATCGCGCTGCTCGGATGGCTGGCGTTCGTCAACGCCGCGCTGTTCGTGTTCAACATCATCCCGGCGTTCCCACTCGACGGCGGCCGGATCGCGCGCTCGGTGATCTGGCGCGTGACCGGGGACCGCAACCGCGCGACCTCCGGGACCGGGCGCGCCGGACAGGCGCTCGCGCTCGCGCTCGGCATCCTCGGAGTCATCAGCTACGCGCGGTCGAGCTCGTTCTTCGACCTGATCACGATCGTGCTCGCGTTCTTCCTCTACCAGGCGGCCGGCGCTGCAGTCGTCCAGGGCGCGGTCGGACGGCGGATCCAGAACATCAAGGTCGCCGACATCATGGACCGTGAGCCCGTGACGATCCCGGCCGACGCCACCCTGCTCGACGTGCAGGAGCAGTGGTTCATGCGCTACCACTGGCCGTGGTTCGCGGTGGTGGACCCCGCGCGGCACTTCCTCGGGGTGGTGCGCCAGCAGCGCGTGGAAGCCGAGATCGAAGCCGGACGGCCCGCGCTGCAGGTCGTCGAGGCGCTCGAGCCCGACCTGCCCGTGCGGATCGGCGAAGAGGCGCCGTTGGAATCCCTTCTGGGCTCCGAAGGGCTCGGCCGTCTCGGGGCGATGGTCGCCGTGGACGCCGATGGAGTGCTCCAGGGCGTGGTCACACTCGCCCAGGTACGCCGGGCGCTCGCACCCGCGGGCTGACGGCGGGGAGCGCCTGGGCGAATCCTGGCCCCCGCGCCTCTCGTTATAGAGTCCCCGTCCGGAATCAAAGTCCCCCCACCCCGACCTTCCCCCGTCCATCGAAGGAGCCATGCCAGCCCACGACGTCCTGATCATCGGCGCCGGCCTCGCCGGCCAGCGCGCCGCCCTCGCGGCCGCTGAGAGCGGCGCCAGCGTGGCGATCATGAGCAAGGTGCACCCCGTGCGCTCCCATTCGGTCGCGGCCGCGGGAGGGATCAACGCGGCCATCAGCGTCGATGACGACTGGCGCTCGCACGCCTACGACACGGTGAAGGGCTCCGACTTCCTGGGCGACCAGGACGCGATCGAAGTGATGTGCTCGGAGGCGCCGCACGAGGTGCTCCACCTCGAGCACATCGGCGTCACCTTCCACCGCAACGAGAAGGGCGAGATGGACCTGCGCGCCTTCGGCGGGGCGTCGATGAAGCGCACCGCATACGTAGCGGACATCACCGGCCAGGCGTTGCTGCACGTCCTCTACGAGCAGCTGATGAAGCACCACGAGACGGTGGAGCGCTTCGAGGAGTGGTTCACAACGTCGCTGCTGATGGACGAGTCCGGGATCTGCTGCGGGGTGATCGCGCGCGATGTGCGCAGCGGCCGCCTGGAGGCGTTCCGTGCCAAGAACGTGATCCTCGCCTGCGGCGGCGCCGGCCAGGCCTACAAGCCGACCACCAACGGGCTGATCGTCACGGGTGACGGGATCGCGCTGGCCTACCGGGCGGGCGCGCCGCTGATGGACATGGAGATGGTTCAGTACCACCCCACCTGCCTGGTCGAGACAGGGATCCTCATCACCGAGGGCGCGCGCGGCGAGGGCGCGCACCTGCTGAACAGCAACGGCGAACGATTCATGGAGAAGTCGGCGCCGAACAAGATGGAGCTCGCCTCGCGCGACGTCGTCTCGCGCGCCGAGCAGAGCGAGATCAACGAGGGCCGCGGCGTCGGCCCGAACGGTGAGGGCATCTTCCTCGACGTGACCGTGGTGCCGCGCAAGCGGACGCTCGAGGCGCTGCGCGAGATCGTCAACCTCGGGCGCGACTTCGCGGGCGTCGACATCACCCGCGAACCGATCATGATCCGCCCGGGCCAGCACTACATCATGGGCGGGGTCAAGACCGACATCGACGGGCGCACTCCGATCGAGGGCCTCTACGCCGCGGGCGAGGTCGCGTGCGTGTCCGTGCACGGCGGCAACCGCCTCGGCGCCAACTCGCTGCTCGACACGCTGATCTTCGGGCGCCGCGCGGGCGAACACGCCGCGGCGCGCTCGGCGACGATGGGCCAGCCCAAGCTCGACGGCCAGACGCAGCTGCGCCGCGACGAACAGGAGCTCGAGACGATCATCTCCCGCCCCCGCGAGGGCCGCCGCGTGTCGGAGATCAAGAACGAGCTCGGCGAGACCATGAACAAATACGCGGCGGTGTTCCGCGACGAGGAGGGCCTGCAGAGCGCCCTCGAGACCGTACGCCGCCTCAAAGAGGAGGCCAAGGGTGCCTGGATCGACGACCGCGGCACGGTGTTCAACCAGGACGTGCTCGGGGCGTTGGAGCTGGGGTACATGATCGACTGCGCCGAGGCCACCGTGCTCGGCGCGATCGAGCGCAAGGAGTCGCGTGGCGCCCAGTTCCGCACCGACCACCCGGAGCGCAACGACGAGGAGTGGCTGAAGCACATCGACATCACGCTGGTCGACGGCACGCCGAAGATCAGCTACTCGCCGGTGACGATCACGCAATGGGAGCCCGAGGAGCGCAAATACTGATGCCTGAAGCTCACGACCGACCGCCGCAGCAGTTCAAGCTCAAGCTGCGACGCTACGACCCCGAGTCGGGTCAGGCGCCCTACTGGGACGAGCACACGGTCGAGCTCGAGCCGCACCGCTCGGTGCTCGAGGCCGTGCTGCAGGCGCGCGACCGCTTCGACGGCTCGATCGGCATCCGCTGCTCGTGCCGCCAGGCGATCTGCGGCTCCTGCGGCGTGCGTGTCAACGGCGAACCCGCGCTCGCGTGCCACACCCATCTCGACGCCGCGCTCAGCAGCGCCCCCGACGGCGTGATCGAGATCGAGCCGATGGGCAACATGCCGGTCATCAAGGACCTGATCGTCGACATGGACGAGGTCCACTGGAAGAAGATCCGGCGCGTGACGCCTTGGCTGCTGGCCAAGCAGCCGGTGCCCGAGCGCGAGTACCTGGTGCCGAAAGAGTCGATGGTCGACGTGACCCAGACGATGGCGTGCATCCAGTGCGGCGCGTGCGTTTCGGACTGCCTGGCGATGGAGGTGGACCCCGGCTTCATCGGCCCGGCCGCCCTCGCGAAGGCCTACCGCTTCGTCGGCGACCCGCGGGACGCCGAGCAGCGCGAGCGGCTCGTCGACCTCTCCCAGGACCCGCAGGGGATCTTCGACTGCACGCACTGCTTCAAGTGCGTCGAGGCCTGCCCGAAGGACGTCAACCCGATGGGCCAGATCATGCGCCTGCGGCGGATCGCGACCTCCGACCAGAAGATCGTCGACCAGAACAACGGCGAGCGCCACGAGGCGGCATTCACCGGCCTCATCAAGAACAACGGGCTGCTCTGGGAGGCCGAGCTGCTGCCCCGCTCCTACGGCGGCAACTCGTTCTTCGGCAAGTTCCACCCGGCCGCCGGCAAAGAGCTGCTGAGCTCGCTGCCCGCGATCCTCAAGGGGCTGATCCGCGGCAAGGTCAAGCCGATGGTCGCGCTCAAACCGCACAAGCTCCCGAGCGAGGACCTCAAGCGCGTGCAGTCGATCTTCGATCGCGTCGAGGGCCGCGAGGAGCGCTACGAGCTGAACCTCTACATCGCCGGCGAGGACGAAGCCGACGCGGAGGAGGTCGTGACCGCCGGGGTCGCGGCCGCAGCGGTCACCCAGGCCGCCCCCGCCGGCGAGGCGCCGTCGGAGAGCGCGCCCGCCCCGGAGGGGACCGGACAGCCCGCCGAGGCGGAGCAGACGAGTGACGATCCGGCCGCGGAGAGCGGCGAGAACGATGGCGGCGAGAACGCCGAGAAAGGAAGCGAAGGCTGATGAAGGTCGCCTACTGGCCCGGCTGCGTCAGCCGCGGCTTCACCCCGGAGCTGCACGGATCGATGGCTCAGGTCGCGCCGCTGCTGGACATCGAGCTCGTGGAGCTCGACCGCGCGAGCTGCTGCGGCGCGGGCGTGATCGCCGAGCACAACCAGGAGCTCGCCGACACTTTGAACGCGCGCACCTTCGCGCTCGCCCAGCAGGTTCAGGGCGCGGAGCTGATGATGAACATCTGCTCGACCTGCCAGGGCGCCCAGAGCGAGTGCCAGGAGCGCCTCGACGCGAACAGCGAGTACCGCGAGCAGGTCAACTCGACGCTCGCGCCCGAGGGCCTCAGCTACGAGAAGGGCCTGACGAACAAGAACTTCCTGTGGCTGCTCGTGGAGGAGATCGGCCTCGACGCCGTGAGCGCGAAAGTGAAGCGCCCGCTCACCAACCTGCGTGTCGGCCCGTTCTACGGCTGCTACATCGTGCGCCCGCGCAACCGCCTCGGGATCGACGCCGACCACCAACGCGACAACTACCTGCACGAGCTGATCGCCGCGCTCGGCGGCACCGTCATCGACTACGCCGGCATGCGCAAGTGCTGTGGCTTCCCGATCATCACGATGAACAAGGAGGCCTCCCTCAAGCAGGCGGGACGCCACCTCGGCGACGCCGTCGACGCCGACGCGGACTGCCTGGTGACGCCGTGCCCGCTCTGCCACCTGAACCTCGACCTGCAGCAGCCGCTGGCCGAACGCACCGTCGGGCGCGAGCTGAACATGCCGGTGCTGCACCTCCCCCAGCTCGTCGGCCTGGCCCTCGGACTGGACCCGAAGGAGCTGGGGCTGAACCGCCACGTCGTGCGGCCGACCTCGGTGATCGACTGGACGACCAGCGTGGTCGGGGCCGCCGCGGCCTGAGCCCGGCCGTGCCGGCCGCCGAGCTCGACGGGCTGGCGCTCCACTGCCTCGACCGCGGCGAAGGCGAGGCGCTGCTGCTGATCGCGGGCATCCCGGCGGTGGCCGACGACTGGGACTCGCTGGCGCTGCGGCGCCTCGAAGCGTTCCTCGGCGACTAGGCCCCGGGCGCACCGTCCAGCCGGCATCTAGGCTTAGCCCGTGCGGATCCTGACCGTCGTGGGCAACCGGCCTCAGTTCATCAAGGCCGCGGCGGTCTCAGGTCCGCTGCGCACCAGGCACGAGGAGGTGCTCGTGCACACAGGCCAGCACCACGACGACACGCTCTCGCGGGTGTTCTTCTCCGAGCTGGGTCTCGCCCGCCCCGACCGCGAGCTGGGCATCTCGGGTGCCAGCAACAGCTCCCAGACCGCGCGCATGCTGACCGCGCTCGAGCCGCTGCTCGCCGAGACCGCGCCCGATGCGGTGCTCGTCTACGGCGACACGAACTCGACGCTCGCGGGCGCCCTCGCCGCCGCGCAGGCGCGGTTCCCGGTGATCCACGTCGAGGCCGGCATGCGCTCGTTCGACCGCGCGATGCCCGAGGAGCTCAACCGCGTGCTCACCGACCACCTCGCCGACATGCTGCTGTGCTCCTCGGATACGGCAGCGGCCAACCTGCGTGCGGAGTCGGCGCCGGGGGAGGCCGTGGTGGTCGGCGACGTGATGGTGGACGTCGCGATGCGCTTGCAGCCCGCGGCGCGCATCGAAGCGGCCGTCCCGCGCGAGCACGGCCTCGAACCCGGCGGCTACCTGCTGGCGACCGCCCACCGGGCCGGCAACGTGGACGACCCGCAGCGACTCGCGGCGCTGGTGGAGCTGCTGGGCGCCCTGCCGTCTCCCGTGCTGCTGCCGCTGCACCCGCGCACCGCCGCGCGGCTCGAGGAGTCCGGGTCCTACGAGGTGCTGCGCGCGATCCCGGGACTCGTCCTGAGCGAACCGCTCGGCTACCTCGAGTTCAGCGCGCTGCTCTGCCAGGCCCGCGCCGTGGTGACCGACTCCGGAGGCGTCCAGAAGGAGGCGTACCTTGCCGGCGTGCCCTGCGTGACGCTGCGAGCAACCACCGAGTGGGTCGAGACGGTCGAGACCGGCTGGAACACCCTCGTCGACCTCGACGCCGGCGCCGCGCTGAGGGCGCTGGAGACGACGCCGCCGATCGAGCGCCCGGCTCTGTACGGCGACGGGAGGGCCGCGGAGCGCTGCGTCACCGCGATCGACCGGCTCGCGTCCCGTCTCACCGGAGCGGCGGCATGAGCGGCCCGGGCGCAACCGTGCGGGTCGGCGTCGCCGGGCTCGGCTACTGGGGGCCCAATCTCGCGCGCAACCTCGCCGCGATCGCAGGCTGCGAGCTGGCCTGGCTGTGCGACTCCGACGAGGCGAAGCGAGACAAGATCGCCGCGGCGTATCCGGGCGCGCGCGCCACCGGTGAGCTCTCGGACCTCCTGGGCGACGAGACGCTCGATGCGATCGTGCTGGCGACTCCCGTCCCGACGCACGCGGACCTGGCCGTCGCGGTGCTGGACGCGGGCAAGCATTGCTTCGTCGAGAAGCCGCTGGCGACCAGCGCCGCCGACGCCGAACGCGCGGTGCAGGCAGCCGAGCGCGCCGGACGCCTGCTCATGGTCGGCCACCTGCTCGAGTACCACCCGGCCGTGACGCGGCTGAAGGAGATGATCGACGCGCAGGAGCTCGGCCCGCTGTTCTACCTCTACGGCAACCGTCTGAACCTGGGGCAGCTGCGAGCCGACGAGAACGCGCTGTGGAGCCTCGGAGCGCACGACGTCTCGGTGGCGCTGCACCTGATCGGGGAGGAGCCGGTCGAGTGCGTCGCGCAAGGCGCGGCGTACGTGCGCGAGCAGGTGCAGGACGTCGCTTTCTGCTTCCTGCGCTTCCCCTCAGGGGTCGTCGCGCACCTGCACCTCTCCTGGCTCGACCCTCACAAGGAGCGCCGCATCACGGTCGTCGGCGCCAAGCGGATGGCGACATTCGACGACATGCTGATCGAGGGCAAGCTGGCTCTCTACGACAAGGGCTTCGACCAGGACACCAGCTCATGGGGCGAGTACATCGCCCGCTCCGGGGACATCTACTCCCCCCAGATCTCCAACCGCGAGCCGCTGCGACTCGAGTGCGAGCACTTCATCGAGTGCGTGCGCACGGGCGCGACGCCGCGCTCAGATGGCGCGAGCGGGCTCCGGGTCGTGCGGGTGCTCGAGTCGCTCCAGCGCTCGCTCGACGAGGGCTGAGGCGTTCAGGCGGCGCGGGCGTGCGAGCCGCGGCGCTCGGCGCCCTCGCCGAGGCTGCGCGGCCGGCGGCGGTCCGAGCGCAGCACCGGACCCCATTTGCGCCCGACGACACGAAGCACGTAGGCATCGCGCGGCTGGCTGTAGCGCAGAACCGGCCGTCCCATGGCGATCCAGCGTTGTGCCACGTAGCGACGTGGTCTCTTGACGGTGCGCATTGTCCCTTTCGTCCTTGAAAGCTCGCGAGATGCGTGAAGCGATGCGCAGGAATTGTGACAGATGGGCGCATGCGAGCGCGTTCGTCGCAAGACGCGCAGGGTTGCAGCGAGCCGCCGGCTTTCGAGCGGGCGCTAGGAGGCGGGGCGGAACGGCTCCTCGACGGCGATCGTGTCCTCGCCCTCGAGCTCGAAGGCGCTGTGAAGCGCCCGTACGGCCTCCTCGACGTGACCGCGGTCGATCACGCAGGAGATCTTGATCGGCGAGGTGGAGATCATCTCGATGTTGATGCCGTCGCCCGCGAGCACGCTGAAGACCTTCGCGGCGACGCCCGGGTGCGATCGCATCCCGGCCCCCACGATCGAGACCTTGCCGGTGTCCTCGTGCGCGGTCATCTCGCCGAACGCCTCGCCCGCGAGCGGTTGGAGCGCCGACCCGGCAGTGGGCAGGTCATCGCGCGGGACGGTGAAGGAGATCTCCGCCAGCCCGCCCGCGGACACGGGCTCGTTCTGGACGATCATGTCCACGTTGACGTTGGCCGCGGCGAGCGCCTCGAAGATGCGCGCCGCCGCGCCGGGCGTGTCGGGCACCCCGGTGAGGCTGATGCGAGCCTCCTGCACGGAGTGCGTGACGGCTGTGATGAGTGGCTGCTCCACGGTTTCCTCCTCGGCGACGACAAAGGTACCGGGCTCGGAGTTGAACGAGGACCGGCAGTGGATCCGCACGCCGTGGTTGCGGGCGTACTCGACCGAGCGCAGCTGCAGGACGCCGGCGCCGGAGGCCGCCATCTCGAGCATCTCCTCGAAGGAGACGGTGTCGAGCTTGCGCGCGTTCGGCACGATCCGCGGGTCGGCCGTGAAGACGCCCGGGACATCGGTGTAGATCTCGCAGACTTCGGCCCCGAGCGCCGCCGCGACCGCGACCGCGCTCGTGTCGGAGCCGCCGCGGCCGAGCGTGGTCACGTTCTTCGCGGTCTGCGAGACCCCCTGGAACCCGGCGACGAGCACGATCTGGTCCTCCTCGAGCGCCGCTTTGATCCGTTCCGCCCGCACGTCGAGGATCAGCGCCTTGGTGTGGGACTCGTCGGTGACGATCCCTGCCTGCGACCCGGTCAAAGAGATCGCGCGGTGCCCCAGATCGTTGATCGCCATGGCGCAGAGCGCGCAGGAGATCCGCTCCCCGGAGCTCAGGAGCATGTCCATCTCGCGCGGGTCCGGCCGCGGCGAGACCTCCTGGGCCATCCCGATCAGCTCGTCGGTCGTCTTGCCGCGCGCCGAGAGCACCGCCACCACGCCGTAGCCCGCTTCGCGCTTCTCGACGATGCGCCGCGCAGCGCGCTTGATGCGCTCCGCGTCGGCCACGGAGGTGCCACCGAACTTCATGCAGATCAAATCGGGCATCGACCCGAGAATTACACAGCGCGGCGCCCGGCGAGCGCCTTGCCCAGCGTGACCTCGTCGGCGTACTCGAGATCCGAGCCCACGGGCAGGCCGCTGGCGAGGCGCGTCACCTTCACCTCGGGTGCGATCCGGCGGAGCTCATCGGCGATGTGAAGCGCGGTCGCCTCGCCTGTCGTCGTCGGGTTCGTCGCCAGCACGACTTCGCGCATCGGGTCCTGGGTGGGTGGGGTCCCATCAGGCTGGACCCGTGCGAGCAGCTCGGCGATCTTCAGGTCCTCCGGGTCGACGCCGTCGATCGGCGAGAGCGCGCCGCCGAGGACGTGGTAGACGCCGTGGTACTCGTGCGTGCGCTCCATCGGGATCACGTCGCTCGGCTCCTCGACCACGCACACGAGCGCGTGATCGCGGCGCTGGTCCTGGCAGATCCGGCAGCGCGTCTCGTCGGTGAGGTTGAAGCAGACCTCGCAGAGCCCGATCTTCTCCTTGACCTCGACGATCGCCTCTGCCAGCGCGTTCGCATCCTCCGCGGAGGCGCGCAGCAGGTGGAAGGCCAGCCGCTGCGCCGTGCGGTTGCCGACCCCGGGGAGCTTGGAGAGCTCAGTGACCAGCCGCTGGACCGGCGGCGCGTAGGAGGTGCTCACAGCCCCGGCAGGCCGAGACCGCCGAGCTGGCCGCCGAGCGCGCCCAGGTCGAGACCGGCGGTCGCTCCGCCCATCTTGCGCTCGGCGAGCTCCTGCGCCATCCGCAGCCCCTCGTTGACGGCCGCGAGGACCATGTCGGAGAGGATCTCGACGTCCTCGGGGTCGACGGCGGCGGGGTCGATGAGGACCTCTCTGACCTGCAGGTCGCCGCTGACCTTGACGGTCACCATCCCGCCGCCGGCCGAGGCCTCGACGACTTCGTTCTTCAGCTCCTCCTGGGCGGTCGCCATGTCCTGTTGCATCTTCTGGACCTGCTGCATCATCTGCTGGACGTTGGGCATCCCCGGCTGGCGGGGCATGCGGGGCTGCTTGGGCATCAGGCGCCTTTCTCGTTGCTGGTGAGCCTCGGCTCGTCGGCGGCACGGGCGGGCGGGCCGTCATACGGGATCTCCTCAGCGTCGAACTCCTCCATGAAGCGGGCGAGCCAGCGCTCGTCCGACTCGGCGCCCGGTTCCTCGCCACCCTCCGCGCCCGCATCCAGGTCCTCACGCAGCTCGTAGGCGAGCCGCCAGCGCACCCGCGTGAGCGCGGTCAGCGACTCGCCGACGGTCATGCGGTCCGCCGGACCCTCGGCCTGCTTCTTCAGGAACGAGGAGCCGAACGCGATCGTCAGCTCCTCGCCCTTGACCTCGATCGGCCGGGCACGCTCGATCGCGGCCCCGAGACGGGCGTTCTCACCGCGGACGAGGTCGACGACCGCGGGCCAGAGCTCCCGCACCGCCTCGAGCGACTGCGGCTCGGCGACGGCCGGCTCCTCGGCGGACGCCCTCGCGAGGGCCGCTGCCGGCCGCCGTCGCGGGCTCGCTCGCGGGCGCGGACGCGGATCCGCTCGATGGGCTGGCGTCAGGGGGCGCGTCCTGTGTCGGAACGGCGGTCGGGGCGGGTGATGGCGCGGACCCGGGCTCCTCGGCGCGTGGCGCGGAGGGCGCCGCGGCTCCGGCGGACGCCGATGGTGCGGGCGCGCCGCCACTCGGCGCAGATGGCGCTGCGGCCCCGCCGGGCGCGTCAGCGCTCGGCGCGGAGGGCGCCGCCGCTCCGCCGGGACCCCCGGGCCCAGGCGTGTCGCGCCCGGGTGCGGGCGGCGCCGGGACCTCGCGCTGCGCGGCGACCGCGGAGGTGCGCGGCGGCGGGGCACCGCCTTCGAGTGCCTCGATGCGAGCGAGCAGGGCGCGCATCGAGCTGTCCACCTCGGGCCGCGCGGCCTTGACGAGCGCGAGCTCCAGGCGGGTGCGGGCATCGGCGCCCGCTCGAATCGCCTCGAGCGCGTCACCCAGCAGCTCGAGCATCCGCACGATGACGGCCTGCGGCACGCGCCCGGCCTGCTCGGCGAGCGCGGCATCGGCCTCCGGTGTCAGCGACAGCTCGGGCGGGACGCTGCCGACGGTCTGCACGATCATCTCCTCGCGCAGCCGTGCCTCGAGATCACCGGCGAAGGCGGCCGGGTCGCGCCCCTGCTGCGCGCAGCGCTCGAGCGCCGCCAGCGCGCCGCGCGCGTCGCCCGCGGCGACGGCGTCGATCGCCTCGGCGATCAGGCGCGAGTCGGCGACGCCGAGCACGGCCAGCACGTCCTCCAGCGAGATGTCGCTGCCGCTGTAGGTGACGAGCTGCTCGAGCGTGCCCAGGGCGTCGCGGAAGCTTCCGGTCGCGGAGCGCGCGATCGCGGCCACCGCGGGCGGCGGGATCGAGATCGAATCGGCGTCAGCCGCGCGGCGCACGACGCCGGCGATCTGCTCGACGGTCGGGCGGTGGAAGTCGAAGCGGTGGCAGCGGTCGATGACCGTCGGCGGCACCTTCGCGGCCTCGGTGGTGGCAAGCACGAACACCGTGTTCGGCGGCGGCTCCTCGAGCGTCTTCAGGAACGCGTTCCACGCCGCCGTCGAGAGCATGTGCGCCTCGTCGAGGATGTACACCTTGCGGCGCCCGCTCACGGGCGCGTAGGCGACGCTCTCGCGGAGCTCCCGGATGTCGTCCACCGAGTTGTTCGAGGCCGCATCCATCTCGATCACGTCGAGCGAGGTCGCGGCCGCGATCGCGCGGCAGGATTCGCAGCGCCCGCACGGCTCGATCGTCGGTCCGTGCTCGCAGTTCAGGCACGCGGCAAGGATCTTCGCCATCGAGGTCTTGCCCGTGCCCCGCGAGCCGACGAACAGGTAGGCGTGGTGAACCTTGCCGCGCTCGACGGCGTTGCGCAGCGTCCGGACGACGGGCTCCTGGCCGACGACGTCGGCGAAGCTGCGGGGGCGGTGGCGGCGGTATAGCGACCCCACCCGTCCCTCGTGCTCGGAATGCTCCTCGGATGCGGCCACCTTCGGTGAGTCTAGCCTCCCCCTCCTCAGCGGATAGCGTCCGCGCGGTGACGGGCATCAGCAAGCGCGCGAGCGGCTGGCTCCCGGGTCTGGTGACGGTCGTCGGCGGCGCCGCCGTGCTGCGCGCGATCGCCGGAGTCGGCTTCGCCAACTACGACACGCTCTACGCGCTCGCCTGGGGCGGCCAGCTCGCGCAGGGCGAAACGCCCGCCTACGGGGTGCCGATCGCCCCCACGCCGCACCCCCTGCTCGAGCTGTTCGGGATCGTTCTGCGGCCACTCTCGCCGCACGCCGAGATCGAGGTCGTCGTCTGGCTCGGGTTCCTCGCGCTGGCCGGTTGCGGATGGGTGCTGTTCCGGCTCGGGCAGCGCTGGTTCGGCACGGCGGCCGGCGTGCTGGCGGCGCTTCTGTTCGTGACGAGGGTGCCGGTCATCTCCTACGGCGTCCGCGCCTATCTCGACGTCCCCTACGTGCTGCTGGTGCTCTGGGCCCTGCTGATCGCCACACGCCGCCCGCGCGCGGGTGCGCCCGTGCTGGCACTGCTGGCGCTGGCGGGGCTGCTGCGCCCGGAGGCGTGGGTGTTCTCCGGCCTCTACTGGCTCTACCTCGTCGGGCTCGTGCCGCGCCGCCTTCGCGAGCACCTGCCGGACGGCGAGCCGGTGCGCGAGCGCGCCGCGCTCCTGAAGCTGACGCTGCTCGCCGCCGCGGCACCGATCGTGTGGCTCGGGAGCGACCTGCTGGTGACGGGCAACCCGCTGTGGTCGCTGACCAACACCCGGCACACGGCCTCGACGCTCGACCGCAAGACCGGGATCGGGAACGTCCCCGAGTACGTGCCGCGCCGGATCGGCGAGGTGCTGCAGGCGGCGGCGCTCATCGGCGCGGTCCTCGGCGCGGCGCTGTCGCTGTGGTGGCTGCGCGCGCGGGCGCTCGTGCCGGCGCTCGGCGCTGCGCTGGCGGTGGCGGTCTTCGCCGCGTTCGCCACGCTCGGCCTTCCGATCAACACGCGCTACGCGTTCCTGGCCGCGGCCTTCGGCTGCCTCTTCTGCGGCGCCGCCGTCTTCGGCTGGACGCGCGCTCGCGCACGACGACCGTCGTAGACGCCCGTGGATCGCCGCGGCCGTGCTCGTCGCGCTGGCGCTCGTCGCAACGGCGCCCTCGCAGTACCGCAGCGCCCACCACCAGCTACGCGAACTCGCGGCCCAGGAACGGATCGAAGGCGACCTCGAGGCGCTCGTTGGCAGCGGGGCGATCAACCTGCGCTGCGGGCCCGTCGGGCGTGCCGAACCACGCCCCGATCCCGCTGCTGGCGCTGTACCTGCGGACCAGCCCGGCGAGGATCCCCAGCGCGCAGGTCGGTCACATCGCCACGGGCGTCTACGTCGATCCGGCCGGCGAGGAAGTCGAACGGGACTACGTGCTCGACAAGAACGATCCCCACGAGGCGGTGTCGGTGCCGCCGGGCTTCACGGCGGTCGCGAACAACCGCTCGTGGCTGATCTTCCACCGCTGTCTCTGACACCGGCTCCGAGCGCCTCATGTTGGACCGTGCACCCCTCGTCGAGAGCCCACCACCGGCCGCCTGATCGCGATCCTGGGCTCCGGTCCGGGAGCTCCCGCTGCGCCTGCCGGATATCGCTTAAGGCTGCTTCCTTCCGGACCTGACCTGGTTCGCGAGCCGACACCGCGCGGGACCCGGACCATCGACGCCCCTGGATTGCGGAGCGACCAGAGCAGAATCCCTCGGAGGGGAGTTCAGCCCCGCTAGAGCGGATTGCGGGTGCAGGGCACCGCTACCTCCCCGCCTAGCACGGTCCGCCGTCGATCCTAGCGCCGCCCGACCCGGCGGGGTTCCGGTAGGCTGCGCGACCGTGAACGAGACAACCCACGCCACCACCCCCCGCTCCGGCCCGCGCCGGCGCCTGATCGTGTCCCTGCTCAGCGCTCTCGCCCTGCTCGCCGCAGTGGCGCTGGCCGCCGGCTGCGGCAGCTCCAGCGACTCGAGCACGATCACGATCGGCAACGAGAACACGGCCAACAACTCGCTGATCCACGCACAGGACCCGTCGGTGCCGAAAACGCCGACCTCCGGCCCGCTCGCGACGAAGCCGACGATCGAAGCCGGCAAAGGCCCCAAGCCGACCAAACTCGAAACGAAGGAAATCGTCAAAGGCACCGGCAAGACCGCGGACACCAGCCACGGCGTCTACGTGAACTACGTCGGCGCGCTCTGGTCCAACGGCAAGGAATTCGACTCCTCCTGGTCGCGCAACGAACCGTTCCTGTTCACGCCCGGCGTCGGCGAAGTGATCAAGGGCTGGGAAAAGGGCGTGGTCGGCATGAAGGAAGGCGGCCGGCGCGAACTCATCATCCCCGCCTCGGAAGCCTACGGAGCGCAGGGCTCGCCGCCGAAGATCCCCCCGAACGAAGCGCTGATCTTCGTCGTCGACCTGCTCCGGGTCACGAGCGTCAAGGAACAGGCCGGGAATACCGGCCAAGCCGGCGCGGAATAAACGCCTGAGATGCTCGCCGGCAGCTCGCGCAAGGCCGCGGCGCTGCTGGCGACGGGCGCCGCGCTCGCAGCGCTCGGCTGCGGCTCGGGCTCGTCCTCGAGCTCGGCCGACCTGCGCCTGCAGCGCGAAGACCTGATCGCCACGGCGCGCGCGCTCTCGCAGGCCCAGCCCGAAGCCGCCTCGGAGATCGCCGCGACCAGGGCGGCCTGGCCGCTGGTCGCCAACGGCCTGCCCTCGGGGGCCGAAGGCCGCGCGCGGATCGCGGCCGCCACCCGCACCGCCGCGGGCGCTGCGGCTGCCGAGCCTGTTCTCCGAACAGCGGGCCGCAGGGCTCACAGGCCCGGGCTCCTCGCTCGCCGGCACGTACCGGAGCTACGTCGGCCTGGCCGGGACGGGCTGGACGATGATCGAGCACGCGCTGGCGGTGAGCGGGCCGGGGGCGAGCTTCGCGCGCGCCAACGCGCCGCTCTACATCGAGTCCGTGTACGACGGGCACTTCGGGCTCGCGCAGATCGGCAAGAACCTCGTTGCCGGCTACCAGAAGCTCGGCGGGCCGGCGGCGTTCGGCACCGCGCTGAGGAGCGCCGAAGTGGCCCGCCTGGCGGCCGCCTACTCCGAGCCGGCGGTACGGCTGCACCCGCATCCGGGCGTCAAGCTCGGCTCGTGAACGCGTTCGTCGCAGCGGGGGCCGGGTTCCTGCTGGCGGTCCTGTGGTTCGACCTGATGTTCGACGTCCAGGCCGCCGGGCACGCGGAGGTGCCCGAGCCTGCGCTCGCCTCGATCGCGGCCTACTACGCGCGCGTCACGACGGCCGCGCGGCCGATGAACCGGCTGATCGCCGCGGTCATGGCGGCGACGCTCGCGGCGATCGTCGTCGAGATCGCCGGGAGCACCGAGCCGGCGTGGCTCGGCTGGGTCTCGCTCGGCCTGGCGCTCGCCGCGATCGGGCTCGCAGGGCTGAGGACGGTCCCGGCGGCGGTCCGTCTCGGCAACGCGCCGCGACCCGCCGCCGGTGCAGAGCCGGCTCGCTCACGCGGTGCTCGCCCAGCACGTGTTCTGCTTCGCGGCGATCGCGTCCGTGATCGTCCTGCAGCTGGCCTTCGGCTGAGGGGCTGTCGCCCCGGCGAGCGGCTTCGGTCAGAATCCGTCCCGATGATGCGAAGGCTGCTGACGACGTTGCTGCTCGCAGGCGCCGGGGCGTGCGCGCTCGCGGCGCCCGCTCTCGCCGCCGACGAAGCGTTCGTGCGGGTGGATCAGCTCGGCTACGGCGCGCTCGCGCCGAAGCGGGCGTACCTGATGGCCAACTTCGACGCCGCGGGCACGCCGTTCACAGTCTCGGGCGAAGGCGGGACGGTCTTCAGCGGCACGGTCGGCCAGTCCACCGGGTCGTGGAGCAAGAGCTACCCGTTCGTCTACGCGCTCGATTTCGACGCCCTGCACGCGCCGGGCCGGTACACGATCACGGCCGGCGGCGCCGGCTCGCCGCCCTTCGCCGTCGCCGCCGCCGGCGGGCTCTACGCCCCCGCGCTCGCGAACGCGCTGTCCTTCTACGAGAACGAGCGCGACGGGCCGCAGTACGTGCCCTCCGCGCTCAGGACCGCGCCGGCCCACCTGAACGACGAGCACGCGAGCGCGTACAGCACACCGAAGGTCAACGGTCAGGGGGCCTTCAAGGGCGACCTGCACAGCGTGGGTACGACGCTCGACGCCTCCGGTGGCTGGTGGGACGCGGGCGACTACCTCAAGTTCGTCGAGACGACCAGCTACACGGTGGATGAGATGCTGGCCGGGGTGCGGGACTTCCCGGCGTTGATGGGGACCGCGGCGCCCGCCTCTCAGGACTTCGCCGGCGAGGCCCGCTTCGGGCTCGAATGGCTGCTGCGGATGTTCGACGCCGAAACCGGGACGCTCTACTACCAGGTCGGGATCGGCGAGGGCAACCGCCAGACGGCGGGCGACCACGACATCTGGCGGCTGCCCCAGGCCGATGACGCGTTCGGCGGCGAAAACCCGCTCTACCGCTACATCCGCAACCGCCCCGTCTTCCGGGCCGGCGCGCCGGGCGCGCCGGTCAGCCCGAACCTGGCCGGGCGCGACGCGGCCGCGTTCGGGCTCTGCTTCCAGGTCTTCCACGCGAGCGACCCGGCGTTCGCCGACCGCTGCCTGCGGGCGGGCGAGCGCATCTTCGCGCTGGCGGACACGAAGCACAAGGGACACCTGCTGACGGCGATCCCGTTCGGCTTCTACCCCGAGCGCGAATGGCGCGACGACCTCGAGCTGGGCGCGACCGAGCTGTCGCTCGCGCTGTCCTCGGGAGGCGCGCTCCCGCCCGGGCCTGGCGCACACCGAACCGGGCTTCTACCTCGCCGCAGCGGCGAGCTGGGCCAAGGAATACGTCAAGCACTCCAAGCGCAACTCGGACACGCTCAACCTCTACGACGTCAGCGGTCTGGCGCATTTCGAGCTGGTTCGCGCGCTGCGCGCCGACGGCAGCCCGTCCGGTCTCGCGATCGACGAAGCCGGCCTGCTCGCGAGCCTGCGGGCCGAGCTGCAGTCGGCCCAGAGCCAGGCGGGCAAGGACCCCTTCGGCTTCGGCTTCCCCTGGGCGGAAGCCGACACGGCCTCCCACGGCGACGGCCTCGCGGTGATGGGCTCGGAGTACGACTATCTGACGGGCGAAACGACCTTCGCCGCCGACGCCGCGCGCTGGCTCGGCAACGTGCTCGGCGCCAACGCGTGGGGCGTCTCGATGGTGATCGGCGACGGCACCGTGTTCCCGCGCTGCCCCTCCCACCAGGTCGCGAACCTGGTCGGCTCGCTCGACGGCTCGCCGCCCGTGCTCGCCGGCGGCGTGGTGGAGGGCCCGAGCAACGAATCGAGCTCGGGCGAAGTCGAAGGGATGCGGGCGTGCCCGCCCGCGCCGCGGCGACCCGTACGCACGCTTCAACGGCGGCGGCGCCGTGTTCACCGACAACGCCGAATCGTTCACGACGACCGAGCCCGCGATCGATCTCACGGCCAGCTCGATGCTGGCGTTCGCGTGGCAGGCCGCGGCGCCCGCTGCGCTTCCGTAGGCGGCGCGACCGCGCGCCCAATAGAATCGGGCGCTCAGGGCGCGTAGCTCAGTGGGAGAGCGCTCGCTTCACACGCGAGAGGTCGCAGGTTCGAAACCCGCCGCGCCCATGAGCAACGCCGAGACGGGGAGGTCGCACGTGCGTGAGGAGGCGACAAGGCGTCCGCACCATAAGACCCGGCCGGGCCGCACCCGCCCCTCTGAGCCCAGGCCGGCGGTGACCCGATGAGGATGATGGGCCCTGCCGAGCGGGCCATGATCGACAGGGCGGTCGCCCACGCCCGCAGCGCCGGTGTCCCCGAGGCCACGATCCAGCGCGTGATCGAGCAGGAAGGCGCAGGACGCGCCGGGGCCGTCGTGCCGGCCGCGCTCGCGGGACGGCTGAACGCGCTCGCCAACCAGTTCCAACGCCCGCAGCCACCGACCGCCGAGTGAGCCTCCCGCGGTCCGGTGGCCGCCAGGTTCGGCTACGCTCAACGCAAGCGCAAGCGGGGGAGGAGAGGAACAGAGATGGCATCCACGAGCAACGAGGCACGCTCACTCGAGAGCGTGCGAGTCGGGGACCGCGAGAACTTCGCAGACGGTCCGCCGCACGAGCTGTTCAAGGACCTGCGGGGCCGCTGCCCGGTGCACTGGACGGACGGGATCAGCGAGTACCCCGACGAGGAGGGCTTCTGGTCGGTCACGACGGCCGATGACGTTCATGAGGTCAGCCGCGACTGGCAGACCTACTCCTCGGAGATCGGCGGCTTCACGGCGCTGAAGAACGCGATCCTGCCGCTGGAGCTCCAGCAGGCGATGTTCATCGGCATGGACCCGCCCAAGCACGACCGGCTGAAGGCGCTCTTCCAGCGCGGGTTCACGCCCAAGCGGATCGCAGAGCACGAGCCCGCCATCAGGCAGATCGCGATCGAAGTGCTCGGCGAGCTGGACGGACGCGAGCGGTGCGACCTGGTCGACGAGGTCGCGCAGCCCTTCGTGGCGCGTGTGATCGGGCGCTTCATGGGCGTGCCGCCCGAGGACGACGCGATCTGGGCCTCGATCATGAACACCATCCTCGGGGCGGGCGACCCGGACCGGACGCCCGAGGGCGCGCAGACCGTGATGGAGAACGAGGTGCCCGAGGTCTTCGAGCGCTGCGCCAAGCTGATCTCCGAACGGCGCGAGTCGCCCGACCGACGACCTCACGTCGGTCCTGGTGCACGCCGAGGTCGACGGCGAGAAGCTCGAGGATCACGAGATCGTCATGGGCTTCTTCCTGTTGATGGCGGCGGGCAACGACTCGACCAAGGCGACCTACTGCAGCGGCATGCGAGCCCTGATGGAAGACCCGGAGCAGCGGGCGATGGTGCTGGAGGACCCCTCGCTCGTGCCCGCGGTCGTCGAGGAGGCACTGCGCATGTACCCCGCGTTCGCGCACTTCGCAAGGACCGCGACGCGCGACACCGAGTTGCACGGACAGGCGATCCGCAAGGGCGAGAAGGTCGTCATGTGGTACCCGTCATCGAACCGCGACGAGACCAGGTACGAGGATCCGGACCGCTTCGACCTGCGCCGGGACACCGAGCACCAGGCGTTCGGGGCCGGCGGGCGTCATTTCTGCCTCGGCACGGCGCTCGCGCGCCTGGAGCTTCGCGTGCTGACGGAGGAGACGCTCAGCCGCTACCCGCGGATGGAGATCGCGGGCGAGCCGAAGTTCGTCGAGTCGCCGTTCGCCAACCAGCTGAAGTCGCTGCCGGTCGCGCTGAACGCCTGAGCCTCACCCGGGCCCCAGCAGCAGCCGCCGCGCCTCGGCGGCTGTGAGGCCGGCGACCCTGACCGTCTTGCGCCGTGAGCGCTCGCCCCGGAGCAGCTCGACCTCTGCCGTCCGCACGCCGAGCCTCGCCGCGATCAAACGGCGCACGGACTCGTTGGCCCGGCCGTCCTCGGGCGCTGCGCGAACGCGCACGATCACGCAGCCGTCGCGCTCGCCTGCGATCTCCTCCCGCCGGGCGCGGGGTGTGACCTTGATCTCGAAGCCCTCGACGGCCATCGCGCGACGGTACCCGACACCCATGAGGGCATCGCCCCGAGCGCAGCCGCCCAGCGCCCACCGCCCCGAGCAGCGCGCCGATATGGTCCCCGGCGATGCGCATCTACCACCGCGACCACGCAGGGCGCCCGATCCGGGCAGCCTGGACGCTCGAGGAGGCCGGCGAGCCTTACGAGATCGTCAAGATGAGCTACGAGGAGGGCAAGGGCGAGGAGCACCGCACGCGCCACCCCCTCGGTCGCGTGCCCGTGCTCGAAGACAACGGCGGGCAGCTGCTCTTCGAGTCGGCGGCGATCTGCCTGCAGATCGCCGACACACACCCGCAGGCCGGACTGATCCCGGCGCCGGGCACCCACGAGCGCGGACTCGTCTACCAGTGGGCGATCTTCGGGCCCGCGGAGCTGGAGCCGCCACTGATCGAGAGCGCGATCCACGCGCAGACCGACCCCGAGCGCTCGGCGAAGGCGCAGGAGCGCTTCAGCAAGGGCGTCGAGGCCGTCGCGGCGGCCCTCGGCGAGGACGAGTACCTCGTCGGCACGGACTTCACCGTCGCAGACGTGATGGTCGGCTCGGCCCTCGCCTTCACCATGCGCGCCGGGCGGCCCGACCTGCTCCCGGAGAGCCTGCAGGCCTACGTCGGACGGCTTCGCGAGCGCCCCGCGTACCAGCGCGCGTTCGAGCGCACCGAGGCCCCGGCCGCCTAGCGCGGCCGGAGCCCCCTGCCCCTATTCGGCTTCGCCGATGTCGACCGCGGTGCCGGTGAACGAGCCGCTCTTGACCGGCTTCGCTTTCTTCTTCCCTTCGGCCACGCCGCAGCTGTAGCCGCCGGTGAACGTCTCGTAGATCTCACCGCCGACGATCGGCGCGGGCGCAGTGAACGGCCCGCCTTCCAGCGTGCCCGTGAGCGCGGCCGCCGAGGCTTCGGTGATCGGCACCACCAAGGTCCCATGCGAGGCCCCGAGTTCGTGTGGCGTCCACTTGACCGACAGCGAGACCGGCAGGGTCGTCGGTTCGGCCGAGAAGCTCTGCAACGCCGAGCATGTGGCTTCTTCGGTCGTCTTCAGGTGCGCGACGTAGGTCGCCGATTCGACGCCTGCGGGACCGTCGCATTCGCCGAGCGTGCCCTTGATCGTGATGTTCTGGACGCTGGGCGTTTCGCTCAAGCCCGGTGAGAGCTTGATCGTGCCCGTGTTCGTTTCGCAGCTGGCCAGGGCCACCGGCGGTGGCGGCGGGGGCGGCCCGCCGCCGCTGACGCTGTTCGCTTCGAAGGGTTCGCTCGGCTGGCTCGTGCCTTCCCCATCGGTGCTCGTCACCGTGATCAGATAGGTCGTGTGCCGTTCCAGCGGCTCGACGGTCGCGTTCGAGCCGGTGACAGTCGCCGTCAGCACCGGCGCCGTGGAGCCGGCGATCGGCGTTGCCGTGACGGTCGAGGACGTGATCGCACCCGCGTTGGCGGGATCCGGCGTCCAGCTGACGAGGAACTCGAGCGTGGGGGGCTGCTCTTCGACGGTTTCGACCGACGAGAGCGTGACCTGCAGCCCGGTGGGCGCCGCCGGCGCCTGGAGCGGCGGTTCGCCTGTTTCCAGCCAGGCGGACGTGCCCGTGTTGTAGATGCGGTCCCCGTGCGCGTCTTCGGCGGAGAATTCGGGTCCGCCGCCGGCCGGGCCTTCGAGCCGGCTGAAGGAGCGGGTCTGACCGAGCCAGTTCCACACGACCGACGCCGACGCTTTGTATTCGGTCGTTTTGTAGCCGCCGCCGCGCCCGCTGCCGCCGCAGCGCGTCGAGAGGTAGGCGTCCCCTTCGGGATAGCCGCCCGGGCCGGAGCCGAAGCCCGTCACGTAGACCTGCTCCTGGATGCCGCCGCACGAGTGTCCGAGCAGCGAGAAGGCAGATCCCTGGTCGAGCACGAGCCTGATCGGAGCAGCTGCCCCGGCGGCCGGTGCGGCGATCAGGCAGGTTGCGACGACGGCGATCAGGCCGGCGGCTGTACGGCAGGTTCTCATGGCGGCTCCCCTTTTTTCCATGGCTCTCTCGCGGAGCGGTGCCGACGACCACCGCCCCCGTCTCCCTATTAGACAACGTCGAGCCGCCCGACTCACGCTCGGGCAAGCGATTTCTCACGTGACGCCGGCTCCGGCAGACCGGCACCACGCAAGGCCGCGGCGACGTGCGGGCGCATGCCGACGAGTTCCACGGCGACGCCGCGGCGCTCGCACAGGCCGCAGCGCATCGCGATCACATCGACGCCGGTCCGGTCGATCGTCTCGAGGCCGCGCAGGTCGAGCACCAGCCGGTCCACGCCGGCGGCGCAGACCTCGTCGATCGCCGCTTCGAGCGCGACGGCGCTGTCGTGCGCCAGCTCGCCGCTCAGAGCGAGTCGGTGGGTGCGTATGAGTTGGGCGTGGGGCAGCGCGCGGCGCTCGAGGTGGCGGCGACCGCGGCGAGCCGTCTCTCGCTGGTTCATCGAGCTTCTCCTTTCGAGTCGTGGCCATCACGAGCCGCCCGGCTGGGCCGGCGGCGGCTCGGCGGGAGACGAGCTCGGAGCTAGCCGGGTCTCTCGATGACCAGCAGCAGGCGGAGGTCGCGAACGGCGTCGCCCGGTGGCGCCAGCCGCCTCGCGAAGCCCGCCAGGAGGGCGAGCGCCAACAGCACGAGGACCATCGCGAGCCCCACGCCGCTGCCGGAGCCGGCTACGACCTGGGTCGGCGCCCCGCCCTGTCCGGGGACCGGAGCGGGCAGGTGGGCGCCGGTCCGGCTCGTGCGCCCGGGCGCCGCCGCTGCGGCGAGCTCCGAGCGGACGACGGGGGCGGCAAGGAGCGGCGACGGCGCCGCGAGCACGGGCGCGGCCGGCGTGCCGCCCGCGACGGGCCGGCTCCGCCGCACGGCGCGCCTCGGAGTCTCCCGCGCCGCTTTCACCGCGCCGCTCGCAGGGGGGCTCGCGTGCGTCGCCGGGGCGGGCGCCTGGGGAGCGATCGCGGCCGCCGCGCCCACGGACGGCGCGGACGCCGCGGCCCCGGTCGAAGCGTGCGCACCGGGCGCCGGCGCGTGGAGGACGGGGGCGGGTACGGGGACCGTCTGAACGACGGCTTCGGCGTGTTCGACCGCGCTGCCGGCCGCGCCGACGGTCGCCGCGGCACGGGAGGTGACGCTCTGGACGGTGCTCTGGACAACGGGCGGGACCGCCGCAGGTGCGGGGAGCGCACCCGCTGCGTCGGCGGTCACCGAGCCGGTCTGCGCCACGGTCCTCTGGACCGCGGTGGTCGCCGTGTGCAGCAGGCCGAGCGGCGTCTCCGCGCGCGCCGAGCCCGCGAGGGCGAGGCTGGAGAGCAGCACCGCCGCGAGGAGGCGGCCGCCTCCTCGCGCTAGCGCCATGCCGGCCTCCAGCCGGGCGTGCAGCGGCGCAGGTGGTCGCGGCGCCCGTCGCCGTTGCTGCCGCCCGCGAGGAGGGTCGCGGACGCAGGCGGGAGCGGGAGGGCGACTGCTCGCGCCGAGGCGCGAAGCGTCAAGAGGAAAACGAGCAACGCCTCGCAGCCCCGGCGTAGGCCACGGCGGCCTGCAACGGTGTGCCCAGGTTTGGCCATCCTTGAGCAGGTCTTACCCGGATTTGGCTCTGCGATCACGGAAACGCGACCTCGGAGGGGTCAGCGCACGGACCCGGCTCGCGCCCTCTAGGGTTCGGGCGGAGCGCGATGGATCGGCTGCGGATCGCCACCTGGAACGTCAACTCGCTGCCGGCGCGGCTGCCCCGCGTGCTCGAATGGCTCGCGGCGGTCCAGCCGGACGTCGTCTGCCTGCAGGAGACCAAGACGGCAGCCGCCACGTTCCCCGCCGCGGATCTCGAACGCGCCGGCTATGAGTCCACCGCCGACGGCGACGGCGCCTACAACGGCGTCGCGATCCTCTCGCGCGTCGGCATCGAGGACGTCCGCCGCGGGTTCGCGGGCGAGCCCGGGTTCCCGGATCCCGAGCGCCGCTCGATCGCGGCCACCTGCGGCGGCGTGCGGGCCTGGTCGGTCTACGTTCCGAACGGACGCACCGTCGAAGATCCGCACTACGCCTACAAGCTCGACTGGCTGCGGGCGCTCGCGGCCGCCGTCGAGGCCGAACTGGACGCCGGGCCGCCGCTGGCCCTGTGCGGCGACTTCAACGTCGCCCCGACCGATGCCGATGTTTGGGATCCGGCGGCCTTCACCGGCTCCACGCACGTGACGGCGCCGGAGCGCGAGGCGATCGCGCGGCTGCTGTCCCTCGGCCTGACCGACGTGATGCCCCGCGCGCTCAAGGGCGAGCCGTACACCTACTGGGACTACCGCGCGGGCATGTTCCACAAAGGCGAAGGCATGCGGATCGACCTGGTGCTGCTCGACGGGCGGCTCGCGCCGGAGGTGCAGGACGCCTACATCGACCGTGATGCGCGCAAGGGCACCAAGCCCTCAGACCACGCGCCCGTCGTGGTCGACGTCCGCGTCTAGGCGCGAGTCGCGGCGGCGCGCTGTGAACGCGGCGCCGCGTGCGGCCTGCCGCGCGAATGGCGGCGCACCCGCGCGCTTCCCCTGCGGCCCATGCTCGCGATCTCCGAGAGCGGAGCCGGGCGGCCGAGGTAGAAGCCCTGCGCGTGCTGCACCCCGAGCTGCTCGAGCGCCGACAGTTCGGCGGCGGTCTCGACCCCCTCGGCGACGATCGTGGCGCCCGATTCCTCCGCGAAGCGCATCAGCGATGCCGCCAGCGAGCGCTTCGTCGGGTCGGCGTCCAGGCCGCTGATCAGCTGGCGGTCGAGCTTGATGAAGTCGGGGGCGAGACGGAGGATGTGCATCAGGCTGGCGAAGCCGGCCCCCGCGTCGTCGATCGCCAGCCGCACCCCTGCCGAGCGCAGTCCGTCGAGCGCACACGAGAGCAGGGGGTAGTCCTCGACGGCGGCGTGCTCGGTGAGCTCGACCACGATCCGCGACGCATCGACGCCGCCGAAGAGCTCGCCGATGTCCGCGCCCGCGAGCGCCTCCGGGCCCGCGTTGACCGTCAGCACCACGTCCGGCGGCAGCTGGGCGAGCCGATCGACGGCCGCACGCAGAAGCGCCAGCTCGAGCTCGACGCCGCGCCCGGCGGCGTGCGCCTCGGCGAGCCAGACGTCGGGGCCGCGGTAGGGCTCATCCTCGAAACGGGCCAGTGCCTCGGCGGCAAAGATCGAGCCGTCGCGCAGGTCGAAGATCGGCTGGAACGCGATCTCGAAGCGACGCTCGGCGAGCACGCTCTCGATCCGCTCGCGAGCGGCCACGCGCTCGAGCCCGTGGGGATCGAGGACGCTCGCGACGAACTTGCTGGTGCGTTCGGCCTCCTCGCCGGGCGCCAGCTCGAGCGGCTCGCGAGAGCAGAGCCTCGCGGTGATCTCCATCAGGTCGGTGGCGGCGCCGATCGCCGTGCTGATGAACTCGGCGAGCCCGGACAGGAGACCCAGGTCGGCCGAGCCGAACGCGTGCGGGCGCCGCGAGCACAGGGCCAGCATGCCGATCGCCTTCTCGCCGCGGCCGAGCGGCACGCAGACCGCAGAGCCGACGCCGAACGCCCGCGTGGTCTTCCTGTGCACCCGCTCGTCGGCCTCCGTGTCGTCGGTCACCTGGGTGCGCCCGGTCCGGATCGTCTCGCCGCACAGGCTGCCCTTCATCGGCAGCGCGCTGCCGACCTGCGGCGCGAGGTGCCCGGAGCCGCTGACGAAGCGGAGCTGGCTGCGGTCGATCTGGAGTCCCACGATCGCGCCGTCGGCCACGTCGATCATCGCGACCAGCTGGTCGCCGACGCGCTGCATCAGCTGCAGCGGATCGATGGTCTGGCGAATCAGCTCGTCCAGGTGCTTCGGCTCACCGGCCATGGCCGAGTAATCGACCGTCCTTTCGAATTCGTTTAGCTGCCGCCGAAGCGGAATCCGGCGCCTCTAATACGTCTGTAGGAGGGCCGCGCCCGACGGAATGACGAGCGCCTCGCCCACGGCTAATCGAAGACCGTGATCGGGCCGAATCAGGTCCGCAGACAGACAGCCCCCCAGAAGTTCACCCCCCATCGGATGTTCGTCCAGCGAGACGCGAGTGGAGCTTCTGCGCCGGGCGCTATCAGCTCGAAGCCCGCGCCACCTATCCGGGCGGCGGGCGCAGCGCGCCCGTGAAGGGGCCCTTCGCCGTCAGGGGTTGAGCCGGACCGGCAGCGTCTTCAGCTGGTTGACGAACAGCGATTCGGCCGCGCGAGGCGCCCCGTCGAGCTCGATGCGCGGATAGCGCTTCAGGGTCTCCTCGATCAGGATCCGGAGCTCGAGGCGGGCGAGGGCGGTGCCGAGGCAGAAGTGCCTGCCGCCCGCGCCGAAGGCCTGGTGCTCAGGTTTCCTCGTGACGTCGAAGGTGTCGGCGTTCTCGTAGCGGGTCTCGTCCCGGTTGGAGGAGACGTACCACATCACCACCTTCTCGCCGGCCTTGATCTTCTGGCCGTGGAGCTCCGTGTCGCGCGTGGCGGTGCGGCGGAAGTGCGCGAACGCGGGGAACATCCGCAGCGCCTCCTCGACCGCGTCGGGCACGAGCGCGGGGTCGTCGAGCAGCAGCTGCTTCTGGGAGGGGTCTTCCATCAGCGCGCGCATCGCGCTGCAGAAGGTCGCCTTCGTCGAGTCGTTGCCGGCCGCGACCAGCAGGAAGAAGCCCATCACGATCTCGTGCTCCTCGAGCTGCTCGCCGTCGACCTCGGCGTTCACCAGCACGGAGGTCAGGTCGTCGGTCGGGTTCTCGCGCCGTTGCGCGATCAGCTCGCGGCAGCGCTCGAAGATCTCCGGGATGTCTTTGTGGACGGCGCCTTCGACGCCGTCCGGGTTGATGTCCGGGTCGCCGGCGGCAAGCACCGAGTTCATCAGCCGCGCCCAGGTCGCGTCGTCCTCCTCGGGGACGCCCATGAAGCTGTGGATCACGCGCGAGACAACCGGCTGTGCGACGTCCTCGACGAGGTCTGCCTGCTCGCGGCCCTCCAGACGATCGAGCACCCGGTTCGTGATCTCCCGGATCGCCTGCTCGTGGTCGGAGATCCGCTTGGGCGTGAAGCCGCGCTGGAACAGCGCCTTCAGGCGGTCGTGCTTCGGCGGGTCCATGCCGATGAACATCGCCCGCGCCAGCTCGAGCGGGAAGTCGCCGCGAGCGGCGAGCACGCCGCCCAGTTCCGAGGAGTAGGTCTCCCAGTCGCGGCTGACGGTGTGGATGTCCTCCGCGGTCGTGACCGACCAGAAGCCATCCTCTTCCGGGAATTCTTCGAATTTCTCGGTCCAGTGGATCGGGCACTTGGCCCGCATCTCCTTGAACACCTCATAGGGCGGGCCGTCCACCCACAGCGCGGCCTCGGTCAGTTCGACGCTCTCGACATCACGCCCGACTGTTGCCATCTCGACCTCCCCGGTTCCCGGCGCTGACTGGTTGCGGGGATGATACTGGCTGGCTGGCCAGTTTTGTGTGAGCGACGTCACGACCGTTCAACACGGCGCGTCCCTGCCCGGCCGTCAGACTGCGCGGCGGTGAGCTACGCGCGGCCCTCAGCCCAGCCCAACGTGCCGGGCCGTGGCATCACCGCTTCCTACAGCCGCCGCTTCTGGGCGGTGGTGGTGGTGATCGGGGTCGGCGCCGGGCTCGGCGCCGCGGCGCTGATCGTGCTGCTGCGGGCGGTCCAGCACCTCGCGTGGGACTACAGCTCGGGGCCGTTCCTGCACGCGGTGGAACAGACCTCCTCGGCCCACCGGGTGATCGTGCTGACGATCGGCGGCGTGGTCGCGGGGCTGGGCGTGATCGCGCTGGCGCGCTTCAACGCGTCCGATGTCTCCGAGGCGCTGTGGCTGCGCCGGGCCCGGCTGCCGCTGCTGGCGAGCTTCGCCCGCGCCGCTCACTCGATCGTGATCGTCGCGCTCGGCGCCTCGCTCGGACGCGAGGCCGCGCCCCAGCAGGCCGGCGCCGCGATCGCCAGCACGCTCGGCGACCGCGCCGGCTTTCCCGAATGGCAGCGGCGCCTGCTCGTCGCCTGCGGCGCGGGGGCGGGCATGGCCGCGGTCTACAACATCCCGCTGGGCGGCTCGCTGTTCGCGCTGGAGGTCCTCCTCGGCACGCTCGCGCTTCCGTTCGTGCTGCCGGCCCTGGCGACCGCGCTGATCGCCACCGCCGTCGCCTGGGTCTACATCCCCAAAGCGCCGACGTATCTGATCGCCGAACACATCACGCATCCCACGCAGATCGTGTGGGCGGCGATCGCCGGGCCGGTCGCGGGCGTCGTCTCCGTGCTCTACGTGCGCCTCATCATCGGCGCCAACCGGCTACGGCCCCGCCGGACCGTCCAGCGCCTGTTCGTCCCGATCGTGGTGTTCGCCGCGCTCGGCGTGCTGGCGATCGCCTACCCGCAGGTGCTCGGCAACGGGCGGAGCGTCGTCCAGCTCACGCTCGTCGGAGAGCTCGCCGCCGGCCTCACGGCGGTTCTGCTGGTGCTCAAGCCGCTGTCAACCGCGGGCTGCCTGGGCTCAGGCGCGCCCGGCGGCCTGTTCACGCCGACGCTCGCGGTGGGCGTGCTGCTGGGGAGCCTCGGCGGGAGAGCGTGGGAGCTGCTGTGGCCGGGGGCGCCGCTCGGCACCTACGCGGTGATCGGCGGCGCCGCCGTGCTGGCGGCCTCGATGCAGGCCCCCCTCGCGGCGATCGTGCTGATGCTGGAGCTGACCCACAAGGCCGAGGGGCTGCTCGTCCCGATCCTGCTGGCGGTCGTCGGCGCAACGCTGGTCTCGCGCCGGATGGGGGCGCACTCGATCTACTCGGCGCGGCTCACCGTCGGGCGCGAGGAGGAGGCGGCAGCAATCGCCGCCGAACGTGAAGGCATGCCGGCGTAGCGCCGCGCGAGCTTTCGTTTCGGAGTCGGCACATGTGCCGACTCCTGGTCGGCCGCATGCGGCCGACCTCGACCGGCGCATGCGCCGGTCGTGCGCTCGCACATGTGCGAGCGCCGGGCGGCGCAGCCGCCGGGGTGGGCGGGCCTAAAACCGCTCGAGCAGGCGCTCCAGCGCGCTGGTGCCGAACTCGACCGCCGCCACGGGCAGCCGCTCGTCCTCCGCGTGGATCAGCTCCAGGAAGCGCATCTCCGCGGGCAGCTGCATCGGCAGGAAGCCGTAGGTCTGGATCCCGAGCCTCGAGAAGAAGCGCCCGTCGGTCACGCCCGGCAGCAGCAGCGGGACCGCTTTCGCTTCGGAGTCCAGCTCTCTCAGGATCCCCGAGAGGCGCTCGAACATCGCCATGTCCGGGACGGCCGGAGCGGGGTCGTGGCGCAGCACCTCGAGCTCGACGTCGACGCCCGTCAGCGCGCGCAGCTCGGCGAACACCTCGCTCCGGGGAGGAGCCGGGCAGCAGCCGGATGTCGAGCTCGACGCTCACCTCCCCGGGGATGACGTTGATCTTGTCCCCCCCGCGCACGATCGTCGCTGAGACCGTGTTGTGCAGCAACGGGTCGAACAGGCGGCCGCGATCGCCGAGCGCGTCGAGCACCCTGTCGGCGATGCGGGGGCGGAGCAGCCCGCGCAGCGGCGCCGCGAGCGTGACCGGCAGCTCAGCCGCGATCGCCTGGACCATCATGCGCGTCACGGCCGGGACGTGAACGGGGAGCCGGCTGCCGTCGATCCGCTCGAGCAGCCGCCCCAGCGAGCCCATCGCGCCTCCCTGGACCGGCATCGAGCCGTGGCCCGCGCGCCCGCGCAAGCGCGCCCGCGTCCAGCAGATCTGCTTCTCGGCGACCATGATCGGATAGAAGGCGCGCCCGGCGACGTCCATGCGGAACGCGCCGAACTCGCCGACGGAGTAGCGCACCCCCTCGAACAGCTCGGGGTGCTCGCGCACGAGGAACTCGGCGCCGAGCGTGCTGCCCGCCTCCTCGTCGGCCATCAGGCAGAGGATCACGTCGCCCGGCGGCCGGCGCCCGGCTGCCTTCGCGCGCATGAACGCCGCCAGCATCATCGCCACGCCGCCCTTCATGTCGAGCGCGCCGCGCCCCCACACGAAGCCGTCGTGCTGCTCACCGGCGAACGGAGGGTGGCGCCAGCTTCCGGGGGCGGCGACGACGTCGACGTGTCCCTGCAGCAGCAGCGGCGGAGAGCTGCCCTCGCCCTCCAGGCGCGCGACGAGGCTCGGCCGGTCGGGCTCGGCTGCCACGACCTGCACCTCGCAGCCCAGCTCCTCGAGCAGCCCGCGCACCCAGTCGATGCACTCGCGCTCGTTGCCGGGCGGGTTGGTCGTGTCGAAGCGCAGCAGCCGCGCGAGCAGCTCGGCGGGGCGATCCTGGATCGGAGCCTCGGCGGCCGCCGGCGTCGTGCTCATCGCGTCAGTGTCTCCGATCGTGTCATTGCAGCGCTGTTTGCGCGCGCAAATAGCTGGTAACACTACGAACGATGCCCCGTTCGATCTGGACCGGCGCGATCAGCTTCGGCCTCGTTACCGTGCCGGTCAAGCTGTACAGCGCGATCAACCGCAAGAACGTCCGCTTCCACCAGCTCAACGGCAAGAGCGGCGTGCGCATCGCCCAGAGGCGCGTCGATCCCGCCAGCGGCGAGGAGGTCCCCTACGAGGACATCGTCAAGGGCTATGAGATCGCCCAGGACCGCTACGTCGTGATCGAGCCCGGCGAGCTCGAGGCGCTCGCCCCGAAGAAGACCAAGACGATCGAGATCGAGGACTTCGTGGAGCTGGCGGAGATCGACCCGATCTTCTACGACCACCCCTACTACCTCGCGCCCGGTCCGGGCGGCGCGAAACCGTACCGCCTGCTGCTCGAGGCGATGGCCGAGACCGGCCGGGTGGCGATCGCCCGCGTCGTGATCCGCTCCAAGGAGCAGCTCGTCGCGCTGCGCCCGATGGGCGACGCGCTCGGGATGGCGACGATGATCTTCGCCGACGAAGTGCTGCCGGCCGACAGCATCGACGAGATCGCCGAGGTGTCCGAGATCAAGACGACCAAGCGCGAGCTCGACATCGCCAAGCAGCTCGTCGAGTCGCTCGCCGGGGACTTCGAACCGCAGAAGTACACCGACACCTACCGCGAGCAGGTGCTCGACATGATCGACCGCAAGGCGCAGGGCGAGCACATCGCCGTGCAGCCCGAGCCCGAAGAGGTGGAGGCGCCGGCGCCGGACCTGATGGGTGCGCTGAAGGCCAGCCTCGAAGCCGTGCGCGCACGCGAGGGCGAGGACGGCGCCAAGCCGAAACCCGCCAAACGCAAAGCCCCCGCGAAAAAAGCCGCTGCGAAGAAAGCCGCCGCCAAAGCGCCGAAATCGGCCGGCAAGAAAAGCTCCGGCTCGGGCGCGAAACGCAGCTCGCGGGCGACCGCCAAAAGCTAGGTGGCCTCCCGCCGGGAAGCGTCCGGCAAGAAAGCGCGCCCCGCGAGCGCCCGCAAAGCCCCGAGCGCGGGCAAGAAGGCGGGCACCGGGAAACGCCCCGCGAGCCGGCAAGAAGGCCGGCGCCGGCAAAGCCGCGAGCGCGGGCAAGGAGGCGAGGGCCGGCGAAACGCCCCGCGACCGGCAAGAAGGCGAGCGCCGGCAAAGCCGCGAGGCGCGGGCAAGAAGGCCGGCGCCGGGAAACGCTCCACGACCGCGAAGACAGCCCCGAAGCGCCTCGCGGGCTACGAGCGCAAACGCGACTTCGCCGCGACGCCTGAGCCCGGCGCGGGCGCCGGCCGCGCTCCGGGCGGGCCGCCGCGGTTCGTGATCCACCAGCACAGCGCCCGCCGGCTGCACTGGGACCTGCGCCTGGAGCACGACGGCGTGCTCGCCTCGTGGGCCGTGCCGAAGGGCATGCCGGAGGAGCCGGGCGAGAACCGCTTCGCCGCCCACACCGAGGACCACCCGATCGAGTACCTCGACTTCCACGGCGAGATCCCGAAGGGCAACTACGGCGCCGGCGACGATGACGATCTGGGACCACGGCACCTACGAGCTGCTGAAGTGGGAGCCGCGCAAGGTCGAGGTGCGGCTCGACGGCGAGCGCCTGCAGGCTCGCTACGCGCTGTTCGCGATCGACAAGGACGAGCCGCCGAAGGACTGGATGATCCACCGCATGGACCCGCCCGCCGACCCCGGGCGCGAGCCGATGCCCGAGCGCATCGTGCCGATGCTGGCCCGCACCGGCGAGCTGCCGGGCGACGACGAGCATGGGGGTTCGAGATCAAGTGGGACGGCGTGCGCGCGATCGCCTACTGCGCGCCCGGCGACGTGCGTCTGGAAAGCCGCAACCTCAAAGCCATCGGCGACAGCTATCCCGAGCTCGGGCGCATCGATCGATCGCTCGGCTCCCACGAGGCCGTGCTCGACGGCGAGATCGTCGCCTTCGACAGCGACGGGCGCCCCAACTTCGGCCTGCTGCAGCAGCGCATGCACATCGCCTCCCGCGAGCACGCTCGCCGGCTCTCCAAGCAGACCCCGGTGAGCTACATGATCTTCGATCTGCTGTGGCTCGACGGGCACTCGCTGATGGAGCTGCCCTACAGCGAGCGGCGCGAGCGCCTGATCGAGCTGGCGCTCGATGGCGAGGCGTGGCAGACGCCCGAGCACGTCGTCGGACACGGCTCCCAGCTCTTGAAGGCGAGCCAGGAGCAGCACCTCGAGGGCATCGTCGCCAAGCGCCTGTCCTCGCGATACGAACCCGGCCGGCGTGGCGGTGCGTGGTTGAAGATCAAGACCTTCGGCCGCCAGGAGTTCGTCATCGGCGGATGGCTGCCGGGCAAGGGACGGCGCAGCACGACGATCGGCGCGCTGCTGCTCGGCGTGTTCGAGGGGAGCGGGGTCGCTGCGTTACGTCGGGCGCGTCGGCACCGGCTTCAGCGACAAGGAGCTGCAGCGCCTCCAGGGCCTGCTCGGGCCGCTCCGCCAAGAGCGATCTCCGTTCAGCGCCGGCGAGGCGCCGCCCCGCGAGGCCGTGTTCGCCGAGCCGCGCCTCGTCGCCGAGGTCGATTTCGCGGAGTGGACGAGCGCGGGCAACATCCGCCATCCCTCCTACAAGGGGTTGCGCGAGGACAAGCCGGCCGAGCTGGTCGTCCGCGAGGACACGACGAACGCCGCCGCGGCCGCGCGCGCCGCCGCCGAAGGCCCGTCCGAACTGCGCGACGCCGAGGCCGCGACGCTGACGATCATCGCGAAATCGGCCGCCTCTGAGACCGCCCTCGTCGGCGGCCGCGAGCTGAAGCTGACGAACTCCGGCAAGGTCCTCTACCCGGAGACGGGTTTCACGAAGGGACAGCTGATCGAGTACTACGCCACGGTGGCGCCGGTGCTGCTCGCGCATCTTCAGGGCCGAGCGCTCACCGTCACACGCTGGCCCGACGGCGTGGAGGGCAAGTCGTTCTTCCAGAAGCAGTCCCCCGCGCACCGGCCCGAGTGGGTGCGCACCGCGACGCTCCCGGCCGGGAGCAAGAAGATCGACTACACGCTCGCCGACGACCTGCCGACGCTCGTATGGCTCGCCAACCTCGCCGCGATCGAGCTGCACACGCCGCTCGCCCTGGCCGAGCAGCCCGACCGCCCGACCTCGATGGTGTTCGACCTCGATCCGGGCGAGGGAACCGACGTACTCGACTGCGCCCGTCTCGCGCTCGATCTGCGGGGACTGTTCGAGAACCTCGGCCTCGCGAGCTTCGTCAAGACCTCGGGCTCGAAGGGCCTGCAGGTCTACGTTCCGCTCAACGTCGAGGACGTCGACTTCGCACGCACCAAGAGGTTCGCGAAAGCCGTCGCCGAGCTGTTCGAGCAGACCGAGCCGGACCGCGTCGTCTCGCGGATGACGAAGACCCGCCGCGAGGGCAAGGTCCTGATCGACTGGAGCCAGAACGACCGCAACAAGACCACCGTGTGCGTCTACTCGCTGCGGGCGCGGGCCCATCCCACGGCCGCGACGCCGCTCGAATGGGATGAGGTGAGCAACGCCCTGGACGGCGGCGAGGCCGCCGCGCTCGTCTTCGACGCGGCGCAGGTGCCGGCGCGCGTGGCCGAGCAGGGCGACCTGTTCGCCTCCGTTCTGTCGCTGAAGCAGCAGCTGCCGGCGTTCGAGCCCGGCTGAGTGATGCGAGGCGGCCTCGGCCGGCGCTGCGTGCCGGCCTGAGCGCTATTCGAACTCGGGCGTGCGCCAGCCCGGCATCACGTCCGGCAGGCCCTCGCTCACCTTGTCGGTGAAGACGGCCGGGCGCTTCTCGAGGAAGGACGTGACCCCCTCGACCGCATCGGCCGACTGCCCGCGCGCGACCATCCCGCGCGAGTCGGCGCGGTGGGCGAACATCGGGTGCTCGGCGCCGAGCATCCGCCACATCAGCTGACGTGCGAGCGCGACCGAGACCGGCGCCGTGTTCTCGGCGATCTCGCGGGCCAGCGCGCGAGCCGCGCCGAGCAGCTCGTCTTTGGGGTGAAGGCTGCGCAGGAGGCCGCCCTCGAGCCCCTCCTGCGCGTCGAACACGCGCCCGGTCGAGACCCACTCCATCGCGCGGCTGATGCCCACGACGCGTGGCAGGAACCAGCTCGAGCAGGCCTCGGGGATGATCCCGCGGCGGGCGAACACGAAGCCGATGCGGGCGTCGTCCGCGGCCAGGCGGATGTCCATCGGCAGCGTCATCGTCGCGCCCACGCCCACGGCGGGGCCGTTGATCGCGGCGATCACCGGCTTCTTCGAGTCGAACACGCGCAGCGTGAACTCGCCGCCGTTGTCGCGGCCTGCGGCGCCTGCCGTGTCGCGCTTGCTGTAGTCGAAGGTGTCGCCGCCGCCCTCGAGGTCGGCGCCCGCGCAGAACGCGCGCCCGGCGCCGGTGATGATGATCGCGCGGACCTCGTCGTCGGCGTCGGCCTCGTCGAAGGCGGCGCGCAGCTCGTGCCCCATCTGGCCCGTCCACGCGTTCAGCCGCTCCGGGCGGTTCAGCGTGATCGTGAGGATGCCCTCGCTCTTCTCGGTCAGGATCTGCTCGTAGCTCATCGCGCGGGGCATCCTTTCACGATGCGGGCTGCTCGCGCAGCTCGCGCGCGGTGAGCTGGCGTGCGTAGGGCCCCGCGCCCGTCAGGCACGTCGCACCGCATCGCGCCGCGACCTCGAGCGCCTCCTGGAGCCCCAGGCCGGCACCGAGGCCGAACGTCAGCCCTGCCGCGAACGAGTCCCCGCAGCCGTAGGAGTCAACGGCCGGGCCCGGCAGCGGCGCCGCCGACCAGCGCCCCTCCTCCCCGCCCCTGCGGCGCCAGCGGCCCCCGTCGGCGCCTTCGGTGTGCACGACCAGGTCGGCTTCGTGCTCGACCGGCTCGGCGGCAGCGAGCTCGATCTCGTCGTCGGCGCTCAGCACGAGCGCGTCGATCTCGACGCCGTGGCCGAGCGCGTGACGCGCTCGCGGGCTCGCGACCAGCACCCGCGCGGCCGCCCGCGCGCGCTTCAGCGCCGGGACGTCCCCGGCCGTGAAGTAGACCGAGTCCTCCTCGCGCAGCTCCTCCCAGTGCGAGGAGCCCGAGTCCCCGGCCGGGTCCAGGCGCTCGCCGAAGGTCGTGATCGTTCGCTCCCGCTCCTCGTCGACGATCGTCACGGCCCGCCGTGTCGCGGCACCCGCCGGCGGCTCCTCCCGCGAGGACTCCCGCGCCTGCGCCGGCTCTCCGCCCGCCGGCTCGACGGCGGGCTCGAGCGCCGGCTTCGCGGCGGGCTCGTCGAGCACCTGCACGCCGAGCTCTGAGAGGCGCCGGCGCGACGCGCGCCCGGGTTCGTCGTCCCCCAGCACCGTGAACAGACGGGCGGCGCCCGCCAGGCGCGCGAGCTGCACAGCCGCGACCGCGCCGCCACCCGCAGGCTCCTCGAACGCGTCGGTGGCATGCGCGACCTCGCCCGCCGCAGGCAGCCGCCGCACGCGCCCGAACAACACCCACTCGACGTGACCGACGACGGCGACGCGCGGATCCCGGGGCACGGCGTGAGTGTCACAGAATTGGAAGGGTGGGTCGCCCGGCGCTCCATGCCGGCCTCTGGTCCGCCGGGCGCGATGCCGGCCGGACGGCGCGGAGCCCGTTTCGGCAAGATGCCGGGCCATGGCCACCCCGGAGCAGATGCGCGATCTGATGCCGTTCGCCGCGCTGATCGGCGCCGAGCTGATCGAGGCCACGCCCGAGGTCGTCCGCGGCCGCATGGAGTGGGCGCCCGAGCGCTGCACCGCGGGCGGGCTCCTCCACGGCGGCGCGTTGATGGCGATGGCCGACGGCGGCGGCGGCGCGCTCGCGTTCCTGAACCTCCCGGACGGCGCCGTCGGCACCGCCACGATCGAGTCGAAGACGAACTTCATGCGTGGCGTGCGCGACGGCGCCGTGACGGCGACCAGCCGCGTGCTCCACAAGGGGCGCACCACGATCGTGATCGAGACCGAGCTCGCGCGCGAGGGCGACGGCGCGCTGGTCGCGAAGGTCACGCAGACGCAGGCCTTCCACTACCCGAGGGAGTAGAGGGGTCGGGCCGCCGCTCCATGCCGGCCCTCCGGAATAGGATCCCGCCGATGCCCGAGCAGGTGCTGATCGACGATCAACCCGCGCCGCACGTGCGGCGGCTGACGATGAACCGCGCCCGAGCGGCTCAACACGATGACCGCCGAGCTGTGCGAGGCGCTGCACGCCGCGCTCGACGAGATCGCCCGCGACCGCTCCTGCCGGGCCGTCGTGCTGACCGGCGCCGGCCGCGGCTTCTGCGCCGGGCTCGACCTCGGCGGCTACGGGCGCGCCCCGGGCAACACGGGCGAGGACGAGTCGCGCGACCGGCTCGCCAACCAGCAGCACATGTCGCGCCTCGTGCTCGCGCTGCGCGCGCTGCCCCAGCCGGTGATCGCGGCGGTGAACGGGCCCTCGGCGGGCTTCGGGCTGGCGCTCGCGCTCGGCTGCGACATCCGCTTCGCCGCCGAGGAGGCGGTGTTCCGGGTCGCGTTCGTCAACATCGGCGTCTCGAACTGCGACATGGGCACGAGCTGGCTGCTGCCCGCGCCTGATCGGCGCGTCGCGCTCGCACGAGCTGATGCTGACCGGCCGCCGCGTCGGCGCCGAGGAGGCGCTGCGCATCGGGCTCGTCGCCGACGTCGTCGCGCAGGACGCGCTCGCGGACCGGGCGCTCGAGGCCGCGGGGCAGATCGCCGAGCTCGCGCCGTGGGGCGTCCAGCTGACCAAGCAGGGGATGTGGACGGCGCTCGAGATCCCCTCCGAGCAGGCGGCGTCGAGTACGAGGATCGCCAGCAGATCATGGCCACGTTCGGCCTCGCGCCGCCCGAGGCGATCTCCGCCTTCCTGGAGAAGCGCCCGGCCGAGTTCGCGGACTGACGATGAGCGACCTGTTCGACGTCTCCGGCAAGACCGCGCTCGTGACGGGCGGCTCGCGCGGGATCGGGCTGATGATCGCGCGCGGCCTCGTGCAGGGAGGCGCGCGCGTGATCGTCTCCTCGCGCAAGGAGGGCCCCGTCGCCGAGGCCGCCGCCGAGCTGGCGGCGATCGGAGACTGCGTGGGCATCCCTGGCGACGTCGCGACGCCGGAGGGCGCGGCCGCGCTCGCGCAGGCCACGACCGAGCACTTCGGAAAGCTCGACATCCTCGTCAACAACGCGGGCACGACCTGGGGCGCGCCGCTCGAGGAGTTCCCGGCGACGGGCTGGGACCGCGTCGCGCACACGAACGTGGAGGGCGCGTTCCATCTCACGGTCGGCTGCTCCTGGCGCCTGCGCGGCGCCGCGACGCGTGAGGACCCCGCGCGGGTGGTCAACATCGGCTCGATCGACGGCATCCGCACGCCGTCGGTCGAGAACTACAGCTACAGCGCGAGCAAGGCGGCCGTGCACATGCTCACGCGCCACCTCGCCAAGCGGCTGGCCGCCGAGAGCATCACCGTCAACGCGATCGCCCCCGGCCCGTTCCAGAGCAAGATGATGGCCTTCCTGCTCGACGACCCCGAGTCGCGCGCGGCCGTCGAAGGGACGGTGCCGCTCGAGCGCATCGGGCACCCCGACGACGTCGCCGGCCTGATCGTCTTCCTGTGCTCGCGCGCCGGCTCCTACATGACCGGCACCGTGATCCCGCTCGACGGCGGCATCACCGGCTGCGGCTGACTCAGCTCTCCCGAGCGGCCAGGGGCTCGCGACCGGCTGCCACGGCTCGCGGCGCCAGTCGGCGTAGGCCTCGGCCGGGTCGTCGGTCTCCTGCGCGACCGACGCGTCGTAGCGCGCCGCCACCTCGTTGACCGGGTAGTGCGCGTCGTCGAGGCGCCGGGAGCCGATCATCAGGATCGCGCAGGGCCCGTCGCCGGCCCCGACGAAGACGTGCTCGACGCCCGCGGGGCAGTGGAAGAAGTCCCAGCGGCGAAGTGGGCGCTCCTGGCCTTCGATGATCGCGATGCACTCGCCGTGCAGGACCAGGAAATCCTCCTGGACCGGCTCGGAGTGGTAGCGGCAGTTCGGCTGCCCCGGCTGGAGGATCTGCACGTTGACCCCCGTGTCGGGCCACGGCGCGGCGTCGTCCTCCAGATCGAGCACCGTCGCGCGGCGCGGGTGCGCCCGCGCCGGCCAGTCTGCGAGGTTCGCGATCAGCGGCTCGGCCACGAGCGCAAACCCTAGTCGAGCGGCCGATCGCCGTCGGGGCCGATGGCCGCTTCGAGCGCCTCGAGCGAGGCGGGATCCTCCGCGCCGGGCGCCATCACCCGCGAGGGCTCGCCGACAACGGTGGCGCCGTCGGGCACGTCGCGCACGATCAGCGCGCCCGCGCCGATGCGCGCGCCACGCCCGATGCGCACGCTGCGTCCGAGCGGCGCGAGGATGATCGCGCCGGCGCCGATGCCGACATCGTCCTCGATCACGATCCCGTGCTCGGCGCCGGTGGCGGCGCGCACCGCGATCGTCACGTTCTGGCCGATCCGCACTTCCCGCCCGATCGTGACGTTGCTGTGGATCACGGTGCCGAAGCCGCTGTGGATGAACTTCACGTCCGGGCTGAACTGCACCCCGGGCGCGAGCGAGTTGCGATAGAGCGCGGAGTTGAGCTTCTTCACCCACAGGGCGGAACGCCGCAGCCCCTTGCGGCGGAGGAACGCCGAGATGCGCCACAGCCGTTCCGGGCTCATCGCCGGGCGCCCCTGGGAGCGCCCATGGTGCGGATCGTCATGCCGCTTGAATACCAGCAACCGCCCGGCGGCGGCGGCAGGCGTCCTCTCACGAGCGCTCGCCGGGCCATAAGCTTGGCGCCGTGGACTTCCTGATTGCGCGCGGCGATCTGCACGAGACCCGCTTCGAGGACGCGCCCGCCCCCGCGCCCGAGCCCGGGCAGGCGCTCCTGAGCGTCGAGCGCTTCGGGCTCACGGCGAACAACATCACCTACGCCGCGTTCGGCGAGGCGATGTCCTACTGGAACTTCTTCCCGGCGCCGGAGGGCTGGGGACGGATGCCGGTGTGGGGGTTCGCGACGGTGGCCGAGAGCAGCGTCGAGGGTCTCGAGGAGGGAGCACGGATCTACGGCTACCTGCCGCCCTCCAGCGAGCTCCTCGTCACCCCGGAGCGCGTCGGGGAGCACGGGTTCGTGGACGCCTCGGCGCATCGCGCCGCGCTGCCCGCGGCGTACAACAGCTACCAGCGCACCGACGCCGACCCTTCCTACGAGCCGGGCCGTGAGGACCAGCAGATGCTCCTGCGGCCGCTGTTCTTCACCTCCTGGCTGATCGACGACTTCCTGCGCGACAGCGAGCTCTTCGGCGCGGGCACGGTCGTGCTCTCGAGCGCCTCGAGCAAGACCGCCAGCGGACTCGCGTTCCTGCTCTCGCGCGAGGGCGGCGCCGACGTCGTCGGCCTCAGCTCCGAGCGCGGCGCCGAGTACGCGCGCTCGATCGGGGTCTACGACGCCGTCCTCACCTATGAGGAGCTCGACGACCTGCCGGCCGGGCGTGCCGTCTATGTGGACATGTCAGGCGACGCGGCCGTCCGCGAGGCCGTGCACCGCCGATACGGGGCGGAGCTCGCGCACTCGGCCGTCGTGGGCGCGACCCATCACGATCGGATGGGGGCCGTTCCCGATGAGCTGCCCGGGCCGCGACCCACCTTCTTCTTCGCCCCCGACCGGGTCGCCAAGCGCTCGAACGACTGGGGGCGCGAACAGCTCGAACGGCGCCTCGCCGAGGCCTGGGCGCCGTACGTCAAGTGGACCGACGGCTGGCTCGAGGTGATCCACGAGCAGGGCCCTGACGCCCTTCGCGCGGCATACCTCGATCTGCTCGACGGGCGCATCGACCCGTCGAGCGCGCACGTGCTCTCGCTGCCGCGCTAGCTCGGTCTCCGCGCCCACGCGCGCCGGTCGTTTCGCACCCGGGCACCGAGGGGCAAGCCCACCTCTCAACAGTCTGGGGAGGGGGCGAAGCCAGGAGAGCTCAGATGCCGATGTCCTTCGGCGGCCGCCGCTGCCGCAACACGATCCTCTCCGCGTCTCGGTGTGCGCGCTCGCGTGTGCGCCGTGGAAGCGAGCGACGCGACCGTCACCCTGCCGACGGGCTGACGGCACGGCCACCGCCGCGCGGGGTCCGGCCCCGCGCGGCGGTTCCGGCCGCAGTTCGGCTAGTGGCGCGTCACCCGCAGTTCGAGCGCGGGGGTGCCGGCCCCGGCGACCGGACCCTCGCCGGCCCACTGGGCGACGAAGTCGGTGGTCGCGAAGATGCCCGAGACGTTCAGCGTGAAGGCGCCGTTGGACGCGACGGTCGCGGTCGCCTGCCGCCATACCGCCCGGCCCACGGTGCGGTATCCGACATCGACCGTCTCCCCGCCCTGCGCCGGGCTGAGCAGGCCCTTGAGCTTCACGCGCCCGTGTGCGCGCCCCAGCTTCTTGCGCGTGAGCTTGCGGGGGCCGACGATCGACAGGGTGAGCGTCGAGCTCGTCGTGTTCAACCCGCCGCTCTCCGTCTGGAACAGCCCGCCTTCGCCGAGCAGGTAGTCCACGAGTCCGGCGGCCGCGACGTCTTCGACCTTCCGCGGCAGCATCTCGCGCGTCCAGGTACGACCGCCGTCGGAGGTGCGCAGCACCTCCTTGCCGCCGCCCGCGAACATCGCGTAGCCGTCGGCGGCGGAGCTGAACGAGAGCGCGCCCTGGCCGCCGAGGGCCATGCTGCCCATCGAGTTGATCTCCTTCCAGCTGCCGCCGCCGTTGCGCGTGAAGAACAGGCGCTGGAGCGACACGGCGTAGCCGGTGGTCGGCGACACGAACGACAGCGATTCGATGTTGCCGTGCTTGAGCGGCCGCGGGATCAGCGTCCAGTGGGCGCCGCCGTCGCGCGACTCGATCGCTTCATCGCCCCATGCGAACATCGCCGAGCCGACGGTCTCGCCGCCCGCGAACAGCGGGAACGCCGAGAGGCGGCGACGCAGGATCTTGCCTCGCCTCTTGCCGAGCACGACGGTGCCCGCCACCGCGCCGAAGCTGGCGCCGGCGTTGGTACTGCGGCGCAGGCCGGTCGGACCCACCAGCACGACGGTTCTTTCGTTCGGCGCGAGCAGCGCAGAGGGGTCGGTGGCGCCCGCGTTGAGGATCGACCAGCCCAGGCCGCCGTTGGCCGTCTTGTAGACGACTCCGCCTTCGTTGACCGCGTAGCCGACCGCCGTCGTCGGGAACGCCACGTCCTCGATCGTCGATGAGCTCGGCACGCGCAGGGCCCCCCAGCTGGCGCCGCCGTTCGTGGTCGCCGCGATCACGCCGGAGTGCGAGGGGACATAGGCGTCTTCCGGCCCCGCCCCGAGCCTCACGACGTCGCCGAACTGCACACCGAAGCGGTGCGTGATCGAGGTCGGGAACGTGGCGCCCCCGTCCGTCGAGAGCGCGGTCTCGCCGGCGGTGCCGACGGCCACAGCGCTGCCGGCAGTAGAGAAGGCGACCGACAGCAGGTTCTGGTCGGCCGGGGACACGAGCGTCCCGGTCGCGCCGCCGTCGGTCGTGCGCACGAGCGTGTTCGTCCCCGGCGCCGGCTGCGGCGCCGTGGCGATCAGGCAGTGTTCGGGGTCGCTGCACGAGATCTGGATGAGCGCCGGACGCGGCGCCCCCGCCGGCAGCGCCAGCGGCAGCGGCGTCCAGGTGGCTCCCCCGTCGCCGCTGTGGAGCAGCGTGCCGGCGGCGCCGACCGCGTAGGCGACCGTCGGGCTGACGAAGGTGATGCCGTACAGCGGCTGGCCGCTCCCGGCCACCGGGGTCCACGAGCCGGCGCCGTCGGTCGTGCGGTAGATCTTGCCGGCGCCCTGGTTCACGAGCGCGAAGCCGACCGTCGGCGAGACGAACGCGATCTGCCCGGCGCTGGCCCCCGCCAGCGGAACGCTGGTCTTCGGTTCAAGGGTCTGGCCTGCGTCTTTCGTGAGCAAGATCGAGCCATCGGCCTGCTCGACGTAGCCCGTGTTCGCGTCCAGGAACGAGACCGCTGCGACCTTGTTCGCGCAGCTCTGTTCGGACTCGTTCACGGGCAGGCGGTGGAAGCTCGTGCCCCCGTCCGTGGACTCCCGCACCGTGCAGCCGCCTCCGACGACCACCGTGTTGGGGTCGACCTCCTGCAGCAGCGTGAGGTTCGAGCTCGACCCGCTGGAGAGGCCGATCCAGCTCGCCCCGCCGTCGTCGCTGCGGAGCACCGCTCCCGCCTTCGCCGGCGCGTACCCGCGGGCGCCGAGGAACGAGACCCTGTTGAGCGTTTCGCCCTGCGGGACCGGGTCGCCCCAGGTCCAACCGGACAGACCGACCGACACCGGTGCCGCCGACGCGCTCGCCGCCGCCCCCGCCAATGCCCACGCCGCGACCGCGGCGAGCACAACCCTCGCAACCCGTCCCATGCGCCCTCCCCTTCGTGTCAGGTTTTCCCAGTGCCCGGCCATCGGCAGAGTTCCGCCAACGTAGATCGAGCACCGCCTAGAACAACCGGAGCAGGCGAAGGTTGTGCTGGCGCGCGCAGACGTCTCGCGCGGCGGCTGCGCGCGCCGCCGCGCGGTCGGCCTGCGACGCCTCAGAGCGTGTGGGTCGCTCCCGGGTCGAGCACGACGACCTCGCCGTGACCCGCGCCCTCTACGTCGGACTTGAACGCCTGCGCGTCGGTCTCGATCGGAGGGAACGTGTCGTAGTGGCAGGGGATCACCTGTCGCGCGCCGACGAGCCGCGCCGCCTCGACGGCGTCGAAGCGGTCCATCGTGTAGTGGCCGCCGATGCACATCAGCGCGACGTCGATCTCGCCGCTCGCACCGGCGGACCGGGCGGCCGCGCTGCCCGCTTGTGTGCGCGCCAGCGACAGGTCCGAGAACAGCGAGGTGTCGCCGAGGTGGTAGATCGTGCGGCCGCCGAGGTTGACGATCAGCCCGGCGGGGGTGTTGACCATCCCCTTCGGGGTGGTCGAGGTGTGCCACGCCGGCACGAGCTTGACCCAGCCCCAGTCGAAACGCACGGTTCCGCCGAGGTTCGGGTCGCGCACGTTCTCGACGCCGTCGGCCACCAGCTCGTTCGCGATCTCCACGATCGCCACGACGTCGGGCTTCGCGCGCTGAGCGATCGACACGGTGTCGCCGATGTGGTCGGCGTGACCGTGCGTCAGCAACAGCGCGTCCGGGCTAAGCTCATCGGCCGCCACCGCCGCCTTCGGGTTGCCGGTGAGAAAGGGGTCGATCAGGACACTGGTCGAGCCGTCGTTCAGCTCGAAGGCCGAGTGGCCAAGGAAGCGAATCTCCATCGTCACCGCCATTCGGTCGATTTCCATTTCGCGCCCAGCCGTAGCGGGCGCAGTCACCATATATGCCCGCTGAGAGGTTCGGCGCACGCTCGTGGCCGGCCCTGGTGTGCGCCTGCGCACTGCTGCTCTGCGCCGCCCCGGCCGCCGCGCGCGGCTGGAGCGCCCCCGCCGCGCTCGCCCCCTGCGCCTCCGCCGGAGCGCCGAGCGTCCTGTTCCCATCGGACTCGCCCTCGCGCGCCACGGGCCCCGGTGCGATCGTCTGGCCCGCCGCCGCCGCCTGCGCCGGGGGCGCCGGCGCGCGCCTCGACGTGCTGGAGCCCGGCGCCGCGCCCGGCGCCGCCCGCGCGCTGCGCCCGCCCGACGCCGACCCGCGCCCGCCGCTGGCCGCGGCCGCCGCGCCCGAGGGGCGGATCGCGATCCTCGGCGCCGACCCACGGCACCCAGGGCGCGGGCTCGTGCTCGAGGGCAGGGCAGGAGGAGCGTTCGGCACGCTTCCCGGCGCGGCGATCGTGCCCGGCGCGGCGGTGGCGAACGCATACCTCGGCGATCTCGCACTGCTCGCTCCTGGCAGCGATGGCCTCGGCCTCCAGGTGCAGCGATGGTTCGGCGGCCCGGCCGGCCCGGCGCGGCAGGTGCTCGCCCGGGCTCAGGGCGTGGGCGCCCTGACCGTCGCGATGGACTACCGCAGCGACGCCATCGCCGCGTGGACGGCAGGCGGCGGCGTCTGGGTCCGCGCGATGCCTGCGAGCGGCCGTGTGCTGCCCGCGCAGCGTCTTGGACCGGCAGGTTCCGCCACCCGGATCGCGGCGCTGCTGAGCGACGACAACCGCGCGATCGTGATCTGGTCCACCGAGCGCTCGGGCGCCACCGACGTCTACTTCGACCAGTCTGCGAGCGGTCCCCGCTTCGCTCACGCAGACCGGATCGAGCACGACCCCGGCCTCGCCGCACCGGGATCCTCGCCGCAACTCGTACGGCTGAGCTCGGAGAGCGTGATGTGCGCATGGACGGGGGCGAGCGAAGGCCACGCCGTGATCCGCACGGCGCCGATCGACCAGCGCGGGCTGCGAGCGGTCGCGACGATCGCCGCGCCCGGGAGCGGCGATCTGCTCCTGGACGCGCTGGCACCCGGCCCGCGCGGCGAGGCGGTCGCGCTTGCGAGCGAGCCCGTGCCGGCCGCCGGGAGATCCGTCCCGGGGCAGGCGGCGCTGCTGGCATCGCGCGGCATCGACGCCGCGCCTGGGCGTACCCTGTTCGGCCCCCTCCAGCTCGTGGCCCCGCCGGGGCCGGTGTCGGACGCGACGGTTGGCGTTGAGCCGGGCACAGACCGGGCGATCGCCGCCTGGCGCGGCGCCGCAGGCGCGATCGAGTACTCCATACAACCCGGCGCCCAGAGCTGAGCCGAACCCGGTCAGCAGGCGTGAAGCGAGGACTTTAGGAAAAGATGGACCGCTGATGGATCGCGACTACGAGCAGCAGACGTTCCAGGCCGAGGACCGCCACTGGTGGTACCGGGGCCGGCGAACGGTGCTGGAGCGGGTGCTCGACGGGCTCGAGCTTGGTTCTGGAGGGGCGCCTCTGCGGATCCTCGACGCCGGCTGCGGCAGCGGGCGCAACATGGTCGACCTCGCACGCCGCGGCACGGTGACCGGCGTGGAGCTCTCGCGACCCAGCGTGGAGAAGGCTCGCGAGCGGGGCTGCGGCGAGGTGATCGAAGGCTCGGTGCTCGAGATGCCGTTCGCCGACGCCAGCTTCGACCTTGCGGTCTCACTCGACGTGATCGAGCATCTCGAGGACGACCTCGGCGCCCTGCGCGAGCTGCGGCGCGTGGTCGCGCCCGGCGGCGCGCTGCTGCTCACGGTCCCGGCCTACGGCTGGCTCTGGAGCGGACACGACGAGATCAACCACCACCAGCGCCGTTACACGATGCGCTCGCTGCGGACCGTCGCCGAACAGGCCGGGTGGCGGCAGGAGCGCACGAGCTACTTCAACTCGTTGCTGCTGCCGGTCGCGATCCTGCTGCGGGTGCTCGACCGCTTCAACCGCAAGACGACCGAGTCGAGCCTCGACCTGTGGGTGCCGCCGGAACCTGTCAACCGGGCGCTCGAGGTGCCGCTGATGCTGGAGTCGCAGATGATCGCCCACGGAGGCCGGATCCCGGCCGGGCTCTCGCTGCTCAGCGTGTTCCGTTAGAGGTTGGTGAGCTGGGAGGGCTCCTCCGCGAGCGGAACGTGGCGGAACGTCCAGGCGCGATTGACGAGGAACGTGGTGATCGTCACCGCGATGGTGGCGATCGCCTGAGCGACGAGTTCGTCGAGACCGGCATCGTGGACGAGCAGATAGAGCAGCACCAGGTTCAGCCCGAGCCCGGCCGACTGCACGACCGCCCAGCGGAGAGGGGTATAGGCGTCGCCGACGTGGTCGGCGAACGTCCAGCGCCGATTGAGCAGGAAGCCGTTCGTCGCGCCGACGATGAAGCCGATCGCCGAGGCCGCGATGTACCAGACCCCGAACACCTTCAGCAGGACGGTGTAGACGGCGAATGTGATCAGCGTGTTCGAGATCCCGACGATCCCGAACTTCACGAACTGCACGAGCACGGCGGGAACGCGCAAGCGCGCGCCCGCTGGGCGGTCCTCCTGGGCCGCTGGCGGTACCCTTGGGGGACGCTCGCGCGGTGAGCCGCGTCCATTCTCTGCCGAGCTCATCCCCAGGAAGGATGAACGATAAATTGAGCGCCGGCTTAGGGATTTCGTCGACGATGGAGCCTCCCCCGCTCCTACGCGGGGCCCACAGGGCACAATCAAACCCATGCAGGACACACCTCTTCGCACCCCCAAGCTGCTGAGCCTCGTCGCGCCGGTCTACGACGAGGAGCTCCTGATCGAGGAGTTCGTCACCCGCGCGACCGCCGCGCTGGCGGACTACGACTTCGAGCTCGTGCTCGTCGATGACGGGAGCACCGACTCGACGCCCGAGCTGCTCGACCGCATCGCCCATGCGGACCCGCGGGTGCGGGTGATCCACCTGTCGCGGAACTTCGGCCACCAAGCGGCGCTGACCGCCGGGCTCGAGCACGCGGTCGGGGACGTCGTCGCGATGATCGACGCCGACCTGCAGGACCCGCCCGAGCTGATCCCGGACATGATCGCCCAGTGGAGCCAGGGCGCAGATGTCGTCTACGCCGTGCGCAAGCAGCGCGAGGGCGAGACCGCGTTCAAGCTCGCGACGGCCTCCTGGTTCTACAAGCTGTTCGACAAGCTGGCGCAGGTCGATCTGGAGCCGAACTCGGGCGACTTCCGGCTCCTGGACCGCCGGGCGCTGAACGCACTGCTCGCGATGACCGAGCGCTCGCGCTTCCTGCGCGGCATGACGGTCTGGATCGGCTTCAACCAGACCGCGATCTCCTACGAGCGCGATGCCCGCCATGCGGGCGAGACGAAGTACACGCTGCGCAAGATGCTGCGCTTCTCGCTCGACGCGATCGCCTCCTTCTCCCACCTGCCGCTGCAGCTCGCGACCTACGCCGGGATCCTCTCGGCGGGGCTCGCCTTCATCGCGATCCCGGTCGTGATCGCGCTGCGGATCGCGGACTCCTACCTTCCGGGCTTCGGCTCGATCACGATCGCGATCCTGCTGCTCGGCGGGATCCAGCTGATCGCGATCGGCGTGATCGGCGAGTACGTCGGCCGCATCTACGACGAGGTCAAGCACCGGCCGCTGTACATCGTGCGCGAGGAGCTCAACCACCCCGCGGCGTCGGGCCGCGCAGCGGTCGTGCCGGCCGCGCGGGCCGGGCTCGGAGCACGCACTCCCGAGCGCGTCCCCTAGGCCGGGACCGCGACGTTCGTCCATTTCACGAGATCGTCACGGGTGGCGTGCTATGTTCCTCATAATGAGGATGGACAAGATGGAGATCATCATTCCGGAGATCCTCACCGGACGCTCCCAGCGGCGGGCCCCCCTCTCCGCCGCACCTCCGTGTTGCGGCCCTGCCCGCCCGCCCGCGCGATGTCGCGGACGGGTGGGCGGGCCTCGACGGGAGGCCTGATTCGACAGGCAGGGCGCCCCGCCCCCGCGGGGCGCTGAACCCCCGCAGCAGGCTAGGGACCGCGACATGCGGGGCGGAGGCGTGTTGAGATGGTTCGATGCGCCTCCGCCCTCTTGCCTTTTCAGCCTCCGGCGAAGCGCTGGCCGGGACGCTGCGCGAGACGGCCGGCCTCGTGCTGCTCGCGCTCCTGTCGCTGCTCACGACGAGCTGGCTGGTGCCGACGGACGCCCACGCCGAAGCGTGCCCCGGCGCGCCCGTGTGCCCGTACTCGTCGGTCAAGCAGATCGGCCAGCGCGGAGAAGGCGTCCTGCGCTTCCCCGAGGCGGTCGCGATCGGGCCCGCGGGCGACATCTACGTCGCCGATCAGCTCAGCTACACCGTGCAGGAGTTCAGTGCGGCGGGGGCGTTCGAGAACCAGTGGGGCTCGTTCGGGGGCGGCCACGGCCAGTTCGGACCGATCGGAGGCCTCGCGATCGACCCTGCCGGCAACGTCTACGTGGTCGACTCGAGCCACAACCGGATCGAGAAGTTCACGTCGAACGGGACCTACATCAAGTCGTGGGGGAAGCACGGGAGCGAAGTCGGCCAGTTCAGCTTCGGCTCCTCCCAGGACCCGACCCAGCCGCCCGGCGGGGGCGTCGCGGTGACCGGCACCTACGTCTACGTCGCCGACAGCGGCAACAACCGCATCGAGCGCTTCAACCTCGAAGGCGGCGAAGCGATGTCGTGGGGCGCGAAGGGCGCAGAACCCGGGCAGTTCGTGTATCCCCGCGCCGTCGCGGCCAACGGCTCGGAGGTGCTCGTGGCCGACGACGACAACCACCGCATCGAGATGTTCAACCCCGAAGGCGCATATGTCGCGAGCGCGGGCTCGCAGGGCACGGGCCCGGGGCAGTTCGGCTTTCCCTACGGGATCGCGCTCGACGCCGCCGGGAACGCCTACGTCGCCGACGACCTCAACCATCGCGTCGTGAAGCTGAGCCCGCAGCTCGCTTTCCTCGGTGCCTGGGGCGGCTTCGGCACGAAAGCCGGGCAGCTCGCCTTCCCCCGCGCGATCGCAAGCAACCCGGCCGGGGAAAACTACGTCGCCAACACCGCCAACGGGCGGATCGAGGTCTTCGACGCGAGCGGCAACTTCCTGCGGACGATCGGGACCGACGCGCGCGGCCCCGGGCAGCTCACGGCGCCGAAAGGGCTCGCGCTCGACCCCACGGGCAGGCTGCTCGTCTCCGACACCGACGCCTCCCGCGTCGAGCTGTTCGCCCCCGTGACCTACGCCTTCGCCGCCCAGTGGACCGCGATGCCGGGACGAGAGCCGGCCCTCAACCGTCCCACGGGCATCGGCGTCGACCCGGCCGGCTCGGTCTACATCGGCGACGGCCAGGGCAACGAACGGGCTGTGCGCTTCTGGGGGGACGGGACGCCGCTGAACGAAATCGGAGGCCCCGCGGCGCTGGGCGGCGCAACGCTTGCCGGCAGCACCGCGTTCGCGGTCTCGCCGCAGAGCCACGACGTCTACGTCGCCGATGCGGGCCACAACCGGATCTTGGTCTTCGGCCCCGAAGGCAGGCTGCTGGCCCGCTGGGGGGCTCAGGGCGGCAACGGGGCGCCCGGCAGCTCTCCCGGTGCGTTCTCACACCCGCTGGCGCTCGCCGTGGACCGCGCAGGCGAGATCGAGGTCGCCGACACGGGCAACAACCGCGTCGTCAGACTCGACCCGTCGGGGAACGTGACCGGCGAATGGGGCACGGCCGGCACGGCCGCGGGCCACTTCAACGCCCCCGACGGCATCGGCGTGGACGCGGCCGGGACGGTGTTCGTGCTCGACGGCGAAAACAACCGCGTGCAGGCGTTCACCGAAGCCGGCCAGTACCTGTACCGGTGGGGCAACCGCGGCCCCGGCCCGGGCCAGCTCTCCCAGCCGGGCGCGCTCGCCGTCGGGTGCGAAGGCAACGTCTACGTCGCCGACACGAACAACAACCGCATCGAGCGCTTCGAAATGACGAGCCGCTCCGGCGTGGGCTGCGTGTCGCCGCGCGCGTGGCCCCCGCCCCTCGACGTGCCGCCGGTCCTGAGCATCGCGCTGCTTCGCTCGCGCGGCGTGCTCGCGCAACGCGCCCTGTCGATGGGCATCTCCTGCCAGCGGGGCTGCAAGATCCTCGTCACAGCGACGCTCGCGCCGTCGAGCCGCAGGCGCCGCCCCGTGAAGCTCGTGGCGGTCGCTCGCGGGCTGCCCGCAGCGCGAACGGGACACGTCAGCCTGCGCCTCGGGCACACCGGCCTGGCGCGCCTTCGTTCGGCGCTCGGCTCGCGCCGCGGGCTGCGTGCCGGCGTGACGATCGTCGCGGTGGGACCGACTGGGCGCCGTACAACGGTCCATCGCAGCTACCTCGTCACCCGCTGAGGCGCGCGAGGACCGATAATGGCGGACATGGCCGAGCAGAGCGGGAACGTGGATCAGCGCCAGGAGCGCGTGCGCATCGAGACCCCGCGGCACCGCATCGAGGGCGTGCTGACGCTCGCGCGCGACGGCTACCGCAGCCGCGTGTCAGACGTGCTGAACGCCTCCGAGCGCGACTTCATCACGCTCACCGAGGTGACGGTCGCGCCGCTGGAGGGCGGCCCGGTCGAGCTGTTCGCCTACATGTCGCTGGCGCGGCGGCACATCGTGTTCGCGGTCGCGGCGCCCGATCAGGCCTGAAGCCCGGCACGGCGCACGACGCGCACGCTGACCGGGCACGGACGTCCGGCCTTCCTCGGATCCGGGCCCCGCACGGAGCGCCGGGGGGCTCCGGCCGCCGCCCCGGCACGGGGCGCCGCCCTGCTCCCTGTGCCCGCCCGGCACCGAGCCCCGGCCGACTCCCGCCTTCTGCAAGGATTACGCGCCTGATGGGCACGGTGCGGGAGGCCGCCCTGGATCTCTTCCGGGCGCACGAGATGACGACGATCTTCGGCAACCCGGGATCGACCGAGCTGCCGATGCTGGCCGAGCTCCCCTCGGACTTCCGCTACGTGCTCGGGCTGCAAGAGCTGGTCGTCGTCGGCATGGCCGACGGCTACGCGCAGGCGACGGGCCGGGTCACGCACGCGAACCTGCACACCGCGCCCGGGGTCGGCAACGCCGTCGGCGGCATCTTCAACGCGCAGTCGAACAAGTCGCCGCTGCTCGTCACCGCAGGCCAGCAGGTGCGCGCCCAGATCACGATGGAGGCGAACCTGACCAACCGCGAACCGACGTACGGCCCCCAGCCCTACGTGAAGTGGAGCCACGAGCCGCCCCGTGCACAGGACGTGCCGGCCGCGCTCGCGCGGGCGATCCACCACGCCTCGCTGCCGCCGCGCGGCCCCGCCTTCGTATCGATCCCGATGGACGACTGGGCTCAGGAGGCGGACGCCGAGACGCTCACGCACACGCTCGCGCGCCGCGTGGACGGCCGCGCGGTCCCCGGCGCCGCCGCGATCGCCGCACTGGCAGGGCGGATCGCCGCGGCGCGCCGTCCGGTGATGATCGCGGGGCCGGACATCGAAGCATCAGGCGGCCGCGAGGACGCGATCGCGCTCGCCGAGCGCCAGCGCATGTCGGTGCTCGCGACGCCCGCCACGGGCGGCGGGCGGCTCGGCTTCCCCGAGAACCACCCGAACTTCCAGGGACTGCTTGCGCCGGCGATCGGCCCGGCGGGCATGCAGCTCGCCGAGTACGACCTGGTGGTGGTCGTCGGCTCCTCCGTCTTCCCCTACTACCCGTACATCCCCGGCCCGCTGCTCACGGACGGGACCAGCCTCGTGCAGATCACCTGCGACCCGGCCGAGGCGGCGCGCGCGCCGATGGGCGAGGCGATCGTCGCCGACGTCGGGCTGGCGCTGCGCGCGCTGAACGAGCAGCTCGGCGACTCCGAGCGCGAGCAGCCGCCGGCGCGCCCGGAGCCCGGCCCGCCGGCCGAGGCCGAGCCGCTCAGCGGCTCGCAGGCGATGCAGGCGCTCGCCGTCGCCTGGCCGGAGGACGGCATCGCCGTCGTGGAGACGCCGTCGAGCACCGCCGCGCTGCGCAACCGCCTGCGCCTGTCGCAGCCCGGCAGCTACTACTTCTCATCGAGCGGCGGCCTCGGCTTCGGGATCTCGGCGGCTGTCGGCGTGCAGCTGGCGGAGCCTTCGCGCCCGGTCGTCTGCGTGCTCGGGGAGGGCTCGGCGCAGTACGGGATCACCGCGCTGTGGACAGCGGTCGCCTACAAGCTGCCCGTCACCTTCCTCGTCCTGCGCAACGAGGAGTACATGATCCTCAAGTGGTTCGCCGAATTCGAGCAGGAGAGCGGGTTGCCCGGGCTCGACCTCCCCGGCCTGGACGTGGCGGCGGTCGCGAGCGGCTATGGCGTCCCCTCCCGTGAGGTCGAGGGCACCGAAGAGCTGATCGACGCGCTCTCGGGCGCGATCGCCGCACAGGACGGCCCGCGGCTGGTGCAGGTCCGCTGCGCCAGCGGCATGTGGCTGGAATAGCCGTGGCCGCGACGCACGCGGGCATCGAGCGGATCGCGCCCGAGCCGCCGGGCGACTGGCCGGTGCCCAGGCCCGCTCCCGACGCCGCCCCCGACTGGGTCGCGCAGGGCACGCCGCCCGAGCTGGCCGCCGCGCTGCGGAACGCGCTTCCAGACGGCGGGCTCGCCGGCCGCGCATCCGATCTGATCCGCTACGCCTCAGATGCGAGCTGCTACCGCTCGATCCCGCGCGCGGTCGCGGTGCCCCGCGACATCGGCGAGGTCGCCGCCGTGATGGCCGTGGCGAGGAGGACCGGCACGCCGCTCGTCTTCCGGGCCGGAGGCACGAGCCTCAACGGCCAGTCGCAGACCGACGGCATCCTGCTCGACTGCCGCCGCCACTTCAAAGACGTGACCGTCGAAGACGGCGGCGCGCGTGTGCGGGTTCAGCCGGGCGCCGTCCTCGGCCGCGTCAACCGGCGCCTGACCGCCCATTCTCGCCGCCTGGGTCCCGATCCTGCGAGCACGGAGATCGCCTGCCTCGGCGGCGTGCTCGCCAACAACTCGGGCGGGATGAGATGCGGCGTGCACGCGGACTCCTACCGCACGCTGCGCTCGCTGACCTTCGCGCTCCCGGACGGCACCGTGATCGACACCGCCGCGCCCGGCGCCGCCGAGCAGTTCGCGGCCGCCGCCCCCGAGCTCGCCGCCGGCCTGGCCGAGATCCGCGACGAGCTGCGCGCGGACCGTGAGCTCGCCGAGCGCGTGGCGCACAAGTTCCAGATCAAGAACACGACCGGCTACCGCCTGTGCGCGTTCCTCGACTACGACGAGCCGCTGGAGATCTTCGCGCATCTGCTGATCGGCTCGGAGGGCACCCTGGCGTTCATCGGCGAGGCGGTGATGGACACGGTGCCGCTGGGACGGCACACGACGCTCTCGCTCTCGTTCTTCGAGGACATCGACACCGCGGTGGACGCGGTGCCCGAACTGGTCGCGAGCGGTGCGAGCGCCACCGAGCTGATGGTCGCCCCGACGCTGATCGCCGCCGCCTGGAACATGCCCGGGACGCCGGAGCGCTGGAAGGAGCTGCCACCCACCTCGGCCGCGCTGCTGGTCGAGTTCCGCGCCGAGGAGGACGGGGAGCTGGACGCGCCGGAGCGCGCCGCTCTGGAGATCCTCGCCGCGCGCAACCCGATCGACCCCCCGAGCTTCACGCGGGATCGAGGACAGGTCGCGATGCTCTGGCACGTCCGCGAGGGCATGCAGGGCCTCCTCGCGGCGGTGCGCGGGCCCGGTGTGACGATGATCATCGAGGACGTGTGCGTGCCGCCGGCGCGCGTCGGCGAGGCCGCCAAGGACCTGCAGGAGCTGTTGGGACGGCACGGCTTCCTGCAGGGCGTCGCCGGCCACGCCTCAGCCGGCAACCTGCACTTCCTGCTCACGCCGAACTTCGGCGCGCAGGAGGACCTCGAGCGCTACGAGGCGTTCATGGGCGAGCTGGTCGAGCTGATCGTGGACCGCTACGACGGCTCGCTGAAGGCCGAGCACGGGACCGGCGTGAACATGGCTCACTACGTCGAGCGCGAGTGGGGAGCGAAGGCGACCGAGCTGATGTGGCGCGTGAAGCGGCTCGCCGACCCCGATGGCGTGCTCGGACCTGGGATCGTGCTGACCGAGGACGAGGGCGCCCACCTGCGCAACCTGAAGTCCGCGCCGCGGATCGAGGACGTCGCCAACCAGTGCATCGAGTGCGGCTTCTGCGAGCCGGTCTGCCCCAGCCGCGACCTCACCACGACGCCGCGCCAGCGGATCGTTCTGCGCCGAGAGATGGCGCGTCAGCCGGAGGGCTCGCCCGTGCTGCACGCGCTCCTCGACGAGTATTCCTACGACGGCATCGAGACCTGCGCGGCCGACGGGCTGTGCAGCCTGCACTGCCCCGTCGGCATCGACACGGGCAAGCTCGTCAAGTCGCTGCGCGCACGCCGGCACGGCGCGCGCGGCGAACGCGCGGCGCTCGAGGCCGCACGCCGCTGGAGCGTCGTGGAACGCTCGGCACGCGCGGCGCTGCGTGCCGGCCGGACGCTCGGCGACGGCCCGACCGCCGCCCTGACCGGGATCGCGCGCACCGCGGTCTCGCACGAGCTCGTTCCGGCCTGGGGCGAGGCGCTGCCCGATCCCGGCTCCCGCTCCGCCGTGGACCGCTCGCGAGGGTGCCGCGGCCGTGTACTTCCCCGCCTGCGTGAACCGCATCTTCGGCAACCCCCGCGGGCACGCGCCGCGCCCGTCGCTGCCGGAGGCGTTGCTGACGGTCTCCGCCCGCGCGGGGCGGCCGCTGTGGATCCCGCCGGACGTTGCCGGGCGCTGCTGCGGCACGCCCTGGAGCTCGAAGGGCTTCGAGTCGGGCCACGGCGAGATGGCGCGCGCGACGGCCGCCGCCGTGCTCGACTGGACCGAGGGCGGGCGGCTGCCGCTCGTCGTGGACGCGAGCTCCTGCACGCTCGGGCTGCTCGCCGAGGTTCCGGAGCGGCTCGACGACGCGCTGCGCGAGGAGTACGGCCGGGTCCGGATCCTCGACTCGATCTCATGGGTCCACGACGAGCTGCTCGGCGCGCTGCCGCCCGCGGCGAAGCTGGACACCGTCGCCGTGCACCCGCCGTGCGCGGCCAGCCACCTCGGGCTCACGGACGAGCTGACGGCGCTCGCCGGGGCGCTCGCCGACCGCGTGCTCGCCCCCGCAGGCCCGAGCTGCTGCGGGACCGCCGGGGACCGCGGGCTGCTGCACCCCGAGCTGCCCGAGGCCTCGGCGCGCTCGGAGCGCGTCGAACGGGGCGAGGAGCCCGCAGCGGCGCACCTGTGCAGCAACCGCACCTGCGAGATCGGCCTGACGGCGGCGACCGGGCACGAGCACGAGTCGTTCGTGCTCCTGCTCGAGGAGCTGACACGGCCGGGAGCCGGTCGGGCGCACTAGGATCGAGCTCCAAAGCGTCAACGCCCTGCGGGGCGATGAGGAGGGAGTGCAGATGAGTGAGCAGAACCGGCGCCTGGTGCTGGCCGAGCGTCCCTCCGGGATGGTCGACGAGGGCACGACGCGCCTCGAGCACATCGAGCTCGAGCCACTGAACGACGGCGAGGCGCTCGTCAAGGTCCGCTACGTCTCGATCGACCCCACGATCCGAACCTGGATGGACGACGCCCCCGGCTACCTGCCGCCGATCCAGATCGACGACGTGATCCGCGCGGGCGGGATCGGCGAGGTGGTCGAGAGCCGCAACGATGCGTACCCGGTCGGGCAGATGCTGTTCGGCATGACCGGCTGGCAGGACTACGTGATCGCCGACAGCGGCGAGCGCGCGATGCAGGCGATCCCCGACGGCGTGCCGGCGACGATCGCGCTGGGCATCCTCGGGCTCACCGGCGTCACCGCGTACTTCGGGATGAACGACGTCGGCGGCCTGAAGGAGGGCGACGTCGTGGTGGTTTCGGGGGCGGCCGGTGCGACCGGTTCGACCGCCGGCCAGATCGCGAAGATCAAGGGCGCGAAGAAGGTCGTCGGGATCGCCGGCGGAGCGGAGAAGTGCGCCTACATCGTCGACGAGCTGGGCTTCGACGAGGCGATCGACTACAAGAACGAGAACGTCGCGGCGCGCCTGCACGAAGCCTGCCCGGAGGGCATCGACCTCTACTTCGACAACGTCGGCGGCTCGATCCTCAACGACTGCCTCGGCAACCTCGCGATGCGTGGCCGCGTCGTGCTCTGCGGGGCGATCTCCGGCTACAACGAGGACGGCCCGCCCCCCGGTCCGTCGAACTACATCAACCTGCTGATCAGGCGCGGACGCATGGAAGGCTTCATCGTGCTCGACTTCTTCGGGCGTCTGCCCGAGGCCCAGGGCGCGCTCGCCGGCTGGCTCGCCGAAGGCAAGCTGAAGTCCGCCGAGCACGTCGTCGAGGGCCTCGAGCGCTGCCCGGACGCGCTCAACCTGCTGTTCACCGGCGGCAACACCGGCAAGGTGATGGTGAAGGTCTAGAGGCGCTTCGCGCCGGAGCCCGCGCATGCGCGGGCTCCTGGCATCCGCACATGTGCGGATGCCCGAGGCGGCGCATGCGCCGCCTCGCGGGCCGGCACATGTGCCGGCCCGAACAGCATGAGACCCCTGGCTCTCAGAGCGAGGGGGTCGGCGCGCCCGCCAGCAGGAAGAACCACAGCAGGAAGGCGAGCACCGCGAGGTAGACGCTGACCATCACGACGCGCTCGAGCGGGGTGATGCCGGCGCCGTAGCCGGGCTGCTCGATCCCCTGATCGCCGCTCATGCCCCTCATCCAGGGCAGGCGCCGTTCGCCGGGCTCGCGGCCCGAGAGGCGGTCGTATTCGGCGCTCAGCCAAGCGAGCGCCATCGACATCGAGAACACGAGCACGGCGAGCACGACGACCACAACGATCACGGCCTCCATGCTCAGCACGGTCTTGCCCACCACCTGCGAGCCGACCCACAGTGCGACCAGCGGCGCCCCGGTCCACAGGTTGATCGCAAGGAAGGCCGTGGCCGCGACCATGGCCGTGCGCTTCGCCAGAAGGAACCGGCTGTGCGGCGGCGGGGTGCTCACGGCAAGAGGGTCAGCTCCATCGTCCTGCACACCGGGCTGAAGCCGAGACGCTCGTACAGCCGCTTCGGCCGGTCCTCGTCGTCGGCGACGATCCAGAGGTCGCGGGCGTCTGCGGCAGCGTGGATCGCGGCCCGCGTCATGGCGGTGCCCCGCCCGCCGCCACGATGGTCCGGATGCACGTAGACCTGCGTGATCTCGGCCGCCTCGCCGGAGCGCTCCACCTGGGCGAAGGCGACCGGCTGGCCGCCGTCCCGGACGACCAGCACGCGCACGTCGCGCGCTTCCGCCACTTCCTGCGCGCCCGCGCGGAACGACTCGTCGTAGGCGTAGTCGTCGAAGTCCTCCATGTGCCAGGCGAGCCGCAGCGCGTCGGCGGCCTCATAGGGCGCCTCCTCGACCTCGTAGCCCTCGCCGATCGCCACGGCGGCCGGGTCCGTGTGGTGCATCCACACCAGCGCCGCCGTTTTCCACCCCATGCGCTCGAAGTCGCCCCGGCGCGCGAGCGCAGGCTCGATCTGCTCGAAGTCGATGCGGCGGTGCTTCAGCCCGTCCAGCGCGACGTCGGCGAACGCCGCCAGCCCGGCGGCATCCAACGCCGGCTCCTCCTCGACGCGCACGAGGTTGAAGCTGTAGTAGGTCGGGTGGCGACTCGCGCGCAGAACGGTGCCGTGCGCCCAGGGCTCGCGCACCTCGCAGATCGCCTCCTGGTAGGCGCGCAACCAGGCGCGCGCCCGGTCTGCCAGCTCCGAGTCGTTCAGCGCTGCGGACATGACAGGAAGGTAACGGAGCGGTGGGCGCCGAGAACACTCCGGCCGGGCGCGCCGGTCAGGGCGGGAGCGCCGCACAGCGCGCGCGGAGACAATCCTCACTCAACGACTACTCTTTCCGGGCCAGCCGCTGAGCGCGGCGCGACACGAAGCGCGTCAGGCGCGCGCGATCAGGCCCTCGAACAGGACCCAGCGAAACACGCGCATCAGATCGTCGAAGCCCGCCGCGCGGAGCATCGCGTCGTTCTCATCGGGAGAGAGCGGCTGCAACACGCCACGGATGCTGCGCGCCTTCGCTGCGATCTCCTGATCGTCGAAGCCCTGGCGCGCCTTCCAGTCCGCGTATGCCCCCTCGGCGGCCGCCTGGTTGCGGGCGCTCGACGCGAGCACCTTCTCGAACAGCACGAGCGTCCCTCCGGGGGCGAGGGCGTCGTGGATGCGGGCGACGAGAGCGCCACGCGCGCGCAGCGGCACGAACTGGAGCGTGTAGTACGAGACGATCAGGTCTGCCGGCTCCAGCTCCAGGTCCTGGAGGGAGGCGCTCTGGAAGCGCACGTGGGGCATCGCGGCACACCGGATCTCGGCGCGCTCGATCATCCCCGGCTCGCGGTCGACACCGATCACCTCGGCGCGCCGGGGCGCAAGGCGTTCGGCGATCTGGGCGGTCAGAGCCCCGGTCGAGCAGCCGAGGTCATAGACCCGCCCTCCTGGCGGCACAATCTGGTCGGCGACATCGGCGATCAGCTCCTGGCCCTCGGTGTACGCCGGGACGGAGCGGGCGACATGCGAGTCGAACGCGGCAGGAACCTCCCCGCCGAAGGTCCAGCTGCCCGCCGGCGTCGTGATCCCGTCGCCGACGTGGGGGACGTGCAGCTCACCCTGCTGCTGACCATCCGTGTCGAGCCCCATGGGCGGAATTCTACGCTCGCCCGGCTGCTCCCAGCCCGGCTAGGATCGCTCACGCGGTGACGAGCGCACCCGAGCGCGTCAACACGGATGTCTGGTCGAGCGAGAAGGTGCTCGGCATCTTCGCCGCGCGCGAGGGCTTCATCGACCCAGGCGAGCAGGCGCTGCTCGCACGCATCCAGGCCGAGACCGCCGGGCAGCCGATCTTGGATGTCGGGGTCGGCGGGGGGCGCACGATCCCCCTGCTTGCCGCGCACGACGGCGGGTACGTCGCCGTCGACTACCTCCCCGAGATGGTCGCGCTCGCCGGCGACCGCCACCCGGGCGTGCGCGTCGAGCAGGCCGACGCGCGCGATCTCGCAGGGTTCCCGTCAGGCAGCTTCGGCGCCGTGTTCTTCAGCTTCAACGGCATCGACGGCATCGCGCACGAGGACAGGGACGCCGTCCACCGCGCGGCGCTCCGCGTGCTGGCGCCGGGCGGCCTCTACCTGCTCTCGACCCACAACCTCGAACACGTGACGGCCGGGCTGCCGCCCTGGCACCCGCGCTCGCTGGACCTCGGCAACGGCCCACGCGCCATGCTCGCGTGTGCCTACCGGATGCCGCAGCGCAGCCGCTCCTGGCGCCGGCTGGCGCCGCTGAGTCGCCGGGGCGGGGGGTGGGCCGTGCTCGTCGGGTCGGGCTACGACTTCAGTGTCCTCTGGCACCACGTCACGCCCGCCGAGGCCGCCGCCGAGATGCGGCGGGCCGGCTTCGAGGACGCCGTTGGCGTCTTCGCCGGCGACGGCGGGCCGCTCGCGGCCGGGGCGAACAGCTCTGACTCGCCCTGGCTGTATGTGCTCGCACGCAAGCCGCCGGCGCTTCCGGGGTAGCATCTGCCGGGCCGATGGCCTTCAACGCGCGGCTCGCACCTACGAGGTACGTCCCAGCCGAGGACCGCTACGAGTCGATGCCCTACCGCCGCTGCGGGCGCAGCGGCCTGAAGCTGCCGGCGATCTCGCTCGGGCTGTGGCAGAACTTCGGCGACGACCGCCCGCTGGAGCGGAGCCGTGCGATCCTGCGGCGCGCCTTCGACCTCGGCATCACGCACTTCGACCTCGCCAACAACTACGGCCCGCCGTACGGGAGCGCCGAGACGAACTTCGGCCGCATCCTCGCGGAGGACTTCGCGGGCCTGCGCGAGGAGCTCGTGATCTCGACGAAGGCGGGCTACGACATGTGGCCCGGCCCCTACGGCGAGTGGGGCTCGCGCAAGTACCTGCTCGCCAGCCTCGAGCAGAGCCTGGCGCGCATGGGCCTCGACCACGTCGACATCTTCTACTCGCACCGCTTCGACCCGGACACGCCGCTGCACGAGACGATGGGCGCGCTCGACGAGGCGCGCCGTCGCGGCCTCACGCGCTACGTGGGCATCTCCTCCTACGGCCCGGAGCGCACGGTCGAGGCCGCCGAGATCCTGCGCGAGCTGGGCACGCCGCTGCTGATCCACCAGCCCTCCTACTCGATGGTCAACCGCTGGATCGAGGACGGGCTGCTCGACGTGCTCGGGCAGGAGGGCGTCGGCACGATCGTGTTCTCGCCGTTGGCGCAGGGCCTGCTGACCGACCGCTACCTGCACGGCGTGCCCGAGGACTCGCGGATCAGAGCCGGCAACCACATGTCCGAGCAGATGATCAGCGACGAGAACCTCGAACGGGTCCGTGCCCTGAACGACATCGCCGCCGGGCGGGGACAGTCACTGGCGCAGCTCGCGATCGCCTGGGCCCTGCGGGACGAGCGGGTCACCTCGGCCCTGCTGGGGGCGAGCAGCGTCGAGCAGCTCGAGCAGAACGTCGCCGCGCTCGGGCGTCTCGACTTCAGCGCCGGGGAACTGGAGGCGATCGACCGGTACGCGACCGAGGGCGGCGTCAACCTCTGGGCGGCTTCGAGCGAGGAGTAGAGACCGCCCCCAGGCGCGGGCGTTGATGTCCGGATTCCGCCGGCTTCGTACGTGTCATCGGCCCACGCTGCGGGCGATGAACGCGAAGGAGACGGTGAACAGCTCTACGCCGCCCACGCCCGAGCCCGGCCGCTTGACGGGGCCGGGCTCGGGCGTCTCCGTGATCGAGACCGGCCGCGACCCGACCGGGGTCGGGCGCGACCGCTTGGCTCCCCTGCTACTTCACCGACACGTGTGTTTCAGAGCTCACGGACTGGCCGGAGGAATCCGTGATCGTCGCATGCAGGCTGACGGGCCCTGCGACTGCGGGCGCGGTCCAGGTGAACACGTAGGGCCCTTCGGTGACGCTCGCCACAGGCGTGCCGTTGGCAGTGAGCGAGACCGACCCGATCCCGAAGTCGTCATGAGTCCGGACCACTACGCTCACCGTTTCCCCTTGTTTGACCTGCTCACCGCTTCCCGGGCTGACGATCGATCCCGTCGGTCGGTGGTCTCGGACGGCTCCGGGGACGACGGCCATCAACGGCGCGTGGGCGCGCACCGGTGTATAGAGAACCGAGCCTCCGCCCGAGATTCCCTCTTTTCCTGACGGCGTGGTTTCTCCTTCGACGGGCTTTCCACCGGAGCCCCAGAAGTTGCTCGTCGCCTGCAGGGCGGGTCCGGAGCTGACGGCGGTGTTCGTCGTGTTCGCGTTGTAGACGCCGTATCCGTTGCCGCTGATCGCCGAGTTCAGGACGTCTGAGGCGGCGGAGTCGGCTCCGGCGAACAGGATCCCAACGGAGCGTCGCTGGTCGGGGGAGAACAGGTTCCCGGTGATCTTGCTGTGTTCGACGAACCCGCCGGCGCCCGCGTGGTACTCGACGCCCGTCTGGGGGATCAGGCTGCTCGGGCCCTGCCCGCCCACGACGGTGTTCTCAACGTAGCCCTTCTCGTTGACTCCCGAGGGTTCTTCGCTGCTCGCGGCCCCGTCGGCACCGCGAGCATCGTCGAACAGGATGCCGCCCGCCTGATAGCCCGTGATCAGGCTGTCGGCGACGGTCACCTGCCGTTCGACGCTGCCCAAGCCGGTCCCGATCAGCGAGTTCGACTCGAGAACTCCCCAGCCATACGGTTTGGCGGCAAGTTCTTCAGCGCTCGCGGCCTGCTTGAACGGCCCGATCGTGCTGTTGGAGACGCGGCCCGACGTGTTGAAGAACGAGATGCCGGCCTCGACGTAGGCGTTGGGCGATTCGATTGTCACGCCGGAGATGTCGACGAAGTTCTCGATGAAGTCGGTGGACCCGAGCGACTGACGCGAGATCGTCACCACGTTGCCGCCGCCGTCGCGCAGGAACGGCTGGCTGCCGGCCAACGAGGTCCCAAGGCTCGGCGCGGGACGGATCTTCACCTGGCTCGCGCCTGCGCCGATGATCTTGAGCGGCTTTGTGATCGTCAGGCCGTTCATCGCGCCGCTCTGGACGGGGTTCGGAAGGCTGTTCACCGGCGTCGAGGATTCTTCGTAGACCCCGGGGCAGACGACGATCGTGTCCCATGGCGCCGCGTATTCGATCGCGTCCTGGATCTTCGTGAACTCAGCGTTCGGGCACTGCGCCTTGTTGTCATCGACGGTCCACGTGTTCGATCCTGGATCGGTGGTCACGTTCGGGAGCTCGACCGAACCCGGAGCTCGCGGAAACGCTTCGAGTTCGGTGATCGGATTCGGGCCAGATGTCGGCGGCCCTTCTGCCGGGCCGGCGTTCGGCGCGGTGGAGTCGAGAAGGACGCCCGTCCCCTGCGTCGATTCCTGGAAGCGCACATCCGCGATCTGGACGGACCCGCTCTGCGGCATCCCGGCTTCACCGAAGCGGAGTTCCAGCTTGCGCACCTTTTTGAGGTTCACCCCCTGTTTCGCGAAGTCTTCGAGCGGAACGCCGACCTCGTTGAGGATCACGTGAACTCTGGCCGTCGTGGAACCCAGCGTCTGATCGAGGGCGTTGCCATAGCGCTGCTTGCCGGCTTCGACCGTCGCGACATGCCCGTTTGCGTCGGTCAGCGCGATCGTGAAGTTCTGCTTCGCGGCGTCCGGGTTCCATTCTCCTTCGGCCCCTCGCGCGGGATTGCGCGGGTCGAAGAAGTTCACGGCCGCCCCGAGGGCCAGCTGCTTGTAGCCGCTGACGTTGCCGCTGGCTGTGGGGATCGTTGTCGTGAGCGTGGCCGGTTTGCCCGATTTCTCAACTGGTTCTTCCCACGCGAGCGAAAGCTGCCGGCCGTAGGAGCCGTTCACGGGCGCGTGTTCGCGCGTGCCGTTCTCACCCCCGAGGGCGGTGGCCGCGGGCATCGGGCACGGCTTCGCTGCCACGGTGTTGCCGCTGACGCCGAGCTGTCCCGGTTCTCCCTGCAACGGATCCGGATTGCACCAGTCGAAGCCTTCGGGAGTCGTCGCCGGCCGCGGCGTGACGCCGCCTCCTTCGGTGTACGGGTTGCTGAAGCCGCTGCCTGTGAGCGTGGTGCTGAGCGCGCTTTCGGTGAGCGGATGCTGGGTGTCCGGCCTGATGACATCCAGGCGTTCGTCAGGCGGCGAGAAGAACGTGTTGGAGACACGGTCGATGCAAGGTACCCGGGTCCCTGAGGTGCTCGTCGGGCATGCCGATGGACTGACCTCCGGCTTTCCTTCATGGATCAGTTCGCCCGTCAGGTACGGTTCCATCGCGCCCTCGCCGCCGACGTAACGGCGCAGGAAAGCCGACATCATCGCGAGGCCCAGCTTCTCTTGGTCGCCCATCCGCGCCGGCGAGCCGGAGATGCGGGTGTTCACTTCCGGGTTGAGCTTTTCGGTGTTGTTGATGACGTAGTTTTCGCTCGTACCCGTGCCGGCCTCGCCACTCAGCCTGATGCTGTGAGGTGTTTCGCTCGTTTTGCCAGGGTCTTCGGTGTGGCACGCGGTGTCCGCCGCCGAAGCGTCGTCGGCGTCGGCGAACCACACGGTGTTGTAGTAGTTGTGATCCCCGCCCAGCTGCTCGGACTGGATCCTTGGATACGGATCGCTGATGTATTGGCTACGTTCGAAGAGGCGAGCTCCCTGGAGGTTGGAGACGTCGCCGTCACAGCTGCCGAACACGGTCATGTACGGCACGCCGTAGGGCGCGTGGCGCTCATAGTCGACTGGTGCGAGCGAGATCACTCCGCGAAGCGGGTAGCGTCGCCCGGTGGGGCGCATCCGGTCGTATTCGATGAAGCTCGACACTGCGTCGCCTCCGCGGGAGTGCCCCATCAGGCCGATGCGGGTGAAGTCGAGCTTGCCCTTGAGTTTGTCGCCGATGTTCGAGTTTTCGTTTTCCGGTAGACCGGTTTCATCGGCTTCGTGCAGCGCGTCGAGCAGCGCCATGATCAGCAGCCGCCGGGCGTGCATCCCCTTGCCGAATTTGCTGTCCTGCCGCGAGATCAGCTGGTCTTGATCGAGCGAGACGACGGTGTATCCCCAGCTCGCCAGGTTTTCTCCCAAGTAGGCGTAGCCCTCGTCGTTGCGCTTGAAGATCGTGCACGCGGGGGCGCTGCCTTCGTCACAGCTGCCGTGGTTTCCGTGAACAAGGATGATCAGTGGCGACCGTCCGGTCTTTTCGTGGGGCATGTACATGACGCCGCGGATCTGAAGCGTTATCGATTCGTTTGCGCCCGTCGCCGCGCCTCCAGTCGAGAGTGGTTCCTGCAGCGTGGCGAGCCCGGCGCGCACCGGATCCAAGCGTTCGACCGCGTAGGGGCCGGTTTCGAGAGGATCCGGCGGTTTGCCGGCTTCGGTGCCCCCCGCGACCGCGGGGAGCGCCGCGAGCAGGAGACCTACAGAGACGACCAAGACGAGACTCCGGCGGAACGCGGCAGCGGACGGGACCAAGGGTGACTCCGTTCAGACTCTTGGATGGGCAGGGCGCGGCCGGCGCCAGATCGCTCCGGTCGTGTGCTGAGGCGAGGAGTTCTATTTGCCGCTTGCCGGGTTGACATATGGACACCTGGCCAGAGTTTCTGAGAGAGCGGGCCGCGGGTGTAGAACTGAACTGCCCGCTCCTTGGACTCACAGTGTCAACCCGCCGGCGCGGACTGCACCAGATCTCGCCGCTGATGATCCGCGCGCAGAGGAGCCGCAGTTCGGGGGTGGTCGCGAGGGTTTGAAGTTGTCCAGCCGGGGTCAAGCGTCGTGGACACTCGGCCGATCTTGAGTCCGACATGTCACGCACAGCCGTCACCAAGCCGAGGCCCGCATCGCGGGGGACAGCGGGTGCGCGCGAGCGTGAGCGCAGAGCCGAGGCGTTGCGCGACCACCGCGCCAACGACCGCGCCCGCCAGATGGCGACCGCCGGTGAGCTCGCCAGCGTCCGTGTGCAGCTGCGCTTGGCCGCGCGGTTGATGGCGCGCCTCGCCCTGACGAACGACATCGAAGAGATGCTGCAACTGCTCGTCGACGAGCTGCACGAGACGTTCGCCTTCTATCTCGTGGCGATCCAGCGGTTGGATGCCGACGCGACCCTGCGTCTCGTCGCCGGCAGCGGCGCTCTGGCCGAGGTGATGGCCGAATTCCTGCTGGTTGAGCAGTCGCTGAACGAGGGCGTCAACGGCCGGGTCGCCCGCAGCGGGACGAGCGCGCTCGTGGCGGACACGCGCCGGGACCAGGACTACATCGAGCGCGACCCGAACACGGATCCCCGTTCGGAGCTCAGCGTCCCGATCCTCGTCGATGGCTGCGTCTGGGGCGTGCTGAACATCGAGGCGCCGGACGCGGACGCGTTCGGCGAGGCCGACGCCGTGCTCCTCGAGGCGATCGCGGCCAGCCTCGGCTCCTCCATCCATCGCGCGAGGCTGGTGGCCGACCTCGAGCGCACTTTCACGACGACGCTCACTGCTCTGATGAGCACCGTCGAGGCGAAGGACGACTACACGGCCTCGCACGAGCAGCAGGTGGCCGAGCTCACGCGCCGCGTTGCCCTCCGACTGGGGCTGGACGCGACGCGGGCGAGCGACGCGTACTACGCCGCGCTGCTTCACGACGTCGGCAAGGTTGCCGTGCCAAGCGAGATCCTGCTCAAGCCGGGCCCGCTCAACGAGGATGAGTGGGTGATCATGCGCGGCCACGCAGCCGCCGGCGGGACGCTCGTCGCAAGCATTCCCGCGTTTGCCCACCTGTCGCCTGCAGTCCGCGCGAGCCACGAGCGCTGGGACGGCAGCGGCTATCCCGATGGGCTCTGCGGTGAGCAGATCCCGCTCGCCGCGCGGATCATCGCCGCCTGCGACACGTATGAGGCGATCGTCACGGACCGTCCTTACCGCCGTGCCCGGACGTCCTCAGAGGCGGCCACGGAGCTGCGACGCGTCGCCGGCTCCCAACTCGACGGACGCGTCGTCGACGCCCTGCTGGCCGAGATCAGAGCACAGGCCCCGCCGCAGCCCGCTCGACCTACCCCCTCATCGAGCGGCGCCTAGCGCTCTTCATCGGCGGCTCCCCTGCCGAGGAACGCCTGGATCAACCTCGCGATCTGCTTCGTGTTCCGGCCTCGTACCCCTCGCCCCGCCGGCTAACCGGCCAACACGGGCGGAACGGCCCCCAGACAAGCGTGAGCAGATCCAGAAATGACCGTGGCCCCGGTTCGCGGGGCCACGGTTTGAAGGAACAGCAAATGGCGGAGAGGGCGGGATTCGAACCCGCGATGGAGTTTGATCCCCATACTCGCTTAGCAGGCGAGTGCCTTCAGCCACTCGGCCACCTCTCCCGAGGGTGAGCTGCCAGTTTAGAGGCTGACGCAGCGCCCGTCGCGAGTCCCGCTCAGGGGCCGGCGGGCACGTTCGCCGGCCGCAGTCGCGACAGCACGCGCTCCTCACCCTCGACGCTCAGCCCCCGCCGCCGCGCCTCGGCGGCGTCGATCTGACCGCTCAGCAGGCCGAGGATCGCGTGCGGCGAGCCGCTGAGAACGAGGTCCGGGCTCTCGCTGGGCGTGGCAGGCCGGGCGCGCACGGCCCCGTCCACCGTCTCCACGACCACCGGGTCCTCACCGGTGCGCAGCTCGATCGACACCGGCGGCTCGCCGGGTTCGCCGTCGATCAGGAAGCGTTCGGCCGGCCATGCCAGCCAGCGCCCTCTGAACGCGTCCTCCGGCGCGGGACCTTCGGCCATGTAGGGAACACCCCAGCTGCCGAGCTCGTCGAGCATGGGCCGCAGCGCCTCCCCGCGGGGCGTCAGCGAGAACAGGGTCGTCGCGACCGGAGGCGGAGCCTCCTCGCGTGCGACCACGCCGGCGGCCTCGAGTTCGCGCAGGCGCTCGGAGAGCAGGTTGGTCGCGATCCCGGGCAGGCCGTTTCGCAGGTCGGTGTAGCGGCTCGGGCCCCCGAGCATCAGCTCGCGCACGATCAGGAGCGTCCAGCGGTCGCCGAGCACGTCGAGCGCCTTGGCGAGCGCGCAGTACTGGTGGTAGGAGCGCATGGTTCCAGTCTACCGCAAGCTTTACCAACTTGTGCTAAGACTTGATTTTCTTGTCTTAGTGTTTGAGAAAGAGGTGTTGCGATGCGGAACCGAGCCCTGATCCTCCCGGCCCTCTTGCTGGCGGCCTTCGCGATCAACCTCGACACGACGATCGTCAACGTCGCGCTGCCGACGCTGGTGCGCGAGCTTCACTCCTCCAACAGCCAGCTCCAGTGGATCGTCGACGCGTACAACCTCGTCTTCGCGGCGTTCCTGCTGGTGGCCGGCTCGCTCTCCGACCGCTTCGGGCGCAAGGGCATGCTGCTCGGCGGTCTCGCCCTGTTCGGGACGGCGAGCGCCGCGGGCGGGCTGATGACGAGCTCCGGTGGGCTGATCGCGGCGCGCGCGGTGATGGGGCTCGGCGCGGCGATGGTCTTCCCCGCGACGCTGTCGCTGATCTCGAACATCTTCGTCGAGCGCGTGGAGCGGGCGCGCGCGATCGGGCTCTGGGGGGCGACCGCCGGGATCGCGATCGCGCTCGGGCCGATCGCGGGCGGCTGGCTGCTCGAACGCTTCTCCTGGTCGAGCATCTTCTTCGCGATGACCCCCGTCGCGGCGCTCGCCGCGCTGCTCGTCGCGCGGACCGTCCCCACCTCACGCGACGAGAGCGCGCCCAGGCTCGACCAGCCGGGGTTCCTGCTCTCGAGCACCGCGATGGCGGCGCTCATCTACACGATCATCGAGGCCCCGCTGCACGGCTGGTCGAGCACGCGCACGCTCGCGGGCTTCGCGGTCGCGGCCCTGCTGCTCGCCGGCTTCGTCCTGCGCGAGCGCCACACCGACGAGCCGATGCTCGACGTGCGCCTGTTCGCCAACCCCCGCTTCACAGCGGCGAGCGGCTCCGTGACGGTCGCGTTCTTCTCGCTGTTCGGGTTCATCTTCCTGATGACCCAGTACTTCCAGTTCATCAAGCACTACGGCCCGCTCTCGGCCGGGGTGCACCTGCTCCCGGTCGCGACCTCGGTGGGCGTCGCCTCGGTCCTGGGCACGCGACTGGCAGTGCGGTTCGGCACCAAGCTGGTCGTCGCGACGGGGCTCGTGATGGTCGCGGCGTTCTACGCGTGGGTCGCCGCTGTGGTGTCTCCCGGAACCGGCTACGGGACGATCGCTGCGCAGATGGTCCTCTACGGGACCGGCATGGGCCTCACGAGCGCGCCCGCGACCGAGGCGATCATGGGTGTCGTGCCGCGGGCGAAGGCCGGGGTCGGCTCCGCCGTCAACGACACCACGCGCCTGCTGGGTGGCACCCTCGGCGTCGCGATCATCGGCAGCGTCTATGCCTCGCTCTACTCGAGCCGGCTGACGGAGCACCTCCCGGCGCGGCTGCCCGCCGGGCTCGCGCAGGTGGCGCACAACTCGGTCGGCGCGGCTCTCGGCGTGGCCCGTGGCCTCACGGCGACCGGCCATCTCGCGCTCGGAGGCGGCGTCGCCCGCGCCGCCTCCGGCGCGTTCGTCGACGGCCTTTCGCTCGGCTGCCTGGTCGCGGGCGGCGTGGCCGCGCTCGGCGCGCTGATGGCCGCGCTGCTGCTGCCGGCCTTCCCGTCGGCAGCAGCCGAGCCGCCCGAACCGGCGCCGGCGCACGTTCCCTCGGCGCTGGCGCCGGCGGGCGGGGAGTGACTCCTCGCCCGTTCGTACGTTGACGGGGCCCCGGCCGAGATGTAAAACTCGCGGCTCGCGTCCGGGGTGTCGGGCCCCGTACGGGAACGAGAGAGACGCGGCGCGCCGCGCCGACGGAGGGGTTGAATGCGAATCACGGAGGATGAGCGAAGCGCTGTTCGCGCGCTCGTCGCGCTGCTCGCGACGCTGGCGCTGGTGCTCGCGTTCACCGCGGCCGGCGCAGCGGCCGCGGTGCCCCAGTTCGAAGCGCGCACGCTGAACGACTGGGGCAACAACCCGATCCACCCCGAATGGGGCTCGGCTGGGAGCGACTACCTGCGCCTCGCCCCGGCGCGCTACGCCGACGGCTCCGGGGCGATGGTCGCGGGCCCGAACCCGCGCTACGTGAGCAACCGGATCTTCAACTCGCTCGGCCAGGACCTGTTCTCAGAACGCAGCGCCAGCCAGTGGCTGTGGGTCTGGGGGCAGTTCGTCGACCACACCTTCGGGCACGCCCAGAGCGGGAGCGAAGAAGCGCCGATCGCGTTCGACGCCGAAGACCCGCTGGAGTCCTTCAGCGACACGCTGGGAGCGATCCCGTTCACGCGCGACGCCGTCGCCCCCGGGACGGGAACCAGCGCGTCGAATCCCCGCCAGCAGGTCAACCGTGTCAGCTCCTTCATCGACGCCTCGGCGATCTACGGCAACAGCCGCCGCGCGCCTGGAATGGCTGCGCACCGGCCCCGACAACGGCAACCCGGCGAGACAGCGGGCGCGGCTGCTGCTCCCCGGCCGCTACCTGCCGCTCGCGAGCGCGCGCGGAAACGCCGCGACGGCGCCGCGCGATGGAAACCGAAGGCGCGCTCGCAGCCGCTCCGCAGGACGCCGTCGTCGCCGGCGACGTGCGGGCCAACGAGAACGTCGAGCTGACGGCCGTCACAACCCTGTTCGCGCGCGAGCACAACCGCATCGTCGCCCAGCTGCCCGCGTCGCTGACGAACGAGCAGCGCTTCCAGATCGCACGCCGTGTCGTCGGGGCGGAGGAGCAGTACATCACCTACAACGAGTTCCTGCCCGCGGCCGGAGTCGTCCTCGGCCCGTACGCGGGCTACGAGCCGTCGGTCGATCCCGAGCTGAGCGACGAATTCGCGACCGTCGGGTACCGCAGCCACTCGATGGTCAACGGCGAGCTGCGCGTTCACGCCCCGAGCCGCGAATTCACGCCGGCGCGCATCCAGGCTCTGGAAGCGCTCGGCGTGCAGGTCGCACCGGGTCCGCACCGGGCGACCGAGCTCGAACTCACGATCCCGCAGAGCGCGGCGTTCTTCGATCCGCAGCTGGTCCCGGAGATCGGTCTCAAGCCGATCCTCGAAGGGCTCGGCGAAGAACCGAGCTACAAGAACGACGAGCAGATCGACGACTCGCTGCGCAGCGTGCTCTTCGGGGTCCCGGGCCCGGGCGCCGACCCGGCGAGGTGCGACGCCGAACCGGCGACGCAGGGCTGCTTCAGCGGCGTCGTCGACCTGGGTGCGATCGACCTCCAGCGCAGCCGCGACACCGGCATGCCGAGCTACAACGAGATGCGCGAAGCAGTCGGCCTCGCGCCCCAGAGCAGCTTCGGACGAAGTCACCGGGGAGGGCTCCGAAGAACTGCCTGCAGGCGAGACGATCGACGACCCGCGGATCCTCGACTTCACCTCGCTGCGCAACCTGAGCGGCGAAGCGATCGAACCCGGATCGGGCGAACGCGCCGTCTCCGGCACCCGGCGCTCCACGCTGGCGTCGCGGCTGAAGGCGATCTACGGCTCGGTCGGCAACCTCGACGCGTTCGTCGGCATGCTCGCCGAGCCGCACCTGCCCGGGAGCGAGCTGGGCGAACTGCAGCAGGCGCTCTGGCGCAAGCAGTTCGAAGCGCTGCGCGACGGCGACCGCTTCTTCTACGAGAACGACCCGGTGCTGACGGAAATCGAATCGGCCTACGGCATCACCTACCGGCGCACGCTGGCCGAACTGCTCTCGCTCGACGCGGGCGCCTACCCGGGGCGCATCGCGACCGACGTGTTCTACGCGCAGGCCCGAGCCGGCGGCTCCCGGAACGCCGCCCGGCGCGCGGCGCGCGCGCAGTCGCGGGCCTCCCGGCGGGCGGCCCGCACGCCGCGGCGCAGCGCGCGGGCGCGCGGCTGACGCCGCAGGGGCAGCGCGTAGCATTCCTCGCGGAAGGGTGGCAGAGCGGTTGAATGCGGCGGTCTTGAAAACCGTTAGGCGGGGAAACCCGTCTCGGGGGTTCGAATCCCCCCCCTTCCGCTGAGCGAAAGCCAGGCGATAGCCGCGCCGTGCTCAGCGGCACGGCCACGGTCTGGGGCCTCCGTCCCGCGCCGCGCCTCACCCGGTGGGACAATCCCCCTGTGCCCGAGCCCGACAGCAGCGAGTGGCAGAAGATCCTCGTCGAGGGCCACCGCTCGATGGTGACCGCGCGTCACGTGTGGCGCTACGTACCCTCCTCCCCGCGATGCAAGGTCTGCGCGAGCCCGTTCGGCGGGGTCGGCGGCGCGGTCGTGACGCGGATCGGCTGGGCGCCGTTCGCGCAAGAACCCGAACGTCTGCGCGCGCTGTTGCGATCAGATGCCGCCGGGCGGAGCCGAGGTGGACGTGGCGGTGCTCTTCGCCGATGTGCGCGGCTCGACCGCGCTCGGCGAGCGCTCGGGGGCCAGCGAGTTCGCCGGGCTGCTGAACCGCTTCTACGCGACGGCCACCGAGGTGATCCTGCGCCACGACGGCCTGATCGACAAGCTGATCGGCGACGAGGCGATGGCGCTGTTCATCCCCGGGGTCGCCGGACCGGACTACCGTCGCCGTGCGCTGGCCGCTGCGCGCGAACTGCTGGAGGCGGTCGGCTACGGCAGCCCCGCCGGCTCGTGGCTGCCGCTCGGAGTCGGGCTCAACGCCGGGCAGGCCTATGTCGGCAACGTCGGCACGGCGGTCGTGGACTTCACGGCGCTCGGCGACGCCGTCAACGTCGCCGCGCGGCTCCAGGGCAGCGCCGGTGAGGGCCAGCTCGTGGTCAGTGCAGATCTGCTCGAGGACATGAGCGCCGAGCTGCCGCGCGCGCAGCGCCATGAGCTCGACGCGCGCGGGCGCGAGGCGCCGGTGCCGGCGCTCGTCGCCGACTTCGGCTGAAGGCCAGGCTCGGGTTCTGACGCGCCCGGCCGCGGAAAGGCTGCGGCGGCTGCTCGTGGCCGCCTCGCCTTACCGCGGCCGGCGCATCCCTCTCCGCTCGACTGCCGCCCGGGACAGCACACCGGGCGGCTCCCTCTTCGCCGAGCCGCGGAAGACGTGCGTCGGTTTTGCGTCCAGCAGGATCGCGCGGACGGCACGGAGCGTCAATCCCACGGTCGTGGTAGCCGCTCCGCGGGACCGGAGGGCCACCCTCGACGATGGCCCTCCGGCACGGCCGTGCCGTGGTCAGCCCGTGCTCACCAGGGGTGCGACCACCACGAGCTCGGCAGCGTCACGCGGTCGACCTCGCCGCTGAGGCCTCCGGGACCGCCGGTCGCCGGCAGCACCCCGAAGTTCGACACGTAGATGTGCCCTGGCCGGGTCGACGGCGAGCCCCGTCGGGAACTCGAGCCCGGTGCTCAGGAGCGTCGACTTGGTGCCGTTGCGGTGCACGCCGATCAGCGCGCCCGGCGTCGGCAGGCCTTCTTCGGCGGCCGGGTCGAGCAGGCCGGCCTGGTCGATCTCCAGCACGAGCAGACGGCCGGTCGGGTCGAATTTGACGTCGCTGATCGCGGTGAACCCGCTTGCGACGACGGTCGGCGCGTGACCGGGGACGACCCGGTACACGCTCGAGCTGCCCGTGTTGAACGGGAACCCGCCGAGCTCGCCGACGTACAGCGCGCCGTCCGGGCCGATCGCGACCGAGTCCGGCACGGGCTGGGCCTGTACCGGCACCGGCGTCGTCTGGCCGGGTCCGAGCGTGCCCGGGGCCGCGATCTCGCTGATCGTCGGGAACACGGCCAGCACGTGGATGCTCGCCCCACGGCGAGACCCACAGCAGGTCGTTGCCGGCCGCGTCGGCGACCGCCCAGCCGCCGTGGTAGGGCACGAACCCGTACGGATCGCTGTCGATCGCGGCCTCCTGGCCGAGTTCGACGCCCGTGCCCTCGCCTTTGTCGGGGTTGTTCTGAGCCTCGAAGGGACCGAACCGCGCCTGGATCTGCGGGCTTCCGCCGAACGGGAAGCGGACCAGGTCGCCGAGGAAGGTCGAGCCGGGCCGAAGGGCGATTCGCCGGTCAGCGGGTCGATGTTCGTGTCCTGGAAGAGGACCTCGAGCGCGCCGTGTTCGAAACGCGCCTGCGCCGGGCCCGTCGCCTCGCCGTTCGAGGACACCGAGGGCAGTTTGCCGAGCAGCGTCGTCACTTTCCCGGACGAGCTGATGCGGGCGATGGCCCCCGTTTCGTCGAAGCACGCGGCTTCTTCGCCGGTGGTGCAGTGTTCGGTTCCGGCGCCGTCGCCGGACTCCGCGACGATCACGCTGCCGTCGGGCGCGATCGAGAGCTTCTTCGGCTGGTTCAGACCGCTGGCCAGGGGCGTCAGCGAGCCCGAGCCGCCGTAGCCGCTCAGCGATTCGCCGGCCGGATGGGCACTGTCGTGAGAAAGCGCCGCGCTCGGCTCCCACCGGTCAGCCGCCGCCGAGGCGGCCCCGATCGTGAGCGCCACGACAGCGGCCGTCAGAACTCCTAGTGCTCGCCCGCTCAGGGCGAAGAGGTATCCCCCGCGCATGTCAGCCCTCCAAGGCTCTGGTGTTCGATCTCCATTCGCGCGTGCGTCCACGCGACACCGCCGCAAGCGGTATGCGCATCCTTACCCATTTGGGGGAGGTTTGACCACCCCCCCTCAGCCCTCGGGTCGAGCCCCACGATCTCGCGGAACTGAGGCGTCGTGTTCAGGTGCGGGAACGGCTCCCGCGGCTCGGGCAGGCCGAGGCCCTCGCAGAGCGGCGCCCAGCCGTCCCCGGCCGTCCACTCCACCAGGCGCCCCGCCGGCACCTCGTTGCGCACGCGCTCGTTGTGACGCTCGTAGGCGGCGAGGGCGCGGTCGCGCTCCCACCAGCGCTCGTCGAAGCGCTCCGCGAGGATCGCCTTCGTCAGGCGCCGCTGACGGGCGAGCTGCGGGTCGTCCTCGGGCAGCGGTTCGCCCAGGAGCGCCACGATCGTCTTCTCCATGCTCGCCCACCAGGCCTCAGGGGAGTCCCGCCGCGAGAGCAGCACGAGCGCGTCCGGGTAGGCCGCGGCGAGCTCCCGCCAGAACGACGCCGCGGGCCAGTCGACGGTCGCTCGGAACTCCCCGAAGACCTCTTCCCAGTCGAGCGGCTCGCCCGCGAGGGCGCGCTCCCAGCGACCGACGTCCTCAGGCCGTCCGCGCAGCTCGTACATGTGGTAGCAGCGGCCCCCGAGCAGCAGCTCCAGCGCCGCCTTCAGCGAGCTCGTACCCGTCCGCCCCAGCCCGGCGCCGACGACGCGCAGCCCCATCAGCGCAGCACCGCCTCTTCGAGCGCCGCCGAGCTCGACAAGCGCGTCACCGGCGGCGTCGAGGGCCTGCGCCTCCACGTAGGGGCCGATCGTCCCGGCCGGAACGCTCAGAGCGGTCTCGAAGCCGCTGCGAGGCACCGTCAGGATCGCGTGCAGAGAGCTCGGCGAGCCGCCCGCCAGCAGGCGCCAGGACGCGACCTGCGTGGCGCCGTTCCAGCTCGCGTACACGGTCCCCGCGCCGCTGCCGCCGGGCGTGAACGCGAGCGCCGGGGGGTGCGCGGGGGTGGCGCTCCACGGCATGCGGTAGCTGCGGTAGGACTGGGTGTGCGGCGGGAAGTGCGCGTCGAAGAGCTGCTGACCGTTCGGCGCGAGCTCGGAGAAGTACGGCTCCTGTCCCCAGCCGACGAACCAGTCGCCGTTTCCGAGCGCCTGCGCGTTGCCCTGGCTTTCGACCACCAGACCCGGGGAGTGGGTGAGCTGCGCCTGGAGCGTCGCCGCACCCGTCTGCGGGTTCAACGAGATCACGACCACGCGCGACTGCGGATGGACCGTCGGGGAGGAGCCGTTGTCGAAGATGCTGATCGAGCCGTCGGGCAGTTCGCGCGGGTCGTGCTGCCACGCGGTGCGCGTCGAGGTGGCGTCCTGGAAGCTCGAGTGCTTGCCGCCGAGCCGCCAGCGGATCTGCCCCGTGGCCGGGTCCAGGTCGTAGACGGTCCAGGTGTTGCGCGCCGAGATCAACAGGCTTCCGTCGCGCTCGACGCCGAGCGAGTTGATGTGGAAGAAGTCATACGGGAAGCTCCTGTTGGACCTGCTCGGCGACGAATACGATTCGGTCACCCCGACGTGGTCGAGGCTCGTCCATTCGTACATCACGAGCCCGGTGCGGACGTCGATCTCCTGCATCACCCCGTCCGTGAGCGCGGCGTCGGAAGACCCGCCGTAGGCGGACAGGTTGCACAGCACCGGGAAGTAGGAGGTCACGAGCGCGGTGCCCCCGCCCGTGAGGAAGAAGTCGTGCAGGTCGGGGCGATGGCCGTTGCCGCCGCGCACGCGCCCGGCTTCGGTGTAGGCGCTCGAGTAGATCACGTCTTCCCCGACCCCGAAGCCGTGGATCGAGATGTCGCCCTGCCACCACGTGAGCACCGGGCGGCCGGCGTATTCCTGGACGCGCAGGTCGGTGGCGAAAGTGTCGCGCGGCAGCGGCTTGAACCAGAGCATCGCGCCGGCGGGGTCCAGGATCATCGGGCCGGCCTGCCCGGGTCCGGTGTAGGGGGCGACGAAGATGTCGCCGGGGGCCTGGCCGGGCGAGTCGGCCGTCACGGTCACGGCCGGCGGGCGCAGGTCAGGCCGCGAGAGAAAGCGCTGTTCGTCGGCGGCGCTCCCCGGATGGATCGTCTCGGGAGTCGAGCTCAGCTGGTCGGGCTTGGCGATCGCGAACGCGTCGTCGATCGAGCGCCATCGCCCGGAGATCCGGGCCCGCGCGCGCACGGTCACGCGCTCGCCTTCGACGAAAGGACGAGTTGGCTCATAGCTCGCCCCGTCTCCCTGCGAGTAGGCGGCCAGGCGGCCGGTATGGGCGCCGCTGCGGGACCCGCTGACGCTCTGGACCGTCAGGTCCGTGACAGAAACTCCGAGGAAGCTGACCTGCGTGGCGGGCGATGCGTCGCGACTGCCCGGCAGGGGCGATACTGTTATGGCGCCGGCCTGGAGAGCAGAGTTGTCGATGCTCGTGGGGACGCACGTAGGCGCTGATTGCGCCACGGCGGTGGCGGACAGACCGGCGAGCCCCAGACCAAGGGCCAGCAACGGCCCCAGGACGAGAGCACGCATCGACGGCATGGACCCCAGGCAGGATATGAGAGTGGACCGGCGCACGTTCCTGAAGCGGGGGGCGATCGCCGGCGGCGTGCTCGCCGGCGCCGGGCTCGGCATCAAGGCGCTGGCCGAGGCGAGCGGCGACCAGACGCGGAAACCGGCGGCCGCGCCGCTGGACCGGACGGCGCGGCGGCCCGCCCCGGAACGCCCGAACATCCTCGTCATCATGGTCGATCAGCTGCGCTTCCCGCAGTGGTTCGGAGCGAGCGCGATCGGGACCGGGCTGCCGCCGAACATGGAGCGCATCCGTCAGGGCGCCGTCTCGTTCGGCCACCACTACACGGTCTCGAACGACTGCAGCCCGTCGCGCGCCGCGATGCTCACCGGCCTCTACACCCACCAGACCGGCTGCATGATCACGGGCGGCAGCACGCTGGACCCGGGCTTCCCGACCTACGGCACCATGCTCCGCGAGCACGGCTACCACACGCGCTGGTTGGGAAAGTGGCATGTCACCCACGGCGACAACCACTGGACGCCGGCGGCGGGCGAAGAAGCGCTGGAGCACTACGGCTTCGCGGGCGGCATGTACCCCTCCCCGGACGGCGGGCCGGGCCAGGGCTGGCACAAGGACCCGCAGGTCGCACGGCACTTCAGGGAATGGTTCTCTGAAGAAGGGGGTGCCGAGCCCTGGTGCACGACCGTCTCGTTCGTGAACCCGCACGACATCGCCTGGTGGTACGTCTGGAGCGATCGCGTGCCGGCGGAGGCCACGGCGCGGCGCACGGTCGCCCGCCTGCCGCCCAACTACGAGACGGCTGAAGACCTGATCCACCGGCACAAGCCGCGCCTGCAGCGCTCGCTGCAGGACACCGCCGCCGCGTCCTTCGGACCCGTGCCGTACACGGGCCCCGAATCCGATCTGATCTGGTTGAGCTTCCTCGACCTCTACACGAAGCTCCAGCGCGAGGTCGACCGCCACGTCGGCTCCGTGCTGCAGACACTCCACAGCAGCCCGCGCGTCGCCGCCAACACGGTGATCGTCTTCACCTCGGACCACGGCGAGTACGGCGCCTCCCACGGGCTGCGGGGCAAGGGCGCCGGCGCCTACGAGGAGGCGATCCGCGTGCCGCTGATGGTCAAGGACATGCGCGGCAAGCTGACGAGCTCGCCCCTGACCGTCCGCCAGCAGCTCACCTCCAGCGTCGACCTCGCTCCCCTGGTGCTCACGATCGGCAGCGGCGGCAACCACTGGCGCACGGACGCCCACTACTCCCACATCGCCGGCCGCGCCGACCTCGCGGCGATGCTCGCCGAACCCGAAGCGCCCGGACGCGACTACGTGCTCCATGCCACCGACGAGACCGTGACCGAGTTCGCCGTCGAGCAGTACGCGGCCGGCGCGCCCCTGCATGTGGTCGCAATGCGCACGCCGGAAGCGAAGTACGCGACCTACTCTCACTGGCCCGAAGAAGGGATCGCGCCCCTCACCGAAGGCGAAGAATCCGAGCTCTACGACTACGGCACCCCGAGCGGTCGCCTCGAGCTGCACAACTCGGCGGGCGAACACACCCAGCTCGAGTCCTCGATGCGCGAAAAGCTGCACCACGCGTTCTACGACGAGCTCCGCCAGCCGCTTCCCGCCCGGCTCGAGGCCGCACACGGCCGCGGCTTCGCCGACTACTTCTCGACCGCCCGCACGGCGGCCGCGAAGGCAGCCGTGCGGCGCCGCGCGCACGTCGAAAGCTCCGTCGGCGACCTGAGCCTCGGGCAGGGCGGCCCCCCGCCCCGCGAGCGCCCGGGCCTCAGCCCTTCCGGGCAGCGGAAGCCGCGAGAACCGCGCCGCTAGCGTCCAGCGCCTGCACCTCGAAGAAGCTGCCGGCTCCAGGCGCGGAGCTGAGCGCGATCGCCGTCTCGAAGCCGCTGCGCGGCGCCGCCGCGACAGGAACGAGCCCGCTCGCCGAGGCGCCGGCCAGGACCCGCCAGCTCGCAACTTCGGTGGCCCCGTTCCAGCTCGCGTAGACGGTCGCCTTGGCCCCGGCACGCGAGAGCGCGAACGCGGGCGGCGTCGAGGGGCGTCCGCTCCAGGCTTCTCGGTAGACCCGGTATGACTCCCAATGCGCAGGCAGATGCGCGTCGAACAGCACCTGCCCGCCAGGACCGTATTCGGTCATCCACGGCGCCTCGCCCCATCCCACCATCCACGCTCCTCCGGCCAGCGCCTGCGTGTTCCCTTGGCTGCCGGCGACGAGCGCAGGCGAGTGCTCGTCGCGTCGCACCAGCGTCGCGGTCATCGCGTGCATGTCGAGGGCGACTTCGATCGCCCTCGACTGCGGGTGGGCCTTCGGGCTCGCGCCGTTGTCGAAGAACGTGATGTTCCCGTTCGGCTGCTCGCGCGCGTCGTGCTGGTAGGCGGGCACCGTCCCCGGCCCCATCTTGAAGCTGCTGCGCCGCCCCCCGAGCTGCCACAGCACCCGGCCGGTGTGCCGGTCGACGTCGTAGGCCGCCCACGTGTTGCGCGCGTCGATCAGCAGCGAGCCGTCGTGCATCGCGTCGATCGAGTTGACGTGGAAGAAGTCGAACGGTTCCTTGAGGCTGCCGGGACGCGGTGATACGTAGGTGTCGCTCAGCGGCACGTGGTCGAGGCTGTGCCACTCGTAGCGCACGAGCCCGGTCGCGAGGTCGAGTTCCTGCACCAGCGTGTCTGCGACCGCCCCACGGGACGGGCCCCCGACCGCGGACAGGTTGCACTCGATGCCGTCGTAGACCGTGATCAAGGCGGTTCCCTGCGGCGTGATCTGGAATTCGTGGAGGTCGGCCTGGTAGCCGTTGCCCGCCCGCACGACCGCGATCTGGTTGTAGGAGGAGTCGTCGATCACGATCCCGGCACGGCGGCTGCCAGCCGCCACGAGCGGGTCCTGCCACCAGGTCAGGACCGGTTTGCCCCGATAGCTCTGCACCCGCAGGTCAGCGGCGCGGGCGCCGGCGGGCAGCAGGGGCTTGAACCACAGCAGGCGCCCGTGTTCGTCGAGGATCATCGGCCCGTACTGGCCGGGGCCCGAGTACGGCCCCAGCAGCAGCTCGCCGTGGCCCGCGCCGGCGGCGTCGGCCGTGACCGTGACGGTCGGAGGCCGCAGGTCCGGGCGCGAGCGGAAGCTCTGGTATTCGCTCGGCTTCGGCGGGGGCGGCGTGCTGCCGCCCGCTTCCCCGAAGGTGTCGGGCACCGCGACCTGGAATGAGAAGCCGATCGGCGTTTGGCGCCCCGAGCTCGTCAGCGTCGCGCGGACGCCGACCGTCTCACCGGGCACGAACGGCTTCGCCGGCACGAAACTGGCGCCGTCGCCCTGCGAGTACGGCGCCAGGCGCCCCGCGTGCGAGCCGCTGCGCGAGCCGCGTACCTGCACCGCCGAGAGCGCCGCGGCGGGAGCGCCGAGGACGCTGATCTGGGTCAGCGGCGAGGCGTCACGGCTGCCGGGCAACGGCGAGACGGTGACGGCGCCCGCGAGCAGCGACGAGCGGTTGATCTGCGACGGCGCGCACGAGGCCCGCCCCGCCCCCGCCTGGGAAGCGGGCGCGACCGTGCTCGCCGCGGCGCTCACCGCGTCCGCGCTCAGGACGAGCGGATGCGTCGCTCGGCTGACTCGCCCTGCGGGCGCGAGCACGAGCAGCGGCACGGCGGCGGCGAGGATCAGGGGGCGGGCGCGAATCAGCCTTTGACCGGCGCCGAGGTTCCGATCACGTTGCCGGCGGCGTCCAGTGCCTGCACCTGCACGTAGGGGCCGGCGCCTGGCACCTTGACGGCGGTCTCGAAGCCGTGGCGCGGCACCGTCGCGACGGTCGCGAGCGACGCAGCAGAGGAGCCTGCGAGCACGCGCCAGCTCGCAACGTCCGTGGCGCCGTTCCAGCTCACGTAGGCGGTCAGCGACGCGGAGCCCTTTGACACGGCGAGGGCCGGGGAGCTGTGCGGATGCCCGCTCCACGGCGACAGGTAGGTTCGGAAGTCCTGCACGTTCTTGCCGAGCGTGCCGTCGAGCAGCACATGGCCCGAGGCGTCGTACTCGGTGAAGTCGGGGAGGTTCCCGTAGCCCATCAGCCAGTCCCCGCCGGGCAGCGAGAGCGTGTTCCCCTGGGCGGGCGCGAGCAGCGTACGCGAGGGGTTCGTGAAGGCGCGCTTGAGCGTCACCGTGTGAGCCGAGAGGTTGGGGTCGAGCAACAGGCCCCGGGACTGCTTCTCCTTCGGCGGCGTGGAGCCGTTGTCGAAGACGGAGATCTCACCGCCCGCCTGCCACTCGGCGTCGTGCTGCCAGTAGAAGTGCGTGCCCGACCCCTGCTTGAAGTTCGAATGCGAGCCGCCCAGGCGCCACTTGATCGCGCCGCTGTGGATGTCGACGTCATACAGCGTCCACGAGTTGCGTGCGGACAGCAGCACGTCGCCGGAGGAGCCCGGGCTGATCGAGTTGAGGTGGATGTAGTCCCAGATCTTCGGCGGCTTGGGAATCGGATTGAGCGATTCCGAGATCGGGATGTTCCCGAGCGCGTGCCACTCCCACATGACGAGTCCGGTCTTCAGGTCGATCTGCTGGATCACCGAGTCGGTGATGACGCCGTTCGCGGGCCCGCCCCGCGAGGAGAGGTTCATGTGGATCGGGTCGAACTCGTCGATCCACGCGGTCCCGTCGGCCATCAAGCGGATCTCGTGCAGGTCGGCGTGGTAGCCGTTACCCGCGCGCACATGGCCGATCTGCTGGTAGCTCGAGTTGGCGATGACGTATTCGCCCTGGCCGAAGCCGACTTCGAGGATGTGCCCCTGCCACCAGACCAGAGCAGGCTGGCCCCCGACCTGGACAACCTGGAAGTTCGTCGCCGACATGCCGCTCGGCAGCGGTTTGAACCAGATCAGGTTGCCTTCCTGGTCGGTGATCATCGGCCCCGGGGTGCCCTTGCCCTGGTAGGGGGCGAGGAACAGGTCTCCCGGCGCCGCGCCGGGCTTCGCGTGGGTGTAGATGTGCACCGAGGAGGGCGTCAGCGACGGCGCCGAGCGGTAGTGCTGGACCGCGGCCGCGTTGCCCGGGTTGAGCGGGAACGGTTTCTGGCTGGGCGTGTACTGGTGCGCGACCGTGAAGCTCGTCGTGACCTTGCCGGTGCTCGGACCGCCCGTGAGGAGAGCGCTGACAGTGACCGTCTCGCCTTCCCGGAACGGCTTGCTCGGGATGAAGCTCTCGCCCGTCCCCGTCGAGTACGTGCGCAGCACGCCGCTGTGCGAGCCGCTGCTCGAGCCCTTCACGGTCACGCCAGAGACGGTCGTCCCGGCGCCGCCGAGGAAGCTGATCTGCGTGCTCGGCGACGCGTCGGGCGTCCCGGGCTGCGGCGAGACCGCAACCGGGTTCGCGCTCGCGGTCCTGGCCTGCGGCGGCGGCCCCGGCAGGTCGGCCGAGGAGGCGCTGCCGCACGCGATCAGCGCGACGCCGCAGGCGAGCGCGCCGAGAGCAGGGGTCGAGATGCGCAACATCGGGTGTGAGAACACGGTCCGGTACACGAAAGAGCGTTGCCCGCGCCGCGAGGCGCACGGCGCCGCGAGGGCCGGCCAGGGGCACAATACCCACCGCGTCGGCCGCGCCCGCCGCCGGCCGAGGCGGCGTGCCGCGGACCCGGCGTGCCCTGTGCGTGGATCACGTAGGCTCTCTGCCCATGATGCGGAGGTGGGTGCTCGCGATCGTGGTGACCTGCGCGCTCGGGCTCGTCACCGCCGGCCAGGCGTGGGCCGGCGACGCCTCGGCGACCGCGGCGTACCTGCGCGCGAACTACGCTCTGGTCGCGGCCGGGCACACGCACGTCGGCGCCTCGATCGCCGGCTACAAGGGAGTCCTCGCGAGGGTGCGCCGCGAATGTCCACACGCCGGCGAAGGCTCGCCGCAGGACCCCGAATCCACAAAACTCTCGAACGAGGTCATCGGCGCGATGGTCCTCAGCGCCGGGCAGCCGGATCGGCCCGCCGTCAAGACCTACATCGGAGCGGTCAGGGGGCTGCGCTGGAGCAGCGGCTCGATCACGGGGGCCGTGAAGGGCTACGCGGCCAACCTGAGCAAGCTCTACGGCCTGTCGGTGCCGGACCTCTGCGCCGACGTCAAGGCGTGGAGGGCGACGGGCTACAAGTCGCTGCCGTCGAGCACGATCTCGTTCGTCGAAACGTTCTACCCCAACTGGGTCGCGCTGGGCCTGCTCCCGTCCGGGCTCGCGCGCTTCGAGAGCTCCCAGGGCCGCAGCCTCGCCCACAGCGCGGCGCGCTTCGAATACCAGCTCACCAACGTCGAAGCCGAAGCCGTCGAAACCTGGGGCGACGTGATGGACACGCTGGAACTCTGGCCTTAGACGCTCTAGGCCACAGCCCGCAGGTGGCGGTAGGCCGCGCCGCGCAGCTCGCGCACGAGCGCGTCGACAACGCCCTCCTCGTCCTCCGCGCGTCCGTCGGTCACGGCGCCGATCACGGCCCGCTTGCGCTCGAGCAGCCGCGCGATCGTCTCGTCCACGGTCTCGGCCGCCAGCAGGTAGTAGGCGTTGACCGCGTCGCGCTGGCCGATCCGGTGGCAGCGGTCCTCGGCCTGCTCGTGGCGCGCGGGCGTCCAGTCGAGCTCCAGGAACGCGACGCTCGAGGCACGGGTCAAGGTGAGGCCCTGACCGGCCACCTCCAGCGAGCACACGATCGTGCCGTCCCCCTCTCCCTCCTGGAAGGAGCGCAATGCCTCCTCCCGGGCGCGAGGGCTGTCCTCGCCGAGGATGTGCAGCGCCTCCGGAAAGCGCTCGAGCACAGCCCGCTGGATCTCGCGATGACGCGCGAACACCACCAGCGGCTCGCCTGAGCAGCGGAAGTCGTGCAGCCACGCGAGGGCCGCCGCGAGCTTGCCGCGCGCCGCCAGCAGCTTCAGCGCGTTCAGCCGCACGAGCCGTTCCGCCCGCAGGGCCGCGGCCACCTTGGCGTCGAGCTCGCGCAGGTCCAGAGGCTGGCTGCGCAGCCATGCAACGAGGTCGCGCTCGGCGAGCCGGTACTCGGCCTCGTTGTCGAGCTCGATCGGGACGACGGATCGCGTCTTCGGCGGCAGCTGGGGCAGCACGTCGCGCTTGAGGCGGCGCGCGAAGCAGCGTGCGCGCAGGTGCCAGTGAAGACGCTGGTGCGCGTCGGGCCCCTTGAAGCGCGCGCTGAAGCGCGCGCCCGAGCCGAACTCCTCCAGCCGCCCGAGGATGCGCAGCTGCGCGACCAGCTCGGCCGGCCGGTTGACGACCGGCGTGCCGCTGAGTGCGAGCACCAGCCCATCGCGCGGGATCGCGGCGGCCAGGCGCTGCGCGGCCTGTGTGCGCTTCGCGCCCGCGTTCTTGCAGAGATGCGCCTCGTCGATCACGAGCGCCCGCGGCGAGCCCGCCAGCAGCTCCGGCAGGCGCGCGGCGAGGATGTCGAAGTTGACGATCGTGATGTCGGCGAGCGGCTCGGCGCGCGCAGCCGCGGGCTGCGGAGGGGCGCCCGTGGGACCGAGCGCCGCTGGGGTCCCGTTACGCCCGCCCCCGCCGAGCCCGGACCAGCGCTCGACGCTGCGGCCCGGCAGCCACGTACACGTCTCGCGGACCCAGTTGAGCTTCAGGTTCGCGGGACAGACGACGATCGCCGGGAACGTATCGCCGGCCTGCAGCGCCGCCAGCGCCTCGATCGTCTTGCCGAGCCCCTGCTCGTCGGCGAGAAACGCGCGCCGGCGCTCCAGCAGGTAGGCGACGCCCGCGCGCTGGAAGGGCTTCAGCTCCCCGCCGAGACCCTCGATCTCGAGCTCCGCGTCGTGCGCGGCTGAGAGCGCGACGAGACCGGCGGCCCGAGCGTGCTCCTCGCGCGCCTCCTGCAGCAGCGCCAGAGCTTCGGGGGCGACCCACACGCCGTGGTCGTCGAGGAACCGGTCGAGCTCGGGAACGCAGAACGGGTCGGCGCTGATGGCAGGCAGGGCGGCGTGGTCGGAGCGCGAGCCCGGCGGACGGCGGGCGGAGCCGGACGCTCCCGCTCGCGGCGTCGCGACGCCGTCGATGCGCGCGAACGCGTGCGGCAGGTCCGGGTCGTGGCCCGGTGCGAGCACGAACGTCGGCTCCTCGTGCGCGGTCGAGAGCTCGAGGACAGCCGGCGGCGCGGGGCGACCCTCTTCGAGAGCCTGCCCGCAGCGCCGCGCGGCGGGGGAGCTCCAGCCGTCGAGCTCGTCGCGGGCCAGGCGCCAGCTGGCGAGCGTCAGCGGCAGCGCGGCGCCGCCCGGCACCTCACGTGTGTGCTCCCGCACCGCGCGCGGGAGCCGGTCGGGCTCGCCCAGCAGCAGCAGCTCGGCAGGCTCGCCTGGCCCCGGCGGGCGCCCGACATCGATGTTGCCGCGCCAGCTCGTCGCGCGTGCGAGCCATGCCCGCACGCGCTCGTCCACCGAGGCGTCCTCGAGGTGGCCGAGCAGCTCCTGCAGCGCCTCGGCGTCGCGCTCCCGCGCGGCCAGCCCGACGCTCCCCGCCGGGCCCTCGGCTGGCCGCAGCCCCGCCCGCGCGGCGAGCACGCGCGCGAGCGCCGCCAAGCGGCCGCCGACCAGGATCCAATGCTCGCCGCGACGGTCGCGGCGGAACTCGACGTCATGGCGTGCGGCAGCCGGCGGCCGGGTCGCGTCGGCCTCCTTGCGCTCGCGCTGGCGCAGCGCCTGCGCGGCCGCCTCGCTGAGGCGGACCCCCGCGTCGCGAAGCGAGCGGACCGTCGCGGCGGAGTCGTCGTCGAGCGGCACGTGCGCGCGCCCGATTGCGTCGAGCCGGTCCGCCTCGGGATGGTCGAGCAGCTGCTCGAGCAGCTCAGGGGGTGCGTCGGTCGAGAAGCTCAGCCACCAGCGCTCGTCCGGGCGGGCGAGATCCACCAGGCACTCGCGCCGGCCGCGGCGGCGGCGACGGCGCTCGATCGTGCGCGCGAGCTGCTCGTCCACCTCGGGGGGAGTGGGCAGCCCCGCGAGCAGCCTTGCCAGCGCCTCGGCCTGCTCGGCTTCGAGTGGCAGCCGCCACGCCCGCTCCTCCGGATCCCAACGGCGCCCGGGGATCGCGCGCAGCAGGCGTCGCAGACCGTCGTCGTACGGGAAGCGGAGGACGGCCTCGTCGCTGTGAAGCGTGGCTGTGAAGGTCGCACCGGGCACGGCCCATGCACGATAGGGGCCGCGGGTGACCTAACGAGCGATCGGAGGGCGGCTAGGCGTTCTGCTCGACCGTCGCGAGCCCCTTGTTCACCGACCGCGTCAGTGAGGCCCGCACGAGCGCGGCCAGACCCGGGACGGGCGAGGCGAGGCGGATGTCGTAGTGCAGGTGTGTCCCGCCGCGGCCGTCCGGCTCGAAGGTCATCACGCCCACGTGACCGCGCAGCGGGCTGCCCTTCGTGATCCGGTAGACGATCCGCGCGGGGCGCTCGAACTCGGTGACCGTCTCCTCGAACGCCGGCGCGGGACCGACTTTCAGCCGCCGCACCGACCCGACGCCGTTGCGCTCGCCGTCACGCCCGTCCTGCAGGCGGGTTACGTGCGCGCCGAACAGCTCGGCGAGGTTCTCGTGCTCGGTCATGTACTCGAACACGCGCTCGGGCGGCTTTGAGAAGTCGTGGTCGACGATCAGGTGGTGGGCGCGCACGCCGACAGCCTATTCGGCGCGTGGGCAGGCCGCCGCCCCGGCGCACGCGGGCATGACGGCGGCGCGATAATGACCCCGTGGGCGACCTGGCGGCCTGGTGGGCGGAAGGGGAGCGGCTGCGCCTGTCGTTCGGCGGCGCCGAGCGCACGGTGTTCCGTGTGCGCCGGGGCAGCGGGCCGGCGATGACGCTGCTCCACGGCTTCCCGAGCTCGTCCCACGACTGGGCGAAGGCCGCGCCCGCCCTGGCCGCGCGCCACACGCTGCTGGCGCCTGACTTCCTCGGCTTCGGCGCTTCGGAGAAGCCGGTCGATCACCGCTACTCGCTCCACGAGCAGGCCGACCTAGTCGAGGCGCTGTGGGCCGCCGAAGGCGTCGGCGAGACGGTGCTCGTCGCCCACGACTACGGGGTCTCGGTCGCACAGGAGCTGCTAGCCCGCGCGGGCGAGGGCTCCCTGGCGGTGGAGCTGCAAGGCGCCCACTTCATGAACGGCGGCCTCTACCCGGAGTTGCACCGTCCCCAGCCGATCCAGACTGCGCTGCTCGATCCCGAGCAGGGCCCTCGGATCTCCGCGCTCGTGACCGAGGAGCTGTTCGTCGCCGGCCTCGCGCCGACGTTCGCCCCGGGCTACGACGCGGCCGCGGACAGCGCCGACATCTGGGCCGCGACCAGCAACAACGGCGGCGAGCGCATCGGCCATCTGCTGATCCGCTACATCTCCGACCGCGAGCGCCACGGCGAGCGCTGGACCGGGGCACTCGAGGCGACGGGCGTGCCGCTGAGCTTCATCTGGGGCATGCTCGATCCCGTCTCCGGCGCGCACATGGCCGAGCGCATTCGCGAGCGGCTCCGAGACGCGCCGTTCCTCGCGCTCGACGACGTCGGCCACTGGCCGCCGCTGGAAGCGCCGGATCGCGTCACCGCCGCGCTGCTCGGCTAGACGGACGCGGCGCGCCGGGCGGCCCGTCCAAGCCGCCCGGCTCCCCGCGCGCCGCGCGCGCCCCACAGGTGGGTGGGCCTCAGAGCAGAATCGACAATTCGAGCGCTTCTTTCGCGGCTTCGCCGGCGGCGTTGCTCGCGACCACATTCACCCGGAGTTTCTTGCCGCTCGTCCCAGACGGCACTTTGAACGAGTTGCTCGTGCCTTTCTGTTCGACTTTGCAACTCGTCGCAGACGTGCAGACCTTCCATTCCCAGACATAGCTGATCGGCTGCGTCCCGGTCCAGGTGCCTTCGGTCGCGGTGACGGTCCCGCCTTCGGTCACTGTCAACGTGGGGACCGTGACGGGGAGGACCGTGTTCGAGGGCACCACGCCTTTGACGGTTGCGGTCTTTTCAGATTCGGCGCCGGCCGTGCCCGCGATGTTTTTCGCGGTCACCTTCACCCGCAGCGTTTTGCCGACGTCCGCGGCGACCGCGGAGTAAGTCGGGAGCAGCGACGCCCCGCCAGCCTGGCTGCAGGACGCCCCGCTGGTGTTGCACCGCAGCCATTCGTATTCGTAGGTGATCGGTTCGGTGCCCGACCATTTGCCGCTCGAAGCGGTCAGGAGCTGGCCTTCTTTGGCTTCGCCTGAGATGCTCGGAGCTTCGGTGTTTTTCGGTCCGACGCCGAGCACTTCGCCTGTCGCGGCCGATTCCTTTTCGGTCGCGCCGGCCACGTTTTTCGCTGTGACGAGGACGCGCAGCGTGTGCGTGGCGTCGCCGGTGGCGATCACGTACGTCGATTTCGTTTCGCCCGCGATGTTTTTGCATTCCGTCCCGGCTTTGCTGCACTGCTGCCACTGGAACGAGTAGGAGATCGGTTCGGTCCCCGTCCACGTCCCTTCGATCGCCGTCAGCGTCTGCCCCGTGATGTCGAGCCCGAGCACCGTCGGCGCGATCACGTTCGACGGCACCACCCCGGCCACGGTGGCCGTCGGCGCCGATTCGGCTTCGCCTTTGCCGCGCGATGTTCGTCGCGATCACGCGCACGCGCAGCGTGTGACCCACATCCGCCCCCGCGACCAGGTAGGTCGGCAGCAGCGACGGAGCCGCCGCCTGGGCGCATTCGCCGCCGCCCGCGCTGCACCGCAGCCATTCGTATTCGTAGGCGATCGGTTCGGTCCCGCTCCATTTGCCGCTCGCCGCCGTCAACAGCTGGCCCGCGGTCGCCGTCCCGGACACCGTCGGCGCTTCCGTGTTCTGCGGAGCGACCCCGAGCACTTCACCCGTCACGGCCGATTCCTTTTCGGTCGAGCCGGCGACGTTTTTCGCCGTCACGACCACGCGCACCGTGTGCGCCGGCGTCGGCGTTCGCGAGCGTGTATTTCGATTCGCCCGCCCCGCCGATGTCTTCGCATTCGCCGCCGGCTTTGCTGCACCGCTGCCAGCGGAAGGCAGTAGGAGATCGGTTCGGTCCCCGTCCACGTCCCTTCGATCGCCGTCAGCGTCTGCCCCGTGATGTCGAGCCCGAGCACCGTCGGCGCGATCACGTTCGACGGCACCACCCCGGCCACGGTGGCCGTCGGCGCCGATTCGGCTTCGCCTTTGCCGCCGAGGTTCGTCGCGATCACCTTCACCCTCAACGTGTGGCTCACGTCGGCCCCGGCCACCAGGTAGACCGGCAGGGCCGACGGCGCGGCCGCCTGCACGCAGGCAGAGCCGCCCGCGTCGCACCGCAGCCATTCGTATTCGTAGGTGATCGGTTCGGTGCCCGACCATGTGCCGCTCGAGGCCGTCAGCAGCTGACCCGCGTCGGCCGTCCCTGAGATCGACGGCGCTTCGGTGTTCACCGGCGCGTTACCGCCGACCAGGTTGGTCTTTTCGGAGATCGCGGTGGCCGAGCCCTCGGCGTTCGTCGCGATCACTTCGACCTCGAAGCTGTCGCCGAATTCGCCGATGCCGACCGTGTGGCTCGGTTCGGTCTGCCCGGCGATCTTTTCGCAGCCGGACAGCGAGCACGCATACCACTGGTAGGCGTATTCGATCGGCGGCGTTCCGACCCAGGTGCCGTTTTCGGCGGTCAGCGTCTGCCCCACCAGCGGCGTGCCCGACACCCTCGGAAGCGCGAGGTTCAGGGGCGAGCCCGGCACGACCTTCGCGGTCGCCCGCGAGCGTTGCGTGGCCGAGCCGGCGGCGTTCGTCGCCGTGATCGAAGCTCTCAGCCGCTTGCCGATGTCGGCGGTCTGGGCGCGGTAGCTGGAGCTCGTGGCGCCTTCGATCGCCTGGCAGCTCGGCGCGCACCGGTACCACTGGTAGTGGTATTCGAACGGCGGCGTCCCCTTCCAGGTTCCGGTGCCCACGCTGAGGACGCGGCCATCGACGGTTTCGCCCGTGGCCGTCACGCGGCCCTTGTGTTTGGGCGCCAGCGCGGCGATCGTCGCCGAAGCGGCCGAGCGCTCCACGTCGGAGCCTTCGCCGTTGGTGGCGGTCTCCGCGACCATGAGCTTGTGGCCGACGTCGGCGGGCGTGGCCCGGTAGCGGGCTTCTTCGGCACCCGTGATCGGTGCACATTCCGCACCGGCCGCGTTGCAGCGTTCCCAGACGTAGGAGTGAGTGATCGGGACGCTCCCCGTCCACTTGCCGCTGCCGGCACGCAGCTTGGCACCGTCGATCGCCTGCCGCGGATCGTCGGCGCGGCGGTTTTCACCGGCGGGCCGGAGCTGCGCGCTCCGGCCGCCGTCGCAATCACACAGCTCGCCGTCGCCGCCGCGGCGCAAGCGAGCGCAACCAGTGCCAAGCGCCGGAGTGGAATCCGGACCACCATTCTCCCCACGGATTCCTCCTCCGCGTTTCGGCACGGCCCCTCCACCCGTGCTTGCGCAAGGGTTCCAGAGGGTTCCCTTGTTGTCAAACCCTCTACCCGTGATCTGAGTGTCAGCAAACTGACACTCACGGTTCCGTGTAGGTGAACTGCGTTTCGGGCGTTTCGTGCGTCGTGCCTTCAGACGTCGAGACGGTCACGGGCACGGTCCCTTCTGAGCCGGGCGGCGCGGTGACCGTGACTTCGTTGGGCGAGTCGACCTGGATCTCGCTCGTCTGCGTCGAGCCGAACCGGACCGCACTCGCTTTGCCGACACCGGGCGCCGCGAGCTTCACGGCGGTCCCGCCTTCGGTCGAGCCTTTGTTCGGGGTCAGGATCAAACCGAGGATCGTGCTCGTGATCGGGGACGCCTTGGTGACGGTGCCGCGCGAGTTGGTGGCCGATTCGATCACGCGAATCGTCAGTCCGACCCACAGCAGTTCCAGTTTGAGGGTTTTTTTGACGGCTTCGCTGATGCTCACGCATTCGTTTTCTTTGCCGAGCAGCCCGCACGTCTGCCACTGCCAGCTCACTTTCGGTTTTTCGCTGCCGCCCCATTCGCCGCCCGGCAGGACTTCGAGCACTTTCCCGACCTGCAGGATGCCGGCGATGCTGGGCACGGCCGCCTTGAACGGCAGGATCGCCAGCACCGAGCTCGTAGGCGCCGATTCGGCCGTCGTGGAGCCGCGCGAGTTGGCGGCGGTCACGGCGAGTCGCAGCGTCCTGCCGATCAGCGCTTCGGTCAGGCCGAAGGTCGTCGCGGTGGCTTTGGAGATCGCTGCGCATTCACCACCGCCCGCGTTGCACGACTTCCACTGGTAGGAGAAGGCCGGTTCCGAGCCTTCCCACGAGCCTTTGGCCGCCGTCAGCGTCTGCCCGTCTTCGGCAAGGCCGCCGATCGAGGGCAGCGAGAGGATCCTCGGCAGGATCGCGAGGATCGCCGAGCTGGGTTGCGAGGTGGCGGTGGCCGAGCCTGCGGAGTTGCTCGCCGTGACCGCGAGGCGCACCGTCTTGCCGATCTCGCTCGTCAGCAGTCCCAGGCTCGTGCCGGTCGCGCTCGAGATTTCTTTGCATTCGGAGCCGGCGCCGTTGCAGAGCAGCCACTGGTAGGCGAAGCTCGGTTCAGATCCCGTCCACGAGCCTTTCCCGCCTGTCAGGGTCTGGCCGTCTTCGAGCAGGCCGGCGATCGAGGGCAGGCCGGTGTTCGAGGGCAGCAGCGCTTTGACCAGCCCGGACGGAGCCGAGGTCGCCGTGACCGAGCCCGCCGCGTTGGTCGCGGTGACGGCAAGGCGCACGGTGCCGCCGATCATCCCGGTCAGCAGACCGAGCGTGGGGCCCGTCGCCCCCGAGACTTCTTTGCAGCCTTCGCCGGCGGCGTTGCACAGCAGCCACTGGTAGGAGAAGCTCGGTTCCGATCCCGACCACGAGCCCTTCGCGCCGGTCAGAGTCGAGCCGTCGATCAGCGAGCCGACGATCGAGGGCAAGCCCGAGTTCGACGGCAGCAGCGCGCCGATCAGGCTGGTGGGTTCGGAGTAGGCGGTCTGCGATCCGGCGCCGTTGCCCGCCGTGACGGCGAGCCGGACGGTGTGACCGACGAAGCCGGAGACGAGGGAGAGCGTCGAGCCGACCGCGCCCTCGACCGGTTCGCAGCCGCTCCCGGCGGCGTTGCAGAGTTCCCACGCGTAGCTGAAGTCGAGCGGCCCGCTGCCCGTCCAGGTGCCGTCGAAGGCCGACAGCAGCCCGCCGTCTTCGAGCAGCCCGGTGATCGAGGGCAGACCGACGTTCGCGGGCAGCAGCGCTTTGATGAGGTCGGTCGCCGGCGAGGTGACGGTGCTCGACCCGCCGGAGTTGGTGGCGGTCACCGCGACGCGCAGCGTCGAGCCGATCAGCCCGGTCAGCAGTTTCAGCGTGGAGCCGGTCTCACCCGCGATCGCTTCGCAGTTGGCGCCCGCGGAGTCGCAGCGTTCCCACTGGAAGGCGTAGCTGAGCGGGCCGGTGCCGGTCCAGTCGCCGGTCAGCGCCGAGAGCAGCGAGCCGTCCTGCAGGAGGCCCGTGACCGACGGCAGACCCGAGTTCGACGGCAGCAGCGCCTTCGACGAGGCTGGTCGGTTCGGAGGTCGCCGAGGTCGAGCCCGCCGAGTTGGTGGCAGTCACGATCACGCGGACCGTGCGGCCGACCGCGCTCGAGAGCAGGCCGAGCGTCGTGCCGAGCGCGCCTTTGAGCTGTTCGCATTCGAGACCCGCGGCGTCGCAGAGCTCCCAGGCGTAGCTGAAGCCGAGTGGTTCGCTGCCTTCCCATGCGCCGGTCAGGGCGGACAGCAGCCCGCCGTCCTGCAGCAGGCCCGCGATCGACGGCAGACCGAGGTTCTTCGGCAGCAGGGCGGTGATCAGGTTCGTGGGTTCGGAGGTCGCTGAGCCCGACCCCAGCGCGCTGTGGGCTGTGACGAGGACCTCGATCGAGTTCGCGATCTGCAGCGGCCCGACCGTGTACGTCGCTTCGTGCGCACCCGAGATGTCTTCGCATTCGCCCAGCAGGTTGCACGAGCGCCACTGGTAGCTGTAGGTGAACGGCCCCGTGCCCGCCCACGTGCCTGGTTCGGCGGTCAGCTTCTGCTCGACGACCGGCAGGCCCGAGACCTTCGGAGGACTGGTGTTCACCGGCGGTCCCGGCGCGATCGCGACGGTCTTCTTGGAGAGGCGGGACGCCGACCCGGCGCCGTTCGACGCCGTCACGAGCACGCGCAGCTTGCGGCCGAGCTGTTCGTCCCCGGCGCGGTAGGTCGAGGAGGTGGCGCCGCCGATCGGGGCGCAGGAGCTGCCGGAGCACGACTGCCACTGGTAGCCGAAGGAGAGCGGACCCGTCCCCTTCCAGCCGCCGCTGGTCGCGCTCAGCATCTGCCCGTCCTCGGCGCTGCCCGCGATCGCCGGGACCGCGCCCTTGTGCCGGGGCGGCGCGGGCGCGACCACGGCGGACGGTGCGCTCGTCGCTTCGCCGGTGCCTTCGCTGTCGGCGGCCGTGACCGTCACGACGAGCCGGTGCCCGACGTCGGAGGAGCCGGCGGTGTAGGTGGTGGCAGCGGCGCCTTCGATCGGCACACAGCCCGAGCCGCTCGCGTCGCAGCGCTTCCAGGCGTAGGAGTAGGAGAAGGGCTTGGCCCCGCTCCAGCTGCCGGCGCTCGCTTTCAGGCGCTTGCCGTCGACCGCCTTGCCGGCGATGCCCGGCGCTGAGCCGGCGGCCGGGGCGGCCGCGCGCGCCGCGGCGGCGAGCACTCCAAACGAGATCGCGCAGGCGAGTACGGCCAGCGCAGCGAAGCCCCGGGTGCGGGCCACCGAAAGTGCCACAGAATTCCCTCCGTGTCGTGGCACGGCCCCTCCACCCGTGCTGGCGCAGGATCCTGTCAGAGCGGTTACCAACTGTCAACCCTGCGGACAGATCCGAGCCCGGCGTCAGGGGCGGCAGAGAAGCTGCCCGCGCAGCTCCCCCAGCGAACCGACCACGATCGCGCCCGCATCGCGGAGCGCACCGGCGTCGCTGTCCGCGGCCAGCCCGTAGACCCTCATCGCCGCGCTGCGCGCCGCGGTCACACCGGAAGGTGTGTCCTCGACCACGACCGTGTCCGCCGGGGCCGCCCCCATGCGCGCGGCGGCGAGCAGGAACAGGTCTGGGTGCGGCTTGCCGCGCGGGACCTGCTCGGCGGAGAAGCGGGCCTCCGGGCGCGAACAGCGCGTCCAGCCCCGTGAGTGCGAGCGAGCGAGCCGTCTTGGCGAGGCTGCCCTGCGAGGCGACGCAGACAGGGATGCCTGCGGCGATCACGTCGCGAACGAGCGCGCCCGCACCGTCGACGGGCCGCAACTCGGCGGCGAACACGGCGGCGCGGCGCTCGACGTACTCCTCGAGCCACCCGGCCGGGAGCGCGCGTCCGAGCAGGCGCTCGGCGCTCTGCAGCACCTCGGAGAGCAGCATCCCCTGGAACCGCCCGCGCGCCTCGGCGAGGCTCATCTCGAGCCCCTGCTCGCCGAGCATCTCTGCGAGGACTCCGTTCGAGATCACCTCGGAGTCGACGAGAACCCCGTCGCAGTCGAAGATGACCAAGGAGGGCTCCGCGCGCGTCGCGGGAGCACCCTCAGCGGCGCTCACGCGAGATCGCCCAGCGGCCTGCCCATCCACACGTGCGCGATCCCCGCTTCCTCGAACTCCTCCGATTCCACCGCGAACCCGGCCCGCTCATACAACCCGACCACCTCGACCTGCGAGGCGAGCCGGGCGCGGTCGCAGCCGCGCCGTTCGGCCTCCGCGAGCGCCTCGTCGAGCATCGCCGCCGCGAGCCCGCGACGCCGCCAGGCGCGCTCGACGGCGACCCGCCCGACTTTCGCCGTCGTACCGTCGAACAGCAGCCGCAGCGTGCCGATCACGCGGCCGCCGTCGAGCGCGACGAGGTGCAGCGCTTCTCCGTCGCGGCCGTCGAGCTCTTCCTCGACGGGCACGTTCTGCTCGCGCACGAAGACCTCCTTGCGCAGGGCGATCGCGCCGTCGAGATCCCGGGCGCCGCTGCGCCCACCTGATCGAGCGGCGCCACCGGCTCAGCGCTTGTGCGCGCGACCGGCGGTCTTGAACGAGAAGTCCTCGGCCACGTCCCAGCTGCGGCTGAGCCCGCAGACGGCGAGCTGCGTCGCGAAATCGGCGAAGCACGCGGTGCTCGGCGGCTGGCCGCAGGCGACGGTGCCGCCCGGCTTCGTCCTGGCAGGAGTCAGAGGCCTGTTCGATGCTCGTCCCGGGCATCACGCCGGTGACGGTGCCGCGGACCGACACCTTGTAGGTGGTCCCCGGCTGCAAGCGGGTGACCGGCACGAGGATCGCGCCCGTCGGCGGCAGCAGGTTGGAGCTCGAGTTGTCGACCCAGCGCAGCGCGACCGAGCCGCGCGAGGAGCTCATCGTGGCCGAGGAGATCAGCGCGCGCGAGCCGTTGTTCCACGGCCCGTCGAAGTAGACGAACAGGTTCGGCCCGGTCGTCTTCTTCCCGAGCCCGACGACCTGGGCAGGCGTTTCGGGCATCTCTTCGCGCGCGCTGGGAGACCGGCACGTTGCGGCGGTGGTTGCCGGGATAGCTGTAGGCGGTCACCGCGGCGGGCGCGGGGCGCAGCGTGCCGAGCTCGATCTCCACGCAGCCGAAGCCTTCGGAGTCGGCGGCGCCGGTGCTCGAGATGCGCGGGTTCAGCAGGTCGAAGAGGTGGAAGGGCGCGTTGTCGTACGGGTCGCCGGTGGGTGGGCTGGCCGAGCCCCAGGAAAGCCCCTGCGCGAGCACCGAGGTCTGGGCGATCAGGTTGCCCGCGCTCGAGAAGCCGGGCTTGCCTTCGGTCTCGGAGTGGCTGAGTTCGTTGTAGCGGTGCTCGTAGGCGTTGTGGAGCTGGCAGGCGACGTTCCAGACGGGGTTTTCGGCGACCCCCGCCGGGATCCCGTTCGCCGCGCGCTGCGCGTTCAGGAGCTTGACGATCTGCGCCGTGCCGGCCGCGTGCGCCCCAGGAGCGCGCGCGAGCGCCAGCGCGGGCCGCGCACGCGCACAGCGCGAGCACGACGAGGCGGCGGGACGTTGTCTTTGCGGTGGTCACGTACAGCTACAACCTGCCAGGAGGCCCGGCAGAGCGGTCGCAGTGAATCTAGCGGCGCGTCCCTACGCCGTCGTCGGTTGGTCCTCGCCCGCCCGGGCGTCGAACTCCCGCACGATCGAGAGCGTCTCCTCTTCGCGCTCGGCGCGCGCGTCGGTGAGCGGGTTCAGGATGCCTCTCAGCACCGACCAGACTGCCCATCGGCGCGGCCTGATGATGCGCGGGCTGCGCTGCTCGATCCCGGCGACGATCGCCTCGCCCGCGACCGCCGGCGAGAGCCGCTTGTGCAGCGGCTTCGGCAGCGTCTGCGAGCATCCGGTCGACGGCGGGTCGCCGTCGAGCGCGCGGTGCACCATCTCGGTGTCGATGAAGCCGAAGTAGGCCACGCTGGCGCTCGCGCCGTGCGGGGCGAGCTCGACTCGCAGCGCGCGGCCGAACTGCTCGACGGCCGCCTTGCTCATCGCGTACGGAATCGCGCCGATGCCGTTGAAGAAGGCGTAGATCGAGGAGATCACGACCACGTGCCCGCGCCGCGGCACGATCTCGGGCAGCGCCGCCTCGACCGTGCGCACGACGCCCATCACGTTGACGTCGATCACGCGCTCGAAGTTCTCGCTTGACATCGCTCGGAACGAGGCGACCGCGGCTGACGATGCCCGCGTTCGCGACGACGACGTCGAGGCCTCCGAAGCGCTCGACGGTCGTGGCCACGGCGCGCTGCATCGGCGCCCCGGTCGGTGACGTCGGCCGCGATCCCGATCGCGCGGCTGTCGTGCAGCTGCGCGGCGGCCTCGCGCGCGGCTTCATCGTCGAGGTCCACGACCGTCACGGAGGCCCCGCGGGCGATCAGCGCGCGTGCCGTCGCGAAGCCGATACCGCGCGCCGCGCCGGTCACGAGCGCGACCTTGCCGTTGAGATCGTAGACAGGCACGAGGGCAGTCTCTCACGTCAGCGGCGTTTGAAACGCGCCTGCCTGAACCGCCGCTCCGACCGGTGCTCGGGGCCGGAGGGAGCGGGCTCCTCCGGCGGGTCCGGCCTGCGCCCGTACGCCGCGCGCGCGAGGAACCCGGCCACCAGCAGCGCGTAGACCGCCGCCACCCACCAATCGCCTTTCAGGGCGGCGCCGACCACGACCAGCAACGAGAGGACGGCCGCGCCCAGCGCAAAGGCGATGTTCGCCGTCATGACGCGCGGATCAGCGGCCGCCGCCTCAGCCGGTCGGCACCTCGAACACGCGCGTGCCCCAATCGCGCTTTCCGTCCACGGTCTGGCTCGGAGCGGGCGGCACGTACTCGGTGGCGAGCCAGACGGCTTTCGCTTTCGGGGCGAGGATCGCAAACGAGTAGTCGCCCCAGCGTTCTGCCTTCGGGTCGTAGTTGGTCGTCCCTTCAGCGGCCACCTGGACCAGTCCCCACCCGGGGACAGGTGAGAACAGCGAGTAGGCGGCGCTCGGGTAGCGCTTCGAGCCGGTGAGCGTGCCGACCATCGCGCCGTTGCCCTGCGGGGTCACCTGCAGCGCGGGGTAGATGAAGTCTTCCCCGGGCGCGGTCACGTAGCCCTGTTTGGCGATCCTGGTGGCGGGGCCGAGTTCGGCCTTGTGCAGCGACGGTTCGACGTCGAACCACGCGGCGCCGTCGTGGAGCTTCTTTTCGCCCGGCGGCACGACGCTCGTCGTGAGCTCGCCCCAGAGCTGGCCGCCGATGAACTGGGTCTGCTGCAGGCGGTCATCGCCGGCTTCGATCCGCGAGCGTCGAGCCCTTCTGAACCGCCGGCTGGGGCATCACGAAGCGCTCAGAGGACAGCACGGTGCTCGACAACGCGGGGGTGCCGCCTTTGGCGACCGTCTTGGCACCGGTGAGCGCCCACACGCCGACGGTGTCGCCTTCGGTTTCGGTCGGGTCGATCGAGTTCATGAGGTACTCGGCGGGCGCTTCGCCGGTGGTGATCGCGGGCTGGATCGTGTTCGCCGGCGCACCGGCGATCTTCAGCTTGGAGAAGTGCGCGAAATGCACGACGGGCTTGCCCGCGACGAGGTCCTTCAGCGCGAACGCGTAGATCTGATCGCCGTTGAACGCAGGGCCGAGGATCGAGAACTCGTCGGTCGCGACGTACAGGTTGAACGCGTCGATGCCGAGCTTCGGCTGATCGCCGAAGCACGGGCATTCGTTGCCGTGCGGGTCGGTGGTGTCGAGCTTGTAGGCCGTCCACACCGTGCGCGGGTCGCCGGAGCTGTTGACCGCGATGTCGAGGGTCGAGCTTTCTTCGGTCGGGCCGAGCGCGAGGATGATCGCCAGCCATGTGTGGTCGGCGGCGTCGTAGTAGCAGCGCGGGTCGCTCGTGAATTCGCGCAGCCCTTCGTCGAACGGCCCGTTGACGTTGAAGGGTCCGGCCAGCGGGTGGCCCGATTCGTCGTAGACCGTGTAGGCCGAGTTGACGGGCTCCATCACGAAGCCGTTGCCGGCGCAGAGCCCCTGGTCTGGCGGCTCGAACTGCTGGCCGAAGTTCGTTTCGGCGCTGTCCCGCGAGCTGACGCCGTTGAAGTTCGCAAGCGGTGCGACGAGCGGAGCGGCTGCCGGAGCGGCGGCGGCGGGGCCGCTCGCGCCCGTGCCGGGGACGAGTTGGCCGTGGCGGTGTCGCGCTCCCCGCGGGCGCGCGGCAAGACCCAGCGACGCGAGCGGGACGGCGGCGGGCGGCCCGGCCTGGACGCGCGGGACGAGCCCCGTTTCGACGCTCTGGGCGCTCGCCGAGGCGGGCGCCGCCGCGACAGCGGCCAGCGCGAGGCTCAGCACCAGGGTCCCTCGTGACGTGCGGAACATGGCGGACTCCCTCCCGTTCGTTGGCCACCGCTGCGGCTTCGGGCGAGCATACGCTCTACCGGGCGCTTGGGTCCCGGTTATGCGTGGTCGTCGGGGCCGCGCGCGCTGACCCTGAAGCGGACCGTGTGCGCGGGGTCTGGGCCCAGCGCGACGAAGTGCACGTGCAGGTGCTCGACCGAGCCGCCGTTCAGGCGCATGTCGCCGCTGCGCTCGACGGTCGCGTACGCCGGCGCGCCGAGGCTCGCGGCGAGCTCACGGCGGATCCGCCACAGCTCGGCACCGGCCTCGTCGGGCAGGTCCTGGAAGGCCTGCACGTGGCGGCGGGCGACGATCAGGTAATGCGCGATCGCGCCCTCGTAGGGGAAGTCGTTGCGAGTGACGTACCAGTGCTCGCCCTCGTGCTCGACGGGCTCGCGCTGCAAGGTGCCCGCGTGCTCGGGGCAGAAGATGCAGACGCCTTCGGCTTCGAGCGCTTGCATCCGCGCAAGCTGCTCGGCGCCACGCGCCGCGTCGAGGTTATAGAGCGCGCTCATAGGTCCTGAACGCGAAGCCGAGCTCGTTCTCCTCGCGACGGCCGGCGTCCTCGACGAGGCGCCACTCGTCCGGGTCGAGCTCCGGGAAGAACGCGTCGCCGTCCAGCTCGCCCTCGATCTCGGTCGCGTAGAGCCGCTGGCAGAGCGGCAACGCGTCGCGGTAGGTCACCTCTCCCCCGATCACGAAGCAGTCGCCCTGGCAGGAGGCGAGCGCCTCGCCCAGCGAGGCGAACACCTCGGCGCCCTCGGCACGGTAGCCGGGGTCGCCTGAGAGCACGAGGTTGCGCCGGCCGGGCAGCGGGCGGAACGCGTCGGGCAGCGACTCGTAGGTGCGGCGCCCCATCAGCACCGTGTGGCCGCTCGTCAGCTCGCGGAAGCGGCGCAGGTCCGACGGCAACCGCCAGGGCAGCGTCCCGTCGCGCCCGATCACGCGGTTCGCCGAATGCGCGACGACGATCGCGATCACGTCGCCACCGGGATGCCCCCGATCGCGGGGTGCGGGTGGTAGTCGCTCAGCTCGAAGTGCTCGGCGCGGAAGTCGTGGATGTCCCCGATCCTCCGCCCGGCCTCGGTCAGCCGCAGCGTCGGCAGCCGCAGCGGCTCGCGGGCGAGCATCTCATCCACGGCGGGGAGCTGATCGACGTAGATGTGCGCGTACTGGATCCAGTGCACGTACTCGGCGAAGCGGTATCCGGTGAGCTGCTCGAGCATCAGCCCCAGCGCCGTGTACTGGGCCATGTTCGATGGCACGCCGATCGGCGTGTCGCCGGAGCGCTGGTTGTGGATCAGGTGCAGCTGATCGCCGAACACGAGCGCGTGGATCCAGCCGTGGCAGGGCGCGATCGTGTTGCGCGAGCGCACACCCGCCTCGCGGTGGTTGGCGTTGGGGATCCACGGGCTCATCAGCGCGGTGCGGTCGAGCGGCAGGTCGCGCAGCTTGCGCACCAGGTGGGGCAGCTGGTCGAAGCCGGGGTCCGAGCCGTCGAGGTCGGTCGTGAAGTTGCGGAACGCGTGCCCGTAGGAGCCCGGACCGAGGTCGCCCGGCTCGAGCCCGCGCGCGCGGCACTTCTCCTCGGTCGCCCAAGCGTCCCACCAGTCGCAGCCGAACTCCCTCAGCTCGTCCAGCGTGCGGGCGCCGTTGATGAAGGCGCACAGCTCGCCGATGGCCTTCGAGACGAAGCCCTTGACCGAGCGCTCGGTGATGACAGCCGCGCCGTGCGCCATCGGGAAGCGCATGCAGTGCCCCGCCACGGCCAGCGCGTCGGCGCCCTGCTTGGTCTGCAGGCGGGCGCCGCCGTCGCGGATCGCCGCCAGCATGTCGCGGTAGGCGGTGCTCGGCCGGCGCTCGTCGTAAGGGAGGTAGTCGGGCATGGGGGCGTTCGAGTGTGAAGGTCTATCCAGATGTCACCGCCGATATCGTGCGTGATCGTCGTCTGACCGACGTTTTTATGGCAGCCAGCACCGGCATCCTCAGCCCCAACGTCAACTTCTCCGAGCGGCTCATCCCCTCTCTGGAGGAGATGACGCGCACCGTGACCCATCTGAAGGGGCTCGGATATGCGGTCGTGCTGACCTCGGGGTCCTTCGACCTGATCCACCTCGGCCACGTCAAGTACCTGGAAGCCGCCAAGCAGCAGGGCGACGTGCTCGTGGTCGGTGTGGACAGCGACGAGAAGATCCGCCGCCGCAAGGGCGAGGACCGCCCGATGGTGCCCGAGATGGAGCGCCTCGAGCTGCTCGCCTTCCAGCGCCCCGTCGACCTGATCTACAAGAAGGAGGACGACGAAACGCGCTGGGCGCTGATCAAGGCGGTCGAGCCGGACGTCCTGGTGCTGACCGAGGATCACTCCTACAGCAGCGAGGACCTCACGGCGCTCGATGAGATCGTCGGGCGCATCGAGGTGCTGCCGCGACAGTCCTCCGTGACGACCAGCGAGCGCATCCGCCAGATGTACATGAACCTCGGCGAGCGCCTCGGGCCGAGGCTGGCCGAGGTGCTGCCCGGGCTCATCGACGGCATCCTGCACCGCCCATGAGCGAGGCCGTGCTCGCGTACGTGCCGGTGCTCCACGAGGGCTACCGGCGCTTCCTGGAGGCCCACGGGCCCGGACGCGCCCTCTACCTGATCGGCCCGGAGCTCTACGAGGAGCAGCGCCCGCTCGCCAAGGACATCCGTGCGCTGCCGGCAGAGCACGCCGCCGCCGCGATCGCGGCGTGGGGGATCTGCCAGGGCGTCAGCGTCCTGGACGCGGCGGGCGCCGCCGCACTCGCCGCCGAGGAGCCGGCGCTGATCGCCCCCGCCGAGGATGTGAGCTACGCCGTCGTCGAGCGCTTCTTCGCACGCTGCGACGTTCGCTACGACACCGTTTTCCTGCGCTGGGACAAGACGCGAACCGCAGCGCTGCTGAGGCCCGAGGCCGCGCCCGCGGTCGACGGCGACCAGTCGCTCGCCGAGCTCGCCGCGGCGGCCGCGGCGGCCGCCGGGCAGAGCGTCGACTGGTGGCGGCGCGTCGGCGCGGCGATCCGCTTCGCGGACGGCTCGGTCGAGGTCGCGTGCAACGAGCACCTGCCCCACCCGCTCGCCGCATACGCCGCCGGCGACCCGCGCTCGAACTTCTACAAAGGGGTGGCTCTGGAGCTGTCCACCGCCCACCACGCCGAGGCACGGCTGATCGCCGCCGCGGCGCGCGAAGGGCGCAGCACGGCGGGGGCGATCGTGTACGTGACGGACTTCCCATGTCCGCCCTGCGCCAAGCTGATCGCCGCGGCGGGCGTTGCGCGCGTGTACTTCCGCGAGGGCTACGCGGTGCTCGACGGCGAGGACGTGCTGCGCGGCGCCGGCGTCGAGCTGCTGCGCGTGGCGTGAGCATGGCGGCGGGCGAGTCGCAGCGGCTCGTGCGCGAGACGATGATCGCGGCCGGCGGATACTGGCGGCCGCTCGCCGCGGTCGCTCGCCTTCTGGAGGAGCTCGGCGAGCTCAGCGAGGCGGTCGAGACCGGAGCACGCCGCGATGAGCTGGCCGGCGAGCTGGCGGACCTGTGGATCATCACGACCGCGTTGGCCGACCAGTTCCTGGCTGAGGTCGGCGAGCCCGCCGGCGGCGGCGAGGCCGACGCCGACGCGGGGATGCTCGTCGCCGCGGCGGGACCGATCGCGCGCGTCGTCAACCACTACGACGGCCCGAAGGTGCCGCGTGCGGGCGCACCGATGCCGACCCTGCACGCCTCGATCGCCGGCTTCCACGCCGCACTCGTCGCCTTTGCGCTCGCGTACGAGATCGATCTCAGCGCGGCGGTGCGCGAGAAGATCGAGCACATCCACGCGCGCGGGGACATCGAGCGCTTCTCCCGCGAGAGCTTCGACCCGAGCACCGCGGAGCTGCTCGACGCGCGTCCCGACGGCGCGCCGTCGCGTCTGTGGGGTGCGCCGCAGCCGGCGGGCGGGGAGACGGCGGCCGAGTACGCGGCCCGCGTCCGCGAGCCGCTGAGGATGTTCGCGAAGGCTGCGCGGGCGGAGGGGATCGAAGCGCTCCTTCTCAGCGCCGGCCCCGCGGCCGAGGAGGCGTGGCTGGGGGCGCTGGTCGCCGAGCTCGACCCGGACGGCAGCCCGGAGCGCTTCCGGTTCGCCGGCGAGACGCTGCGAGCGCGAGCGCTCGCCGGCACGGACACGCCGCTCGCGCTGATCGAGCCCGCCTAGTCCGGCGCGCCCGGGCGCGGACCCTCCCAAACGCCCGCGCTGCTCGCGTCCCGCCTAGCCCGAGAGACCGCGGTCGAGCACGGCGACGAGCTCCTCGAAGCTCTCATCCACGTCGAGCGCGAGGCCGAATCCCCCCTGGGCTTCGAGCAGTACGAAGCCATGCAGCGCGGAGCGGATCGCACGGGTGGCGTGGAGCGCCTCCTCGCCCTCCAGGCCGTAGCCCCGCAGCACGGCCAGCACGACGCCGACCGTCCGCTCGGCGGCCCCCGCGGCCCACGCGCTGCGGCCCGTCACGCGCTGCAGCGCGGCGTAGGCGCCGGGGTGCTCGCGCGCGTAGTCGCGGTAGGCGGCGGCCAGCGAGCGCAGCGCCGCGGCGCCGGAGCGCCCGGCGACCGCCGCCTGGAGGCGCTCGGCGAGCTGCTCGGCGCCCCGGCCGGCGACGCGCGCGCGCAGGTCCTCCAGGCCTTCGACATGGGCGTAGAGCGAGGGCGCTCGCACCCCGAGCCGGGCCGCGAGCGCCGCCAGCGTCACCGCGTCGAGGCCCTCGGCGTCGGCCAGCTCGGCCGCGGCGTCCGTGACCGTCTGCGCAGTCAGCCCTGCGCGGGGCATCAGGCAGGCTCGCCGAGGGACTTCGCCGAGCGCGCGATCGCTGCGTCCATCGCCGCCCCCGGCCCCTCCGCGGCAGGCCCGTGCCCGACGGCCAGCCGAGAGGCGTCGAGAGCCCGCAGCGCGCGCGCCGAGGCCAGGTCCTGCGCACGGTCCGCTGTCGCCCCGTAGGCGAGCGGGAAGCGCCAGTAGAAGTGGTTGCTGACTTCCGGGCGCCCGTAGGCCGTGAAGACGTCACCGGCGATCAGGGAGCGGTCGCGCGTGTCGAGGAACGCGACGTGTCCCGCCGTGTGGCCGGGCGAGGGCACGACTTCGAGGCTGCCGATGCGCTCACCCCCGTGCAGGAGGGTGTCGGGCTTGGTCTCGACGTCTTTCCAGAAGCCCGTCACCTTCCTGCCGTCGATCTCCTTCTCGCCGGCCCAGACGCGCGCGTCCGGCTCGCCCAGGAGCACCTCGACGCCGCTGCCGAGCCTGCTCATGATCGCGTCGAGCCCGCCGGCGTGATCGCCGTGCCCGTGCGTGAGGGCGATCCGGCGGATCTCGCCGCCCGCGCTCTGCGCCGCGCCGATCAGGTCCTGGGCCGCCTTGCCGCCGAGCGTGGTGTCGATGAGGGTGAAGCCGTCGTCCTCGCGTACGAGGTAGGCGTTGACGAAGTTGAGCCTCGTCAGCTGGATCAGGTTCGAGGTGATCTGAGTGGTTCGCATCTACGCCGTCCTTTCATCTTCCTAACAATAATAGGAAGATACCTAAGGGGCGTAGGTTTGTCAAGAGGCCACCCCCGGTCCTATCTTTCGAGCACCTCGCGCACCTCGACGGCCCCGCCCAGCGCGGCCGCCGGCACCTTCGCAGCCACCTCGATCGCCGCCTGCAGGTCCTCGGCCTCGAAGAAGAAGTAGCCGCCGAGCGCCTCCTTCGTCTCGGCGAAGGGCCCATCGGTCGTCAGCGTCGAGCCATCCTTGACCCTGACCGTCGTCGCCGTGTCGGGACCGTCCATCCGCTGCCCCGGGGTCATCCCGGGCGTGGCGTTGAGCGCCTGGTAGCCGGCGTACACCGCGCCCTGGCGATCGGGGCCCATCGCCTCCCACTCGGGGGTCCCCGGCAGCGGCGTGCTGCCCTGGTAGATCAACATCATGTAGCGCAAAGCTGCTCCTTTCGTCGTTCGTCACGGTCTGGACGAACGAGCGCCGCCGGGATCGACAGCGACAGCTTCCTACACGAGGAGCGCCGAGGCCGGCCCGGCCCGCGGCGCTAGGAGCGAACCTGGCGCCGCGGGCGAGCCTGCGCCGCGAGGGCGCTCAGAGCTGCGCGCACCGAGACGGTGAGCCGCTCGCGCCCCTCGTGGCGCTGCGGGCCTGCCGGCCTGGGCCGGCGGGCCGCCCTTCGGGCCCCGTCAGCCTTCGCGAGCAGCGTCGGCGACGCGTCGCGAGCGGACGAGGATTCGATCACTTGCCAGCCGTGCCCGATCATGATCCCGCTCCGGGCACAGCGGGCACTCTCTCGATTGTGATGATGCTGCCCCCTTCGGGTTGGATTGCATGCTGACGCCGGCCGCCGCGGCGGCCGCATCGGGCACCAGGAGATCGCCCCGCCGCAGACGTGAGCCCGCAGCGACGCTCTGTATGACCTCGAGCCCCCCGGCCGCGACCAACCGCGGCGCCGGCATCCGAGGCGGCGGGTGAGGGTTCCGCCGTGCCTTCCTAAATGCCTTACGCCGCGACTTCTTCCCCGCGGATCGAAAGCGGATCGGAGGAAGATGCCGGCGAGCATGCGCCGAATCGGCGCGGCGGGCCCGCAGCGGCCGTCATGCGTTCCCCCGCGCCGGCTAGGCCGCGCTCGGCTCGCGCGGCCGGAACTCCCCCGTCTCCACCTCGCCCCCCTGGTGGACGGTGAGCGTCGTGGACTCCTCGAGCTCATGCCAGGCCCCCGGGAGATCGGCGAGCGGCTCGGAGACGACGATGCGGTCGCTGTCGAGCAGCATCTGCACACGCTCGTTCTCCGGGTGAAGACGCCGGATCGCCTCCGCGTCTTCTGAGCGGAACAGCGTGCGTGATTCGTGGACGCTCGAGTAGCGCACCGCCCACAGCGTCTCCCCGTCGCTGACCCCGATGCTGACCTGCAGGGCGGGCTCGATCCCGCGCCGGCGCTGCACGCTTTCGACGAGCCCGACGGTCTGCTCGAGCGCGCCGAGAGGATCGTCCTGCAGCCCGCGGGCCAGCGCGAGGTGGAACAGCACCTCTGAGTCGGCCGACCCTTCGATTTCGGCGAACGAGCTCGGGTCGAGGCCGAGCATAAGCTCACGCCGTATGAGGTGGAACTCGTTGACCAGCCCGTTGTGAACCATCATCCAGTCGCCGCGCGAGAACGGATGGCAGTTGGTCTGCTGGATCGCCGTGCCGGTGGTCGCCCGGACGTGCGCGAGGAACAACGGCGACTCGATGTGACCGGCGAGGTGGCGCAGGTTGCGATCGCCCCATGCCGGCGCGATGCTGCGGTAGAGCCCGGGGCCGTCCCCGATGCCGTACCAGCCGAGTCCGAAGCCGTCGCCGTTGGTCGTCTCTGCGCCCATGCGCGAGTGAAGGCTCTGATCGACCAGCCCGTGTTGGGTCTTGAAGAGCAGCTCCTCGATCAGAACGGGCTGCCCGTGCCATCCCATCCAGCGACACATGACGGCAGTCTCGCCTGCCCGGCGGGCGTCACATCACCCGATCCCTACTAAACCTGCGGCTCCTCGCGGTCGCGGAGCGGGCCGGCGCAGACGCGGGCGGTGACCGCGGCGACCCCGACGCCGAGGGCCGCGCCCGCCAGCACGTCGCCTGGGTAGTGCACGCCGGTGTGGACGCGTGAGTAGCCGACCGCCGCGGCCAGCACGCCGAGCGGCAGCCGCGCCGCGGGAAGCTCGCGCCCGGCGCCCGCAGCGAACGCGGCCGCCGCGGCGGTGTGACCCGAGGGGAACGAGCGCGAGGCCGGCATCGGCACGTGGCGCGCCCGCGGGATGCGCGCCCCCGCGCGGTCGGGGCGCGCCCGCCGCCCAAGCGGTTTCAGCACCGCGTTGACCAGTGCTGCCGCGCCGAACGCGGCGAGGAGGCCCGAGCGCGCCGCGCGCCGCCCGCGCGGGCCCGCGAGCGTGAGCAGCGCGGCGGACGCGATCGACAGACGCGAGTAGTTCGCCGCGTGAGAGAGACGGCGCATCGCGAGATCGAGCCGCGGTGTGCGCGCGTGGGCGAGTGCCCCGTACAGCGCGCGGTCGACGCGGTCGGCCTCCCGCAGCCACGCGTTCACGGCAGCGAGCGGTCGGTGAGCCCGGGCTCCTCGCGCGCCGGGCTGGAGGCGGCCCGCGCCGCCGCTGTGTGCAAGGGCCCGAACGCGATGCGCCCGAGCTCGGCGAGCAGGCCGAGCGGCCCCTCCGGCAGAGCCGCCGCGGGCGAGGCGCCGACGTGTTCGGGAGCGATGCGCACGCGCAGCACCCCCGGCAGAATGCGGAAGACGAGCGGGGGTTCGAGCACCGCGGCCTCCCCGTCGATCCCGGCGGGAACCGGGCTCGCCGCCCGCACCTCGAAGCGCTGCGAGCTCCAGCTTCGCGTAGCCGTCAGCCGCACGCGGCCGCGGCGCTCCACCGGGTCGCCCTCCTCTGCGGGGTCGAGCACCTCAGAGCTGCCGAGCACGGCGATCCCGAGCCGCCCGGCGTCGAGCCTCGCGCGCATCCCCGAGCCAAGCGCGCGGCCGAGGCGGTACACGTTGTTCGAGACGAGGATCACCGTTCCCGATTCGCGTCCGCGCGCTCCCTCCCAATGGAGCTCGGGGGGCCGCTCTCCCGCCAGCGTGTCGGCGGCGGTCGCCGCGATCGTGCGCATCTTCGCGCCGCGGTACTCCTCGCGTTGCACCGCCTCCGCGTAGACGCCGAGAGAGACGTTGTTGACGAACACGCGGCCGTTGACCGTCGCCAGATCGACGCGCCGCTCGCCGCCGTCGGTGAAGGCATCGAGAGCCCCGACCACATCGTCGCGATCGACGCCGAGGTCGAGCGCGAAGTGGTTGCGGGTTCCGGCGGGGATGCACGCATAGGGCAGATCGTGCTCGGCCGCGATCGCCGCGACGATCGCCTGGGAGCCGTCGCCCCCCGCCATCGCCAGCGCGTCCGCCCCTCCCTCCACGGCGCGGCCGACCAGATCGCGCAGGTCGGTGCCCGGTGTCAGCTCGACCGCCTCGATGCCACGCTTCGCGGCCTCCGCGGCGAGCCCGAACCGCTCGGCCTTGCCGCCGCCCGACTTCGGGTTGAAGAACAGCACCGGGCGCTCGGGCCGGGGCGCCGGCGGCAGCCGCACGCGGACCGTGAACGCCTCGCGCGCGCTCACGACCGAGAGCGCGAACAGCACGAGCACGAGCGCGTTCGCCAGCGGCCGGCCCTCGAACACGACGATCGCCACGGCGCCTGCGAGAGCGAGCGCCGCGACCGCCGCGTACAGCCGTCGCGCGAGGCCGCCGGCAAGCAGCGCCCGCCAGGCGGCGAACACCGCGAGCAGCACGCACGCCAGCACCGAGAGCCCGCGCGGGAAGCCCTCCACGCCGACCACGACCGCGAGCACCACGGACGCGGCGAACGATGCCAGCGCCGCGAGCGCCCAGACCCTCCGCACGATGCTCACGGGCAAGGTCTACCGGCGCGTGGCGCCGCGCGCATCACCCATTTCCGACGAACGCCGGGGCGCTCACCCCGATAGGGTGATGCCCGCCCGCCGCCCGAGGGCGAGCATCGCCGGATACCGGGACAACGGCCGCTGCGCGCTGCCGGCGAGGAGCCGGAGCGGCGCCGGCGGCTTCATGAAAGGAGCCACATGCTCGCAGCCGTGAGCTATCCGCTGCTCGAAGTCTTCTGGACGATCCTGATCTTCTTCGCGTTCGTCATCTGGCTGTGGATGCTGTTCGTTGTGATTGGTGATCTGTTCCGCCGCCACGACATCGGGGGGTGGGCGAAGACGGCCTGGATCCTGGTGCTCGTGATCCTGCCCTACTTCGGCGTCTTCATCTACCTGATCGCCGAGCACAAGGGGCTCACTGAACGCACCGTCAAACAGCAGAAGGCAGCCGAAGGCGAATTCGCCGATTACGTCAAAGGCGTGGCCAGCACCTCGCCGGCCGACCAGATCGCCTCGGCGAAGAAACTGCTCGACGAAGGCACCATCGACCAGTCGGAGTTCGACAGCATCAAGCAGAAGGCGCTCGCCGCCTGAGCGCGGGGCGAGCGCCCCAGCAGGAGGACCCCGCCGCCGGGCGCGGCGCCGGGGACGACAAAGGTCGCCGCCTTCCGCGCGCGAGGGCGGCGACCCGCCAGGCGGTGGCGGGCCTGGCCACGCTGATGCGGCTGGTCGAGTCCGACGAGGAATCGCTCACCCGCGCCTACGAGCGCCTCACGCGCTCGCACCGCACGCTGAGGCCGCTCGCGTTCACCGTCACGGCGATGTCGATGCTGCTGGACGGCCTGCGGCTGCTGATCTCCAACCGGCGCCTGCTGTTCGTCTCGATCCCGGCGGCCGCTCTGATCTGGCTCGCGACGTACGACCTGAAGGCGCACGTCCTGCGCGGCCGCGAACTGAACGTGATCCGAGGCCCCGTCCTGATCCCGATCTGCCTCGCGGTCGTGGCGCTGACGATGGCCTGCTTCTTCCTGAACGCCGTGTTCGCGTTCGCCGTGGACGGTCCGCGGCCGCCGGAGGTGGCGCGCGCGTTCCAGCGCGCCCGCTCGAACCTGCGGCCCGTGCTGACCGCGGGAGCGCTCGTCGGCCTGCCGCTGGCGGTCGCGGTCGCGATCGCGCCCCGCTGGGGCAGCCCCTGGTTCGCGCTGACCCTCGGGCCGGTGATCGCGATCCTGATGGTCAGCTACGTCGCCGTCCCGGCCCGCCTGATCGGCGCACCCAAAGACGCGCCGAGACGCGACCGCCTGACGGCGTCGGTGCTCAGCACCGTGATCGGGACCACGGTGTGCACGCCGCCGTACGTGCTCGCACGGCTCGGCATCCTGATGCTCGGATCGCCCGTCCTGCTGATCCCGGGAATCGTCGTGCTCGTGGTGGGCGCGACGCTGCAGGCGGGAGCCACGGGCGCGGTGCGCGCGATCAAGCTCAACGCCGCGCTCTCGCCGGGTGCCCGGCATGCGGACCCGCCGCCCGGGAGCTGAGCGCGTGCCCGGTCCCCCGAATCGGGTGATGCGAGCAACTCTCCCGACAGGAAGGCTCACGGCGATGCGGGTTCGCTCCGGACACTCCTCGCGCGTGCGGCTGTGCGTTGCGCTCGCCCTGGTGCCCGCCACGCTCGGCCTCTACGGCTGCGGCGAATCAAAGGAGCAGAAGGCCGAAAAGTCCGTCTGCTCGGCACGAGCCGACATCAAAGAAAAGGTGACCTCACTGCAGTCGCTGACGCCGACGACCGCCTCGATCACGCAGATCAAGACGGACGTCAACGGGATCGTCGAAGACCTCAAACAGATCCGCAAAGCGCTCCCCGACCTCTCCGCGCCGCGCAAGGAAGAAGTCACCAAAGCGACCGAATCGTTCGCGAAGCAGGCCGACGAAGCCGTCGGGTCGCTCAAGAGCACGGGGTCGATCAGCTCGGTCGAAACCGCGCTTCGCTCGGCGGTGACCGGGCTGAAGACAGCCTACGAATCGGCGCTCGCACCGATCAAGTGCAGCTGAGGCCCTGCTCACCTCCTTGAGGTGATGCCCGCGAGCCGCCGAGGAGTAGCCTTCGAGCCCACGGACCAGACGGCGCTCTGAAAGGAGAGTCGGCGCCCACAGGGCGCCGGGTTGAGCGGAGGATCGCGTGGGCACAGGGACGGACGGGGGCGCTCGGCCGGCACAGCGGCCACTGCTGATCCTCGCGGCCGGCCGGCCGCGAGGAAGCCGGGTTCGCGCGCGCCTGATCGCCGAGGCCGAGCGGCGCGCTCTGATCGTCGCGGTGCTGAAACCGGCGGACCGCGTCGCCGCCATCGACCGGATCGTCGAGGCGACGCAGGCCGATTCGGTGATCGTGTGCGCCGACCCACCCGTCCAGGCGGCCGCGGCCGCGGTCGCCGCTGCACGCGATCTCCCGTACGCATGCATGCCGTCGGGCCCCGATGACCTGCTCGCGAGAGACCTCGGCATGCCCCTCGACGACCCGGCCGAGGCCCTGAAGCTCCCCTTCTCGACGGCAGAGCGCACGATCGATCTCGGCGAGGTCAACGGGGTGCCGTTCGTCAACCGCGTCGCCGTGGGCCTCGAGCTGCCGTCGAGCCCGCCGCGAAGCGGCCGCCGCCGCCGCGAGCCGCCGCGTGGCGGCCCGCAGGCCGTGCCCGCGGCGACCGCCCAGCCTGGCCTGCCGGCGCTGCTCGTGTGCAACAACCGGTTCGAGCTGCTCGAGAACGGGCTCGGGCTGCGCGACTGGCCGGACACGGGACGGCTCCAGGTGGCGACCTTCGAGGCATCCGGGGAGCGGTCCTACGCGGCCCTGCGCGCCGCCGGCTTCCAGGAACACCTGTGCCCGCGCTTCCAGCTCGCCCTCCGCTCCGAGCTCGTCGTCGACGTGGACGGCGAGCCGCGCAGGCTCTCCCCGCCGCTGCGGTTCCGCTCGGTCGCCGCCGCGGTGCGCGTCCGCGCGCCCTCGATCGAGGCGCGCGGCGCACATACGGCGGCCGCGAACGGCGAGCCAGAGCTGGAGTCGATCCAAACGGGTTAACCCGAATCGGGTGGTGCGTACACGAGTGCGACACACCGGCCCGCCAGCTTGCAGACCAGCCTGAGCGCAGCAAAGCTTGAGTTTCCACCGTCCACCGCGAGCGAGGGGGGCTGAATGCCGACGCTCGACCATACGAACCACACGACGACCGAGCGTCGCCCGGGGGCCGTCCCGCGCGCCGACACGCCCGAGCGCGCGCGCCGCCGCCGCGGGCACGCCGAAGGCTCCGCTGCCGCGACCGCATTTCACGCGCTGCTCGCGGAGGAGTCCGGCGCCGGCGCCGACCTCGCCCCTCCACAGACGCCTGCGCGCCACGTGCCACGCCCCCGGCTGCTGCGCCGCCTGCAGGGAGCGGGCGAGGCCTCGGTGGTCCTGCTCGCGGCGCCCGCGGGCTACGGCAAGACCACGCTCCTCTCAGAGTGGGCGCAGCGCGAGAGCCGCCCCGTCGCGTGGCTCACCCTGACCGCGCTCGACAACGACCCAGCGGTCCTGCTCGAGCACCTGGCGAACGCGCTCACGCAGCTCGCGGCCCCCTGGCCGGCCGGCGGCGACGAGGCAGACGCGAAGGCGCCGCACCGGATCGACCTCAGCCGGCTGCCCGCGCCACTGCGCTCGCAGGCCGCGACGCTGAACGCCCTCGGCTGCGACCGGCTGCTCGTGCTCGACGACGTCCACAACCTGCGCTCGCCCGACGCGATGCGGATCCTCGCGGAGCTGACCGGCGCGGGCTGCGACCACTTGCAGATCGCGGTCGCGTCCCGCGCCGAGCCGTCGCTCGGGCTCGGGCGGCTGCGCGCCTCCGGGCAGTTGATCCAGCTCGGAGGAGACGACCTGGAGATGACCGCCGACGAGGCGCGGCGGCTGCTCGCCGCGGCCGGGCTCGAGGTGGACGAGCCCGACCTGCTCGCCCTCGTGGACTACACGGAGGGCTGGGCAGCCGGTCTCTTCCTCGCGGCCGTCCTGCTGCGCTCGCGCCAGGACGCCGGAACCGGCGCGGTCGAGACGATCCGTGACGCCGCCGAGGTCCACGAATACGTGCGCGAAGAGATCCTCGCGCCGCTGCCCGCGGGGCAGCGCAGCTTCCTGACCCGCACGTCCGTGCTCCCGTGGCTCTCACCCGGACTCTGCGACGCCGTGCTGGAGACCAAAGGCTCGGGCGAGGTGATGCTCGCGGTCGCGAACAGGAGCCTGATGGTCACCCCCCAGAACGGCGCTCCCGGCACCTACCGCTGCCACGCGCTGGTCCGCGACGTGCTCCGGAGCGGGCTGGAGCGTCGCGAACCCGAGGAGGTCTCGGCGCTGCACCTGCGCGCGAGCGTCTGGCTCGCCGAGAACGAGGACTTCGACGGCGCGATCGACCACGCCGTGGCAGCCCGTGACGCGCTGCGCGCGGGCGAGCTCGTATGGAACCAGGGCGCGCGCTACATCTCAGCCCTCGACGGCCGGCTGGCGGGCTGGCTCGCCGGGCTCGGTGACGAGCAGGTCGCGCAGTCGCCGTGCCTGTCGCTCGCGGCCGCGTTCGAGGCGCTTTCGCGCGGTGATGCGGCCGCCTGCGAGCGGTGGGGCCTGAGGACGGCGGCCGCGATGCGCCGGGACGACTACGCCGGGCGCGTGCGCCGCAGCGGAGAGGTCGAGCCGGGCGAGAGCACGCTGATGGCGGGACTGTCGCTGACACGGGCGGCCGGCGCGCCGCGCGGGATCCCGGAGATGGAGGAAGAGGCTGCGTCGGCGTGCGAGCTGCTCGAGGACGGCGGCCTCATGCGGCCGCTGGCGTGCCTGCTGCGCGGGGTCGCGCTGCAGCTGCTCGGCGAGAGCGCCGAGGGACGCGCGGCGCTCGAGGAGGCCGTGCACGGCAGCTCCGAGCCGACGATCCGCGTCGAAGCGCTGGGGCTGGCCGAGCTGGCGCTGGCCGATACCGCTGACGGCGACTGGGATCTGGCCGCCGACCGGCTCGTCCGCGCCCGCGAGGTGCTGGTCGCGCACGAGCTCGAGCGCGACCCGACGTTCGCGGTCGTCTACGCGGTCGGCGCGCTGGTCGCAAGCGAGCAGGGCCGCGGCGACGACGCGAAGCGCGACCTCGCCACGGCCGGCCGGCTGATCGGTGAGCTCGGCCACTACATGGGCTGGTACGAAGTCCAGGTCCGGATCGTGATGGCGCGTGCCTGCGTGCGTCTGGCCGACGTCTCGGGTGCGCGCTCGCTGCTCGCCGAGGCCTCGCGGTGGGCACGGCGGACGAACCGGGTCGAGAGCCTCGTCGCCGCGCTCGACACGGCTTGGGGGGAGGTCGACGACGTCTGCGCAGGCGCCGCCGACGGTCCCGGGCTGCTGACGATCGCCGAGCTGCGGATCCTGCGGTTCCTCCCCACCCACCTCTCGTTCCGCGAGATCGGGGAACGCCTGCACGTCTCGGGCAACACCGTCAAGACCCAGGCGCACGCCGTCTACACGAAGCTCGGCGCCGGCTCGCGCAGCGAGGCCGTCGCCAAGGCCGCGGCGATCGGGCTGATCGACGTCACGATCGTCTAGCCGCGACAGCGTGCGGGCTCAGGCGGTCGCGGCGACGCCGCCGTGAAGCGCCTCTTGGAGCTGCTTTTCGTCCTCCTGGGAGAGCGAGGACTTCAAGACGGTGCCGCCGAAGCGGCTCAACGCGGCGATCGCCTTGTCCGGGGTGGCGCGCTCGACGATCATGAACAGCGCGGAGGTTCCGGGCTGGACGAGGTCGCGAACCTGGCCTTGGAACTCCTTGTCGATGCCGGTCTTCTCGACCTTGCCCATCAGCGCGCCCAGCCCGGCACCGAGCGCCATGCCGAACACGGGAACGAAGAACAGCAGTCCGAACAGCAGGCCCCAGAACATGCCCCAGCTGGCGCCGACGCCGACCGCGTGGTGGCTGGTGGTGACGTGGTACTCGCCCCTGGAGTCGCGCGCGATCACCGCGACGGCGTCGGGTTCGATGACCAGATCCTGGCTGAGCCGCCGAACTTCTTCCGCCGCTTCGGCGGCGGTCCCCTCTTCGTCGTAGCCGATGGCGACCAGGGTTGCCATTGGCGCCTCCTTGTTGGCGGTTCGGACTTCTCGCTGCCCAAGTCAACGTAAGCCCTGCGCCGGGACCGGTCCTCACCCAATGGGGATGATCGTCGGAGGCAGCGCGCTCGCGGCTCCGCCGGCCGGCCGCGGCCCGTTTGGGAGGCGCCCCGAACAGCGAGACGCGGACCGCGGTCCGCCCGCGTGGAGCGAGGGACCAAGCCGGGTCGTAGGACGAGTTTGCAACGCCGGGAGGCGAGGGATATCGTGCGTCGCGCCCCCGGCGCTCGATCCGCCGGGAGACCCGCTCCGGGACGAAAACCCGGGCGGGCCGATGAACGCGGAAGGCGGCTCGATGAGGAGCTCAGGGGGACAGACAGGCGGCGAAGGAGAGCCCGGGCCGCCGGCGGCGACACAGCCTCCGGCGGATGCCGGCGCTCGCATCCGAGCCGTTCTCACGATCCCGCGCCCGCTGCTGGGCGATCCCGGCGGGCCATCGGTCTGGGAGCGCCTGCCACTCCAGCTGATCGCGGTCCTCGGGGTGTTCGGCGCTGCGATCGACGGCGCGCTCGCGGCCGCCAACCCGGACGCCCAGCCGGCGCACCTCGCGGCCGGCTTCCGCGTCGCGGTGATCGTCGCGCTGCTGCTGGCGGGGATCTTCGCGCGCACCGCGCGGCTCCACGCCCGGATGGGCATCGCGCTCCTCGCTGCGGTCCCGCTCGCGACCCTGTGGCTGCTCAACGGCTCCGACCGGCCGCTGCCGTTCACGATCGGGCTGCTGTTCGCGGGCCTCGCGCCGGTCGTCTTCAGCTACCTGCTTCTCGCGCACCCCTCGGGACGGCTTCGCTCACGGGGCGAACGGCGCCTGATCTGGTGGTGCGGCGTGCCGGGCGCGGCGCTGTGGGCGCTGCTCGTGCTCCTCCACGGCCAGCCGCCGTTCGATACCCCGCTCGTGCGCTGCACGCCCCACTGCCCGACCAACCTCGCGTCCGTCGCCAACGTCTCGGACGGGGTGCTCGCCGTGGTCGTGAAGGCTGCCTGGATCGCCCTCTGCACCGGAACCCTGGTGCTGCTCGTCCAGCGCGTCGTTCGTGCGACCGCACCCGTGCGGCGGGTGATCGGGCCGACGTTCCTCGTGGCCGTGGGGTACGCGGTCTTCCTCGTCGCGTTCATGATCGCGCGCGCCGCGGGCTGGAAGGGCGAAAGCGGGTTCGCGGGCGCCTACCTGGCGACTGCGGTCCTCACGCCGGCCGCGATCCTCCTCGGGCTGCTGCTCGAGCGGCTGTTCATGGGCCGGGCGCTCGCCAACCTGCTCGACCGCCTCGCCGCACCCGACGCCGCCGACATCGAGGACGTCCTCGCTGACACGCTCCGCGACCCTACGCTCACCGTCGCCTATGGCACCGGGGATCCCGAGCGGTTCGTGGACGCCGACGGAGCGCCCGTCCAGGTCCCGCCACGCGAGCAGACCCGCTCCGCCGTGGTGCTGAGGCGTGACGGCGGCGAGGCCGCCGCGGTGCTGTTCGACTCCGAGCTGGCCGAGCAGGAGCGCTACGTGCAGGCGGCCGGCGAGGCGGCGATGATGTCGATGCGCAAGAGCCGGCTGGAGTCCGATCGCGCGATCTCGCGCTTCGAGCTCGCGGTCTCGCGCCGGCGTGTCCAGGAAGCCGCGGTCGAGGAGCGCCGGCGTATCCAGCGCGACCTCCACGACGGCGCGCAGCAGCGGCTGCTGGCGATGCGCGCCGCCGTCACCCGGCTGCTCGAGGACCCGGCCGAGACCCCGGCGCGCCGGGACGCGCTGTTCTCGATCCGCCAGGAGCTCGCAGAGACGCTCGCCGAGGTGCGCTCGCTCGCCGAGGGCGTCTACCCGCCCCTGCTCGTGGAGTACGGCCTTGCCCGCGCCCTGCGCGCCGTCAGCAGGAGGATGAGCGGCGAAGTCGTGATCAGCGACGAGGGCGTCGGACGCTTCCCGACGGCGGTCGAGGGCGCGGTCTACTTCACCTGCCTCGAGGCGCTGCAGAACGTCGCCAAGCACGCGGGCGACGCCGCCGCCGCGAAGGTCCGGCTGTGGCGCGAGGAAGGCGGCCTGCGCTTCGAGATCTGCGACGACGGATGCGGCTTCCGCCTCGCAGAGCTGAGGGAGACCAAGGGCCTCGTGAACATGCGCGACCGCATCACCGCGCTCGGCGGCACGTTGCAGGTGCGCTCCGCGACCGGCGCGGGGACGGTGGTCGCCGGCGCCGTGCCGGTGCTCGCCGAGCCGTCCGGGGGGCCCGGGGCGGAGCCGAGCCCCTACGCCTGGCACGCGCTCGGAGATGCCTGACGACGGCGAGCGACCGGCGGCGAAGCCGGTCCGCGTCGTCATCGCCGATGACTCCGCGCTGATCCGCCATGGCCTCGAGGCGATGCTCAGCGGGCAGCCCGGGCTCGAGTTCGCGGGGGCCGGCGCCGACGGCGAGCAGCTCGACGAGCTGATCGCCACGGCCCACCCCGACGTGGTCGTCACAGACCTGCGGATGCCGCCGTCAGGTGGCCGCGAGGGGATCCGCATCGCGACGCGCCTGCGCCGCTCGCACCCGCAGATCGGCGTGGTCGTCCTCAGTCAGTTCGTCGAGCCCGAGTTCGCGATCGAGCTGCTGAGCGGGGGCAGCAGCAGGCGTGCGTACCTGCTCAAGGACCGTGTCGCGGACGCGCCGGAGCTGGTGCGGGCGATCCATGCGGTCAACGAGGGCGGGTCCGTCGTGGACCCCGCGGTCGTGGAGGCACTGATCGAGGCCCAGCAGCGCAAGCAGCACTCGCCGCTGACGGCGCTGACCGACCGCGAGCGCGAGGTGCTCTCCGCGATCGCGGAAGGCCGCAGCAACGCGGCGATCGCCAAATCGCTGGTGCTGACCAAGCGGGCGGTCGAGAAGCACGTCAACTCGATCTTCGCCAAGCTCGGCCTGACCGAGGCCGCGGACGTCAGCCGGCGCGTGAAGGCCGCGCTGATGCTCCTCGCCGACGAAGACCCCGTCCCGGGCGACTAGGCGGCCGCGCCGTCCCCGGGGGGAGGCTTCCCCGCGGCGACCACGGTGGGCGCCTCGGCCACGTCGCCCCCCGGCGCATCACCGGCGGCAGGCGGGTGCTCGCGCCGGTGGAACATCGAGCGCAGAGCAGCCATCGATTCACTCGACTGCGCGTTCGGGAACTCCCTCTCGGTCTGACGTCTGAGCAGGAAGACGCCGAACGCGAACAGCACCGCGAACCCGAGCACCGGCAGGATTTTGCGGGTCGCAGGGGTCGGGCCCCACAGGACGATCAGGAGCAGCACGACGCCCGCAACGCCGTAGCAGCCGGCCTCGTGCTCGCGCATCCACGGCGCAGCCGCTTGTCGGAGCGACTCGGCGACCCGCGTGCGCCCCGCGATCCAGGCGGCGATCACGAGCGCGATGCCGTAGATCACCATCGCGATCGAGATGTCGTGGAGCAGCGATGTCCCGATCGACCACACCGCTTCGCCGGCGGGCTTGTTGGCCGGCACTTTCACCAGTTCTTCGACGATCGCGTTGCCTGCGACGCGCCGCGCGAGCAGCAACGTCACGCCGACGCCGAAGAAGCACCAGCCGACCGTGCGCAGCATCCGCCTGCGGCGACCCTCGGCGAACCAGATCGCCAGCGCGTAGAGCGCCAATCCGAGCAGCGGCAGCAGGATCGCGAGCCCTTTGATCGCTTTCGCGATGTCCTGCGCGGCTTTCAGCTGGCTGGCGCGAAGGATCGTGATCTTGCCGCTGCTCGGCGGCAGTTTGATCCCAAGCTTTTCTTCGGCCCCCGTGCGCGCCGCGGCGCCGCTCGCCCCATTGAGCTTTTCCCGAGCAGTGGCGACCTGGCTGCTCACCCCGAGCTGCGCCGCGAGCTGGGTCACCACTTCGTGCAGGTTCAGGACCACCACGCCGTTCTTGGTCGAGATCAGCGCGTTCCCGCCGTTGAGAATCGCCAGCAGCTGCCTGTGGGCATTGCGGTTGGCCTGACGCCACAGTTCCTGCACCTGGGGGTTCTCCAGCAGTTTCGGAACGGCCTGTCCGGCCAGCTGGCGCAGACCCGCCGCGACGGGTCCGGACAGCCCCTTCAGTTCCCCGGGCAGAGCTTCTTCGAGCTTGTGCGAGACGTTCACGGACGTGAACACCTGGTTCACCAGGTAGACGCTGAGCGCTTCGTCCACCGCGTGGTTCTGCAGCAGGTTGCCGCTGGTCTTCGTCCAGTTGTCGGTGTTCAGCGCCTGCCTGTTCGCCCACACTGCGAAGCAGGCGAAAAAGGCGATGATCGTCGCCACCGTCACCAGCGTGGTCGTGAGCACGCGGTGCGAACGCACGGGTGCGGCCTGCGGCTCGGCAGTCATGCCCGCAGCATCACCGCCCGGGCGGACATTGGCTTCACCCGACACGGGTGATGTCGGTGTGTCAACCAGACGTACGCTCGAATGGCGTCTTGCCGCGATTCGCGGGGGGCGGTCCACCAACGAGGAGGTTGTGACACATGAGCACCACCGATCCGGCAGCCGGCAGGCCGCCGCGGGCGGACTCGGGCTACGAGTACGAAGACGAACGCGGCTTCGGCTGGATCGTCTTCTCCGGCGTGATGATCATGATCGTCGGAATCCTGAACTTCATCTACGGGATCGCTGCGATCGACGAATCGAAATTCTATATCGGCAACACGAAATTCGTGATCACCGATCTGAAGACGTGGGGCTGGATACTCACGATCATCGGAGCGATCCAGATCCTCGTGGGGGCCGGCGTCTGGGCCCGCTCGCAGGCGGCGCGCTGGCTCGGCGTGTTCATCGCGTCTTTGAACGCGATCGCGCAGCTGTTGTTCCTGGCCGCGAACCCGTGGCTCTCGCTCGCGCTGTTCACGCTCGACATCCTCGTGATCTACGGGCTGATCTGCTACGGCGGAAGGATGGAAGGGACCTGAGCTCCCAGCGGCGGGCGTGCCTGTCACGGCCGCCCGCCGCGCGGCAGCGGTGCCGCGCTGGGCCGGCGGCTCGTTCGCTCTGGGCGCGCCGCCCCGGCTCGGGCTTTCAGATCAGCGGGCGCGGCGGCGCGTAGACGACGACGGTGCGCGCGACGCGGTCGTGGAAGCAGCGCCGGCGGCCGTCCCACAGCATCACGAGTATTCCCAGCAGCAGCGCGGCAGCGCCGGCGCACAGCGCCAGGAACCGCACCAGCGCCCGCCGGGGCTTCAGCCGACCCCGGCCCTGGTTGTCGAGCACGACGATCGACATCACCCGCGAGCCGGGCGTCTGTCCGGTCGTGGACCAGAAGAACACGAAGTAGCCGATCGACCACAGCACCCAGATCAGCGCGCCGAAGGCCGCGATCAGCTTGTTCACTTCGCTCGGCATGTGCAGCAGCGAGAGGCCGAGGCCGACGGTGACACCCACGAACAACGCGGTCCCGTCTATGACGACGGCGTCCAGCGCAAGCGCCACGGAACGAGTCACCAGCCCTGCGTAGGGGGTGGTCGCCGAGAACGCCGGGGGGACGGCCGGCCGCAGCCTCGCGGCGGCCGCGCGCTGGGCGCGCCGGGTTGCGTCCTCGGGGGTTTCCACCGTCACGTCGGCGAGCCTTCGGGCAGCGCGGGCGGCGGGCCGCTGTCGGAGTCGCGCCGGCGCACCAGCCGCCGCGCGACGCGCTCGAGCAGGGCGTCGGCGTTGCGCGAGCGATCACGCGCGCGCTCGGCCACCTGGTCGGCGAAGCCCGTGCCCTGGTGGGCGATCGCTTCTGTGACCGACGGGCTGCGGGCGATCTCGTCGACGAGCACCCAGACCGCTTGGTTCTCGAGCAGCTGGGAGACCGCCTCCTCTACAAGAGGGCCTTCGAGCGCCGCCGCGAGCATCCGCTCCGCCTCGGGTCCGGCGAGCGCGCGCTGCACGATCTGCTCGACGGTGCCGTCGTCGAGCAGCCGCTCGACCACGCGCTGCGCGACGCCGGTGCGCTCGAGTTGCACGAGCACGCGGTCCACCAGCTCGTCCGCGAGCAGGGGTTCGAGCACGCGATCGACAACCTTGTCGGAGAGCACGCGTTCGAGGACGAGGTCGAGCACGTCGTCGGAGAGCACGCGCTCGAGCACGAGATCCACCGAGCCCATGAACGCGCGGTCCGCAGCCGTCAGCACGTCCTTGCGCGCCCGCCGCTCGAGCTCGGCCGCTCCCTCCAGCCCAGCCATGGCCGTCCGGGCGGGAAGCATCACCAGCCCGACTCCCGTCTTGTAGGTCGACTCCAGCAGGCCCATTAGGTCATCCCCGGGGCGTGCCGGGGCCTCGAGCGAACGCTAGGCGCGCCGTCGGCACCGACCATCACCCGATGTGCATGATGACGGTGCCTGCGGCGCGAGCCCATCGTCATGTCGCGGCCACGGCGGGCCAAGCTGCTTCCTCCCTCGGGTCCGGCGAGGACCATGCGCGGCGGAGCCGCCAGGCGCGCCCCGCTCCGCGCGCCGGAACGAGCGCGACCAGCGCGCTCTGCGCGGGCGGTGCGCAAGAAACGGCTGAAGGCCGTCGAGGGCATGTAGGGGCCGGTCAGTCGCGTTTGCGGCGGCCGAGGTTGCCGACGATCAGCGCGACGACGGTGACCAGGTAGACCTGGCCGAGGATCGCCTCGAAGTTCGCCAGGGTGTGCCCGAGGTTCGACTTTGCCGTGAGGTCGCCGTAACCGACGGTGGCAAGTGTCGTGAAGCTGAAGTACTGGCACTGCGAGATGGTCGCTTCGACGTTCTGGACGAAGAACGAGTCGCTGCCGATGCGGTCCATAGCGGCGTAGACGAACGCGAACAGCATCCCGAGCAGCAGGTAGACGGAGAGGACGCCGATGACGGCCTCGACGGTGACGGCGCGGGTCGCGGCCATCCGCCTGATCACCCCGATCAGGATCGCGGCCGGCGCGAGTGCGACGAGGAACGCGTTCGCAACCGCCACCGTCGCCCCGTCGACACCCCCGGTCAAGGCCTGGATCAACGTGGTCAGCACGAGCGCAGCGCCGATCACGGCGCCGCCCAGGAGCACCCAGCGGCGCACGTGCCCGATCTTGAGCGCGAGCACGGTCGTGACCGCGATCAGCGCGGTGAGCACCACGAGGACCGCGTCGGAGGGCTTGGCGACGATCCCCTCGACCAGGAACACGATCGCGACCAGTACGAGGACCCAGGCGTACGGAACCAGTTCCGGTTGCGGCCGCCCCTCCCTGAAGGCGCGCCGCGCCTCGCCGCGCGCGAATTTGGCCGCTGCGGCCACCTCCCCGGATTCGGCCGGAAACGGTTGTGCGCCGCTGTCTTTGTCGTCGTCGCTCTGCATCAGCTCGCCGTCGCGGTATCCCCGCCACCGCCACTCCACCGTCCGCCGCTGCCTCCGGCATCGCCCACAGCGGATGATCGGCCATCGACCGGTCATCCCTTCGAGGTGATGCGTCGGCGTGAAGAGGGCGCGAGGCTGGCAGCGTGAGAGCCCCGTTCGCATCCGCGGGCGTTCTACCCGATCACAGGAAGGCCGGCACGGTCCAGGCGTGATGAGACTCCGGCGCCACAAGGACGAGGCCCCGGACGCGAACGAGCGCAGCGAGCAGGACGTGCGCCCCGAGGAGAGCGAGACGCGGGCCGAGCAACCCTCCGCTACCGGCACCTACCTCACCGACGGCCGCTCGCTGTTCCGCGTCCAGCACGCGATCACGGAGGCGGACGGTCTGGACCTCGAAGAACCACTGCTGGAGCTCGAGGACTGCGCAACGCTCGAGCTGATCCTGTGCTCGGCAGGGGCGCTCGAACGCCTCGGCCTGCGTCCGGTCGACCCGTCGGCGGAGGGGCAGGGGAGCGGGCGCGAGGCATCCGGCACCCGGGACGCGCACGGGTTGCCGATCCCGCCTGTCCGGTATTGATCCACTTCGACGATGGCGGCACCCCAGACGGGCGCGGGGCTGTCGACATCCACGCTGCAACAGGAGAGCTCCCGAGTGACACGAAACGATCCAGCAGGTCGAAAGGAAGGGACGATTGCGTCATGAGCAGGGATCTGCGTGAGGCCGTCAGGGACCAGATGGAGCGGGTCCGCTCGGACCTCGCCGAGCTGGTCTCGTTCAAGTCGGTCGCCGACCCCACGCAGTACCCGCCCGAGGAGTGCGAGAAGGCGGCGGAGTGGGTGCGCGACGCGTTCGTCGAGGTCGGGCTGGAGGACACCGCCCTGTCGCGCACCCCTGACGGCAGCATGGCGGTGCACGGCCACGCGCCGGGGCCCGACGGCGCGCCCACAGTGCTCCTCTACTCCCACTACGACGTTCAGCCGCCGTTCGGCGAGGACGAGTGGAGGTCCCCCGCGTTCGCGCTGACCGAGCGCGACGGGCGCTGGTACGGGCGCGGCGCGGCCGACTGCAAGGGCAACGTGGTCATGCACCTCGCGGCGCTGCGAGCCCTGCGGGAGCTGCACGGTGGCTTCCCGCTCGGCGTGAAGATGATCTGCGAGGGTTCCGAGGAGCAGGGCACCGGGGGGCTCGAGGCCTTCGTGCGCCAGAACGCCGAGCTGCTCGCCGCCGACGTGATCCTGGTCTGCGACGCGGGCAACTTCGCCGCCGGCGTGCCCACCTTGACCACCACTCTGCGCGGCGTGACGAACGTCGACGTGAAGCTGAGCGCGCTTGCGAGCGCGGTGCACTCGGGCATGTTCGGCGGGGCGGCGCCCGACCCGGTGGCCGGTCTGCTCGCGATGCTGGCCTCGATGCACGACGAGCGCGGCAACACGACGATCGACGGCCTCGACGCCTCTGGGAGCTGGGAGGGCTTGGACTACCCACCCGAGCAGTTCCGTGGCGACGCCCAGGTGCTCGACGGGGTGGAGCTGATCGGCAGCGGCTCGGTCGCCGACATGCTGTGGGCGCGCCCGGCGGTGACCGTGCTGGGCATCGACATACCCCCCGTGACGGGCTCCGTCAACGCGATCCAGCCCGCGGCCGCTGCGCGCGTGAGCCTGCGGGTGCCCCCCGGACAGAGCGCGCGCGCCGCCGAGGACGCGCTCGTCGCGCACCTGCAGAAGCGGGTGCCGTGGAGTCTTCGCTGCGAGATCGAGCGCACCGCGGCCGGCGAGCCGTTCGCCGGCTCGCTGCGAGGCGCGGCGTTCGATGCGCTGAAGGCCGCGATGGAAGAGGCTTACGGGCGGGAGATGAAGACGCAGGGAGAGGGCGGCTCGATCCCACTGTGCAACGTGCTGGCCGAGACCTACCCGGAGGCCGATATCTTCCTGCTCGGGGTGGAGGAGCCGAAGTGCATGATCCACGCGCCGAACGAGAGCGTCGACCCTGCCGAGATCGAGCACATCGCGCTCGCCGAGGCGCGGTTCCTCGAACGCTACGCGGGAGAGTGAGATGGCCAGTTCAGCTGATCGAAGTGATCGTGACCGCCGCCGAGGACGGGGAGCGGCGCCTCGACAACACCGACGACCGCATGCGCATCGTCTCGTCAGGCGATTGCTGACAGCCTGCTTCGTGGCGGCGATCGGAGTGCTCTCGCTCGCCGCATGCGGGTCGAGCGCGAGCGACGTCGCGAGCAGCGCGAGCCACGCCGCCGACAGCGTGAAAGCCAAAGCGGCGACCGCCACCGAGGAAGCGAAGGCGCCGAGCGCCGAGAACGCGGCTCCTACGGAGCCGAATGCGGCCGGCGCCACGACGCAGACGGCCAAAGCCGCGACGACGGCCGCGAGCACCGACACGGAATCGACCGAAAAACCGCCGCCTGCGAAAACCGTGACGACGCCCGGGAAAACCGTGACGACCACGAAGACGGTGACCGCGCCGGTGCAGACGAACACCGTGATCAGGACCGAGACCGCCACGGCGACCGCCACGACGACGACCGGCGCGACCGCCAGCCCGGGGGCGGCCGCCGCGCTCGGCGCCGCCGCCGCCAAGGAACCCGAGGAAGAAGAAGGCGGACTGCCCGGGTGGGCCTGGGGACTGATCGGGGCCGCCGCCGCCGCTCTCCTCGCTTGGGCGATCGTCGCGCACCGCGCCCGCAACGAGCGCGAGGACGGTCCCGGCGGCGGACCTCCCGGACCGCCGGCGGGCGCCCCGTGAGTGCCTCCGCAGGCTCGGTCTTCCTCGCGGAGATCGCCGAGCGTGGAGCCGGTCCCGCGGTTCGCGGGCGCGCTGCGGCTCGATCGGGAGCTCGGCGCTCTTAGGAGAACAGCTCGTTGAGCTCGGCGAAGGGCGCGGCGGCGGCGAGGCCCGCGAAGCTGCCCTCGCGCGCGATCGCGCCCGCCGCGCCGAGGAACGCCGCCCACGCGACGCGGGCGAGCGCCGAGCCGACGCTGATCCGGCGGACTCCCAGCCCGGCCAGATCGGAGACACCGAGCCCGGTGTCAGCGCTCATCAGGACGTTGACCGGCTTCGGCGCGACGGCCCGCACGATCGCCGCGATGTCGTCCGGCTCGCGCACCCCGGGGGCGAACAGGACGTCCGCGCCGGCCTCCGAGTAGGCGGTCAGGCGCTCGATCGCGTCGGCGAGCGGATCCGCCACGCCGTAGAGGAAGCCCTCAGCCCGCGCGGTCAGCAGCACGCCGGTTCGGGTCTCATCGATGGCTCCGCGCGCGGCCCGCACACGTGCCACCGCCTCGTCCGGCGCGTACAGCCCGCCGGCGCTGCTCGCGTCCTCGATCGAGAGGCCCGCGACGCCCGTCGCCACGCAGCGCCGCACGTTCTCAGCGACGCCCTCCGGACTCTCGGCGTAGCCCGACTGGAAGTCGGCGTTGACGGGCACCCGCGCGGCGGCGGCGATCTCCGCAACGTGGCCGAGCACGTCCTCGAGCGACAGCGCATCGACGGCGTCGGGGCGACCGCGCGAGAACGCGTAGCCCGCGCTCGTGGTTGCGAGCGCCTCGAACCCGAGCGACTCCAGCGCGCGCACGGTGCCGGGGTCCCAGGGATTCGGGATCGCGAAGCAGCCGTGCTCGTGCAGTGCGCGGAAGCGCTCCACGCGCTCGGCCTGCCACGCGGCGATCTCCGGCATCGAGCAGGAACCTAGCCGCTCGGCTCGGACGCGCCGGGGCCGGGCGCGCGAACGTACGGCGAGAGGTCTTCCTGGCCGGGGTGGACCCCGGCTCGCATCGCGATCACGCGGGCCGAGGCCTGCTGAACCGTGATCGTGCGCTCGTCGCGGCTGCTCCCCACGAACGACGTGAGCCACTTCAACAGCGCGATCCCCCGGTTCTTGAACCCGGTCAGGAACGTCAGGTGCACGAACGCCCACATCAGCCAGCCGATGAAGCCCCCCACCTTGATGCCCTTGAAGCTGACGATCGCGCGGAACCGCGAGATCGTCGCCATGCTGCCGAGGTCCCGGTAGACGAACGGCTTGGACTCGGCCTGGCCGTGCAGGCGCCGCTTGATCGTGCGCGCCGCGTGCATGCCGGACTGCATCGCCACCTCCGCTACGCCGGGCAGCCCGTTCAGCGACATCATGTCCCCGACCACGAAGACCTCGGGATGACCCGGCAGCGAGCAGTCCGGCAACACCGCGATGTGCCCGGCCCTGTCGGTGTCCGCGCCCGTCGCCTGCGCCAGCGTGGCGGCCAAGGGCGATGCCTGCACCCCCGCGGCCCAGACCTTCGCCCTGCACGCGATCTTCTCCTCGCCGTCGGGTCCCTGCAGCGTGATCCCCTCTGGGCCGACGTCGGTGACCCGCGTGCGCATCCGCAGCTCGACGCCGGTCCGTTCGATCTCCTTCGTCGCGATCGCGCACAGGCGGTCCCCGAAGGTGGCGAGCGGCTCCTCGCCGCCGTCGAGCAGCAGCACGCGAGCGCTGGCCGGATCGATGCGGCGGAAGTTGTCCTTCAGCGCGCGGCGCGAGAGCTCGGCGATCTGTCCCGCCATCTCCACCCCCGTCGGCCCGGCTCCGATCACCGCGAAGGTGAGCCATGCCCGGCGCTCGTCCGGGTCCTCCTCGAGCTCGGCCATCTCGAAGGCGCCGAAGATCCGCGCGCGCAGCTCGAGCGCGTCGTCGACGGTCTTCATGCCCGGCGCGAACTGACAGAACTCGTCGTGGCCGAAGTAGGACCCGGTTGCCCCGGCCGCCACGATCATGGAGTCGTACGGCACCAACAGCGGCGGGCCGAGCGGCCGGGCGGCGGTGACAGTGCGCGCGTCGAGGTCGAAGCCCTGGACGTCCGCCAGCTCGACGGTCACATTGCGGTGCTTGCGGAGGACCTCGCGCAGCGGCGGCGCGACAGCCCCCTCCGAGAGGATCCCGGTCGCGAGTTGGTAGAGCAGCGGCTGGAAGGTGTGGTGGTTGGTGCGGTCGATCAGCGTCACCTCGACCGGCACGCGGCGCAGGAACTTCGCGGCGAACAGCCCCCCGAAGCCGCCGCCGACGATCACGACGCGGTGCGGCTCGGAGGCCATCAGCCCGGCTGCCCGTGCGGCTCGGCGACCGGGCGCTCGCCGCCCGCATCGGGACCGCGCACGCGCTCACGGAACACGTAGAAGGACCACCCCTGGTAGAGCAGGACGATCGGGAAGATCGCGACGGTGACGATCGTCATCACCTTCAGCGCGTAGCCACCGGAGGCGGCATTCGAGACCGTCAGGTTGTAGGCGGTGTCGGTGCTGGAGACCATCACGTTCGGATAGAGGTCGATGAAGATCGTGCCGACGCACGCTGCGATCGCCATTCCCGAGGCGGCGAACGCGAACCCGTCGTGGTCGGTGGCGGTCAGCATCACCGCGGCGATGACCGCGAGCAGCGCGAGGATCTGGACGGGATCGGGGACGTCCGGGCCGCCGACGGTCCGCGTCCACACGATGAAGCCGACGACGAGCGCGATCGCCGCCCAGCCGATCGGGCGTCCGAGCGCGCGAGCGCGCTCGCGCACCGGGCCGGTCGTCCGCAGCTTCAGGAAGGTCGCGCCGTGCAGCAGGCACAGCCCGACCAGCGTCAGGCCGGTCCAGACGCCGTAGCCCGTCAGCAGGTCGAAGAAGTCGCCGGTGTACTCGTGGCTGGAGTCGATCGGCAGCCCGTGAAGGAGGTCGCCCAGCGCGACCCCGAGCAGCAGCGGCACGAGCAGGCTCCCGACCGTGACCGCCCAGCGCCAGCGGCCCCTCCACGCCGCGTCCTCGCGCTTGGTCGTGAACTCCAGGCCGACCCCTCTCGCCATCAACGCGACCAGCACGATCAGCAGGGGCAGATAGAAGGCGGAGAACATCGTCGCGTACCAGTTGGGGAACGCCGCGAACGTACCGGCGCCCGCGACGATCAGCCACACCTCGTTGCCGTCCCACCACGGGCCGATCGTGCTGATCGCGAGCTCGCGCTCGGCCTCGTCGCGCCCGATGAACCTGTGCAGCATCCCGACCCCGAAGTCGAATCCCTCGAGCACGAAGAAGCCGACCCAGAGGATCGCGAGGATCACGAACCAGAGCGTGTGCAGGTGGAGCATCGGCTAGTACCCCATCGCCGGCGCCGCCCCGGCGCCGGTCTCCTCGTCGCCGTCGAGCCCTCGTCGGGAGTAGCGCAGCATCAGGAACAGGTCAGCGGCGCCGAGCACGATGTAGACGAGCACGAACGCGATCAGGCTGATCCAGATTTCGGTCGCGCCCACCGACGGCGAGTTCGCGACCGCCGTCTTCATGAGCCCCTGCACGATCCAGGGCTGGCGGCCGTTCTCGGTCAGCAGCCAGCCTGCAGTGTTCATCACGAACGGGGCGACGACCGCCCATATCGACAGCCGCAGGAACCACTTGGAGCGGTCCAGGGCTCCCTTGCGCAGCAGCCACGCGCCCCACGCCGCCAGCAGGAAGACGAGCGTGGCCACGTAGGCCATCACCCGCATCGACCAGTACTGGATGAACACGTCGGGCACGTAGTTGCCGGGTCCGTATTTCTGTTCGTATTCCTTCTGCAGCGCGTTCAGGCCTTTGACTTCGCCGTTCCATTTCCCGGTCGCGAGCAAGGAGAGCAGGTGCGGGATTTCGATGATCTGCGACGGCGTCTTGTCGTTTTTCCCGCCGCCGATCTGGAATGCGGAGAAGGAGCACGGCTTGCACGTTTCCCACTGCGCCTCGGAGGCAGCGATCTTCATCGGCTGATATTTCGTCTCGATTTCACCGAGCTTGTTGCCGACGAACAGCTGCAGCACGATCACGGGCAGCAGCACAACAAGGGACAGCCGCGCGCTTTTCGAGAAGACGTCGACCTCTCGCCCCTTGCGCAGGTACCACGCCGAGATCGCGAGCATCACCAGCGACCCCGTCACCAGCGAAGCGAGCAGCACGTGCACGTAACCCCACAGGAAGGTGGGGTTGGTGAACATCGCGCCGATGTTGTTCAGTTCCGGCTGGCCGTGGCTGTTCATCGCGTACCCGACCGGGTGCTGCATCCAGGAGTTGGCGGCGAGGATGAACATCGCCGACAGCGCAGTGCCGAGCGAGACGAGCCAGATGCACGCGAGGTGCACGCGCTTGGGCAGGCGGTCCCACCCGAACAGCCACAGCCCGAGGAACGTCGACTCGAGGAAGAAGGCCGCCAGGCCCTCCATCGCCAGCGGCGCTCCGAACACGTCGCCGACGAAGCGCGAGTACTGCGACCAGTTCATGCCGAACTCGAACTCCTGCACGAGCCCGGTGACGACGCCGACGGCGACGTTGATGAGCAGCAGCACGCCGAAGAATTTCGCGAGCCGCTTGTACTCGGGCTTCTCGCTGCGGTACCAGGCGGTCTGCAGCAGCGCGATCAGGAAGGCGAGCCCGATCGTCACCGGCACGAAGAAGAAGTGGTAGATGCTCGTGGTCGCGAACTGCCAGCGGGCGAGATCGTTCGTCATGCGCTCATGCGGTCGAGCAGGTGGTCACCGACCCGGATGGCGTTCGCCATCGCGGTGAGCGCCGGGTTCACCGCTGAGATGCTCGGGAAGAAACTGGTGTCGACGACGTAGAGGTTGTCGACCTCGTGGGCGCGGCAGTCGGTGTCGAGAACAGACGTGGCCGGGTCGGTCCCGAACCGGGCCGTACCGGCCTGGTGGGCGCAGCCGGCGACCGGGATCCGGTTCTCGAGATAGGCCCAGCGCGGGATCAGGTGGTGCTCGTGCATGCCGAGGCGACCGAGCAGCGAGCGGAGCTGTTGGAAGAGCCGATCGCGAGCCGTGTCGTTGCACGAGCGGTAGGTGAGCGTCAGGCGCCCCTCCCCGTCGAGGGTCACGCGGTTCTCGGGCTCGGGCAGGTCCTCGGTGGAGAGCCAGAAGTCGATCGCGTGCTCGGCGACCTCCTTGAGCGAGAGGCCGAACGGAGCGAGTTTGGTGATGAGCGGCTTCTCGCCGCGGTACATGGCGGGCACCGACTTGCCGACCATCTGGATGTTGCCCATCGGGTACTCCCAGGCGTCGCCGGCGAAGTAGTAGTCGTTGACCCCGAGCGTCTTCTGGAACACCGTCGGGTTGGGCTCCTTGGAGATCGCGAGCACGGCCTGGCTGTTGTGGAACATGTAGTTGCGCCCGAGCTGGTCGGACCCGTTGGCCAGGCCGTTCGGGTGCTTGTCGTTACGCGAGGCGAGCAGCAGCTTGGCGGTGTTGGCGGCGCCGCATGAGACGACGACGACATCGGCGGCGAACGGCTCGCGCGCGCCGCCGCGCTCGACGATGACCTCGGTGACCGTCCTGCCCGACGGGTCGGTCTTCAACTCGACCGCCGTGGCGTTCGTCATCAGCGTCACGTTGTCGTACTCGAGCGCCGGCCGCACTCCGAGGACCTCGGCGTCGGACTTGGCGTGGACGAGACAGGGGAACCCGTCGCAGGTCGAACAGCGGACGCACTCGCTGTAGGGACGGTTCGCCTCGTCGAGCATCACGCCGCAGGGCGCGTGGAACGGGTGCAGCCCGGCCGCGGCGAAGTCGTCTGCGAGCTGCTGGATGCGCGGCTCGTGCGAGACCGCCGGGTAGGGGTAGGGCGTGCTCGTGGGGCCTTCGGTCGGATCCTCGCCGCGGGCGCCATGCACGCGGTAGGCGTCCTCGGCCTGCGCGTAGTAGGGCTCCATCTCCTCATAGGAGATCGGCCAGGCCGGGGAGATCCCTCCGTGGTGGCGGATCTCGCCGAAGTCCTCCGGGCGGAACCTGTACAGCGCCGCGCCGTAGAGCTTGGTCGCGCCACCCACGAAGTAGTGGACCTGGGGCTGGAACGGCTTGCCCTTTTCGTCGTACCAGGTGTCCGGCGAGATGTACCGGTTGTCCACGAAGACGTCCGAAGCCGCCCAGTTCTGCGGCTCGCGCGTCAGCCAGTCACCGCGCTCGAGCAGCAGGATCCGCTTGCCGTGCGGAGCCAGATGACGCGCGAGCGTGCCGCCGCCGGCGCCGGTGCCGATGATGATCGCGTCGTAGCGCTCGCTCATCCGAGTTCCGCGGTCCTCTCGGAGAGGATGATCCGCCCGGCCGCCTCGATCAGCGCGAGATGCGAGAACGCCTGCGGGAAGTTGCCGAGGTGGCGGGCGGTGCTGGTGTCGAACTCCTCGGCGTACAGGCCGAGCGGCGAGGCGACCCTCAGCAGGCGTTCCATCAGGTCCCGCGCCCGCTGCTCCTCGCCGATGATCGCGAGGCCCGAGACAAGCCAGAACGAGCAGATCAGGAAGCTCCCCTCCTTGCCGCTCAGCCCGTCGTCGGTCTCTTCGGTGCGGTAGCGCAGCACGAAGCCGTCCTCGGTCAGCTCGTCGGCGATCGCGAGCACGCTCGCCCGCAGCCGCTCGTCGGAGCCGGGCAGGAAACCGAAGATCGCCGCCAGCAGGTTGGAGGCATCGAGCGCATCCGTCTCGTAGTGCTGGCGCAGCACGCCGCGCTCGCTGACCCCATTGGAGAGGATGTCCTCGCGGATCTCGCCGGCCGTCGCCCCCCATTGCTCCTGCAGCTTCTTCTCGCCGCCGATTTGCGCGAGCTTGGACGCACGGTCCATCGCGACCCAGCACATGAGCTTGGAGGACACGTAGTGCTTGGGCTCACCGCGGGCCTCCCAGATGCCCTGGTCGGGTTCGCGCCAGACCTTCGTCGCGCACTCGGCCTGGGACTCGACGATCGGCCACAGACGGCGCGGCAGCCGCTGGCTGCGCCGGGTGTGCAGCAGGATCGAGTCGAGCGCTGCGCCGTAGACGTCGTTCTGGCGCTGGTTGTACGCGCCGTTGCCCACCCGGACCGGCGCCGCGCCGGCATAGCCGGAAAGCTCGTCGATCAGCGTCTCGGCCAGGTCGCGCCGGCCGTCGATCCCGTACATGATCTGCAGCGCCCCGTCGGAGTTCGGCTCGAGGTCGGCGACGAACTGGATGAACTCCTGGGCCTCCCAGTCGAGGTTCAGGTAGAACAGCGCCTGCAGCGTGAAGGTGGAATCGCGCAGCCACGTGTAGCGGTAGTCCCAGTTGCGTTCGCCGCCGGGCGTCTCGGGAAGCGAGGTCGTGAGCGCGGCGACCGTGGCACCCGTGGGCATGTACGTCAGCCCCTTGATCGCCAGCGCCGAACGCTGCACGGGGTCGCGCCACCGATGGTCGGGGATCCGCGCTTTGCCGAGCCACTCCCGCCAGAACCGCGCCGTGTCCGCCAGCTGCCCGTTGGCCTCGTCGAGGTTCTCGGGCCCGGCCAGCTCCTCCGCCCAGGACAGCGAGCAGAAGGCCATCTCGCCCTGCTTGAGCACGTGGCGCGCGCGCACGCGGTCACCCTCGATCCCGAGCGCTCATGTCCGAGCGCAGCCGGATCGTGACCTCGCCGCCCGTCGCGTCCGCGACGTGATCGCCGTCGGCGGTCGACCACGTCGCGGGCTGGCGGCCGTAGTCGAAGACGGGTTCGCACGTCAGCTCGACCTCGACCTCTCCCTCGAGGCACATCGCGGTGCGGACCAGCACGTGGTAGGCGTCCTGGTCGGTGGGGGGCCGCGTGTGCGGCGTGATCTCGTCGGCATGCGTGCGCTCGCCGAGCGTGAGCGCGTCGCGCACGATCAGCCAGCCCACTCATCGTCTTCCAGGTCGTCAACAGCATGTTCGTCCCGGGCTCGTAGATGCGCGCCGCCGGCACGTTGATCCCGAACGGCCCGAAGCGGAAGTTGCCGGCCTGGCGGTCGAGCAGCATGCCGAACACGCTCGGCGAGTCGAAGCGGGGCACGCACAGCCAGTCGACCGCGCCGTCGGGCGCGACGAGGGCGCCCGTGTGGCAGTTGGACAGGAAGCCGTAGTCGGCGATCGGCGGGAAGGGCGATGGCATCGCCGCGCTCTGCGGCATCACGTCCGGGGCGGGCTTCGAGGAGCCTGCGTCGGCGGCGCTCACGACTCCACCCACGGGCCGTGCCAGCCGCCGAAGCGCTCGACGAGGCGCTCGGCCTCCGCCGGTCCCCACGTCCCGGGCGCATACGGGTGCACTTCCGGCGGGTGGTTCAGCAGCGGTTCGAAGATCCGCCACGTCTCTTCGACCCCGTCCTGGCGGGTGAAGCGGCTGCTGTCGCCGCGGCATCGCGTCGAGCAGCAGCACCTCGTAGGGCGTCGGCGCCTCGCCGCCCTGCTGGGCGAACTCGACGTCGAAGTGGATCTCCTCCGGGCCTTCCAGATCGGCGCGGTGCGCGTCGAGGATCAGGCGCGTGCCCGTCGTCGGATCGAGCTTGATGACGAACTGGTTCGGTTCCGGCCGGCGGCGGCCGTGCTCGATGAAGCCGAGCTGCGGGGGATGGCGGAACACGGCGCGCAGCTCGGTCTGCGTGACCGGGAGGCGCTTGCCGGTGCGGATGAACCACGGCACCCCGCTCCAGCGCCAGTTGTCGATCTCCAGGCGCAGCGCGGCGTAGGTCTCCGTCGTCGAGTCCTTCGCGACGCCGTCGATGTCGCGGTAGCCGTCGTACTGGCCGCGGACGTAGTGCGCGGGGTCGGCCGCGTGGATCGCGCGGAAGAGCGCGAACTTGGCGTCCTTGAGGCTTTCCGGGTCGGCGGTCGCGGGCGGCTCCATCGCCGCGACGGCGACGACCTGCATGAGGTGGTTGACGACCACGTCGCGCACCGCGCCGACCGGGTCGTAGAAGTGCCCGCGGTCCTCGACGCCGAAGCTCTCGGCCATCGTGATCTGCACGCAGGCGATGTGGTTGCGGTTCCAGACCGGCTCGACCATCGTGTTGGCGAAGCGCAGGTAGAGGAACTCGTCGGTCCCCATCTTCCCGAGGAAGTGGTCGATCCTGTAGAGCTGCGACTCCGTCGATGTACTGGTGGATTTCGGCCGCGAGCGCGCGCGCCGAGGAGAGGTCGTGCCCGAACGGCTTCTCGACCACGACCCGGCCGGTCTTCGTGAGGCCGGCGTCGGAGAGCTGCCCGATCACCGCCCCGAACAGGAACGGCGGGATCTCCAGGTAGAAGACCGGGGTCTGCGCGTCGCCCATCGCGTCGCGCACACGCTCGAAGGTGGCGGCGTCGGTGAAGTCCCCGCTCACGTAGGAAAGGCGCGCGGCGAAGCGGTCGAACACCTCGCGGTCGAGCTTCTCGCCGGTGCCCTCGATGCAGTCGGCGGCGTGCTCGCGAAGCTGCTCGACGTCCAGTCGTCGCCCGCCACGCCGACGATCGGGCAGTCCAGCAGCCCGCGCCGCTCCAGCCGGTAGAGCGAGCGGAACGTCATCACCTTGGCGAGGTCGCCGGTGATCCCGAAGATCACCAGCACGTCGGCGGTCGCGGGCACGCCGGAACGCTGCCCGGCCCCTGCCGTCCGCTGCCGAGGTGAGACCGCGCTGCTCATAGCTGGTCCTTTCTGTCGTTGTGCCCACGTCCTGGACGCGGGCACAGGGGCTCACGGCCCCGGGGGACGGGCTTGGGGCATACACCTATCTGCGCCGCTCGGCCCCAGCATCATTCGATGGGGATGAACGGCAGGCCTGCGAGCGCCATCATGTTGGTCGGATGGTTCGCGCCGACGGCACCGCGGGCATCGAGCGCAGGCTGCTCCGCGGGGCGCGGGCGACGCGCCGGTGGGTCGGCGTCTCGGCTGCGCTCGGGCTGGGCGACACCCTGCTGATCGTCGCGCAGGCATGGCTGATCGCCGATGTCGTCGCCGGAGCCTTCACCGGCCGGCAGGGCATTTCTCACTTCGGCACCGAGCTGGCCGCGCTGCTCGCGGTCGTGCTGGTTCGCGCGGGATTGGCATGGGCGGCTGAGCTGAGCGCCGTCCGCGCGGGGTCCGGAGCGAAGTCGCAGCTCCGCGGGGCGCTGCTCGCGCGCGGCTCCGAGCTGGCAGCGCATCGCGACGAGCGGGCCCGCACCGGCGAGATCGCGATCCTCGCCTCGCGTGGCATCGACGCGCTCGACGGCTATTTCTCGCTGTATCTCCCCCACCTGCTGCTCGCCGTGATCGCGCCCGTGACGATCGTGATCGCGATCCTCGCCGACGACTGGATCTCGGGGGTGATCGTGGCCCTCACCCTGCCGCTGATCCCGGTCTTCATGGCACTCGTGGGCGCGGTCACCGGCGAGCGCGTCGCGCGCCGGCTCGCGAGCCTGGAGCGCCTCGCGGGCCACTTCCTCGACGTCGTCGCGGGACTACCGACCCTGAAGATCTTCGGCCGCGGGCGCGCCCAGCTCGACTCGATCGCGCGCGTGAGCGAGTCCTACCGCGCCAGCACCGTCGAGACGCTCAGGGTCACGTTCCTCTCCTCGCTGACCCTCGAGCTGGTCGCGACCGTGTCGGTCGCGATGGTCGCGGTCGCGATCGGGATCAGGTTGACGGGCGGCGACCTCGGCTTCCGGGCCGGTCTGTTCGCGCTCGTGCTCGCGCCCGAGGCCTACATGCCCGTCCGCCGCCTCGCCGCGAGCTACCACGCGAGCGCCGAAGGCCTCGCCGCGGCGCGTGGCGCCTTCGCGGTCATCGACGCCCCCGCAGCGCGCCCGCCGGGCCAGACGCCTGTCCCCGATCTGGCCGGGTCCGCGATCGCGCTCGAAGATGTGACGCTGCAGTATCCGGACCGGAGCGGGCCTGCCGTGAATGGGTTCTCGCTCGAGCTGCGCCCCGGCGAGGTGCTCGGGCTCGTCGGCCCGAGCGGCTGCGGCAAGTCGACGCTCCTCGCGGCGATCCTCGGGCTCCTCGCGCCGGAATCCGGTGTCGCACGGGTCGGTGAGGTGGAGATCGGGGACCTGGACCTCGGCGCGTGGCACCGGCAACTCGCCTGGGTCCCGCAGCGGCCCCATGTGTTCCGCGGCACGCTGCGCGAGAACCTCCGTCTCGGGCTGCCCGAGGCCGATGAGCCGGCGATCGTCGCCGCGATCGAGCGCGCCGGGCTGTCTGAGACCGTTGCACGGCTGCCCGCCGGCCTCGCGACGCCGCTCGGGGAGGGCGGAAGAGGCCTCTCCGCCGGCGAGCGGCGCCGGCTCGCGCTCGCCCGCGCGATCCTGCGCGACGCGCCGCTGCTCCTGCTGGACGAGCCGACAGCAGGCCTCGACCTGACGACCGAGCGCGCCGTGCTCGAAGGCCTGCGGCACGTGGTGCAGGGCCGCACCACGCTGATCGTCACCCACCGACCCGCGCCGCTGGCGCTGTGCGACCGCGTGGTGTCGGTCGGACGCGAGGCGATCGCCGCATGAGAGCTCGTTCGGGCCTGTTCAAGGACGCCGTGCGCCCGTTCGCGCCACGGCTCGCGCTCGCGGCTCTGCTCGGGGCCGGCGCTGCCGCGTGCGCGGTCGCTCTGATCGCGACCTCCGGCTGGTTGATCTCACGCTCGGCGCAGCGCCCGGAGGAGTCGGCTCTCGCCCTCGCGATCGTGGGGGTTCAGTTCTTCGCGCTCGGACGCGGGCTGCTCCGCTATCTCGAACGGCTGGCCGGTCACGACGCCGCGCTGCGCGTGCTCGCGAACCTCCGCGTCCGCGTCTACGAGCGGCTGGAGCGGCTTGCCCCTGCGGGGCTGCCCGCGTTCCGCAGCGGCGATCTGCTGGCGCGGATGGTGGACGACGTCGACTCGATCCAGGACCTGCTCCTGCGGGTCGGGCTCCCGTTCGCGATTGCGGTGCTCGTGGGCGGCGCCACCGCACTCGCCGTGTTCGCCGCGCTCCCGGCTGCGGGCGCGATCGTGCTGACGCTCGTCGTGCTCGCCGCGACGGCTGTGCCCTGGGCGGCCGCGCGGCTGGCAGCGCACGCGGCGGCGCGCCGCGCCGAGACCCGCGGCGAGCTCTCGGCGGAGATCGTGGACCTGTTCGCGGGGGCCGATGAGCTGCTCGTCACCGGCGCGATGGACGGCGCGCTGCGGCGCGCCGAGGGCCTCGACGCGGAGCTCGGCTGGCTGGCTCGCACGGAAGCCCGCACCGCCGGCGCCGGTCAAGGGCTCATCCGCGGCCTCAGCGGGCTCGCGATGTGGGGGTCGCTGGCAGTGGGAGTCGCCGCGGTCGCGGACGGGTCGTTGAACCCGGTGCTGCTGGCCGGGCTCGCGCTCGTGCCGCTCGCCCTGTTCGAGCTCCTCAGCCCTCTGCCGGCGGCGGCGCACTCGGGACGGCTCGTCCGGCGTGCAAGCGCACGGCTGCGCGAGGTGATCGATGCGCCCCTGCCGGTGCAGGAGCCGGCCCACCCGGCGCAGCTTCCCGCCGGTGGGCCGCGCTCGCTCGCGGCGCGCGGCCTCGGCTGCCGCTACCCCGGGCAGGACGGCTGGACGCTCGCGGGCATCGACCTCGATCTGCCCGCCGGTGCGCGCGTCGCGGTGGTCGGTCCGAGCGGGGCCGGCAAGACCACGCTCGGATGGGCCCTGCTGCGGTTCCTCTCCTACGAGACCGGCTCGGTCACGATCGACGGCGTCGAGCTCGCCACGCTCGGCGAGGCGGAGATCCGCCGCACCGTGGGCATGGTCGAGCAGGACCCGCACGTGTTCGCCGGAACGCTGGCCGCGAACCTGCGTCTCGCGCGCCCGGAGGCGTCGGACAACGAGCTGCTCGACGCGCTCGCACGCGTGCGGCTCGACGTCTGGACCGCCTCGCTGCCGGACGGCCTCGAGACCGACCTCGGCGCCCAGGGCGAGCGCATCTCCGGCGGCCAGCGCCAGCGGCTCGGGCTCGCCCGCGCGCTGCTGGCCGGCTTCCCGATCCTGATCCTCGACGAGCCCGGCGAGCACGTCGACGCGGAGGCCGCGGAGGCGATCCTGGCCGACCTGCTGGCGGCGGCGCGCGGGCGCTCGGTGCTGCTGATCACGCACGAGCTGGGCGGCCTCGACGCGTTCGACGAGATCCTGGTTCTCGACGGCGGGCGCGTGCTCGAACGCGGGACGCACGAGCGGCTGCTTGCGAACGGCGCGCTCTACGCCGGTCTGTGGCAGGACCGCACCGCCGCGCTTGTGTGAGCGATACCGCAGTCCGCGCCGCGTCCTGAACTCTACGGTCGCACGGGAGAGCGCCGGCGAGGCCGGCACGCGAAGAGGGAGGAAGACATGGCTGGCAACAAGGTGGTCGTGAACCTGGCGACCGGGCACGAGGACGCCGAGCGGGTGACGGTGGCCTTCCTGGTTGCAGTGGCGGCGCTGGACCAGGGACGGCCGGTGGCGATGTTCGCGACCAAGGAGGCGGTCCGGCTCGGGCTCCCCGGCTACGCCCAGGCGATCGAGGCCGCCGGCTCGCCGCCGGTCGCACGGCTGTTCGACCAGTTCGCGGGCGCAGGCGGCGAGCTGCTGCTGTGCCCGATCTGCTTCAAGGCGCGCGGGCTCGCCGAGGAGGGGGTCGTGAGCTGCGCACGCCTCGCCGGCGCGACGCCGCTGTGGGAGTGGGTCGGCGAGGAGGACGCGACTGTGTTCAGCTACTGAGCGGCGGAGGTAATCTTGGAAGCGGTCAAAGACGCGTCCAGAAGCTCTCGTCCCGGCCCGGCCGGACCGAGGCGGACGCGATCGGGGGGCGAGTTGCAGTCAACACGCAGGGGAGGCTCCGAGCCGTCCCCGCAGAACGTCGCCGTCATCCTGCTCGGCGGATTCGCCGTCACGGTCGACGAGCGGCCGCTGACGGAGGTCCGCTGGCGCCTGCGCAAGGCGAGGGATCTCGTGAAGATGCTCGCGCTCGCCCCCGGGCATCGCCTGCATCGCGAGCAGCTGATGGACGAGCTGTGGCCCGAGCGCGACCCGACATCAGCGGCGAACAACCTCAACCAGGTCGTCCACGCGGCCCGGCGGGTGCTCGGCGCCCCCGCGATCGAGGCGCGCGAGGAGCTGCTGGTGCTCCACGCGAGCGTCGACGCAGAGGACTTCGAGCGCGCGGGCGAGGCCGCCCTGCGGGACGGCTCCTCCGCGGCGATGCGGGGGGCCCTCGCGCTCTACCGAGGCGAGCTGCTTCCGGAGGACCGTTACGAGGACTGGACGCTCGAGCGCCGCGCGCAGCTCGAGCGCTTGCGCGAGGAGCTCGCCGAGGCCTCAGAGGACGGGTCCCCAGAAGCCCCCACGCACCGGTTGCCCGAGCAGGTCAGCTCGTTCGTCGGGCGCGAGCACGAGCTGCGCGAGCTGGCCGCGCTCGAGCGCGACACCCGCCTGCTGACGCTCGCCGGGGTGGGTGGCTGCGGCAAGACCCGGCTGGCGATCGAGCTGGCGCGCCGCTTCCAGGAGCGCTTCGCTGACGGCGTCGCGTTCGTCGAGCTGGCCGGCGTCAGCGACGAACGCCTGGTCGCTACGGCGACCGCTGCCGGCCTGGACATCGCGGCGCTCCCGGGCCGCTCGGCCGAGCAGGCGCTCGCTGAGCACCTGGCGCAGCGGACGCTCCTGCTCGTGCTCGACAACTGCGAGCACGTCCTGCCCGCGGCCGCGGCGCTCTGCGAGGAGCTCTTGGGCGCGGCGCCCGGCCTGCGGATCGTCGCGACCAGCCGCGAGCCCGTGCGCGTGCCCGGCGAGGTCGTCTTCCGGGTTCCCTCGCTTGCGATCCCCCGCCCCGAGGATGAGGCCCTGCCCCAGGACCTGCTGCGCTATGAGGCCGTCGCGCTGTTCGCCGAGCGGGCGAGCGCGGCGGCACCCGGGTTCGCGCTCGATCGGGAGAACGCCGGCGACGTGGCCCGCATCTGCTTCCGGCTCGACGGGCTGCCCCTGGCGATCGAGCTCGCCGCTGCGCGCCTGGCGGGCCTCGGCACGAGCGCGCTCGCCGACCGGCTCGACGACCGCTTCCGGCTCCTGCAGGGCGGCAGCCGTACGGCGCCCTCGCGCCAGCAGACGCTGCTCGCGACGCTCGACTGGAGCCACGAGCTGCTCGCCGCGGACGAGCGGGTGCTGTTCCGCCGCCTGGCAGTGTTCGCGGGCGGCTTCGATCTCGACGCCGTCGAGACCGTGTGCGCCGACGCCGAGCTGGGCCGGGCTGCAGCCGTGGACATGCTCGCGCGGCTGGTCGAGAAATCGCTCGTCGCTGTGAGCGGAGGGCGCGAGCTTCGCTATCGCCTGCTCGAGACGGTGCGCATGTACGCGGCCGAGCGCCTTCGGGACGCCGGTGAGGGGGCGGAGCTCGCGCGCCGGCACGCCCTCTGGGCGCTGGCGCTGGCCGAGCGCGAGGGCGAGAGCCCGCGGCTCGACGCCGACGCCGCCAACCTGCGAGCGGCCCACGACGCGCTCGATCCCGAGGAGCGGCTGCGCTACTGCATCGCCCTGCTGCCCTTCTGGATGAGGAGGATCGACCTCGACCAGTCGCGGCGGCGCTTCGCCGCCGCGCTCGACGCCGCGCCGGCGCCGACCGAGCTGCGGGCGAGAGCTCTGATCGCGGCGTCGGCGATCGGCTACCGGGCGGGCGCGGTCGCGCAGGCGGCGAACTTCGTGGAAGAGGGCCTGGAGATCGCGCGCGAGCTCGGCGCGCCGCGCCTGGAGTGGTGGGGGCTGCAGCGCCTGGGCGAATGTGCCGTCGCGCTGGATGACGGCGCGCTCGCGGCGGAGCGCTTCGAGCAGGCGCGGCGACTCGCCGGCGATCACGGCTTCGCCGCCGCGGAAGCGCTGTCGATCCACTCGATCGGCGTCGCCCGCTGGCTCTCCGGGGACCTCGCGGGCGCGGCCGAGCTCCTCGCGGACAGCGTCGAGGCGTTCCGCCGCGCCGGTGCCGACGAAGAGATCACCTCGCCGCTGAACCTGGCCGAGGGCCGCCCGGGTGACGGCGTGACGCCGTTGCGGCTGCGAATCGTCTTCGAGGAGTCGCTGCAGCCCTTCTACGAGATCTCCTGCGAAGCCGCGATCGGCTACGTGCTCGCCAACCAGGCGACGATCTCCCGCCAGCAGGGCGAGCCCGAGCGCGCCGTGCGGCTGCTCGACGAGGCCGCTGCGCACTTCGTGCGCATGGGCGACGAGCGCGGCGAGGCCGCGGTCCTGATCCGGCGCGGGCACCTCGAGCTCTCGATGGAGTCGACCGAGGGCGCGCGGCAGGCTTTCGAGCGTGCGCTGGCGATGCGACGCGCGCTCGCCGACCGGCGCGGCGTGGGAATGGCGCTGTCGGGGCTCGCGCTGGCCGGGATCCTGAGCGGAGATCTGGACCGTGCCGCACGACAGCTCGAAGAGGCGCTCGACCTGTTCAGGCGGGCGGGCGACCGCTGGGGGCTCGTCAGCGCGCTCTGGCGGGCGGCCGACCTCGCCGTCGCGCGGGAAGCGCTCGACGAGGCCGCGGCCGCGCTCGAGGAAGCACGCCAGGTCGTGATGGAGACCGAACGAGCCAACTGGATCGCCGTGACGGTCGCGATGCAGGAGGAGGTCGCGCGGCTCCTTCCGGCGGCGGTGCAAAGCGGCGCCACAGAAGTGCAAAGCCGGCGCAAAGCCCCCTCTCGTAGGAATGGGGGCCCGAACGCGAGCTAAGGAGCAGAAGATGAGCGGCACATACGCACCCACACTCGGAGAAGCGACCGTCCAGGAGCTGCGCGAGGCCATCCACGGCGATGTCCTGCGCGCGGGCGACGACGGCTACGAGGAGGCCTGCCGGATCTGGAACGGCGCCTTCGACGAGCTCCGCCCCGCGGCGATCGTCCGCGCAAGCGGCGCGGCCGACGTGATCGCGGCGGTCGGCTTCGCCCGCAGCAACGGCCTCCCCCTCGCCGTGCGCGGCGGCGGCCACAGCATCGCCGGCTTCTCGACCGTCGACGACGGCCTCGTGATCGACCTGTCGGCGATGTGCGACGTGCGCGTCGACCCGGCCGCGCGCCGCGCCGAGGTCGGCCCGGGCGCCGTCTGGGCGGACGTCGACCACGAGACGCAGGCGCACGGGCTCGCGACCACGGGCGGGCTGGTCTCGACCACCGGCGTGGCCGGCTTCACGCTCGGCGGCGGCATCGGCTGGCTGATGCGCAAGCACGGCCTCGCCTGCGACAACCTCGTCGCTGCCGACGTGGTCACGGCCGACGGCCAGCTGATCCGCGCGAGCGCCGAGCAGAACAGCGACCTGCTGTGGGGCCTGCGCGGCGGCGGCGGCAACTTCGGCGTCGTGACGCGCTTCGAGTTCGACCTGCACCCGGTCGGCCCGGCTGTCTACGCGGGGCTGATCTTCTTCTCGGCCGAGCACGACCTCGAGCTGACGCGGATGTTCCGTGACTGGGCGCCCGGTGTGCCCGAGAACATCACGGCCGCGCTCAACCTCACAACCGCGCCGCCCCTGCCGGTGGTCCCGGAGGAGTGGCACGGCAAGAAGGTGACGGCGCTGATCGTCGTGTCGGCCGGTCCGCACGAGGAGGCCGAGGAGCAGGTGCGCCGGTTCCGCGAGGCGTTCGAGCCGGTCGCAGACCTGCTCGGTCCGATGCCGTATCAGGCGATGCAGACCCTGATCGACCCGCTGTGGCCGAAGGGGATCAACGCCTACTTCAAGGCGACGAACCTGGCCGCGATCGACGACGCGCTCGTCGAGCAGCTGCACGAGCTCCACCTGGCGAGCCCCGGGCCGCAATGTGAGATCCACCTGCACCAGATGGGCGGCGCCGTTGCGCGGCCCGCCGAGGGCGACACGGCGTTCTCCGAGCGCACGATGCCGTTCGTGATCAACGCGGTCACCGGCTGGCAGGAGCCGGGCGAAGCGGATGCGCACGCCGAGTGGGCGCGCGCGGTGATCGCGGCCGCCGAGCACGCGTCGACCGGACGGGCCTACGTCAACTTCCTGGGCGACACGGACGCCGCGGAGGATTCCTACGGCGCGCAGAAGTACGAGGCGCTGCAGGCGCTGAAGCGCAAGTACGACCCGACGAACCTCTTCCGGCTCAACCAGAACGTCGAGCCGGGTGCGGAGGCCTGAGGCGATGGGATCGCGCGACGACCACGGTGCGGGAGCACCCCTCGCGGCCGGCGGAGGCCTGCCGGTGCTGTTCGTGGTCGTCCGCGATCGTCGCGCGCTGGCGGTCCTCGTGGCGGACCTCTCGCGCCGGTTCGGGCACGACTTCGCGGTCTGTGGTGAGCGCGGGCCACGAGCGGCGATCGCCACGCTGGAGCGGATGGCCGCCGACGGGGAGCGGGTGGCGCTGATGCTGGTCGAGGGAACGGCTGAGCAAGTTCTCCCGCGCGCGCACGAGCTGCACCCGCGCGCGAAGCGGGTGCTGCTCGTCGACCGCGACTACTCCTCGACGAGCCCGGCCGTGCGGGCGCTGACGCTGGGCCGCGCGGACTTCCACCTCGTGCGGCCGTGGGCCGACGACGAGATGATGTACCGCGCGATGAGCGAGTACCTCTCGTCGTGGACGCGCGAGCAGGAGCCGGGCTTCGAGCTGTTTCGGATCGTGGGCCGTGCCGGCGACCCGCGCGTGCCCGAGCTGCGCGACGTGATGACGCGGATGAGCACGCCGTGGGGCTTCTACGACGCCGACAGCGAGAACGGCCGCCGGCTGCTGAGCGAGGCGGGGCTCGACGAGTCGAGCCTGCCCCTCGTCGTCAGCCACGACGGGCGCGCGATGCCCGACCCCTCGATGACGGAGCTGGCGGAGGCGTTCGGTGTGAAGATCGACAGCGACATCGGCGAGTGCGAGATCGCGATCGTGGGCGCGGGGCCGGCCGGGTTGGCAGCCGCCGTCTACGGCGCGTCCGAGGGCATCGACACCGTGATGCTGGACCGCTCGGTCTCGGGCGGCCAGGCCGGTACGAGCCCGATGATCCGCAACTACCCCGGCTTCCCGCACGGGATCGAAGGCGGGCTGCTGATGGAGCGGACCTGCGAGCAGGCGTGGCTGATGGGCGCGCGGATCGTGTTCACGCAGGAGGCCGTCTCGCTCGCGAGCCGCGGAGAGCGCCGCATCGTCACGCTGCGCGACGGATCGGAGGTCTCCGCGAGGGCAGTGGTCGTCGCCACCGGGATCGAGTGGCGCAGGCTTGGCGTCCCGCACCTGGAGGCGCTCGTCGGCGCCGGCGTGCACTACGGCGCGGCCGCGGGCGAGAGCCGTCTGATGCACGACCAGGATGTGTTCATCGTCGGGGCGGGCAACTCGGCCGGTCAGGCCGCGCTGCACCTCGCGCGCTACGCGCGGAGCGTGACCCTGCTCGTTCGCGCCGACAGCTTCGCCTCGTCGATGTCCACCTACCTGATCGACGGGATCGAGTCGGCCCCGAACGTGATCGTCCGCAATCGCACCGAGGTGGTGGACGGGCGCGGGGACGAGTCGCTCGAAGGCCTGACGCTGGCCGACCGCGTCACGGGGCGCTGCGAGGAGGTGCACGCGGACGCCCTGTTCATCATGATCGGCGGGGAGCCGCACGTCGGCTGGCTGCCGGACGAGATCGCGCGCGACGCCGAGGGCTACCTCCTCACGGGCACCGCGGTGCGCGAGCAGCCGCAGGTCGCCTGGCCGCGCGAGCGCGAGCCGATGATGCTCGAGACGAGCATGCCGGGCGTGTTCGCCGCCGGGGACGTGAGGCAGGGGGCGCCGCGGCGCGTGGCGTCGGCCGTGGGCGAAGGAGCGACGGTGGTGCGGCTCGTCCACGAGTACCTGGCGGAGCACCCCGCCCCGCTCCTGGCGCCCGTGGCTTGAGGCCTCAGGCGCCGAGCCCGAGGCGCGAGAGGCTCCGCGTCAGCTTGCGCGACGCGAGCGCGTGCCCGCCGAGCACGAGCGTGCTCGGGACCAGGAACAGCGCGGGCCAGAACACGCCCTCGCCCATCAGCGACCAGATGCCGACGAGCGCCGCGTTGGCGGCCGTGTAGCCGAGCGCGTGCATCCGCAGCAGCGCGCGCTGGAAGCGGCGCACGCGGCGCGCCACGAGCCGGCGCAGCCCGCGCAGCGGCGGGTACTCGATCGTCTCGCCGGAGCGCAGGACCCGCTCCACGCGCGCCTCGAGCTGGCGGGTCGTGAGCCGCCCTTCCGCGTAGCGCGCCTTCAGGGAGGCGATGGCGCGCTCTCGCGCGGCCGGCGAGCGCCGTAGTTCGAGGACGGTGAGCACACGGTCAGTATTGCGAGTCTTCGCCGGCCCGCGTCGCAGCGGGGCATGTCCGCGCGGCGCTCTACGGTGCTCGCCGGTGCTCGCCACGCTTCCGTTCACGACCTCGCACGCGGAATGGATCGGCCTGATCGTCGCGGCCATCAGCCTGATCGGGATCGGCGGGATCGTCTCGACGCTGATCTGCCACCGCAAGGGCTGCTTCCGCCGCGGGCGCTTTCGCTGCGGCCACTACCGGCTGTGTCACGTCCACCATCCCGGCGTCCCTTCCGACGGCAACATCACCGACGAGCACATTGCCGCCTGTCACGCCGAAGTCCAGGCGGCCAAGGCCGGTCCGGCGGCGCCGAAAGCCGGGCACCCGAAAGCGCCCCCCGCGGGCTAGTAGGACTTCGGCAGCCCGAGCGAGTGCTCGGCCACGTAGTTGAGGACCATCTCTCGCGAGACGGGCGCGGTGCGGGCGACTCGCGCCGCCCACCACAGGTCGCTGAGGCCGTACTCGAGCGCGAAGCCGTTGCCGCCGTGCGCCTGGATCGCGCTGTCCACACAGTGAATCGCGGCCTCGGCCGCGGCGTACTTGGCCATGTTGGCGGACTCGCCCGCGCCGGGCGCGCCGGCGTCATAGAGCGAGGCCGCCCTGCGCGTCATCAGGCGCGCCAGCTCGAGTTGGATCTTCGCCTCGGCCAGCGGATGCGCCACGGCCTGGTGGGCGCCGATCGGCTGACCCCACACTTCGCGCTCGCGCGCATAGGCGGCGCCGCGCTCCAGCGCGAGGCGCCCGACGCCGGTCGAGATCGACGCGCCCATGATCCGCTCCGGGTTCAGCCCGTCGAAGACGACGCCGAGGCCACCGTTCTCGCCGCCGATCAGCCGCTCCTCCTCCAGCTCGACATCGTCGAAGAAGAGCGTCCACTGACGGTCCGCGCCGCGGATCGCCATCGGGATCGGCTGGCGCGTGAAGCCCGGCGCGTCGACGTCGACGATCGCGAGCGACGGCAGGCCGAGCTCGCCGCTCTGAAGGCGGGTGCGCGCCACGACGAGCACCTGGTCGGCGTCCTCGACTCCCGAGATGAACGTCTTCTGACCCCGCAGGATGTAGCGGTCGCCGTCGCGACGGAGCGAGGTGGAGAGCTTGTGGGAGTTGCTGCCGGCGTCGGACTCCGTGATCGCGAACGCGATCTTCCTGGTGCCGGCGCCGATGCCGTCGAGCCAGCGCTCCTTCTGCCCCGGGGTGCCGTGCTTGGTGAGGATGCTGCCCACGATCGCCGGCGAGACCACGATCAGCAGCAGCGAGCAGCCGGCGGCCGCGATCTCCTCGCCGACCCAGGAGAGCGCCTGCATACCGAGGCCGCCGCCGCCGTGCTCCTCGGGGATGTTGACCCCCATGTAGCCGCGCGCGGCGAGCGCGTCCCAGAGCTCGCGCGGCGGTTCCTCCGCGTCGCGCTTGCGCTTCATGTACTCCTGGCCGAAGTCCGCGCAGATGCCTGCGACCGCCTCGCGCAGCAGCACCTCCTCCTGGGAGGGCAGGACGGTCTCTGCGGGTGCGCCGGCCATGCGCCGCCAATCGTAGGCGAGAATCACGGTCCGCCGCAGCCGCCACGACCGAAGGGGAGCCATGCCGGACGCATCGCCGCAGATCGCCGCACAGAACCAGGCCGTCCGCATGGAGCTGCCCTTCGACGACGACCAGGACTTCGAGGACGCGCGCCGCGGGCTCCTCGGCGCGCTCTCGGACCCGGTGATCTCCTCGACGAGCGGGCGCGTGGCGTGGGACGCCGACGCGTACACCTTCCTCGGCGGCGAGTGCCCGCCGACCGTGAACCCCAGCCTGTGGCGACAGAGCCGGCTGAACGCGATCCACGGGCTGTTCGAGGTCGCGGAGGGCATCTACCAGGTGCGCGGGCTCGACCTCTCCAACATGACGATCGTCGAGGGCGATCAGGGCGTGCTCGTGATCGACCCGCTGATCTCGTGCGAGACCGCTGCGGCGGCGCTGGCCCTGTATCGCGAGCACCGCGGTGAGCGCCCGCTCACCGGACTCCTCTACACCCACTCTCACGTCGACCATTTCGGCGGTGCGCGGGGCGTGCTTCCGCCGGGCGAAAATCCCTCTATCCCGATAATTGCCCCCGAGGGCTTCCTCGACCACGCGGTCGCTGAGAACGTCTACGCGGGCACTGCCATGACCCGGCGCGCGACCTACATGTACGGCGCGCTGCTGGCGAAGGGGCCCGCCGGCGGGGTCGGCGCCGGGCTCGGGCAGACGACCTCGCTCGGCACGATCAGCCTCGTGCCGCCGACGGTGGACATCACCCACACCGGGCAGGAGCTCGTCGTCGACGGGATCCGGATGGAGTTCCAGATGACCCCCGGCACCGAGGCGCCGGCCGAGATGAACTTCCTGTTTCCCGAACGCCGCGCGCTCTGCATGGCCGAGAACGCCACGCACAACCTCCACAACGTGCTGACCCTGCGCGGCGCGCTCGTCCGCGACGCGCGCGTGTGGTCGGCGTACCTCGACGAGGCGATCGAGCTGTTCGGCGAGCGCGCCGACGTCGTCTTCGCGCAGCACCACTGGCCGCGCTGGGGGCGCGAGCGGATCGTGGACCTCCTCGCCAAGCAGCGCGACCTGTACGCCTACATCCACGACCAGACGCTGCGACTGCTCAACAAAGGGCTCCTCGCGAGCGAGATCGCCGAGACCCTGGAGCTGCCCCCCGGCCTCGCGCGGGAGTGGCACTGCCGCGGCTACTACGGCTCGCTCAACCACAACACCAAGGCTGTCTACCAGCGCTACCTCGGCTGGTTCGACGGCAACCCCGCCCATCTCTGGCCTCATCCCCCGCAGGCGGCCGCCGAGCGCTACGTGGCGCTGGCCGGGGGGCCGGACGCGCTGCTCGACAACGCGCGCCGGGCCTTCGAGGAGGGTGACCTGCGCTGGGTCGTCGAGGTCGTCAACCATCTCGTCTTCGCGGACCCGGACAACGGCGAGGCCAAGGAGCTGCAGGCGCGGGCGCTGGAGCAGCTCGGGTTCGGAGCGGAGAACGGGACCTGGCGCAACTTCTTCCTGATGGGTGCCAAAGAGCTGCGCGACGGCGTCGCCGGGACGGCCGCGACGGTGCCGCCCGACATGCTCAAAGGGCTCGCCACGAGGCAGATCCTCGACGCCCTCGCCATCCGTCTCGATGGCCTGCGGGCCGCCGAGGCGGACCTCGCGATGCACCTGAGCCTGCCCGACACCGGGGAGCAGTTCAGGCTGACGCTCTCAAACGGCGTGCTGACGCATCGCGCCGGGCCGCCGCAGGACGACGTCGATCTCGCCGTGACGATCGCGCGCGCGGCGCTCGACGAACTGCTCACGGGGGCCACCACGCCGGATGCGCTCGCGGCCGCGGGCAGCGTGACGGTCGAGGGCGATGCGGGCGTGCTGGCGCGCATCGGGGGGCTGATCGACCCGCCCGACCCGAACTTCGCGATCGTCACGCCGTAGGGGCGGCTCACGCCGGCTCGCACCGCTGTCGAGCCGCGATGCCGGCGGACTCGCTCACGCGCCGGGTCGTCTTCCGAGCGCGCCGCGACGCCCCGGCCCGCTGCACGGGCCGGGGCGTGTCGCGGTCAGAGCTTGCCGCTCAGGGCGTGTAGGAGTAGACGGCGCCCGGCGAGTGCGGGCTCTTCTTGCCGATCACGATCGCCTGCACCTTGACCGTCTTGGCTTTGCCTTTCGGTTCGGCCGGCACGGTCATCGTGCACTTGTTCAGCGATTCGCACACCACGTTGGTGGCCGGCGCTTTGGCGAACACGAATCCCGTCTGGCCGATGCCGGGCAGGAACCCGTTGCCGGTCACGGTCACTTCGTTGCCGCCGGCGGCGGGACCTGTGTTCGGGCTGATTTCGACGATCGAAGCCGTCCCGTAGGTGTAGTGGTCGCTCGAGCTGATTTCGCTCGTGCCGTCGACCGAGGTGACCGTCACGTCCACGACACCCGCGCCGGGCGGCGCGACCGCGGTGACCGATTCGGTCGAGTTGACGGTGATGTGTTCGGATTCGGTGCCGCCGAAGCTGACGGCGATGGCTTCACCGAGGTTTTTGCCCTTGATCGTGACCGACGTGCCGCCGATCGCGAGCCCCTTCTTCGGCGAGAGCTTCGTGACCACGGGCAGCAGGCCCGGTTCGAACGTCGTGATGCTTTCTTCGCCGCTGTACTCGGTCCCGAAGGAGTTGGTTGCAGCCAGGCGGAAGAAGTACTGCGTCGCGGGCGAGAGCCCGGTCACACGCGCCTGCACCTTCTGGAACCCTTCGCCCGCGGGGAGCAGGTTGCACGGTGCGGACTGCCCGAGCGCCGGCGTCGTGCCGAATTCGAATTCGCATGCGGTGATCGACGTGCTTTCGGGGTCGACGACGCCCTTCAGCAGCGCCGAGCGCGCGGCGACCTCGTTGGTTTTCCGCAGCTGGACGCGCGGGACCGTCGGCTCGGTCGTGAAGTTGCGCTGGCCGCTTTCGTTTTCGCCGAACACGTTGGTTGCGACGAGCCTGTAGAAGTAGGTCGTGCTTTCCGACAGGCCTTCGAGCGCCGCCGAGACACGAACGAATTCGTTGCCCGCGCCCGGCAGGGACGAGCAGGGCGTCGTGTGTTCGCTCACGCTGACCGCGCCCCACTTGAAGTAGCACTGTTCGACCAGCGATTCACGCGGGTCGACGAGCCCCTGAAGGGTCGCCGTCGTACGGCCGACCGGGTTCGCCGGTTCGCCGTTCGCGTTCGGCAGGTTCGGCGGCGTCAAGATGTGTTCGCGCATGCCGCTGTCGGAGCCGAAGGCGTTTTTCGACACGAGCCGGTAGTAGATCGAGGACGATTCGGCAAGCCCTTCGAGCTGTGCGCTCACGGCCACCGGTTCGGTGCCCGAGCCCGGCGAGGGCGAGCACGGCGCGTGGTTCGGCAGCGAGTCGGGTTCGGGGCCGTATTCGAAGAAGCATTCGGTGACTTCGGACCCGTTCGGGGTCACGAACCCGTCCATCGTCGCGCTCGTACGCGTGATGTTGTGCGGCGCGCCGCTGTTCGAGTGCGGAGCGGTCGGCAGCGTCGTGAACCGGCGCTGTTCGCTGAGGCTTTCGCCGTTCGCGTTCTCGGCGAACAGCTCGACGTAGTAGGTCGTGCTTTCGGAGAGGCCCGAGACGGCCGCTTCGACCGCGACCGGCGTGACGCCGTGGCCGGGGGAGTAGGAGCACGAGGCGGCGTGATCGGGCACCGGCGTGGTCCCGTAGCGGAAGATGCATTCGGTGACCTGGCTCCCGTGCGGGTTGACCGTGCCGGCCAGGGTCGCTGTGGTGAGGCCGATCGCGCTCGGCGCTTCGGCGACGGCGGTCGGCGCGCTGCCGCTCGCGTTCGCGACAACCCCGCTCGCAAGCGCGGCGATCGCCAGCGCCAGCGCCGCTGCGATCGAGAGCAGCGTCCTGGCGCGGGTCGTCCTTCGACGGCCGCGTCCGTGCATCAAGCGTCTCATCCTCGTCCCCAGTCCCTCGTGTGAATGTCGGTGATCCGAAGATCCCGCCCCTCTGAGCGCAACCGTAGACGAGCGGCGACGCGGTGGTCAAGCCTTCGTCACCGGGCGTTCACGGGGCGCGGGGGCCTGAACCGGCCTGCCGCGGCGGCGTACGCGGTCCGGAGGTCCCCTGCCCGAGATCGCGCATCGGTGCGATCCCCGGCCCGGTCGCAGACGCGTGCGGGCCGCCGCGCTCAGCGCACGGCGGCCCCGCGGAGACCCGCGGAGCCGCCAAGCGTGCGCCCTATTTTTTCTTCGGTTCTTTGATCTTGACGACGCCGCTCTTGGTGAGCCCCCGCAGCACGAGCGCGTATTCGTCGCCTTTGTGGAGCGGTGCGTACTGTTCCTGGTGGTAGCTCGAGCCGAAGGTGAAGGCCACTTCGGTTTCGGTGTACGTTTTGAAGATCAGGCCGATGCAGTCGCCGGGCCCTGAACCCGACTGCCAGCCCGGCGTGTTGTCGGCGAAGACGGCTTCGTTGCCGAAGTTGTTGCCCAGCCCGCCCGGTTCTTCTCCGAAGCAGTTCGGCACTTCTTCGGCCGCTTCAACCGGAAGCGAGCCCAGCCCGCGGCCTTTGACGACGACCAGCGGTTCGGCCGGCGTGCCCTTGAATTTGACCGATTTGATTTCCGGCGGTTTGGGCGCTTTGGCGGCCGCCGTTCCGGCCAGGAACCCCGCCCCGAGAACCGCCGCCGCGACGATCAAGCCGAGCCTTGCGAATGTCTTTCTCATCGATACCCCCTTCTTTTCGAATGGGGGCGATGAGAAAGGCGCCTTCCCTGGCACCCCTTGCGCGAGGCGACGGACCGGAGCCCGTTCTCACCGCCCGCTGTTCCAGCATGGCGCGGGGCAAGCTACAGAGCGCCCGGTGCGCCGACCAGGGTAAAATCACGTAGTCGCGCGAGTTCTCGTCTTCGCGCGATGACATACACCGAGCCGCCGCTCCGGGGGGACAGCGGCAGAGGGGTGATGGAACACCTGACCAACGCAGCGCTCCGCCGGGGGCTGGATGTCGCCCGGGGCCTTTCCGAGCTGCAAGAGCTCGCGGAGTTCCCTGCCTGGAGCGCGAGCGCGCTTCGGCGGCTGATCTCCTGCGACATCGCCTCCTACAACGCGGTCGATCCGACCACGCAGCGGGCAGCCGTCGCGGTCGACCCGGGCGACAGCGTGTTCGAGGGAGGAGTCGATGCGCTTGCGAGCTACATCCACCAGAACCCGCTCGTCAGCCACTACGCGGCGACCGGAGACGGCCGCGCGCTGCGCATCTCGGACTTCATCACCGTGCGCCAGCTGCGCCGGACCGAGCTGTACGACTACGTCTACCGGCACCTCGACCTCGAGCACCAGCTCGCGATCACCCTGCCCGCGCCGCGCAACGGGATGGACCGCCCCGGCGAGGTGATAGGGCTCACGGTGAGCCGGGGGCGACGGGACTTCACAGAGGGCGAGCGCCTGCTGCTCGAGCAGCTGCGCGGTCCGTTCGCAGCGACGCTCGCGCGGCTGCACGAGCTGGCGCTGCTTCGGGCCATCGCTGAGACGGACGGCCACGAGCGCTCGCGGTGGCTCGTGCTGGCCGGCCGGGAGGGCGTGGTCGCCTGGACCTCCGCCGCCGCATGCCAGGGACTCGGGCTCGCGGTGGGCGAGCGGCTGCCGCCGGCGCTCTGGCGGTGGGTCGAGCGAGAGCGTGCCCGGCAGCTGCGATCCGGTGCCGACGGCGCGGCGCCCGCTGCAGATGCTCCGCGCCCGCTCGTGGACGCGAGCCTGCGGCTGCGCCTTCGGCCCCGGCTCGTGCGCGACGCCTACCCGGGGCTCGACGCGCTGCACCTGAGGCCGGTCGAGGAGCTGCCCGGGCCGGAGGCGCTGCGGGCACTCGGGCTCACGCCGCGGCAGGCGGAGGTGCTCGCGCTCGCGCTGGAGGGGCAGACGAGCGGGCAGATCGCGTACGCGCTCTGCCTGAGCGTGCGGACGGTGGAGAAGCACTTGGAGGGGGTCTATGACCGGCTCGGGGCCACTAACCGGTCGCAGGCCGTGTCGATCGCGCTCCAGGCAGTTGCGGGCGGCGCGCCTGCGCCGCGTCGCTGAGCGCATCTCACGCCCGCCGGGGCAATTCTGAGAGTTCACTCAGGATTGCGGGGGCCTGCCTGCCGCGGGCGTTGCTGAATACGTGGTCTCTGCAGGGCTTTCCGTCGCGCAGAGGGCCGATCGGACCCTCGAACGTGACCGCGACGGCGCGGCCGGGCGTGGGCTAGGTTGTCGCGCGCCGCAGTCGTGGAGACCCCCCGCTTCATGAGCCCCGCCACCCCCCGCCATCGATCCGAAGGACGCCCCGGCGCCGCGTCCGTGCGCCCGCGGGACCAGGTGCCCGTGCTCGGGAAGTACTTCCCGTCCCCGCTGGCCTCGAAGGTCCCGGAAGTCATCGTCCTCTTCTGGGTCGTGAAGATCCTGACCACCGCCGGTGGGGAGGCGACGTCGGACTACCTGAAGACCTACGGCAACTTCGGGGCAGGCACGATCGAGATCGCGCTGGTCGTCGTCGGCCTGGCCTGGCAGTTCTCGACGCGCCGCTATCAGGCTTTCGCGTACTGGTATCTCGCCTACGCGATCGCGACGACGGGCACCGGCGTCGCGGACTTCCTGCACCTCGACGCTCACATCCCGTACGCGGGGACGACGATCCTCTGGGCGGTCGTGCTCGCCGTCGTGTTCTGGGGGTGGCGCCGCAGCGAGGGAACGCTCTCGATCCACAGCATCACGACCCAGCGCCGCGAGGGTTTCTACTGGGCCACGGTGTTCGCGACGTTCGCGCTCGGCACCGCGCTCGGCGACCTGACCGCGATCACGTTCAACTGGGGGTACTTCCCGTCGGCGGTCGTCTTCTCGGTCATCATCTTCATCCCGCCGCTGGGGATGTGGCGGTTCGGTTGGAACAGCATCGCCGCCTTCTGGATGTCCTACGTCGTGACGCGCCCGCTGGGCGCCTCCTACGCGGACTGGATCGGCAAGCCGGTCGCAGCGACGGGGCTCGGCTTCGGCGAGGGACCGACCGCCGTCGCGTTCGCCGTCTCTGTCTTCCTCCTGGTTTCCTACCTCGCGATCACGCGGCCGGACATCCAGCCCGAGGTCGGCGTCGCCGGCAGGGAGTCGTTGCCCCTGGGGGCGACGCCGCAATACCTCGCCGTGCCCGCAGACGCCGAGCGCGAATAGGCCTCGCCGCCGCCGCGAGGCCGGCGGCGGTCGGGCGAGTGCCGCTAGGGAAGCGTGAGGTCGAAGCTCAGCGGGCCGAGCGGCGGGCAGATGGCGAGGTTGCTCGTGTGCCTGTTCAGGCGCACGCGTTTCGCGCTGATACTGAGCGACGGCGGGCTCCCCGGAGCGAGCGTCCCGAGCACCTGGCCCACCTGGTAGGTGCACGAGAGCAGCGGGATCCCGACGGGCCGGACGAGCAGGCCCGGGTGAGGGCTGCCCTTCAGGTGCGCGGTCAGCGTCTTCTCGTTCAGCGTCAGCTGCCACGGGAGCCCCACCCCGGTGACCTCGAGTTCGCCGAAGGCCGAGGTCTGGCAGCGAAGCGCGCCCGTTTCGGTGATCGCGATCCGCTCGCCACGGGCGAAGGGTGTCGCCGAGATCGCTCCCGGCCCCGGTTCGGCGCCCGGGTCCGGCGCGCAGGTCACCGGCCCCGCCGGCGTTTCCACCGTTATGCCTTCGCTCGCAGCGGCGGCGGACGGCGCGGCGGCGCTCAACAGCACGGACGCCATCGCACCGAGCACAGCCCAAGTCTTCGATCTCACAGCGCCCCCCTCACTCGCATGCGCGAACCCCCTCGGTTCGCCGGCCGGCGACGCTAACAGGTCGGCACGTCCAAGAGCACCGTCCCGCGCCGCGGCGCGGCCCGGCGGCTGCTCGGCTCGGATCGGCAACGGATCGGTCCGCGGGCGCCCGCCCCGTCGAGGACCGGCGCTCGAAGGAGGGGGGCGCACTCCTACACCTTGGGTCGCCCGCATCGCCGCGCCCGCCGTGGACGATGGAAAGCGCGGGCAACGGTCCCGCGCCAACAACGACCACAGAGGTGATCACATGTTGCGACTAGGTCTGCGGCTCGCGGCCACGATTTCGGTGACCGCGGCGACTCTGGCGGCTACCGCGACGGCGGCGCTCGCGCTGCCCGAATGGTCCCCGCCGTATCCGAAACCGATGGGCATCACCAGCGGTCCGACCACGCTCGAATCGGTCGCGGGGGAAAAAATCGAGTGCGTGGCGGACACCGGCTCGGGCGAAGTCACCTCGCCCATGACCGGCACTGCCAAGATCATCCTGTCAGGGTGCGAGCGCGTGCTCCCGACGGGCAAGATCCCGTGCCAGACGCCGGGTCTCCCGCCCGAACAGATCGCGATCACGGCCGCCACGAGGCTCGGCTACATCGTGCACACGCCGGTCAAAACCGAAGTCGGGCTCGATCTGGACAACGGCAACCTCCTGACGAGCTTCGTCTGCGGCGAAACGCGAGTCCTCGTCAAGGGCTCAGTGATCGGCAGGCTGACACCGGTGAACAAACCGGTCAAAGCCGGGAAACCGTTCACCCTCAAATTCAAACAATCAAAAGGCCATCAGAAACCACTGGCGTTCGAAGCCGAACCGCCTGACTTCCCCGAAATCTCCTTCGGCGGCCCGTTCGAATCCGCCGGGCTGAGCTCGACCGAGAAGATTACGTTCGCCGAACCGGTCACCGTGGTGGCGTGAGTTCTCCTCCGGCAGCGGGGCGGGTGCGTTCCGCTGCCGGAGGCCGGCGCCCGGACAGTCAGCCCAGGGGCAGCGCGTGATCCTGCGGCTCGCGATCGGACTCCGCCGTGTTCACGGCGTTTGGTCTACGTCTGCGCGTTCCGCGATCCGGTGCACCCGCACATCGAGCGCCGGCCACAGGGCCGCGGCGCCGGCGCGCTCGGGAGAGGTATGCCCGACGTCAAACCCTGCGTTTGTCGCGCCAGCCGTTTGCCGGCGCGCGCTGATCGGTGGAACGCCAGTCAGCCCGCCGCCCCAAGCGTTCCAAGAGCGCCCGTTGCGCTTCGGCCGCTTCGCGAGACAGTCCGCCCAGGAGATCGACGGCGCCCCGGCGAACCACCCAATAGCCCGTCGGTGTCCGCGCCACCGTGAGACGCCGGTCACCCACCGACATCCGACACTACGCTCACCGGCCTATCGGCGAGCCGCCTTTCGCGCAAACTGCGGCGTTTCGGGGCCGACCACGTCAGCTGGGAACTTGCAGCGACGCGCGCGAGTGCCCGAGCGTGTGCAGCGTCGCCTTAGGCCGGGCACTCGACTGCCGGGCGCAAGACCGGTCCGAAGGGGGCACGCTCGTACACCTTGGGTCGCCCCCGTAGCCGCGCCCGCGGTGGAGGATCGAAGCGCGGGCGATGGTCCCGCGCCAACAACGACCACAGAGGTGATCACATGTTGCGACCAGGTCTGCGGCTCCCGGCCACCGTTGCGGGACACGATCTCGTGAAGCAAGAGAGCTCCGGCGCCATCGGCGGGCGGACCCATTCGAGGGCGGGGGGCCGGGCACGGGCACGCACCAAGGTCGCGGCTCTCGCCGCGATCGTCGGGGCGCTCGCTCTGATCGCCGCCGGGTGCGGCGGCGGTTCGACCACCACCACCGCTGCAACGGCCACGCCCGCGTCCGCCACGCCGGCCGCAAACACAACCACGACGACCGCGGCGTCGACCTCGGAAAGCGGGCTCTCGGGCAAGTGGAACGGCCAGTACAGCGGCGCGTACAACGGCACGTTCGTCCTTCACTGGCAGCAGTCGGGGTCGAGCCTGGGCGGGAAGATCACGATCTCCTCGCCCCCCTCCACGCTCGACGTCAACGGGGCGTTGCACGGCGATGCGATCACGTTCGGCACCGTCGGCTCGCTGGCCATCACCTACACCGGCACCGTGACAAGCAGCTCTATGTCCGGCAAATACAGCACGCCAGGCGGGGGCGGCAGCTGGAGCGCCAGCAAGGGCTGAAGGCGGCAGACCCTCGGTCGCCTGCAAACGCTGCTCAGAGGGACGGAGGCCGGCGTCCAAGCCTCTGCCTTCGTCCCTCCGCGGCCGCCGCTGCCGTCATGGCGCGGCAAGGGCCGTCACGCCGTAATGAGGTTCACGACTTCGGCGGTGCGCTCCTCGGGCTGGCCCGCAAAGCCCCCCTCGATCGGCATGCTCGCCATCAGCTTGTCCTGGAGAAAGCGATCATATTGCTCCTTGGAGTCCCACACGGCGGCGATGAGGATCCCTCCGTCGCTTGGCCCGGCGGCGTGGTGGATCTGGCCCTCGGGAAGACCTCCCGGCGGATGCACGACCGCCACCGTCGCCTTGTACTGATCCTCCGTTGCGCCCGGCCAGAAATGCGTAATCAGGTATGCCATTGGTGACCCTTCCTTTCGGTACGCCGAGCGTATCCCATCGAGCTGACCGCGATCCGCACGTTCTCGACATCGGGCACGACAAGATCCACGATCACGCTGGGACCGTTGTCGTACTCGATCAGCACGGCCCTCCGGACGCCTATCGACCGCTTCGACCTGTAACTGCTCCCTATTCGTAAATGAACTCGGCCCGGTTCTTGCTCTTCTTGCCCGCAACCGAAGCAGCCACGCTCGCTGTGCCGATCTTCGATGCAGCGGGTGCCGACATCGTGCAGAGCGCGGTCGAGGAGCAACTGACACCCGTGGCGGCCGTCTTGCCGAAGAGGAAGGTTGTGTTTCCTGCGCCGATCGCGAATCCGCTTCCTGTCACGGTCACGGCTGTCCCGCCGCCCACCGGGCCATGAGCAGGCGCAAGGGAGTTGATAACGGGATTCGCGTACTTGAAAATGTCTTTCGACGAGGTCGCGGTCATACCCCCCGGCGTGACGACACGCACGTCGGTCGTGCCCGTCGTGCCCGGAGGAGCGGTGACCACGATCTGGGTCGACTGATTGATCAAGATCGTCGCCGGCGAGGTGCCGAACAGGACTTCGCTTGCTTCATCGAGTGCTGCGCCCAGGATCGTGACGGCCGTCCCTCCCGTCGCCGAGCCTTTTGTCGGCGTGACCCTTTTGATCGTCGGCGGCTGACGGTAGTTGAAGAAGCTGCCGTCAGCTTCCCCGAGGGGATATCTGAGCAGGACGCGGACGCGGCCCGTACCGGGGGGGCTCACCGCCGTGACGGTTGTGCGGGAGGTGGTCAGCGACGACGCTGGCACGCCGCCGAACGTGACAGACGTGACGGTTTGCAGTTGTTCCCCCGTGATCGTCACGGTGGTGCCACCGGATGCCGGCCCGGAAGCCGGCGAGAGAGAGTGAACGAAGGCCCGTTCGTATTCCCAGGTGCCGAAGGTTCGGTCGGGCCCATAGCTCGTGCCGGCAACGTTGCTCGCCACTAGTCGAAAGTGATAGGCCGTGACGGGCTGAAGGCCGGTGATTTCGTTGCTTCTTACGACTTGGAAGCCTTCCCCGTGGGGCAAAGATGCGCACTGGGAAACAGCGCCATACGCTTCGGTTTCTCCGTATTCGAACTGACATGAGGTAAGCGGATGGTTCTCGGGGTCGACTTCGCCGATCAGTTCGGCTTTTTCACTACCTGACACGCCGTACCGTGTTTCTACCGGTGGAGCGATCAGCGGGGTCGTAGAGAATGCTCGGTCGCTCCCGTAGCTCGTCCCCGCAGAGTTGGCGGCTACGAGTCGATAGTGGTAGGTGGTGCCGGGTTCGAGCCCGGTGACCGTTGCCGATACCGCCTTAGGGCCTTCCCCTTCAGGCGACGACGAGCACTGCACGATGTGTCCATACGCTTCGGTTTCTCCGTATTCGAAGCGGCATGAGGTAACCGGCTGGCCCTCGGGATCGACCGTGCCGCTGAGATCCGCCTGTTCACGGCGGGCCACGGCCCCACCGGTTTCGACCGGTGGGGCTGTCAGCGGGGTCGTGACGAATGCGATCGCTCCGAGTTCCCGGACGGGATGACGATCGAATGCTCGCCTGTCGAGATAGTCGGCGAGGTGAGTTCAGCGCCTTGGGCAACAGCCGAGCAAGTGAGCGCGACGACCAGACATGCCGCCACCACGATGACCGCCGGAAGAGGCCAAGTTGCCGCGGCGCGAAGCCGCTCCCCCCTCAGAACCATGGCGACGATCCTAAGGGTCCCGATGTCAGGCCGTCAACTTTGCCAGCTCCCTCCAGGAGCGAGAGCGTCAGCTTTCGCTCCCGCTCGCAAATGCCCTCCCCACCAGCCGCGCGTCCTCCGGTCGGGGCGCGTAGTGCAGGTAGCGCATGGTGGTCTGGATGTCGGCGTGGCCCATCCACTCTTGGACGCGGCGGATGTCGGCGTGGGCGATCACGCGGGTGCCGAAGGTGTGGCGCAGGTCGTGGAAGCGCAGCTCCTGCAGGCCGGCGCGGGCCAGGGCAGCCTTGAACCGGCGGCGCAGGGCGGAGCCGTCGAGGTAGGAGCCGGTGTCGCCGAGGAAGACGAGCTCGTCGGGGCCCGTGAGGTAGCCGCGGGCGCGCAGGCGGGAGAGCGCCTGGGGGACGTCGGGGGCGAGCGGCACGGCGCGGCACCTTGCCGGACTTGGGGGTGCAGAGCGCGCCGGCGGAGTAGGAGGCGCGCACGCCGCCATATGCAGGCGGTTTCAGAGCCGACGGGGGGACTCGAACCCCCGACCCCTTCATTACGAGTGAAGTGCTCTACCAGCTGAGCTACGTCGGCAATGTGGCTCTACAGCGCGGTCTTGGTCAACTCTGGCCGAAACGCGTCCGGCCATTTGAAACGCTCTGCATCGCTGCGCGCATGTTACCGCCGCGCCTCGCGTCGGAGACCCGCCCGATCCCACGCGCTCGTGGCCCGCGTTCACGCACGTCCCGGTACGCCGAAACCGACTCATGGGAGACTGACGCCATGCGGAAGCTGACCTTCGGCATGAACGTGACCGTGGACGGCTATATCGCCGCGCCCGGCGACGACATCGGCTGGAGCGTGCCGAGCGACGAGCTGTTCCAGTGGTGGTCCGACCGGGTGGCGGCGACAGGCCTGGCGCTGTACGGGCGCAAACTGTGGGAGACGATGAGCTCCCACTGGCCGACCGCCGACCAGCAGCCCGGCGCCACACCGGCGGAGATCGAGTTCGCCCGCCGCTGGCAGGAAATGCCGAAGGTGGTGTTCTCCTCGACGATCAGCACGGTCGACTGGAACACCCGTCTGGTCACAGGCGACGCGGTCACCGAGATCACCAGGCTCAAGGCCGACGATGGCGGCCCCATGGACATCGGCGGCGCCACACTCGCCGCGGCAGCGATGCGGGCCGGGCTGATCGACGAGTACGTGATCGTCACCCATCCGGTGCTGGTGGGCGGCGGCACGCCGTTCTTCACGGCCCTGGACGACTGGGTGAACCTGAGCCTGGTGGAGACCCGGGCGTTTCCCGACGGCGTGGTGCTGACCAGGTACGAGACCAAGCGCTGAGTGCGGCGACGCGCCTCCGCGCGAGCGCCCGCGCCCGCTTGGCGCCGCCCGGAATCCGCCCGCATCAAAGGCGCGCGACCCGCGGGCGGCGCGCCTCTCGCCGCCGCCCGCGCCGTCAGACGCCTGTCCCCCCGGAGCTCAGGCTTTCGGTTTCGGCGGTTTGCTCAGGACCTTCCCTTTCGCGTTCATCACGCGCCAGTAGCCGCCGAACTCGAACGCGTTGACGTACGAGGTTTCGCCCGCTCCCACGTTGCCGACGTATCCGTAGAGCGCGCGGTGGTTGTAGGTCACCTGCATCGCCCCGCCGGGCAGCGTGATCGTGCTGAGCTTCTTCGGGTTCACGCCCGCCCCGGCGGTCACGGGGCCTTCGGCGAACAGCGGCGGCCAGGTGCCTGTGCAGTTCATGATCGTGATGCAGACGTCCATCTTCTTGGGATCCGCGCTGAACACGAACAGCGTGAAGCCGCGCGAGTCGGTGAGGATTTCGCCGAACGAGGTCTGGCGCAGTTCGACGGTCGCCGCTGAGGCCCCCGCCGGCGAGGCGGCGAGCGGGACGGCGGCGATCGCGAGCGTCCCGAGAAGCAGTGCGAAGCGGTTGCGGTTCATCTCTCCCCCTGACGTAGCTGCGGCCGGCGCAAGCCGGCCCATCCGAGCGCGTACGCGCTCGGCCCTTCAGGACTCCAGCCTCCCCGAAACCTTCCGCGCTCCCGAATCGGTGCGCAGCGCGCCGCCTGTCGGAGCACCCTCCGCCGGCGAGCGCCCCTTGCGAGTGGGCGAATCCCGGCCCCGCGCGGCGCTCCCTCAGCCGTCGGGCGCGGCCGGCGCCGCAGCCACGGACACGCTCTCCGCGCCCCCGAGCCGCGAGAGCTCCTCGAGCAGCGACTCCCCGTGGCGCTCGCAGAACCCCGCCCCGATCCCGCGCACGTCGATCAGCTCCCGCAGGTTCGACGGCCGCCGGTGCAGCAGCTCGCGCAGCGTCGCGTCGCTCGCGACGATGAACGCGGGCTTTCCTTCGGAGCGTCCCATCCGCCAAGCGCGCAGCGCCTCGAACTCCTCGGCGGGCACGTCGAGATCGGCGGCCTCCGGGCCACGGCCACCCGCGGCCGCGCCCGAGGATGAGCTCGACCCGGCACCCCGCCGCCGCCGAGACCCGCTCCCCGCGCCGGCCATCGCTGCCGCGAGCGTCGGATCCGGGTCGCAGACATCGCAGCACCGCCCGCTCGCCGCGGGCGCCTCAGGGTCGCCGAAGTGCTCGAGGATCTGCGCCCGGCGGCAGCGCTCGCCGTCGGAGCTGTAGCGCTCGATCGAGCGGTAGGACTCCCAGGAGCGGTTGCGCGCGACGCGGATCGCCTGCTCCGCCAGGCGCGGGCTCCCGCGGCCGGTCAGCGTCACGAGCAGGCCCGCCGCCCCGCCGGGCTCCAGCTCGACCGCGCCCGCCCGCTCGGCGATCGACAGCAGCACCCGGTCGCGCTCGCCCAGCTCGCCGTGGCCGACCGCGACCTGCTCGCCGCCGCCGAGCGCGCGCAACCGCCCCACGTAGGAGCGCACGTCCGCGACGCTCGTCTCACGCTCTTTGATGAACCGGATCAGGCGCCCGAGATCGCTGCGCGAGGCGAGCAGCAGCGCCCGCCCCGGCTGCCCGTCGCGCCCACCCCGGCCCGCCTCCTGGTAGTAGGCCTCGAGGCTCGTCGGCATCGCCCAGTGCGCGACCGTCCGCACCTCGGCCTTGTCGACTCCCATGCCGAAGGCGTTCGTCGCCACCACCACCTCGGCGCGGCCGTCCATGAACGCCTCCTGCGAGGCCCGCCGCGCCTCCGGGCTCATCCCGGCGTGATAGGCGACGGTCGCAAGGCCGGACGCCGAGAGCTCGCCCGTCAGCCGCTCGGTGTCCCGGCGCGTGCCGCAGTAGACGATCGCCGGCCTCGCCTCCGCGCCCGAGAGCACGTGCATCAGCGCGGCGAGCTTGCGGGCCTGGGCGCCCTTGCCCTCCACCGTCACGACCTCGAAGGTCAGATTGGGCCGGTCGAAGCCGGAGCGCACCTGCAGGGGATCGCGCAGTCCCAGCCGGGCGGCGATCTCCTGCGCGACCGCCGGCGTCGCCGTCGCCGTCGCGGCCATCACCGGCGGCCGCTCGAGCGATGCGATCGCCTCGCCGAGGCGCAGGTAGTCGGGGCGGAAGTCGTGGCCCCACTCGGCCACGCAGTGCGCCTCATCCACGACGAACAGGCCGATCTGCCGCGTCGCGAGCGCGCGCCGGAACGCGCCCGAGGCGAAGCGCTCGGGGGCCGCCAGCACGAGCTGGGCCGAGCCGTCCTCGATCTCGCGCAGCTGCGCCTCGTTGTGCCCCTCGCCCATCCCCGATGCGAGCATCGCGGCCGCCACGCCGGCGTCCTGCAGGCGCCGGAGCTGGTCGGCCATCAGCGCGATCAGCGGGCTCACGACGACGACGAGACCGACCCCGTCGGCGAGCGCGGGCAGCTGGTAGCACAGCGACTTGCCCCCGCCGGTCGGCATCACGACAAGGCTGTCGCGGCCGTCCAGCGCGGCCTGGACCGCCTCGCGCTGTCCCGGGCGGAAGCTGTCGAGGCCAAAGCGTGCGAGCAGCGCCTCCGGCGTCGCCGAGGTCGCAACTGGAGTGTTCGGGCCGGTGCCGGTCACGGGGCGACCCACGCTAGCGCCGGCTCCGGCCGGGACGCTCAGAGCCCGGACGCGAGCACCCGGCACCCCAGCTGCGCCTCCGACCCGTCCCTACAACCGGATGCTCCAGCGATCACCGAGCAGCCGCGTGCGCCCGCGGTGCTCGAGCAGCGCTTCCGCGAGCATCCGGTGCGCCTGGTCGACGTCGCCGGAGCTGAGCCGCATCTGCCCGTGTTCCAGGTGGCTGAGGAGCATCCGCGCCGGCAGCACCCGGACGCCCTTGCGCCGCGCGCCGGGGCGGTCGACCCAGGCGCGGCTGAACACGACCAGCGGCTCGACGTCTGTGCCGGTGACCCAGCCGATCGCCTTGCCCTGGGCCTGCGCCTGGGCCAGGATCGCGCCGTGGACGCGCCCGACGCGGACCGGTCCGGGGTGGCTCTTGGTCTCGATCGTGAACACGCCGGGCGGTCCGATCACGATGTGGTCGACGTTGCCGCGGCCGAGGCTCGCATCGTGGATCACGCGCCAGCGCGCGCGATCCAGTTGGTCCAGCACCCCGCCGACGTGCTCCTCGGCCAGCGCGCCCCGTTCGCGGCGCTCGACCAGCGGAAGCACGTAGCGGCTGATGACGAACATCGTCACCAGCAGCGCCACCTCGGCGGCCAGGAAACGCGGGTCCTTCAGGCCGAAGGAGCGGCCGAGCAGCGCGGTCGCGGTCGCGAGCACGCCCAGCGCGACGAGGCTGCGCATGCGCAGGCGTCGCCAGGTCGCGCGGGCGTATTGCCCGGGCGTCCGTCCAATCGGGTCGCTTTCGAGGAGCGGCATCGTCTTCTCTCTCTTCACACCTCCTCATCCCTTCATCGGCCGGCGTGGGCGCGACGCTTGAATCTGGTCTCAGCCACCCGGCCCTGGACCGTCCCGACACCGTCCCCACCCCCGCGAAGGCCCGTTCGCCCCGCGATGCGTGGAGCCGCCACGAGTTCTCCTAAAGCAGCCCCGGAGGGCGGTCGAATCGATGGACAGAGCATCACCCCTCTCCCCCGAGATCCCGACAGCTGGAACGATGACCCAGACGCTCACGAAAGAGCATCCCCCCGACATCTGCCTGCTCCTGCGCGTGCACGGCGAGCAGCGCTGGCTCGTGTCCAAGGTGATCCCGGCCCTGCGCCAGCTCGAGGAGCCCGGCGTAGTCGAGCCCGACGAGCTCGACGCGGCACTGGCCTACCTGGAAGTGCTGTGGCTCGAAGCGGGCTTCCGTGCCACCGAGACCGACGCCGCGGCCGCCGCGCTGCGCGCTGCGCCCGCCGCCTCACGCGCGGCCTTCCTGGCCGAGAAGGCGAACCGCTACCACGCTGCGGTGCGACGGCTGCGCCGCGCCGTCGACCGGCGGGTCAGCGTGCTGACCGTGCCCGCTGCCGAGACCGCCGGAGATTTCACGGGCGCCTGACGCGCGCGTGATGCGCAGCGCCGCCTTTTCCCTGAAAAATCAAGAAAAAAGGCGATCGCGTACCCTTGCGCGGCCGTGGCTCCCCGCTTCGACCTCCAATCGCATTCCACCCACTCCGACGGCGTGCTCTCCGCCGAGGACGTCGTCACCCGCGCCGCCGAGGCCGGCGTCGAGCTGCTGGCGCTCTCCGATCACGACACGATCTCGGGCGTCGCCGAGGCGGTCGCGACCGGCGAACGGGTGGGCGTCGAGGTGGTCCCCGCCGTCGAGATATCCGCCGTCGACGACGGCGCCTCGAGCGCGCGCGAACTGCACATCCTCGGCTACCGCATCGATTACACCGGCCCGCCGATGACGGCGAGCCTGGAGGAGTTCCTGGCCGACCGTGAGAAGCGCACGCTGCGCATGCGCGACGCGCTGCGCGAGGTCGGGTTCGACCTCGACGAAGCCGAGATCGAGGAGCGCATCGCCGCCGGCAAACCGATCGGCCGCCCGCACCTCGCCGGCGCCGTGCTGCGAGCCGAGGCCAACGCCGCGAGGCTCGAGGAGGAGAACATCGACGACGTCGGCTCGCTGATCCGGGGCTACCTGATCGAGGGCAAGCCGGCGTTCCGCCTGCGCGAGACGCCCACCGTCGGCGAGGCTGTCGAGGCGATCCACGAGGCCGGCGGCGTGGCCGTCTGGGCGCACCCGTTCTGGGACATCTCAGACCCCGCGGAAGTGCTGGACAGCCTGCAGCGCTTCCACGACCTCGGCATCGACGGCGTCGAGGCCTTCTACATCACCCACGACGAGCCGCAGACGCGGCTGCTCACCGACCGCGCGGCCGAGCTGGGCATGCTGACGAGCGGCTCCGCCGACTTCCACGGCCCGGAAAACCGCCAGTTCCACAGCTTCATGGCCTTCGAGACCTACGGCATCGAGCCGAACCTCGGGCGCATCGCGGGCTGACTTTTAGTTTCGGGGGTTCTCGCGTGGCCCTCCCGCGCGTAGCCGGTCCGGGAGGCCCGGGGAGCTGCGGTGCGCCTCTCAGCCCAGATCCGCCAGCTCGTAGGCCAGCGCCTCCAGCGCCAGCTCCTCCGAGACGTTCACTGCCAGGCTGAGACGCGTCGCGCCGACGAGCTCGATCGCCCGCGGCAGCGCCTCCACGGGGACCCGGCCGGCGTCCTGCTCGAGCTGCTCGCGGCGGTCCACCGCGTGGATCAGCTCGGCGGCGTCCAGCTGCAGGCACAGCACATCGCGCAGCCACAGCTCGGCCAGGCGCAGCCCCAGCTCGAGCGTCTCGGTGCGCGCGCGGCGCTCGACGCGCCGCCGGGATTCGGCGCCTTCGCGCTGGTGGCGTTTGCGCTCCTTGCTCGGGATCAGCTCGAGCTCGTCCTCGACCCGCCGCTCTGCCTCCTCGCCGGCCAGCACGCCCGCGGCGCGCGCCGCGTCGAGCACCTTCTTCCACGGCGCCCCCGCCGTCTCGTCCGCCAGCGAGCCGCGCACGAAGGTCTCGGCGGCCGCGCGCAGCGCGGCGCCCTCCTCGCCGGCCAGCCGGCGTGCGAGCGCAGCGTCGCCCAGCGCCAGGCGCGCGCACGCGCGGGCGCGCTCGGGCTGCACTCCCTCGAGGCCCGCCTCGATCGCCGGCGGCGGCGGCGGGTCGAAGCGCACGCGCTGGCAGCGCGAGACGATCGTCGGCAGGACGTCCTGCAGGCGGTCGGTGATGAGCACGAGGTGGGCGAACGCCGGCGGCTCCTCGAGCGTCTTCAGCAAGCGGTTGGCGGCCTGGTCGTTCATGCGCTCGGCGCCCTCGATCACGAACACGCGCCGCGCGGACTCGAACGGCGTCATGTTCGCGGCCGCCACCACCGGCTCGTCGATGTCGCCGACGAGCATCTCCGCGGCGCCCGAAGCGCGCACCCAGGTCAGGTCGGGATGGCTCTCGCGGCGCACGCGCTCGGCGACCGTGTCCGGACTGCTCGCCCCCTCGGACAGCAGCGCGGCCGCGAACTCCCTCGCGAGCGCCCGCTTGCCCGATCCCGCGGGCCCGTGGAAGAGATATGAGTGAGAGGGGGACGTAGCCCGGCGCACGGCCGGGCCGAGCACCGCGGCAGCATGGGGATGCGCCTGTGCGGGGCCCCACGTGACGGTGGCGGGCTCTCGCTCCATGCGGCGCATGCTAGATGGCGGCACACGCGCCACGCGCTCGCGTTTGGACTACCTTGCCCCGGTGGCCGAAGGCCTCCTGATCACGATCGAGGGCATCGACGGCGCCGGCAAGACGACGCTCGCGGGCGCGCTGCGCGAGGCGCTCGCCGCGCGCGGCCTCGAGCCGCAGCTCGTGCGCGAGCCGGGGGGCGTCGCCCTCTCCGAGCGCCTGCGCGCACTGCTCGCCGACCCGGAGGTCCACGTCGCCTCGCAGACCGAGGCGCTGCTCTACGCGGCCGCGCGGGCCCAGCTCGTGCAGGAGCTGCTCGTGCCCCTGCTCGGCGAAGGCAGCGTCGTGCTGATGGATCGCTTCGCGGACTCCTCGCTCGCCTACCAGGGCGCCGGACGCGGTCTCGGGATCGAGCCGGTGCGGGCGCTCAACGACTTCGCCACCGCCGGCCTGCGCCCGCAGCGCACGCTGCTGCTCGCGCTCGACCCGGAGCTGGCGCGCGCCCGCCTCGACGCCGAGGGCCGGGCGCCCGACCGCCTGGAGCGCGAGCCGAGCGCCTTCTTCGCGGAGATCGCACGGGCCTACGAGCAGCTCGCCGACGCGGAGCCCGAGCGTTTCGTGGTGCTCGACGCGAGCGCGCCACCTGACGCCGTGCTCGCGGCGGCGGTCGATGCACTGGCGGATCTGCTCTGAGCGCGCGGCTAGCATGCCGAGCGTGACCGCCCTGCGCCCCCTGGCCGCGGCGCTCGCCGCCGGCGCCCTTGCGAGCGCGCCCGCAGCCGCACTCGCCGCCGGCGGCGGCGCGACTACGGCGAGCACCCCCACGATCCCCACGACGCCCCCCGCCACGGCCGGCGGCGCGCCCGCGGGCGGCACCTCCGCGCCCGGCGGCGGCGCCTCGCCGGCGACGACGCCGACCGTCCCGGCGACCGCCTCCTCTCCTGTCACCACCACCACGAGCACCGGCACGACCCCCGCCTCTGCGCCGACGACCACGCTCCCCCCGGCCGCCGCGGGCACCGCGCAGCCCGGCGCGACGACGACCCCGGCGCCGGCGACCACCACCACTGCGAAGGCGCCCGCCAAGAGCAGCGGCGTCTCGGGCTGGGCGATCCTCGCCGCGGCGATCGGCGCGCTGATCGTGCTCGCGTGCCTCGTCTGGGCCGTGTTCCGGATCGGCGCCTACGAACCCCACTGGCTCGCATCAGCGCGCCACGCGGCGGCCGAGGCCGGCTACCGCGCGTCGGCCACCTGGGCCGAATTCACCGACTGGGCGCGGCTCGGGCACTAGCCCGCAGCGGGCCCTGTTTTCTCCCGTTTTGCGGGCGTTTTCGACGCCCGCAGACCCGGCTCTCGGGGCCCCGGCCGCTATCCTTTAAGGCACCGATTTCGACTCTCGGTCGCAGCCTCCAGACCCCCGTTTCGATCCGTCCGGCGCGAGGCGGATGATCCGGTGTTACCCCCTGAAACGCCCTGTTTTTGCCGCCGACCGGGGGTTGGCGCGGCCGGAGAAGAGGAGAGAAAGATGGCAGGAACCCCGCAGACAGCACAGGACGTAGCGGCCGGCCGGGCGCTGTCGATCAGACGCAGGTTCACAAGCGCGGGGATTCATCCGTTCGATTCCGTCGAGTGGGAGCTGCGCGACGCCCACATCGGCCACGGCGACCACGTCGCCTTCGAGCAGGCGGGCGTCGAGTTCCCGAAGACCTGGTCCCAGAACGCGACCAACATCGTCTCCCAGAAGTACTTCCGCGGCCAGCTCGGCGCGCCTGAGCGCGAGAGCTCGGTCAAGCAGATGATCGGCCGCGTCGCCGGCACGATCACCGGCTGGGGCCGCGCGGGCGGCTACTTCGCAAGCGAAGACGACGCGAACGCCTTCAACCACGAGCTGACCCACATCCTGCTTCACCAGATGGCGGCGTTCAACTCGCCCGTCTGGTTCAACGTCGGCTTCGAGGAGAGCCCGCAGTGCAGCGCGTGCTTCATCCTCTCGGTCAAGGACACGATGGAGTCGATCCTCGAGTGGAACACGCACGAGGGGATGATCTTCCGCGGCGGCTCAGGCTCGGGCATCAACCTGTCGAACATCCGCGGCTCGATGGAGCCGCTGGCCAAGGGCGGCACCGCCTCCGGCCCCGTCTCGTTCATGCGCGGCGCCGACTCGTGGGCCGGCACGATCAAGTCAGGCGGCAAGACCCGCCGCGCCGCGAAGATGGTCGTGCTCGACATCGACCACCCGGACATCCGCGAGTTCATCTGGTGCAAGGCCAAGGAGGAGGACAAGGCCGCGGCACTGCGCGACGCCGGCTTCGACATGTCGATCGACGGCGACGGCTTCTACTCGATCCAGTACCAGAACGCCAACAACTCGGTGCGGATCACCGACGAGTTCATGCAGGCCGTCGAGGAGGACCGCGACTGGCACCTGACCGCGCGCACCACCGGCGAGGCGATCGGCGAGGCGATCCCCGCGCGCGAGCTGATGCAGGAGATCGCCGAGGCAGCGTGGCGCTGCGCCGACCCGGGCGTTCAGTTCGACACCACGATCAACAACTGGCACACGAGCCCGGTCAGCGGGCGCATCAACGCCTCGAACCCGTGCAGCGAGTACATGCACGTCGACGACTCGGCCTGCAACCTGGCCTCGCTCAACCTGATGAAGTTCCGCCGCGCCGACGGCACGCTCGACGTCGAGAGCTTCGAGCACACCGTCGACATCGTGCTGCTGGCACAGGAGATCATCGTCGGGCCCTCCAGCTACCCGACGCCCGAGATCGGTGAGAACGCGCGGGCGTTCCGCCAGCTCGGCCTCGGCTACGCGAACCTCGGCGCCTACCTGATGAGCAACGGCATGCCCTACGACTCCGACGAGGGCCGTACGGCCGCCGCCGCGATCACGGCGCTGATGACCGGGCGCGCGTACCGCCGCTCGGCCGAGGCCGCCGGCGCGCTCGGTCCCTACGAGCGCTACGAGGAGAACCGCGAGCCGCACAACGCGGTCATGCGCATGCACCGCGACGCGGCCTACGCGATCGGCGAGGAGTCCTCTGTCGACGGCGAGCTGCTCGCGGCCGCGCGCCGCTCCTGGGACGAGGCCGTCGAGCTCGGCGAGCAGCTGGGCTACCGCAACGCACAGGCGACCGTGCTGGCACCGACCGGGACGATCTCGTTCCTGATGGACTGCGACACGACCGGCGTCGAGCCCGACTTCTCGCTGGTCAAGTTCAAGGAGCTGGTCGGCGGCGGGCAGATGACGATCGTCAACCGCACGGTGCCGCTGGCACTGCAGACGCTCGGCTACTCCGAGCCGCAGATCGAGCAGATCGAGGCGCACCTGGCTGAGCACGGCACGATCGTCGGCGCCCCCGGCCTCGACGAGGCTCACCTGCCGGTGTTCGACGTCGCGGTCGGCGAGCGCGCGATCTCGCACATGGGCCACATCAAGATGATGGGCGCCGTCCAGCCGTTCATCTCGGGTGCGATCTCGAAGACCGTGAACCTGCCCCAGGAGTCCACGGTCGAGGACATCGCCGACGCCTACATCCAGGCCTGGCGCCAGGGCGTCAAGGCGCTGGCGATCTACCGCGACGGCTCCAAGACCGCCCAGGCGCTGCGCACGGACGCCCAGACCGAGGCGGCCGCGCCGCAGGACACGGATGAGCTCGTCGAGCAGGCGGTCGCCAAGGCACTCGCCGAGGCGGGCCCGCGTCGCAAGCGGATGCCGCGCGAGCGCCAGTCGATCACGCACAAGTTCTCGATCGGCGGCCACGAGGGCTACATCACCGCCGGCATGTACGAGGACGGCACGGTCGGCGAGATCTTCCTCACCGACATCGGCAAGGAGGGCTCGACGCTGCGCGGGATGATGAACTCGTTCGCGACGTCGATCTCGATCGCGCTGCAGTACGGCGTCCCGCTCGAAACGCTGGTCCAGAAGTTCAGCTACATGCGCTTCGACCCGGAGGGGATCACGGGCAACCCGGAGATCCCGTTCGCCAAGTCGATGCCCGACTACATCATGCGCTGGCTGGCCTCGCGCTTCCTCGACACCGACGCGCAGGAGGAGCTCGGCATCCTCACGCCGGCGGTGCGGGCCCGCAAAGCGGCCCAGGACGCGCTGACCTACGGCGGCGACACTGCAGGCCCGGGCGCGCCGGAGATCGACCCCGGCGAGAGCGCCCCGGCGAGCGCTGCGCACGCATCCGGCGACGGCGGCGCCTCAGCGCCGACGAGCGCCCTGACCGACACCCCGCCGGTCGTGCCCGCAGCGATGCAGGGCCTCGACCTGGGCCCGGCGTGCAGCCAGTGCGGCGGGATGATGCAGCGCACGGGCAGCTGCTACACGTGCTCGAGCTGCGGCAACAACACCGGCTGCGGCTGAGCCACGACCCTCGAGACGCTCGCGAAGGGCCGGCTCACGCCGGCCCTTTTCGTTCCCGGTCGCAGACGAGCTGACCGCGGCGCCTGATCGTCTCGGGGGGATGAGTGGGTCTTCAGTTGTCTTTGGGCGCCGGCGATTCCGGTTCGCCGCCGGCCGGAGGCGCGCGTTCTTCGGTCGCTTTCTCGCGCTCCGGTGGCTCTTCCTCGTGCTCGCGTTCGCGTTCGCGGGTTTCGGGGACGTGCGGCGCTTCCGGCTGGCTCGTCACCGGAGCCTGTTCGGCGGGGCCTCCGGCCGGTGCCTGCGAGCCGCCTTCGCCCGCCGGCGCAGAGGCGACCGCAGCGGCGGGGGCGGCTTCCTGCGCCGGTGCCGGTTCGCTTGCGCCGCCGCCACCACCGCCCACAGGCGACGCGCGGCCGACCGGGTGGGCATGTTCGCGGGCGCCGCCGCCGGGTGCACTGCCCGTCGAGCCCTGCGGTGCCCCGGCGCTGCTCCCGGAGCCCGGGAGGGCTGGGTGGGCGAGCGCGGCGGGCGTCGCAGCGGGGACACGCCGTGCAGCTGTCGCTCTCGAGGCCGGCAGCACGACCGCGGCACGCGGAGCGTCGCGGTCGGCAACATGCCGATGGCGGCCGTCCAGCAGGCCGTGAAGGGGACCGACGGCCACCCCTGTCGCGAGCGCGACGGTGCCGAACGCCGCGGCGGCGGCCCGGAGTGCGGTGCCGCCGCCGGGCGGGGCGGTTGCGGCCAGCCTGGTCGCCTCGCCACCGCCGCGGCGCAGCCAGCCGGCGAGGCCGCGTGCGAGCGGCAGCGGCGTCAGCGCACCGGCGCCCTCGCGCAGCGTCTCGCGAGCGCGGTGCAGCAGGCCGCGTACGGCGCCGGGGCTCACGCCCAGCGCGCTTGCGACCTCCTCGTAGGAGCGGCCCTCCACTGCGCTCAGAATCAGCGCGTCGCGCTGTCGGGGCGGGAGCGCCGCCACCGCGGCAAGCGTGTGGCGCAGAGCGAGACGCTCGTCGAGGCCCGCGCGAACCACGGCCGCGGGCTCTGCCTCCGGATGGAGCTCCTGCACGCCTGCGCCGGAGCGCAGGGCGTTGATCGCCCGGTTGTGGGCGATGCGCCCGAGCCAGGGGCCGAGATCGCGCACCTCATCGCCGCGGCACAGCGCGAGCCAAGCGCTGAGAAAGGCCTGCTGAACCGCGTCCTCGGCTCGCGTGTCGCCGAGGCCGAGCCGGCGGCAGTAGGACACGAGCGAGGCCCGATGGCGCCGTACGATCAGCTCGAAGGCGCGCTCGTCGCCCCTGCGGGCTAGCTCGACAAGGCGCGCATCGGAGTGCCTGGGTGCGCCGGGGAAGCGTGGCCTCGGGATCACGACCCGCCCCCGGGCAGCAGAAAACCGGCACGGTGGGCATCCGCAACTGCCCGCCGCTCGCGACACCCCGACGTGACGCAGCCCCTTGACATTGCCTGCGAGCACTCTAGCCCCTGCGCCGTCGCCTACCATCGCGCAATGGACGCCATCCCTCCCTCGCCGGAGCGCCCCCTGGAGGGCGGGTGCCTCTGCGGGGCGATCCGCTATGAGATCACCGCCCCGTTCCTGTCCGCCGGCTACTGCCACTGCACCCGCTGCCAGCGACGTACGGGCACCGGGTCCTCCGCCAACGGACGGGTGCCGCAAAGCGGCTTTCGGCTGCTTCAGGGAGAGGAGAAGCTGAAGGCCTACAGCCCGCCCGAAGGCGGCGCGCGCAAGCTCTTCTGCAGCGAGTGCGGCTCGGCCGTGTTCAGCGGCGACCCGCTCGCCGACGAGGAGGTGGCCGTGCGCCTCGGCGGGCTCGACGGCGACCCGGGCATCCGCCCGGAAGCGAGGATGTTCACCGACTTCGCGGCCGTGTGGGAGCCGCTGCCGGAGGACGGGCTGCCCCTGTACCCAGGGCGGCGCCCGGCCTAGCCGCCGACAGAAGAACGAAGGGCGGCGGGTGCGCGTCCGCCGCCCTCACAGAGCCGAAACCCCGTCCACGGGAGATCATTCCCGCGGCTCGACACATCGACGAGGGGCCCGGCGCATCGGCGCCGAGCCCCTGAGTGCCCTGCTCCCGGCGAATTGGTCCGCTTGGAGTCCGTCCTACAGGCGTGCGGCTAGGACTGCGGCAAAAGCTCGACCTTGTCCCAGACCGCGCCGCCCGCGCTGACGTTCAGCTCGGCCTCCTTGACCTTCGCGCCCGGGACGAGCGAGGAGACGCCGCACGAGCCCTGTTCGTTCTGGGGCATCTGCGCGTCGTCGTGGTGATCGAACCCGGGTCCGCCTTCATCGCCCTGCCAGCCGGGCGAGCCACCGTCCTGGGAGCCCTGCGGGCCGTCCTGGAAGTCGTGACCGTCGCAGCCGCAGCTGATCCGCGTCTCTTCGGTGACCTTGCCCGAGACGGTCGAGCCGTCGGCAAGCGTGATCTTCAGGACGCCGCCTTCGAAGGAGTCGACGGTGGCAACCGGTTCTTCGCTCGACGGCGCCGGCGGTTCTGTCCCCGTCGTCGTGTCGGACGGTTTCGCCGACGGCGCGAACACGACCGTGCGGTGGTGGTGGCGGTGATGGCGATGCGCCCGGGCGCGGTGTGCCGCATCCCGGCGCCCCGCATGGTGAGCCGACGCCGCCGCGGGAAGGGCGAGCGCCAGGAGCCCGGATGCGAGCACTGCGGTCAGGATCCGTCTCATCTGGCAATCCTCCTTGCCGCCGTGACTGGGGGCGGCCGTGGTTGTCAGGACCCCCTTGAGACACCCGATCGAGGCCTACCTCACGCCCTGCTGGACGTCTATACGAGCATGCTTCCAGCGCCTCCGAGGGCGAGCCGCGGCTTCTTCGGCGGGCCGAGCCGCCCCAGTCGTGCCGCGCGCACGCGCAGCCATTGCAGCGAGCCGGGCATCCCACAGCGGTCACGCCAGCCCTGCAGCGCGCGCTCGAGCGCATCCGCGTCCGATACCCGCGCGATCACCTCGACGCCGCCTCCGCCCTCGGCCAGCGAGCCGAGACGAACGAGGTAGAGCTCGCCGGTGGCCTCGACCCAGGCGGCGCGGTGGATCGGGCCCTCCTCGGCGCTGCGCCACCACAGGCCGACGTCGCGCTCGCGAGAGGTCAGCCGCGCGGCGTCCGCGCTGTAGAAGGCCACGAGCGAGGGATAGCGCTGCGCCGGCCGTTCGTCATCGGATCCCATCGAGACCACCCATCGTCGAGGAGGAAGGTTCGTGACATCACCTTCCCGCTCTTGGCTAAACGGGCGGTTACCGAGTCGTAAGGATTGGCCGAGATCGGCGCCCCGAGCCGCCGGGGCGGGGAACGTGTGTCACCGGTTCGGCTGAACCGGTGACACTCGAGTACTCCCGGGAGGCCGGCATGGAGCGCCGGCCGACCCTCGGACTAGGGGTTCAGCCGCTTCTTCAGCGCGCTGGCGGCGGAGAATTTCGCCGCTTTCGACGCGGCGATCTGGATCGTCGCCCCGGTCGAGGGGTTGCGCCCCGTACGTGCGGCCCGCTGGCTGACGCTGAACTTGCCAAAGCCTGCAAGCGCGACCTCGCCGCCGGAGGCCAGCTCGTCGGAGATCGTTTCGATCGCCGCCTCGACCGCGCCGCGAGCCTGGCTGGCGCTCATGCCGGTTTTCGAAGCGACCCTCTCAGCTAGGTCGTTCTTGGTCATGCCACTCCCTTCTCGAGTGTCTTTGCTGCGCGCAGGCTAACCCCTGATTCGGACGACAGCCCCGAAAACACGGGACATTCGCCCAGAAGAACCCCTAATTTCCGGGGAACTCCACCGGCGCGAGGTCGCGCACCGGCGACTTCGGGGAGCCTCGCCGGCGGCCTGCCCACAGCCGGCCGTCGGCCGCGCCGGCCGCACAGGCGGCCCACAGCGTCGCCAGCCACGAGAGGCTGGCGAGGCATACGTGGACCCACACGAGGCCCGCGGGCAGGTGCGTCTCGTACTGGTCGAGCCCGACCGCTCCCTGCGCCAGCAGCAGCCAGCACAGCACCGTCAGGGGCCGCTGCACCGGCCCCGGGGCCTGCCTGCGACGAGCGAGGAACCAGGCGCCGACGGCCGCGAGGCCGAAGGCGAGCGCGATCTCGCCGTGGCGGTGGATGACGAAGTCCATCGTGCCCGTGCCGTCGAAGGAGAGGCGGTTGATCTTCTGCCCCGGCGAGCCGCCCGCGTGCGGGCCGGCGGCCGTCGCAGCGGTGCCGGCGAAGATCGTGAGCGCGCCGAGCGCGGCCAGGCCGATCAGCGCTCGCAGCAGGCCGCGATCCAGCGGCAGCGCATGAAGGGCGCCACGGGCGTCCTTCTCCACGACGCGCTCTTCTCCATCCTCATCCTCAGAAAAATCGATCCCGCTGCGCCACACGAGCACGACAGCGGCCAGCAGGATCAGCATCGACAGCGCGAAGTGCGCCATCACCCAGCCGTAGTCGAGCGCGCCCTTGACCGTCAGCCCGCCGAGGATCGCCTGGCAGATCACGCCGAGCGGCAACAGCGCCGCGTTCCACGTCAGGTCCCGGCGGTAGGGGCGCCGGCGCAGGGCGCCCAGCCACGCGAAGCCGGCTGCCAGCACCACCGGCACGCTCACGACCCGGTTGGAGAACTCGATCACCGAGTGCTCGTTGCCCGCGGGGTAGTAGTTGCCGTAGCACTTCGGCCAGGTCGGGCAGCCGAGGCCCGAGCCCGTCAGCCGCACGGCCGCGCCCGTCAGCACGATCAGCGTCAGCGCGCCCAGAGCCACGCGCGCCAGCACCACGTACTGGGCCGCCGTGACCGTGTATCCGTTCGTCCGCTCGCGCAGCGACGCCGCCATCCGGCTTAAGGATGCCACTGGAACGGCAGTTCGTCGGCGATCGCCGACAGGCGCGGCGCGGCGGCGTCGCGGGGCGAGACGATCAGCTCCTCGACCGGCAACGGCCACTCGATCCCGATCTCGGGATCGTCCCAGGCGATCCCCCGTTCGACCTCGGCGTCGTAGTAGGCGGTCTGCTTGTAGAGCACGTCGGCCGTCTCGCTGAGCACGCAGAAGCCGTGGGCGAAGCCGACGGGCACGAACAGCTCCCGCATGTTCTCCTCGTCGAGCTCGACGGCCTCCCACTCGCCGTATGTGGGCGACCCTTTACGGAGATCGACCCCGACGTCGACGATCCGCCCGCGCGCGCAACGCACCAGCTTGGCGACCCCGTCGCCGATCTGGAAGTGCATGCCGCGGAGGACCCCGCGCGAGGAGCGCGAGTGGTTGTCCTGCACGAAGCGCTCCGTCTCAGGGATCCCAAGGGCCTCGTGCCACTCGTTCCGGTAGGTCTCCACGAAGAAGCCGCGCTCGTCCCCGTGAACGTCCGGCTCCAGCGCCACGAGGCCCGGGAGGCTCGTCTCGATCACGCGCATCGCGCGGCAGACTACCCGCCCGGAGCCCCCCTCGCGCGACCGTCGCCGCAGGCGCCCCGCGCCTCAGTACACGCGCAGCGTGATCATTTCGGTGAAGACCTGTCCGCCCATCGCGATCGTGAACCGGACGCTCGCTTTGTGGTAGCGGCGGATGATCTTCATCAGCTTGTTCGAGATCCTGATCGGGACCTTGGAGGTCGAGTTGCCGGTGATCGCGAAGCGAGTGTGGCCGTACGTGGACGGGCTCGCCGTCGTGCCGAGCGTCCCCTTGCCGGCGCAGCCCGATTCCGGGCGGCAGTAGACGGCGATCGCGACGATCCGCGAGTGGTTGACGCCGTCCGTCTGGGCGCGGATGCGCAGGGCCGGTAGCACCTGCGGCGCTTCCTTGGTGCCGCCGCCGCACACGTAGCGCGCGTCAGAGCCCGTGCCGAGGACGGCCTGGAGCATCAGCTCCTCGCTCGAGCTCGCGGCGAAGCCGTCGTGGTTCGTGCTGTCCGACGGCGAGAACACCGCGCCGTTGTTCGTGCCTCCGCCGCGGATGAACGAGTCCATCGTGGAACCGCGGACGGCTCCGATCACCGAGTAGGGCACGCCGGCGCGGTAGGAGTTCGGGACGTAGCCGCCCTCGTCGTTGAAGCCGACGTAGTCGCCCTTGCTCACGCACAGGTTGGTCGGTTCGTAGGTCGTGACGGTCGAGGTGCTCGCGCCGCCCTGGCCGCAGACCGGGATGTCGAACGGCTGCGAGGTCAGGTTGACCTTCGCGCCGCCGCTCGGCAGCGGCGAGAGGTCCTGGAAGTGGATCTGGGTGAGCGGGGGCGTGCCGTCGCGTGCCGGCTGGGCACAGCCCTGGAGGCGCACCTGGAGCGCCTGGCCCGCTTCGGGGGCGCCCGCGGAGCCGCCTGCGACCGTCGCGTTCCAGAGCGCCGTGTCGGCGCCGTCGTGCGCCGTGTGGAAGACACCCGTCGGAGCTTCGGGGTTCGGGGGCACCGGCGTGAAGGTCCCGGCGTAGTTGAGGTTTTCGGCGGTGTTCAGCGACGAGGGCACCGAGAGCTGGCTGCCGAACGTGCTGACGGCGGCCGAGCTCGCCGCCGGGAGCGCGAGCGCGCCGATGGCGGCGAGCGCCGTGGCGCAGATGTGCCGGCGGCGCCGGCCGTGGAAGGGGGTGCCCTGCATAGCTTCAAAGACCTCCGTGTCTCATTGCTGGTTCGAACCCATCGGGTCCGCGCGCTGATCGCTGCTTCGCCCGCAGCCGTCTTGGACGTATGTCGGCTTCTCCGCGCCGCGCCCGGCCGGCCCGGGATGCGCTCACAAGATCTTGATCGTCACCAACTGCGAGAAGCTCTTGCGCCCCATCTTCAGGACCACGCGCGTCGTGACGCCGTGGTTGCGGCGGACCATCGCCAGCACCTGCGGAGCGACGCGGATCGGCACGTGGGAGGTCTTGTTCCCAGGCAGCGAGAACTGCGCGTGGCCCACCGCCGGACCGCCGGCGAGCTGCATCGCCGCCGACCCGTTGCAGCCCGTGGCCGGGCGGCAGTAGACCGCGACCGCGACGATTCGCGAGCGGTTGATCCCATCGGTCTGGCGGCTCACCCGCAGCGCGGGCAGCACGGGCGGCGCGTCTCGCGTGCCGCCGGGGCAGACGTAGCGGGCGTCCGGGCCGGTGCCGAGGACGACCTGCATCATCAGCGCCTCGCGGGAGCGCGTGGCGAAGCCTTCCAGGCTGCCCCGCACCGTCGGGCTGAACACGGCGCCGTTGCCCGTGCCGCCGCTGCGGATGAACGACGCGATCTCCGAGCCCTTCGCGGAGCCGAGCGTCTGGTAGGCCACACCGGCCCGATACCACGGCTCGACGAACCCGCCCTCGTCGTTGAAGCCGACGTAGTCGCCCTTGTGCACGCACAGGTTCACCGGCGAGTAGGTCGTCACGCTCGACGCGCTTGCGCCGCCCTCGCCGCAGACCGGGATATCGAAGCCGCCGGAGGTCAGGGCAACCGTCAGGCCGCTGCCCCGGTGAGCGAGCGTCTGAAAATGGATCTGGGTGAGCGGCTCCGGTGCGCCCGCAGGCCGCGCAGCGCAGCCCTCGAGCTTGATCCTGACCGCCTGACCCGCGCGCGGGATCGCGGCCGCGTGGCCATCGACGGCGGTGTTCCAGATCGCCGTGTCAGCCCCGTAGTGCGGCGTGTGGACGACGCCGTTCGGGGCATCGGGGGCAGGCGGGACCTGGGTGTCCACGCCGGCGTAGCCGAGTCCGTCGGTGGTCGTCAGGGAGGCGGCGCGCTCGCTCAGGCGGGGGCCGTAGGTGTAGAGCTTGGCCTGGGCCGGGACGGCGGCGAACAGCGCGCCAACGGCCGCCAGCGAGACGAGGCGAGCGAAGCGTGCGGGGTGCGGTCGGAAGCGTGACATCGGCGTCCGAACACAATGTGTCCACGGAGGTCTCGCAGCGGACCGGCCTGGACAGATGTCGCGAGTCGGGAAGCGGACAGGACACCCGTCGCGGGAGCGCTGTAGGGGCGCGACGGTCTGACAGTTCGATTAACGTGGCCCCAGATGACGGTTGACGAACGCCGCCTGGAGGCCGCCGCCGCACCCGTAGCCAACCCGTCCCGATTCGCCTCGGTGACCCCTTCGCGGCTACGTGCCCGCGCTTCCAGCCGTCGCGCGCGCCTGCTGCTGCGGATCGCGATCGTGATGGTGACGCTCGGGTTCGTCTACCTGGCCGTGCACGGGATCGCATTGGGGAAAGCGTGGGACGGCCTGCGCAACAGCGACTGGTGGTGGCTTGCCCCGGCACTTGTCGCGTTCGGCCTCGGCAACGTCGCGAGAGCGCTCCGCTGGCGCTCGCTGTTCGACCCGAGCTCGCGGCCGCCGTTTCCGACGACGCTGAACGCGACCATGATCGGCTACTTCTACAACAACATCATGCCGGCCCGTGCCGGCGAGGCCGCGCGGGTGATGGTGCTCTCACAGCGCAGCGGCGCGCCCCCGGTCGAGACCACGGCCACGGTCCTGCTGGAGCGGGTCTACGACATCGTCGGGATCCTGCTCATCTTCATGCTCGCGAAGCCGTGGCTCCCCCACGTCAGCTGGTTCGGGGCGGCCGCGATCGCGGCCGGCATCCTCGCCGCCCTGATCGCGGTCGCCGTGGCGGTCCTTGTCATCTACGGCGACAAGCCGCTGCGCATCGCCCTGCGTCCGCTGCACCGCTTCGCCCCGGTCACCGAGGAGCGCGTCGAGCAGGCGGTCGTCGAGCTCGCCCGCGGCCTCAGCGGCCTGCACAAGCGCCGGGTCGCCGGCGAGGCGCTCGTCTGGACCGTCCTCGCGTGGGCGATGTCGGGACTGTGCGCCTATTTCGTGGCCGTCGCCTTCCACCTGCACATCGGCCTCGCCGGCGGGATTCTCGTGATGGTCGCGATCGGCTTCGGCATGATCCTGCCGGCGGCGCCGGCCTCGGTCGGCGTGTTCGAGGGGGCGACGCTGATCGCCCTGCGCGCGTTCGGCGTCCCCCGCTCGACGGGCCTGCCGTACGCGGTGGTCCTTCACCTCGTCAACTTCATCCCGTTCGTGATCGTCGGCTCGCTGCTGCTGCAGCACAACGCGCGGCATCCGCCGAAGGGCGTCAGGGCGGAGACGGACTCAGCCGACGATGCGGACGGCAGCGGGCTAGCCCAGCCGGTGCACGCTGGCGACTTCGAAGCCCTTGATGCAGATCGTGGTGGCGAGCGGGACGGTGACCGCCACGCGCAGGGGAGGCCCGTCGCCGATCCACGCGATGCTTGACGCGGTGCCGGCGGCGATCGTCATCGCGTAGCCGTTCGGCACGGGCTGTCCATACGGGAGCGCCGCCAGGGGGAGCTGTGCGGCCTCCCAGCTCCGATAGGTGAGCTTCGCGTAGTAGGCGGCGGTGGCTTCCCCCGGCGGCCGGGGAACATTGCGACTGACTTCGACCGGCGCGGTGTCGGCGATGACGCACGCGTAGGCGCCCTCACGGACCATCCGTGCCGACGCTCCCAGGGAGGCTTCGCCCGTCCGGAGCATCTGCACAAGGGTTTTCGCGCCGGGCTCCGGGCCGAATGTGGCGAGGTGGGCGCGTCCGCTTTCGTCCAGCGAGACCAGAGGACCGTCGAGCGGACCGTCTACTTGCACGCGCCCGACATACGGCGGCAACACGTGCGAGAGGCGGTTGTACGGGGCGGTGAACGGAGACAGGATCACGAAGGGCGCGATGTTCTCGGTGACCACGGGATGCGCACCCGCACCGGCCACCGTCGGCAGGGTCGATCGCACGGTTTCCTCCCAACGCCGCGCCTGCGGGCCACCCCAGTTCGACTCGAGCGCCACGGCCGAGGCCGTAGCACCACCCGCGTAGACGGCGAGTACCACGCCCGCGCAGGCGATGGCAGGCGACGGCAGGCGCAGCTGCAGACGCTCGTGCGGCGCCCGCAGCCGCGGCTTCAGGCGGCCGCTACGGGAGAGGGCGGCGCAGAGGCAGAGCGGAACCAGCCACGAGTAGTCGATCAGGTAGCGGGGGTCATCTGCGATGTCGACACCGAAGATCGAGACGCGCTGTCTGACGACGAGGACGCCGCCGAGGACGATCACGAACGCCAGCAATCCCCAGGCCCGCCATCCTGCCGGCCGGCGCAGCAGAGCGACGAGGATGCCGGCGATCACGGCTACTTGCGAGAGCGCGACGAAGAGCGTCTGCAGCGCATCGAGGTGGCCGGCTGGAATCGTCACGCCGGCCAGGGTCGGGACGAGCGCCCGCAGCCACAGGATTTCGAAATATTCGCCGTACTGCTTCAACGACGCGTTGGGGTGGGGGTGGAGTGCCCCGGAGCCCCGGTAGCCGATCGCCCAGACCAACACGACGGCGATGTAGGCGAGCCAGATCCAGCGCTCCCGCCACAGCAGCGCCGCCACGGCGCGCGGATGCAGGTCATCGGACATCAGCAGCACCCGAATCAGCAGCAGGTAGACCAGCATGAACGCCGGCTTCTCATAGAAGAGGAGGGCTGCCGCCAGGCCCGCCACCGAGGCGACGAGCCAGCGTCGTCCACCGCCGGCATGGAATCGGAGGAAGCCGTACAGGCAGACGACGTCGAAGAACGTGTAGGGGATGTATTGCAGGCCGCCTGCCCACCACTGGAGCGGCCGGGCCCACAGGAGGCTGAATCCGAACCAGACGGCGGCGCCAATCGATACCCATCGGTTGGAGACCACCAGCGAGATCGCCCGCTCGAACAGCACGACCGCGAGCCCGAGCACCGCCAGCATCAGCGCGAGCCCCCATCTGTAATCCAGGAAGAACAGCCGCTGCTGGAGGGCGATGATCGCGTTGTACGCGAGGTCCCAGTGTTCGTAACGCACGGCGCTGAGCGCCCGCCAGAAGCCTTCCGAGCCAGTCAGCAGCAGGAAGAAGTTGTCGTCGTAGACCCACGAGCTGTCCCGCATCACGAGGAAGAGGGTCACCAGCTGCGCGGCCACGATCACACCCACGGCCGTGTTGACGCCGATCGAGCGGCGGCTCACGGATGCAGACCGCAGAGCTGCGTCGGCGAGGTGCTCGCCAACTGCAGCTGCCAGGGGACGCCTGCGGCGTCGGCCGGCAGCGCCACGATGCGCGAGGAGTGCGCGGGCATTTCGGGGAGCGCCACGATCGCTTCGCCGAAGCGCCGGAGGCCGATGGCCGCGCCGGTCCCGCCGAGGTCGCGGAGCTGAGCCGCGCCGCCGGGCAGCGTCACGATGACGGTCGCCGCCACATTGGCAGCGGGGGTCACGTTCAGACAGGGACCGCGCTGCACCACCGAGCCGCCCGAGAGGAACACGACAGCGGGCGCGGGCGCGAGCGGGGACGGGCGTGTAGGCGCCGCGGCGGTGATGTACGGGGCGTAGAGCGCGACCAGCACCTGGTCCGCCGAATGCCGCGCCAGCGGGTCGCCGGCGAGGATCTGCTTCGTCGTGTCGGCCGGCGAGGAGCCGATCGAGTGGACCGTGTGGAGATACGGCCCGGCCGTCAGCTGCGGCGCGCGCTGGGGGTCCGGTTCGTATTGCGGCGGCGCGTGGGCCGCGGCCAGTTCGAGCGCGCCGAGCTTGGCCTTCAGCGCGTCGGAGATACTGCGCAGGTTCACCGCCCCGGTGTTCATGAGCGTCAGCCCGCAGAGGACGAACCAGATCACCAGCGTGCAGGCGGCGAGGGTTGCGCGGGGTGAGAAGGATCTCGTGCGCACGAGCTCGACGAGCGTCAGCACGATCACGACCGCCCCGAGGTAGGTGTAGCGGCTCGTTTCCGCCCCCGAGATCGTCGAGCGGCTGACCGCCGTGATGATCCAGAGCGAGAGCCCCGTCGCGATCAGCCCGACGAGACGCGCCGAGGCGGTGCTTCGCCCGCCGAGCCACCCCAGCAGCGCGAGCGCTGCGATCACCGCGAGCGGCCGGCCCCAGTCGAGGGGGTGCCCGACGAGGGCGGCGAATGCGTCCGCGACCAGTTCGCTGGCGTACGCGGGGGCGGCGATCAGGCTGGCTTCCGTAATCTGGCTTTCGCCGTGCCCCGCGTACCAGATGAGGTAGATCAGCGCGGGGGCGGCCGGGATCCACAGGCGCCTCAGATCGCGCCGCCACGCCAGCTCGGCCGACACCCCGATCAGAAAGGCGATCCCGAGGCTGGAGCTGGTCGCCGAGACGATCAGGCAGAGGCTCGCGAGCACGTCGTTGCGCCGCCGGGGGTCGTCGAGCAGCGTCCACGCCGCGACCCCGCCGGTGATCGACAGCATGTACCCGATCTGGAAGCCCCACAGCAGGTCCTCCCAGGCCGCGCCGAGGAACACGATCAGGCTCGCCGCCAGCAGCGCGGTGAGCGGTTGCGCGCGGCGCCGCGCGAGCACGTACACGAGCGTCACCGAGATCAGGTGCAGCACGATCACGATCGCCCGGAAGACCACGTAGTGGTTGAGCCCGACGACGTGGAAGAGCACCTTGTAGACGGCGACCGGGAGGATCGAGATGTTGCCGACGTGCGCGAGCAGCAGCGTGTGGATGCCGCCGCCGTAGTCGTTCAGGACGAAGTCCCAGTCGTCGTAGAAGAAGGTCGTGCCGCGGGCGAAGTGCAGCAGCAGCACGACGTCTACGGCCAGCAGCGCGACGAAGATCCACGTCGCACGCCGCTGCAGCCAGCCGACGGCCCGCGCGTCGACCCCACCGCGTTCCACGGCCGCCGCGGGGCGCTCCGCCGTCGCGCTGCGAGCGCCCGCCAGCGCCATCAGCGCCTGCCCACCCTGGGCGGCGCCGCGATCTCCTGCCCGTCCTCGTCGAGCGACGCGAGCACGCCCGGCTGCGGACGCGACCAGACCTCGGTACGGATGTCGGGGCGCCTGTAGTCGCCGCCGGTCAGGTGGTACTCGAGGAACACGTACAGCACGATGAAGAGATACCGGCTGCCCATCTCCTGCAGGCGCAGCTTGGAGACGCCGTGCGTCCTGTTCGTCCAGGAGACCGGGACGATCGCGTAGGAGTGCCCTCGCACCAGGGCCTTCAGCGGCATCTCGACCGTCAGGTTGAAGTGGTTGCTCAGCAGCGGCTGGATGTTGTCGATGACCTCGCGCCGGTACGCCTTGAAGGCGTTGGTCGTGTCGTTGTAGCCGTGGCGGAACAGGACGCGGATCCCGAAGTTGACGATCCGGTTGAGCAGCAGCTTGAAGCGCGGGTAGTCGTGCACCTCGCTGCCCGTCACGAAACGGGAGCCGAACGCGCAGTCGAAGCCGCCGTTCAGGACCTGGTAGTAGCGCGCGAGGTCGCGCGGCGAGTCCGACAGGTCTGCCATCACGATCGCCACAGCGTCGCCCGTGTAGACGTCGAGCCCCGCCCTGATCGCCTGGCCGAACCCGGGGGAGCGCGGCGAGCGGATGCACTTGACCGCGGGGTCGCGTTCCGCGATCGGCGCGACCTCGGCACCCGTGGCGTCGGTGCTCGCGTCGTCGACGACGATGATCTCGTAGGGGATCTCCTTGTCGATCAGTTCCTGCCGGAAGGCTTCGACGGTGCGGCCGATCGTCTCGCACTCGTTGTGGGCGGGGATGACGACGGAGAGCTTCATGCGGGTGCCGCCCAGCGCTCGGCGTTGCGGTCGTGGATCTCCACGAGGATGTCGCGCACGTCGTGGCCGATCGACCAGGCGGGATAGTCGCTGCGGAACGGCTCCAGATCGCTGATCCACCAGCGGTGGTCGCCGATCCGGTTCTCATCGCTCAACGTCCACTCGAGCTCGCGGCCGGCGATCTCCTGGCACAGCTCGATCGCCTCGAGCATCGAGCAGTTGCTCTCGCGGCCGCCGCCGATGTTGTAGACCGCCCCGGCCTTCGGCGCCGCGTTGGAACGCCGCGAAGGCCGCGACGAGATCCGCCGCGTGGATGTTGTCGCGCACCTGCTTGCCGCCGTAGCCGAAGACCGTGTATGGGGTCCCGGTCATCGTGCAGCGCATCAGATAGGAGAGGAAGCCGTGCAGCTCGCGCGCCCGCGTGATTCGGGCCCGTGAGGCAGCCGCCGCGGAAGCAGACCGTGGGCATCTCGAAGTAGCGGCCGTACTCCTGGACCAGAAGGTCGGCGGCCGCCTTCGAGACACCGAACAGCGAGTGCGTGGAGGCGTCGATCGACATCGTCGTGTCGATGCCCCGGTGGTATCGATGATCTTCGGGCAGCTCCAGGCGGCTCGAGCTCGATCAGCGGCAGGCTGTTGGGAAGATCGCCGTAGACCTTGTTGGTGGAGCAGAAGATGAAGGTCGCCTCGGGGGCATGCGAACGCGTCGCCTCGAGCAGGTTCAGCGTGCCGTTCGCGTTGACGGCGAAGTCCGTCTGCGGGTCGCGACGCCGCCCAGTCGTGCGACGGCTGCGCGGCGGTGTGGACGACGAGCTCGATGCCACCGCCGTGCTCGGCGAACACCCGCTCGACCGCCGTCGCGGTCGCGGATGTCGATCTCGACGCAGCGGAAGCTGTCGCTGTAGCGCGAGCCCAGCACCTCCGTGGTGTGGGCCGTCGAGGCGCCGGGCCGAAGAAGCGCGCGCGCATGTCGTTCTCCAGCCCGACGACGTCGTAGCCGCTCTCGGCGAAGTGGCGGACGGACTCGGAGCCGATCAGGCCCCCGGACCCGGTGACGATCGCAACCGGCATCCGCGGTCAGCTCAGCGCGGCCGCGAGGGCGCTCTCGTGCGATGCCACCCAGCCGTGGATCTCGGTCAGGATCTGCAGGCGGATCCCGCTTTGGTCGCCAATCGGTCATCTCAAACAGACGGGTGCAGTCCGACATGTAGATCGGGATGTCACCGGGCCGATCTTCGCGGGCCGGGAGGACATCCACGATCCTACCCGTGATCTCCCGGCACAACTCGGTCGTCTCGAGCAGCGAGAGGCTGCACTCGCGGCCCCCGCCGACGTTGACCGTGGCGCCGGCCCAGCGTTGGGATCGGCGAGCTGACGTCGATCAGCTCGAGCAGATCGTCGACGTGGAGCAGGTCGCGGACCTGCTTGCCGCTGCCCTCGAAGCCGATGTAGCTGAGCGGCCGTGAGAAGTGGTGAGCGAGCACCCAGTAGGTGAAGACGCCCTGGTCGACCTTGCCCATCTGCCAGGGCCCGGCGATCACGCCGCAGCGGTCGATCACGGCGCTCAGGCCGTAGGCGGCTCCGTACTCCTCGATCAGCAGCTCCGCCGCGAGCTTCGTCGCGCCGTAGATCGTGCGGGCGCCGCTCAGCGGGAACGCCTCGGAGATGCCCTGTCGCCGACGCGCCGGGCAGCGGCTGCTCGTCGCCCAGCTCGAACCGCGTCTCGCCCGCCTCGTACGCGAGCGACTCCAGAGCGGCGACCGGGTACACGCGGCTGGTCGAGAGGAACACGACCTGCGCGTCGTGGCGCCGTGCCAGCCTCCAGGCAGTTGTACGCCCCGAGCAGGTTCGTCCGCACCACGTAGTCGGGACGTCCCGTCCACGCCGGCCAGCACCGACGGCTCGGCCGAGCACTCGACGAGGGCGTCGAAGGCGCCCGCCTCGGCCAGGTCCGGGAGCTCGCGCACGTCGCCGGCGACGAACTCCACGCCGCCCGCGCGCAGCCGCGGCAGGTTCAGCTCCGAGCCCCGGCGGCGGAGGTTGTCGAGCGCGACGCAGCTCCCAGTCGGGATGGCGCTCGGCGAGCCCGAGGGCGAGCGAGGCGCCGATGAAACCGGCGCCCCCGGTGACGAGCACGCGCCTGCTCACCGGGCGGCCGTTTCGCTGCGGCTGCGGGGCCTGACGAGGCGGGGGGGCTGCACCGGGGCGTATGCAAGCACATCGGCCCGCTCTCCCCCGCCGGCCGGCGCGACTAGGCGCGGGCGGCCGCCGCGACGACGGCGTCCGCGACGCGCGTCAGCTCCCGCTCGCCGACGCCGGGGTGGATCGGCAGGCTGAGCGCCGTCGCGGCGTGCCGCTCGGCGACGGGGAAGCTCCCAGCCGCCCCGGCCTGGGGCGCGAACGCCGTCTGCAGCGGCGGCGGTCGCCGGTAGTGCACGGCGGTCCCGATCCCCGCCTGCGCGAGCTCCGCCGCGAACCGGTCGCGGCGCTCGTGGTGGACGACGAACTGGTGCCACGCGGGCCGGCAGTCCGCGACCTGCCGCGGCAGCTCGAGCTGCGGTACGCCCGCGAGCGCATCGAGGTAGAAGGCGGCCGCCGATCTGCGCCGCTCGGTCTCCTCCTCGAGTCCCGCGAGCGCGACCCGCAGCAGCGCCGCCTGGACCTCGTCCAGGCGCGCGTTGACCCCGAGCAGCTCCGCGTCCTCGCGGGAGCGCCACCCGTACTGGCGCAGTGCGGCGACCCGCTCTGCCAGCGCCGCGTCGGCGGTGGTGACCGCGCCGGCGTCGCCGATCGCGCCGAGGTTCTTGGTCGGATAGAAGCTGAACGAGGCGATGTCGCCCAGCGCGCCCGCAGCGCGCCCGGCGAGCCGCGCCCCGTGGGCCTGCGCCGCATCCTCGACGAGCGCGACACCGGCGTCGCGCGCGATCTCCCCGAGCGCGGGCATGTCGGCCGGCATCCCGAACAGATGCACCGCGACGAGCGCGCGCGTGCGTGGCGTGAGCGCGTCGGCGACACGGGCGGGATCGATCGCGCCGCGCACCGGCTCGATGTCGACGCCGACGGGCACCGCGCCGATCTGGCACACCGCCATCCAGGTCGCGACGGCGGTCATGGCGGGCACGATCACCTCGTCGCCGGGCCCGACGTCCACCGCCCGCAGCGCGAGCGCGAGCGCGTCGGTCCCGCTGCTGACTCCGACCGCGTGTGCGACCCCGCACCACCCCGCCCATTCGCGCTCGAAGCGCTCGACCTGCTCGCCGAGGATGTAGCGGCCGCTGTCGAGCACGGCTTCGAACGCGCGCACGAGCTGTGGCCGGATCGCGCGCACGGCCGCGGCGGGGTCGGCGGATGGCAGCTCGCTCACGCGCCCGGCGATCCCTCTAGTGCACGCCGGAACTCCTCGTAGTCGCGGTAGTAGGCGCCCTCGTCGTAGCGGGCTGAGGCCAGTACGAGGCAGACCGCTCCCGAAGAGAAGTTCTCAAGCTCCCGCCAGACGAGGCTCGGCACGAACAGCCCGACGTAGGGGCGGTTCAGCGTGGTGACGGTGCGCTCGCCGCCGTAGTCGAGCACGACATCGAAGCTGCCGGAGACGGCGATCAACAGCTGCTCGACGTCGCGGAGGGCGTGCCCGGCGCGCGACTCGCCCGCCGGCACGTCGTACAGGTAGAAGACACGGGCGATCTCGAACGGCACGTGCCGGCCGCCCTCGAGGAAGCTGAGGTTGCCGCGATGGTCGGGGACCACCGGCAACTCGATCAGCCGGTGGCGCATCAGCCGCGCACCTCGCGTGCGGGGTTCCCGCCCACCACCGCTCCCGGCGGCACGTCGTCGACCACGACCGCCGCGGCCGCGACGACGCTCCCGTGCCCGATGCTGACACCCTTCAGCACGATCGCGTTCGTCCCCAGGAACACGTCGTCGCCGATCGTCACGCCGGCACGCCGTGGCTCGCCGCTGACCCTCAGCTCGGCCTCGAGGGCGTGGAAGTCGCTGTCGTAGATGTGAACCCCGGGACCCAGCAGGCAGCGCTCCCCGAGCCTGACCCCGGGGCCCTCACTCACGATCGTCACCGCGTTGTTCAGATGCGTACCGGCCCCCAGCTCGACGCGGCTCTCGGGCCGGCGCGCCTCGATGTAGGTGTAGCCGCTGGAGAACGACGGGCCCTGCTCCCAGCCCAGCGTCACCTCGCCGTGGAAGCTGATCGAGCCGGCCCCGGCGAGCAGCGCCGGCGAGACGAGCAGCGGCTGGCCGTCGATGCGCGCGCACGACCACTGGCGCCGGTACCAGGCGATCCGGAGCCGCTGCAGCATGTTCGCCCACCGCATCGGCCGCGAACGCTAGAGATGGGGCGCCTAGGATGTCGCCATGTCCGCCGCAGAGGACGGTGTGGACACGGCCGCCGAGCTGCGGACCGTGCTCCAGGCGCTCGAGCTGATCCACGACGACGATCCGGGGACGAGGCGCCGGCTCCGCGCGCTGCGGGACGACCCCGACTACGGCGCCGCTTTCACCGTCGCTGAGCCGCTCGTCTCGATCGTGATCCCGACCTGGAACAGGCCGGGCGAGCTGCTCGAGCGGTCGATCCCGTCCGCGCTCGCCCAGACGCACAGCCGGCTCGAGGTGATCGTCGTCGGCGACTGCTCGCCCCGGAGGTCGGCGAGGCCGTCGAAGCGGTCGCGGACCCGCGGGTGTCGTTTCACAACCTCACGCTCCGCGGCCCGTATCTGGAGGAGGACTACCGGGCGTGGCTCGCCTACGGAACGCCCGCCTTCAACGCCGGCGTGGCGCGGGCGCGCGGTCTGTGGATCGCGCCGCTCGGCGACGATGACGAGTTCGCCCCCGACCATGTGGAACGGCTGTTGCGCGCCGCGCGCGAGCGCCGTCTGGAGTTCGTCTACGGACGCGGACGCGTCGTGCTGCCCGACGGCCGCGAGACGCTGCTGGGCGAGTTCCCCCCGCGGCTGACGCAGGTCGGCCTGCAGTCTGCGCTCTACCACGCCGGGCTGCGCTTCATCGAGCTGGAGCTGGGCCACGCGCTGTTCGAAAAGCCCAACGACTGGGGAATGGTCCATCGCATGATGCGCGTCGGCGTGCGCATGGGGATGATCGACGACGTGACGGTGACCTACCGTCCGTCGCTGCGCGCGCAGACGCTCGAGTCGGGCCGGCGCGCTCACGCGGAGGCGCCCGCGACGGACGAGCGCGAGCTCCGGCACCTGCTGGACGAGCAGCGCGCCCGTTGCGATGAGCTCGCGGCGCAGGCGGCGGAGCTCTCCCGGCAGCTGGAGGAGGTGCGCCGGTCGCGCAGCTGGCGGCTGACGGCGCCGCTGCGGACGCTCCGAGGCCGCGTCACCGGCGCCTAGGAGGTCTGGGATGAGCGGCCCGCGGGAATCCGTCATCGATCCACGCGCCGTCGTGGAGGCCGCCGTGGGCGACGGCTGCCGGATCGGCCCGTACGCCGTGCTGACTCGCGGCGCGAGCTCGGGCCCCGGCTGTGAGATCGGCGCCCACGTGGTGATCGGCGAGCGCGCCTCGATCGGCGCCGGCTGCGTCCTTCACCCCGGCGCCGTGGTGGGTCCCGACGTCCGCATCGGGGACGAGGTCGAGCTGTTCCCCCACGCCGTCGTCGGCCGCCACCCGAGCGGTGCCGGCGCCACCGCGCGGCCCGCGTCGGCTCCGCAGCGCCTCTCGATCGGCGCCCGATGCTCGATCGGCGCGCACGCCACGATCTACTTCGACGTGGAGATCGGCGACGGAACGCTCGTGGGCGACGGCGCCTCGATCCGCGAGGGGGGACGCATCGGCTCGCGCTGCATCCTGTCCCGCTGCGTCACGGTCAACTACGACGTGCGCATCGGCGACGGCGTCAAGGTGATGGACACGACGCACATCACCGGCGGCACTGTGATCGGCGACCGGGCGTTCGTGTCGACGATGGTCGCGACCACCAACGACAACGCGCCGACGGCCGAGGTCACGCAGCGCGCCGGACCGGTGATCGAGCCGGACGCCGTCGTCGGCGCCGGCGCCGTGCTCCTGCCCGGGGTCGTCGTCGGCGCCGGCGCCGTGGTGGGCGCCGGGGCGGTGGTCACCGGCGACGTCGAGCCGGGCGCAACGGTGATGGGCGTGCCCGCCCGCGCTCGCGGCGCCTAGCGGCGCAGGCCGATCAGGCGCCGCTTGGCGGCCCGCAGCGGCGCCGTCAGCCGCCAGCTCAGCGACGCTTCGAGCGCGGCCACCAGCTCGCGGCTGCGCTCCAGCTCGGCCTCGCGATCGGCCAGCGCGAGGCGCGTCGCGTCGATCTCGCCGCGCGCGGACCGTGCATCGTGCAGCAGCCGGAACGGCTCTCGGTAGCGGCACTGGCCCGGTGCCTGGCCGTAGCCGCTCGTCGCGCGATCGCCGGTGACCACGAGGCCGAGCCCACCCCACACCTGTCCGTCGAAGTGCCCGCCTGCGTACTCGTAGCCCGGAGACGAAGTCGAGCTCGTGGTAGACGACGTTCGGGTTCGCCGAGAGCTCGGCCCGCTCGATTCCGTCCCGTACGTCAGGGTTCATCGTGTCGTGCAGGACGATCACGGCCGAGGCCAGACGGGCGACTCGAGCACCGCGCGCAGGTCGCGATGAACGCCCTCGGTCGAGTGGTCGCCGTCGATCAGCGCGAAGTCGACGGCCGTGCCGGCATCGGCGAGCTCGCCGAGCAGCGCCGGCAGCTCGAGCGCCGAGTCGCCCGTGCGAAAGCTCACGTTCGGGTAGGCCTCGCGGTCGGGGACGAGGTCGAACAGGTCGATCGTGTGCACCCGCTCGGAGTACTTCGCGAGCACGCGCAGGCTTCCGCCCTCGTACGTGCCGACTTCGACCGCCGCTCGCGGCCGAAGCGCCTCCAGCACGCCGACCATCGCGGCGCGCTCGCCGAAGGACATCTGGCAGATCGCGTCGTCGAAGAACGGGAGCCGGTGCCCCTGAGCGGCGCCGGGCGGTTGTCGCTCGGGATGCGGAACTCGAGGGGCCTGTCGCGATCCAAGGGCGGCTGTCTACAGGTTCTCGGCGATCAGGGGCGCCGAACGGTTGAAGACCCAGAACCCGAGCGCGAACACGACCGCGACGATCGCCACGGGCTCGATGAGCGCCCACCAGCCTCCGAGCAGCGCGGCGGCACTGGGCGTCGCGTGGGTGATCATCGCGTGGCGGAACTGCTGCAGCGTGGTCGCGAGCGGGTTCAGCATGTAGATGTGCAGCGACGTGGGGCTGAGCTTCGCTTTCACCGTGGCGATCGAGATGATCACCGGCGATGCGTAGAAGAGGATCTGGGCGACGACTTCCCAGATCGGCTGGATGTCGCGGAATTTGACGAACAGCGCCGACAGCAGCATCGCGACGCCGGTCGACAGGATCGCCAGGAACCCGACGATCACGCGGCAGCTCCAGCCAGCTCATCGTCGGCGTCACGCCTTCGGCAAGCGCGAACACGAGCACGACGCACAGGTTCAGACCGAGGTTGAACCTGGCCAGCAGCACGACGGCGAGCGGGATCACGAGGCGCGGGAACTGGATCTTGCGGACCAGGTTCTCGCGATCGACAACGCTGCGCACGGCGGCACCGGTGGCTTCGCCGAAGAACGTGAACAGCACGATCGAGCCCAGCAGCTGCGCGCCGTAGTGCGCCTCGCCGGGCCCGCTCTGGGAGTTCACGTTGGCGACCAGGACGAAGAAGACGTACAGCACGCCGAACAGCAGCAGCGGGCGCATCAGCTGCCAGACGTAGCCCAGCACCGAGCCGAAGAACCGCAGCTTGAATTCGTTGCGCGCGATGTTGTAGGTCAGATGCCAGAAGCGCGACCAGTCGTCGGTCAACGCCCGCGGGCCGCGTATCGGCTCGCCGAGCCCTACGGGGGGGTCGGTGAGGCCCGCTACCTCCATCGGACCACGCCCCGCGTCGCACGGAGCCGCTCGTGCGCTCTGCTCATGGCTGGAGCGTAGCTGCAGCTCGGCGGGTCATCCGCCGCAGGCCGGCTGCTAGCTTGGCGCCCATGCGGGCATCACGGTTGGTGCGGCGACTGCGCCAGGACGACGGCGCACCCCCGCAGCAGGACGCACCGGCGCAGCAGCGCAGCCCCGACTCGCAGTGGTTCTGGGACCACTACGAGCAGGCCGCCGGGGAGGTGCTCGAGGCCTTCGCGGCGGTCGGCCTGTCGCGAGCGGGGAGAGCGTCGCCGACGTCGGCTGCGGCGACGGCTTCACGGATCTGGGGGTGGCCCACCGCGGCGGGCCGCGCGTCTCGTGGGATTCGACGTCAACCTGACGAACACCGAGCACCTCGAGCGCCGCGCCCGGGAGGAGGGCGTCGAGCCGACGGCGGCGGCGCTGAGCTTCGAGCGCTCCGAGCCGACGCGCATCCCGGCCGAGGACTGCACCTTCGACATGGCGTTCTCCTGGTCGGCGTTCGAGCACGTGGCCGAACCGGTGCCGGTGCTGCGGGAGATCCGGCGGGTGCTGCGCCCCGACGGCGCGTTCTTCCTGCAGCTGTGGCCCTTCTACTTCTCGGCCAAGGGGTCGCACCTGTGGGAGTGGTTTCCCGAGGACTTCCACCACCTCCAGCGCGCCGAGTCCGAGCTCGCCGAGAGGTGCTCGCGAGCGACGACAAGCCGCGCGACTGGACGGAGATGATGGCGCGCGAGTTCCGGCACCTCAACCGCATCACGGTCGATGAGCTGCAGCGGTCTCTGCTGGCGGCCGGATTCGTGGCGCGCCGACTCGAGCTGATCGCGCACCCGACGATGCTGCGGCCTGAGCTGGCGCGCTACTCGTGGCTCGACCTCGGGGTGGCGGCATCAAGGTGGTCGCTACACCGGGGTAGGCGCGGGCTCGGCGACAGCCGAGCCGAAGAACGCTCGATGCGGATCTCGTGGGGGAGATCGACGAGCCCACCCTCGGCGGTCGAGCCGAAGACGGTGAGGTCGGTGATCCGCCGGCGCCGGTGGATCAGGTCGAGTCCGGCACCGCGGCGCGCGACGTTCACCGTCGCGAAGTATTTCCCCGGCGCCAGGTGGTTGTCGAACTCGACCGTGAAGGTCACCCGCTGTCCCGGCCACGAAGCGGCCGGAGCGCTCGCGCACACGGTCGGAGTGGGCGACGAACATCTTCGTGCCCCAGTCGTCCTCGAGCTCGACCGAGAACGCCGGGTCCTCGATCGGCGCTCGAACCTGACGGACGCCGCGAAGCGAACGCGTCAGCCCTGCGGGCAGGTGGTGACCCGCTCGCCGGTCACGTCCTCGATCCAGGCTTCCTCGATCCGCGCCTCTCCGCCGCCTGCGTACTCCGCCGCGAGCTCGATGGTCCTGCTCGGTGCGGACGGGGCGGTCGAAGTTCAGCGCGAGGTAGCGGTCGGCGACGTCGTGAGGGTCGCCGAGTGCCGCCATGTCGCCGCGCTCGAGCAGCGCGGCCGGTGGCAGAAGCGGTTGACGGCCCCCATGTCGTGGGTGACGAACACGATCGTCTTGCCTGCGTCGCGCATCTCGTTGAAGACGTCGAAGCACTTCTGCTGGAAGGCCGCGTCGCCGACCGCCAGCACCTCGTCGATCAGGAGGATGTCCGCGTCGACCTGGATCGCGACCGAGAACGCGAGCCGCACGTGCATACCGGAGGAGTAGTTCTTGAGCTTCAGCTCCTGGAACTCCTCGAGTTCCGCGAACTCGATCACGCGCTCGTAGCGCGACCGCGCCTCGCGCGGGCTCAGACCGAGCATGATCCCGTTGGTGACGACGTTGTCGTAGGCGGCCAGGTCCGGGTTGAAGCCCACGCCCAGCTCGATGAAGGTCGAGAGCCGCCCGTTGCACCAGATCCGGCCCGAGTCGACGCCGTAGATCCCCGCCAGGCACTTCAGCAGCGTGCTCTTGCCGCTGCCGTTGCGCCCCACGATCCCGAAGAACTCGCCCTGCTCGACCTGAAAGGAGATGTCGTTCAGCGCGCTGAACGATTCGCTGCCCGAACGACGCAGAGGATGCAACGCGCGCTCCTTCAGGGTGTGCGTTCGCTCCTCGGGCACGCGGAACGTCTTGCTCACCCGATCGACGACGATCGCTGGCGCGACGGTCATGCCGCCTAGGGTACCGGCGGCCGGGCCGCCACGGTTATAGTCCCGGCCGGGTGCAGGTCGGCACGGTGATCAACAAGGCGTGGATCGCCCACGCTCGTGCGCTCGCCGAGTCGCTCGCCGCCCACGAGCCGGACGCGCGTCTGTCGGTGCTCGTCGTCGACCCGCTCGAAGGCGGCTTCGACCCGGCTGCAGAGCCGTTCGAGGTGCTCTCGCCGGCCGAGCTGGAGCTCGAGGCGTTCGAGGCGATGAGCGCCCGCTACGGCGTGACCGAGCTGTGCTGCGCGCTGAAGCCCGCGATCATGCGCCATCTCCTGCGCCACGGGGAACCGGTCGTCTACCTCGACAGCGACGTGCGCCTGTTCGCGCCGCTCGACGGGCTCGAGGCGGCCTTCGGCTAAGGAAGCTTGCTGCTGACCCCGCACCTGCTCGAGCCGCTGCCGGACGACGGCCGCGAGCCGAACGACCGGGCGATCGTGCTCGCCGGGCTGTTCAACCTCGGCTTCGCCGCGGCCGGCCCGACGCCGAGGCCTGCGCGCTGCTCGACTGGTGGTCGGAGCGACTGCGAGACGGGCTCGCGTGCCTGGACCCGGCCGCCGGGCTCGTCTACGACCAGCGCTGGGCCGAGCTGATGCCCGGGCCTCTCCGACCGCGTCTCGATCTGGCGCGACCCAGGTGTGAACTACGGGCTACTGGCGGGCGCCCGACCGACCCCGCGTGCGAGAACCGACTCCGGTTGATCGCCGGCGGCGCACCGCTGCGCTGCCGTGCACTTCACCGGCGTCGATCTCGACCGGCCGGAGCGCCTCAGCCGATTCGACAACCGCACGGTCCTCGAGGCGAGCCGGTGCTGCGCGACCTGCGCGACGACTACGTCGAGCGCCTGCTCGCGCTCACGGCCACGAGGAGAGCTCCGAGCTGGCCCTACAGCTTCGCGGCAACCGCGAGCGGGATCCCGCTCGAGCCGATGATCTGCGCGAACTCTGGGACCAGGCTCACGCGAGCTCTGACGCTGACCGGCGCGCCGTTCTCCCCCGAGGGCGAGAGCGACCTTCCTGGACTGGCTCGGCGACGCCGGAGCCGGCGCGCGCAGGGACAGCCGCTGAGCCGCTACCTCGTTGCGCTGACACGCCGCCGATCAGGAGCTGCTTGCGCGCTTCCCCGATCCACGCGGGGCCGACCACGACGCGCTGCTCGCGTGGGCGGCCGAGCAGGCCGAGCGCGAGCCCGACAGGGGTGCTCGCGGCTCGGAGCTGCCCGTCGGCGCCTCCGCGCCGACCTGGGCTGCGTCGGATCTCGCCCGGCGAGCAGTCTCGGCGCCGAGCGCGGCGAGACGGTTGTCTGCATCCCGGTCTACGGCGCCGTCGACCTGCTCGCCGAGTGCCTCGCTAGCGGTGCTCGCCCACACCGATCCCGCGGCCCCGATCCTGATCGCGGACGACGCCAGCCCCGATCCGGCGGTCGCTGCGTTGCTGGAGGAGCTCGAGGCCGCGGGCCGGCTCGCGCGATCGCGAGCTCGTCTACCTGCGCCAGCCCGAGAACCTCGGCTTCCCCGGCAACGTCAACGCCGGCCTTCGCGGCGGCAGCGCCGGCGGACGTGGTCGTGCTCAACAGCGACTGCGTGGTCGCCGCGGGATGGCTGGAGGGCATGCAGCGCGCCGCCCACTCGGACGCGCTGGTGGCGACGGCGAGCGCTCTGACCAACCACGGCACGATCCTCAGCGTCCCATACCGCAACGAGCCGCAGCCCGGTCTGCCGCAGGACCGCTCGCTCGACGATGCTGCCGCCGCGGTGCTGCGCAACATCGCTGCGGCATCTACCCGCGCCTGCCGACGGCGATCGGGCACTGCATGCTCGTGCGCCGCCAGGCGCTCGACCTCGTCGGCGGCTTCGACCCGCGTTCTCGCCCGGGCTACGGCGAGGAGGTCGACTTCTCGCAGCGCTGCCTGCTGCACGGGCTCGTCCACGTGGCCGCCGACGACGTGCTGGTCCTGCATCGCGGCGGCGGGTCGCTCGGCGCCGACGGCAGCGAGAACCCGGTCCAGCGCCGAGCACGAGCGGATCGTCGAATCCCGCTACCCGTACTACCAGCGGACGCAGACGGCGGCCGGCGAGGCCGGCGACGGCACGCTCGACGCGCGCGCTCGGCGCCGCCCGGCGCGCGCTCACTGGCATCACCGCGACGATCGACGCGCGCTGCCTCGGCCCGATCGTGACCGGCACGCAGATCCACACGCTCGAGGTGATCCGGGCGCTCAGCGAGACACGGCAGCGTGGCGCTGCGGGTGATCGTGCCGCCCGGACCTCGGCGAGCACGCCCGGGCGGAGCTCGGGCCCTCGCGCGACGTCTCGCTCGCTCGCCCACACCGAGGTCGGCCCGGGCATGCGCAGCACCGACGTCGCCCACCGCCCCTACCAGGTGAGCAGCGCCGAGGATCTCGTGCTGCTCGCCGCGGCGGGCGAGCGGCGCGTGATCACCCACCAGGACCTGATCGCCTACCGCAACCCCGGCTACTTCCCGGGCTATCCGCAGTGGCAGCGCTACCAGCGCCTCACGCGGCGAGGCGCTCGCGCTGGCCGACCGCGTCGTGTTCTTCTCCAACCACGCGGCGAGCGACGCGATCCGCGAGGACCTCGTCGACCCCGAGCGCGCGAAGCGTCGTCTACATCGGCGTCGACCACGCGGCCAGCCGCGGTCGACGCCGCGCGCGCCTGCCGGCGCCGAGCGACTCGGCGAGCGGCCGATGCTGCTGTGCCTCGGCACCGACTTCCGCCACAAGAACCGCGTGTTCGCGCTGCGCCTGCTCGAGGCGCTGCGCGAGCGCGAGGGCTGGGACGGCACGCTCGTGCTGGCCGGGCCGCGCGTCAGCGACGGCTCCTCGGCGCGCCGAGGAGGCGCGCTTCCTCGCGACCCGGCCCGAGCTCGCCGAGCACGTGGTGACGCTGCCCGCGGTGAGCGAGGCGGAGAAGGCGTGGCTGCATGGAGCGCTGCTGCCGCGGTGCTCTACCCGACGACCTTCGAGGGCTTCGGCCTGATGCCCTTCGAGGCGGCAGCGGCCGGGCGGCCGTGCCTGTTCGCCTCGCACACCGCGCTCGCCGAGACGCTGCCGGCGGAGCTGGCGACGCTCGTGCCGTGGGATCCCGAGTGACAGCGCGAACGGGCTCGCGCGCTGCTGCGCGGATCCCGAGGCCTGCGAGCGCCATGTCCGAGCGATCCTCGCGGGCCGGCACGCGCTTCTCCTGGGACGGTCGACCGGCGACCAGCTCGTCGACGTCTACTTCGAGGCCGCCGCGGCACCGGCACGCGAGGCCGCGCGGCATCGCCGCCGACCTGCGCCGAGGTCGACGCGAGCGCGAGGAGGACGGAGCGCAAGTACAACGAGCTGTGGAGCGCGCTCACGCCCGATGCGCGCGCGCTCGTCGCCCCCGACGGCCCGCTCGCGCCGGCCGACACGACCGCGCTCGCGGCGATGGCGCAGGCGGCCCGCTGACGCGGCGGCTGCTGTTCGGCGCCGCTGCCGCTGGCGCACCGCCTCGTCGGCGCGCGGCGGCGCGGACGACGGAGCCGCCCGTCGACGCCGCCGGAGACGTTCTCGCTGCACTTCGGCTTCTCCAACCGCGAGCACATGCGAGGAGCAGCTCGCCGGGAGCGGACACGGAGCCGCCGGCGAACTCCTCTCGGGACTGGCTGGGACTAGCCGCCGAGCCCCGCGCCGTGCGGGCTCTCGTGCGCGGCAGCGGCGAGCCTCGGTCAGAAAGCGCCTCGAGCGAGTCGATCCGCCGTTCCCACGCGTAGTCGGCGGCCGTCTCGACGCCCGCTGCGCCGAGGCGCGCTCGCAGCTCCGGCGTCGTCGAGCAGACTGCGCCAGCGCCGTCCGTGACCGCCTCGTCCTCGGCGGCCGGCATCAGGCAGTTCTCGCCGTCGCGGCAGAAGTCGCGGTTGCCGTGCGCGTCGGTGCAGACGACGGCGCCGCGCCGGTCGCCATCGCCTCGAGCGGCGGCAGCGCGAAGCCCTCGTGCGACGGAGGTCTGGATGAAGACCGTGGCGTCGTTGAAGAGCTCGTTGACCTCCTCGTCGCTCGGGCGAGTCGACGTAGCGCATCCCCGGCTCGCCCGCCGAGCTCGGGCTCGATGCCGAACAGGCACAGCTCCGGGCCGCGGCTCCGGCAGCGCGCGCCACGCGGCGATCGTCAGCGGCAGGTTCTTCAGCGGGTTCGTGCGGCCGAGCGCCAGCACCATGTCCTCGCCGGCGCTCGGCCTCCGCGAGCGGGCGGAACGTGTCGAGGTCGATGCCCGGCGGGATCAGCTCGGCGTCGAGTCCCGAGCTCGCGCAGCCGCTCGCGGTTCCAGGAGGAGATCGTCATGTAGCGGAACTCGGGGCGGTAGGAGTCGAGCACGGCGTGGCGCGAGTGCTCGTCGTCCGGGTAGTAGCTCGTCTCGATGTCCTGGACGAAGTAGACGGGGATGCCCCGCAGCACGCTCGCTCGCCACACCGGGCGCCGCCGTGTTCCACCAGGTCGCGACCTTGATCGCGTCCAGCTCCGGCGAGCGCCTCGACGAGCTCCTCGTAGTCCTCGAAGCTGTGCACCGGCACCCGCAGGTCGAACCAGTCGGGCGGCTCGCCGAGCGTGTACAGCGACGACCTCGTGGCCCGCGCTCGGCCAGCCGGTTGAGGTGCTCGAAGATGTCGCGGTGACCGCCGCCGACACCGGTGTCCTCGGTCACGTAGACGATCCGCAGCCGGCCGTCGGCGCGTCGTGCACGTCGCGCGCCTCGAAGAAGTCGCCCCAGCGCTCCCAGAACATGCGCTGCGACTCGCGCTCGCGCTCGCCGACCTCGGTCCCGCGCGTCACCGACTCGTGGTGGACCAGGCGCGCGGCGGGGAAGTAGATGCACGCGGAAGCCCGGCCTGCCAGGCGCGCAGGCACCAGTCGACGTCCTCGTAGGCCATCGGGTAGCGCTCGTCGAGCGGGCCGACGCGCGTCGAGCATGCGCGCGCGTCAGGTACATGCACGCGCCGGTGACGGCGAGCACCGGGCCGGGGATCCGGGCCGGGCCCCAGTCGCCGCGGCTTGAAGCGGTAGCGGTGGTCGAACCACTCCGGCGCGTCGCGGTTGCGGACCGTCCCGCCGAACTGGATGCGCCCGTCGGGGTAGAGCAGGCGGGCGCCCACGATCCCGATGTCCTCGCCGCGGCTCGTGCGCGTACTGCAGGCCGCCAGCCACCCGGGCAGCGCCTCGATGTCCGAGTTGAGCAGCACCACGTCGCGCTCGGGGTCGGTGGCGCGCGAGCGCCGCGGTTGACGTTGGCGGCGAAGCCGCGCGTTGCGCTCGCCCGCGACCACCTCGATGCCCGTCGATCGCGCGCAGCGCCGCGAGGTGCTCGGGGCCGCTCGCGTCGTCGGCGACGATGATCCGCGCCATCCCCGCGCGGCGACCGTCTTGCGGATGCTGCGCGACGAGGCGTCGCCACGTGCTCGGCGTCGCGGTAGCTGGGGATCACGACGTCCACCGGCCGACCGTGCGCCGGTACCAGCTCTGCGCGCCGCGCAGCTCCGGGTCGCGCCCCTGGCTGCGCAGGCGCAGCCGCTTGCGCAGCGGCGTGAAGCGCAGCGGCAGCGTCAGGCGCCGGAACAGCAGCGTGCGCAGGCCGTGGTAGCGGTAGGTGAGGTAGATCCGCCGGCGCAGGTTCCCGAAGGGGCCCTCGAAGCGCCCCTCGACCGGGTCGAGACCGCGGCGGCGCTCGGCGTTGGCGTCGTCTGGCTCGTCTCACTGCCGGGGAGTCCGGTCGGTCGTGAACGGGCGGCGCCCTCGGGCTCCGAGCGGCCGCGAGCCCGAGCGCCGCTCGAGCGACAGCGGCCGGCTGGACGCGGCGCGGGAGCCGGTCGGCGCGCGAGCCCAGGATAGCCCCTGTGAGGCGGGCGGCCGAGGAGGCGGCGGCGACGGCAAGCGCCGCGGCGCGCGGCGTACCGCGGGAAGGCCGCTCGCGCGCGAGCTCGCGCTCGCGTGCGCCCGAGCGCTCCCCGCGGAGCTGGCGCGAGCAGATGCGCGGACCGCAGCGGCTCGCGCCAGCCGTAGACCTCGAGCAGCGCGCGCCACTCGTCGAAGCTGCGGCGCAGCTGCTCGACGGGCGTGTAGTCGTGGGAGTGGACCACGGCCGCCTCTGGCATGTAGGCCTTGGCGTAGCCGGCCCGCAGCATGTCGATCGCGAGCGCCCGGTCCTCGGCGTAGGGGACCTCGCGGAACGGGACCTGCTGCCACGCGTCCCGCGAGCAGACACGCGTTCGCGTCGCTGAAGAAACCCGCGGCGCCCCGATCAGCGCCGAGGCCGGCACCCCCCGCTCGCCCTGCGTCGAGGCGCTCGAGCCGCGGACGTCCCGTCAGGCGAGAGCGACGCGAACCAGTCGTCGCAGCTCGAGCACGCACCGCCGGCGCGGCCTCCGGGCGGGGCAGGTAGGGGCCGAAGACGACCGCCACGTCCGGCGCGAGCGCGAAGCCCTCGAGCAGCCGCTCGAGCCAGCGCTCGTCGGCAGGCTCGGCGTCCTGCGTGAGGAAGGCGACGTGCGCGCCGCTCGACGACTCCATCAGCAGGTTGCGCGTGCGGCCGTGGCCGAAGTCGCCGGGGTCGATCTCGATCACGCGCGCGCCGAAGCTCCGCGCGAGCGCGGGCGAGCCGTCGCGCGAGCCGGAGTCGCAGACGACGAGCTCGTGCGCGACCGTCTGCGTCGCCAGCGCGCGCAGCGTGCGCTCGAACAGCGCGCCGCCGTCGCGAACGGGGATGGCGACGCTCGGCTCGGCGCCGTCAGGCAAAGAAGCCCGCCAGAGTCAAGAGCTGGCCCGCGAAGCTGAGCGCGATCATCGCCGGCACCAGCACCGCCGCCGCCGTGAGCGCGCCGCGCCGGCCGAACGCGTGCAGCGAGCCGACGGCGAGCAGCGCGAGCGGCGCGATGGCGGGGAAGGCGTAGCGACCGAATTCGGCGACCACAGGCCGGACGCCGGCGGTGTAAAAGGCCGCCTCCACCCCCATCACCACGGCCACGGGGCACAGGGCGAGGAACGCGAGCTCGACGAAGTGCGAGCGCACGTAGGCCCACTCGCGCCGCACCGCGATCACGGCGAGCACCGCCGTCCCGACCATCGCGGCGAAGATCACCAGGAACACCCAGGCCGGGAACAGGATCACGTACCAGCCGAAGGAGCCGAAGCCGCGCTTGACGTAGATCTCATAGGCGGGCGGGACGCTGGTTTCGAAATGACGCGCCATGAACGGCAGCCGCGGCAGGAACACCTGCCAGACGTAGGCGAGGTAGCCGAACGGGTGGTGCTCCGCCGGGGAGATCACGCTTTCCGCGGCTGAGCCGATCGCCGCCGTGGCGGAGCCGACCGGATGCAGCGCGGCGGTGATCCGCGTGGCGATCAACTTTCCGCCGATCGCCGCGACGCCCAGGACGCCCAGCCCCGGCAGCTCCTTGCGGCCGTGGTGGCGCCACAGCGCCACCAGCAGCGCCAGGCCGACGACCGGGTAGATCTCGTACACGCTCTGCTTGGTGAGCGGCGCGATCAGGAGCAGCAGGCCGAGCAGCAGGCAGAGCGTGACGCGCCAGCCGCGACGGAGGATCAGGATCACCAGCAGTTGCAGGCCGGCGGCGCAGACGTTGACGCCGACGTCGTTGTTGACCGCCCCCGAGATGAACCCGTACATCGGCTCGAATGCCACGAGCAGCGCCGCGGCGACCCCGATCCACGGCCGTTTCGGCGCCAGCTCGCGGCCGATCAGGAACGCGAACACGACCGTGAGCGCTCCGATCAGAGCCGAGAGCAGCCGCATGAGCGTGAGCTGGGCGACCGGCGAGTTCGAGGCGAGCGCGTAGGCCGGGACGAGGGCCGCGTAGTAGAGGGGCCCGTATGTCGCGATGGTGGAATGGCCGCCGCCGTCGGAGGCGCTCGGGCGTTCGCGCGCGAACGCCGTCGCGAACTTCGATTCCTCGCGGGCTTCCCAGGGCGGGCGGCTGTCGCCGACCTGATGGTCGGTGCTGAAGTCGGAGTATTCGAGCAGCCGCGACTCGCTCGTCGACCAGCGTTGCACCGTCGAGCCCTGATCGGCGGAGGGCGATTCGCCGCGTTCGGCGAGCAGCTGCGTGTAGGCGAAGTGGTCGACCTCGTCAGGCGCCTGGAAGATCGGGTTGATGAGCGCCCAGCAGGCGAAGTTGACGGCAGCGATGCAGAACAGCCAGCCGGCGGCGCGGCGCGGCGCGAGCGCGCGGTTCTCGGCACCCGCCGAGACCGCCAGCAGTCGCACCGCCGCCAGCGCGGCAGCCGGCAGCACGACGAGCAGGATCAGCCAGTACAGCCACGGCCCGACGAACCCCGGACGGAAGAGCGCTGCACGGTCGAGGATCGAGGACGCACGCGACAGATAGCTGCTCTTCGCGCCTGCGCGAGGCAGGTACCAGACTGCGATCTGCCCGGGCAGAGGCGCGCCGTTCATCGTCGGACCGCCGGGCGGCGGCGCCGGCAGCGGAGTTCCCCCCCAGTTGACTTCGCCGCCCGCGGTCACGCAGGCTTCGGCGGCGCTGCCCCGCAGGCGAGAGGGCACCGTGAAATCGGCGTCGCTCACGCGGTTCGCGCCGACCGACATCGGCGGCAGGGACGAGCTCGCCGCGCCGCCGCGGCCGGTCAGCGTCAGTCGCAGCGCCGGGCGCGTCGTGGTCGCCGAGATCAGCTGCAGCCGCAGCCGCTCGCTGCCGCCGGGGACGCGCAGGCCCGGGACGCAGAGGCGCTGGCCCGCTTTCGCGGGCGCGACGTAGGTCAGCACCTCGACGCTGTTGGTGCCGGTGAAGTATTCGCGGGGCCAGAGGCAGTAGGCCGCGATCAGCGCGATCAGCGGCACAGCGGCGATCGCCGCCGTGCGCCACACCAGGACATCGCCCGCGAAGATCGCCGACCGGGCGCGAGCGAGCGGCGCCACGCTAGCGGCGGCGCAGACGCATCATCGAAAGCAGGAGGGCCGCAGCGACGGTTGCGGGCCGCTCTCGGTCGAGCGCTCCGGGAGGCGATACGGCGGTGTGCTCGAACGTGCTCATGCGGCTTCGCGCGCGGACCCGGGCGGCGTCCACTTCGCTTGAACGTACAACACGGGCCACGGGGAAAAGTGCCGAGGAGCGGACGATCCTAGAGAAAATCGCAGGGGCCGCTAGACCCAGTGCGCCGGCAGCGCGCTGAGGCGCCGCTTTACGCCGAGCGGCAGCCGTCTGTGGTTCGCGCCCAGCACCAGACCGAGCATCTTCGTGCCCTCGTAGACGGCCGTGTAGGGGAGCCACCGTCGCTGGCCCGTGCGCCACAGCCACGCCACCTCGCCGCGCGCGTAGCGCAGCGCCGCCGAGCGCAGCGCCTGCACGGACTGCCGTTCGCCCGCCAGGTACGCGTTCTCGGCGGACGCACCCGAGTCGAAGAAGCGCCGCAGCGCCGCGAGCAGCGTGTAGTTGTGCGAGTGACGGACGGCGGCCGCCGGTTCGTAGACGATCGTGAAGCCCTCGAGCAGCACGCGCCGGCTCCAGTCCTGATCCTCGCTCATCACGAGGTCCTCCGGGAACGGGAAGCGCTCCCACAGCTCGCGGCGGATCGCGGCGTTGACGTTCGAGAACAGCGTCGTGTCCATCGTCAGCTCGGCGGCGCTCGCGACGCGCTGCTCCCGGGGCTCGGGGCCATACAGGAACTCCAGGAAGTAGCGCTCGGGCGGGCGGGCGCCCTCGTGTGGCAGCTGGCGGCCGTAGACGCCCGCGACGCCCTGCTCGGCGCGCAAGGGGGCGCTCAGCCGCGCCAGCCAGTCCTCGGCGACCGGGTAGGCGTCCTGGCTGATGAACACGAGCAGATCCCCGCGGGCCAGACCTGCGCCGAGGTTGCGCGACGCGCCGTGGGTGAACTCCGCGGCGGGGATCTCGCGCACGACGGCGCCGTGGCGCCGCGCCACCTCGACGCTCCCATCGGTCGAGCCGGAGTCGACGACGATCGTCTCGACGTCCTCGTCGAGCTGCTGGCGCGCGATCGCCTCCAGGCAGCGCGCGAGGTCCCTTTCGCCGTTCTTGACGGGTATGACGATCGAGATCACAGCGGCCACACGATACGGGCGAGGGCCAGCGCGGAGCGGGTCCGTTCGTCGATCTCGCCCGCCCCCGGCGATGCGCCGAGCAGGGCAGGCGATGGCCGTGGCGTCCGATAGGCTGGGGGCGAGTGCAGCCGCGCCCGCAACTTCGTCTGCGCAGAATCGTTGAAATCGCTGACGGCCTCCGGGGGGAGCCGTCGGCGGGCAGAGGTCACCGATGAGAAGCCCATCCCTGACAAGCGAGCGGAGCCCTGCGCTCGCCGAGCGCCATCCTGCGGCCGAGCCGCGTCTGCGGCTGTCGGTCGTGATCCCCTGCCTGAACGAGGCCGAGAACATCGAGCAGTGCGTCGACCGCTCGCGCGAGGTGCTGGCCGCTGCGGGTATCGACGGCGAGGTGATCGTCGTCGACAACAACTCGACCGACGGCAGCGGCGAGATCGCAGCGCGTGCGGGCGCGAAGGTGATCCGCGAGCGCCGGCCCGGTTACGGCTCGGCCTACCTCGCGGGCCTCGAGGCCGCGAGCGGCGAGTACATCGTGATGCTCGATGCCGACCTCACCTACGACTTCGAAGAGATCCCGCGCTTCCTGGCCAAGATGGAAGCCGGTGCCGACATGGTGATCGGCGACCGCATGGACAACATCCAGCCGGGCGCGATGCCGTGGCTGCACCGCTACGTCGGCAACCCGCTCCTGACGGGCATCCTCAACCTCTTCTTCCGCACCGGCGTGACCGACGCCCACTGCGGCATGCGCTCGCTGCGCGCCGACGTCCTGGAGCGCCTGGACCTGCGCACGACCGGGATGGAGTTCGCCTCCGAGATGGTGATCCGGGCCTCCAAGGAGAACCTGCAGATCGACCAGATCGCGATCGAGTACCACCCGCGCGGCGGCGAGAGCAAGCTGTCCTCGTTCCGCGACGGCTGGCGGCACCTGCGCTTCCTGCTCGTGCACAGCCCGACCTACCTGTTCATCATCCCCGGCTTCGCGATGGTCGCGCTCGGCGTGCTCGCCGACGTGCTCGTCGTCAGCGGGGTGAGCTTCTTCAGCCGCGGCTGGGGCGTCCACACGCTGATCGCCGGCGCGCTGCTGGCGATCGTCGGCACCCAGGTGCTGGCGCTGGGCCTGTGCGCGCATGCCTACGGCACCTACTTCATGGGCGAGAAGGACCCCTGGTTCGACCGCATGCGGGCGCGCTTCCGTCTCGAGCACGGGCTGCTGCTCGGCGGCGCGGCCGCGCTGGTCGGCTTCGTGTGCCTGGTCGTGATCGCGATCGACTGGATCAACTCCGGCTTCGGCGCGCTCGGCGAGGAAAAGCTCGCCGTGATCGGCGCGACGCTGATCATCATCGGGATCCAGATCTTCTTCTCGTCGTTCCTGCTCTCGATCCTCGGGCTGCGCCGCAAGTAGACGTGGCGCGCCGCAGCTGCGCCGGCCGGCCGATGACGTTCGGGGGCACCCGGACGTGACGGGGTCTGCGGGCGAGCCCAGGCGCGTGCTGATGATCTGCGCCGAGCCGGTGGACGAGCACCCGCTCGGGGTCGCGATCCGCACGATCGAGCTGGCGAAGGTGCTGAGCGCCCACGCCGAGGTCACGATCGCGGCGGTCGAGCCTTCGGCGGACGGTGTCAGGCGCTCCGCCGGTCGTCAGCTACAAGCTGTTCGGCAGCCCCCGCCGCAGTGGCCTCGGCGAGCTCATCGCACGGGCCGACACGGTCGTCGCGCAGCCGCCGTGGCCGCATCTCGCCGCGCCGTTGCGCCGCTCGAGCGCGCGCGTCGTCTACGACGTCTATGACCCTGAGCCTTTCGAGGTCGCCGAGCGGCTGCGTGAGGAGGGCCCCGCCAAGCGGCGCCTCGTCACCACGCTGACGGCCGACCGCGTGATGGGGGGGCTCGCCCACGCCGACCATCTGATGTGCGCCTCGGAGAAGCAACGCGACCTGTGGCTCGGCTCGATGCTCGGCGCACGGATGCTCGCGCCCGAGGAGCAGTACCGCGACCCCTCGCTGCGCTCGCGGATCGACTGCGTGCCGTTCGGGCTGCCCGCCGAGCCGCCCGTCGCGCAAGGTCCGGGCGCCCGCGGGCGCTTCGCGCAGATCGGCGCCGACGACGAGCTGATCCTCTGGAACGGCGGCATCTGGGCCTGGCTCGACGCCCCGGCGGCGATCCGGGCGATCGCGCTGCTGCGTGAGCGCCGCCCCCGCGTGCGGCTCGTCTTCATGGGCGCCTCCACGCTGCCCGCCGCGCGCCGTTCCGCGGGCGAGGCGCGCGAGCTGGCGGGCCGGCTCGGCCTGCTGGACACCCACGTCTTCTTCAACGACGAGTGGGTGGCCTACGAGCGCCGCGCGGACTGGCTGATGGAGGCCGACTGTGTGCTCTCTGCCCAGGCCGACCACCTGGAGACGCGATTCGCATTCCGCACGCGGCTGCTCGATGCGATCTGGGCCGGGCTGCCGATCGTGTGCACGGGCGGCGATGACCTGGCCGAGCAGGTCGAGCGCGATGGCCTCGGCGCCGTTGCCGCGCCCGGCAGCCCCGAGTCCATCGCCGCCGCGCTGGAGCAGGTGCTGAGCGCGGGACGCGACTCGTTCGCCGCGCGGCTGGCCGCCGCGGCCCCGCGCTATGCCTGGCCGACGGTCGCAGCGCCGCTGGTCGAGTGGGTGACCACCGGCGAGCCGGTGCCGCCGCGCTCGCGGGCTCCTATCCCCGCCGGACAGCGCCTCCGCGACGCGGGCTTTCGCGCGGCGCTGGGCGCGCTGCACGCCGTCCGCGTCGAACGGCTGCCGTCGCTGTGAGCGAGGGGCCGCTCGTCTCGATCGTCGTAGTCGCCTACCGCCAACGCGAGCCGCTGGTCGAATGCCTGCGCGCGCTGGGCGAGGCGCAAGCGGCGCTGGCGGGGCCGAGCGAGCTGATCGTCGTCGACAACGGCGGGCTCGCCGGGCTGATAGCCGAGCACCGGCCGGACGCGCGGGTGCTGTCCATGGAGGGGAACGTCGGCTTCGCGGCGGGCGCCCAGGCGGGGATCGAGGCCGCACGCGGCGAGTGGGTGGCGCTCGTCAATGACGACGCGAACGTGGCTCCCGACGCGCTGGCGGTGCTGCTGGGGACCGGGCGTTCGGCGCCCGACGTGGGTGCGGTGGCGGCGCAGATCCGCTTTCGCACGCGCCCCGAGCGCATCAACTCCGCGGGCATCGTCGTGGACTCGCTCGGCGTCGCGAGCGAGCGCTGCGCGGGGGCCCCGCTCGCCGCGGCGACCGAGCCGGGTGAGGTCTTCGGCGCCAGCGGCTGCGTGGCGCTCTACCGCGCCTCGATGCTGGATGCGCTGGGCGGGCTGGACGGTCGTTTCTTCGCCTATCAGGAGGACGTGGACCTCGCCTGGCGTGCACGCGCGGCGGGCTGGCGCGCGCTTTACGAGCCGCTGGCGCAGGCCGACCATCTCGGCTCGGCGAGCACGGGTGAGGGCTCGCGGCGCAAGTACTGGCTGGTCGGGCGCAACCGCATGTGGGTGCTCGCCCGCAACATGACCGGCCGCCAGCTCGCGCGGGCGCTGCCCGGGATCGTGCTCTACGACCTCGCCTACGTCGTCTACGTCGCGCTCACCGACCGGACGCTCGCGCCGCTCACGGGTCGGCTCACGGGGCTGCGGGGCTGGCGCGTGATGCGGGCCGAGCGCAACTCCGAGCGCCGCGAGGTGGAGCTGGCGCCGGCCCGCTCGGGCTGGCTGGGCGCGCTGCGCCAGCACCGCGCGTACCGCGAGGCGGGTTAGCGGCGCGAGATCCAGCGCTCCAGCTCGCGCGGGGCGATGACCCGGGCACGCTGGATCTCCCGACGGCGTGCCAGCATTCGCGGCAGCCCGGCAAGCGCCGAGCCCCAAGCCCGCACCCAGGTCCGCAGCTGCCGGTGGCGGACGGCGTTCCACAGGTGCCAGGCCTGGCCCGCCAGTAGGAACGGCGAGAGGCGCAGGATCGTGCTCAGCGGCAGGTCCTTCGCGATCACCCACAAGCCGTTGCGCCAGACGTGGAAGAGGTTGAACGCGCTCGGCCCGGCGCCGAGCGTCGCGCTGCCCATGTGGAACGCGACCGCGGCCGGCTCGTAGCGGCATTCCCAGCCGGCGAGACGCGCGCGCAGCGACCAGTCGACGTCCTCGAGATAGGCGAAGAAGTCCTCGTCCATGCCGCCGAGGAGCTCGATCGCCTCGCGGCGGTAGACCGCGACCGCGGCGCACGCGCTCATCACCTGCCCCGCCTCGTACTGCCCTCGGTCCGGCTCGCCGTGCCCGCGACGCGTGGCCATGCCCCAGCGCGAGTAGGTGTCACCCGCGCCGTCGAGGCGGGTGCGGTCGTGGAAGTCCAGCAGCTTTGGAGTGCTCACGGCCGCGCGCGGGTGCTCCCGCAGGTCGTCCAGCAGCCGCTGCAGGCAGTCAGGCGCCAGCTCGACGTCGTTGTTGAGCAGCGCGATGAACTCGCCGCGCGCGAGCTGCAGCCCCTCGTTCAGGGAGCGGGTGACACCGAGATTGGCCCCGTGCGCGATCAGCTCCACCTCGGGCCGCTGCTCGCGCAGCCACGCGGCGGTGCCGTCGCTGGAGCCGTCGTCGATCACGACGATCTCGATCCGGTCGGCGATCGTCTGCGCCCCCAGCGAGTCCAGGACCCCGGCGAGCAGTTCCCGCCCATCGAAGGTGGCGATCGTGACCGTCAGCAGCGGCTGCACGGCGGCACACGGTAGCGGCCCGAGCCGCTCAGACCTTGCGCAGGACGGCGATGAACTCGCGGTGGTTGGAGCGCAGCGTCTCGACGCGGAAGGGCAGCCTCTCGACGAAGCGGGCGTGCTCCAGCAGCTCGTAGAACTCGTCGGGCGCCCAGACGTGGAAGTGGATCGAGTAGTCGTCGCGCTCGAGCTGTGCCACCCGCGCGGGCACCTCCTCCGGCGGCACGTGCTCGACCAGGCGCGCCCATTCCTCCTGGTGGCCGGCGCGCGAGGCGCCCGGCCCGTCTTCGTGGTCGCGGATCAGGTGCTCGAGCGGCGTGGGCGGGCGCTCGACATCGAACGTGCGCCGGCGGTCGGGCACGGCCAGGTAGAGGACGCCGCCGGGGCGCAGCACACGCAGGTGGTTGGCGAGCGTCCCGAGCGGGTCCTCGGTGTGCTCGATGAGGTGGTTGGCGATCACGAAATCCGCGGAGGCGTCGGGCTGGCTGGAAAGCGTCTCGCCGTCGTCGACGACGTCGACCGGGACGAGCTGGGCGGCGAGGTCCGGGTAGTGCTCGCGCAGTCCCTCCACGTCCATGCGATCGACGTAGCGCACGCGCGCCTGCGGCGGAGCGGGGAGCGGCCGGTGCAGCGCGCCGATCTCGAGCCCTTCGCCGCGCAGGAAACGGTTGGCGATACGGCGGCGGCGAAAGCCGAGCAACGGGTACTGGGCGGTGATCGGGAGGTCCCGGAGTCGCGCGAGCACGAGCGGGACGTTACCCCGCGCGCCCCCGGCGCTACCGGCCGTTGCGAACGAGCTCCTCCAGGCGGCTCACCCGGATCTTGCGAGCGCGCTGGATCTCGCGCCGCAGCCCGAGCGTCGTCGGCATCCCCGCAAGCGCCGAGCCCCACGCGCGCAGCCACAGCCGCAGCCTGCGGTCGCGGATCGATACTGCCAGGTTCCGCGCCTGCACGAGCACCAGGGCCGGGAGGTGGCGCAGGAGCGAGCTCGCCGGGTAGTTCTTGGCGACGATCCAGATGCAGTTGCGCCAGTTGTGGAACAGGGCGAACTCGCTGACGCCGCTGCCGAGCGTGGCGCTGCCCATGTGGTAGACGACGGCGGCCGGCGTGTAGCGGCAGGTATGTCCCGCCAGGTTCGCCCGGAAGGCCCAATCGGTGTCCTCGCCGTTGGCGAAGAAGCGCTCGTCGAACGGCCCGACCGCTTCGATCGCGCTGCGGCGGTAGAGCGCGGCCGCCCCGCAGGCGCTGAACACGTCCTCAGCGCGGTCGAACTGGCCGCTGTCGCGCTCCCCCTGCCCGCGCCGGTGGGCCTCCCCGCCCCAGCTCCAGCGGTCGCCCGCGCCGTCGAGCAGCTCGCGGTGGTGGTAGTCGATGAGCTTCGCGGCCACGACTCCGGCTTCGGGGTGAGCGGCCAGCTCGGCGAGCATCTCCTGAAAGCAGCCCGGGTCCAGCTCGACGTCGTTGTTGAGCAGGAGCACCTCGTGGCCGGCGCGAGCGGCCTCTACGCCGCGGTTCAGCGCTGCGGTGACGCCGACGTTGTGCTCCAGCCGCAGCAGCTCGACGCCGGGCCAGCTTGCTGCCAGCCACTCTGCCGTGCCATCGCTGGAGCCGTTGTCGACGACGATCACCTGACCGGCGGGCCGCGACTGGGAGAGGATCGACGGCAGCGCCAGCTCCAGGAGGTGGCGGCCGTCGTAGCTCAGGATGACGGCGGTGAGGCCGTCGCTCATGTGCGCCCGCGCCACCAGTCGACGGTCCTGGCTATCCCCTGCTCGAGGCCCGTCTCGGGGACGAACCCGACCTCCTCGCGCAGGCGCTCGCTCGCCCCCACCAGCAGGGGCGGGTCAGAGGGACGGTCCGGGAGCGCGCCGATCCGCAGCAGATCCTCGCGACCCGTCTGCCGTGCGATCTCCTGCACGACCTCGTGGACCGGGACCGCCCGCCCGGTGGCGATGTTCACCGGACCGATCACATCCGAGGCGGCCAGAGCAGCGAGTGCCCCCGCCACGTCCTCGACGAACATGAAGTCGCGCCGCTGCGCGCCCGCGGTCGTCTCGACGGGCTCCCCCGCCAGCAGCCCGTGGATCACGGCGGGGACCAGCCTGCCGGGCTGCTCGCCGGGGCCGTAGAGGAAGAACAGCCGCGCCCACGCGAAATCGATCTCAGCAACGTCCGCGTACGCCTCGCCGAGACGCCGCAGAGCATCCTTGGCAGTCCCGTACAGCGTCGCCGGACCGAGCGGGGAGGAGCGCTCCTGCAGCGGCCCGTCGGCCCGGCTCCAGTCGTACTCCGCGCAGGTGCCGACCATCACGGCCCGCCGCCCGCCGGCATCGGCAAAGGCGCGCAGAAGCTGGAGGCTGAGAGCCGTCGACTCCAGGTTCTCGGGCGCAGTCCAGAAGCTGCCGTGCTCGACGTACCACGCGAGGTGCACGAGCAGCTCGGGGCGAACCTCAGCCAGAACGCGAGCGGTCGCCTCCGGGTCGCGGAGATCCAGCGCGTGTGTGCGAACCCCCCCGCGCTCGGGCGGCGCCTCGCTTCTGGCGATCGCGTGGACCTCACCGGCGGAGGCGGCGATGCGGGCGAGCAGCGGCTTGCCGATGAAGCCGGTTGCTCCGGTGACGAGGATCCTGGTCATGGCGCAGATGGCATGATCCCCGCTCCCCCGGCATGAAGATCTCCGTCTTGATCCCGACGCGCGAGCGGCTGCCCCTGCTTCGCAAAGCGGTCGCGAGCGTCCTCCGGCTGGACGACCGGGACTGCGAGGTCGTGGTCTCCGACAATGCCTCCTCGGAAGACATCGGGGGCTGGGTCCGCTCCCTGAACGATCCGCGCGTGGTGTACGTCCGCACCCCGGAAGCGATCCCGGTCTCCGACAACTGGAACAACGCGCTCGCGCACAGCAGCGGCGACTACCTGATCATGCTGGGGGACGATGACGCGCTCCTCGGTCGGTACTTCCAGCGTGTCCGCAGCGTCATCGGGCGCTTCGACGGACCGCAGGTCGTTTATCACAACGCCCTCGTGTACGCCTACCCTGGGGTGCTCCCCGAGGAGCCGAACGGGTACCTGCGCTCCGAGGGCTACGCGCCCTTCCTGCGCCGCGCCGGCGAGCCGTTTCGCCTGCCGGCGTCCGAAGCCCGGGAGCTGGTGCGGGCGGCGATGCGCTTCAGGGTCCGCTACGGCTTCAACATGCAGTTCGTGACCGTCGCGCGCTCTGCGATCGAGGCGCTCAGCGAGCATGGCCCGTTCTACCGCTCCCCGTTTCCGGACTACTACGCGATGAACCACCTGTTCGAGCGCTGCAGCGAGATCGTCGCGGACCCCCAGCCGTCGGTGGTGATCGGCGTCTCGCCCCGCTCCTACGGCTTCTTCCACAGCAACCGCGACGAGGCGGCGGGCGGCGACTTCTTGCAGGCCGGCAGGGCGGACGTCTCCGGCCCGCGCGGCGGCGAACTGCTGCCCGGCACCAACATCAACAACGGCTGGCTGCGGGCGATGGAGGAGCTCGAGGGGGAGCTCGGGCCAGGGGCGCCGCGCCCGGACTACCGGCGCTATCGCCGCCTTCAGATCCTCTACGTCTACGAGGGCCACCACCTGCGCAGGACGGTCAGTGCGCCTGAGCTCGCAGAGCTGAGGGCGTTGATGTCGCACGGGGAGCGGACCGTCTACGACTTGGCGTTCAAGGGGCTCGCGCTGCTCGCGCGGGCCGCGCCGAAGCTGATCGGGGCGCGGCTTCCCTCCGCTCTCGGACTGCTGCAGCGCCAGTTCCCGATCTGGGATCCGGTCCGCGACGAGCGCGAGTTCGCCGATGTCGAGGAGGTGCTCGAGCAGGTCGATCCTGCCGGTGATCCTGAGCGCTGGCAGCGCCAGCGCTCGATCGGGCCCCTCGGCTCGCTCGCGCGCCGGCTCGGCTAGGACCCCTCGACCGGCTGCGCCTCGCGCCCCCACGCCATCGTCGCGAGCACACGCCTCCGATCCAACCCACCCAGCTCATAGGCGCGCGTCTGGTTGTCGGCCACGAGCAGCCCCTCCTGGCGACCCTGCCAGAAGGTGGCGCTGCGGGGCCACTCCGCGCTGTCGTAGATCGCGCCGGCGCGATCTACGACGACGGCGCGCAGGCCTAGGCGCTCGGCCTGGCGCGTCAGGCCGTGACGGCCGGACTCGAGCAGGTAGGCGTCGCGCTTGGTGCGTATCTCCGGCCAGGCCATCCGCATGAGGGTCGCGTGCTCCACGCAGAACGCGTTCGTGCGCAGGTGCGGGGCCGGGAAGGACTCAAAGCCGAGCACCTGCCCCGGCAGGGCTCCGAGGGCCTTCAGAACAGTCACCGCGCTGCCCCCGCCCGGCGCCGCCTCGTCCGTCTCGCCCCCGGGCGCGAGCTCCGCCGACACCTCGCGCAGCCTCGCGCGCGCCGGCAGCAGCCCGCGGTATGCAGTCGGCAGCCCGAGCATCTGCATCGCCCACGAGCGTGTGCTGTTCCACGAACCCGTCGGACCCGCGAGGCCGACGTCGTCGCGGTCGAGCGCCGCCTCGAGCTTCCCCAGCCAGCCGTCGGCCAGGGGCTCGCTGAACGAGTTCACGAAGCAGTAGCGGTCGCGCTCCACGCGGCGGGCGGCGGCCATGTAGACGGTGAGATCGAGGCCCCTGTCGTCGAAGTGCAGCGCGGTGGGCTCATAGGCTGCGGCGGCATCGAGGAACGGCTGTGCGTCCGCCTGCGAATCGAAGCCCTTCAACGCGAGAACCAGCTCGAAGGGCGTGCCCGCCTCGCGCGCGCCGAGCGCTCCCACGAACGCGTCGAACGGATCGCGTCCGTTAGCCGCCCGGACGAGGTGCACCAGGCAGATCAAGGCGCCGGGCGGGTGAAGATCGCCGTGTAGGCGGTGCCGGCCATCCCGCGCGTTTCAAGCGGCGTCATCGCGGCTGCGAGCACCCTGGCGGCGGACTGCGTCCAGTAGGTCGAGCGGCGCTGGGCCGGATAGCGGCGTACCGCGTACTCCCACCCAAACCGGTTCCAGTGGCGCCCGGCGGGGTCACTCGTCGTGCTGGTGACATGGACCAATCCCAGCTCTGCGGCCCTGCGCCTGAGCTCGCGCTCGGAGATCAGGTAGAGGTGCCGGGGCGCGTCCACGTGCGCCCAGCGACCGCCGAGCAGCCGGAACTGGAGCGCCTGGGGATTCGGCGTCGCGACCACGAGCGCGCCGCCGGGGGCGAGGTGCTCGGCAGCCGCCTCGAGCACCGCCCAGGGCCGCGGCAGATGCTCGATCACGTGCCACATCACGATCGCGTCGAAGCTCCCGAGGCCCGCCAGAGCTGCTTCCGGCTGATCGCTCTGGATCGCGCGCGCCCCGACCGCCGCTTCGAGATGCGCGCAGCAGTCGGGGTCCATCTCGACCGCCGTGACATCGAAGCCCGCGAGCACGGCCGCGCGCGCGAACAAGCCGATCCCGGGGCCGATCTCCAGCATGCTGCCCGTGCCGGCGACGCTGCGGAGGAGATCGAGCTTCGGACGCTCTGCGAGCGCGAGTCGTTCGAGCTCCTCGCCCGTCGGCCGGCCGTGATAGTCGGGCGGGTAGTGCCGGGCGAGATCGGGCGGCACGTTGGTCAGGAAGTACGAGCCGCAGCCGCCGCAGCGCTCGTACTCGAACGGCGCGGAGGCGGCGATGCCGCGGTTGCGGTCGTCGACCGAGAAGGCCGGACGCGAGGGCGCCCCGCAGAGAGGGCAGGCTCCGGCCGCCGTCACGGCTGTAGCCGCGTCCTGCTCGGCATCAGCGCCAGCAGCTCTGGCGGGAACGCCTTGATCGCGTACAGGACAGCGGCGTAGATCGCCGTCGCGAGCACCACGCGGGCCGGCTCCCCGATCGGGATCAGCGCCACAACGGCGGCCAGGGCCGCAGCGAGAGCCACCTTGGGAACCACGGTCAGCGACGGGCGCAGCGCGCGGCCCGCGCGCGCCAGGAGCCAGCCCCCGACGATGGCGAGCACGACCTCGACGGAGGAGGCGGCGATCGCAGCCCCGCGCGCGCCGTCGGTGGAGGCGAGCACCGCCACGGCCGCGGCGATCGCCGCCAGGGCGGAGAAGTTGAACACGAGGATCGTGCGGTGCCTGCCGAGGCTGAGCAGCCCGAATCCCCACACGGTCCCGACGAAGGTGGCGCCGACGGAGATGCCTTGGATCGCGAGCACCGGCGCGGCGGGGTCGAACTTCGGGCCGCCGAGGACTTCCACCGCGAACCCGGCCCCGAGCGCGATCGCAAGGGACATCCAGACGCCTGCGATCAACGAGACTTCGAACACGCGCTCGATCGCGTACGCGAGCCGGTCGTGGTCGTCCTGTGCGGCGCGGGAGAAGATCGGGAACGCCGCACTGACCAGCAGTGCCGGGATCGAGAACAGGGCCGCGATGATGTTGAACGAGACGCTGAAGTACCCGAGCTGGTGGCCGTTGCTGATCAGCGAGACGAGCACGAGCGCGACCCTGAAGTAGAGCGCCGAGGCAGCGACGGCGATCGCGTACGCGATGACCGGCGCGACGAGCTGGCGCCAGAGACCGAAATCGAACCTGATCCCCATCGGCAGCTGGCGCCGGAACCGCGCGACCATCAGGATCAGGACCGCCGCGGCGGCGGGCAGTGGCGTCGCGAGGAAGGGCAGCAGCCCGGCGCCCGCGACCACCAGCGCGACGATCAGCAGCGACGTGATCGCCTGTCGCAGCACTTCCAGCGCCGAGGCCCATCCGAATCGAAGTTCGGTCATGAGCGGGATCGCGAGCGTCCCCTGCCAGACCTGGAACATCAGCGCAGCGCCTGCGAGCAGCACGCCGAGGGCCAGCGTCTCGCCGTACGCGATGAAGGCGAAGATGAAGACGGCGACCAGGCCGATCACCGTCACTAGCATCCGCAGCCCCAGGATCGCACGGGCTGTCGTGAGCCGCTCCTCGCCGCGCCGAACCGACAGTTCGCGCATCCCGATCGCCGTCAACCCCAGGTCCGAGATGGCCGCCACGAGTGCGACGAGCTGGAGGGCCGAGGTGTATTTGCCCGTCCCCACCGGGCCGAGGTGGCGGTACAGCAGGGCCCCCGAGCCGAGCGCGAACAGCGTGGCGGCGATGAACGCGCCCACCCTGAGCGCCCCGCCCCGGACCGCTGCCGGCCCGGCGGAGGCGCTCGCCAGGACGTCGAGCTCCTCCTCGATCTCGGCGTCGGAGAGCTCGTGATCCGACACGGTGTCGGGCGTCATCCCTCGTGGTCCGGATAGCTCGCGTCGCGCTCGGAGATCACACGCTGCCCTTCTGGCGCCGGCGGCCACTCGATCCCGAACGCCGGGTCGTCCCAGCGCACGCCGCGCGCCGCCTCGGGCACGTAGGGGCTGCCCATCTGGTAGTGGACCTCGCTGTCCGCGCTCAGCGTCTGGAAGCCGTGCGCGAAGCCCTCCGGGATGTAGAAGCCGAGGCCGTTCTCCTCGTTCAGCTCGACGCCGTGCCAGCGCCCCCGCGTGGGCGAGTCCCGACGCAGATCGACCGCGACGTCGAAGATCGCTCCGCGGACGCAGCGCACGACCTTGGTCTCGCCGTGCGGGTCGGCCTGGTAGTGCATGCCACGCAGCGTGCCCGCCTGCGCGTTGAAGGAGGCGTTCGTCTGGATCACCTCGGCGTTCATGCCGCGGGCGCGGAACTCGTCGCGGTCGAACGTGCGCGCGAACCAGCCGCGCTCGTCGGAGAGCCGCTCGGGCTCGATCACGATCACGCCGGGGAGCGGAGTCTCGACGAAGCGCATCGCTCTACGACAGCAGCGTCAGCTCCGGCGTGCGCGCCGCGAAGCGCCCGCCCCACTCGCGGATGAAGTCGAGCTGCTGCACGATCTCGTCCTTGAGGTTCCAGGGCAGGATCACGACGACGTCCGGGCGCTCCTCGCGGATCTGCTCGGGCGAGCGGATCGGGATGTGGCTGCCCGGCAGGAAGTGGCCCTGCTTGTGCGGGTTCAGGTCGCAGGTGTAGTCGATGAAGTCCGGCCCGATGCCGCAGTAGTTCAGCAGCGTGTTGCCCTTCGCCGGCGCGCCGTAGCCGGCGATGCTGCAGGCCTTCGCGCTTCAGGCCGATCAGGAAGTCGAGGATCTGGCGCTTGTCCTCCTGCACACGGCGCCCGTAGCCGAGGTAGATGTCGAGCTCCTCGTAGCCGGCGGCGCGCTCGCGCTCGCGCAGCTCGCGCGCGGCGGCGGTCTCGGGCTTGTCGGTGTCCTCCGCGTGCGCGCCGTAGATGCGCAGCGAGCCGCCGTGCGTCGGCAGCTCCTCGACGTCGAAGAGCCGCAGCCCGTGGGCCTCGAAGACGCGACTCGCCGGTGAGGAAGGAGAAGTAGGAGAAGTGCTCGTGGTAGATCGTGTCCCACTGGTTCTCCTCGATCAGGCGCATCAGGTGCGGGAACTCCATCGTGATCACGCCGCCCGGCTTCAGCAGCACCTTCATGCCCGCGACGAAGTCGTTGAGGTCGGGGACGTGGGCGAGCACGTTGTTGCCGAGCAGCAGGTCGGCGGCGGACTCGACCGCCAGCGAGCTGGCCGTCTTCACGCCGAAGAACTCGACGAGGGTGGGGATGCCCTTCTGCAGCGCGACCTTCGCGACGTTCGCCGCCGGCTCGATGCCGAGCACCGGGATCTGGCGCTCGTGGAAGAACTGCAGCAGGTAGCCGTCGTTGGAGGCGATCTCGATCACGTGGCTGGAGGGTCCGAGGTCGAGGCGCTCGATCATCTGATCGGCGTAGCGGCGGCTGTGCTCGAGCCAGCTCGAGGAGTACGAGGAGAAGTAGGCGTAGTCGGAGAAGATCTCCTCCGGCGTCTCGAACTCCTCGAGCTGCACGAGGAAGCAGTTCCCGCACACCAGCGCGCGCAGCGGGTAGAACGGCTCCATCGCGTTGACGCGCTCCGGCGGCAGGTAGGAGTTCGCCAGCGGCGACATGCCGAGGTCGGCGAACACCGCTTCCAGCGGGGCTCCACAGAATCTGCAGGTGGTCTGGCTCACGTCGCCGCAGCAGGGTAGTGAAGCGCGGCGATCTGCCCGAGCGTGACCGCGCGCATGTCGGCGCCGTCGGCGCAGCGCGCGGTACCAGTCGACGATGCTTGCCAGCGTGTCCTCGAGCCCGACCAGCGGGCGCCAGCCGAGCCGCGCGCGGGCCCGCGAGGAGTCGAGCTTCAGATAGCGCGCCTCGTGCGGGTGCGGGCCGTCGTCGAGCGTCCAGCGCACCCCTCCCGGCCACAGCTCGGCCAGCCGCTCGACGAGCCAGCCGACCGGGCGCGCGTCCTCCTCCGGGGGGCCGAAGTTGAACGCCGGCTCCAGCGCGGCGGAGTCCCACAGCGCCTGCGCGAGCACCAGGTAGCCGCTCAGCGGGTTCAGCACGTGCTGCCAGGGACGGATCGAGTTGGGGTTGCGGATCGCCGCCGCCTCGCCCGCGAGCGCGGCCCGCATCATGTCGGCGACGAGCCGGTCCTCGGCCCAGTCGCCGCCGCCGATCACGTTGCCCGCGCGCGCCGAGGCGAGCCGCGGCCCGTCCGGGTCGGAGAAGAAGGAGCGGGCGAACGCGCTCGCGACCAGCTCGGCGCAGCCCTTGGAGCTGGAGTAGGGATCGTGGCCGCCCATCGCCTCGTCCTCGCGGTAGCCCCACTCCCACTCGCGGTTCTCGTAGCACTTGTCCGAGGTCACGTTCACGACCGCCGCGCACCGTCCGGCGCCCGCGACGCGCACGGCGTCGAGCACGTTGACCGTGCCCATCACGTTCGTCGCGTAGGTCTCCTGCGGGTCGATGCGAACGAGCGCCGCACGAGCGACTGCGCGGCCATGTGGATGACGACCTCGGGGCGGCACTCAGCGACCGCCGCCGCCGACCGCGCGCGGTCGCGCACGTCGCCGCTGATCCGACCCGACCTCCTCCCCGACGCGCGCCAGCTCGTACAGCGACGGCTCCGTCGGGACAGCGTCGGCGAAGCCGGTCACCTCGGCGCCGAGCGACTGCAGCCACAGCGACAGCCACGCGCCCTTGAAGCCCGTGTGGCCGGTCACGAGCACGCGCCGGCCACGCCAGAACGCGGGGTCGACGGTCGCGGGCGCGGCGAGCTCGGCCGCGTCTACCACTTGCGCCACGGCGCGTCGCCGCCCTGCCAGAGCGCCTCGAGGTGGTTGCGGTCGCGCAGCGTGTCCATCGCCTGCCAGAAGCCCTCGTGGCGGTAGGCAGGCGAGCTGGCCCTCGCGCGCGAGCGCGCCGCATCGGCTCCTGCTCCCAGACGGTCTCCGTCGCCGTCGAGGTAGCGCTCGACCTCCGGCGAGAGCACGAAGAAGCCGCCGTTGGTCCAGCCGCCGTCGCCGCGCGGCTTCTCCTCGAACTCGCGCACGCGCTCGCCCTCGACGTCGAGCGCGCCGAAGCGCCCGGGCGGCTGCACCGCGGTCACCGTCGCGAGCGCGCCCTGCTCGCGGTGGAAGGCGATCGAGCGCCGTGATGTCGACGTCGGCGACGCCGTCGCCGTAGGTGAAGCAGAAGTCCTCGTCGCCGACGTAGGGCAGCACGCGCTTCGAGGCGCCCGCCGGTCATCGTCGCTTCGCCGGTGTCGACGAGCGTCACGCGCCAGGGCTCGGTGTCCGAGCGGTGCACCTCCATGTCGCCCTTCGCGAGGTCGAAGCGTGACGTCGCACGTGTGCAGGTAGTAGTTGGCGAAGTACTCCTTGATCACGTAGCCCTTGTAGCCGAGGCAGATCACGAAGTCCTCGATGCCGTGGGCCGCGTAGATCTTCATGATGTGCCAGAGGATCGGCTTGCCGCCGATCTCGACCATCGGCTTGGGGCGCACGGTCGTCTCCTCGCTCAGGCGCGAGCCGAGACCGCCGGCGAGGATCACCGCCTTCACCGCGCTCAGGTTATTGAACGGACTGGAGCGCTCACCGCGGAGCGGCCACCGAGGTCGCCAGCACGCTGCCGTCCGCCGCGAGCGCCTGCACGGCGAGGACCGCGGGCCCGCCCGGGACCCCGATCGCGGTCTCGAACCCCGTTGAGGGAACTTCCGCCACCGCGGTGAGGGCCGAAGCGCCGGCTCCGCCGAGCAGGCGCCAGGACGCGACGCCCGTCGCGCCGTTCCAGCTCGCATACGCGGTCGCCGCGCCGCCCGCACCCGGCTTCACCGCGAGCGCCGGGAGCGAGCTCGGCGTCCCCTGCCAGGGGAAGCGGTAGGCGCGGTAGGACTGGCCGGGCTGCGGGAAGCGCGCGCTGAACAGGATCTGGCCCGCCGAGCCGTATTCGGTGAGGTAGGGCTCTTCGCCCCAGCCGACGAAGAAGCCGCCGCCGCCCAGCGCCTCGGCGTTGCCCTGGCTGCCGGCGAGGATGCGTGCGCCGAGGCGCCCGACGAGCGTGACCTTGCGATGCACGTAGTCGAAGTGCTCGCGCAGGATCCTCGATTCCGAGTGCACTTTCGGCACGGCGCCGTTGTCGAAGATCGTGAGCGTGCCGTCGGGCTGCCAGCGCACGTCGTGCTGATAGGCGGTGCCGGTCCCCGGGCCCATTTTGAAGCTCGAATGACGGCCGCCGAGGCGCCACAGGATGCCGCCGGTGACGTGGTTGATCTCATACGACGCCCACGTGTTGCGCGAGGAGATGATGAAGTCGCCGTTAGCGGACGGGCCGAGCGAGATCGAGTTGATGTGGAAGTAGTCGAAGGGCTCGTTGGAGTAGTGGGGCGCGGTGGCGTAGGAGTCCCACAGCGCGACGTGGCCGTCGGCATGCCACTCGAACATCACGAGGCCGGTCGCGATGTCGACCTCCTGCATGATCGCGTCCTGCAGGATGCCGTTCGAGGTTCCGCCCGCCGAGGACAGGTCGGCGGAGACGAGCGAGTAGGCGGTCAGGAAGGCCGAGCCCTGCGGCGTGATCTGGAACTCGTGGAGGTCCGCCTGGTAGCCGTTGCCGGCGCCGACCGAGGCGATCGGCTGGTAGCTCGAGTTCATGATCTCGTCGCGCCCGAAGCCGACCCCGAGGCTCGCCGGCACCGCGCCATGCCACCACGTCAGGACCGGCGCGCCCCGGTAGCTCTGAACCTGGAGGTTCGCGGCGGCGACTCCCTTCGGCACCGGGTGGAACCAGACCATCCGGCCCTGGCTGTCCAGGATCATCGCGCCGGACTGCCCGTAACCGTGGGTGGGCGTCAGGAAGATGTCGCCCGCGTTGGCGCCGGCGTTCGCGGTCACGCGCACGACGGGCGGTTTCAGGGCGGGCTGTGAGACGAAGCTCTGTTCGAGGCCGTGACCGCTCAGCGCGACGATCGGGCCGAGCGTCGGGGCGTAGGGGGCGAGCCGCGCAACGGTGAAGGTCGTGCTCATCCGCGCCTGGTGGCCCTTGGGGCCGATGAGCGCGGTCGCCGTGACGGTCTCGCCCTGGGAGAACTGGTGGTCGAGGACGAAGCTCGCGCCGGGGGCGGACACGTAGGCGCGCAGCTTGCCGGTGTGCGAGCCGGTCGTGCTGCCCCGCACGCTGACCGAGGAGATTTCGCTCGCCGGGACGCCGAGGAAGCTGATCTGCGTGTAGGGCGAGGCGTCCGGGCGTGCCGTTGAGCGGTGAGATCGCGACCTGCGGAGCCGCCGATGCCGCGCTCGCGCCCGTGGCGAGGAGGACGGCGACCGCCACCGTCAGGGCCGAGAGAAGGCGACCCCGCCTCCCTGCGCTTTCGTGCATCGTCCGCCTTCCGCTTGCGCTTCGCCGCCGGCCGGGCAGGCCGTCGAACCCAGTCGCCGACACTGCACTGAACACGCGGTCCGCACGCAGGTAGCGGCGGGTCGCGGCGCGACAGCGGCGGCGGGATAAGTGTTCGCCGAGCCTAACCGGAGCCCTGTCGGCGGAGCCCCGTTTGTGTCAGCGCTCGGTCACGTTGACGGTGGGCGAGGCTCCCGTCGCGAACGGGTAGTCGGCTTCGGATTCGCACACGACGCGGAAGCGGTAGCGCGCGGGCCCTGGGAACCTGAAGCGGTAGCGGGCCTGGTAACGGCCGCGGCGATCGGTCCTCACCACGCGGAACTGGATCCACGCACCGCGGCCCGAGCGCGCCTCGAGGATCAGCGGCTTGCCGCCCGGCGGGACCGGGCCGGCGAGGAGCCGGCCATGGAAGGAGATCGCTCCGCCCTGGTGGGTCGCATGGGGCGAGATCGCAAGCGTCAGCGGGGCCTCGACCGCAAGGCGCAGCGTCCTGGTGGCAGCGGGGCGCGGTTCCTGCGCGAAAGCCCGGTAGGCGAGATGGATGGCTCGCGACGAGAGGTGCGCCGGGAGGGTCAGCGTGAAGCTGCCGTCGCCGCGCGTCCTCGCGCCCCTCATCGTGACGGCGGCTGCACCGGCGAACGCGGGGGTTGCGCTCAGTTCGATCTGGGCGCCCGTGATCGGCGCTCCGGACGGACCGGTGAGCCGCCCGACGATGGTCTCGCGACGGGCGAACGTGCTGGTGAGGAGCGTGCGGGTGGTGCGTCGCCAGCGGGCTGTCAGGGTCGCCTGCGCCGAGGCGCCCTGCCCGTTGGGCGGGCCCGCCGCAGTGGCGCCGGGCCCGGACGGGCCTGTGGCCGTTGCGGAGCCGTTGCCCGGCGCGCCCGGGCCCGCGGCGGATGCGTTCTGGACAGTGACCGTTCGGTCCACGACCGGCGCCGAGTTGCCGGCCGCATCGAGGACGCGGACGATGAGGTGGTGCGGCCCGTTCGAGAGGGAGCCGGTGTCGAGGCCGACGTCGGCGCTGACCGAGGACGGACACGGCTGCAGGTACAGGAAGGCGGGCAGGCCGTCGCTCGTCTCGCCCACGTTGCGGCAGTGGCCGCCCGCTTCGTCCAGCACCGTCGTCTGCACGGGTGTGCCGTCGATCGTGAATTCCGCCGCGTAGACGCCTGCTCCGGGGTCCGTGGCGGTGAACGTGAGGTCCGTGGTGCCCGCGACCGTCTGGGCCGTGGCGAGTTCGCCGCCTACGGTGCCGACGTTCGGGCCCGCGGTCTGTTCGAGGGTGAGGTCGGCTGCGTAGAGGTAGAGGGCGGCGGCGTAGTTGTTGGGGTCGCCCTGGCCGGCCGGGCATTCGTATTCGGCCTCCGAAGCCGGCCGCCGCACGACGCGCGTGCAGAAAGAGGCTGGGATCCGAGATGCGTCTTCGGGGCCAGCGACCGCGATTCGACTTCGCACGGCTCCCGGACGGGCCCTGCCGGCGCGCCGTGCATGGCCGAGACGCATTGGTCGAATACGTTCGTGGTTCGAGAGGAGCGGCAAACCAAAACTGGTACGTCGCGTTTATCGCTCTCGCCACCGTCGGCGTCCCCTGCCCGCCAGAGCGTCGCGGCCGCAAGCGTCGCCCCGGGCGGGGCCGCGAATTCCCACGCTTGCGACAGTCGGTATTCGCCGTCCGCACCGCCTGATCCCCGAGCGCCGCGAGCAACGCGCCGCCGGGTTCGCCGCACGTGTCGTGTGCGTAGGTGAAGGTCCCCGTGTGCGTCCCACTCCACCCATCAACCGGCGCGGCCGCCCCCAAAGGCGTCCGGCACGAATACACGTGGTACTTCCCGGCCTGGGCGGCAGCCGGGCACGCAAGGAGCAGCAATGTGAGGGCGAGGAATGTGATTCGTATATGTGTCATCTCGCCCTGTAAGTCGATCCGAACGCCCCGTTCCCACCCCCCTCGAATCGCCGAGTGGCCGTCCGTTCGATGTTGGGCTGTTTCCGACTACTGGAATACACCCAGCGCGCGTCCGGCCGCGCCGAGCCACCCAACAGCCCCTCTCCAAGGGGGCCAGCCGCGACCGCGGCCGGACCCGACAGCCCGCCCGTCAACGCAAGTTCCGCGCGTGCCCTAGCCGCGCAGCGTGAACCGCACGGGCAGCTCGTCCAGCCCGTAGATCCCGGACACCGTCCCGTAGACGGGCTCACCGTCGAGCGCCAGGTCGCGCAGCCGCTCGGAGAAGAACAGCGAGCCCCTCCTGCATCTCAAGCCGCGCGAGGTTCGCCCCCAGGCAGTAGTGCACCCCGGCGCCGAACGTGAGCGGCCGCGCGCGGCCCCTCTCGGCCGCGATGTCGAACACGTCCGCAGCCACGGCCGTCGCCGCAGAGCCCCCGGCGCCCGCGGACACGACCTCGCCCTCGCCCTCGAGAGCGGAGCCGTCGTCCAGGTCCCGGTTCCCGGTGAACGCGCAGACCATCACGACCGTGTCCTGCGGGAACGTGACGTCGCGGTAGACGACCTCCTCCGTGAGGATCCGCGCCGTGAACGGCGTGATCGGCTCGTAGCGCAGGGCCTCCTCGACCGCCGCGCCCGCCAGCTCCGGCTGCTCCACCAGGAGCTCCCACTGCTCGGGGCGTTCGGCCAGCAGGCGGATCGCGTGCGCCATCTGGCTCTGAGTCGTGTCGACGCCGCCCGCGAGGATGTTGAAGACGAGGTTGATGCACTCGACGTCGGAGAGCTTCTCGCCCTCCTCTTCGGTCGCGATCAGCATCGACATCAGGTCGTCGCCCGGCTCCTCGCGGCGCGCGCGCAGCAGCCCTTCGGCGTACTCGTAGAACTCCTCGACGGCCTCCTCGATCTTGTCCTTCTCGCTGGCCATGCTCCCGGCGTCGAACTGCTTCTGGATCCAGTTCGACCAGTGGTGCAGCCGCGGCGCGTCCTCGAGCGGCGCCCCCATCACGGACGCGATCACCTGCGAGGGGTAGGGCTTGGCGAACGCCTCCACGAAGTCGCACCGCAGCTCGCCGCTGTCCGCGGCGCCCGAGGATGCGACAGCGTCGTCGAGGAGCCCTTCCAGGAACCCGCGCATGCGCGGCCTGTAGCGCTCCACGGCGCGCGGCGACAAAGACGGATTGACGAGGCTTCGCAGCCGCGAGTGGTCCGGGCCGTTGACGTGCAGGATGTTGCGCACCATCTGCTCGTAGAGCGGCCCTTCGGTCACGCCGAAGATCTCGGCGATCTTCATGCCCGGGAAGATCGCCGAGCGCGTCCTCAGGAAGTACTCGCCGGCTTCGCGGTCGAGCACCATGTAGCCGAACGGCGCCTCCGCGAGCCAGCCCTGCTCGCGGACCTCGGCCATCGCCTCGTGGAAGCGATCCCCGCGCAGCGTCGGATCGGTGTAGTCGAAGACCGGGAGCTCGAGCTCGCTTACCAGCGACATCGCGAGGCCAGGCTACCTGGCCAGCTTCTTGCCGGGGTTCAGCAGGTCCTTCGGATCGAAGGCGTGCTTGATCCGCTCGTGCAGCTCCACCGCCTGCGGCGACCACTGGCGCGCCAGTCGCCCCCGCTTCAAGAGCCCGACACCGTGCTCCCCGGCGATCGAGCCGCCGCCCGCCGCGATCAGCTCGTACAGCTCCTCCATCACCTCCTCGGCCGCGTCCAGCTCTGCCTCCGAGGACGGGTCGACGAGCACGGTCGCGTGGAGGTTCCCCTCGCCCGCGTGCCCCCACGAGCACGACAGGAGCCCGTGGCGGGCCGCGATCGCGTCGAACGCATCCAGCGTCTCGCGGAGCCGCTCGACCTGCACGACGACGTCCGCGCTCACCTTCGCACCGCGCACGCTCGTGATCGCCGGGTTGATGCCGTCGCGCCAGCGCCACAGCGCCTGTTGGTCGACCGGCTCCTGCACTTCGGCCGCGAGCCCTCCGAGAACCTCGAGGGTCTCGCGCCGCTGCGCGGCGACCTCCTCCGCGCTGCCGTCGAGCTCGACGATCAGGGCAAAGCCGGCCCACTCCGGTGGCGGCCCATCCGCGGCCGGTCCGGGATCGCCGCTCGCGAACCGCCCGGGCCGGCGGGTACGCGCCGCCGCCGAGCGCGAGCGCGCGCTCGTCGAGGAAGTCGAGCGCCGACGGGCGCACCCCGGCGGCGAACAGGTCGAGGGTCGCCTCGCACCCCTCCTCGCGGGAGCGCGCGAACACGACCAGCACGTCTGTGCGCGCGGGCGCCGGGAGCAGCCGCAGCCGCACCGCGGTCACGATCCCGAGCGTCCCCTCCGAGCCGATCATCAGATCCTTGATGTCGTAGCCCGCGACGTCCTTTCGGATCCAGCCGCCGATCGCGGCCAGCTCCCCCGGCGCCAGCGCGACCTCCAGGCCGCTCACCCACGCGCCGGTGACGCCGTACTTCAGCGCGTGCGGGCCGCCGGCGTTGGTCGCGACGTTGCCCCCGATCTGCGACTGCTCGGCGGCGCCCGGGTCGGGGCCGAACAGCAGCCCGTTCTCGCGCGCGAGCCGCTGGACGTTGCGCGTGCTCACGCCGGCCTCCACGCACATCCGCCACAGCCCGGGCTCGAGCTCGCGCACAGCACGCAGCCGCTCGAGCGAGCACACGACGCTGCCCGGCGTCGGCACGGCCCCGCCGACAAGCCCGGTGCCGCCCCCGCGGGTGACGAGCGGCACATCGTGCTCGTAGCACCAGCCCAGCACAGCCGCGACCTCCTCCGCGCTCCCAGGCAGCGCGACGGCCTCCGCCCGGCCGTCGAGCCCGCGCCGCCCGCTCGCGTCGCGGTTGTACTCGGAGCCCGCCGGAGCGTCGAGCACGTGCTCGGCGCCGACGATGCGGCCGAGTCCGGCGTGCAGTGCGGAAGCGCTCAACGCATCACCGCCTGAGCACGGTGATCGCGTCGGCGAACGCCGCGAGGTCGTACCGGCCGTCCGGCCCCCACGAGGAGAACTGCCGCTCGACGCGCAGGCCACGCTCGCCGGCGAGCACGGCGAGCAGGCCGCGCGACATCGGCGCCCTCCAGCCCGCGCGCGAGGGCAGTTGCCCGCGATTTCGCCCGTCGGAGTGGTGCAGCACGGCGACGCCGCCCGGCGCGAGCACGCGCGCGATCTCCGAGAGGTAGCCCGCCAGATCGCACGGGGCGACGTGGACGAGCACGTCGAAGGACCAGATCGCGTCGATCGAACCTGGCGGCGACGCCCGGGAAGTCGCTGCCCGACGAGAGGACGATAGGAGAGCCGCTCCCCCGCTTCCCCGAAGCGCTCGCGGCACAGCTCCAACGGCCGCGGGCTCACGTCGACGAGCGTCAGGCTCGCGGCGCGAGCCAGCAGCGGCTCGGTCCAGCGCCCGCCTCCCGGTCCGATCTCGAGGACCGCTGCCCCCGCCGGGACGTAGCGGACGAGCACGTCCTCGATCAGCGCCTGCTTCCAGGCCGGCGAGAGGGTCCACTCCTCCCCCGCGCCGGCCCAGTCCCACCCCGACCAGCGGCGCTCGTTCTCCCGCGCGGAGTTGCCGCGCCAGCGGCGGTGGGCCGGGCCGAGGACACGCCGTCGCTGCTCGCGCTCAAGGCGCCGGTCCTCGATCTCCCAGCCGAGCCGCCGCAGCGCGTGCCGGCCGCGGCCTGCGATGCGACGTGCGGGGTGCGCGTGCTCGTGCGTGGTTCTCATCGGAGGCGGCGCAGCGGCGCGGATGCGCGCCGCGGACTCGTAGGTGTAGCGCAAGCGCCCGCCCCGTGGCTGCGAGCACGCCCCGGCCCGGCCGAACGCCCCCCTTCAAGGCCTCCGCCGCAGCCGTCCACGGCCGCCCGGACGGCCCCGCAGAGCGGCGCCGCAGGGGCGCGCCCCCTCCGGGCGCTGCCCGCCGCCAAGTACCATTCACCCCAGCGATGGCAGTGGGCGCGAGGCCAGAACAGGGAACACCACCCACCCAGCAGCTCGACGACGCGCCCGGCGAGGCGGGGTTCAGGACGCTCTCGGGCGAGCCTGTCAACGAGCTCTACACGGCCGCCGACCTGCCCCCGGGGGCGGGCTCGAACGCCGCGGAGGACCCGATCGGCCTCCCGGGCTCCTACCCGTACACGCGGGGGATCCACTCCTCCATGTACCGCGGGCGTCTGTGGACGATGCGCCAGTTCGCCGGCTTCGGGACCAGCGAGGAGACCAACGAGCGCTTCCACTACCTGCTCGACCACGGCCAGACCGGGCTCTCGACCGCCTTCGACATGCCCTCGCTGATGGGCCACGACTCAGACCACGCGCGCTCGCTGGGCGAGGTCGGCCGCGAGGGCGTCGCCGTCGACACGCTCGACGACATGCAGACGCTCTTCGGAGGCATCGACCTCGGCGAGGTCAGCGTGTCGATGACGATCAACGCCCCCGCCGCGATCATGCTCGCCTTCTACGTGGTCGCCGCCGAACAGGACGCCGCCCACCCGACCCCGCCCGAGCGGTTGTCAGGGACGATCCAGGCCGACATCCTCAAGGAGTACATCGCCCAGAAGGAGTGGTGCTTCCCGATCGACCCCGCGATGCGCCTCTGCGGCGACATGATCGAGTGGTGCACGCAGCGGATGCCGCGCTGGCACCCGATCTCGATCTCCGGCTACCACATCCGCGAGGCCGGCTCGACCGCTCAGCAGGAGCTCGCGTTCACGCTCAAGGACGGCCTCACCTACGTCGAGCAGGCCGTCGAACGCGGCTTGGACGTCGATGACTTCGCGCCGCGCCTGTCGTTCTTCTTCAACGCCCAGATCGACTTCTTCGAGGAGATCGCGAAGTACCGCGCCGCGCGCCGGATCTGGGCCCGCGAGCTGCGCGAGACCTTCGGCGCGAAGAACCCGAAGTCCTGGCAGATGCGCTTCCACACGCAGACGGCCGGCGTGAGCCTCACCGCTCAACAGCCGCTCAACAACGTCGTGCGCACGGCGATCGAGGCGCTTGCCGCCGTGCTCGGCGGCACGCAGTCGCTGCACACGAACTCCTACGACGAGGCGCTCGCGCTGCCCACCGAGGACGCGGTCAAAGTCGCGCTGCGCACCCAGCAGGTGATCGCGCACGAGACCGGCGTCACGAACACCGTGGATCCGCTCGGCGGCTCCTACTTCATCGAGGCGCTCACCACCGAGATGGAGAACGCTGCCTACGAATACTTCCGCAAGATCGACGAGCTGGGCGGCATGGTCGAGGCGGTCAAGCTCAACTACCCCCAGCGCGAGATCGCCGAGGCGTCGTTCGCCCTGCAGCTCCAGATCGACGCGGGCGAACGCAAGGTGGTCGGCGTCAACAGCTTCGTCGCCGCCGAGGAAGAGCCGATCCCGACGCTCCGGGTGGACCCGGCGCTCGAGCGCAAGCAGCTAGATCGCCTGCAGGGCGCGCGGGCACAGCGCGACGGCGCCGCCGTGGAGCGCTCGCTGGCCGAGCTGCGCGAGCACGCGGCGCACCCGGATCGCAACCTGATGGAGCCACTCCTCGTCTGCGCCCGCGCCCACGCGAGCGAGGGCGAGATCGTCGAGTCACTGCAGCAGGTCTTCGGCGACTACGCCGAGACGCCCGTCTTCTAGCCCCCGGTGAGAGCAGGGTTGCGGCTCGCAACCTTGTGTCTGTCTTGGTGTCAATAGATCAACCCCAGTGAGGCACTTCTACCGACCGAACCACACGCGGCACCGCCGTCTGCTGCTCATCGGCTCGCTGATCGTCGTCCTCTCGAGCCTGACCGCGCTGGCGTTCGCCTCGAAGCGCATCAAAGCCGAGGAGGCCGCGTTCTCCGTGCCCGCGGCCGGCCGCTGCGTGCCGACGACGCTCAACCGCTCCGCTGTGCTGCCCGGCACGACCCTTGCGGTGACGCCGCTGCCGGACTCCTACGACGCCCTGCCGCGCACCCAGATCAGCCTCTTGGGAGCGACCCCCTCGTCGCTGTCGGCGATCGACGTCCGCGGCTCGGAGAGCGGCGTCCACGGCGGCCGGCTGCGTGCGTACTCGCAGGGCGACGGGGCGAGCTTCGTGCCGAGCGCCCCGTTCATCTCGGGCGAGACGGTCACCGTGTCGGGCGCGATCGACTCGGCTGCGGGTCGCCACGGGTTCAGCTTCCACTTCGTCGTCGCGCACGAAGACGAAATCCCCGAACCGCCCTCCGTCCATCCGTCCCAGGACCCGAACGAGAAGATGCACTTCCACTCCCAACCGGGGCTCGAACCGCCGTCCTTGGTAGTCACCGGCACCAACGCCGCGACGGCCGGCGGGCGACATCTTCACCGCGCCCTACAACGGCCCCGGGCAGGCCGGGCCGATGATCTTCGACGAATCCGGGGAACTGGTCTGGTTCCAACCGGTCCCCTCCAACGACGCGGCGGCCGACCTGAAGGTCCAGCAGCTCGGCGGCAAGCCGGTCCTGACCTGGTGGCAGGGCTACATCCCGCCGGCCGGCTTCGGCAAGGGCGAAGAGGTGATCGACGACGCCTCCTACCACCAGATCGGCCGCGTGCACGCCGGCAACGGCTACAAGGTCGACCTCCACGAATTCAAGATCACACCGCAGGGAACGGCCTACTTCACCTCTTTCGCGCCGCTGCGGTGCGACCTGTCGAGCCTCGGCGGCCCCCGCGGCGGAGCGGTGACCGACAGCCTGATGCAGGAAATCGACCTGCACACCGGGCTCGTGCGCAAGGAGTGGCACAGCCTCGACCACGTTCCGCTCGCGAGCTCCTACAGCACGGCCGTCACGACGAGCAGGAGCCTCCCCTTCGACTACTTCCATCTGAACTCGATCGACCCGCTCGGCAACGGGCACACCCTGATCTCGGCCCGCAACACGTGGTCGCTGTACGAACTGAACACCCAGACCGGCCAGATCCTGCAGACGATCGGCGGCAAGCAGTCGACGGTGAAACTCGCGGCCGGCACCCGCACCGCCTACCAGCACGACGCCGAAGTGCTCCCCGACGGCAACATCAGCCTGTTCGACAACGGCGGTGTGCCGATGGTCCACCCGCAGTCGCGGGCGCTGATCGAGAGCTTCAACCCCACGGCCGGGACGAGGCTCGTCGCGCAGTACGAGCACCCGACCGCGCTGCGCTCCGGTAGCCAGGGCAACATCCAGAACCTCGCCAACGGAGACGTGTTCATCGGCTGGGGCGCCGCGCCCTACTTCTCGGAGTTCAGCGGCGCGGGCACCTTGCTGTACGACGCCCACTTCCACGGCAGCTACCAGGCCTACCGCGCCTACCGCTTCGGATGGACGGGGGCGCCCGGCGGGCACCCGGCCGCGGTCGCCAGCAGCGTGCATGGCAAGCTGACGGTGTACGTGAGCTGGAACGGCGACAACCGGACGGCGACCTGGCGCCTTTTGACGGGCGCCACGCCCACGAGCCTCGCCCCCGTCGCGACCGCCCCGCGCAAGAGCTTCGAGACAGCGCTCGGCGCGCCGGCGCCCGCCGCCTACGTCGCGGTGCAGGCCCTCGACTCGAGCGGCGCCGTGATCGGCACTTCCAAGACGATCGCGGGCTGAGCGCGTGCCGCGCGCAGCGAGCGGGTGACCGACAAGCCGATCCGGCGCGAGCGCCGGCCGCCCGGCGCGCGTGGCGGGCGCTACCGGCGCCTGCCGGCGGGCACCCACGGCATCGAGCCCGAGCTTGTGCGCGAGGACCAGGCGCGACGGCTGCGCGCCGCGATGGTCGAGCTGATCGCGGCGAAGGGCTACCCCGCGGTGAGGATCGCCGACCTGGCACGGCTCGCGCACGTCTCGCCGCCGACCCTCTACAGCCTCTATGCCGACAAGGAACAGCTGCTCGCCGGGGCCTACGAGGACATCGCCCGCCGAGCGGGGCTTGCGATCGCCGCCGCCCACCACGCCGAGGACCCGCCCCGCAAGCGACTGCTCGGCGCGCTGGGGGCGTTTGCGGAGCTGGCGGCCGAGGAGCCGCAGGCCGTCTCGCTGCTCGTGCTCGGGGCGTTCGGAGCCGGGCCGAAGGTGCGCCAGAAACGGCGCCTCGCGCTCGACGCGCTCGAAGCCTACATCCACGCCAACCGCTCGCCGCAGGCCCCGTTCGAGGACGGCGATCTGATGGTCGCGGCGCTCGTCGGAGGCATCCGGGAGGTGACCGCGAGCCGCCTGCGCCAGGGCCGTCACGCCGAGCTGCCGGGGCTCGCGCCGGCGCTGACCGGCTGGGCGGCGAGCTACCCGGGCCGGTTGCCGGGCGGCCTCGCCGTCACGCCCGGCGCCCGCACGCCGGAGACGGCGTTCGCGCTCGCCGGGCCGGCGGCGCGCGCGGGGCGGCCGCTCCCGAGCGGGCGCAGCGAGCTGCCGCGCGAGGTGATCGTCAAAAGCCAGCGCGAACGGATCGTCGACGCGACGGCGACGATCGTGGCCGAGAAGGGCCTCGCGGCTCTGACGATCCCCGAGATCGCGCGGCGCGCGAGCGTCTCCAACCAGACCTTCTACGCGATCTACGAGTCCAAGGACGCGGCGTTCCTGGGCGCCCAGAAGGTCGGCATGCACCAGGCGCTGCGGGTGACCGTGGCCGCGTTCGAGGGCGGCGGCGAGGACTGGGCGCCGGCGGTGCGTGCGGGCATCGCGGCGCTGGTCGAGTACCTCGTGTCCGAGCCCGAGCACGCGCACCTCACGCTCGTGGACACGTTCGCGGCCAGCCCCGAGGCGCTGGCGATCCGCGAGCAGGCGATGGAGGGCTTCCGCTCGTATCTCGCGCCCGGTGTCGAGCTGGCCCGCGAGCAGGGCGGCGGGTGCGAGGAGGCCGTCGCGGCCGAGGCGGTCGCGGGCGGCATCTGGCAGGTGCTTCACCGCTACATCGAGCGGGGGGCGATCATGGAGCTGCCGACGGCGATACCGCAGCTGACGTACTTCGCGCTGGCGCCGTTCCTGGGCGCGAACCCGGCCGCGAGCGTGGCGCGCGCGGAAACGTCTGTTTAGGGTTTTAGGGGTTCACCGCGTAGCTGGCTGCGAGCGCGCGCGGCGCCCACGGCGAAGGATGCGCGAGGGTTTCAGCCGCTGCGTACGTCCAGTACGACCTTGCCGAGCGCGCGGCGCTCGTCCAGGGTGTGCAGGGCCTGGGCCGCGTCCGCGAACGCGAAGCGCTGGCCGATCAGCGGCTTGACGACGCCCGTGGCGATCATCTTGGAGATCGCGGCCCCGATCTCGCGGTTGAGGTCGGGCTTGCCCATCACGTAAGCGCCCCAGCCGGCGCCGATCACCTCGGTGTTCTTCAGGAGCAGGCGGTTGACCCGCACCTCGGGGATCGAGCCGCCGGTGAATCCGACCACCACGAGGCGCCCGTCCTCGCGCAACGAGCGCAGGCTGTCGAGGAAGCGCTCGCCGCCGACGGGGTCGAGCACAAGGTGCACGCCGCCGCCGGAGATCTCGACGACCTCGTCCTTCCAGCCGTCGGCGATCATCACGACGTGGTCGGCACCGGCCTCTTCGGCGACCTTCTTCTTCTCCTCGGTCGACACGGTCGCGATCGTGGTGGCGCCGAGTGCGTTGGCGACCTGGATCGAGGCGGTGCCTACGCCGCCGGCGGCGCCGTGCACGAGCACGGTCTCGCCCTCCGCGAGCCGGCCGCGGAGCTTCAGGCAGAAGTACGCCGTGTGGTAGTTGAGCACCAGCGCGGCGCCCTGGGCGAAGTCGAGCCCCTGCAGCGGGAACACGAAGAACTCCGGTGCCACCGCGGTCTCGGCCCAGCCGCCGAGCGCGCAGAAGGCCGCGACGTGATCGCCGGGCTTCACCGCCGCGCCGTCCGGCGCGCTGATGACGACGCCGCCCACCTCGCTGCCGGGGACGTACGGAAGCGGCGGTTTCATCTGGTACTGACCGCGTGTCTGCAGCAGCTCCGGGAACGACACGCCGGCCGCGTGCACCTCGACGAGCACGCCCTGGCCGGGGGTGAGCATGTGCGAGGCCTCGGGCTCCGGCAGCTCGGAAACGGCAAGCGCCTTGTCCGGACCTTCCTCGTTGACGATCTGGATCGCTCTCATGGCGGGGGATTATTGTCCAACCGAGCCCGCGAGGCGCGGCGGGGAGTCCGAGGGAAGGGGCCGGTGATGGCGAAGGTGCTGTGCGTTCTCTATGACGATCCCGCCGGCGGCTACCCGCCGGCCTACGCCCGCGAGGGCGTGCCGCGCATCGAGCGCTACCACGATGGGCAGACCGCGCCGACCCCGAAAGGCCTCGGCTTCGAGCCGGGAGAGCTCGTCGGCTGCGTCTCGGGAGAGCTGGGGCTGCGCGACTTCCTCGAGGGGCTCGGCCACGAGCTGGTCGTGACCTCGGACAAGGACGGGCCCGACTCCGTCTTCGAGCGCGAGCTGCCCGACGCCGAGGTCGTGATCTCCCAGCCCTTCTGGCCCGCCTACCTGACGGCGGAGAGGATCGCGAAGGCGCCGAAGCTCAAGCTCGCCCTGACCGCGGGCATCGGCTCCGACCACGTGGACCTGCAGGCCGCGATCGACGCCGGGCTGACCGTCGCCGAGGTGACCTACTCGAACAGCATCAGCGTCGCCGAGCACGTCGTGATGATGATCCTCGCGCTCGTGCGCAACTACATCCCGATGTACCAGGACGTGATCGCCGGCGGCTGGAGCATCGCCGAGGTGGTCTCGCGCTCGTACGACCTCGAGGGGATGCAGGTCGGCACCGTCGCGGCAGGACGCATCGGGTCGGCCGTCCTGCGCCGCCTGCAGCCGTTCGAGGTCGGCCTGCACTACACCGACCGCCACCGGCTGCCGGAAGAGGTCGAGCGCGAGCTCGGCGCCACCTTCCATGAGGACGCCGAGTCGATGGTCGGCGTCTGCGACGTGGTCACCATCAACGCCCCGCTGCACCCTGAGACCGAGGGCCTGTTCGACGAGCGCATGCTCTCGAAGATGAAACGCGGCGCCTACCTCATCAACACGGCCCGCGGCAAGATCTGCGACCGCGACGCGGTCGTGCGGGCGTGCGAGAGCGGGCAGCTCGCGGGCTACGCGGGCGACGTCTGGTTCCCCCAGCCGGCGCCGCGGGACCATCCCTGGCGCACGATGCCCCACCACGGCATGACCCCGCACACCTCGGGCACGAGCCTCTCCGCCCAGGCCCGCTACGCGGCGGGAACGCGCGAGATCCTCGAGTGCTACTTCGGAGGCACGCCGATCCGCGAGGAGTACCTGATCGTGGACGGCGGCAGCCTGGCCGGTACCGGCGCCCACTCGTACAGCGAGGGCGACGCCACCGGGGGCTCCGGCGAAGCGGCGCGGTTCAGGGCGGGCTGAGCTGATCCGGGCGCTGTCAGTCGCTGCGTTGCTCGGGGCCGCCGCTACGATCGCGGCCGCCTGCGGTTCGGCGTCCGCCCCGGCCCCTGCGCGGACGACCGCCCCCGTCCCCGCGTCGGCCACCCGCGAGACGGTCGCCCGGGCGTCCACCACCTTCACGATCACGGAAGCCGGCCAGACCCCCACCGAGCCGCTCGCGGGACGCACGATCACGGTCGACCCGGGCCACAACGGCGGCAACTTCACGCACCCGCTCCAGATCGCGCGCCTCGTTCCGGACGGCAACGGCGAGAAGGAATGCGACACGACCGGCACCGCGGCGCCCGACGGCTACCGCGAGGCGGACTTCAACTGGAGCGTGGCGCTGCGCCTGCGCACGCTGCTGCAGGCCGCCGGCGCGCACGTCGTGATGACGCGCTCGTCGAACACGGGCGTCGGGCCGTGCGTGAACGAACGCGCCGCGATCGGCAACCGCGCGCACAGCGATGCCGCGATCTCGATCCACGGCGACGGCGGCCCGCCGGGCGGCTCCGGGTTCGCGATCCTGATCCCCGCCCCGATCCCCGGCGGCGCGCGACCGCGCGATCATCGCGCCCTCACGGCGGCTCGGCCGTCGACCTGCGCTCGACGCTGCTCGCGATCGGCCTTCACACCTCCACCTACGACGGCTCCGGCGGCCTGGCGCCCCGCACGGACCTCGGCGGGCTGAACCTGTCGCGGGTGCCGAAGGTCTTCGTCGAGGTTGCGAACATGCAGGACCACGCGGACGAGGCGCCGATGGAGCGCCCCGCCTTCCGGGAGCGCGTCGCGCACGCGCTGCTAGCCGGGCTCGAGCGCTACCTGGGCCCGGGCTAGGCGGCCAGCAGCGCCGACGGCTTCGCGGGCCGCTTCGCGAACGGCGCCGGCGAGCCGCTGCTCGGAGCCGAGGAAGCGCGGCGTGGGCACGGGCACCGACAGCGCGGCAGCGGGCCCGTCCGGGCCCAGCACGGCCGCGCCGACCGCGCAGATCCCCTCGCTGTGCTCTTCGCGGTCGAAGGCGACACCGGTGCGCGCGGCCTCCGCGAGCTCGGCGGCAAGGGCGCCGTGCGAGGTGATCGTGTGAGGGGTCAGGCGCGCGAGCTTCGCCGGCAGCAGCGCGCGCGCCCGGTCGGGCCCGAGGGCCGCGAGCAGCGCCTTGCCGTTGGCGGTGCAGTGGAGCGGGAACACGCCCCCGACCGCTGACACCGCCCGTAGCCGCTGCGGCCCCGGAAGCTGATCGACGAAGCGCACCGCGTCGCCGTCGAGGACGGCGAGGTCGACGGTCTCCCCGCTCGCCCGCGAGAGCGACTCGAGCGCGGGCCGCAGCCGCGTGGGCAGCGCGGCGAGACCGGCCTGGGCCAGGCGCGCGAGCCCGCCCCCGAGCACGATGCGCCCGCCCGGCGCGGTCGCGACCAGCTCCTCGGCCGCGAGCGCCGCCGTCAGGCGGTGGACCGTCGACTTCGGGAGCGAGACCTCAGCGGACAGCTCCGCCAGCCCGAGACCGGCGGGCGCCGCCTCCAACGCGCGCAGCACCCGCCCGGCACGGGCGATCGCCTGGATCCCGGGGCGCGAGGGACGATCGAGTGCGTCTTGCATCATGGGACGCTCATACTGTATCGTGGAACGCAGATGGCGTCTTTCGACGGCACGCTCCTGCGCCGGGGCGAGGAGGGCTACGAGTCCGCGCGGCGCGGGGCCGTCTGGAACGCGCGCACGCCCGACCGCCACCCCGAGGCGATCGTGCTCGCCGCTTCGGAGGCCGACGCGCTCGCCGCGGTGCGCCTGGCACGGGACGAGGGGCTCACCGTCACGGTTCGCTCCGGGGGCCACAGCTGGGCCGGCAACCACCTGCGCGACGGCAGCGTCCTGATCGACCTCTCGGCGCTGCGCCGCCACGAGGTGGACGAGGCGGCCATGACCGCACGCGTGCAGCCCGGCTGCCGCGGCAACGAGCTGCTCGCCGCGCTGGGCGAGCGCGGGCTGTTCTTCCCCGCGGGCCACTGCCCGGGCGTCGGCCTCGGCGGCTACCTGCTGCAGGGCGGCTACGGCTGGAACGGCCGCCTGCACGGGCCCGCCTGCATGAGCGTCGAGGCGATCGACGTGGTGACGGCCGACGGCGAGCTGGTGCGGGCCGATGAGAACGAGAACGCCGATCTGCTGTGGGCCGCCCGCGGCGCGGGACCCGGCTTCTTCGGCGTGGTGACGGCTTTTCACCTGCGCCTCCAGCGACGCCCGCCCGTGACGGCCAACGCGCTCGTCACCTATCCGGTGAGCGAGCTGGCGGAGGTGTTCGCGTGGGCGCAGGAGATCGCGCCGCGCGTGCCCCGCACGATGGAGCTGATGCTGCTCGTGCACCGCGACGAGGCAGGCGAGGCTGAGATCGCGGTCACCGCGCCGGTGCTCGTGGACGATGCGGAGGAGGCGCGCGCGGCACTCGGCCTGCTCCAGAGCTGCCCGGCGCTCGGCACGGCGAAGCTGAACGTCCCCTACGTCGAGCTGGCGCTTGCCGACCTCTACGCGGGCGTGCACGCCTCCTATCCAGACGAGCACCGCTATGCGGTCGACAACATGTGGACCGCCGCGCCGGCAGCGGCGCTGACGCCGGGGATCGAGCGGATCGCGGCGACGCTCCCGGCCGCCCCGTCGCACATGCTGTGGATGAACTGGGGGCCGGGGTCCACCCCGGCGCCGCCGAGGCCCGACATGGCATACAGCTGCGAGGACGACACCTACATCGCGCTCTACGCGGTCTGGCAGGACCCCGCGCTCGATGAGGCGAACATCGCCTGGGCGACCGAGTCGATGCGCGCGATGGAGCCGCTGGCCAGCGGGATCCAGCTCGCCGATGAGAACCTCGGCCGGCGCCAGGCGCGGTTCGCGGGCGAGGCCCAGATGAGCCGGCTCGACGAGCTGCGCGCGCGCCGCGACCCCGAGCGCCGTTTCCACGAATGGATGGGACGTTGAGCGAGCACGAGCTGGAGCGCTACCTGCGCAGGCCGCTGACCCCGCCTGAGCCGGAGCTGCTGCGCGCGATCGAAGCAAGGCCCGCTCGAGCAAGCGTCCGCGCTCCCCCTCGCAGAGCTCGACCGCCTGCTCGACCCCGAGCCCCTGCCGGGCGAGACCGGCTGGTGCCTGCACGAGGACGGCACCGCCTACGTGTCGGTCGCGACCGCGATGCCGGGCGTCAGCGGCGAGATGGTCGACTGGTGGTTCGACTGGCATCCCCGTGATCCGATCCGCTACCGCGTCTGGCACCCCCGCGCGCACTTCTCCAACGCCGTGGAGGCGCCCGCTGCGGCCGGCGTCAAGGCTCATTGGGGCACGGTCCACCACCCGGTCGAGGATGTGGGCCTGGGCACCGTCCACGCGCGGATCGGCTTCCTCGCGCCGTCGGCGATGGGCTTCTCGACCGACGGCCTCTCGGACCCGCGCGTGGCGACGATCGTCTGCGGCTACGCGGGCGACGACCGGCGCCGCGTGCGCCACACGCCGATGGTGCACGTCTTCCTGGCTACCGACGAGGGCGTGCTGCTCCGCAGCCGCTTCTGGCTCGGTGCGGCGCTGCGCCCCTACGCGCCCGCTCCGATCGCGGCGCTCGGCGAGCGGTTGCTGAACAGGCGCGCCGTGCGGGTGCGCGCGCTGCCGCGCCGCCTCCCGCGCGCGCTCGCGCGCCACTGCGCGGAGGAGTACGCGAACCTCGCCGCGCTGCTGCCGGAGCTGCACGCGCAATTCGCTGCGCGCGCCCCGTAGTCGCGCGCCGCTAGACCTGCGCCGTGGCGCGCCGCGACGCGGGCGCGTCCGAGCAGGCCCAGGCGGCCGCCGCGGTGACGGCGGAGACGCTCAGGACCGCAGGCCAGGCGCCGATCTGCGGCGCGAGCACGTGCGAGGCGGCGAAGGCGGCAAGGCCGACGCCGGTGAGCGCCGCGGCGGTGCGCGGCCCGTCGCGCCGCATCCAGATGCGCGCGCAGCACAGGCCGCCGGCCGCGAGCACGACCCCGCCGAGCGGTCGCGAGCCGGTGCCGGCCGCGACGGCGTAGCCGCCGATCAGGGCGGCGGCGGCGATCGCTGCGGTCGGGGTGCGGCGCATCCCGGCCAGCCTAGCTGTGAGGAGCGGACCGGCGGGGACAGCCGCCCGTCCGCGTCCAGCTCGAAGCCCGGCAGGCCGAAGCGCTCGCCCAGCAGCACCGGCACCTGCTCGCGCTCCGATCGCCGTCGCCACGGTCTTCTCCGGCGTGCGCTCCAGACAGCGTCAGCTCGCCCCAGTCGGAGAGGATCAAGCCGGCGCCCGTCAGGCCACTGGCGGCTGACGAGGAACCCGGCGACGAACGGCGACTCGGGGGAGGTCGCGGTCCACCAGTTGTTCATCTCGATGTCGATCATCGGCGAGGGCTCCGGGACGAACGCGTAGAGGTCGATCCAGGCGCCGTCCTCGCACCGTCTGCAGACGCCCACTCGCCGCCGTCCTGCACGACGCGGAAGCGCCAGCCCGCCTGCTCGTGCTCCTGCCCCGGCCCCCAGGGGATCGGCTCGGTCAGCGTGCCGCTGCCGAAGCCGACGTCGGCGTGCCAGTGGCGCTCTCCGTCGCCGACGCGCAGCAGCAGGTGGGTGCGCCCGCGGATCTGGCCCGGCGCGAGCCCGACGCGGACGCGGGCGAGGTGGGGCTCGACCTCGTAGCCGAGCGCCTCGAGCGCGGCTTTGAAGAGCAGGTTCTGCTCGAAGCAGTAGCCGCCGCGCCCGCCCTCGACGAGCTTCGCCGACGAGCGCCGCCGGGTCCAGCGGCACGTCTTCGCCGACGTGCGCGCTCAGCCCCTCGAAGGCGATCGGGTCACGTGCGCGCGGTGCAGCTCGGCCAGGCTCGCCCCGCGGTCGACCCCGATCCGGGCCAGATAGGCGTCCACGTCGAACATCCGCGGTGACTGTAGTCGTGAGCGCAATACTGGCGCCGTGGCCTACGCCCCGCCCGCACGCCACCTGCTGCGCGCCAAGGACCTGGCCGACGCGCACTACGCCGAGCCGCTCGGAGTCGAGGACATGGCCCGCGAGGCCGGCCTCTCGCGCGCGCACTTCATCCGCGAGTTCCGCCGCGCGTTCGGCGACTCCCCGCATGCCTATCTGCTGACCAGGCGCCTCGAGCGCGCCGCGGCGCTGCTGCGCTCGACCGACCGCCAGGTCGCCGACATCTGCTACTCGGTCGGGCCTCAGCAGCCTCGGCTCGTTCACGACGAGCTTCACGCGCACCTACGGGGTCTCGCCCACCGCCTACCGCGAGCGCTACCCGCCGGCCGCCGACATGGCGCTCGTGCCGGGCTGCGTGGTGCGCGCCTACGGGCGCCCGCAACGCCGCACTTTTCGAGAAGACAGCTCGGATGAGCGCGCGTAGTTTGCCTCGCATCGCAACGACGACGACAAAGGAGACCGAGATGATGAAAGTCGGAACCGCCCAGCTCTGGGTGCACGACCAGGACGAGGCGCTCGCCTTCTGGACGGAGAAGGTCGGGATGGAGGTGCGCGCCGACGTGACGCTGCCCGAGCTCGGGGACTTCCGCTGGCTGACGGTCGGCGTCCCCGGCCAGGACGACTTCTCGATCGTGCTGATGGCGATCCCGGGCCCGCCGGTGATGGACGCCGAGACGGCCGAGCAGGTGCGCGAGCTGATGTCCAAGGGCTTCGCCGGCACCGTGTTCCTCGAAACCGACGACTGTCGCGCCTCCTACGAGGAGCTGCGTGCCCGCGGCGTCGAGTTCAACGAAGCCCCCGAAGAGCGCCCGTACGGCATCGACTCCGGCTTCCGCGACCCGTCGGGCAACTCGATCCGGCTGACCCAGGTGCGCGATCTCGCGGAGCTGAGCGCGTAGCAGGGGCCGACCGGCAGGCCGGCGGGGCGAGCGTCGCGGCGCGCCCCGCCGGCCGCCAGCCGCTAGCGTCTGCGCCGATGGGCGCAAGCTACGAGCGGGGGCTGGCGGAGGTCGCGGACGGCGTCTACGCCTACCTGCAGCCCGACGGCGGCTGGGGCTGGTCGAACGCCGGGCTCGTCTGCGACGGCGAGGCGACGCTGCTCGTCGACACGCTGTTCGACCTCGCGCTCACCGAGGCGATGCTCGGCGGACATGCGCCGCGCGGTGCCCGCCGCGGAGCGGATCGGCACGCTCGTCAACACGCACGCCAACGGCGACCACTGCTACGGCAACGAGCTCGTCGCCGGCGCGCGGATCGTGGCCTCCGAGCGCACCGCCGAGGAGATGACCGAGCTGCCGCCGGCGGCGATGGCCGCGCTGATCGAGCAGGCGCCGAACATGGGCCGCCTGGGCGAGTTCTTCCTGCGCTGCTTCGGCGAGCTTCAGCTTCCAGGGGATCGAGCCCGCGCCCCCGCAGGAGACCTTCAGCGGCGAGCTCGAGCTGCGCGTCGGCGATCGCGAGGTCCGGCTGCTCGAGGTGGGCCCGGCACACACTCGCGGCGACACGATGGCCTGGCTGCCCGCCGAGCGCGTGCTCTTCACCGGCGACATCCTGTTCAACGGCGCGCACCCGATCGCGTGGGCCGGTCCCCGTCTCGAACTGGCTCGCCGCGTGCGATCGCATCGAGGCGCTCGCGCCGGAGGCGATCGTGCCGGGCCACGGCCCGCTCGCGACGCTCGCGGACGTCCGCGAGCTGCGCGCCTACCTCGACTACCTCTACGAGCAGGCCCGCGCCGCACACGGCGACGGGCTCACCCCTCTGCAGGCGGCACGACGGATCGAGCTCGATCGCTGGGCCGACTGGGGCGAGCGCGAGCGGCTTGTCGTCAACATCGCGACGATCTACGGCGAGCTGACGGGCGAGGGCCCGCCGAACCCGCTGGAGGCCTTTCAGCAGATGGCGGACTTCGCGCTCGGCGAGGCCTGAGCGCGTGGCGGACTTCGAGGACGTCCGCCGGATCGCGTCCTCGCTGCCCGGCAGCGAGGAGCGCGTCTCGCGCGAGCGCCTGCAGTGGCGGGTCGGCGGGAAGCTGTTCGTCTGGGAGCGCCCGCTGCGCCCGAAAGAAGTCGATGAGCTTGGAGCGGACGCGCCGGAGGGGCCGATCCTCGGGGCGCGCGTCGAGCACCTGCACGCCAAGGAGGCGCTCTGCGCCTCCGAGCCGGAGGTGTTCTTCACCACCTCGCACTTCGACGGGCACCCCTCCGTGCTGGTGCGGCTCGATCGCATCGGCCTGCCCGAGCTGGAGGAGGTCGTCAGCGAAGCGTGGTTCGCGCGCGCGCCGCCGAAGCTGGCGGCTGAGCTGGAGCGGCGCTCGGGCTCCTAGCGGACGACGACGGTGCGCAGCGTCGCGCCCGCGCCCTGCAGGACGAGCTTGAGCTTGCCGGCCCGCGGGTGTCGCGCCGCCGTGGCGAGCAGCCGCGCCCCCTGGGCGGTGAGGTGGACGGTCGCGTTGCCGGAGGCGCCCTGCGCCAGCGAGAAGCCGGCGCTGCCCACGACGAGCGTCACGTGGCGCGTGACCGTGTGCCCGTGCGAGCGCGTGCGCCTGGCCACGGTGATCGTCGAGCTCGACGGTGCCGTGGCACGGGCCCACGCGCGCAGTCGAGCTTGACGCTCGCCCGCCGGCCGGACACGCGCACGCGGCCGCCGGCCGTGACCGACGGCACGACGGTTTTCGTCGGCAGCACGGACCCGCTCGGCCCGGGCGTGCCGGACCCCGTCCGGCGACTGTGTCTGGATGCCGCTGGGCAGCTGCGGCGCGTGGGACGAACGCCTTGAGCTTCGCGTTGATCCCGGTCGCCTTGGCTTCGCCTGCGATGTGCACCGTGGTCGCTGTCGCGATGGACGACGCTTCGTCGTAGAACTGGATCTGGAACCCCGGGCCGTCGTTGAATTCGACCTTGTAGTCGCCCGCCGGCAGGTTCACGATCGAGTAGGTGCCGTCGGACCCTGTGAGGGCGCACTGTGCCCGAGCCGGGGATGGCGCACACGACGGACTCCCCCGAGCGGCAGGCCTGTCGCCTGGGCGGTCACGCGGCCTTCGATCGAACCGCCGTTGAGATGACTGCTTTCGGCCGGCGCCAGCGCGGCGTCGATGCCTGTTGTCGGTACCCCCGTGGAAACCGACACCGGGGTGGCTTCCGCGAGCGTCGCCTTGCCCGCGTAGAACTGCGTCCCGTAGCCGGGGGCATCGTAGAATTCGACCTTGTAGCTGCCTTCGGGCAGATTCTTCGATGGCGTAATCGCCATCCGGTTCGCTCAGCGCGCATTCGACGGCTTCTTCCGGCGGCACGAGCGCGCACACTTCGACTCCGGCCAGGGGCGCGCTCGTCGCCGGCTGATGTGACACGGCCTTCGATCGAACCGCCTTCGTTGTGGATACCGGTGGGCACCATCGCGGCGTCGATCGCTTTGACCGTTGCGCCCACTGTCACGGCCACGGGTGTCGCTTCGGCGAGTTTCGCCTTGTCGGCGTAGAACTGCGGGACGTAGTCGGGCTGATCTTCGAATTCGATCCCGTAGCTGCCTTCGGCCAGGCCTTCGAGCTTGTAGTCACCGTCCGCCTGGGTGAGCGTGCATCTGACGAGTTCTTCGGGGAGCGCGATCGCGCAGACCTGGACCGAGCCCAGCGGCGCGCTCGTCGCCGCGGATGTGACCTGCCCTTCGATCGAGCCGCTGTGTGCCGCGGAAGACAGCATTTGCGCGTCGATGCCCGTGACCGGCGCGGGGCCGGCGGTGACGGAGATCGATTTCGCTCCCGCGAGGTGCGGCGCGCCTGCGTAGAACTGGGTCAGGTATTCGGGCGCGTCGAAGAATTCGACCTCGTAGATGCCCGTGGGAAGCCGTTCGACGGAGTAGGTGCCGTCCGACGCGGTGACGGTGCATTCTTCGATTTCTTCTCCGTTGGCCAGGAACGCGCAGACCAGGACGTGGGCGAGCGGCGCGCCGCCTTCGGCCGCAGTCACGGTGCCTTCGATGCGCCCGCCTTCGACGAGCGCCGCGTCGATGTTCGGGGTGAACGTTTTTGCTTTGACTTTCACCGGATTGGGTGCTTCGACGACCGAGCGGCCGTTGTAGAGCTGGGTGACGTAGTCACCCGCCGGATCGAAGAATGCGACGACGTATTCGGCCGCCGGCACGGCGAGCTTGTAACTGCCGCCGGCCTCGGTCACCGTCGCGCAGGCCGGTTCGAGTTCTTCTTTGTAGGCCCCTTCTGCGAGCGCCTTGACTTCATAGGCGCAGACTTCGACCCCGGTCAGGCCGGCTTCCGTCTTGGCATCGGTGACTTTGCCTTCGAAGCCGCTGGCGGTCACGTCCGGGCGAGCCGCGGCGGCGACTCTCGTCGCAAAGCTGTGGCGGCGCGTCGACGCGGCCTCGAGACGGCGAAGCCGAGCGCCGAAGAACCGCCGCTGGAGCGAGCAGTGGGACACGCAGCGCGAGAAGGAGGAAGGCAGCTTCCGTGCGGAGGCATCTGAGGGCCGCGCGCCAGACGCACCGGCGGCCGCAGAGGCCCCCGTCGCAAGAGCGAGCGCGAGCACGCCGAGGATGACTGCGGGCGCCCTCCGTGGGCCGATGTGTCCCCTCATCTCTCCCTCCCTGTGAAAGGCCGCCGGAGGCCCGGCAGGCGTCGGGAAGATACCAGTCAGTCGAACGCGGTCAAGCGCGCGGGTCCGCGCGCGAGCTGCCGGGACAGCGGGTCATCGAGTCGCGGCGATTGCGCGCCTTGCAGCTCGGGGAGCGCGAGGCGCGCTCGAACCCCTAGCGGACGACGACCCCGCGCGCCGTGGTCTTGGCGCCGTGAAGGACCAGCTTCAGCTTGCCCGCCCGCGCGTGCCGCGCCGCCGAGGCGAGCAGCCGGGCCCCCTGCGAGGTGAGGTGGATCGTCGCAGCGCCCGAGGCGCCCTGCGCCAGCGAGAAGCTGCCGCTGCCCACGATCAGGGTCACGTGCCGGGTGAAGGTGCGGCCGTGGGAACGCTGACGTTTGGCCACGGTGATCGTGAGCTGGATCGTGCCCTTGCAGGGACCGACCCGGCAGCGCAGCTTGACGCTCGCGCGATGGCCGGTGACGTGGACCCGCGCGTCGGCGGTGAGCGAGGGCACGACGGCTTTCGTCGAAAGGACGGAGATGATGGGAGCCGGCCCGGCGGGCGTCGCCGTTCTGCTGCTGCTGCTGGGGCGTCACGATCGGAGCCGGTTTGGGCGGTTCTTCTCCCACGCGGAGCATCACGCCGTCGATGCCGGTACGAGGCGAAGGCGGCACGACGTTCAGGGCGAGGGCATCCGCGAGCAGCGGCGCGCCGTACGTCGCGCCGCTGTAGAACTGCGTCGCGTAGACCGGCAGGCCGAAGAATTCGACGAAGTACGAGCCGGGTTCCAGCCGTTCGATCGTGTACCTCCCGTGGGCGGCGCTGTTGGTGCATTCTTCGAGTTCTTCTTCTTCGTCGAAGGTGAGCGAGGCGAACGCGCAGACCAGGACTCCTTCCACCGGCGCGCCGTTCGAGGCGGCGGTCACGGTTCCCTCGACCTCGCCGCCCGACGGCAGCGCCTGGTTCGCGCCTGTCGTCGTCGCGCCCGCCGTCACCGGCACTTCTTCGAGCGGCTCGTCGAGGTAGTTCTCGCCCGGCAGGGGCGGCACGAAGAACACCACCGTGTAGGAGCCGGCCGGGAGGCCCCGGATCAGGTACTGGCCCGCGCCGCCCGTTTCGTCGCAGCCGAAGCCGGCGTCTTCGACGTCGAAGGCGCAGGCCAGGATCCCGCTCAGCGGCGCCCCTCCTTCGGCCGCGGTGACGGCGCCTTCGATACGCCCGCCCTGGACGAGCGCGGCGTCGATGTTCGGCGTCACCGGTTTGGCTTTGACCACCACCGGGTCAGGCTGTTCGGCGAAGGACCTGCTGTCGTAGAGCTGCGGGATGTAGTTGCGCGAGGGGTCCAGGAATTCGACGTAGTATTCGCCGGGCGGAACGCCGATCCGGTAGTGCCCGCTCGGTTCGGACACCGTCCCGCAGGCCGGTTCGAGCTCTTCTTCTTCGTAGAGCCCCTCTTCGAGCAGTTCCACGTTGTACGCGCAGACTTCGATCCCGGTCAGGGCTTCTTTGCTCGCCGCGTCGGTGACCGTGCCTTCAAAGCCGCTGGCGACGATGTCAGGGCGTGCGGCGGCGGGCGACGCGACAGCGTGGCCGTGGCGGCGCATGACCGCGCGCTCGGCCCGGCGCAGGCGAGCAGCGGCGAGGCGGTGGGCTGCCGAGTGCGAGTGCGCGAGGAAAGACGGCAGGCCCCAGCCGGGCGCCGTCGCGGGCGGGGCGGCGGAGGCGCTCGCGCTCAGCGCCGCCAGAAGCGAGATGGCTGCCAGGATCGCAGCGAACACAGACCCACGACGCCTCTTGCCCCTCATCCGTTCCCTCCCTGTAGACGCGAACCTGAGTCTTCTCGACTGAACCGGGAAACCCTCCGTGGAATGCCGCTATTTGCGGAAGATTCGGTCGAACGCCGTCAAGAGACGATGCCGAGCGCCCGCTCGGTGCGCTCGTCCGACCCGGCCTCGAAGTAGCGCCGGAGCACCTCCCTGAACAACGGCTCCCCGGGGTCCGCGAGCGCGAACAGCGTCATCGAGGAGCGCAGCTTGAGCGCGTCCACGGGGCCCAGGATCTCCTCGGCGGAGGCTCCCTCCAGCGCGAGCAGGGCGCGCGCACACTCGCGCAGCCGCGCGCCCAGGACGGGCTCGGCGAGGTATGCCTGCGCCTCCGCAAGCGAGCCGATCGCATACTCCCGCGCCATCGCGCTCGAGCCCAGCCCGGCCACCTGCGGGAACACGAACCACATCCAGTGGGTGCGCTTGCGCCCGGCGCGCAGCTCGGCGAGAGCGCGCTCGTAGGTGGCGCCCTCCTCCTGGGCGTGCAGGAAGCGGACGAGCCCCCCGCTCACGCCGCGGCGTGACTGCGCGACGGGCGGCTCGCGGTCCTCGCGCGGGACCGGCTGCGGTCCGCCCCGCCGCGCACGAAGCGCTCGGTCGCGTCGGCGACGAGCTCGCCGACTTCACCCGGCTCGACGAGCCCCGCGCTGACGAGCGCGGCGATTCCCTGGATCGTCGCGAACAGGACGAGCCCCACGCGCTTGGGCTCGCCGCCCTCCAGGGCGCCTTCGCGCTGCCCTTGCTCGATCAGATCCAGCATCACCGCGAACGAGCGCTCGGCCGCGTCGGCGAGCTCGCCGGCGCCCTCGCGGTGCTTGCCCGCGAACATCAGCTCGAGCAGGGCCGCGTCCTCGGTCGCGAATCGGACGTAGGCCGTGGCGACCGCGCGCAGCCGCGGCGCGAAGTCCTCACCGGCGGCGCCGGCGGCCGCGCGCAGCTCGACGCCCAGCCGTTCGAAGCCGGCGCGGGCGAGCGCGTCCAGCAGCGCCTGGCGGTCGGGGAAGTGGCGGCGCGGGGCGCCGTGGCTCACGCCCACCTCGCGCGCCAGCTCCCGCAGCGAGAGCGCCTGCACGCCCCGCTCGCGCAGCGTGCGCTCGGCGGCGTCGAGCAGCGCCGTGCGCAGGTTCCCGTGGTGGTAAGGGCGAGCGTCCATCGGTGCCCGTGGAAGGCTACCGGGAAAAGTAGACGTTGACAGCTTTGTAGTCATCGACTACATTGTTGCCCATGACAACTTCGAGCTCCACCTCCCTCCCTGACATGACCGGCCGGACCGTGATCGTGACCGGCGCCAACAGCGGCATCGGACGCGCCGCGGCCAGCGCGCTCGCCGGCGCCGGGGCGCGCGTGGTGCTCGCCGTGCGCTCGCTCGAGAAGGGCGAGCGGGCCGCCGCGAAGATGAACGGGCACACCGAGGTCCGCGCCCTCGACCTCGCCAGCCTCGTGTCGGTCCACGAGTTCGCCGACGGCTGGGACGGCGGCGAGATCGACGTGCTCATCAACAACGCAGGCGTGATGGTGCCGCCCCTGAGCCGCACCGCGGAGGGCTTCGAGCTGCAGTTCGGCACCAACCACCTCGGCCACTTCGCCCTCACCAACCTGCTCCTCGAGCAGATCGGCGGCCGCGTGGTCAGCGTCTCCTCGAGCGCCCACCGGATGGGCCGGATCGACTTCGACGACCTCAACTGGGAGCACAAGACCTACCGCGCCTGGTCGGCCTACGGCCAGTCCAAGCTCGCCAACCTCCTGTTCACGGCCGAGCTCCAGCGCCGCCTCACCGACGCGGGCTCACCCGTGCTCGCGACAGCGGCCCACCCCGGCTACGCCTCCACCAACCTCCAGTTCCACAGCGGCAAAAAACTCCAGGACTGGGCCAGCCACGTCGGCAACGCCCTGTTCGGCCAGAGCGAGGAGGCCGGCGCGCTGCCGACCCTCTACGCCGCGACCGCGGACGTTGCCTGGCAACAGCTTCGCCGGCCCGAGCGGCTTCATGGAGTCGCGCGGAGCCCCGAAGCTCGTCGGGCGCACCAGCCAGGCGAAGGACATGGACGTCGCGCGGCGGCTGTGGGAGGTCTCCGAAACTCTCACCGGGGTCTCCTTCCCGCTCGGAGCGCCCGTGGGCGGCCAGGCGGCGACGAGCAGCGGATAGCCGCGGGGTGCGCCTCGGACGGGCGGCGATCCGAGCTGGCGTCTGGAGCGAGCGCCACCCCTGAAAGGCGTCGTCCCGCGGAGGAACGGCGCCCCGCGTCCTCAGCTCAGCAGGCCCACCTGGCGCAGGATCGAGACCGAGTCCGAGTAGACGTCCTTGCGCTTGACGAGCCCGTTCTCGAACGGGATCACGTCCGCTCCCGCCCACTCGACGCGCCTGCCCGTCGGCTCGGCGACGATGTCGCCGCGGCGCATCGTGCGGCTGTGCGTCGCGCTCGCGATCCACTCCTGGGCGACGAGACCGTCGCGCACGTAGAGCCTCTGGGTCTCGAAGTGGATGTCGGGCCAGGCCTCGAAGATCGCGGCGATGTGGGCGGCAACGTCCTCGCCCTCGGCCGACTCGCCGGCGGTGTGGTTGGCGAATGTCATGTCCGGCGCGTGCATGGCGACGATCGCATCGACGTCGTGCGCGTTCCAGGCGTCGTTGTAACGGTCGATCGCTGCTTCGAGCGCGCCCGCGGAGTCCGCCGTGGCGCTCACGACCAGAACCCGTCCTGTTTCTCCAGCGGCGGCTCGGGCAGACGGGAGGAGAACACCAGCAGCTCAGCCTCCTCGGTCGTGTCGTTGTGCACCGAGCGCATCGCGTCGCCGGCGATCCGCACCGCCGTCTGCGGGCCGGCCTCGAACACGTCCTCACCTACCTTGAACGTGATGGTGCCGGAGATCACGAAGTAGACCTCCTCCTGGCCGGGATGGCAATGGCCGTAGCTGCCGCGCCCTCCGGTTCCCGGCGACATCCGCCGCCAGCTGAACGACACCTGCTCGGTTCCGAGCGCGTCGCTGAACCAGCGCATCTCCCCGTAGTCCGGGTACTCGGCCATGAAGTCGATCGCCTGCTCGCGCTCGGCGACCGTGTACGGCTTGCCGGTCTGCTCGCCCGCTGTGCTCATCCCCCCACACCTCTTCGCTCTTGCCGATGGGAGCGACCGATACTACGCCTCCTCTAGAGCGCCTCGAGTCCGCACAGCCCGTCGCTCAGCTCCCGCAGCCGGCCGCGGGCGCGGGGGTCCTCGGCCTGCGGGTCGGGCTCCGCCTCGTGCAAGCCGTTGAAGTAGCGGCCGCTGACGCCGTCGAGCGCCGGGTCGGCGACAAGTCGTAGCGTCGCCTGGGTGCCCTGCTCCAGCGTGCTGACGGGCGAGACCCCCGCCGCGCGCACCATGTTCGTGGGCATGTAGGTCGCCGGGTGCAGGCAGTTGGCGGTGACGCCCGAATCGAGCAGCTCCGCAGCGAGGTCGAACGTGAACATGATCTGTGCGAGCTTGCTCTGGCAGTAGGCCTGCACGCCGCTGTAGCGGCGGGTGAGCATCACGTCGTCGAAGTCGATCGGGGCCTGGCCGGCCGAGCTGACGTTGACGATCCGCGCCGGCGCGGAGCCGCGCAGCTGTCCGAGCAGCAGCCGCGTCAGCAGGTAGCCCGCCAGGTAGTTGACGGCGAAGCGCAGCTCGAAGCCGTCACGGCTCTCCTCGCGTCCGATGACGCCGGCGGTGCTGGTGCCGATGCCGGCGTTGTTGACGAGCGCGTCCAGCCGGCCGGTCTCGCCGAGCACGAGCTCGCCGAGGCCGCGGACCTCCTCCAGCGAGGCGAGGTCGGCGCGCAGGAAGCGGATGCGCCCGTTGCCGGTCGCGGCGCGGATCTCGGCGATCGTGCGCTCGCCCTTGGCCTCGTCGCGGCCGTGGAGCAGCAGCTCCGCCCCCTCGCGAGCCAGCTCGCTCGCGAGCGCACGGCCGAGGCCGTCCGTGGCGCCGGTGATGAGGATCGTCTGGTCGGCCAGCGGGCGCATCAGCCCTCGCCTTCCCAGCCCAGCGCCAGGCGCTTGGCTCGCGGCAGCTTGCTCACGACCAGATCGTAGGAGTCCTCGATCATGTCCCGGATCGTGCCGTCGGCGAGCGAGCCGTCCAGCTCGACCGTGTTCCAGTGGCGCTTGTTGAGGTGGTAGCCGGCAGTGACCGCCTCGTGCGCCTCGCGCAACGCTTCAGCGAGGGCAGGCTCGCACTTCACGCTCACCCGCAGCGACTCGGAGCCGAGCGCCGATAGCGCGAACATCTTGCCCTCGACCTTGAACACCGACGTCAGTTCGCCGAAGGGGAAGGTCTCCTCAGCGCCCGCGAAGGACAGACAGCAGTCGCGAAGATCGGCGGCGTTCATCGCCTGAGCAGTCGTTCCTGGAGGTCGCGCAGTTCGGGCGCGGGGGTCGCACCCAGCTCCTCGCGGAGCCGCGCCCGCAGATCCTCATAGACCCGGAGCGCCTCGGCCGAGTTGCCACGGGCGACGAGCGTCTCCATCAGCAGCGCGTGGCCGCGCTCGCGGTACGGCGCGAGCGCCACGAGCTCGCGCGCGCAGCGCTCGCCAGGCGCCAGCTCAGAGCCGCCCACGCCGAGTGCGACGGCGGCGTAGCACTCCAGCGCGCAGATGTGGATCTCCTCCAGGCGCCGCCGGTGCTCGTCGGCCCACGGCAGATCCTCACGGGGCAGGAAGCCGCGCCGCGCGGTGAACATGGCGACCAGCGAGGGGCCCCATCCCCGCGCCCAGTCCTCCTGGGCGACCGCCGCCTCCGCACGGTGTATCGCCTCCTCGGCGCCCTCCAGATCGATCCACGCGTCAGCCGGGAGCCGCAATTGGACCTCGCCCCGGCCGCAAAGCGTGTCCGCGCCGAGCGCAGAGCGCAGACGCGAGAGCAGCGCGCTCAGCGAAGTGTCGGCGCCGGCCGGCGGGTCATACGGCCACAGAGCCTCGATCAGCTCCGGGCGCGCGGACGGCTGTGCGCGGGCGACCGTGAGGTAGGTGAACAGGACGCGCGCCTGACCGGCGGGGATCTTCTGCGTCAGGGGCCGTCCCGCGAGCTCGACCGCGAGGCGCCCGCACAACTGGACTCGGGTGCTGGGGTTGTCGGCCAAGGTTGGTGCAAGGAGAATCGCAGAAGCTTCCAACCAGGCGAGCGTACGGTCGCTTCACGAAAAAGGAGACGGTCATGGCGAAGGTCATCCGGTGCCAGTGCGGGTTCCTCGGACGCGGTGAGAGCGCGGACGAGGCAGCGACGGTGATCGAAGGTCACATGCGTGAGGATCATCCGGAGCTGGCCGGCAAGGTCACCAGGGACGACCTGATCGCGATGGCCGAGGAGACGTAAGAGCGTCCGCCGCCCGGCGGCGCTCGGAGAGGAGATCCCGATGGCGGAGGTACAAGCAATGGCTGGACTGATTCGTATGAGCTTCGACGAGCCCGAGGAGGTGCGCCGGTTCGAGGGCGGCAGCGGGCAGCTCGAGCTGGTGAAACTCGACAGCGGGCCCGTCGGCCGCGCCACGTTCAAGCCCGGGTGGCGCTGGTCGGAGCACGTCAAGCCGATCGCCGGCACCCATAGCTGCCAGGCCGCTCATATCGGCTACTTCGTCTCGGGCCGGATGGCGGTCGTCATGGACGACGGCGAGGAAGTCGAGTACAGGCCGGGCGACTTCGCTGTGATGGCACCCGGTCACGACGCGTGGATCGTCGGGGACGAGGACTGCGTCTTCATCGACTTCCAGGGGTTCGCGGACTACGCGAAGCCGGCGCACTGAGGCGCCGGGGCGTGCGGCCGCGCCGTCCGGGCGGCCGCACCCGCCGACGCCTACATACGCAGGTCGCGACGTTCGGGCGAGAGGTACCTGAGCAGCCGAGGCCGCTCACGAGCGGCGCGAAGCTGTTGATCAGCCAGCCTGCGTCAGCGGCGGGAGCCGCTGCCTGCTCGCCCAGGGACGCGCGAAGCGGGAGTGACGGGACTCGAACCCGCGACCTCTGCCGTGACAGGGCAGCGCTCTAACCTGCTGAGCTACACCCCCGCGATTGCTGCGGAACCGTGGGGTCCGCGCATGGGGGGAACAGTATGCCAAGCCCGGGGGCCCGTCCGGGCCCGCGTGCCGCTCAGGCGAGCATCCCGGCGTCGATCCACTCGTGCAGCCGAGCCACCTGCTCTTGGGTCCACGGCCCGTCGCAGGGCATCGTTCCCTTCTCGACCTGGTCGTAGATCGCCGCGGCGTGCCCGCGCACGTCGTCGTAGGACCAGAGGTCGAACCGTGACAGCATCGCCTGGCGGTCGCGCTCGCGGAAAAGCGGTCGAATTTCACGCTCGAAGCTCGGCAGGCCGGGGGCGCTCATGCGGATCCTCGCTTTCGGCTCATGAAGTCGGTTGCACGCCAACCCTCCCGGCACGACCCAGCCCGCCGCGCCCGTGAGTCCCCTGGCCGAGCCACTGGGACAGACACAAAACTGGCCGGGCGGCCAGCCGCTCGGGTACGCTTCCGGCGTGGCGCTCGTGGGCCCTCCTCCTCTGCTCGACCGGAGCCCGGTACGGGTGCTTCTGGAAGACGTCCGCGACGAGCGCCGAGCGACCCGGCCCTATCCGCCCGGCGAGACCCGGTTCTCGCTGCCACGCACACGCCGCTTCGCCGAGGAACCGCTGGAGATGCTGCTCGAGAGCTACGAGCGCTTCGGCCCCGTCTTCACGCTGCGGCTGCTGCACAGCAACATCGTGTTCATGCTCGGCCCGGCCGCGAACCACTACATCCTGGTCTCGCACGCCGCCGACTTCCAGTGGCGCGAAGGGAGCTTCCGCGACCTGATCGGGCTGATGGGAGACGGCCTGCTGACGATCGACGGCGACTTCCACCGGCGCTCGCGCCGCATCATGCTGCCGGCCTTCCACCGCGAGAACCTCGCCGAGTCCGTCGAGACGATCCGTGAGGAGACCGAGCGCGCGATCCAGCTGCTCGTCCCGGGCACGACGGCCGACCTCTATGACTGGACGCGCCACCTCGCGATGCGCGTGGCGATGCGCGCGCTGTTCGGCCTCGACCCCGACAGCGGCCGGGCGCGCGAGATCGACGCCGCCGGGCTGTTCGAGGAGGCGCTCGCGTTCTACGCCAGCGACTACCTGCTGCGCGTGTTCCGTGGCAAGCGCTCGCCCTGGGGCCGGATGCAGCAGGCGGCGCGCAAGCTCGACATCCTCATCTACGCGGAGATCGCAGAGCGGCGAGCCTCGGGGCGGCGCGGCAGCGACATCCTGAGCCTGCTGCTCGACGCCGAGGACGAGGACGGCAACCGCCTGAACGACAGGCAGATCCGCGACGAGGTCATGACGCTGCTGTTCGCGGGCCACGACACGACCACCTCGACGATCTCGTTCATGTTCTACGAGCTCGCCCGCCAGCCCGAGATCGCCGAGCGGCTGCGCACGGAGCAGACCGAGCTGGCACCCGGAGGCTCCCCGACCGCGGCCCAGCTCCTCGGCGGCGAGCTGCCCGAGCTGGAGATGGTGATCGACGAGACTCTGCGCAAGTACCCGCCTGCCTGGGTGGGCCCGCGGCGGACCCTGCGCGACGTCGAGTTCGAAGGCATGCCGATCCCTGCGCGCGCATTCGTCAACTACTCCTCCTGGGCCTCGCACCACCTGCCCGACGTCTGGCCCGAGCCGGAAGCGTTCCGTCCCGAGCGCTTCACGCCCGAGGGACGCGCCGCTCTCGCCAAGGGCGCCTACGTGCCGTTCGGCGGCGGATCGCGCACGTGCATCGGGATGCGCTTCGGCCAGCTAGAGGTGCGAACGATCGCCTCGCTGCTCCTGAAGGAGCGCTCCCTGTCGCTGCCGTCCGCGTTCCGGCTGACGATCCGCCAGATGCCGACGATCAGCCCGAAGGAGGGTCTGCCGGTCCAGGTGTCCGAGGCCCCCCGGACGGCCGGCGAGCCGCTGCGCGCGGCCGCCTGAGCAAGCGCCGCGTCCGTCCGCGGTCAGCCGAGCAGCGCGGTCATGCCGAGCACGTAGCCGGAGCCGTCCTGCCTCGCGGCGACGCCGATCACGTGCACGTGCGGGTCTTGGAAGAGGGTCAGCCGGAAGCCTTCGAGCAGCAGCCCTTCGGGGTGCACCACGAGCTTGCCGGCTTCGGATTCGGCGACGGCGGCGACCGTCGCGCCGACGCCGAAGAGGCTGCCCGTCGCCGCCACCCGCACCCGGCCCCCTTCGCTGCCGAGCAGCCGCGCGGCGACCCCCGGCCCGAGCGCGGCGCGCACGGCCGCGCGGCTGGCGTGCGCGTGGGCGCTCAACGCCGAGCCGCGCTTGCGCAGCACCGCGCTGGTCAGCGCGAGCTGACCGATCCGCACCGCGGGCGCGGCGATGTCGATCCGGTCCACCCCGCGCCCTTCCCACAGCAGCCCCGCGGCCTGGCCGGGAGAGAGCGACAGCGCTCCGGCGCGGACTTCAACGGAGTCGGCGTCGCCCCACAACAGCTCGATCGCGGGGAACGCAGAGACCGAGACGTGCTCGCACGTGTCCGTAGCGGCCGACGCGCGAGGAGATGCGCGAGGCCGCGATCCGCGGCAGCACGATCTGCGCGACGACGAGCAGGGCGAGCAGGACCGCCGCAAGGAGCGCGGCGATCCGGATCGCCCGTGAGCCGCCACCGCGCCGCATCCAGGAGAGCTTGCCAGGGTGATGGGATGACCGGGCCGGCGCTCCATGCCGGCCCGGGGATGACCGGGCCGGCGCTCCATGCCGGCCCGGGGGATGACCGGGCCGGCGCTCCATCCCGGCCCGGGGGATGACCGGGCCGGCGCTCCATCCCGGCCCGGGGGATGACCGGGCCGGCGCTCCATCCCGGCCCGGGGGATGACCGGGCCGGCGCTCCATGCCGGCCCTGTCATCGGAAGCGGGGCTAGGAGAGCCCGTTCGCCTTCAGGAATTCCTTGGCGACGCTTTCGGGCGACTGCTTGTCGATGCTCACGGCCTTGTTCATCTGCTGGACCGCGGGAATCGTCAGCAGCGCGCTCACCTTGTTCATCGTTTCGGCGAACGCCGGGCCCTCGGCTGCGACCACGCTCTTCTTGACCACCGGCGCGACGTTCTGGAAGCCGAACACGTGCTTCGGGTCGGACAGCGTCTTGAACTTCCCGCCGAGCAGCTGGCCGTCGGTGCTGAACACGCTCTGGACGTCCACCTGGCCGCCTTCGATCGCCTGGTAGGAGAGTTCGATCGACACCGGCTTGAACTTGCCTTCGACGCCGTAGAGCTTCTTGATCCCCGGAAGACCCTCTTCGCGGGTCGCGAGTTCGGGAGCGCCGCCGATCGTGAACTTGTTGTTCAGCGGCTTCAGATCGCCGATGCTCGAGAGGCTGTGTTCGCTGGCGTACGGCGGTTTCACGATCAGGACATTGGTGTCGTAGAAGGGCGTCTTGTCGAGCAGCGTGAAGCCTTCTTTTTCGACGAACGCCTTCGCCTGTTCATAGGCCTGCTGTTCGCTCGCCGGGGACGTCTTCTGTTCCGCGACCGCCGAGAGCAGCACGCCTGTGTACTCGGGGTAGCCGTCGATCTGCCCGGCCCTGAGCGCCTTGTAGATCAACTCGGTCGAGCCGATTTCCGACTTCAGGTTGACCTTGAAGCCACGCGCCCGCAACGCCTGCGCGTAGAGCTGGCCGAGGATGTTCGACTCGGCGAAGTTCTTGCTGCCGAGCGTCACCGCCGGCTTGCCGGCCCCGGGCGAGCCCGCTGCTCGCACTCGTGGTGGTCGTGCTCGATTTCGAGCTGCTCCGCACGCGGCGAGAAGCGAGCCCGCGAGCACGATCGCCACCACTGTCAGAACACCCGCCCGGGCCCTGCCTGAACGTGATCCCGCTGCCATGTGTCATCCGCCGCCTCCTGTTGTTCACTTTTTTTATAATAATTATTAATAGATATAGCGAGCTACGCGCTCGCCGCCGATGTGGCGTGGGCGATCGAGCCGCGATCGCGCTCGGAGCTGCCCCGTCTGCAGCCCGCGCGGCGTCAGCGCGTGCTGCAGCAGCGTGAGCGCGGCCTCGACCGAGAGTGCGAGCAGCGCCACGCAGATCGCCGCACCCAGCACCCCGGAGAAGTGATAGCTCGTCTCGTTGGCGATGATGTCGCCGAGGCTGCCGCTGAAGCCGGCGAGCGAGGCGATCGTGGTCGTGCTGACGACGAACACAGCGGCGGTCCGGATACCGGCGAAGATGCCGGGGACAGCGAGCGGCAGCTCGACGCGCAGCAGGACTTCGCGCTCGCCCATTCCCATGCCGCGGGCGGCGTCGGTCAGATCGGGGTCCACGCTGTCGATGGCGTAGTAGGCGTTCGTGATGATCGGCGGCACGGCGAGGATCACGAGCGCGAGCTCGACCACGGTCAGCCCCAGGCCGAGGAAGGCGTCGCCGACCGCGAGGATCACGAGGCTCGGCAGCGCGCGCCCGACGTTGCCGACGTTGATCGCGACGAAGCTGCCCCGGTGCAGGTGGCCGAGCGCGATGCCGATCGGTGCGGCGACCACGACCGAGATCGCGACGCCGATCGCGCCCACCTTCAGCGTCTCGAGCGCCAGGTGCGCGAGGCTCGGCAGATGCGGCTGCCCGGCGATCGCGCCGTTGTTGGCGATGAACTTGAAGGCCTCGATGAATTCGTGCATGTGGCGGCTAGCTCCCCTGGCGCGCCCGCGCCCATGGCGTCAGCGCGCGCTGGAGGCCCACGAGCAACCCGTCGCACAGAATCGCGAGGCCGATCGTGAGGACTCCCGCCGCGATCAGCTCGGTCTTGAAGGGTCCCTCGCCGAGAGCGCTGTGGATCGGGACCCCGAGCCCGGCGTCGTAGATCGTGTACACGATCGTGGCGAGCGCGATCGTCGTGACGACCGCGATGCGCAGCCCCGCGATGATCGCGGGCAACGCCAGCGGCAGTTCGATGCGCAGCAGTTGCTGGGTGCGGGTCATCCCCATCCCCTCCGCGGCATCGAGCACCTCGACGGGAACGTCCCGCAGCCCCGTGAGGATGTTGCGGAAGAGAATCAGCAGCGTGTAGGAGACGAGCGCGATCTCGGCCGCGAAGATGTTGGCGCCGACCGGTGCGACCAGCAGCTCGAACAGCGCCAGCGACGGGATCGTGTAGAGGAAGGTCGTGACCAGGATCGTCGGCTTTTCGATCCACCGGTAGCGATGCGCGATGAGGGCGAGCGCGATCGAGATCACGAACCCGATACCGACCGCGATCAGCGACAGGACGACGTGCTGGCGCAGTGCCGGCCAGAGAACCGGGCTCCAGTTCTGTTCGACCCATTCCCAGCAGAAGAGATGGTTGTGCACGACGCAGGTCGAGCTCTGTTTGCCGAACTCGGGGATCACGGGCCCCGCGGCCGCGACCTGCAGCGGCGCGCTCACGTGCCCGCCTCCTCGCCCACCGCCCGCGGCAGGGCCACCGCGACCTCGCCGTCGCCTTCGCGTTCGGCGTCCTCGGCGATCAGCTTCTCGAGGTGGGAGAGCGTGAGGTATCCGAGCACGCGTCCGTCCTCCGTGGGAGCGCCGGAGGGCGCGGCCTCGACGACCGCGAGCGGCCGGCCTGCGTCGGTCAGCAGGATCGAAAGCGCATCCTTGAGCGAGTAGCTCGACGGAACCCGGCGCGCCTGGGCGCTGCGTGGGTCGTGGGCGATCAGCCTGACCTCGGCGAGCGCCGTCAGCGACAAGCGCTTGATGCCGCGGTCTGCCCCGACGAACTGCGCCACGAAGTCATCGGCCGGGCGGGCGCAGATCGCCTCCGGCGTGTCGTACTGGGCGAGCACGCCGCCCTCGCGCAGGATCGCGATCCGGTCCCCCATCTTGATCGCCTCGTCGATGTCGTGCGTGACGAACACGATCGTCTTGCGGACCTTCGCCTGCAGCGCGAGGAACTCGTCCTGGAGCTTGGCGCGGTTGATGGGGTCGATCGCGCCGAACGGCTCGTCCATCAGCATCAGCGGCGGATCGGCGGCGAGCGCCCGCGCGACGCCGACGCGCTGGCGCTGCCCGCCGGACAGCTGCGCCGGGTAGCGGGCGGAGAGCTTCTCGGCGTCCAGTCCGATCAGCGCCATCAGCTCGTCAACCCGCGCGGCGGTGCGGTCCTTCTCCCAGCCCAGCAGCCGCGGCACGGTCGCGATGTTCTCCGCCACCGTCAGATGCGGGAACAGGCCGATCTGCTGGATCACGTAGCCGATCTCGCGCCGCAGCCCGCGCACGTCGCGGTCCAGCACGCTCGTCCCGCCGAGCAGGATCTCGCCTGAGCTCAGCGCGATCATGCGGTTGATGAGCCGCATCGTCGTCGTCTTGCCCGAGCCTGAGGGGCCCACGAGCACGCAGAACTCGCCCGCGGCGACTGTGAAGGAGAGATCGCCGATCGCGGCCTCGCCCTGGGCGCCGTAGCGCTTGCTGACGTGGCGCAGCTCGAGCTCTGCCGCCTGCGGGTACGCAGACAGCCCCTCCACGTGGGCGTTGTCTTGGCGGCTCAACGATGCTCCCGGCCGGGTTGGCCTGGCCCTAGCCTACCCGGCGCGCCCCGCCATCTCACAGCGCACGCCCAGGAGACTCACAGCTCCGCTCGCTAGCCTTGTGGGCAGATCGTTTGGGGCGCGTAGCTCAGCTGGCTAGAGCACCTCGCTTACACCGAGGGGGTCGCCCGTTCGAGTCGGGCCGCGCCCATCTCCCCGCGGCCGCGCAAGGAGCAGATTTGACAGACGCAAACCCCATCCGCATCGCCGTGATCGGCTCGGGTCCCGCGGGCTTCTACGCAGCAGGGCACCTGCTCAAGGACGGCGACGCCGGCTTCGAAGTGGACATGTTCGAGCGCCTGCCGACGCCCTGGGGCCTCGTGCGCTCGGGCGTCGCGCCGGACCACCCGAAGATCAAGTCGGTCACGCGCGTGTACGAGAAGACGGCGGCGCATCCCCGCTTCCGCTACTACGGCAACGTCACCTTCGGCCTGCACGTCTCGCGCGAGGACCTGCTGCGCCACTACCACGCGATCGTCTACGCGACGGGCTCGCCCTCGGACCGCGCCCTTGGCATCCCGGGCGAAGAGCTTCCGGGCTCGCACGCGGCCACCGACTTCGTCGGCTGGTACAACGGCCACCCCGATCACACCGATCTGGAGGTCGACCTGCTCGCGGCCGAGCGGGCGGTCGTGATCGGCAACGGCAACGTCGCGATCGACGTCGCGCGCATGCTCGTCCTGACCCCCGAGGAGCTCGCCCCGACCGACACCGCCGACCACGCACTCGAGGTGCTGGCCGCGAGCCAGGTCAAAGAGGTCGTCGTCGTCGGCCGCCGCGGGCCCGCACAGGCCGCGTTCACCAACCCCGAGCTGCTCGAGCTCGGCGAGCTGACAGACGCCGACGTGATCGTCGACGAGGCCGAGCTGGAGCGCGGGCTGGCCGTGCACGACGAGCAGGCCGAGCAGGACGCGACCGCGCGGCGCAACGTCGAGATCCTGCGCGAGTACGCCGCTCGCGAGCCGTCCGGCAAGAGCAAGCGCGTCGTGCTCCGCTTCCTCGCCTCTCCAGTCGAGCTCCTGGCGGATGAGCGCGGCCACCTCGGCGCCGTCGAGCTGGTCCGCAACGAGCTCCTCGACGACGGCGGGCGGCTGCGCGCGCAGGCCACCGAGGAGCGTGAGACGCTCGCGGCCGGGCTCGCCTTCCGCGCCATCGGCTACCGCGGCATCCCGCTCCCGCGCGTGCCGTTCGACGATCGCGGGGGCGTGATCCCGAACGAGGGCGGGCGCGTGCGCGACCCCGAGTCGGGGCAGGCCGTCGCCGGCGAGTACGTGGTGGGCTGGATCAAGCGCGGGCCCTCGGGCGTGATCGGGACGAACAAGAAGGACGCGCAGGAGACGGTCGACGCGATGATCGCCGACCTGGCCTCGGCCAACGGCTCGGCACACGCGCCCGAGCAGCCCGACGCCGGCGCGGTCGAGGCGCTCTTGCGCGAGCGCCAGCCCCAGCTCGTCACCTACTCGGGGTGGGAAGCGATCGACCGCCATGAGAAGGCGCTCGGTGAGCCGGCGGGCAGGCCGCGGGTGAAGGTGACGAGCATCGAGGAGATGCTGCGGATCGCCGCCTCCGAAACGCCGTAGGGCGCTGGACGTCTGTTTGAAGAAAGTTCCTCTCCTCGGGACCCCGGGTATCGCTGGGCCCGAAGGCCCCTCTCCCCCCACGGAAGGAACCAATGCCACACCCGATCGCCGTCGGCGCCCTGCTCGCTCGCAGGGGACGCCTCCTCGTCACCCTGCTGCTCGCGACCGCGACCGTCGCCGCCCTCGCCGCGCTGCCCGCCGCAAGCGCGGGCGCGGCCGGCCCGCAGGTCAGCCTGCCCCCCACTGAACAGGTCGAATCGCTGCTCGGCCAGACGCCGCTCGAATCGCTTCCGACCGGCGAGCTGACCGAAAAGCTCTCCCAGCTCCCCGCGCTGCAAGGCGTCGAAGCGGGCGCGCTCGAAACCGCCGTCAAACAGGTCGTCGAACTCCTGGGCGGCAAAGGCGGGAACCTCGAAGAACTGCTGAAAGGCGGCGAAGGCGCGACGCTGCTGAAGGAAAAGCTGACCGAAGCACTCGGCCCGCTCGCCGGCAAACTCGAAGAACTGCTCGGCGGCAACCCGCAGGCGAAGCTCGAAGAAGTCCTCAGCTCGCTCGGGATCAGCGAACTGCTCGGCAAGCTGCTGTCCGGCTCGGGCGAACCCCAGGCGCTGATCCAGCAGATCCTCGGCGCGCTGACGCCCGAAAAGCTCCAGTCGCTGCTGGGCACCGTGCTCGCCGGGACGCCGATCGCCACGACCATCGAACAGCTCGCGAGCCAGCTCGGCACCACGCCGCAGGCGCTGGCCGAACAGTTCGGCAAGACCGCCGAACAGCTCCCCGGCGCCGCGATGGCCCTCGTGGCACCGCTCGCCAACGGCGAAAAGCTGGGCGTCGTCAACGGCGCCGAAGGGCTGACGCTCGGCCTCATCAAAGGGGGCGGTGAAACCGTCGGGATCACCGGCGGGACCGGCGGGCCGGGCGGCACGGACACCGTCACCGCCCAGGGCTCGACGCCCCCGCCTGCGACCGCGCCGAACGCCGGCGTGGCAGCTGCGAACGCCGGCAAGCTGAAGGTGCTGAGCCGCAGCCTCAAGGGCCACCGCGCGACGATCGTCGTGCAGGTCCCGTCGGCCGGCGTGCTGACGCTCTCGGGCAAGCGGCTGCGCGCCGTGCGCCACGAGACGGCCAAGAGCGAGCGCGTGACGCTGCACCCGGCGCTGACGCGCGCAGGCGCCGCGTCGATGCGAAAGAGCCGGCATCGCAGCCTGAAGGTGCCGATCAAGGTCTCCTTCAAGCCCGTGAGCGGCGCGAGCTCCTCGGCGACCGTCCCGCTCACCTACCACTGACCCCACCGCGTCCCTCGACGCCCATGCAGGGAGCGGGCCCGACTGCCGCCGGGCCCGCTCCCCGGGCGTTTGCTGCCGAGCTGGTCCCGCGCGGACGTGCTCCGGGGTCGGCGGGGCGGTGCCTGTGGGGTTGGACCTACGTCGTCCGCGGGCCGGCTCTGCTGGCACTCCCGATCGAGCCCGCGGACCTCGCCCCAGCGGGCGAACGGGACGGGCGGGCGCTGCTCGGTTGCGGCGCGAACCGCGCCGGTTCGCCCGGGCCGGCGACACGCCCCAGCCCCTACGGGCATCTGCGACACTGTGCGGCCGCAGGCCCCGTTAGCTCATCTGGTAGAGCGCCGGACTTTTAATCCGGTGGGGCGGGTTCGAGTCCCGCACGGGGCATGGCTCTGCGGAGCCAAATCCGGCCGCCGACGGCGCCGAGCGCGCCGAGGGTGTGAACGGAAGTGTGAACACGGGCCGCTAGCCGAAGCGGCACTTTGCCCGCCCGACGAGCGCCCCGAGCGTCGAGACGTAGTGCTGCGCGAGGGCCTGGATCGACGTATCGCCGTCCGCGCCCTCGGGCGGCGGCGGCGGGTTCTCGAAGTGGAGCGTGGTCTTGATCGGGTAGCCCTCCGGCACGGCGACGTAGAAGATCTGCACGGTACCGTCGGCCAGCGGCACCACCCAGCCGTTGCCGCCGAGATCGTCGCCGAACTTGAACCCATGCCGGGTGCAGAAGTTTTCGACCGTTGCGGGATTTTCGCACTCCACAGACCAATGCGAACCCGACGAGCAAGGTCGCGGTGGTTCACCTCGAAAGCCTGGTGCGGGAACCCGGGCCAGGTCTACTTCGCCGCGGTGTGGAACCGCTACTTCGAAAACCATCAGCATCTGTGCAACTCGGCAAGCAGTACCCCCGGCAGCACGCCGGGAAAGCCGTGCGCTGAAGTGCACAACTGACCCAGTTGCGCGGGCGCCACTGACCAGCGCTCACCGAGCATTCTCCACGGGCTACGTCGCGTATCGTCAGACGGAGCCCGCGGAGCGCTGGTGAGACTCAGTCGACTCCGGACAGCGAGAGGGCTCCCGGCCATCGGCGACCCACGAGGTCCCATCCGAGGGCACCGCCCGCGGCGGAACGCGGTTCACGCGCTCGCTCGAAACGAGCACTCCATACGCTTCACCCCCGCCACGAACGCGCTGCGCAGCAACTCGGGCTCGCCCGCCTCGATGTCGGGCATCACACGCATCATCTCCCCGAAGATCGAGCGCAGCTGCGTCCGCGCCAGCGAAGCGCCGAGGCAGTAGTGGGGCCCGCCCCCGCCGAAGCCCACGTGGCGGTTGGGGTCGCGCGAGATGTCGAAGCGCCAGGGGTCGGGGAAAGCCCGCTCGTCGCGGTTGGCCGAGTGGTAGAAGAGGACGATCTTCTCGCCCGCCGGCAGCTCGACGCCGTGCAGCTCGACCGGCCGCGTCGTGGTGCGCCGGAACGTGAGCACGGGCGAGGCCCAGCGCACGAACTCCTCCACAGCCGCCGGCAATCTCGCGTCCGGGTCCTCCAGCAGCCGGGTCCGCTCGCCGGGGTTCACGCTCAGCGCGCGCATCGCGTGGGAGGTCGTGTGCCGGGTCGTGTCGTTGCCCGCCACAGAGAGCAGCACGAAGAACGCCGCGATCTCGTCGTGGGTCAGGCGCTCGCCGTCGACCTCGGCCTGCACCAGCCCGGTCATCAGGTCCTCGCCCGGGTTCGCTTCCCTGTGCGCGGCGAGCTCCTTCGCGAACGCGGTCAGCGTCCACAGCGCCTCGCCGAGCACTTCGATCGGGGCACGGTCGCCGAACGCCTCCGGGTCCGAGGTCGTGACGAGCAGGTCGGCGGCCGCGACGACTCGCTCGCGGTCCGGCTCCGGCACCCCGATCATGTCCGAGATCGTGACGAGCGGCAGCCGCTTGGCGATCAGCTCGACGAAGTCGCCGCCGCCGCTGGGCGCCGCCTCCTCGACGATGCGCTTTGCGTTCGCGCGGATGCCGTCCTCGATGCGCGCCACCTGCCGCGGCGTGAACGCCGAGGACACCAGCCCGCGCAGCTTCGTGTGGCGCGGCGCATCCATCGCGAGGAACGACATCGACGCCTCCAGGAACTCGGGCGGGGCGTCGCCGAACTGCGTGCCCTCTCCGGAGCAGAACGACTTGGGGTCGCGCGAGACCGAGCGCACGTCCTCGTAGCGGACCAGCGCCCAGTACGGCTGGCGCCCCTGGTCTCCCAGCCCGAGGATGTCCTCCGGCGGCTCGTGCTGGGAGAGCGGCTGCTCGTCGCGCAGCGTCCGGAAGTAGCGATCGCGCTCCTCGGCCGGGCGTCCCCAGAAGTCCAGGGCGCCGAGATCGACCTGCGGCTCGGACGTGCTCGCCATCGCTGGCGCCAAGCTTACCCGCCTCCTGCGGGCCCGCCGCCGGCTCCGCGGCGCGCGCTCAACACGCTCCGCGGGGTATAAGCAGTGGGGGTGACCGTGAAGGCGAGGGGAGCGACGAGGTGAGCAGCAGCCACGAGGGTGAGCCGCGCAGCGGGAGCGGCGAGGAGGCCTCGCGCCAGCTCGGGCAGATGCAGAGCGTCACCGACGCGGCGCTCGGCTACCTGTCCGTGGAGGAGATGCTCTCCGAGCTGCTCGAGCGGGTCCGCGGCGGGCTGCACGCAGACACCGCGGCGATCCTGCTGCTCGACGAGGATCGGGGGGTGCTGGTCGCGCGCGCGGCGTGCGGCCTGGAGGAGGAGGTGCGCCAGGGCGTGCAGGTGCCGCTGGCCCGCGGGTTCGCCGGACGCGTGGCCGCCGAGCGCCACCCGATCGTGATCGAGGACATGAGCAAAGCCGACGTCGTCAACCCGATCCTGCGCCAGAAGGGGATCCGCTCGATGCTCGGCGTGCCGGTCCACGTGGAAGGGCGCGTGATCGGGGTCATGCACGTCGGCGCGCTGCAGCGGCGGCTCTTTGGCGACGACGACATCGCGCTGCTCCAGCTCGCGGCCGATCGCGCCGCCCTCGCGATCGACAACGCGCGCCTGACCGAGCAGCGCGCGGTCACCGAGATCATGCAGCGCGCTCTCTTGCCGGAGGAGCTGCCCTCGATTCCCGGGCTCCGCTTCAGCGCCAAGTACCTGCCGGGCGGCGCGGGCGTGAAGATGGGCGGCGACTGGTACGACGTGTTCCAGCTCCCGAGCGGGCGCCTGGCGTTCGTGATCGGCGATGTGGTCGGGCGCGGCGTGCAGGCCGCTGCGGTGATGGCTGAGATCCGCGCGGCCCTGCGCGCCTACCTCACGGAGGGTCACCCCGTGCCCGAGGTGATGCGCCTGCTCAACGAGCTGCTCGTGGGGTTGGGGCGCCATCGCAGCGCGACGGCGGCGCTGCTGGAACTGGACTTCGAGAGCGGCGGCCTCGAGGCGGTGAGCGCCGGCCACCTCCCGCCCCTGGTTGTCGGTCCGAGCGGCGAGATGTCGTTCCTCGAGCTCGCCCCGGGCCTGCCCCTCGGCATCCGGCGGGGCGGCGACTACCGCAGCCGCCGCTATACCTTCGAGGCCGGCAGCACGCTGCTGCTCTACACCGACGGCCTGGTCGAGCGCCGCGGCGAGCCGATCGACGACGGGCTGGACCGGCTTCGCGCCGCCGCGCGCCGCGCGTCGCAGGATGAGGAATCCTCCTTCGCCGACCGTGTCTACCGCGACCTGCTGGTCGAAGGGACGGGCCTCGAGGACGACATGGCGCTGCTGGCGGTCGAGTCGCTGCCGATGGGCCCGCGCATGGAGCTCACGCTCGAGGCGCAGCCGGGGGTGCTGGCGGGCCTGCGCCGCACGCTCGGTCGCTGGCTGATGAGCGAGGAGGTGGCCGAGAACGAGCTGTTCAACATCACGCTCGCCGCGTCGGAGGCGGCGGCGAACTCGATCGAGCACGCCTACGGCGCCCGTGAAGCCACCTTCCGCGTGCTGTGCGTCCACGAGGACGGGGAGGTGCGCATCACCGTGAGCGACGATGGGCGCTGGCGGGCGGCCCGACCCTACGGCCGCGGCCGGGGGCTGGCGATCATGCGCGCGCTCGTCGACGAGGCCCGGATCGAGCGCGAGGCCCGGGGTACGAGCGTGACCCTGGTCAAGCGCCTGGGCGGGTCCGCGCGATGAGCGGCGCGAGCGTCGAACGCCACGACGGCGTCCCCGTGGTCCGTCCGCGCGAGGACGTGGACGCGGCCAACGCAGCCGCGCTGCGCGACCAGCTCGCCGACTGCGTCGACCCTTCGACCGACCGCCTGATCGTCGACCTCAGCGAGACGCGCTACCTCGACAGCGCGGGCATCGACATGCTGTTCCGCCTCGCGGAGCTGCTGCGCCAGCGACGCACGAAGCTTCTGCTCGTGATCCCGCCGGAGTCCAACCTCGCACGGGTCGCGGAGATCGTCGGGCTGTCCCGCTCGATGCCCGTTCACGGGAGCCTGCAGGAGGCGCTCGGCGCACAGACCCAGACCTCGTCCTGAAGCGCCGGCTTGTGCGAACATCGCGGGCGTGGGCGGCGACGTGGATCTCCATGGAGAGAGCGCCTGGGAGCGCGAGATGGGGACTGCGCGCGGCACTCGCCTCGCCCCTGGCGCCGGGCTGACCGAGCTCGGCTGCGCGCTCTATGAGCTTGACCCCGGCGGGCAGGCGGCGCCGTACCACATGCACCACGGCAACGACGAGCTGCTGATCGTGCTGGAGGGCACCGTCGAGCTGCGCACGCCGGAGGGCACCCGCACGCTCGGCCGCGGGGCGTTCACCGGCTTCCCGAAGGGTCCCGGCGGCGCGCACCGGATCCGCAACGTCTCCGAGGTGAAGGCGCGCTACGTGCTCGTCTCGACGATGCGCTTCCCCGAGGTCGCCGAGCAGCTCGACACCGGGACGATCCTCGCTCTGAGCAGCCCCGGCGACGGCTGGTCCTTCCCGGCCGGCTCCGAGCGCGACTACGTCGAGCTGACGCGCGAGGCGATCGAAGCCGACGCGGGCTAGGACGCGCCCGCCCGGGCTCTACGGGGTCCAGCGCAGCGCGAGCACCCCGTTCGCGGGCAGCTTCGCGACGAAGCGCCCCGCGCCGGCCGGCGCAACGATGCCGGCCGCGCTGCCGGACGGGCTGAACTGCTGAACCGGGACTGCGGCCGCAGCCCCGCGCAGCGCGAGCGTCGCCGGCTTGGTGCTCTCGTTGTCGAGGATCAGGAGCGGCTGGGCGCCGCTCGCCGAGACGGCGGCGACCGCCACGTTGCCGACCGAGCGCCCGGCGCGCACCGTCGCGCCCGCCGGAAGCCACTGCTGCAGAGCCACGAGCGCGCCCTCGGCGGGGCGGCGTACGACTTCCGCGCCACGGAGGTAGAAGGGGTCATACGGGTTGCCGCTGAGGTGGAAGCTGACTTCGCCGAAGCCGGTCTCGAGCGCCGCCAGCACGAACCGCAGCGCCCACACCGCGGAGGCGCTGCTGTCGGAGACTCCGGCCTTGCCCCCGCAGGAGACCGAGTTGGCCTCGGAGATCACCGCGGGCGCACCCGCCGCGCGCGCGTCGGCGACGACCCACGCGAGCCGCCGGGGGGCGTTGCCGACGCTCGCGGCGAGCAGGCCGTGGATCGTGGCTTCGCGTTCGGAGCGGCAGACCGACAGCGGGTAGCTGTGCACACCGACCGTCTGGGGGTGCAGCGCGGCGAGCACCCCGGGCAGCGAGCCCTGCCAGTGGGCCGGGTTGGCGAGTTCGGGCCCGATCAGCGGCATCGTGCCGAGCGCCTGGCGCAGGTAGGAGGCGATCTGCAGGTAGAGGCCGACCGCCTTGCCTTCTTCGCCGGGCTGGGTCTTGGCCAGCGACAGGTAGTTCGGCAGGTAGTAGAGGTCGGGCTCGTTGCCGATCGAGAACTGCAGCCCCGCGGTCCCCGCCTGCTGGGCGCCCGCGACCATCGCTTCAGCCCAGGCGAGCTGGCCGGTGCGGGCGTTCAGCCCGACGGTCAGCGGCTCGTTCGTGCCCGCCAGCAGGCAATGCAGCTGCGACCAGAACGGGGCCGGGAGCGAGTACGTCGTGAGCGCTTCCCAGTTGGACGCAGAGCCGGCCGGCGGCGCGGGGGAGGTGAAATCCTGGCTCTGCCCTCCGAGCGAAAGGCGGGGCGAGCCGAGGCGTTGCAGCTCGGCGGCGAGCGCCGGCGGCGGACAGGGACCGGCGCCGAGGTCGGCGGCCATGAGGGGGTACTCGATCGAGATCCCGACCGGCGGGTGAGCGATCTGCTCGCCGGGACCGGTGAGCAGGGCGGCCGTCAGCGTGAGCGTGGGCGGCGGCGGCTTCTTCTTCTTCTTGGGTTGGTGGGCTGGAGCGTGGGGCGCCGCGTTCGCAGCGCTTGCGAACCAGGCCGGCGCGGCCACGGCCGCGAGCACGGCGACCAGCGCCGCCCATCGAAACAAACCCCTCACGGCCGTGAAGTCTGACGGCCAGGGCGGTGAGAATGTGCCGGTGCGCGTGGCGGAGCCCTTCAGCGAGCAGGAGCGAGGCCGGCTCGCGCCGTTCGTGACGGATCTCGAGGCGCCGGTGTTCGCGCTGCGCGGGCTGCCGGAGACGACCAGCGGCGCGCTGTTCGCGCGCTACTCGCGGTACTCGGGCACGTTGCGCAGGCTGCTGCTCGACGAGTTCGCAGGTGTTCTCGACGCGACGCCGCCGGCGATGCCCGACGGGCGCGCGGAGGAGCTCTACGAGCGCGTGCTGGGCGAGTACGGCGACGACTCCGTCGCGCAGCTCGGCGGGCTGCACGTCGCGTGCGAGTGGGTCTCGAACCTGATGACGAAGGTGCTGGAGCGCCCCCGCCTGGGCGCCTTCCTGGAGCAGTCGACGCGTTACATCGCCTTCGACGAGCCCGTGCCCGGGCTCGGCTACCGCTATCACCGCGAAGCAGAGCTCGGCGAGGCCTACGAACGCGACATGGACGCGCTGTTCGCGGACTACGCCGCGGCGCTCGCCGCGCTGCGCCCCTGGCTCGCCGAGCGCTTTCCCCGTGAGCCCGAAGCGTCTGAGCGCGCCCACGAGCGGGCCGTGCGAGCGAAGGCGCTCGATCTGTGCCGCGGCCTGCTGCCCGCAGCGACGCTCTCGCACGTCGGCATCTTCGCCAGCGGCCAGACCTTCGAGCGCCTCGTCATGCGCCTTCGCGCCGAGGAGCTGCCGGAGGCACAGCGCTGCGCGGAGGAGATGCTCGCCGCGCTGCGGGCGGTGGCGCCCGCGTTCATGACGCGCGTGGATCGTCCCGAGCGCGGCGGCGCATGGACAGAGTTCCTGCGCCGCCGCGCCGCCGCCGAGATGCTCGCCGCCGGCCAGCTCGGCGTCCGGCGGCCGGCCGGAGAGGCCGGTGACGGCGTCCGCCTGCTCGCCGTCGAGGGCGACGAGCGCCGCCTGCTGACGGCGCTCGTGTTCGAGCGCGCCGGGGTCAGCGAGGAGCGGATCGAGGCGGCGGTCGCAGCGCTGGACGCGGGTGAGCGCACCGAACTGCTCCGGGAGCTCCTCGGCGGGAGGGAGAACCGGCGCCACCTCCCGGGGCGCGGCCTCGAGGCGCTTCGCTACCGCTTCGAGATCGTCTCCGACTACGGCGCCTTCAGGGACCTCCAGCGCCACCGGATGCTGACGGTGCAGTGGCAGCCGCTCGGTCCGTACCTCGGCCCCGCGCTTCCCGAGCAGGCGCGGGCAGCGGGGCTCGGCGACCTCTTCGAGCGCGCGTTCGAACGCTCGACCTCGGCCTGGCAGCGCCTCGCGGACGCGGGCCTGCACGCCCAGGCGCCCTACGCGCTCTGCCTCGCGTTCCGGATCCGCTACGTGCTGGACATGAACGCGCGCGAGGCGATGCACCTGATCGAGCTGCGCTCCGGTCGCGAGGGCCACGAGTCCTACCGTGCTGTCGCGCAGCGCATGCACGAGCTGATCTCCGCCGTCCACCCCGGCGTGGCGGCAGCGATGACACACCGCGACACCACGTCCGCGCCGCGCTTGGAGCGGATCGAGGCGGAGCTGCGGGGCGAGAGCCGCGAAGGCGGACATTGACGCCGGCCGACGCTCCTCCGCTCTAGGATGGCGCGAATGGAAGTGCCGGTCCGCCTGCTGAGCGAGTCGGCGCGCGTCCCCTCCGCGCGCACGAGGACGACGCCGCGTTCGACCTCCACGCCGACGAGGCGCTCGAGCTCGCGCCCGGCGCCCGAGCCGCCGTGCCGACGGGGATCGCGCTCGCCCTGCCGCCGGGCACCTGCGGGCTCGTGCTGCCGCGCTCGGGTCTTGCGGCGCGCCACGGGATCACGGTCCTGAACGCCCCCGGGCTGATCGACCCCGGCTACCGCGGCGAGGTGATGGTGATCCTGCTGAACACCGACGCCACCGAGACGTTCGCGATCGACCCCGGCGACCGGATCGCACAGCTCCTGATCGAGCGGGGACAGGACGCGACGCTGGTCGCGGCCGAGGCCGAGCTCGAGGCGACGGCGCGAGGCGCCGGCGGTCTCGGCTCGACCGGCCGCTAGGCGGCCAGCGCCTCGCCCTCCTCGATCTCGGCCTCGAGCTCGGCCGCGTCGAGCGGCGGCGAGCTCCGCGCGGGCGCGGGTCGCGGAGCCGGAAGCCCGCCAGCGCGGCGCCGCGCGAGCGAGATCGCGGCGCCGATCGCCGAAGGCGAGGTCGAAGCCGTTGGTGAGCGCGTGCGCGGCGCCCGCGCGCGGCGTCGGCACGCGTCTGGGAGTCGGCGATCGTCGAGAGCACGGCCAGGCCGAGCGCCCCGCCCATCAGGCGCGAGGTGTTCAAGAGGCCCGAGCCGACGCCGCTCTGCTCGGCCGGCAGCGACTGCATCGCGACGATCGTCGCCGGCACCAGCGAGAGGCCCATCCCGATCGCCGAGAGCAGCGCGCCCGGGAAGACGCTCCCGAGGTAGGAGCCGCTCGGAGCGATGCCGACGAGCATCCCGATCCCGGCGCTCGCGAGCAGCATGCCGCCGGTGATCACCCTGCGCGGCCCGATCCGCCCGACCAGCCGCGGCGCGAGCGTCGAGGCGACGAAGATCGAGAGCGTCATCGGCAGGAACGAGAGCCCGGCCTGGATCGCGTCCCAGCCCAGCACTTCCTGCACGTAGAGGGTGAGGAAGAACCACACCGGGAAGAACGACGGCGTAGAGCAGCGCGACCACGAGGTTGGCGACCCGCAGCTGGCGTGTGGCGGAGGATCGAGAGCGGGACCAGCGGCGTCGCTCGCCGAGCGCTCCGCGAGCACGAAGGCGCCGAGCAGCGCGACGCCCGAGGCGAGCGGCACCAGCACGCCGGCCGAGCCCCAGCCGAGCGTGTCGGTGCGCACGATCCCGAACGTCAGGCTGACGAGGCTGGCGGTGATCAGCACCGCGCCGGCGACGTCGAAGTTGCGCGTGCCGCGCACCTCGCGGCGTGGCCGGGATCAGGCGCATCCCGAGCGCGATCACGACCATGCCGAGCGGCACGTTCACGGCGAAGATGGCGGGCCAGCCGAAGCGCCTGGGTCAGCACCCCGCCGAGCAGCGCGCCGGAGGACGCGCCGAGCGCGCCCATCGCGCCCCACATCCCGACCGCGCGGTTGCGTTCGGGGCCTGGCTCGAAGGAGCTCGTGACGATCGCCAGGGTGGCCGGCGAGAGCACCGCGCCGCCGAGGCCCTGCAGCGCCCGCGCGCCCAGCAGCAGCCCCTGCGTGTCGGCGAGCGCGCAGGCGAGCGAGGCGATCGAGAACAGCGCCGTCCCGAAGATGAAGACGCGCTTGCGGCCGAGCAGGTCGGCGCAGCGCCCGCCGAGCATCAGGAAGCCGGCGAAGGTGAGCGTGTAGGCGTTGACGACCCACTGCAGGCCGGTCGTGGAGAAGTGCAGCCCGTCGTGGATCGAGGGCAGCGCGACGTTGACGATCGAGACGTCGAGGATGACCATGAACTGCGCCAGGCAGACGATCAGCAGCAGCGCTTTCTTGCGGGTGGGACGGCGTGCGGGGGAGGGCTCGCAGAGTGCTCATGCGTATATTGTGGGGGTAGATTTATCCAGGTAGTAGAGAAGGATTTATCCTGGTAGTAGATATTCCACCTTCAGGAGCTTTCACGGATATGGACGAAGACGGCACCGCCGTTCTCGACACCTAACGTCGCGGCCCCGCGGATTCGTGAGACGCCCGCCTCGGGCGCGCGCCGCCGCGCCGAGCTCGCGGACTTCCTGCGCATGCGCCGCGCGAGCCTCCAGCCCGAGGACGTCGGGCTCCCCGCCGGCGGGCGCCGGCGCACTCCGGGCCTGCGCCGCGAGGAGGTGGCGCAGCTCGCCGGGGTCGGCGCCACCTGGTACACGTGGCTCGAGCAGGGACGTGACGTGCGCGCCTCGCTGGACGTGCTGGAGGCGATCGCCCGCGCGCTGCGTCTGACGCAGGCCGAGCGCGCCCACCTGATCCTGCTCGGCCGCGGCGAGCAGGCGCCGCCGTGCAAGGCGCCGGCGGAGCGCATCTCGCCGAGCATGCGCAAGCTGATCGAGAACCTCGGCGCCGAACCCCGCCTTCATCCTCGGCCGGCGCTGGGACTACCTCGCCTGGAACGACGCGGCCGTGGCTCTGCTCGGCGACCTGGGCAAGATCCCGCGCGCGGCGCGCAACCACGCGTGGCTGACCTTCACCGACCCGGCGCGCCGCGAGATGTTCACCGACTGGGAGCGAAGCTCGCGCCTGCTCGTGGCGAAGTTCCGCGCCGACAGCGCGCGGCACCTGGGCGACCCCGAATTCGAGGAGCTGATCGCGGCCCTGCGCAAGTCGAGCCCCGAGTTCTGCCGCGCCTGGAAGCTGCACGAGGTCGCGCGCGTCGCCGAGGGACGCAAGGAACTGCGCCACCCGATCGTCGGTCTGCTCTCGTTCTCGCACGCGGTCTTCCACCCCGCCGAGGAGTCCGAGCAGCGGATGGTGCTCTACTCGCCGCTGCCGGAGAACGAAACCGCCGAGAAGCTCGCGCGGCTGATGAGCGGGAAGCTGGCGCCGCTCGCGCCCGGTGGACGCAGGGCGCCCGAGCCCGCCGTCGTACTGCCGGCCGCCTGAGGCATCTCTCCAGGGGAAGTCGACAGAACAAGTCCGATCGGCGCAGAGCCCGTCGGGACCTCGGCCCGCCATCTCGCGGAAGCGAAACCGCCGTCGGGGTGTCAGGTCCTCGGGCGATGAGCAAACGATGCGAGGCCCCGGACGCGGTGCTCGTGCGCCGGCGCGCTCTCGATCGCGGGCGGATGCTTGTCCACATCGGCCTGATACCACGCGGCATAGCGGCTCACGAGCGGCGCTGCAGAGAGCCCGTGAAGAAGTACCGACAAGCCCACGGTGAAGTAGCAAGCGGTGAGAATCGTCTCTGTGTGACCGTGGAATGTGTCCTCGACGACCACTGCGAACACAATCGATGCGAGCCCGCGTGGGCCGAACCAGCCGATGAACGCCACCGTCGGTGCTCGCGCGTGCGTGGCCAAGAGCGATATCGCCACCGGCAGCATCCGCACGATCGTGAGGCTCAGGATGGCGTAGAGCGCGATCTGCCAGCTCACGTGCTCGAGCGCAGGGCCCAGGAGCACGGCTCCGAAGACGAGGAACGTGATCGTGTCGAGGAGGGCCCCGGTCTCCTCCGTGAAGCGCATCATTCCGGCGTCTTCCTCGCGGGTGATCGCGCCGAACAGGATGCCGGCGACGAAGGCGGCGATGAATCCAGACCCGCCCAGCGCGATTGCCACCCCATACGCGAGCGCGGCGGAGGCCGCGGGGATGATCTGCCTCCAGGCATCATCGATGAGGCCCCTCCGTCCGGCGACCGTCACGATCGATCCGGCGAGCATTCCGCCGGCGATGCCCCCCACAAGCCCGTAGCCGATCTCCTCGGCGAGCACATGGAGGGGATGTGCGGCGCCGCCGGTGCCCGAGGCAGTCGCGAGAACTATCAGCAGCAACGGGACGCAGATCCCGTCGTTGAGGCCGCTCTCGGCGTTGAGCGACTGTCGCACGCGCTGGGGAAGCCTTGTGTCTGTGACCACGGCGCTGCCAAGCCCCGCGTCGGTCGGCGCGAGGATCACGCCGAGGATCAGCGCCTCGCTCAGCGAGAACGAGCCGAACAGCGCGAGCGCGCTGAGCGCTCCCAGCATGATCGTCAGAGGAAGGCCGATACCGAGCAACCGCCCCGGCAGCGAAGCCTCGCGTCGGAGCGCCCGGATGTCGATGCGCGAGGCATCCGAGAACAGCACCACGGCGAGCGTCGCTTCCGCCAGCCTCCGGACCGTCGAGCTCGTCGGGCCGAGCGCGATGTCGTCGAGCACCAGCGGTCCTACGAGGACGCCGACGGCGACGACGACCATTGCGGGCGTGACCGGGGTACTCACCAGCCGACGAGACACTGCCGCGAGCAACAGCAGAACGAGCCCGACCGTGGCGAGGCCCCAGTCCACGGCGTCAACATACAGCGCGTGTGACGCGCGGCCGGAGCGGGGCAGGTCGATGGGCTCGTCACGCCTGAAATTGAGAGGTATGCGCCCACCCAGGCCACCTCGGGCTGCTCGCCCGTGACTCGTCGAGCGGCGTCTCGCTGCCCGGCTGTCATCGCTAATGTGCCCGGTATGTCGGGGCTCAGGCTGTCCTTCGTCGAGTTTCCCGCCGACGACCCGGACCGTGCGCGGCGATTTTGGAGCGGCCTGCTCGGCGAACCGCTCGAGCCTCGCGCGGGCTCGGATGGCGAGGGCTGGCAGACAGGTTCTGAGGCTCCGGCGGTGGGGGTCCATTCGCGTGGCCGCGGCCCTGGCGACTCGTTCTCGTTGCCGTACTTCGCGGTCAGCGACATCGGGGATGCGCTCGAGGCCGTCGAGACGCACGGGGGCACCGTCATCCATCCGGGAGATCGGTGGGCGATCTGCAGGGATTCGGAGGGCAACCCGTTCGCACTGGCCGGCGAGCCGCCGGACGCGTAGGCCGCGCCGGTCACGCGTACGATCAGGTGGGTGCGGACCCGTCGACGACGGCGGGGCAAGAATCGACTCTGAGTCGGAGGCGCGGATGGTCGAAGAGTTGAGCGCCAAGCGCAAGAGGCGGCTCGCGAGCTTCATCGAGCCGTTCCAGGTGAGTCCCGGGAGGGCCGTGAAGCTCCCCGGCGACTTCGACCCTGCGTTCAGGGGCGGAATCGAGAGGAAGAAGGATGGCGTCGCGTTGCTCGAGGAGGGAGTCCAGCTGCTCAGCGAGTACCAGGCTCGCCTCGCGGCGCAAGACACCTCAGGCGTGCTCGTGGTCCTACAGGCGCTCGACACGGCGGGAAAGGACGGCACGATCCGTCACGTGATGAGCGGAGTCAACCCCCAAGGCGTGAGTGTGCACAGTTTCAAGGTGCCATCAGCGGAGGAGCTCGATCACGACTATCTGTGGCGGTACGCGCGCCGCCTGCCCGCGCGCGGCGAGATTGGGATCTTCAACCGCTCGCATTACGAGGAGGTGCTCGCCGTGCGTGTGCACCCCGAGAACCTCGACCGCCAGAAGCTTCCCGAAGGGCTGAAGCAGGCAGACGTGTGGAAGCAGCGCTACCGAGAGATAAACGACTGGGAGCGCCATCTGAGTGACAACGGGTTCAGGATCGTGAAGCTGTTCCTGAACCTGTCCAAGGAGGAGCAGCGGGTGAGGCTGCTGCGCCGGATCGACCTGCCCGACCACAACTGGAAGTTCTCCGAGGCCGATATCGCCGAGCGGGGACTTTGGGAGAGCTATCAAAAGGCGTTCTCCGATGTGCTCTCGCACACGAGCACCGAGTGGGCTCCCTGGTGGGTGATCCCGGCGGATCGCAAGTGGTTTGCCCGGATCGCCTCGGCCGCAGTGCTGGTCCAGGCCTTGATCGAGCTCGATCCTCGCTTCCCGGTTGTCACCGACGCCAAGCGCGAAGTGCTGCTCGAGGCCAAGCAGGTCTTGGAAGCGCAAGCGCCGAAGGGCGCCGCCTCGGACCCGTTCGAGCACGAGAAGGGGGACGGCAAGGTCGGGACGCCTGGGGGCAACTAGGAGTGCGCGCTAGGACGGGGCGCGCTTGGCGCGCTGGCAGGACCGGTTGACGACCCTCAACGCGCGGCCGCTGTGCGGCCGCCACCCAAACCGCTCGACGCTCGCCGGCATCCGCAATGCGGGGTTCGAGGTGACGGCGACCCAACTCCAGCACGACACGGTTGCGCACTCGCCCCCGTTCATGCGCCCGCTGATCGTCGGCGTCGCGCAGGCCTGAGCTCAGGCGCGCGCGATCGCGAGCACCCCCGCGCCGATCTCCAAGAGCGTCACCGCCACCCGCGCGTCCCCCTCGGCGAGCGCGCGGAAGGGGCTCATCTCCTCGGCGTGGGAGGTCGCGTTGTCGACGAGCAGCAGCCCCGGCGAGGCGAGCACGCGGACGAGATCCTCCCAGTAGGACACGTAGGCCGGCCGTTCGGCGTCGAGGAAGACGAAGTCGGCGCCGCCGTCCGGCAGCGCGGCGAGCGTCTCGGCGGCGTCCTGGAGCCGCAGCTCGACGACCTGGTCGAGACCGGCACGGCCGATGTTCTCGCGCGCCTGCACATGGCGGCCTTCGTCGACGTCGACGCTCACCACGCGCCCACCCTGCCCCTCGACGGCGTCGCCGAGCCAGATCGTCGAGTAGCCGTTGGAGGTCCCAAGCTCGAGGATTCGCTGCGCGCGCAACGCGCGCACGAGCACCGCCATCGCCGCCGCGGTCTCGCGCTCGACGTTGCGCAGGCGCTCGCGGCGGTCCTCGCGCGCGGCGTCGTGCTCGCGCCCGTGGGCCTCGAGCTCGGCCAGCAGGGCGCGCCGCGCGGGCTGCATCGCGCCGGAGTCTAGGCCGCCCGGAAGTTCCGGGCGCGTTCGGCGTCGGTATGGGTGAGGAGAGGCTTTCCACGACCACTCACCGGAGGTGAGAAAGTTGGCAAGTCACACACCCCCCCTCCACCGAGCCGGACATTGGGCCCTCCTGGCCCTCCGCGCCGCCGGCGCACTCGCACTGATCGCCATGGGGGCGCTCCATCTGCAGCAGTACTACGACGCCGGCTACTCGGCGATCCCCACGATCGGCACGCTGTTCGTGCTCAACTTCGTCGGCGGCGTCGCCCTCGGCCTGCCACTGCTCCTGCCGGTCGAGCGGCTGCCCGGCCGCGCCGGAGCGATCGCGGTCCCGCTGCTCGCCTTCACGGGAGCGGCGATGGCCGCGACCGCGTTCGCGTTCCTGCTGATCAGCCAGCAGACGCCGCTGTTCGGGTGGCTCGAGACCGCGAAAACGAGCGCGATCACGGTCGCCCTGGTCTCCGAGGCGATCGCGACGGTCGCGCTCGGCGCCGTCGCAGCCATCAGCATCGGCCCGCGCCACGGCGCGGTGCACGCCAGGCCCGTCTGAGCGCCAGCCCACAGATGCCCGCCGCATGGGCGCGGCCGGCGCGGCCCTCCAGCAGGGGCGCGCCGGTCGCCCACAGTCAGGCGGTGGCGAGAACCTCTTCGTCGCTGTAGATCTCGCCGCGCTCGGCCTTCTCGACCAGCGAGGCCGGGGGCTCGAAGCGCTCGCCGTAGGACTCCGCCAGCTCGCGGGCGCGGGCCACGAAGCCGGGCACCCCGCCCTCGTATCCGTTGATGTACTGCAGGACCCCGCCTGTCCATCCGGGAAAGCCGATCCCGAAGATCGAGCCGATGTTGGCGTCGGCGACGGACTCGATCACACCCTCATCGAGGCACTTCACGGTCTCGATCGCCTCGGCGAAGAGCATCCGCTCCTCGAGGTCCTTCAGCGAGATCGCGGCCGGGTCGTCGGTCTCGGGGAACATCTCTTTGAGCCCCTTCCACAGGCCCGTGCGCTTGCCGTCCTCGTAGTCGTAGTAGCCGGCGCCCTCAAGCTTTCCGGCCCGGTTCGCCTCCAGCATCTTGTCGACGACCTGGAAGGAGGCACGGTCCTCGAAGACCCCGCCGTCCGCCTCGATCGCGGCCTTGGTCGCGTCGCGGATCTTCCTGGCGAGGCGCAGGTTGAGCTCATCGGAGAGCTGCAGCACCGGCGCCGGGTAGCCGGCCTGGTTCGAGGCCTGCTCGATCGACGCGGCGGGGATGCCTTCGAGCAGCATCCCGACGCCCTCGTTGATGAACGTCCCGATCACGCGGCTGGTGAAGAAGCCGCGGCTGTCGTTGACGACGATCGGGATCTTCTTGATCTGCTTGGCGACGTCCAGCGCGCGGTACAGCGTCTCATCGCTCGTCTTCTCGCCCTTGATGATCTCCAGCAGCGGCATCTTGTCCACCGGGCTGAAGAAGTGCAGGCCGATGAATTCCTCGGGTCGCGAGACGCCCTCGGCGAGGCCGGTGATCGGCAGCGTCGAGGTGTTCGAGCCGAGCAGCGCCCCGTCGGCGAGGTGCGGCTCGATCTCCGCGAAGACCTGCGCCTTCACGGCCGGGTCCTCGAACACCGCCTCGATCACGAGGTCGGCGCCGGCAGCAGCCGCAGGATCGTCGGTCGCCGTGATGCGAGCCAGCAGCTCCTCAGCCTGCTCCGGGGTCGAGCGCCCGCGCGAGACGGCCTTCTCGAGCAGCCCGGCCGAGTAGGACTTGCCGCGGTCGGCCGCGTCCTGGGAGACGTCCTTGAGCACGACCTCGATGCCGGCTTTCGCGCACACGTAGGCGATCGCGGCGCCCATCATGCCCGCGCCGAGCACGACGACCTTCTTGGCCTCGAAGCGCTCGATGCCCTCCGGACGGTCGCGGTCGCCGTTGACGCGCTGCAGATCGAAGAAGAACGCCTGGATCATGTTCTTCGCGACCTGGCTGGTGACGAGGTCCACGAAGTAGCGGCCCTCGATCTCGCTCGCGTTGTCGAAGTCGACCTGCGCGCCCTCGACGGCCGCGGCCATGATGTGGTGCGGCGCCGGGTAGTTCGCGCCCTTCAGCTGCTTGCGCAGGTTGGCCGGGAACGCCGGCAGGTTCTGCGCGAGCTTCGGGTTCGACGGCGCTCCGCCCGGGATCTTGTAGCCCTTCACGTCCCAGGGCTGCGTCGTCGGCTCGTCGGTCGGCTGCGCCTTGATCCACGCCTTGGCGGCGGGCACGAGCTCATCGCGCGTGGCGACGACCTCGCCCACGAGGCCCATCTCCAGCGCCTTGGCCGGCCGCACTTCCTGGCCCTGCATCAGCAGGCTCATCAGCGCTTCGACGATCCCGAACATGCGCACCGAGCGCACGACGCCGCCGGCGCCCGGGAGCAGCCCGAGCTTGACCTCGGGGAAGCCGAGCTTGACCTTCGGGTCATCGAGCGCGATGCGCTGGTGGCAGGCGAGGCAGATCTCGAGGCCACCGCCGAGCGCGGCGCCGTTGATCGCGGCGACGACCGGCTTGCCGAGCGTCTCGAGGCGGCGCAGCTGCTTCTTGCCGCCGCGGACCATCTCGGCGATCTGCGCGGCGTCGTCCTTGCCGGCCGCGCGCAGGTCGTTCAGATCGCCGCCGGCGAAGAAGGTCTTCTTCGCCGAGGTGATGACGACGCCCGTGATCGAGTCCTTCTCGGCCTCGAGGCGGTCGATCGTCGCGGCCATCGACTCCGCGTAGTCGCGGTTCATCGTGTTCGCCGACTGGTTGGGGTCATCCAGCGTGAGGACGACGATGCCGTCGGAGTCCTGCTCCCATTTGATGGTGTCTGCCATTGCTAGATCGCCTCCACGACGGTCGCGATTCCCATGCCGCCGCCGACGCACAGCGTGGCCAGCCCGTAGCGGCCGCCGGTGCGGTGCAGCTCTTCGATCAGCGTGCCGAGGATCATGCCCCCGGTCGCGCCCAGCGGGTGACCCATCGCGATCGCGCCGCCGTTGACGTTCACCTTCTCCATGTCGAGCCCCATGTCGCGCACGAAGCGCAGCACGACGGCGGCGAACGCCTCGTTGATCTCGACCAGGTCGAGGTCGTCGACGGTGAGACCCGCCTTCGCGAGGGCCTTCTTCGAGGCGGGTGCGGGGCCGGTCAGCATGATCGTCGGGTCGGCGCCGGAGAGGGCGGTCGCGAGGATCCGCGCCTTCGGCTTCATGCCCAGCTCCTCGCCGGTCTTCTCGTTGCCGATCGTCACCAGCGAGGCGCCGTCGACGATGCCGGAGGAGTTGCCGGGGGTGTGGACATGGTCGATCTTCTCGACCCAGTGGTACTTCTGCAGCGCCACCGCGTCGAAGCCGCCCATGTCGCCGATCGCGGCGAACGACGGCTTCAGGCCGCCGAGCGTCTCGACGGTGGTGCCGGGACGGATGAACTCGTCGTGGTCGAGGACGACGTTGTCGTTGAGGTCCTTGACCGGGATCACCGTGCTCGCGAAGCGCCCCTCCTGCTGCGCGTTCCAAGCACGCTCCTGCGAGCGCGCGGCGTAGGCGTCCACGTCCTCGCGGCTGAACTCCTCGAGCGTGGCGATGAGGTCGGCGCTGACGCCCTGGGGCACGAAGGAGGTGTCGTAGTTGGTCTCGGGGTCCATCGCCCAGGCGCCGCCGTCGGAGCCCATCGGCACGCGCGACATCGACTCGACGCCGCCCGCGAAGACGAGGTCCTCCCAGCCGGAGGCGACCTTCTGCGCGGCGATGTTGACGGCCTCGAGTCCCGAGGCGCAGAAGCGGTTGACCTGCACGCCTGCGACGGTGTCGGGCAGCCCGGCCTTGATCGCGGCCGTCTTGGCGATGTCGGCGCCCTGGTCGCCGACGGGGGACACACAGCCCAGCACGACGTCGTCCACGCGGTTGGGGTCGAGCTTCTCGTTTCGCACGAGCGTCTCGTGCATCAGGCCGACGACGAGGTCGACCGGCTTGGTGGCGTGCAGCGAACCGTTGAACTTGCCCTTCCCTCGGGGCGTTCGGATCGCGTCGAACACCAGCGCCTCTGCGGCTGCCATCTCCAAAGACCTCCCGGTCGTAGCTCTCGAAGCCTGTTGCGGCGGGCGGGACGCTACCACAATACGTTCAGTCCTGAACGCAAACTATTAGTATCTGGGCGATGTCCCCACGCACAGCGACTGCGCCGGCGCGCGCACGCCGAAGCCAGGCGGAGCGCTCCGCCACCACGCGTCAGGCCCTGCTCGACGCCACGGTCGCCTGCCTGGTCGAGGACGGCTACGCAAACACGACCACCAGCCGCGTCGCCGAGCGCGCCGGCCTCTCCCGGGGGGCGCACCTGCACCACTTCCAGACGCGCCAGGCGCTGCTGGCCGCCGCGATGGAGCACCTGGCCGAGCGCCGCGGCGAGCAGCTGCTGGCGGCCGCCGAGCGGCTGCCGGCCGGGCGCGAGCGGCTGGAGCAGGGCTTGGACCTGCTCTGGTCGAGCTATGCCAGCCCGCTCTACCAGGCGGCGCTCGATCTCTGGACCCACGCTCGCACCGACCCCGAGCTGCGCGAGCGGCTCGCGCCGGTGGAGCGCGAACTGGATCGCCAGACACTGCGCGTGAGCCGCACCCTGTTCGGCGAGGTCGCCGAGCGCCCGGGCTTCGACCGGCTGATCGAGATGGCCCACGCGACGATGCGCGGCCTCGCGCTGCTCGACACCCTGCACCCCGGCGGCGGGCGCAACCGCCGCCAATGGCCGGACTGCCGCGAGCGGCTCGTGACCATGTTCGAGAACATCCCCGAGGAGGACCAATGAGCAACCGCACGTTCATCGTCGGCGTCGGCATGACCAAGTTCGCCAAGCCGGGAACCAAGGAGGGCGACTACCCCGACTGGGCTCGCGAGGCGGGCACCATCGCGCTCGCAGACGCGGGGATCCCCTACGAGGAGGTGGAGCAGGCGTTCGTCGGCTACTGCTACGGCGACTCCACCTGCGGCCAGCGCGCCGTCTACGGGCTCGGCCTCACCGGCATCCCGGTCGTCAACGTCAACAACAACTGCTCCACGGGATCGAGCGCGCTGTACCTCGCCCGCCAGGCGGTGAGAGGCGGGCTCGCCGACTGCGCACTCGCGCTCGGCTTCGAGAAGATGGAGCGTGGCTCGCTGGCCGCCAAGTACACAGATCGCACGAACCCCATGGACCGCCACTTCCAGGCGCTGATCGAGCTGCGCCCATGGGAGGAGGCACCGCCCGCGCCGCAGATGTTCGGCGCCGCCGGCCGCGAGCACATGGAGCGTCACGGCTCAGCGCCTGAGCACTTCGCCTGGATCGGCTGGAAGAACCACCACCACTCGGTCAACAACCCCTACGCGCAGTTCCAGACCGACTACACGCTCGATGAGATCAAAGAAGCTGCCGAGATCTACGCGCCGCTCACGAAGCTGCAGTGCTCGCCGACCTCAGACGGCAGCGCCGCCGCGGTCGTCGCCTCGGAGCGCTTCGTCGAGCGCCACGACCTCTGGGACCGCGCGATCGAGCTCGCGGGCCAGGCGATGGTCACCGACTTGACCAGCACCTTCGACGCGGGCTCCTCGATCAGGGTCGTCGGCTACGACATGTCGAGGACGGCCGCCGATCAGGCCTACGAGCAGGCCGGCATCGGCGCGGAAGAGGTGGACGTCTGCGAGCTCCACGACTGCTTCAGCGCCAACGAGCTGATCACCTACGAGGCGCTCGGCTTTGCCGCCGAGGGCGAGGGCCACAGGCTCGTCGAGAGCGAGGCCACGACCTACGGCGGGTCGGGTCCTGTGGTGAACCCCTCCGGCGGCCTGATCTCGAAGGGCCACCCCCTGGGCGCCACGGGGCTCGCGCAGTGCTCGGAGCTGACATGGCAGCTGCGCGGCACGGCCGACGCGCGTCAGGTGCCCGATGCAGCGGTGGGCCTGCAGCACAACATCGGCCTCGGCGGCGCCGCCGTGGTCGGCGTCTACCGCCGGCCCAGCTAGGCGCGCCCCGGGCTCCGGAACGCGCGAGCGCCCCGCCGGCTCCTGGCCGCGCGGGGCGCTCTTCGCCTCTCTCCTGGTGCTTACCTAGGGCAGCGGCAGAGCTTCGACTTCTTTACGGAGCTCCGCGTAGCCTTTGACGTTCGGGTGGTAGCTTTCTTCGAGCGGGTTGGACTGCCCGTTGAGCCACTCTTCCGACGCGCAGACCTCGTGCGCTTTGAACGCAGAGCGCGGGTCCACGAACGAGAACCCGTGCGATTCCGCTTGGGCTTTGATCGCGGCGTCGAGTTTGTCACCGGTTTCGTTCAGTTTCTTCTCGTTGCCCGATGTCAGGAAGTTGACGTTGCACGTCGCTCCCGAGTCGGTGAACAGATGCGGGTAGCCGAGGATGATGACCTTCGCGGTCGTCGCCTTCGACTTGACGTTGTTGTAGGTCGTGTTCAGCACGCCCGGCAGTGTTTTCGCGATGTAGTTGTTCGCTTCGCTGATCGCGCTTCCGCAGGTGAAGTAGTACAGCGCGCAGTTCACGATCACGTTGCTGAAGCCGGCGTCGTTGCCACCGATCGACAATCGTCACCAGCGACGTCGTGCTGCTCAGTTTCCCGAGCTGTTTTTCGTTGACTTCGGGCGTCTTCGCGCCGCTGCACGCTTCGAAGTTCAGCGTGTAGCCCTTTGCGGATGCGATTTTCGGCGCGTACGCTTCGGGGCTGCGCTTGCAGCTGCCCGATTCTGCATAGAACACGCGGCTGCCGACGCCGGCCGCGTAAGAGTCGCCGAGCGCGACGTACTGCTTGGCCGCCGCCTGAGCGGCCGGTATCAGCAACCCGACCATGAGCGCAGCGAGACCTACGATGCGGGTGGTTCTCCCCATCTGCTCTCTCTCCCCTTCCGTGAATTCGCCCCGAAGCCGTCCGTGTCCCTCCGATGCCGGGGTGGCTGGCTTCTCCCCGGGGCGCTGGTCGGCCTACCCTAGTCAGGTTGTTTCACACACGTCAACCCCATTTCTCGGAATCCTGCGTGGACTCCGAAAAAGGGGGTGAAAGTTGTCCCGAGGTGACAACCGGGGGGCGTGATCCTGTTCCCCTGTGACAGGGTCAGAAGGTGTGCTCGACGGCCCTTACGGGCTCGGCGGCGACGGCGGGCGCGAGGTGGCGGCCGAGGAACAGCAGCTGGTCTGCGACCGAGCGCTCGAACGGCTCACCGACATAGACCTCGAAGTGCCCGATCGGGTAGGTCCGCACCTCAGCCCGCCCGGTCGCGAGCCAGGCGGCGTCCTGAGCCGCTTTCGGCGGCGCGATGGCGTCGCGGTCGGCGATCTGCACGAGGATCGGGCACGGCAGCCGGTCGGCCTTCAGGCCGGGGCGGTAGAGCGAGATCGTCAGCGCGAAGCGCGCGGGGACCTCGTTGCGCCAGGTCGGGCCGGTGATCGCGCGATAGCCAGGCTCGGCGTCCGGCGTGCTCATCGCGGCGAGTGTGCCCGGCGGGCCCACCACGGGGACCGTCACGGGCGGCTGCCCCCTCAGGGCAGCGAGCTGGTCGCGCAGCCCGGCGAGGGTGACGCGGCCAAGCGCCCCCGCGCCCGCGTAGCGAGCCACGTTCAGCAGCGCCGCCAGGCCGTCCATCGCGGGCGTCTGCGCGATCGCTGCGGCCACGCGGCCGTCCGCGACAGCCACCTCGACCACGTGCCCACCGGAGAAGGACGTCCCCCACACGACGATCCGGTCGGGGTCGACGCCCTCGAGGCCGCGCGCGAAGGCGATCGCCGCGGCGTAGTCCTCGAGCTGGCGCGGCACCGAGACGAGCTGGCGCGGCTCGCCCCCGCTCGCGCCGAAGTGGCGGTAGTCGAACGCCAGCGCGTCGAGCCCCGCGGCCGCGAAGCGCTCGGCGTAGGGCAAGAGGCCCGAGTCGACCGTGCCGCCGAAGCCGTGCGCGAGCACCACGCATGGACGGCGCCCGGCAGCGTCGGCGAAGGCGTCGCCCTCGCCGGGCAGGTGCACGCCCGCGACGCGCTCGCCCCCGCTCGTGAACTCGACGGCGCTCACGCGGGCGCTCCGACGCCGAGCGCCGCGGCACGCCCCGCCGCGTCACGGCCGGTCGCCGCGCCGGCGAGCGCGCGCTTCTGCCCGTTCGGGATCGTGCGGTGTTCCAGCTCGCGCTTGTAGGAGTACCACTCGAGCTGCATCGTGTGGCGCGGCTTGGCGACGAAGTGCCCGGTGTGGAAGGCCTCGTCGGCGACGATCTCCCGCTCCATCTCGGCATCGGGAGGCGGCGCCCAGTCGCCGCTGAGCCAGCGCGCGGCGAGCTTCGACTGCAGCTCCGCGAACGGGAAGATCGTCGGGATCGCCTGTCCGAGGCCGATGAACGCGAGGTCGTCGATGCCCGGCTTGAGCATCCGCTTGAACAGCGGCAGCACGTTGTCCGGCGCGCTCAGGAAGTCGTCGTCGAAGAACGGGAAGCTGACGTTGTAGCCGGTCGCGTAGATGATCGCGTCGACGCGCTCGACGCTGCCGTCGGCGAAGCGGACAGCGTCGCCGAGCAGCTCCGCGACGTCGCCCTTGGCGACCGCGTCGCCGGCGCCGAGCCGGCCGAGCAGCTCGCTGGAGACGGTCGGGTGGGCGTCGAGGAAGTTGTGGTTGGGCGTCGGCAGCCCGAAGTCCTCCATCCGCCCCGAGAAGATCAGCGGCAGCAGGCGCGCCATCCGTCGCTGCAGCTTGGCGGGCAGCATCGGGTTCGTCTTGACGACCTGGTCGGCCGGTTTCCCGAACAGGTACTTGGGCACCACGTAGGCGCCCGAGCGGGTCGAGATGAAGACCGTGTCGCACATCGTCTTGCGGCCGAGCTCGGAGACGATGTCCACGGCGCTGTTGCCGATGCCGACGACGAGCACGCGCTTGCCTTTGAGGTCGAGCGGGTCGCTCGGGTCGACGTATTCGTGGGAGTGGATCTCCGGGCCGTCGAAGGTGCCGGGGAACGACGCCCGCCGCGGGTCCCAGTGGTGGCCGTTGCAGACCAGCAGCGCGTCGAACGCGTGCGTCTCGCCGTCGTCGAGCGTGATCGACCAGCCGCCCCGCTCGCCGCGCTCGGCGCTCGTCACGCGCGTGTTGAAGCGGATGTTGCGGCGCATGTCGAACGCGTCGGCGTAGTCGCACAGCCACTCGAAGATGTGGCTGTGGTGCGGGTAGTCGGGGTAGCGGTCAGGCATCGGGAAGTCGCGGAAGGAGATCGACGGCTTGGAGATGTCGATGTGCAGCGACCGGTAGGCCGAGGAGACGCCGTTGGGGTTCTGGAAGTACCAGTTGCCGCCGACCTCGTCGGAGGCCTCGAAGCAGGTGTGAGGAACGCCGAAGTCGTCCAGCGCCTTGCAGGCCGTGAGCCCGCTGACGCCGGCGCCGATGATGCAGACGTTCGGAGGCGCTGAAGTCATGCCCGCATGCTAGAGGCCGCCGTGGGCGGCGGCTCCTCGACGTGCGGGGGCGACGGGCGCGCGGCCGCGCTCGTCCCCCGGGGGCTCAGCTCGCGGCCAGCTCGGCCGGCCGGCGCTCGGCCCAGGGGCGCGCCGGCTTCGAGCTGCGCGGCGAGCGCGATCAGCTGCGCCTCGTGCCACGGCCCGCCCGTGAGCTGGACGCCGACGGGAAGGCCCTCGTCGGTCCAGTGCAGCGGCAGGCTCACGGCGGGCAGGCCCGGTGACGTTGCCGAAGGCCGTGAACGAGACGCTCGCGACGACGTCGAGCACGGGCTGGTCGGGCGCGGCGTGCTGGGCCTCGAGGGTCGCGCCCGCCTTCGGCGGCAGGATCGCCGAGGTCGGCGTCAGCAGCACGTCGAAGTCGCGGCCCCAGCGCGCCACCTCGCGCCGGCTCAGCAGCTCGAGCTGCTTCGCGGCGAGCACGTAGTCGTAGGCGCCGGTCTCGCCCGCGAGCTTGCGCGTGTGCTGGATGTGCGGCTCGGTCGCCTCCCAGTCGACGCCCTCGTAGTCGGCCAGGCCGCCCTGCGTGAGCGCGATGAACGGCGGCACCATCTCTTCGGAGATCGTCGGCACCTCGACCTCCTCGACCGCGTGGCCGAGCTCTTCGAGCAGCGCCGCGGCGCCGCGCGCGGCGGCGACGCAGGCCTCGTCGGTCGGGATGCCGAGCGGCGCCTGGGCCATCAGCCCGACGCGCAGCCGGCCGGGGTCGTCGATCCGCGTCCTCGGCGAACGGGTGCTCGGGCGCCGGCGCGTTGTACCAGGCGTTCCGGTCCGGGCCGGAGATCGCGTCGAGCACGACGGCCGAGTCGGCGACGGTGCGCGAGACGACGCCCTCGACGACCGCGCCGAGCCAGCTCTGCGCGAGCCGCGGCACGCGCCCGCGGCTCGGCTTCAGCCCGACCAGCCCGCAGTAGGAGGCGGGGATCCGGATCGAGCCGCCGCCGTCGTTGGCGTGGGCGATCGGGAACATGCCGCGCGGCGACGGCGCCCGCGGCGCCGCCGCTCGAGCCGCCGGGGGTGCGGCTCGAGGTCCCACGGGTTGCGGCTCGTGCCGAAGCGCAGGTTCTCGGCGGCGGTGATGACGCCGAACTCGGGCGTGTTGGTCCGCCCGCACAGCACGAAGCCGGCCGCGGCGAGCGCGTCGACGACCAGCTCGCTCTCCTCGCTCGGCCCCTCCGGCGCGCCGCGCGAGCCGAAGGTGACCGGCCAGCCGGCGACCGGCGTCAGGTCCTTGATCGGGATCGGCACGCCGAGGAAGGGCGCGCCGTCGCCGTCGGCGAGACGGCGGTCGGCCTCGCCGGCCGCGGCGCGGGCTTCCTCGTCGTTGCGCCAGGTGACCTCGTTCAGCTCGGGGTTGAGCCCGTCGACCGCGGCGAGGCACGCGTCGAGCAGCTCGACGGCGGAGAGCTCGCGGCTGCGGAGCGCCGCGGCGAGCTCGAGCGCCGGCGTGAACGGGGTCAGCTCGGCCATGTCCGCGAGCCTACACGGATGCGCTCGCTCTAGACTCCCCGCGACACGAAGGGGGAGCGGACATGCGAGGCAAGACGGTCTTCATCACGGGCGCGGCACGCGGCATCGGCGCGGCAGCCGCCGAGCGCCTGCACGCACGCGGCGCGAACGTCGCGCTCGTCGGGCTCGAGCCCGAGCGGCTGCGCGAGAACGCCGAGCGCCTCGGCGAGCGCGCGGCCTGGTTCGAGGCCGACGTCGACCGACATCGGCGCGCTCGAAGGCGCGGTGGCCGCGACGGTCGAGCGCTTCGGCGGCATCGACGTGGCGATCGCCAACGCCGGCATCGCCTTCACCGGCACGCTCTCGACGGCCCCCGTCGAGCAGGTCGAGCGCACGCTCGCCGTCAACCTGCTCGGCGTGTGGCGCACCGACCGCGCGGTGCTCGGCGAGCTGCGCCGCAGCCGCGGCTACCTGCTCAACATCGTCCTCGCTGGCGGCGGTCGCGCACGCCCGATGATGGGTCCCTACACCTCCGCCAAGGCCGGCGTCGAGGCGCTCACCGACGCGCTGCGCGTCGAGGTCGCGCCGCACGGCGTGCGGCGTCGGCTGCGCCTACTTCGGCTTCCTCGACACCGACCTCGTCAAAGCCGAGCTTCGCGATGCCCTCGACCGAAGCGATGCAGCGAGCAGACTGCCCGGACTTCATGCGCAAGCCGGCGCCGCTGGCGATGGCGATCGACGCGATCGAGCGCGGCATCGGCCGCCGCTCGGCGCGCGTGTGGGCGCCGCGCTGGGTCGGCCCGCTGATCTACCTGCGCGGCATCGTGCAGCCGCTGATCGAACGGCAGGCGCTGCGCGACATGGACTCGCTGCGGCGAGAACGTGCGCATCGCCGAGACCTCCGACGAGGCCGAGACGATGGACCCGCTGCTCGGCGTCGCCGCGAACGCGCTGCCCGACCACGCCGCGCAGCCGGGGACCCAGGACGAGGCGACGACGGCAGGAGTGCGGGCTACTCCGCGCGGCTGAACTGCACGATCGCGATGCTCAGCATGATCAGGCCGAGCAGCGCGACGACGGCGACCTCGACGCCCGGCTCGGGACGTGCCAGCCCCACCAGCGTCACGCCCGGGTCGAGCGTGCGGCGCGCGGCGTCGGAGATCGTCGAGGTGCGCGAAGACGATCCGCCGGATCGGGTCGACGGCGTAGGTGAGCGGGTCGATGCGGTTGAGGATCTCCAGCCAGCGCGGCAGCCCGGCGACCGGGAACAGCGCGCCGGAGAGGAAGTACATCGGCATGATCACCATCTGCATCAGCGCCATGAACGACTGCATCTGCGTGATCCGCGCGGCGACCATCACGCCGAAGGCGGTGATCGCGAAGGCGAGCAGCAGCTGGATCGCGAACACCGCCGGGATCCAGCTCGCGGCGTAGGGGACGCCGACGAGCGGCGCGAGGCAGAGCACGATCACGCCCTGGAAGCCCGCGACGGTCGCGCCGCCGAGGCACTTGCCGAGCACCAGCGAGCTGCGCCTGACGGGCGCGACCATCATCTCGCGCAGGAACCCGAACTCGCGGTCCCAGACGAGCGAGGCGGCCGAGAACATCGCGGTGAACATGACCGCCATGCAGAGCACGCCCGGGGTAGACGAAGGTTTTGAGGTTGACCCCGTGGGTGCCCGCCGAGGCGACGTGCGAGAGGCCCGTGCCGAGCACGAACAGGAACAGGAACGGCTGCACCAGCGACGTGATGATGCGCAGCCGGTCGCGGCGTGAAGCGGATCAGCTCGCGCTGCCAGACGACCTTGATCGCGCGCAGCTCGCCGCGCGCGCTGCGGGCGGGCACACGCACCTTGACGGGGCGCGGGCCCGTCGGCGTCCGGCGCGCCGAGCGGCGGTCGGCGGACTCCGTGCCGGCGGTGCTGGCCATCAGCGCCTCATCATCTGCGCCGCTTTGCGGCGCTGGTCGGAGTCGTCCGTCTCGGCGTCGCGGATCGTCGTGCCGGTGTAGGACATGAACACGTCATCCAGCGAGGGCCGCGAGACGTTGACCGCGCGGATCGGCTGGCCCAGCTCGGCGAACAGCCGCGGCACGAAGTGCTCGCCTTCCGGCACGCCGAAGGTGACGGCGCCCTCCGCGATCGTCGCCTCGATCGCCGAAGCGCTCGCTGCAGCTCCTCGATCGTCGCCTGCGTCGTCGTCGGTCTCGATCTGCACGCGGTCGTGGCCGACGCTCGCCTTCAGCGCCTCGGGGGTGTCCAGGACGATGATCTCGCCCTGGTCCATGATCGCGATGCGATCGCAGTACTCGGCCTCGTCCATGTAGTGCGTGGTGAGGAAGATCGTGATGTCCTCGCTCGCCTTCAGCTCGCGGATGTAGCTCCAGATCGAGCTGCGCGTCTGCGGGTCCAGGCCGACGGTCGGCTCGTCGAGGAACAGCACGCGCGGCGAGTGCAGCAGGCCCGCGCGCGATCTCCAGCCGGCGCTTCATGCCGCCCGAGAACGTGTTGACGAGGCTGCCGCGCCGCTCCCACAGCCCGACCATCTCCATCACCTGTTCGCATGCGCGGCCGCGACGGCCTCGCGCGGGACGCCGTAGAGCTCGGCGTGCAGGCGCAGGTTCTGCTCGGCGGTGAGGTAGCCGTCGAGCGTCGTGTCCTGGAAGACGAGGCCGATGTTGCGCCGCACCTCGTCGCGTTCGGAGACGACGTCGTGGCCGGCGACCCGCGCCTCGCCCGCCGCTCGGGCGCACGAGCGTGCAGAGCATGTTGATCGTCGTCGACTTGCCGGCGCCGTTGGGGCCGAGGAAGCCGAAGGTCTCGCCGCGCTGGACCTCGAAGTCGATGCCGCGCACCGCCTCGACCTCGCCGTAGCTCTTGACGAGGTCGTCGACGGTGACGGCGGGGGCGGCGGTCATCGGGCATCGCGGGCGAGGATCAGTCCTCGCCCACCGTAGCGTCCGCGTCCTCGCCCGTCGGCGAGGATCCGGTAGAGGTCGCGGCGCGCCGTGCGCGAGGACGTCCTTGGCGCTGCGCCATCTGCGCCTCGCTGCCGGTCCGCATCACCTGCGCGAACGCGAAGCCGACCTCGCGGATCAGCTTGCCCGAGCTCGTGGGCGCAGCGGGCTGAGCTCGTCGCTCATCTGCTCCCACGGCGCGGGCGCGCTCGCCGCGCTCCTCGAGCGGCCTTGCGCCCGGCGTCGGTGAGCGCGTAGACCTTGCGGCCCTCCTGCTCGCCGGTGGCGGATCAGGCCCTCGTCCTCGAGCTGCTGAGAGCGCCGGGTAGACCGAGCCGGGGCTCGGGCTCCAGGACGCCTTCGCTGCGCTCCTCGACCTCCTGCATGATCTGGTAGCCGTTGCGCGGCTCCTCGGCGAGCAGCAGCAGCGCCGCCGTGCGGATGTCGCCGCGGCGCGCCTTGCGGCCGCGACCGCGCGGGCCGCGCCGGGGCCGAAGCCGCCGAACCGCCGCGGGCCGCCCGGGCCGAAGCCGTGGCGGCGGTGGCGGTGACGCCTGGCGTCTGGCCGGCAACCGGCCGGATCGTGAAGTGAATGCCGTGCATTTCGAAACTCCTATCGTGAAATATCATTGCGCTATCACGATATATCGTAATACGCGGCGATCTTCAAGCCCCCCGCCGGGGCGGGCGGGATCTGTCAACGCGGCGGGCGGCGTTCCCGGCGGCTAGGCCGCGTAGCGCTGGGCGGCGCGGGCGCGGGCCTTCGCGGCCTCGACCTCGCGGTCCTTCGGCGGCGCGTTCGTCACGAGTTCGTCCAGCAGCCGTCGCGAGATCTCGGCGACCGCCTCGACGGCGCGCTCGAACGCGGCCTGCGTTCGCCTGCGAGGGCTTGGTGAAGCCGCTGATCTTGCGCACGTACTGCAGCGAGGAGGCGTGGACCTCGTCCTCGGTCGCGGGCGGCTCGAAGTTGTAGAGGTTGCGGATGTTTCGGCACATGCGGCGATCGTATCGCCGCGCCTGATCAGAAGGGGCCGGCCGGCGCTCCGGGCGGCCGTTGCGCAGGCCGGCCGGCGCCGGTCCCGGCCTCAGTGCCGGAAGTGCCGGCGCCCGGTGGCGACCATCGCCGCCCCCGCCGCGTCCACGGCGGCGACGACGTCCTCGTCGCGCACCGAGCCGCCGGGCTGGATGATCGCGGTGACGCCCGGCGCCCATCGCCAGCTCCGGCCCGTCGGCGAACGGGAAGAAGGCGTCGGAGGCGAGCGCGGAGCCGGCCAGCAGCTCGGGCTGGGCGTCCTGCGCCTTCTCGATCGCGATCCGCACGGCGTCGACGCGGCTCATCTGCCCGGCGCCGATGCCCGACCGTCGCCCCGTCGCGCGCGATCACGATCGCGTTCGAGCGCACGTGGCGGCACACGATCCAGGCGAACAGCATGTCCTCCCACTCCTGCTCGCTCGGCTGCCGGGCGCTCATCGACCTGCATCTGCTCGCGCGTCTCGCTCGACGACGTCGCGGCTCTGCACGAGCCTGCCGCCGAGCACCGGCTTGCCTTCGAGCTCGCTCGTCGGCGCGGGCCAGTGCGGGAGCTCGAGCAGGCGCACGTTCTTCTTCTCCTGCAGGAACGCGAGCGCCTCGGGCTCGTAGCCGGGCGCGAGCAGCACCTCGATGAACTGCTTCGCCAGCTGCTCGGCGGCCGCCGCGTCGACGCGGCGGTTGACGGCGATCACGCCGCCGTAGGCGCTCTGCGGGTCGCACGCGAAGGCGCGTTCGTAGGCCCGGCGGACGTCGTCGCCGACCGCGCAGCCGCACGGGTTGTTGTGCTTGACGATCGCGCAGGCGGGACGGTCGAACTCCTCGACCAGCTCGCGCGCGAGCTGCAGGTCGAGCAGGTTGTTGAACGACAGCTCCTTGCCGTGGAGCTGCTCGACGCCGTCGAGCAGATGCGTGGGCGCGCCCGCGCGCGCGTAGAAGGCGGCGCGCTGGTGCGGGTTCTCGCCGTAGCGGAGGTCCATCACCTTCTCGAAGGACTCGCGCGAACGTGGCCGGGAAGCTCCTCCTCGCCGGACTCGCGCTCGCGAACCAGGTCGAGATCGCGGCGTCGTAGCGGGCGGTGCGTCGCGAACGCCCTCGCGGCGAGGCGGCGCCTCGTCTCGAGGCTGAGCCGGCCGCCGCTCTCGCGCAGCTCGGCGAGCACCGGCTCGTAGTCGGCGGGGTCGACGAGCGACGGCGGCGAAGTCGCTGTTCTTGGCGGCCGCGCGGATCATCGTCGGGCCGCCGATGTCGATGTTCTCGATCGCCTCCGCGTCCGTCGCATCGGCGCCTGCGCGACGGTCTGCTCGAACGGGTACAGGTTCACGCACACGAGATCGACCTGCTCGATCTGCTGCGCGGCCGCCTGCTGCAGATGGCTCTCGTCGTCGCGCCGCGCGAGCAGCCCCGCGTAGAGGCGCGGGTGCAGCGTCTTCACGCGCCCGTCCATGATCTCGGGGAAGCCCGTGAAGTCCTCGATCGCGCGGACCTCGATGCCCGCCTCGGAGAGCTCGCGCGCGGTGCCCCCGGTCGAGACGATCTCGACGTCGAGCTCGCGCAGACCGCGCGCGAGCTCGACGAGGCCGCGCTTGTCGGAGACCGAGAGCAGCGCGCGGCGGATCCGGACCTCGCCCGGCTGCGCCGGCTCGACGCCGCTCTGATCGCTCATCGAGCTCGCTTTCAGTGGCCATGCCGAGAGCCTATCCCAGCGTCGCGCGGCAGCCGCGATTCGCCGCGGGTTGGCCGGGTCCGGCGAGAGCGCGCCCGCCGCGAACAGCCGCACGGCCTCGCGGCAGCAGCGAGTGCTCGAGCGGGCGCAGCGCCGCGAGCACCTCGCTCGGCCGTGCCGGGCTCGGGCAGCTCGATCGGCGCGCTGCAGGATCACCGGGCCGGTGTCCACGCCCGCGTCGACGAAGTGCACGGTGACGCCGAACACCTTGACGCCGTACGTCGAGCGCCTGCTCGACCGCGCCGAGGCCGGGGAACGCCGGCAGCAGCGACGGGTGGACGTTGATGACCGCGCCGGGAAAGCGGTCGAGGAACGCGCTCGCCGAGCAGCTCCATGTAGCCGGCGAGGACGACCAGGCGGGCGCCCGACTGCGCGACCCAGTCGGCGAGCGCGTCGTCGCGGGCGCCGCGGTCCGGATAGTCGGCGCGCGCGAACACCGCCGTCGGCACGTCGCGCTCGCTGGGCGCGCCCGAGCGCCGGCGCGTCCGCGGCGCTCGATGCGACCGCGACGACCTGCGCCTCGTTGCCGTGGACGGTGTCGAGCAGCGCCTGGAGGTTGGTGCCGCCGCCCGAGACGAGGACGGCGATGGGCAGCGGCTCGCTCACGCGGAGCGGCGGACTCGCTGAGCGATCGGCACGCGCTCAGCCTACCGGCGCGCTCCGCGGGCGCCGGGCGCTTTGACAGCAGCCGCGCCATCGGCGAGGCTGTGGCCGTGATCACCGTGATCGGAGGGGTCCTGCTGGTTGTGCTGCTGCTGTTCGCCGCCTACCGGCTGGGCTACCTCGGGAACAAAGACCAGCGGTTCCGCTGAGGGGAGCACGGCAGCCGTCGAGGGTGCCGCCTCCGACGACTAGCGGTCCTTGGGGACCCCGGGCTCGTTTTCAGCGGCGATTTCGGCTTTGCACGTCGGGCAACCGCTGCATCGCCGTAAATGCTTCGTGGATTGGGCCATCGTCGTGTCGTGGGGCGGTCCGTCGTGCTTGCAGTAGATGCACGACTCGAAACCCGTCATGCCCACATGTTGCCTACCTTCTCACACATGCGTGACGCACATCACACAGATGCGGTACCGCATCTGCCGAACATGTAGCTGAGGGCGGAGAGGTCCTGCAACACCGGACCGAAGGACAGATCCCATGTCACTCCTCATCGCCCTCCTGATCGCAGTCGGCCTCGGCCTCGCATCGCGCGCCGGCCGCGGCGGCGGACTGATCTCCAGGCACGCCTACAACAACCGTTACAACGACGCCTCGGCCTCGCGCCACGACCGGTTTGGCTGAGGGCGGCGCCGTCTAAGCGCTGCTGAGGGAGGCCTCGACGATGTCGAGCGTCTCCTCGTCTGCCTCCAGCGAGTACTTGCCGCCGGCCTCGGCCGTGCCCGCCAGCGGGTAGGCGCCGGTGAAGCAGGCGTCGCAGTGCGTCTCGCGCGAACCGCCGACCGCCTCGTAGACGCCCGGCGAGCGAGAGGTAGTGCAGCGAGTCGCAGCCGAGCTCGGCGGCGACCTCCTCGGTGCTGCGCCCGTGGGCGATCATCTCCTCGCGCGTGGACATGTCGATGCCGTAGTGGCAGGGGTGCTTGATCGGCGGCGCCGAGATCCGCATGTGCACCTCAGCCGCCCCGCTGTCGCGCAGCATCTGGACGATCTGCCGCGTCGTGTTGCCGCGCACGATCGAGTCGTCGACGACCACCAGGCGCTTGCCCTCGATCACCTCGGGCAGCGGGTTGAACTTCAGCCGCAGGCCGTGCTTGCGCAGCTCCTGGCCCGGCTGGATGAAGGTGCGCGCGACGTAGCGGTTCTTGACGAAGCCGTCGTCCTGCGGCAGGCCTGCGGCGCGGGCGAGGCCGCGGGCGGCGGCGTTGCCGGAGTCGGGGACTGCGATCACGAGGTCCGCATCGACCGGCGCCTCGCGCCAGAGGATCTCGCCCATCTTCCCGCGCGCGACCTGGAGCACCTGCTCGTTCATGCGCGAGTCCGGCCGCGCGAAGTAGATGTACTCGAAGACGCAGAAGGCGCGGCGCCCACCTCCGGCGACGATCCGGCTCTGCAGGCCGTCCTCGCCGAGCGTCACGACCTCGCCGGGCTCGACGTCGCGCAGGAAGCGCGCGCCGATGATGTCGAACGCGCACGACTCGCTGGCCACGCAGTACTGCTGCTTGCCGCCGGGCTCTGCAGGGTCGAGCACGCCGATCGAGAGCGGGCGCAGGCCGTGCGGATCGCGGAAGGCGACGACGCGGTCCTTGGTCATCGCGACGATCGAGAAGGCGCCGCGCAAGCCGCGGCAGCACGTCGGCGATCGCGTCCTCGATCTCCTCCGCGGGGTGCGTGGCGATCATCGCAGCGATGATCTCCGAGTCCGAGGTGGAGCTGAACGTGACGCCCCGTTCGAGCAGCTCGGACTGCAGCTCCTGTGCGTTGATGAGGTTGCCGTTGTGGCCGAGCGCGATCTCGCGGCGCGAGCCGTTGGTGCCCTCGGAGCGCTGGACGGGCTGCGAGTTCTCCCACGCGTTCGAGCCGGTCGTCGAGTAGCGGACGTGACCGATCGCGAGGTCGCCGGCGAGCGTGCGCAGGTCGTTCTCGCTGAACACCTGGCTGACGAGGCCGAGCTCGCGGCGCGTGATGATGTGGCCGCCCCGGTCGGCGGCGGCTATGCCCGCAGACTCCTGTCCCCTGTGTTGGAGCGCGTACAGGGCGAAGTACGACAGGCGGGCAACCTCGTGTCCCGGCGCGTACAAGCCGAACACGCCGCACTCGTCGCGCGGTCCATCACGCATCCCCTCGAACGCTAGCAAGCCTGGGTCGGACACCCGCGCGGCGCCTGGATGCGCGCAGCTCACGCGAAGCACCCGGCCAGCCCGTTCGCGTGGATCGCGGCGAGCTCCTCGACGCCGGCGTCGATCAGCTCGTGGCCGTCGAGGGAGATCCGCAGCCGACCACCGCCTTCGGCGGCGGCGCCCCCGGCGACCCGCCCGATCAGTCGTACGTGCGTGCGTCCGGCGAGGGCGCGCAGCCCCGCCTCCGGCCCGCTGACGAGAATCCCACCCGAGCCCTCGCCGAACAGCCCTGCCGCGGCCGAGCCCTCCGGCCAGCCCGGGTCGGGCACGCCGCCGTCGGGTCCGAGCGCCTCCCAATGTGCCTCGCCGAGCGTGACCTCGGCGCCGAGGCGCCCGGCGATGGCGCACTCTGCAAGCGCCACCGCGATCCCGCCCTCGGCGACGTCGTGGGCGCTCGAGAGCGCGCCCGAGCGGACCGCGTCGCGCACCGGCCGCGAGCGCCTCGACAGCGCCGTCGAGGTCGATCTCGGGCAGGCCGTCGGGAAGCTGCTGGCCGCGCAGCTTGGCCAGCTCGGAGGCCGCCTGCGACGGCGCGAAAGGACCGACGAGCGCGATCGCGTCGCCGGGGCTCACGAAGCCGAGCCGCCCGGCGCGACCGCCGTCGGGCAGCCGCCCGACCATGCCGATCACCGGCGTCGGGTAGATCGGGCCGGTGGCGCCCTCGTTGTAGAGCGAGACGTTGCCGCCCACGATCGGCGCGCGCAGCGCGCGGCAGGCCTCGCCCGAGGCCCGCGACCGACTCGGTCAGCTGCCAGGCGATGTGCGGCTTCTCGGGGTTGCCGAAGTTGAGGTTGTTGGTCGTGCCGAGCGGCTCGGCGCCGACGCACGCGAGGTTCGCGGCGCACTCGAGCACGGCGGCGATCGTGCCGCGGCGCGGGTCGGCCGCGACGCGGCGGCCGTTGCCGTCGATGCTGACCGCCAGCGCGCTGCCGTCGGGGAGCGCGAGCACGGCCGCGTCGGCCTGCTCGGGACGGCGGATCGTCCGCGAGCCGACGATCGAGTCGTACTGCTCGAAGAGCGGGCGCCGCGAGGCGAGGTTCGGGCTGGCGAGCAGCGCCGGCAGGATCTCCTGGGGCGAGGCGTCGGGCGCGAGCACCGCCGCGGGCGGCGCGTACAGCGGCTCCGCCGGCTTGGCCGGCTGCGAGGTCATACAGCGGGCAGTCGTCGACGAGCGCGCGCACCGGCATGTCGCCGAGCAGCTCGCCGTCGCGCAGCACGCGCATCCGTCCCGATGTCGGTGACCGTGCCGATCGCGGCCCCGTTCACCTCCCACTTCTCGCAGACCGCCAGCACCGCCTCCACGTTGCGCGGCTCCACCACGCACAGCATCCGCTCCTGGGACTCGGAGACCATCACCTCGAACGGCTCCATGTCGGCCTCGCGCAGCGGCACCGCCGCGATGTCGATGTCGATCCCCACCTCGCCTTTCGCGGCCATCTCCGAGGCCGAGGAGGTGAGCCCCGCGGCGCCGAGGTCCTGCAGCGCGACGATCAGGCCGAGCTCGAGCAGCTCCAGCGAGCACTCGAGCAGCTTGCTCTCCTCGAAGGGGTCGCCCACCTGCACCGTCGGGCGCTTGTCCTCGTCCTCGCCCAGCTCGGCCGAGGCGAGCACCGAGGCGCCGCCGATGCCGTCGCGGCCGGTCGAGGCGCCGAACAGGACCACCACGTTGCCCGGACCGGCAGCAGCGCTGCGCACCAGCTGCTCGCGCGGGGCGAGCCCGAGCGCCATCGCGTTGACGAGGCAGTTCTGCTCGTAGGGGCCCTCGAAGTACACCTCGCCGCCGACGGTCGGGACGCCGATCGAGTTGCCGTAGTGGCCGATGCCGGCGACCGCGCCGTCCAGCAGGTAGCGGGCGCGGGCGCTCTCGCCCGGCTCGCCGAAGCGCAGCGAGTCGAGCACCGCCACCGGGCGGGCGCCGATCGCGAAGATGTCGCGCAGGATCCCGCCGACGCCGGTGGCCGCGCCCTGGAAGGGCTCGACGGCGCTCGGGTGGTTGTGGGACTCGACCTTGAACGCGCACACGAGCCCCGAGCCGGCGTCGACCGCACCCGCGTTCTCGCCCGGGCCCATCACCACGTGCTCGCCCTCGGTCGGCAGCGTGCGCAGCAGCTTCTTGGAGTGCTTGTAGGCGCAGTGCTCGCTCCACAGCAGCGAGTACATGGCGAGCTCGACCTGGTTCGGCGCGCCGCCCTGCTTCTCGCAGATCAGCTCGTACTCGCTCTCGGTCAGGCCGAGTGCGAGCGCGTCCGCGAGCGTCGGCAAGGTCTCCGTTTCAGCCTCCGGCGGGGCGCTCAAGCCGCCACCCCCTCGACCGCCAGGCGCATCGAGCGGAAGATGCACAGGCCGTCGGTCGAGCCGCCGGTCAGCTCGCTCACGGCGTGCTCGGGGTGCGGCATCAGCCCCATCACGTTGCCGGCCTCGTTGCACACGCCGGCGATGTCGTTCAGCGAGCCGTTGAAGTTCTCGCCGGGCGCGTATCGCAGCACCACCTGGCCGCCTCCTTCGATCGTGGCCAGCGTGTCCGGGTCCGCGTGGTAGCGGCCCCAGGAGTGCTTGGCCGGGATGCTCAGCTCGCGTCCGGGCGCGCACGCACTCGTGAACGCGGGGGCGGCCCCGACGACCTCCAGCCGTACCTGGCGGGAGGTGAACCGCAGGTTGACGTTGGGCAGCAGCGCGCCGGGGAGCAGGTGAGCCTCGCAGAGGACCTGGAAGCCGTTGCAGATACCGAGCACCGGGCCGCCCTCCCGCGCGAACTCGATCACCGACTCCATCGCGGGTGAGAAGCGTGCGATCGCGCCCGCGCGCAGGTAGTCGCCGTATGAGAAGCCGCCGGGCACGATGATCGCGTCGGCTCCCTGCAGGTCGCGGTCGCGGTGCCAGATCAGCTCCGCGTCGCCGACCATCCGGGCCGCCTCCAGCGCGTCGACCTCGTCGCAGGAGCCCGGGAACTGCAGGACGCCGAATCTCAACCGACGATCTCGATCTCGTAGTCCTCGACCAGCGGGTTGGCGAGCAGCTTCTCGCACAGGGGCTCGAGCTGCCCCTCCTCGGCGACGTCGAGCTCCACGAGCCTGCCGACATGGACGTTCTCGACGCCCTCGAACCCGAGCGCGGGGAGCGCCCGCTCGACGGCCACGCCCTGCGGATCGAGGATCCCCGCCTTCGGGCGGATCAGGACCCGCGCCCGCATCAGGTGGCCGTCTCGGCCAGCCACTCGGAGAACGAGCGGCCGGTGATGCGCTCGTACGCCTCCACGTAGCGGCGCCGCGTGCCCTCGACGACATCGTCGGGGATCGCGGGCGCGGGCGGCTTCTTGTCCCAGCCGCTGCCCGAGGCCCAGTCGCGCACGTACTGCTTGTCGAAGCTCGGCTGGCCGCGGCCGACCTCGTACTCGTCGGCGGGCCAGTAGCGCGAGGAGTCCGGCGTCAGCACCTCGTCGCCGACGAGGAGCGCGCCGTTCTCGTCGAGCCCGAACTCGAACTTGGTGTCGGCGAGGATCACGCCGTGCTCGCGCGCGTGCTGCGCGGCGAACGAGTAGAGCTCGATCGAGGCCTGCTTGACGCGCTCCATCAGCTCGGGGTCGCCGACGAGGCCCGCCGCGGCGGCGAAGTCGATCGTCTCGTCGTGCCCCTCCTCGGCCTTCGTGGAGGGGGTGAAGATCGGCTCGGGCAGCTGCTCGGACTCCTGCAGCCCGGCCGGCAGCGGGATCCCCGCCACGGCGCCGGTTGCCTGGTAGTCCTTCCACCCCGAGCCGGTGATGTAGCCCCGCACGATGCACTCGACCGGCAGCATCTTCAGGCGCCTGACCACGAGCGCGCGCCCGCGGGCCTCCTCCGGGACGCCCTCGGTCGCTGAGATGAGGTGGTTTCCGACGATGTGACCCGTCTTCTCGAACCAGAAGACCGACAGGCCGGTGAGCACGCGGCCCTTGTCCGGGATCGGCGTCGGGTGGACGGCGTCGTACGTCGAGATGCGGTCGCTGGCGACCATCAGCAGCCTGCCACCGGAGCCGTTCTCAGCTGCGTCGAGCGAGTACATCTCGCGGACCTTCCCGCTGGCGATCAAGGGGAGGTCGGCGAGGCTCGTCACGTGACGCGATGCTAACAGCGGCGGCGGGCGGAGTGGGGCCGGCGCTCAGCCGATCTCGTCGAGCCGGGAGACGATCTCGTTCGAGTAGCGGATGTAGTGGCCGAAGTCGAAGATCGCGTCGAGGTCGAGGCCCGCCGCGCGCTCGTCGGCGGCCAGCAGCTCCCGCATCGGGATGCCCTGGTCCCAGGCGTGCTGAGCCAGCTCCTGGACGACGCGGTAGGCGTCGTCGCGCTCGGAACCGGCCGCGACGAGCGCGAGCAGGACCCGCTGTGAGAACAGCGCGCCGTGCGTCAGCTCGAGGTTCTCGAGCATGCGGTTGCGGTCGACCGTCATGCCGTCGAGGAGACCGACCGCGCGGTGCTGGAGGTAGTCGATCAGGATCGTCGAGTCCGGCAGCACGACCCGCTCAACGGAGGAGTGCGAGATGTCGCGCTCGTGCCACAGCGCGACATCCTCGAAGCCCGCGACCGCGTTGCCGCGAAGGACGCGGGCGAGGCCCGTGATCTGCTCGGCCTTGATCGGGTTGCGCTTGTGAGGCATCGCCGAGGAGCCCTTCTGGCCGGCGCGGAAGGGCTCCTGGACCTCGCGGACCTCGGTGCGCTGGAGGTTGCGGATCTCCAGCGCGAGGCGCTCCAGGCCCGCGCCGGCCAGGGCGATCGCGCTCAGCAGCTCCGCGTGGCGGTCGCGGGCGACGACCTGCGTGGAGACGTCCTCCCGCGCGAGCCCCAGCCGTGCCAGCACGCGCCCCTCGAAGTCCGGGTCGGTGGCCGCGTAGGTGCCGACCGCTCCGGAGAGGGCTCCGACCTGCACCGCCTCGAAGCCCGCGCGCAGGCGCTGCCGGTTGCGGTCGGCCTCGAAGGCGAAGCCGGCGAGCTTGACGCCGAAGGTCGTGGGCTCGGCGTGGACGCCGTGCGTGCGCCCGACGCAGAGCGTGCCGGCGTGCTCGCGCGCCCGGCGGACGAGGGTCGCGACCAGCTCGTCGGCGCCCGCGAGGACGACCTCGCCGACGGCGGCGAGCTGCAGGGCCAGCGCGGTGTCGAGCACGTCCGAGGAGGTCAGCCCGAAGTGGATCCAGCGGCCCGCCGGTCCGGCCGAGGCGGCGAGCACGTCCACGAACGCCGCCATGTCGTGGTCGGTGACCCTCTCGCGTTCGTTGACGGCCTCGACCGTGAACGTCGCTGCGCGGATCGCGTCGAGCTCCTCCGGGGTCGGCCCGGCATCCCCGAGCAGCGCCGGCAGCTCCTCGCAGGCGGCGACCTCGACCCGCCGCCAGGTGTCCATGCGCGCCTCGTCGGTCCAGAGCTCGCCGAGGGCCGGCCTGGTGTAGCGGGGGATCACTTCACCCGATTATCTCATCGCCGAGGTCAGAGCCCGGATGGGCGGGGCGAGCACCCGTGGGGCAGGGCGCCGCTCGACCCAGCGCCCTCAGGCGCCGAGGATCTTCGCTGCGAGGACGGCCGCGTTGCGCGCGTTGTCGAGGCCGACGCAGGCGACGGGAACGCCAGGCGGCATCTGCACGATCGAGAGGATCGCGTCGAGCCCGCCCGCGGCAGTCAGACGCCCCGAGAGCGGGACGCCGATCACGGGCAGCTCGGTGTGGGCGGCGACCGCCCCGGGCAGCGCCGCCGAGATCCCGGCGCCCGCGATCAGCACGCGCAGGCCACGCTCGCGCGCCCCCTTTGCGTACTCGGCGACCAGGTCGGGCTGGCGGTGGGCGGACATGACGTGGACCTCGTGGGAGATGCCCCGTTTCTCGAGCTCGTCCGCGGCCTTCTGCATCTGCTCCATGTCGCTTTCGGAGCCCATGACGATGCCGACGAGCACGCCGTCCACGTCGAACTCCTCGAGCTGCGCCTGCGCCTCATCGCCGGCCGTGGGCTCCGGCACGAGCGAGATGCCTGGCGTCCCGGTCGGACGCCCCTCGCCGGTCGGGTGCTCGCCTCGTGGGGTGTCGCTGCTCTGCTCGGGGCTCATCGGGCGTGAGCATATGCGCTGGCGCGGGCGCTGCGGCGGCCGCTCCGGGCGGGCGAGGATCGTCTCCTACGGATGGGCGACCTCGACGTTGGTCCAGCGCGAACGCAGGCCGCCGCCGGTAGCCTCGTCCGAGGAATGTTTCTCCGGATCAGGGCACGGATGACCTACGCGAACGTCGTTGCCACCTTGGCGCTCGTGTTCGCGATGGCGGGCGGCGCGGCTGCTGCGAGCCACTACCTGATCACGTCGAGCAAACAGATCAGCCCGAAGGTCCTGAAGGAACTGAAGAAGCCCGGAGCGACGTGGCGCCACGGGAGCGAGGGCCGGGCGGGCCGGCCGGCGCGACCGGCGCGAACGGGTCCAACGGCGCGGCCGGGGTCGAAGGGAAACAGGGCCCGCAGGGAGTCCCGGGCGAAAAGGGCAACACCAGCCTGCCCGCCGCCACCTACAACAAGACCGTGGCCACGGCGGGCGCCAGCATCACGAGCCCCAAAACGGTCGTGATCGAAGCGATCGGCCCCTTCACCATCACCGGCCACTGCTACGTCTCGGGCGAAAAGACGGTCGCGGCGACCTACATCGAAACCAGCGAAGCGGGGGCGGTGTTCGCCGAAACCGGCGGCACCGAAGAAGAATGGGAAAAAACGGGTGAACCGCTGCCGGTCGGCGAAGGCGCCTCGGGCACCACGTCGTCACACGAAACGGCCTTCTCCGGCCCGGTCGAAGGGCCCTTCGCGGCGCAGAACAAGACCGGCACGATCGCACTCAACGGCACGCCCAACGAGGCCGTGTTCCTCGGCGGCAAAGCGTCGCC